>NZ_SDPU01000022.1 GCF_004168035.1 Nocardioides iriomotensis | reverse complement strand
GGCCGCGCGCGCCCCCCCACGGCCCGCCACCCCCATCCGGGTACGGCGGTCGGGGTCGTCGAGCAGCGTCTCCAGCGCGTGCACGAGCTCGCCCACGTCGCCGGGTGTCACGAGCAGCGCGCAGTCGGAGGCGCCGTCGGGACCGGACGCGCCGACGACCTCGGGGATGGCGCCGGCGCGGCTCACGACGAGCGGCGTCGCGCTGGCCATCGCCTCGACGGTCGGCAGGGAGAAGCCCTCGTAGAGCGACGGCACGCAGGCCACCTCGGCGGACGCGACGAGGGCGGCGAGCGCCGCGTCGTCGACGCCGTGCACGAACCGGACGACGTCGGCGATGCCGAGCCGGTCGACCAGCTGCTCCGTGGGTCCGCCCGGCTTCGGCCGCGACACGAGGTGCAGCTCGACGTCGCGCTCGGTGCGCAGCTTGGCGACCGCCTCGAGCAGGGTCGCGACACCCTTCATCGGTGTGTCGGCGCTGGCCATCGCGACGATCCGGCCGGCCACGCGGGGCTCGTCGTGGGGCCGGAAGCCCTCGTCGACGCCGAGCGGCACGACCTGGATCCGCGCAGGGTCGACGCGGAAGTCGCGGGCGATGTCGCGCGCCGAGCTGGTCGAGACGGTGAGGATCCGGGGCAGCTGCCGGGCGACCTTGCCCTGCATCCGCAGGAAGCCGTACCAGCGGCGCAGCGCCAGCTTCCGCCGCCAGGTCGTCGCGGCCGCGAGGTCGACCCGGCGGTCGAAGGTGATCGGGTGGTGGATCGTGGTGACGAGCGGGAGGCCGGAGCGCTGGACGGCGAGCATGCCGTAGCCGAGCGTCTGGTTGTCGTGGACCACGTCGAAGTCGCCGAGCCGGTCCCGCAGCAGACGGGCGACGCGGAGGCTGAAGGTGCGTGGCTCGGGGAAGCCGGCGGTCCACATCGTCGCGACCTCGAGCAGGTCGACCGCGTCGCGGTACTCCCCCGGTCGGGGCGTGCGGAATGGGTCGGGCTCCCGGTACAGGTCGAGGCTCGGCACCTTGGTGAGCCGGACGCCGGGATCCAGCTCCGGGTAAGGCTGGCCGGAGAACACCTCGACCTCGTGACCGAGCGCGACGAGCTCGCGGCTGAGGTGCCGGACGTAGACGCCCTGGCCGCCGCAGTGCGGCTTGCTGCGGTAGGACAGCAGGGCTACCCGCACTCCGACCTCCTCATCGATCGACCGGTCGCCCGGCCGTCCGAGCGGTGTCCGAGGTCGGCGTGGCGGCTCCCGCTCGGACTGAAACGTGTTCCTATGATGGCATCACGGCTTGCTAGCGTACGGTCGGCCCGGCAGCCGGACCGACCCGGAAGGACAACCCCGTGACCAGCCCGTCGAGCAGCGTCAGCTCGCTGACGCACGACGACCTCGGCTCGGCCGCCCAGCGTGCGCGGCACCAGCGGATCCTCGACGCGACCATCGCGCTCGCCTCGCAGGGCGGCTTCGACGCGGTCCAGATGCGTGCGGTCGCGGACCGGGCCGACGTCGCGCTCGGCACGCTGTACCGCTACTTCCCGTCGAAGATCCACCTGCTCGTCTCGGCCCTCGCGCGCGAGTTCGAGCAGGCCAACGAGGCCTTCGCGCGCAAGCCGCTGCCCGGCGACACGCGCGCGGAGCGGATGGCGGCCGTCCTGCACGGCGCCACCAAGTCGCTGCAGCGCGACCCGCACCTCACCGAGGCCCTCACCCGGGCGTTCATGTTCGCCGACGCGTCCGTCGGCGACGAGAGCCGTGCCGTGGCGCACCAGGTCACCCGGCTGCTGATGCGCGGGCTGGCCGAGCCCGGCCAGGAGATCGACGACCCGACCGAGGAGCAGCTCGCGATCACCAAGGTCGTCCGCGACGTGTGGCTCGCCGGCGTCGTGCAGTGGGTGACCGGCCGCGCGACGGCCGAGGAGGTCACCACGTCCCTCGACGTCACCGTCCGGCTCCTGCTCCGCCCGTGAGCGACCTCCACGCCCGCGTCGACCGGCTCGCGGCCGCCATCGCCGACCGGGCCGGCGCGGGCACGCGCGGCGGCGTCCCGGTCGTGTCGGTCTGGCTCGGCGACCTCGACGGCGGCGTGCACCTCGACCGCGACCCCGACGTACCGCACTACGCGGCGAGCACGATGAAGCTCCCCCTGCTCGTCGCCGCGCACCGCCTGCACGAGCGCGGTGCGCTCGACCTCGACCGGCCCGTCGTCGTGCACAACCGGTTCGCGTCGGCGGCCGACGGCTCGCCGTTCTCGCTCGACCAGTCCGACGACCAGGACGACGAGACCTGGGCCGCGCTCGGGGAGGAGCGGTCGCTGCGCACGCTCACCGAGCACATGACGGTGAAGTCCGGGAACCTCGCGACGAACCTGGTCCTGGAGCGGGTCGGCGCCGACGCCGTCGCCGAGGTGCTGTCCGACGCGGGCGCCTCGACCGCGACCGCACTCCCCCGCGGCATCGAGGACGCCGCCGCCCGGGAGGCCGGCCTCGACAACCTGGTCACCGCCGAGGACCTCGGCCGCGTGATGCGCGTCGTCCCAGCGGACGTCGAGGCGGTGCTGGCCCGGCAGGAGCACCGTGGCAGCATTCCGGCGGGCCTGCCGGACGGGACGTACGTCGCCAACAAGACCGGCTGGGTCGACGGCATCACCCACGACGTGGCGCTGGTGCGGCCGGACGACCGGCCGCCGTACGTGCTGGTCGTGCTGACCACCGTCGACGTGCCCGAGGAGGTCGCGGCCGGGTTCATCGCCGACGTGAGCCGCGTGGTCTGGGAGGACTGGAGGGCAACGGACCGATGAGCCGGATCGTCGAGGTCACCACCGAGCGGATGAGCGTGCCGCTGCACACGCCGTTCGTGACCGCGCTGCGCCGCACCGAGACCACCGACACCGTGCTCGTGCGGGTCACCGACTCCGACGGGGTCACCGGGTGGGGCGAGGCCCCCCAGGTGTGGCAGGTGACGGGCGAGTCGCTGGCCGGCGCGGAGGCCTGCGTCGCCGGCCCGCTGGCCGCCGCCGTGACCGGCACCGACGCCGACGACCTGGCCGCCACCTGCCGCGCGGTCGCCGGGGCGGTCGCGGGGAACCACGGCGCCAAGGGTGCCGTCGACGTGGCCCTCCACGACGTGGCCGCCCGGCGCCGGGGGGTGAGCCTGCCGGTGCTGCTCGGCTCGACGACGCTGCGGGTCGCCACCGACGTGACGCTGGCCGCCGGTGACGCCGACGCGCTGGCCGAGACCGCCCGCACCCGCACCGCCGAGGGCTTCGGCGTGCTGAAGCTGAAGGTCGGCACGGACGCCGCCACCGATGCCGCCCGGGTCGCCGCCGTCCGCGACGCCGTCGGCCCGGACGTCGGCATCCGGCTCGACGCCAACCAGGGCTGGACGCCGCGCGAGGCGGTGCGCGTCATCTCGGCGCTGGAGGACAAGGGGCTCGGCGTCGAGCTGGTCGAGCAGCCGGTCGCCGCCGCGGACCTCGACGGCCTGGCCTGGGTCACCGCCCGCGTCGACACGCCGGTGATGGCCGACGAGTCGGTCTACGGTCTGCGGGACCTGGTCGCGGTGATCCACCGCCGCGCCGCGGACCTGGTCAACGTCAAGCTCGCCAAGTGCGGCGGCCTCAGCACCGGCCGGACGCTGCTCGACCTCGCCCGCGCCCACGAGATGGGCACCGCGGTCGGCTCGATGATGGAGACGCACGTCGGGCTGGGCGCCGCGGCGTCGCTCGCCGCCGCCTGCGGCACCTCCGTCGTCGCGGACCTCGACGCCGCCTGGTGGGCCCGCGAGTCGCCGTACCTCGGCGGGCTGCGGTACGACGGCGCCACGGTCGTGCTGCCCGACGCGCCCGGCCTCGGCATCGAGGGGCTGGCATGAGCGCGCCGGACGCGGCCGACGTGCGTGAGGTGGCCGTCCCGGTCTCCACGGTCTGGACCCGCCCCGACGCGCCGCGCGACGTCGACGCGGCCGCGACCGGCGACCTGCCGGACATGGCGGCCTGGGTCGCGACCCTCGACGCCGAGGGCACCGACGACCGCCGCCTCGGCCTGCACGGGCGCACGCTCACCCAGCTGCTCCTCGGCGAGCCCGTCCAGGTGCTGGAGGAGCGGGACGGCTGGGCGCGGGTCGCGGCGCTGTGGCAGGACTCCTCGAGCGACGAGCGTGGCTACGTCGGCTGGGTCCGCCGCGGCCACCTCGGCCGACCCGTCGACCGGCGAACCGGTCCCACCGCGCGCGTCACGGGCCGGACCGCGACGGCGGTGCGCGACGACGGCGTCGAGCTCACCCTGTCGTGCGGCACGCTGCTGTGGCACGACGAGGACGGCCGTGACACCCCGGAGGTGCAGGTCGCGCTCCCCGACGGACGCACCGCGCGGCTGTCGCGGAGCGACGTCGCCCTCGGGCACAAGCGGGAGCACCCGGCCTGGACGCCGGACGCGCTGCTCGCGACGGCCCGTCAGTTCGTCGGCGTGAAGTACCTCTGGGGAGGCACCAGCGGCTGGGGCCTCGACTGCTCCGGGCTCGTGCACCTCACGCTGCGCTCGCACCTCAGCCTGCTGCCGCGCGACGCCTTCGACCAGGAGGCCTCGGCCCGGGTGCGGCCGGTCGACCTCGACGTGGTCGAGCCGGGCGACCTGTACTTCTTCGCCCGGCCGGGCGACCAGATCTACCACGTCGGCTTCGTGTCCCGACCGGTCGAGCCCGACGGCACCCGGTGGATGCTGCACGCCCCCGAGGGCGGGGCGGCCGCCATCGAGGACGCCCCGCTCGCGCCGCACCGGGCGGCGACGCTCGTCGCGGCCGGGCGGGTGCACGACCCGTCAGTCGTCGAGTAGGCCTTCCTTCTCGGCCTGCTTCACGATCGCCCGGACGTTGTCGACGCTGCCGCAGTCCGCGTCGAGCCGCTCGTTGCGGGCCTTCGCGAACGCCGCGCCCAGCCGCTCGCGCACGCTCTCCTCGACGTCCTCGCGGGCCGGGTTGAGGATGGTCAGCTCCTCCTCGGTGAGGTGGTGGTTGACCGCGGTGGCGAGCTCCTCCACGAGGTCGTCGAACGCGTCGCCCTCGAGCTCCTCGGCCTCCAGCACCTTGAGCAGCGCCTCGTGCCCCTCGGCATGCTCCTCCTCGCCGTGCTCGGCCTCGTGCTCGGAGATCGCGTCCTTCCGGCGGAGGGTGGGGTAGACCTCGGCCTCCTCCGCCTCGGCGTGGGCGACGTGCAGGGCGCTGAACGCCCGCCGTACGGCGTCGCGGTCGCTGGTGACGTCGCGCAGCTCGCGCAACAACGCCTCGAAGCGGCGGTGGTCGTCGAGGATCAGGTCCAGCACGTCACCGGAGGTGGGCCGTCCCAGGTCGTGGTTGTCGGTCATGCCCCCGACCTACCCGGACGCGACCGCGGTCATGCCCGCAGGCCGGCCCCGGCCGTGCCCCGGGGAGGCGGGGGTCAGCCGGTCGGGGCGGTGCCCTTGCCGTCGCCGTCGCCGTCGCCGCCGCTGCCCACGGACACCGTCTCGCCGCGGCGCTTCGACACGACCAGGCTCGCGACCGTGGTGACGGCGAGGATCGCGATGATCACGCCGAGGGACAGCAGCGTCGGGATCTCGGGCGCCCACTCGATCGGCTCGCCGCCGTTGATGAATGGGATCTCGTTCTCGTGCATCGCGTGGAAGACCAGCTTGACGCCGATGAAGCCGAGCAGCACCGAGAGGCCGAAGCCGAGGAAGATCAGCCGCTGGAGCAGGCCACCGATGAGGAAGTACAGCTGGCGCAGACCCATCAGCGCGAAGATGTTGGCCGTCAGCACGAGGTACGGCTCCTTGGTCAGGCCGTAGATCGCGGGGATCGAGTCGAGCGCGAACAGCAGGTCGGTCATGCCGAGCGCCAGCATCACGATGAACATCGGGGTGACCAGGCGCTTGCCGTTCTCCTTCACCCAGATCTTGGCCCCGTGGTACTCCTTCGTCGCGGGCAGGTTGTTCTCCGCCCAGCGGACGATCCGCGGCTCCTCGTAGTCGCCGTCGTCGTCGTCCTCGCGCGCCTCCTTGAACAGCTTGACGGCCGTGTAGATGAGGAACGCGCCGAAGAGGTAGAAGACCCAGCTGAACTGGTTGATCGCGGCGGCACCCACGCCGATGAAGATGCCGCGCATGACCAGCGCCAGCACGATGCCGACCATCAGGGCGGTCTGCTGGTACTCCTTCGGGACCGCGAACTTGCCCAGGATGATGATGAAGATGAAGAGGTTGTCGACCGACAGGGAGTACTCCGTGAGCCAGCCGGCGAAGAACTCCGTGCCGTACTGGTGGCCGGCGAACACCCACACGCCGATGCCGAAGACGATCGCCAGGCCGACGTACACCGACAGGTAGGTGGAGACCTCCTTCATCGACGGCTCGTGCGGGCGACGGCCGATGATGACGACGTCGAAGATCAGGATCGCCATCGTGACGACGATGGTGGTCCACCAGACCCAAGTGGGAACGTCCACGTACAGACTCCTCCGGACAGCGGTTGCGTGACGGCGACCCACGGGGGACGGCGCCAGGGACAGCGACAGATCCGGAGGTCTCTTCCGCCCCCTGGGGTCTACCCAGCGCGGGGGCCGACGATGCCGGGACCGTCCGGTCCGTGGGACCGGCGTCCGTGATGACGACACCGACGCGAAGGAATACTCCCCTCCATGGGTCATCCTCTCAGACCTGTGACCCGCTCCGCGAATCCGTCGTACGGCGAGACGCCTTCCGGACCCCGGGACCGCCTGACTGCCCGCCTAGAATTCACCGCGTGACGACACCCGTGCCGTGGCACGACTTCTCCTCCGACCCGCGCCGGCCCGAGAGCGCGACGCTGCGCGCGGCCGACAAGGACCGTGCGGTGGTGGTCGCGGCCCTCGGGGACGCCTACGCCGACGGTCGGCTCACCAAGGAGGAGTACGACGAGCGGGCGACCGCCGCCACGACCGCGAAGACGCTCGGCGACCTGCCTCCGCTGCTGGCCGACCTGGTCCCGATGGCGCCCGGAGCACCGGGCACCGCACTCGACCGGACGACCGTCGAGTCGCTCGACGCGCAGGCGCTGCGGCACTGGGAGAAGCAGCGCGCGGAGGCGCTCAACGGGCTGCTGTTCATCGCGGTCGTCACGTGGGTGATCTGGTTGGTCACCTCCGGGGTGGGCTCGTTCCCGTGGCCGGTGTTCCCGACGCTGTTCGTCGGGATGCGCCTGGTCCAGGTGCAGGTGCAGAAGCGCGAGATCATCCGCAGCCAGCGCGAGAAGCTCGAGGCCAAGGAGCGCAAGCGGCTCGACAAGCGTGACCGACCGTCGCTGCCGCCGGGTGACGACAGCGACGACTGACCGTTCGCCTGAAGGGGTGCCGATGGGTCACTCCGCGTCGCTCGCGCAGAGCTTCTCCATCTCCGCCACGTAGTCGCGCAGCGGATCGAGCCCGGCCTCCGCCCGCCGCTCATCGACCCCGGCTTGGTCCCCGATCGGCGTCGCGGGCACGGCCTCGGCGCCGTCGCAGCGGATCTGGGTGCCGTAGGTCTGCTCCTTTCCCTCGGCGGCCGCCACCCGGTCGGTGAGGTAGGCCAGGTCACCGTGGGAGGCGTCGTCGGCGGCGACAGCCTCCGCGAGGAGGTCGAGCGCACGGCGCTGGAGCTCCGGGTCGAGGTCGGCGTGCTGGGCGACCACCCACGCAGCCGTCGAGCCCTCCCTGCCGACGAGTGCCCAGCCCGGCCAGCCGTGCTCGTCGAAGATCTCGGCGAGGCGCACCTGGCGCTCCTCGAACGTCGTCTCCGGGTCCTCGCCCTGCCCGGTCAGCTCGGCCTGGTCGTCGGCCTGCATCCGGACGAGCTCGTCGTGCAGTGCCTGGTCGAACGCGACCGTCCCGGCCGAGCCCGCGGGGCCGGAGCCGGACGGGTCCGCGTCACCCGACTCGTCGCCGCCGGCGCAGGCAGTCAGCGCGGCCAGCAGGAGGCCGGCCAGCGTGACCGCACTCGGGCGGCTCGTCGTGCGCATCGCGGCTCTCCCTCGCTCGGGACGAGCTCAGTCGAGGCAGAACTCGTTGCCCTCAGGATCGCGCAGCACCAGGAATCCCGCACTCCCCGGCTCCGCGTCGGGCTCGTGCCGGCGGACCCGCTCGGCCCCGAGCGCGACCAGGGCGTCGGCCTTGGCCTCGAGGGCCGCCATCCGCTCGTCGCCGGTCGCCTCAGCTGCCGCGCGCACGTCGAGGTGGACGCGGTTCTTGGCGGTCTTGCCCTCGGGCACCTTCTGGAAGAACAGTCGCGGCCCGTCGCCCTCCGGGTCGACGGCGGCGGACCGGTCGTTGCGGTGCTCCGGCGGCACGCCCCAGGCGTCGAGCGCGGCGTCCCAGGAGTCGAACCCGGCCGGCGGCGACTCGAGCCGGTAGCCGAGCACCTCGCACCAAAACTCCGCGAGCGCCCCCGGGTCGGCGCAGTCGAACGTCACCTGCACGGTCAGTGCCACGAGGCATCCCCCTCCGGTCGAAGCTTCTTCGGCAGCTTGGCGACGACGAGCTCGTAGGAGGTGTCGACCGCCTCGCGCAGCTCGTCGTCGGGGATCGCCCCGTCGATGCGCAGGGTGTTCCAGCCGTTGCGGCCGATGTAGGCCATCACCGACGCCTCGTCGGGGTAGCGGTCGATCCACTCGTCGGCCGGCCCGTCGCGGCCGGGTCCGCACTTGACCCCGACGGCGTCGTTGCCGAGGAAGGCGAAGATCTTGCCGCGCTCCCCCGGTCCGACCTTGGCGACCCGGTCGTTCTCCCACGGCGAGTCGGGCCAGGCACCCGGCTTGGCGAGGGCGTACGTCGCCAGCTCCTCCGGCGTCATCGGCGAACCTCCGCTGATAGCTCAGCGTCGTCCAGTGCCGTCGATGGCAAGGCGGAGGAGGGAGGCGAGGCGGGCCTCGTCGACCGACGACAACGCAGCCAGCGGCGGTGATGGGCGGGGCTGGGCATCAGCGGGCGCCGGCCTCGACCATTTGGCGGAGCTCGCGCTTGAGGTCCTGGATCTCGTCGCGCAGCCGGGCGGCCAGCTCGAACTGCAGCTCGGCGGCCGCGGTGTGCATCTGCTCGGTGAGCTGCTGCACCAGCTCGGCGAGCTCCGCGCTCGGCAGGCCGGCGAGGTCGGCGGCGTGCTTGCCGGACTCGCGGCCGAGGCCGGGCACGGGCTGGCCCTTGCGGGCGGCGCCCTTGGGGTCGACGTTCTGCCAGGTCTTGAGGAGCTCCTCGGTGTTCTCGTCCTCGCGGGCGAGCATCTCGGTGATGTCGGCGATCTTCTTGCGCAGCGGCTGCGGGTCGACGCCGTTGGCCTTGTTGTAGGCGACCTGCTTCTCGCGGCGCCGGTTGGTCTCGTCGATGGCGGCCTCCATCGACGCGGTGACCTTGTCGGCGTACATGACGACCTGCCCGGACACGTTGCGGGCGGCGCGGCCGATCGTCTGGATCAGCGACTTGTCGGAGCGCAGGAAGCCCTCCTTGTCGGCGTCGAGGATCGCCACCAGCGACACCTCGGGCAGGTCGAGACCCTCGCGGAGCAGGTTGATGCCGACGAGCACGTCGTACTGCCCGAGCCGCAGGTCGCGCAGCAGCTCGATGCGCTTGAGCGTGTCGACCTCGCTGTGGAGGTAGCGGGTGCGGACGCCGGCCTCGAGGAGGTAGTCGGTCAGGTCCTCCGACATCTTCTTGGTCAGCGTGGTGACCAGCACCCGTTCGTTCTTCTCGGTGCGCCCGTTGATCTCGTGGATCAGGTCGTCGATCTGGCCCTTGGTGGGCTTGACGACGACCTCGGGGTCGACCAGGCCGGTCGGCCGGATGATCTGCTCCACGACGTTGTCGACGCCGCCGACCTTGGCCAGCTCGTAGTCGCCGGGCGTCGCGGAGAGGTAGATCGTCTGGCCGATCCGGTCGAGGAACTCCTCCCAGCGCAGCGGCCGGTTGTCCATCGCGCTCGGCAGCCGGAAGCCGTGGTCGACCAGATTGCGCTTGCGGGACATGTCGCCTTCGTACATGCCGCCGATCTGGGGCACCGCGACGTGCGACTCGTCGACGACGAGAAGGAAGTCCTCGGGGAAGTAGTCGAGCAGGCAGTTGGGCGCCGAGCCGCGGGTGCGGCCGTCGATGTGCATCGAGTAGTTCTCGATGCCGGAGCAGGAGCCGACCTGCCGCATCATCTCGATGTCGTACGTCGTGCGCATCCGGAGGCGCTGCGCCTCGAGCATCTTGCCCTGCTTCTCGAAGAACCGGAGCTGGTCCTCGAGCTCGAGCTCGATGCCCCGGATCGCGCGCTCCATGCGCTCGGGCCCGGCGACGTAGTGGGTCGCCGGGAAGATGTGCAGCTCGCTGTCCTCGGTCACGACCTCGCCGGTGACCGGGTGCAGCGTCATCAGCCGCTCGATCTCGTCGCCGAAGAACTCCACCCGGATCGCGAGCTCCTCGTAGACCGGGAAGACCTCGAGTGTGTCGCCGCGGACCCGGAACGTGCCGCGGGTGAACGACATGTCGTTGCGGGTGTACTGGATCTCGACGAGCCGGCGGAGCAGCTTGTCGCGGTCCCACTCCTGGCCGACCCGCATCTGGACCATGCGGTCGACGTACTCCTGCGGGGTGCCCAGGCCGTAGATGCACGACACCGTCGACACCACGATCACGTCGCGACGGGTGAGCAGCGAGTTGGTCGCGGAGTGCCGGAGCCGCTCGACCTCCTCGTTGATCGAGGAGTCCTTCTCGATGTAGGTGTCCGTCTGCGGGACGTAGGCCTCGGGCTGGTAGTAGTCGTAGTAGGAGACGAAGTACTCGACGGCGTTGTTGGGGAGCAGCTGGCGCAGCTCGTTGGCGAACTGCGCGGCGAGGGTCTTGTTGGGCTGCATAACCAGGGTGGGGCGCTGCAGCTTCTCCACCGCCCACGCGACCGTCGCGGTCTTGCCGGTGCCGGTGGCGCCGAGCAGCACGACGTCCTGCTCGCCGGCCGTGATCCGCCGCTCGATGTCCTTGATCGCGGTCGGCTGGTCGCCCGACGGCGTGTAGTCGGACTCCACCTTGAACGGCGCGACACTGCGCTGCAGGTCGGTCACGGGCCTCATGCGTGTCAGCGTACGACCCGCCTCCGACAGTCACGCAGGCTCGGGGACCGGGCCGTCCGCCGCGACCGTCGGACGCGGTCCGCCGAACCTGAGGTAGAGGAAGGGGACCGCGAACAGGTTCAGCAACGTCGAGGTGACGAGTCCGCCGAGGATGACCACGGCCATCGGGTGCTCGATCTCGTGGCCGGGGATGCTGCCCGCCACGACGAGCGGCAGCAGCGCAAGCGCAGTCGCGAGGGCCGTCATCAGGATCGGCGCGAGCCGCTCCTGCGCCCCGCGCAGCACCAGGGCCGGGCCGAACACCTCCCCCTCCTCGCGCTGGAGGTGCTGGTAGTGGCTGATCAGCATGATGCCGTTGCGGGCGGCGATTCCCAGCACGGTCAGGAACCCCACGAGCGAGCCGAGCGAGAGCGTCCCGTCGGTGAAGTACGTCGCCAGGATGCCGCCGACCATCGCGGCGGGGAGGGTCATGAAGGCTACGAGCGCCAGCCGCCAGCTCCGGAACGCGATCTGCAGCAGGAGCAGGATGACCAGCGCCGCCACCGAGGCCCACACGAGCAGGCGTCGCTGCGCCTCCTGCCGCTCGGCGAACTCGCCGGTGACCTCCGGGAAGTAGCCGGTGGGGTACTCGACGGCGTCGACGGCCCGCTGGATGTCGCCGGCGACGGCGCCGAGGTCGCGGCCCCGGACGTTGGAGCTGATCTCGATGTAGCGGCGGAGATTCTCGTGCTGGATCAGGTTGGGCGTGGGGCGCACGTCCACGTCGGCGATGGAGCTCAGCGGCACCTGCCCTCCGTCGGGGGTGTCGATCAGCATGTCCCGCACGGACGTCAGGTCGTCCCGCTTGTCGGGGACGCCCCAGATCCGGATGTCGTAGACACGGCCGCCGGTCCACAGGTCGCCGAGCTCCTCGCTGCCGAGGATCGCGGCCGACGCGCGACGCACGTCACCCGGCTTGAGGCCGTGCTCCTGGGCCTTGGCCAGGTCGACCTCGACCTCGATCTGCGGCTCGTTGACCTGCAGCTCGACGTGCACCTCGGCCGTGCCCTCGACGGCCGCCATCCGGGCGCGGACCTGCTCGGCGGTCGCGCGCAGCCGGTCCAGGTCGTCGCCGTACACGCGCACGACGATGGCGTCGCTCGAGCCGGTCAGCACCTCCCGGATGCGCTCCTTGAGGTAGGTCTGCACGTCCCGGTAGAGCCCCGGGTAGCCGTCCACCGTCCGTTGGATCTTCGCCAGGGTCTGGTCGTAGTCAACCGCCGGGTCGACACTGATCCAGTTCTCGCCGAAGTACATCCCCACGACCTCGTCTGCGTTGCTCGCCTGCCCGATGTGGGCGCCGAAGTTGCGCACACCGTCGATCGCCCGGAGCTCCCGGCTCCCCCGCGTCGTGATCCGGACCATCTCCGGGTGCGACGTGCCCGGCGTGCCCAGCCAGTGCATGAGGAAGTCACGTTCCTTGAAGTCCGGGAGCAGCGACTGGCCGAGCGCGGGCACCGCGGCGACACCCGCGGCGACCACGACGGCGAAGCCGGTGGCCAACAGGCGCATCCGGCGCATCAGCCCCGACAGGGTCGCGACGTACCCGCGCTGCAGCAGCCGCACCAGCGGCGGCTGCCGGCGTGCGAGCGGGGCTCGGCCGAGGAGGAGCAGTGCCATCGCGGGTGTCACGGTGAGGGCCACGACCATCGAGGCGAGCACCGCCAGGGCGTAAGCCAGCACCAGGGGCCGGAAGAACGCGCCGGTCAGGCCGTCGAGGAAGAGCACAGGCACCACCGCGACGACGTTGATCAAGGTGGCGTACGTGATGGCGCTGCGGACCTCGACCGACGCCTCGAGCACTACGCGCGCGCTCGTGCGGCCGTGCTCCGCGCGGTGCTGCCGGAGCCGCCGCACGATGTTCTCGATGTCGATGATGGCGTCGTCGACCACGACGCCGACGGCGATCACCAGCCCGGCCAGGATCATCGTGTTGATGGTGGCTCCGCGCCAGTCGAGGACCAGCAGCGCCGCGAGCAGGGAGAGCGGGATGGCGACGGCGCTGATCAGCGCGCTGCGCCACTCGAACAGGAACAGCAGCAGGATGGCCATGACCAGCACGGAGCCGATGAACAGGGCGCTGGTGAGGTTGTCGATCGCGATCTCTATGAACGTGGCGGGCCGGAAGATGCTGCTGTCGATCTCGATGCCGTCCAGCCCCGGAGCCAGCTCCTCGAGGGTCTTCTCGACACCGTGCGTCACGTCCAGCGTGTTGGCCCACGGCAGCTTCTCGACGATGAGCATCAGCCCTTGGCCGTCGTTGATGACGGCGTCGCCGCTCAGAGGCTGGTGCCCGCGGACGACGTCGGCGACGTCTCCCAGCCGGACGGGCGCGTCGTCCTGGGACGTGCCGACCACGACCTGCTGCAGGTGGTCGGCCGTGACGATCGGAAGCGTGTGCTGGACGCCCACGCGCTGGTTGGGTGTCTCGACGGCGCCACCCGTCCCGACCAGGGTGCCGCTCACGTGCTTCAGGAGTCCGGCGTCGACCGCCGTCGAGGTCTCCGTCATGGCCTGCTCGAGCGTGATCCCGTGGTCGTGCAGCGCCTCGGGGTCGACGTTGACGAAGACCATCTCGCGCCGCTGGCCCCACATTGCGACGTTGGCCACACCGCTGACGCCCAGCAGCCTGGCCCGGACCTTCCAGTACGCCGTCATCGACAGGTCGATCATGTCCATCTCGTCCGACGACATGCCGATCTTCAGGACGCGGCTCGTCGCGGACAGCGGCTGGATGATGACCGGCGGCGCCGCCCAGCTCGGCAGGGTCGGCTGGATCGTCGCGAGCCGCTCCTGGACGAGCTGCCGCGCGTCCATCAGGTCGGTCCCCGGCTCGAAGATCAGCTCGACCGAGGACAGCTGGGTGACCGACTTCGACCGGAGGACGTCGAGCCCCGGGACACCCTGGAGGTTCTGCTCGAGAGGAACCGTGATCAGCTCCTCGACCTCACCGGCCGTCAGGCCGATGCAGGCCGTCTGGACCTCGACGCGCGGCGGGGCGAACTCGGGGAAGACGTCGACCGACGTGCCCCTCAGCTGGACGCCACCCAGCGCCATGAGCGCCGTCGCGCCCGCGACGACCAGGAACCGGTAGGTCAGGCTGGTCCGCACGATCCAGCGCATCATCCCGCCCACCCCCTCTCGAGCGTCAGTGCCCTACGCCGAACTCTGCTCCGAGCAGCTCCTGGGCACCGACGGTCACGACGCGCGTGCCCGCCTCCGGGCCTTCGGAGAGCCACACCCGGTCACCCTCGATCACGTCCACGGCGACGGGTGCCCGCTGGAAGACGCGGCGGCCGGGCGCGGTGTACGTCCACGTGCTGCCCTCCTCGTCGTAGAGAAGTGCCGCGTAGGGGATGACGAGGCGGGTCCGCCGGTCCCCTCCGGAGGTCCCCACCGTGGCGGTCTCGAGACCGATCCGCTGGACGGCCCGGGGAGTGAGCGTCACCCGGGACACGTCCGTGCCCGTGACGGGCTCGACGTGGGCCGGGGGGCGGCTCGCGGTGTGCGTGTCGTCGCCTCCCTGGGCGGGGCTCAGCAGCGAGAGGCTCGCGGCGAGGACCGCGCCCAGCACGACGATCCCGCCCCCCATCATTGCCGTCACCACGCGTGACGGGCTGTCGTCCCTCATGTGCACCTCCTCTGGTCGGGTGTTTCCAGGTCTCAGCCGACGCTGAGTCCGGGGTCGACCGGCTGCCGGTCGAAGCCGGCCCCGAGGTCCGAGGAGTCCTCGTGGGGCGCGACACCCATGTACATCAACGGCAGGAAGAACAGCCCCATCGCCAGCGTGGTCACCAGTCCGCCCAGGATGACGACGGCAGCGGGGTACAACAGCTCGGTGCCGGCCGTCCGTCCCAGCACCACGACCGGCAGCACCAGGACGGCGAGCGCCGTCGCCGAGACGAACGTGGGCAGGAACCGGTCGCGCGCCCCCGCGACGACGACGCCGACGCCGGGGCGGTGCCCGTCGGGCCGCGCCAGGGCACGGTAGTGCCCGAACAGCGCGAGGAGGTTCCTGGTGTACACGCCGACCAGGACGAGCAGGCCCAGCAGCGTCCCGAGGCGGAGCTCCATGCCGGTTGCCGCCGCGGCGAGCATCCCGCCGGACAGGGCGAGCGGCAGCCCGATGAAGGCCAGCGCCGCGAGCTTCCAGCTGCGGAGGCAGGCCTGGAACAGCAGGAACATGAAGACGAGCGCTGCCCCGGCGACGCCGAGGACCTCGAGCAGCACCCGCCGCTCGGCGGCGTAGTCGCCGAGGATCTCCGCGTGGTACTCCTGCTGGAAGTCCAGGCCGGCCAGGACGGCCTCCACGTCCGTGGCCACGTCGGGGACGCCCCGACCCGACACGCCGACGACCACGTCGACGTACCGGGAGACCGCGTGGTGCCGGATCGTGGTGGGTGAGGAGGTGACGGACACGTCCGCCACGTCACCCAACCGGACCGCGCGGCCGCCGGGTGTGGTGTCGATCAGGAGGTCCTCCACGGCGGCAAGGTCGTGCCGGGTGTCCTGCGTCCCGATGACGACGACCTGGAAGATCTTCTGTTCCTCGAACAGGCTCCCCACCTCGATGCCCGAGATGACCGTGGCCGCCTCACGACGGATCTCGCCAGGAGTGAGTCCGGCCTCCTGCGCGGCGGCCAGGTCGACCTCGATGTCGATCTGGGGCTCCCGGGGCTGCTGGCTCACCGTCACCATTCCGGCGCCGTCCACGCCGTCCAGCGCGGCTCGCACCGCCTCGGCCTGGTCGCGCAGGAGGTCGAAGTCCTGGCCGAAGACGCGCACCACGACCTGCTCCGTCTCGGTCGCTCCGACGCCGTACGCGGCGGCTCGCTCGTCGGTGTAGGTCTGCACGTCGTGCGCGATGCCGGGGTAGCCGGCCACGACGTCCCGGACCTCCGCCACCGTGGCGTCACGATCCGCGTCCGAGGACAGCGTCAGCCAGAGCTCGCCGCTGCTCACGCTCGACACCACGTCAGAGGTGATCGCCCGCCCGACGTGCGCGCCGACGGTCTTGATCCCCGGCACCGTCCTCAGCTCGTCCGCGACCCGGGAGGTGATGCGGCTCATCTCCCCGTGCGACGTCCCTGCCGCCGCCTGCCAGTGCACCACCAGGGTCCGCTCCTGCAGACCCGGACCCATGTCGGCGTCGAGGGCGGGCGCGACCGCGATCCCGGCGACCGCCAGCACCGCGAACGCCGCGAGAGCCGCGGCGGGCCGGGCGATGCCACGGACCAGCACCTTCCCGTAGGACGACGCGAGTCGGCCGGCCAGGGGTGAGGCGGCGCTGCCGGGTGGCCGGCGGCGGAGCAGCAGCGCGGACAGCGCCGGGGTGACGGTGAGCGCGACGATCAGCGAGACGACCAGCGCCAGGCTGTAGGACAGGAGGACCGGTCCGAAGAAGGCGCCGTCCAGACCGTCCCGGAGACCGACCCAGAACAACGGGACCGCGGCCGCCAGCACGATGAGGGTCGCGAAGACCATCGGTCGGCGCATCTCCTCGATCGCGACGGCCAGCGTGCGGGCGCGTTCGTCCGCCCCCGTCGCCGCGAGGCGCACGCGGACGTTGTGGAAGTCGACGACCGCGTCGTCGACGACCGCTGCGGTGGCGATCGCGAGACCCGCGAGCAGCATGACGTTCATCGACGCGTCGCGGAGGTGGAGGACCAGCGCCGCCGTGACGAGCGACAGCGGCAGGGCGACGGCGATGACGACGCCGACGCGCCAGTCGTACAGGAGTGCCACCACGAGCAGCACCAGGACGAGCCCGATGATCCCGAGCATCAGGGCCGTGCGCAGCCCCTCCTGGACGTACGACGCGGGCCGGAAGACCGTGGTGTCGAGCTCGACGTCCGTGAGACCGGGCGCCAAACGGTCGAGCGTGCGCTCGACGCTCTCGGTGACCTCGACGACGTTCGCCTCGGGGAACTTCTGCACGACCAGCATGAGGCCCTGCGAGTTGCCGGCGACCGCGTCGCCGATGAGCGGCTGGTGGTCCTCGACGACGTCGACGACGTCGCCGAGCCGGACCGGCTCGCCGTCGTCCCCGAGCACCGTCTCCCCGTCCGGGCCCTCCAGCGCCACGCTCGCCAGGTCCTCGGGGTCGTCGATGGGCAGCACGTGCTGGACGCCGAGACGCTGGTTCGGCGTGTCGATGAAGCCGCCCGTGCCCGGGGTCGAGGCACGGACGAAGCTCAGCGGCGAGACCCACAGGGAGTTCGCCGACGTGGTCAGGACCTCGCGAACGGTGACGCCCTCGTCGGCCAGGCGGTCCGGGTCCACCTGGACCTGCATCTGCTGCTCGCGCTGGCCCCAGATGGCCACGTTGGCCACGCCCGGCACTCCTTGCAGCGCGGGCTTGAGGGTCCACCGCGCGAGCACCGACTGCTCGATGGGAGTGAGCGTGGTCGAGTCGACCCGGACCATCATCACCCGGCTCGTCGACGACAGTGGCTGCAGCATCACCGGCGCGGTCGACACGCGCGGCAGGTCGCGCGCCTGCCCCAGTCGCTCCTGGACGACCTGGCGGGCCTCGAGCGGGTCGGTGCCCGGCTCGAACAGCAGGACGATCGACGAGAGGCCCGGGATCGACTCCGACGAGATCTCGTCGAGCCACGGCACGCCGTTGAGCAGCATCTGCTCCATCGGCGCCGTGATCAGCTGCTCCACCTCGACGGCCGACAGCCCGAGGGACTCGGTCTGCACCTCGACGTACACCGGCGCGAAGTCCGGCAGCGCGTCGACGGGCATCTCCCGGATCTGGGTGAACCCGGCGGCGAACAGTCCGACCACCAGGGCGGCCACCAGGGCTGGGAACTTCAGGCTCGAGCCGACGAGTTTGCGTACCATCTGGCACCCCCCTGCGGTCCGAGCCGCCGCAGCACGGGTGCCGCAAGGCTCTCCGAGACCAGAGTTCGCCAGCCGGTGCACGATGTCGACGCTTCGAGCGCGAGTTACGCCAGAGATACGGCGAATGACGTGTCCTCGGCGATCGGGTCGCTCGTCCGGCTTCGTTAGATTCTCCCTGTGAGCAGCTCAGCGGTCCCCCGCCGCCGCCCGGTACCGGTCTCGGTGCGCCGCGTGCTCCTGTCGGTGCTCGGCTTCCAGCTACTGCTGGCGCTGGCGTTGACGCTGGTCGACTCCTACCGCCGGCGGGGCAAGCGGCCCAAGCCGTTCCCGGTCATCCAGCCACGTCCGGTGGCGATCGGCGACGGGCAGGTGACGACGTACACGTTCGGCAAGGACCTGTACGACGACATGCTCGCCGCGATCGCGACGGCGCAGAAGCGAATCCTCTTCGAGACCTACATCTGGAAGGGCGACGAGGTCGGCCAGCGGTTCAAGGACGCGCTGCAGGAGGCGGCCGGCCGCGGTGTCGAGGTCTACGCGATCTACGACAGCTTCGCCAACGCCGTGGTCAGCCCGCGGTTCAAGCGGTTCGGGCCGCGCATGCAGGTGCTCGCCTACCCTGTCTACAGCGCCGGCTGGCGGTTCTTCGACCTCCGCCGCTACGGGCGCGACCACCGCAAGATCATGGTCGTCGACGACGAGGTCGGCTTCGTCGGCGGCTACAACATCGGCACGGCGTACGCCACGGAGTGGCGCGACACCCACGTCCGCGTCACCGGCCCGGGCGTCTGGGACCTCGGCCGCGCCTTCGCCGACTTCTGGAACCTGCACCGCCGCCCGCAGCACGGCACCCGCCCGCTGCTGCTGGAGGCGACCCCCGACTGGGAGCCGCGGATCCGGGTGCACCGCAACGTGCCGCGGCTGTGGATGTTCCCGATCCGCGGGATGTACCTGGAGGCGATCAACCGCGCGTCCACGCGCATCTGGATGACCCACGCGTACTTCATCCCCGACGACGACTTCGTCGACGAGCTGACGGCCGCGGCCCGCCGCGGCGTCGACGTCCGGGTGCTGGTGCCCCGCACCTCCAACCACGTCGTCGCCGACTGGCTGTCACGCGGGTTCTACGGCGAGCTGCTCGCCGCCGGCGTCCGGATCTTCCGGTTCGAGGGCGCGATGGTGCACGCCAAGACCGCCACGGTCGACGGCCGCTGGTCGACCGTCGGCACGGCCAACATCGACCGGCTCTCGCTGACCGGCAACTACGAGATCAACATCGAGGTCATCGACCCCGACCTGGCCGAGGAGATGGAGCGCATCTTCCACTGCGACCTCTCCAACGCCACCGAGCTGACGCCCGAGGAGTGGTCGTCGCGCGGGCTGCACAAGAGGTTCACCGAGCTGGTGCTGCGGCCGTTCCGACCGCTGCTGTAGACGGGCCGGTCCGGAAAACGTACGCATGGTACGGCCGGTCCCGGGAAACCCTCAGGGTGGAGACCTGGGAGGGGATACCACGTGCAGATCGACAAGGAGACCGTCACCGAAGCGCTCCGGGAGCGCGGCTTCCACGACCGCGCGGCGCAGGCCGAGTGCGCGCTTCCGCGCAGCGTCGACACCGAGCGCGACGCCGCGCTGCTCAAGGAGCTCGACGTCGACAAGGCCGCGCTCGAGCCCGACGGCGGCTAGAGCATCCGCCGCAGCAGCCGGTCGCGGTCGACGAGCTGGTGCTTGAGCACCAGCCCGACGTGCAGGGTGACCGCCACGAAGAACGTCACGTGCGTCGCCACGTGCACCAGCAGCAGGTCGTCCTCGACCAGCAGCACCCCTAGGCCGGACAGCGGCATCAGGACCAGCGTCAGGTAGAGCACCTGCTCCGTCCGGTGCGCCAGCCGGCGCTCGCCCTCGGTCAGGGTCTCCGCCCACGGCGGCAGGGGTACGACGCGCCTCCGCACGAGCCGGACCAGGGCGAGCAGCAGCAGCGTGAGGCCGAGCACGACGTGCGTCGTCAGCACCGGCTCGTCGCCGCTGGCCACCCGGGCCAGCACCGCCCCGGCGTCCTGGTCGCGGGCCCGGTCGTGTGCGGCGTCCGCGAGCTCCTCGAGGCGTTCCTCCTCGGCCTCGGAACCGGCCCGGTCGGCACGCGCGTCGAGGGCGTCCTCGACCCGGTCGCGGCCGTCCTCGACGTCGAGGGTGTAGCCGACGACGAGCTGGGCGGCGAGCACCAGCACGGTCAGCCAGTGCAGCACCTTGGTGGCGAGCGGGTAGCCGGTGACGGCCTCCACCTGGGTGTCGGTCACGGGCGCCTCGCCGGCAGGTGCGTGCGCGGCGCCATCCGCGGCCCGCGCCGCGGCCGGTGCAGCCCGCCCAGCTCGACCAGGCGCTGCACCCGGTAGCGGTGCGGCCGGTAGGGCTCCAGCAGGACGGCCAGGCCCTCGTCGTCGACCGCCGTGCCGGTCAGCGCGTAGCCGACGTTCTTCGCGACGTGGTAGTCGCCGAAGCTCACCGCGTCGGCGTCGCCGTGCGCCCGGAACCGCGTCTCCGCGGACGTCCACACGCCGATGCCGGGCAGGCTGCGCAGCCGCCGGTCCACCTCGTCGGACGGCAGCCCGACAGTGCGCTCGAGGGACGACGCGACCCGCGCCGCGGTCACGACCGCCCGCGAGCGCGCCGGGTCGATGTGCATCCGGAGCCACTCCCAGGACGGGATCGTGCGGATCGTCGCCGCCGACGGCTGCACCCACAGCCGCCGCTCCACGCCCGGGCCGGGGGCCCGCTCGCCGTACCGGTGCACGAGCGCGCGGAACCCGGCGAACGCCTCCTGACCGGTCACCTTCTGCTCGATGATCGCCGGCACCAGCGACTCCATCACCAGACCGGTGCAGGTGATCCGCCAGTGCCGGTGCCGCCGGTGGAGGTCGGCGACGACGTCGTGCTGCGGCTCGAAGCCGGTCGGGTCGTCGTCGGCGCCGAGCATCGCCGGCACCGAGTCGAGCGCCCAGGTCGCGCCGCTCCCCCAGGCCGCCGCGTGCACCCTGCCGTCGAGCGCCTGGCGCAGCCGCAGCGTGGCCGGCCCCTCGGGGGTGAGGATCCCGCGCCAGACCGTGCCGTCGTCATCGGTGCGGAACGTCGGGTCGCCGCCGCCGTGCCGCAGGATCACCAGCACCTGGCGCATCGGCAGCGGCCAGTCAGGCTGCCAGACACGCGTCTGCTCGGTCGTGGGTGCGGGCACGCGCTCACGATAGATCGTCGGTGGGACCGGGCAGGATGACCGCATGCTCCTCGCCGACCTCGTCGCCGCCCACGCGGCGGTGCGCGCCACCCGCTCCCGCAAGGCCAAGGTGGCCGCGCTGGCGGACGTCGTCCGGCACGCCGGCGACGAGGGCGACGAGGTCGTGTCGGTGGTGGCCCACTACCTCGGTGGCTCGCTGCGGCAGCGGCGGACGGGGCTCGGCTGGCGCGGCCTGGCCTCGCTCCCGGAGCCGGCCCCTGAGCCGTCCCTCGACGCGCTGGAGGTGGACGCGGCGTTCGAGACGCTGAGCCTGGTCGCCGGCGCCGGCTCCAAGGCGGTGCGGGAGCGGCAGGTCACCGACCTGTTCGGCCGCGCCACCGCCGACGAGCAGGCGTACCTCCGCGGGCTGGTCACCGGCGAGCTCCGGCAGGGCGCGCTCGACGCGCTGGTGCTCGACGCGGTGGCCGCCGCGGCCGGGGTCGCTCCGGACGCCGTACGACGGGCGGCGATGTTCGCGGGCGCGACCGCGCCGGTGGCGGTGGCGGCGCTGCGCGACGGCGAGGCCGGGCTGGCGGCGTTCCGGCTCGAGGTGGGACGGCCGGTGCGCCCGATGCTCGCGTCCAGCGCGCCCGCCATCGACGACGCCTTCGCCGGTCTCGACGGCGAGGTCGCGGTCGACACCAAGCTCGACGGCATCCGGATCCAGGTGCACAAGGACGGCGACGAGGTCCGGGTGTGGACCCGCAGCCTCGACGACATCACCGACCGGCTGCCCGAGGTGGTCGAGCTCGTGCGTGGGCTCCCGTCTCGCCGGCTGGTGCTGGACGGGGAGGCCATCGCGCTCGACGAGGCCGGCCGGGCGCGGCCGTTCCAGGAGACCGGCGCGCGGACCGCGAGCAGCGCCGACCTCGAGACGCTGCGCGCGACGGTGCCGCTGACGTCGTACTTCTTCGACCTGCTGCTCGTCGACGACGAGGACCTCGTCGACGCGCCTGCACGCGAGCGACTGGTGCGCCTCGCGGAGGTGGTGCCGGCCGCGGCTCTGGTGCCGCGCGTGCTGACCGCCGACGTGGCCGAGGCGCAGCGGCTGTTCACGAAGGTCGTCGCCGACGGGCACGAGGGCGTCGTGGTCAAGGCCCTCGACGCGCCGTACGCCGCCGGCCGGCGCGGCGCCGCCTGGGTCAAGGTCAAGCCGCGGCACACGCTCGACCTCGTCGTGCTGGCGATCGAGTGGGGCTCCGGCCGCCGCCAGGGCTGGCTGTCCAACATCCACCTCGGCGCGGGCGACCCCGGCAACGGTGGCTACGTCATGCTCGGCAAGACGTTCAAGGGCATGACCGACGAGATGCTCGCGTGGCAGACCGAGCGCTTCCTCGGGCTGGAGACGTCACGCTCGCAGCACGTCGTGCACGTGAAGCCCGAGCAGGTCGTCGAGATCGCGTTCGACGGGCTGCAGCGGTCGACGCGCTACCCCGGCGGGCTGGCGCTGCGCTTCGCTCGCGTGCTGCGCTACCGCGACGACAAGACCGCCGACGAGGCCGACACCATCGAGACCGTCCGGCTGCTCGGCGGCCAGGTGTACGACGCGTGACACGGGTGGTCACAACATGCCCCGGGTCCGACGTAGCATGACCGCGTGACCAGCGTCGAACCCGTCGGGCAGGCCGCTCCTCCGCAGGACGGCCGGCGCACCGCCGCCGCCGCGCGGCGCCGCCGTCGCGAGGCCGAGATCCTGGCCGCGACGCGCACCCTGTTCGACGCGCGCGGTGTCCGCGACGCGCAGATCGAGGACATCGCCCGGGCCGTCGGCATCAACCGCGCGATCATCTACCGGCACTTCACCGGCAAGGAGGAGCTGTTCGCGCTCACCCTCGTCGGCTACCTCGACGAGCTCGACCAGCGCCTCGCCGCCGCCGACCGGCCCGACGGTGACCCGGTGGAGCGGCTGCGCGGGATCACCGAGGCGTTCATCGACTACGGCCTGGCCTACCCGGCGTTCGTCGACTGCGCGCTGACCCTGATGCGGAGGCCCGGTCCGGAGCTGCTGGAGGAGATCAGCGAGGGCGCGATGTTCCGGCTCGGCCGGGCGATCAGCACCTGCCTGGCTCGCGTGGCGGCCGCGATCGAGGCCGGCGTCGAGACCGGCAGCTTCCACACCGACGACGTCCACCTGCTCGCCAACACGCTGTACGCCGCCGGGCTGGGCGGCATGCAGCTCGCCCGGGTCGGCATGCTCGTGAAGGAGGCGGCGCCGGGCATCCCGACCGTCGCCACGCTGTCCCGCGAGCAGGTCAAGGAGCACCTCGTCGCGAGCAGCATCGCGATGGCGGTCGGTGCGCCCCGCGGGTGAGTCCGACTACCGGTATCGGTAGTCGAAGGGTGACCCATGGGTCACGCCTGAA
The DNA here is from genome assembly GCF_004168035.1 of Nocardioides iriomotensis. Classification (GTDB taxonomy): domain Bacteria; phylum Actinomycetota; class Actinomycetes; order Propionibacteriales; family Nocardioidaceae; genus Nocardioides_B; species Nocardioides_B iriomotensis. The sequence goes on along the minus strand of NZ_SDPU01000022.1, from coordinate 319,223 downwards.
CTACCGATATCGGTAGCTCGGCGCGGCTAGGGCCGGCTGACCGACACCAGCGTGAACACCTCGTCGCCACCGGACAGGTCCCGCTCGCGGACGATCCCGAGGCCCGGCCCGTAGACCTTCTCGGAGACGACGTCCTTCTCCAGACGCGACCACTCCAGGCTCCGGACGGCGTCGTGGACGCGGCCGTGCGGCACCCGCGTGGACACGTGCCGCTGCACGATCCAGGCCTGGTCCTCGGCCTCGCCCCGGAGGTACTCCTGCCGGTACGCCGCCGTGGGCCGCGGGTCCGCCGGCATGACCATCCCGGCGACCGCGCCGTCGACACCGGCCCGCCACGACCCCTCGCGGCTCTCGACGTCACCGTGCTCGTCGTACGTCGCGGTCCGCTCGCCGAAGTACCAGACGTTGCCGGCGTCGTCGGCGGCGTACCAGTCGTGGGTGCGCTCGTCGACGCTCCCGTCCGCCCGGCGCACAACGTCGCGCACCACGGTCGTGGTCACGCCCTGGATCACCTTCGTGCGGTGGGTGACCACCACGCGCTCGCGGAAGCGCTCACCGTCCTCGTGGCCGCGGTACCGCGAGACCGTGCCGGGGACCAGCGGGAAGTACGCGTTCGGCTGCGGGTCGTCGAACCGGGCGGAGTCGACGGCCGACGCCGGGGTGGCGGCCGAGCCTCCGACGGCGGCTCCGGCGACGAGGGTCAGGGCGAGGGCGACGAGTGTGCGGGCGGGCATGGTGGGTGTCCTCTCGACTGGGTCCTGCCAGCCTCGGGCATCGCACCTGAAGCGCGCCTGAACTCCCCCGCGGCGCTCAGCGCTCCAGGATCGCGGTGACGCCCTGGCCGCCGGCTGCGCAGATCGAGATGACGCCGCGGCCGGAGCCCTTCTCGGCCAGCAGCTTGGCCAGCGTGGCGACGATCCGGCCGCCGGTCGCGGCGAACGGGTGACCCGCGGCCAGCGACGAGCCCACGACGTTGAGCTTCGACCGGTCGATCGAGCCGAGCGGGGCGTCGAGGCCGAGGCGCTCCTTGCAGAACACCGGGTCCTCCCAGACCTTCAGCGTCGCGAGGACCTGCGAGGCGAACGCCTCGTGGATCTCGTAGAAGTCGAAGTCCTGCAGCGTGAGGCCGGCGCGCTCGAGCATCCGCGGCATGGCGTACGCCGGCGCCATCAGCAGGCCCTCGCCGCCGTGCACGTAGTCGACGGCCGCGGTCTCGTGGAACGTCAGGAACGCCAGCGGCTCCCAGCCCTTCGCCTCGGCGTACTCCTCCGAGCAGAGCAGCACGACCGACGCACCGTCGGTGAGCGGGGTGGAGTTGGCCGCGGTCATCGTCGCCGCCTCGCCCTTGCCGAACACCGGCTTGAGGGTGGAGAGCTTCTCCAGCGACGAGTCGGGGCGGAGGTTCTGGTCGCGCTCCAGACCCTGGAACGGCGTGACCAGGTCGTCGAGGAAGCCCCGGTCGTACGCCGCCGCCAGGTTGTGGTGCGAGGCGACGGCGAGCTCGTCCTGCTCCTCGCGGCCGATGCCCCACTCCAGCGCGGTCAGCGCGGCGGACTCGCCCATCGACAGGCCGGTGCGAGGCTCGCTGTTCTGCGGGATGGACGGCGCGAGGTGGGCCGGGCGGACCTTGGTGAGCGCGGCGAGCCGGCCCTGCAGGGTCTTGGCGCGGTTGGCCTCGAGCAGGATCTTGCGCAGCCGCTCGTTCACGGCGATCGGCGCGTCGGAGGTGGTGTCGGTGCCGCCCGCGATCCCGACGTCGATCACGCCGAGGGCGATCTTGTCGGCCACCGCCACCGTGGCCTGGATGCCGGTGTCACAGGCCTGCTGGAGGTCGTAGGCCGGCGTCTCCGGCGCGAGCCGGCTGCCGAGCACGGCCTCCCGGGTCAGGTTGAAGTCGCGGCTGTGCTTGAGCACCGCGCCCGCGACCACCTCGCCCACCCGCTCGCCCTGCAGCCCGAACCGGGTGACGAGCCCGTCGATCGCGGCGGTCAGCATGTCCTGGTTGGACGCGTGCGCGTAGACCGTGTTGGAGCGCGCGAACGGGATGCGGTTGCCGCCGACGACGGCGACGCGACGGATGGCCGGGGTGTTGGTCATGGGTACATACTCTCCGGTAACAAGGGGTAGGAAAACCCGATGAGGGTCACGTCACGAAATGTGGACACCGAGTTATACCGCTCGTTACAACTGTAGGACTGCCCGCTCCCCCCGTCCAGGAGGACCGCCGCGATGAGCGACCGCTACCAGAGCCTGATCCACACGCCCGTCGGCCAGCTGCTCGCCAAGAACCTCGGCCTGCCCAACCCGGTCCGCCTGGAGCGCTGGACCGAGGGTGCCCCGCTCGTCGACGGCACGATCGTGCTCGGCGGCGACGGCCGGCTCGAGAAGTCCCTCGTCACCGCGCTCGACGACCTCGGCATCGCGCACGTCCGCGGCGCCGGACCGGTGGGCGAGGGCGAGGAGCGCTACAAGGGGCTGGTCTTCGACGCCACCGGCATCGCGGCGAGCGACCAGCTCGTCGCCCTCCAGGAGTTCTTCACCCCGCTCATGCGCAGCCTCGGCACCTGCCCGCGCGTGGTCGTCCTCGGCGTGACGCCCGAGGCGCTGCACGGGGCGGAGCGCGTGGCGCAGCGCGCGCTCGAGGGCTTCACCCGCTCGCTCGGCAAGGAGATCGGCAAGGGCGGCACGGTGCAGCTCGTGTACGTCGCGCCCGAGGCGCACGACCACCCGGCCGCGCTCGCGTCGACCCTGGGCTTCCTGCTCTCCCCCAAGTCGGCCTACGTGTCCGGCCAGGTCGTCCGGATCGGCGCCCACGGCGCCGTCGACGCGGCCGAGGAGGTCACCGACTGGACCAAGCCGCTGGCCGGCAAGGTCGCGATCGTCACCGGTGCCAGCCGCGGCATCGGCGAGCAGATCGCCCGGGTGCTGCACCGCGACGGCGCCACGATCCTCGGCATCGACGTGCCGCAGGCGGCGAGCGAGCTGCAGGCCCTGATGCGCGAGCTGGACGGCGACCACCTCACGCTGGACATCACCGGCAAGGACGCGCCGCAGCGGATCGCGCAGCACGTGAAGGAGAAGCACACGAAGGTCGACGTCGTCGTGCACAACGCCGGCATCACCCGGGACAAGAAGCTGGCGAACATGAAGGCCGACGGCTTCGGCTCGACGATCGCGGTCAACCTGACCGCGCCCGAGCGGATCACGACCGAGCTGCTCCGGCAGAAGCTGATCGCCAAGAACGGCCGCATCGTCGGCGTCGCCTCGATCGCGGGCATCGCCGGCAACCTGGGCCAGACCAACTACGCCGCCTCCAAGGCCGGCGTCATCGGCCTCGTCGACAGCCTGGCCGACGACCTCAAGGACGGCATCACCATCAACGCGGTCGCCCCGGGCTTCATCGAGACGAAGATGACCGCGGCCGTGCCCTTCGCGACCCGGGAGGTGGGCCGCCGGCTCAACGCGCTGTCGCAGGGCGGTCTGCCGGTCGACGTCGCCGAGGCGATCGCCTGGTACGCCAACCCGGCCTCCACCGCGGTCAACGGCAACGTGGTCCGGGTCTGCGGCCAGATGATGCTGGGGGCCTGACCTGATGGCCGTCCCCACGATGCTCCGGGCGGCGCTGCCGTCGATCCCGGTCGTCAACCAGCTGCCGGGCATCCGCAAGACCGGCACCGACCTGCCCGAGCTCGTCGAGACCCGGTACGACGTGCCCGTCGACCGTGACCACGTGGCGGCGTACAGCGAGGTCTGCGGGTTCCCGCTCAAGGAGAGCCTGCCGCTCACCTACCCGCACCTGCTCGCGTTCCCGCTGCACATGGCGATCATGACCAGCCGGGACTTCCCGTTCCCCGCGATCGGCACGGTGCACCTGGAGAACGCCCTCACCCAGCACCGCGCGATCTCGCCCGACGAGAAGCTCCAGGTCACCGCCCGCTCCGGCGGCCTCCGCCCGCACGCCAAGGGCCGGGCCTTCGACCTCGACGTCGACGTGCACAGCGCCGGCGAGCTGGTGTGGCAGTCCCGCTCGACGTACCTGCGTCTCGGCGGCGGCGACCGCGAGGCGGCCGCGGCGGACAGGACGTTCGAGGACGTGCCCGCCGGCGGCGTGCAGTGGCGGCTGGCCGGGGACCTCGGCCGCCGCTACGCCGCGGTGTCCGGGGACCACAACCCGATCCACCTGTACGGCGTCACGGCGAAGGCGTTCGGCTTCCCCCGGCAGATCGCGCACGGCATGTGGAGCAAGGCACGCTGCCTCGCGGCGCTCGACGGGCGGCTGCCCGACGCGGTGACGGTGGAGGTGGCGTTCAAGAAGCCCGTCCTGCTGCCCGGCACGGTGGCGTTCGGGTCGACGAAGGTCGGCGACGGCTACGCGTTCGCCTTGCGCAACCCGAAGAACGACAAGCCCCACCTGCTCGGCCGGGCGACCCCCCTGGCCTGACGGCGCCGGCGGCTCAGGACCGCGGCCACGCCCAGCGCCACAGCGCGAACAGCCCCGGCAGCAGGACCACCAGGAACACCGCCCCGCCGACGTGGTCGCCGACGTCGGAGCCGAACGCGAAGAGCAGGCTGCCCAGCAGCACGAACGGTGACGTCAGGAACGCCACCACGCCGAAGACCGCCTTGCGCCACGGGCGGCTCGGCACGGCCACCCGGTAGCCGCCGAGGCCGGCCAGCAGGTCGTCGAGCTCGCCGTGGGTGCGCGCCGCGAGGGCCCGCCCGGTGCGCTGCTCGAGCTCGGCCGACGACAGCCGGCCGACGGAGAACGCGTCCGCGAGCACCTTCACGGCCGCGTCGCGGTCGGCGTCGGAGGCCAGCACGCCGTCGCGTGCCGCCTGCGCGGCGGCCGCGCGCTCGCGCACGTGGGTGGTGAACGTCGTGCCGAGGTCGCGCGCGACGTCCTCGATCCCCGAGAGGTCCGGTCCCGCGGCGGTCGGGCCTGCGCGGTTCCCCGACGCCTCGACGACGCCGTCGGCCTCGTCCGGCTGCTGGCTCCCCACCGCTCCAGGCTAGTCGCAGCCCGGCCGTCGCGTCCCCGATTCGCGGAGTGCCCGACTCCCCGATTGCGGCGCAATTGACCCGGCCTTCCCCGTGTCCCGGCCGGGACGCTCGAAGCACGATGAAGAGGCCCGCTTCCGGAGGTGGAAAATGACCGAAGTCATCGAGCGCCCGACGCAGACCGACGAGGGTGCGGTGCACATCCTCTGGATGAACGGCGGGCTCAGCTGCGACGGGGACTCCGTCGCGCTGACGGCGGCCACGCAGCCGAGCATCGAGGAGATCGTCCTCGGCGCGCTGCCCGGCCTGCCCAAGATCGCGGTGCACTGGCCGCTGATCGACTTCGAGTGCGGCCCGGAGCAGGGCGCGGACACCTTCATCGAGTGGTGGCACAAGGCCGACCGCGGCGAGCTCGAGCCGTTCGTGCTCGTGGTCGAGGGCTCGATCCCCAACGAGGCGATCAAGCCGGAGGGCTACTGGTGCGGCTTCGGCAACAACCCGATGACCGGCCAGCCGATGACCACCTCGGAGTGGCTGGACCGGCTCGCCCCCAAGGCGACCGCCGTGCTCGCCGTCGGGACGTGCGCGACGTACGGCGGGATCCACGCGATGTCCGGCAACCCCACCGGCGCCATGGGGGTGCCCGACTACCTGGGCTGGGACTGGAAGTCCAAGGCGGGCCTGCCGATCGTCTGTGTGCCGGGCTGCCCGATCCACCCCGACAACCTGGCCGAGACGATCACCTACCTGCTGTACCAGGTGGCCGGCCAGGCGCCGATGATCCCGCTCGACGAGGCGCTGCGCCCACGCTGGTTGTTCGGCGCGACCGTGCACGAGGGCTGCGACCGCGCCGGCTACTACGAGCAGGGCGACTTCGCCACCGAGTACGGCTCCCCCACCTGCATCGTCAAGCTGGGCTGCTGGGGACCGGTCGTGAAGTGCAACGTGCCGAAGCGGGGGTGGATCAACGGCGTCGGCGGCTGCCCCAACGTCGGCGGCATCTGCATCGGGTGCACGATGCCCGGCTTCCCGGACAAGTTCATGCCGTTCATGGACGAGCCGCCGGGAGCCAAGCTGTCGTCGCGCGGCAGCACGATCTACGGCAAGGCCGTCAAGCGCCTCCGCGGGGTCACGGAGAGCACCCTCGACAAGGAGCCGCGCTGGCGCACCAAGGGGCCCGACCTCAAGACCGGCTTCACGAAGACCTGGTGAGCGGAGCGACCATGACCATCACCGAACCCAAGCGGACCACGCAGCAGGACACCGACGTCGTCGAGATGTCGTGGGACCCGGTCACCAGGATCGTGGGCAGCCTCGGCATCTACGCCAGCGTCGACTTCAAGCAGAAGAAGATCCTCGAGTGCCACAGCACGTCGTCGATCTTCCGCGGCTACAGCCTGTTCATGCGGGGCAAGGACCCGCGGGACGCGCACTTCATCACCAGCCGGATCTGCGGCATCTGCGGCGACAACCACGCCACCTGCTCGGTCTACAACCAGAACATGGCCTACGGCATCGCGCCGCCCCACCTCGGCGAGTGGATCATCAACCTCGGTGAGGCCGCGGAGTACATGTTCGACCACAACATCTTCCAGGAGAACCTCGTCGGGGTGGACTACTGCGAGCGGATGGTCAAGGAGACCAACCCCGGGGTCCTGGAACGCGCCAACAGCACCGAGGCGCCGAACGCCGGGATCCACGGGTACCGGACCATCGGCGACATCATGCGGTCGCTCAACCCGCTCGAGGGCGAGTTCTACCGCGAGGCGCTGCAGGTCAGCCGGTACACCCGCGAGATGTTCTGCCTGATGGAGGGCCGGCACGTCCACCCCTCGACGCTGTACCCGGGCGGCGTCGGCACGACCGCGACGATCCAGCTGTTCACCGACTACCTGACCCGGCTGATGCGGTACGTCGAGTTCATGAAGAAGGTCGTGCCGCTCCACGACGACCTGTTCGACTTCTTCTACGAGGCGCTGCCCGGCTACGAGCACGTCGGCGAGCGCCGCATCCTGCTGGGCTGCTGGGGCAGCCTGAACGACCCGGCGTACTGCGACTTCCGCTACGCGACCATGTCCGACTGGGGCAGGAAGATGTTCGTCACGCCGGGTGTGATCGTCGACGGCAACCTCGTCACCAACGACCTCGTCGAGATCAACCTCGGCATCCGGATCCTGCTCGGCCACTCCTACTACGAGGACTGGGTGAAGTCCGGGCGCGAGACGTTCGTGACCCGCGACCCGCTCGGCAACCCGGTCGACGAGCGGCACCCGTGGAACCAGCACACGATCCCCAAGCCGGCCAAGCGCGACTGGGACAACGCCTACTCCTGGACGATGTCGCCGCGCTGGTTCGACGGCACCGACCACCTCGCCCTCGACACCGGCGGCGGGCCGATCGCCCGGCTCTGGTCGACCGCGCTCAGCGGCCTCGTCGACTGCGGCTACGTGAAGGCGACCGGCAGCAGCGTGGTCATCAACCTGCCCCGCACGGCGCTGAAGCCCGAGGTCACCTTCGAGTGGAAGATCCCGCGCTGGAGCAACGCGATCGAGCGCAACCGCGCCCGCACCTACTTCCAGGCGTACTCCGCCGCGCTCGCCCTGCACTTCACCGAGAAGGCGCTGGAGGAGGTCCGGGCCGGCCGCACGGACACCTGGACGAGGTTCGAGGTGCCCGACCAGGCCGTGTCCGTCGGATTCACCGAGGCGGTCCGCGGCGTGCTCAGCCACCACATGGTCATCCGCGACGGGAAGATCGCGAACTACCACCCCTACCCGCCGACCCCGTGGAACGGCAGCGTCCGCGACACCTACGGGACCCCCGGTCCCTACGAGGACGCCGTCCAGAACACGCCGATCTTCGAGGAGAACCCGCCGGAGACCTTCAAGGGCATCGACGTGATGCGGGCGGTCCGCTCGTTCGACCCCTGCCTGCCGTGCGGCGTCCACATGTTCACCGGCCGCGGCCGGGTGGTGGAGCACCTGCACACGCCGAGCGTCCCGGTAAAGCCCTACTAGGTCGCGCCGTGCACGAGCTGGCGATCACGGAGAGCCTGGTGGACCTGGTGGCCGAGCGCACCGTCGGGCGCCGGGTCGTGGCGGTCACGGTCCGGGTCGGGGACGCGTCGGGCGTCGTGCCGGAGGCGATGGCGTTCTGCTTCGACGTCGTGGCCGCGGAGACGCCGCTGGCCGGCGCCGCGCTGGTTGTCGAGGAGTGCGCGGGCGACGACCTCGCCCTGGTCAGCGTCGAGCTGGTCCGGGAGGAGTCGTGTGCCTGACCTGCGGCTGCGGTGACGCCCCGGCCACCGAGACCACCGAGACGGTGCTCGTCGAGGAGCGCCTCCTCGCCAAGAACGACCGGCTCGCCGAGCACGTCCGGGACTCGCTGGCCGCGCGGGAGATCACGGCGCTCAACCTGATGAGCTCGCCCGGGGCGGGCAAGACCAGCCTGCTCGAGCGCACGGTCGCGGACCTCGCGTGGCGGCACACCGTCTGCGTCATCGAGGGCGACCAGGAGACGTCGTTCGACGCCGACCGGATCCGCCGCGCGGGTGCGCGCGCGGTCCAGGTCAACACCGGGGCGGGCTGCCACCTCGACGCCGCGATGGTGCACCGGGCCCTGCACGAGCTCGACCCGCCGACCGGCGCGCTGCTGTTCGTGGAGAACGTCGGCAACCTGGTCTGCCCGGCCCTCTTCGACCTCGGCGAGCGCGCCAAGGTCGTGGTCGTGTCGGTCACCGAGGGCGACGACAAGCCGCTGAAGTACCCGCACATGTTCGGCGTCGCCGACCTCGTCGTGGTCAACAAGACGGACCTCCTGCCGTACGTCGACTTCGACCTGGCCCGGTTCGAGGAGCAGGCCCGTGCCCTGCGCCCCGGCGTCGAGGTGCTGCCGCTGTCGGTGCGGACCGGGGAGAACGTCGAGCACTGGTACGCGTTCCTGGAGGACGTCGCCGCCGAACGAGGAGGAGCCGCGCATGGAGCCCGTGTCGGTACGTGAGGTCAGCGAGCGCATCGAGACCCTGCTCGACGAGCTCGGGCAGAGCAGCCCGCCCGCGGTGCTCGAGCGCGTCGAGGGACTGCTGCAGGCGGTGATGAGCCTGTACGGCGCCGGGCTGGCCCGGCTCGTCGAGGAGGTCACGCCCGAGGTCCTGCGCCGCCTGGCCGACGACGACGTGGTCGGCAACCTGCTGGTGCTGCACGACCTGCACCCCGACGACGTCGACACCCGGGTGCAGCGCGCGCTGGAGCAGGTGCGCCCGTACCTGGGGTCGCACGCCGGAGGCGTGTCGCTGTCCGAGGTCGACGCCGCGGGCGTGGTGCACCTGCGGCTGGAGGGCAGCTGCGACGGCTGCCCGTCCTCGTCCCTCACCGTGAGGTCGGCCATCGAGGACGCGATCCTGGTCGCCGCGCCGGACGTCGTCGCCGTCGAGGCCGAGGGCATGGTGGACGCGGGTCCGGCGCTCCTGCAGATCGCGCCGTTCAGCCCGCACGACCCCGTCCCCGCGGCCGGACCGTCCGCCGGCTGGGAGCACCTCGACCTGGACGTGCCACCGCGGACGCTGCGGCGCGTCGACGTCGCCGGGGAGTCCGTCCTCGTCGCGAACCTCGACGGCACGCTCCTCGCCTACCTCGACCGCTGCCCGGCCTGCCTCGGCTCACTGGCGGAGGGCACGCTCGAGGGTGACGCGCTGCGCTGCCGCTGCGGGCACGGGTACGACGTACGGCTGGCCGGTCGCGCGCTCGACGCCGACGCGACTCCGCTCTCCCCCGTCCCGCTGCTCCCCGAGCACGGCGCGTGGAAGATGGCGCTGCCGCGCCGGGAGGCGGTATGAGCGGCCTGGGCTCGCTGCGGCGGATCGCCGCTCCCGCGCCATCGGCCGCCCCGGTGGAGGAGCGGTGCGAGTTCTGCGGCGTCAGCATCGGCGACCGGCACGGGCACGTCGCCGACGTCGCGCAGCACCGCCTGCTGTGCGTCTGCCGGCCCTGCTACCTGCTGTTCGCGCCGCAGGGTGCCGGCGGCGGCCGCTACCGCGGCGTCGGCGAGGACGTGCGCCGCGTGGCCGACCCACGCGTCACCGAGAGCCAGTGGGACGCGCTCCGGATCCCCGTCGACCTGGTCTTCTTCTTCCGGCAGTCCGGGATCGAGCACCTGCTCGCGTTCTACCCCGGCCCGGGCGGCGCGACGGAGTCGCTGCTGGACCTGGTCGCCTGGGACGACCTGGTCGCCGACCACCCGGTGCTCGGCACCACCATGGAGGACGTCGAGGCGGTGCTGCTGCGCCGTCTGGGCGACGGCTTCGCGTGCTACCTCGTGCCGATCGACCTCTGCTACGAGCTCGTGGGCGTGGTCCGCTCGTCGTGGACCGGGCTCGGTGGCGGCACCGAGGTGTGGCGGCGGATCGACGCCTGGTTCGCCGACCTGGACCGTCGCGCCCGCTCGGTGCCGCGAACCGGTGGTGCCGCATGAGCGCGTCGGACGCGGCCCTCCCCGGTGCCACCGTCGACCTCGACTTCAGCTGCGACGAGGCGGTCGCCGACCGGTACGCCGCGTCCCCCACCGTCGTGCTGAGGATGCGGGCCCGGGACGCGTCGGGCCTCCGCGTGCACGCCCTCGCCCTGCGCTGCCAGGTGCGGATCGAGCCGGTCCGCCGGCCGTACAACGACGGCGAGGCGACCAAGGTCGTCGACCTGTTCGGCACACGGGGGCGCTGGGGCGCCACGATGCAGCCGCTGCAGCTCGCCTTCCTGTCCCAGGTGCTCCCCGGCTTCACCGGTGAGTGCACCTTCGACCTGGCCCTCCCGGTGAGCTACGACGTCGACGTCGCGGCCCACAAGTACCTCGCCGCGCTCGAGGACGGCGTCGTACCCCTGCTGCTGCTGTTCAGCGGCCAGGTGTTCACCGGCACCGCCGGCGCGATCGCCGTCCAGCCGGTCCCGTGGCACAAGGAGACGACCGCGCGACTGCCCGTGGCGGTGTGGCGCGAGGCCGTGGACGCGCACTTCCCCGGACAGGCCTGGCTCCGGGTCGACCGGGAGACCTTCAACCGGCTCTCGGTGTACCGCGGCCGCCTCGGGCTGACGTCGTTCGACGCGGCCCTGGACCGGCTGCTCGGTGAGGCCGAGCGATGACGACGGCCCGGGAGGACGCCCGCGCGGTCGCCGACGCCGTGCTCTACGAGGGCTACGTGCTCTACCCCTACCGGGCGGGTGCCGCGAAGAACCAGGTCCGCTGGCAGTGGGGCGTCCTGATGCCGCACGACGTCGTCGCGCTCGACGGTTCCGAGCGCGCGGCGACCCGGACCGACCTGGTCGTGGACGGCGACGCCACCGCGCTGCGGGCGACCGTGCGCTTCCTCCAGGTGCAGCGCCGCGGCGTCGAGGACGCCGCCGGCTCGCCGGTCGACAGGCTCGACGTCGGCGACACCCGCTACGTCCCGTGGGACGAGGCCGTCGAGCGGGAGGTCCCGCTCGACCTGCCGCTCGACGAGGACCTCGCCGTGACCGTGCCGGTCGAGGGCGGCACCGAGGCCGAGCAGGTGCCAGGCGGCCGGCTGGTGCGCGTCCGCGAGCCGCTCGCCGTGCGCGTCACGACCCGGGTGCACCGGCCGGTGTCGCCGTACGCCGTGACCCTGCTCAGGATCGAGGTCGAGAACGCCACCGCCTCCGGCGACGTCGGCGCGCGACGGCCGGACTGGCTGCGCCGAGCCCTGGTCGCCTGCCACGTGCTCGTCGAGGTGGAGGGCGCGTCGTTCGTCTCCCAGCTCGACCCGCCGCAGTGGGCGTCGGGGTTCGTCGCGGGCTGCCTCAACGACGGGGTCTTCCCGGTCCTGGCCGGGCCCGACGACCAGGCCGCGGTCGTCCTGAGCTCGCCGATCATCCTGTACGACCACCCCCGGCTCGCGCCGCAGAGCGAGACCGCGTTCTTCGACGCCCTGGAGATCGACGAGCTGCTCAGCCTGCGCACCGCCACGCTGTCCGACGACGAGAAGCGCGAGGTGCGCGGCACGGACCCGCGCACCGCGGCGCTGCTGCGGGAGGTCGAGGGCATGCCGCCCGACCTGTGGGAGCGGCTGCACGGGACCGTGCGGTACGTCGACGCGATGACCACCTCGCTCGCGCCGCCGCCCGAGCCGCCGGCCGCGCTCGACGTGCCCTGGTGGGACCCGGGTGCCGACGCGCAGGCCGACCCCGACCACGACACGGTCGAGATCGGCGGCACGACGGTGCGGCGCGGCAGCCGGGTCATCCTGCGCCCCGGTCCCCGACGGGCCGACGCCTACGACCTGTTCCTCGCCGGGCGCGAGGCGACGGTGGCCGCGGTGCTGCGCGACGTGGACGGCCACGAGCACCTCGCCGTGTCGGTGGACGACGACCCGGGCGCGGAGCTGAAGGCCGCGCACGGCCGCTACCTCTACTTCGCGCCCGACGAGGTGGAGCCCTTGACGAGGGCGGGTGCGTGATGGCCCGCCTCCTGGTCGCCTGCGTCGGCAACATCTTCCTCTCCGACGACGGCTTCGGCGTGGAGGTGGCCGCCACGCTCGCCCGGGAGCCGTTGCCACCGGAAGCGAAGCTCGTCGACTTCGGCATCCGGTCGGTGCACCTGGTCTACGAGCTGTTGGAGGGGTACGACGTCCTCCTGGTCGTCGACACGGTGGCGCGGCAGGAGGGGCCGCCCGGCTCGCTGCACGTGATCGAGCCCGACGTACCCGAGCGCGGGAGCGCACCGGTCGACGCGTTGCCCGAGGTGCTGCTCGACCCGCACGACCTGTCGCCCGGCGGCGTGATGGAGCTGCTCCCCACACTCGGCGGCGTCGTCGGCCGGATCCTCGTCGTCGGCTGCCGACCCGCCGTCCTCGACGAGGGCATCGGCCTGTCGGCCCCCGTGCGGGAGGCCGTCGAGCCCGCGGCCGCGCTGGTCCGGGAGGTCGTCGACCACGAGCTGGCCCGTCTGCACGCGGGGGCACGCGTGCCCGGAGGAGGTGGATGAGGTGAAGAAGCTCCTGTTGCTGGTCGTCGCCGCGGTCGCCGCGGTCGCGGTCGCCTCGAAGGAGGACATCAAGCGCTACCTCGACATGCGCCGCATGTAGCCGTCCCTCGTCAGGGCATCGGCCCCAGGATGTGCGGGACCGCGGCCGGCAGCGGCTGCTCGCGCTGCGCCGGCAGCCGCGCGGGCGAGGGCGGGGTCGCGTCCTGCCGCTCCGACGACGCCGGCCAGTGCCGCGCGTCCGGCTCCCAGCTGCCGGGGTCGTCGGTCAGGCCGACCAGGTAGGTCAGCGAGCAGTCGAGCGCCCGCGCGATCTCCGGCAGCTTGCACACGTCGAGGCCGGCACCGTGCTCCAGGCTGCTCAGCGCCTTGTTGGTCGTCACCACGCCGAGCCGGCGCAGCCGCGCGACCACCTCCTTCTGGGTGAGCCCGAGCGCACGGCGACGCTGGCGGAGCCGCTCGCTGATGAGCAGGTGCCGGTGCGTCCCGAGCTCGTCGTACGGCGTGCGGTGGGTCAGCTCAGTCGTCATCGGGCCTCCCGGTCATGTCGGCCAGCGGGTGGATCGTGTAGCGCGCGAAGTTGAACACCGGCGCGAGGGCGAGGAGCCGCTCGAACTCCTCGTGGTCGGCCACGTCGTACAGCCACGCACCGCCGTGCGCGCCGACGACGTGGTAGCGCATCAGGACCTTGCCCTCCTGCTCCATCCGGTGGCCGTACTCCGGCATCCGGGCGATGGCCCGCACCATCGCGTCGGACAGCAGATTCTGCTCGAGGCTCCACAGCACGAGGAACTTCATCGGGTCAGCAGATCCGCGGCAGCTGCTCGCCGAGGGGCAGGTCCACCACGCGGGAGGCCCCGAAGCCGGTGGTCGCGGCCACCATGCCGGGATGCGCCTCCACGCACTCGCCGATGACGGCGGAGCCCGCGCCGGCCGGGTGCGCCCGCATCGCCGCCAGCACCTCGTCCGCGTGGTCGCGGTCGACGAAGGCGAGCAGCTTGCCCTCGTTGGCGACCTGGAGCGGGTCGAGACCGAGGAACGCGCACGCGTTGGCGACGACCTCGGGGATCGGCAGGGACCGCTCGACGACCTCGACCCCGACGCCGGAGGCGCGGGCGATCTCGTTGAGCGCCGTGGCGACGCCGCCGCGGGTCGGGTCGCGCAGCACGTGCAGGTCCCGGGTGACGTCGAGCATCGCGGAGACCAGGCGGTGGAGCGGCTGGCAGTCGGACTCGACCTCGGCGCCGAACTGGAGGCCCTCGCGGACGCTCATGATCGCCACGCCGTGCACGCCGATGTCTCCGCTGACGATGACCACGTCACCCGGTCGGGCCCGGTCGGGACGCAGGTCCACGCCCTCGGGCACGACGCCCACGCCGGCGGTGTTGACGTACACGCCGTCGCCGTGGCCGGTCTCCACCACCTTGGTGTCGCCGGTGACCACGCGGACCCCGGCGCGCTCGGCCGCCTCGCCGAGGCGCTGGGCGACGGCGCCGACCTTCGTCACGTCGGTGCCCTCCTCGAGGATGAAGGCCGCCGACAGGAACAGCGGCTCCGCGCCGCTCATCGCCAGGTCGTTCACCGTCCCGTTCACCGCGAGGTCGCCGATGCTGCCGCCGGGGAAGAACAGCGGCCGGACCACGAACGAGTCGGTCGAGAACGCCACCCGGCCGCCGAGCAGCGGGAGCACCGCCGAGTCGGCCAGCCGGGCCAGGTCATCGTCGGCGAACGCCGGCAGGAACACGTGCTCCACCAGCTCACCGGACATCGCCCCGCCGCCGCCGTGACCCATCACGATCGTGGGGCTGTCGCGGAGCGGGAGCGGGCAGGTCCAGCCCTCGAAGCTCACCGGCTCGGTGGGAGCGGCGAGCGTGATCGGCTCAGCCAACGGAGGTCACCTCCCGGGTCTCGCCGGGACCGGGCTGGGCCGGCACCTGCATCCGTCGGTAGAGGTAGTACGCCGCGCAGGCGCCCTCACTCGACACCATCGTGGCGCCGAGCGGGTTGCGCGGCGTGCAGAGCGTGCCGAACGCGGAGCACTCGTGCGGCTTGATCAGCCCCTGCAGCACCTCGCCGCTGCGGCACACGGTCGACTCCTGGGTGTGGATGTCGCCGACCTCGAAGCGCCGCTCGGCGTCGTACTCGCGGTAGGCGTCGGAGAGCCGCCAGCCGCTCTGCGGGATCATCCCGATCCCGCGCCAGGACCGGTCGACGACCTCGAACACGTCCTCGAGCATCCGGATCGCGACGGGGTTGCCCTCCGGGAGGACGACGCGCCGGTAGGCGTTCTCCACCTCCGCCCGGCCGTCCTCGAGCTGGTGGACGGCCCGGCGGATGCCCTCGAGGATGTCGAGCGGCTCGAAGCCGGTGACCACGATCGGCACGTGGAACCGCTCGGCGAGCGGCGGGTACTCCGCCGTGCCCATCACGGTGCAGACGTGACCGGCGGCCAGGAACGCCTGCACGCGGCAGTCGGGCGAGGTCATGATCGCCTCGATGGCGGGCGGCACCCGGACGTGGCTGACCAGCAGGGTGAAGTTGTCGATCCCGAGCTTCTTGGCCTGGTAGACCGTCATCGCGTTGGGCGGCGCGGTCGTCTCGAAGCCGATGCCGAAGAAGACCACCTGCTTGTCGGGGTTGGTCCGGGCGAGCTGGAGCGCGTCGAGCGGCGAGTAGACGACCCGCACGTCCCCGCCGGCGCTCTTGACCCGGAACAGGTCCTTCTCGCTGCCGGGCACCCGGAGCATGTCGCCGAAGGAGCAGAACACGACGTCGGGCCGCGACGCGATCTCCAACGCCTTGTCGATCACCTCGAGCGGTGTCACGCAGACCGGGCAGCCGGGTCCGTGGATCAGCTCGATGCCGTCGGGCAGCAGCTGGTCGAGGCCGTGCCGGATGATCGAGTGGGTCTGTCCGCCGCAGACCTCCATCATCGCCCACGGATGGGTGGCCGTGGCATGGATGTCGTCGAGCAGCCGCTTGGCCAGCTCGGGGTCCTGGAACTCGTCGAGGTACTTCATCGCTCGCCTGCCTCTCCGCCCGGTGCGCCCGGGCCGTCGACGGTCTGCATCTCGGGCGCCAGGTCGGGGCGCGGCAGGCCGGCCTGCTCGGCCGCGCGTCCCCACTGGTCGCCGAACTCGGCCTCGAGCTCGCCCATCTGCCGGAACAGCTCGAGGGTCTCCAGCGCCGACTGCTCGTCCAGGCGCTGGAGGGCGAAGCCGACGTGCACGATCGTGTACTCGCCGACCTGGAGGTCCGGGACGTACTCCAGGCACACCTCCTTGGTCACCCCGCCGAAGTCGACCTGGGCGATGCGCGTCCCGTCACGCTCGCTGATGTCCAGGACCCGGCCCGGAACCGCTAGGCACATGGCTGCTCCCTTCTCGTCGTACGTCGTGTCGTGCACGTCCTGCGTCGCGGTTGTGTCGGTGCGCGAGCACCGCGACCTGTCCGAGGGCGATGCCGGCGTCGCTGGCCGGGACCGCGTGGTGGCGGAGCACCTCGAACCGGCGGGCGGTCAGCGCGGCGGCGCAGGCCGAGGTGAGGTACGCGTTGAGGAAGACGCCGCCGCTCAGGGTGGCGACGCGCAGCCCGGTCTCGTCGCGCAGCCGCTCCGTGACCGCGACGACCAGGTCGACGACCGCACGCTGGAACCGGGCCGCGACCACGGCCGGCGGCACACCGGTGCGCACGTCGTCGGCGGCGGCCGCGACCACGGGTGCCGCGTCGAGCAGCTCCCCCTGCACCGCGAACCGGTAGCCGTCGACGGAGCCGGCGGAGCGTGCCCGCGCCTCGAGCTCCATCGCCGCCTGGGCGTCATACCCGGCCCGGTGGCAGATCCCGGCGATCGAGGCGACGGCGTCGAACAACCGGCCCATGCTCGACGTCGGCGCGCAGCCGAGCCCGGTGTCGAGCTGCCGGTCGAGCAGAGCGAGCTCGTCGTCCGCGCAGGCCCGGACGCACGGCAGCGCGTCGTCCCACGCGACGCCGGCGCTGCGCAAGTGCGAGAGGGCCATCCGGCACGGGTTGCGAACGCCGGCGTCGCCACCGGGCAGGGCGACGTACGCCAGGTGCGCGGCCCGGTCGAAGTCGCCGTACCCCGCGACCAGGAGCTCACCGCCCCAGACTGCGCCGTCGTCGCCGTAGCCGGTGCCGTCGAACACGACGCCGAGGACGGTCGCCTCGGGCCCGAGGCCGTGCTCGACCATCGTGGACGCGACGTGCGCGTGGTGGTGCTGCACGCCCTCGACCGGGCGGCCGTCGGCGTGGTCGAGGGCCCAGCGGCGCGAGCGGTACGCCGGGTGCCGGTCCGTGGCAAGAGCCGTCGGAGCGACGCCGGTGAGCAGCTCGAGGTGCGCCTCGGCGGTCGTGAACGCCGCGAGGGTGGCGAGGTCGTCCATGTCGCCGACGTGCGCGGACATCCAGGCGAGCCGCCCCTCGGCCAGGCACAGGGTGTTCTTGAGGTCGCCGCCCACGCCGAGCAAGGGCGGGCTGTCGAACGGGAGCGCGATCGGCAGCGGCGCCTGCCCGCGCGACCGGCGCACCGGTGCCTCGGCGCCGTCGACGGCGCGGGTCACGGTGTCGTCGCACGGGACGTGGATGGGGCGGTCGCCGTAGAGCCACGCGTCCGCCAGGCCGCCCAGCCGGGTGCGGGCGTCGGTGTCGTCGGTGACGATCGGCTCGCCGGTGAGGTTGCCGCTGGTCATCACCAGGACCGGCAGGTGGTCGTCGCCGGGCAGCCCGAGGAGGAGGTGGTGCAACGGGGTGTAGGCGAGCATCACGCCGAGGTCGTCGTTGCCGGGCGCGACCGCGTCCGCCGCCGGGCCACGCGTGCGGCGGCGGGCCAGCACGACCGGCCGGCTGCGGGCGGTGAGCAGAGCACGCTCGGCGTCGTCCAGGTGCACGAGCCGGTCCGCGGCGGCGGCGTCGGCCACCATCAGCGCGAACGGCTTGTCGCCGCGCCGCTTGCGCTTGCGCAGGGTCTCCACCGCGTCGGGAGCGGTGGCGTCGCAGGCGAGGTGGTAGCCACCGATCCCCTTGACTGCGACGACGGCTCCGTCGCGCAGCAGGCCGCGCGCCTCGGCGAGCGCGGTCTCGCCCACGAGGGTCGGGCGGCCCGGCACGGCGAGATGCAGCCGCGGGCCGCACTCCCGGCAGCAGACGGTCTGGGCGTGGAAGCGCCGGTCGGCCGGGTCGCCGTACTCACGGGCGCAGGCGTCGCACAGCGGGAACCCGGTCATCGTGGTGTGCTCGCGGTCGTAAGGCAGACCGGTGGTGACGGTGAACCGGGGACCGCAGCTGGTGCAGGTGATGAACGGGTGCCGGTACCGGCGGTCGGCCGGGTCGCGCAGCTCCGCGAGGCAGTCGTCGCAGACGCTGACGTCGGGGCTGACGAAGGTGCGTCCCGGACCGCCTCGTGACGGCGCGATCGTGAAGGTGGTGCCGCCCTGGACGGGGACGGCGGTGTCGGTGACGTCCACGACGACCGCGAGCGGAGGCGCGTCGGGGGCGAGCCGGGCGACGAACGTCGCGACCGAGCGCGGGTCGCCCTCGACCTCGGCGACGACGCCGTCGCCGGTGTTCCAGACGCCGCCGCTCAGGCCGAGGCTGCGCGCGAGGGCGTAGACGAAGGGCCGGAAGCCGACGCCCTGGACGACCCCGCGCACGACGACCCGCCGGCGGGCACGGCTGGGGCCGGAGACGGCCACGTGCATCACTTCCACGCGAAGGCCGGTCGGGCCGGCTCGGGTGGCGGCTCCTCAGGCTGTCGTCACGGTCGGTCGGGGCGACAGTCGTGACTGTTCGTCGGCGGTGCGGATGTCGGTCAATCTACGACTCCCGGTGTCGGGGCGTCACCGACCGAATGACGTAATACCTACGAGCGGCCGCGACGGCTCAGCGCGCCCGGCCGAACTTCTTCGACGCGACGGTGGCGACGCCGCGGGCCGCCGGCGGCGACACGCGCTGGTAGAACACGCCCTCCGCCGGCCGCCACACGCCGAGGTCGGTGAGGCCGTCGCCCTCCCAGTCGCCGGTGACCGGCAGGTCGCCCGGCGCGCCGAAGGGGACGCTGGTGAGCACGGGGAGCCCGTCGGGGCCGACGGTGCGCAGCACGAACGTGGCGGTGGCGCTGTCGTAGACGCCGAGGTCGCTGACGCGGTCCCCGTTCCAGTCACCCTTGACCGGCAGGTCGTTGACGTCGCCCAGCACGACCTTGGTCTTGGTGCCGTCGGCGTTGCGGAGCACGAACTTCGCGGTCTTCTGCTTCCACACGCCGAGGTCGCTGGTGCCGTTGCCGTCCCAGTCGCCGGTGACCGGCAGGTCGGGGCGGGAGCCGAACCGCACGACCTGGGCCGAGCCGTCGGCGTGGCGCAGCCAGAAGCGGTTGCCGGTCTGCCGGCGCACCCCGAGGTCGGCGGTGCCGTTGCCGTCCCAGTCGCCGACGACGGGCTGGTCGGTGGGCAGCCCCCAGCCGACGACCGTCGCGGGGGCACCGGTGAGCGAGAGCCGGAACTTCGAGGCCGCCGTACGCCGGTAGACCGCGGGCTCGTCGACGCCGTCGCCGTTCCAGTCCCCGACGACGGGGACGTCGGAGCAGTTCTGCGACGCCTGCGAGCGCGGCATGACGAACTCGACCTGGTGGAACCACGGCTTCTGGACCTTGCCGTTGAGCCGCTCCTCGAAGTGGAGGTGCGGGCCGGACGAGCCGCCGCTGGTGCCGACCCGGCCGAGCACCGTGCCCTGGTCGACGCGCTGTCCGGGCACCGCCCAGAGCGCGTCGAGGTGGGCGTAGAGCGTGGTGTCGCCGTTGCCGTGGTCGACGACGACGTACTTGCCGTAGCTGCGGTTGCCGAGGTCGGTGACCGTGGTCACCACGCCGGCCGCGGCCGCGAGGGCCGGCTCGCCGAGGTCGGGGACCCGGTTGAAGTCGGCCGAGTACGCGCTGGGGCTGTGGCTCGGGCGGGTGCTGCCCTCCCAGACCTGGCCGCAGGAGAACGGCATCTCGTAGTCGGGGACCGGAACGGCCTGCGCGGGTCCGGCCACCGCGACGCTCGCGCCGAGGGTGAGGAGCAGGACGCCGCCTCGTCGCAGTGCGGTGCCTACCCGTTCACGCATGTCTCACTACTTCCCTCGAGTCACAGAAACGCTCAGATGCAACCAGAACATCGGCGTGTCGGTGAGCGTTATTGAGGGATTGGTGTGTTACAGCGCTGTGATTCAGCGGGGCTGGGGCTCAGTCGAGCTTGCGGATGAGCCCCTCCTGGGCGACGGTCGCGACCAGGGTGCCGTCCTCGCGGAAGACCCGGCCGATCCCGAGCCCGCGGGCACCGGAGGCGGACGGCGAGGTCTGGTCGTAGAGCAGCCACTCGTCGGCGCGGAACGGCCGGTGGAACCAGATCGTGTGGTCGAGCGACGCGCTCTGCACGTGCTTGCTGCCGAGGTCGACCTCGTGCGGCACCAGCGCGGAGCCGAGCAACGTCAGGTCGCTCAGGTAGGTGAACGCCGCCTGGTGCACGAGCGGGTCGTCGCCGAGCTTGCCGTTGGTGCGGATCCAGAGCCGCACCTGGGCGGGGTGGTCGTCGGAGGCCGGGAGGCCGCCTTGGCGGGTGTCGCCGATCCAGCGCAGCTCCAGGCTGGCCCACTCCTCGAGCCAGGCACTCGCCCGCTCGCCGCGGGCCTTGCGGAGCAGCGCGCCGAGCTCGGGCGTCTCGTCCGGCGCGGGTACGTCGGGCATCCGGTCCTGGTGGTCGTAGCCGCCCTCGGGCACCTGGCTCGACAGCGTCATGTAGTAGATCGGCCGGCCGTGCTGGCGGGCCACGACGCGCCGGGTCGAGAACGACCGGCCGTCGCGGATCCGTTCGACGTCGTACACGATCGGGACGGCGGGGTCGCCCGGCCGCAAGAAGTAGCTGTGCAGCGAGTGCACGCTGCGCGGCTCCTCGACGGTGCGGGCGCCGGCGACCAGGGCCTGCGCAGCGACCTGCCCGCCGAACACGCGCTGCAGCATCGTGTCGGGCTGGATCCCGCGGAACAGGTTGACGTCGATGGTCTCGAGGTCGAGGAGCTCGACGATCTCCTCGGCGGAGCTGGGCACGCGGCGGTCTCTTCCTTCTCGGCTACTCGTCGTCGCGCCGGTCGAGGCCGGCCAG
This sequence comes from Nocardioides iriomotensis, assembly GCF_004168035.1. Taxonomy (GTDB): domain Bacteria; phylum Actinomycetota; class Actinomycetes; order Propionibacteriales; family Nocardioidaceae; genus Nocardioides_B; species Nocardioides_B iriomotensis. Next base: position 298,089 of record NZ_SDPU01000022.1, on the reverse strand, counting down.
GAAACGCTCGAACTCCGCACCGAGCTCCTCCCCGGTCGGGAGGTCGCGCTCCTCGGCCAGGGGCAGGGTCGAGCCGGAGGCGTCGGGGCTGTCGGCGCGGTGGAAGCTGTCGTACTGCTGCTCGAGACCGGCGACCACGTCGGCGACCTCCGTGGAGTCGGCGATCTGCGCCGCGATCTCCCCGAGCCGCTCGGCACCGGCCGCGTCGAGCGCGGCGAGGTCCCACTCGAGCCCGGTGACCACCTCGACCGACTCCAGCATCGTCACGGCGGCGGCGGGGTAGTCGAGCTGCGCGACGTAGTGCGGGATGTGCGCCACGAAGCCCATCGCGGGGTGGCCCCACTCCCCCAGCCGCAGCTCGAGCAGTGCCTGCGCACTGGACGGGATCCGGATGTTGCCGGCCCAGACGTTCTCCTGCACGAGGAGCTCGGGCGACGTGCCGTGGTTGGTCAGCATCACCGGCCGCGTGTGCGGCACGGCCATCGGCACCGACCCCAGCCCGACGGTCAGCCGGACGCCGAAGTGCTCGACGACGTCGCGCACCGCCGAGGCGAAACCCTCCCAGCGGGTGTCGGGCTCCGGCCCGTGCAGCAGGAGGTACGGCGTGCCGAGGGAGTCGCGCAGCACCCGCACGACGAGGCGCGGCGCGGCGTAGTCCTGGTAGTGGTCCTCCACGAACGTCATCGGCGGGCGGCGCGCGCGGTAGTCGTAGAAGGAGTCGACGTCGAAGCTCGCCACCACCCGGCCGGCGTCGCCGTCGAGCAGGTGGGCGACGGCCAGGGCACCGGCGTTGCCGGCGTCGAGGAAGCCGTCGAGTGCGTGGAGCAGCACCGGACCGCCGGCGCCCGAGAGCTCGTCGAGCTCGGGAACCTCGTCCACGATGTGCACGCTGCTCATGCCACCTCCCCTGCGGTCCTCGTCGCCTCGTCGCGCTGCGTCATCACCAACCCAACACCACTACCGTGCTCACTATGCCCGATCTGGCCGGTGAGCTTCGTCGCAGGATCGAGGCGTCCGGCGACCTGCGGCGGGCGCCGGACATGCAGGCCTACATGAAGTCCGACCTGCCCTACGCCGGCGTGACGTCCGTGCCGCTGCGGGCGATCCTGCGCGAGGTGATCCCGGCGCACCCGCTGCCGGACCGGCGTTCGTGGGAGGCCGCCGTGCGCGGCATCTGGTCCGGCGCGACGTACCGGGAGGAGTGGTACGCCGCCCTCGGCGTCGCCCGGCACCGGCTCTACCGCGACCACCAGGACGTCGCGACGCTCGGGCTGTACCGCGACCTCGTCGTCGACGGCGCCTGGTGGGACGTGGTCGACGACCTCGCCACCCACCTCGTCGGCGACATCCTGGCCGCGCACCGCGAGGAGGCCACGCCGGTGCTGTGCGCCTGGGCCGTCGACGACGACCTCTGGCTACGCCGTACCGCCGTGATCTGCCAGGTCGGCCACAAGCACGACACCGACCTCGACCTGCTGCGCCACGCGCTGGAGCAGAACCTCGAGGACTCGCCGCACGGCCGCACGTTCTGGATCCGCAAGGCCGTCGGGTGGGCGCTGCGCCAGCACGCCCGCACCGACCCCGACTGGGTGCGCGCGTTCGTCGCCGAGCACGAGACCGGCCCCGCCCACCTGTCCGGCCTCTCCCGCCGCGAGGCGCTCAAGCACCTCTGACCGCCGAGTCGGCGCATCTTGCCCTCTCACACAGCTCGAGTCGGCGCGTCTTGCCCCTCCAACCCCGCGACGACTCGGCGCACGGCGTCAAGCGTCCGCTCCACGTCGCGCTCGGTGGTCGCCCAGTTGCTCACCGAGATCCGCAGCACGCTCCGACCGCGCCAGCGCGAGCCGGTCGTCCAGGCGGTGCCGTCGGCGAGCATCCGCCGCACGACCTCCTCGGTCCGCTCGTCGCTCCCGAACGACGCGCAGACCTGCGTGAACACCACGTTGTTCAGCACCTCGACACCCGGGATCGCGGCGAGCCCCTCGGCGAAGGCCGTCGCGTGCCGGGCGAGCCGCTCCACCAGCTCCCGCACACCCGACGACCCGAGCGAGCGCAGCACGGCCCAGACCGGGATCGCCCGGGCACGGCGCGAGATCTCGGGCACCTTGTCGAACGGCTCCCCCGCGTCGTCGTGGATCAGGTAGTCGCCGCGCATGCCCATCGACGCCTTCAGCGCCGCCGGGTCGCGGACGACGGCGAGGCCGCAGTCGTACGGCACGTTCAGGGTCTTGTGCGCGTCGGTCGCCCACGAGTCGGCGCCGTCAACGCCGTACAGCGAGTGGGCGTGCATCGGGGAGGCCGCCGCCCACAGGCCGAAGGCGCCGTCGACGTGCACCCACGCGCCGTGCTCGTGCGCGACCCGGACGGCATCCTCGAAGTTGTCGAAGGCGCCCGAGTGCACGTTCCCCGCCTGGAGTACGACGACCGTCGGCTCGCCCGACCCGGAGCGGAGCGCGGCGGCCAGTGCCGGCACCTCGATCCGCCCCTGGCCGTCGGCCGCCACCGGTTCGGGTTCGCCCAGCCCGAGGTAGCGCAGCGCGAGGTCGACGGTGTCGTGCCGCTCCTCGCCGGCGAGCACCCGCACCCGCGGTCCGCCGTGCAGCCCCTGCGTCGCGACGTCCCAGCCGGCCCCGCGCAGCACCGCGTCGCGGCCGGCGGCCAGGCAGGTGAAGTTCGCCATCGTGCCGCCCGTCACGAACCCGACGGCCGACCCCGACGGCAGCCCGAGCAGCTGGAGCAGCCACGCGCTCGCGACGTCCTCGACCGCCGAGTGCGCGGGCGTGAGCTGGCGCAGGCCGGCGTTCTGGTCCCAGGCGCTGACCAGCCAGTCGGCCGCGAGGGCGGCGGGGTGGGTGCCGCCGATGACGAAGCCGAAGAAGCGCCCCGAGGGCGAGGCGACGAGCGCCGGCTCGCACGCCCGGGCCAACAGGTCGACGACCTCGGCCGGGTCGGTCCCCTCCTCGGGCAGCGCGTCCCCCAGCGCCCCGACGACCCGCTCGATCGACTCCTGCGGCGGGACGGGCCGGGTGTCCAGGGTCGCCAGCCAGTCGAGGGTCAGCTCGTGGGCCCGTTCCAGGGCCGCGGTGGTCTGGTCCATCCCGCGAGTCTCCGCCCGGCCCGCCGCGCCGCACCAGACCCCGACCGGGTGGTGCGCGACACCGCTCAGACCTCGACGGGCGCGAGCCGCGCCGCGGTGCTCCGCACCCGCTCCCGCAACGGGCGCTTGTCGGAGTCGTCGAGCCAGCAGGCCTCCACACCGTCCAGCGCGATCCGCACCATGTCGTCCCAGCCGTACCCGAACGCGGCCGCCACCGCGGCGTACTCCTTGCCGAGGTCGAGGTCGCTGAGGGCCGGGTCGTCGGTGTTGACGGTGGCGAGCAGCCCCGCGGCGCGCATGCGCGGGTACGGGTGCTCCTCGAGCCGCTCGACGACGTGGGCGATGACCACGTTCGAGGTCGGGCACACCGTGATCGGGACCCGCTCACCCGCCATCCGGGCGACCAGCTCCGGGTCGTCCAGCACCGGGACGCCGTGGTCGATCCGCTCGAGACCGAGCACGTCGAGGCAGGCCGCGATCGCGGACGCCGGGGAGTTCTCGCCCTGGTGGCCGGTGAGCCGGAGGCCGGCGGCCCCCGCCACGTCGTACGCCGGGAGGTAGGTGCGCGTGTCGATGCCCAGCTCCGTCGAGTCCATGCCGACGCCCACCACCCGGTCGACGCCCGGCGATCCGGCCCGGCGCAGCGCCACCAGCTCCTCCACGAGCTGTCGCCCCGCCTCGGGGCCGAACGCCCGGTCCATGTCGCAGATCAGCAGGCAGCGCGTCCCCGTCTCGGCCTCGGCGGCCGCCAGCCCCTCGTCGAGCCCCGCGACGACCGACGCGAGGTCCTGTCCGGCAGCGAGGTGCCGGGCTGGGGTGAAGAACGCCTCGGTGTGCACGACGCCGTGCGCCGCCGAGTCGAGCAGGCTCTCGTGGGCCAGCCGAGCCCAGTCGTCGCGACCGCCGAGCGCGGACTGGACCGTCCAGAAGACCTCCAGGAACCCGTCGAGGGAGTCGTAGCGGTACAGCTCGGTCGGGTCCGACGTGGGCAGCCGCAGCCCGTTGCGCGCCGCGAGCTCGACCAGCGTCGACGGGCGCATCGTGCCCTCGAGGTGGCAGTGCAGCTCGACCTTCGGGAGCGCGTCGAGCGCGGCCGCGAGCGGACCCATGCCCGGATCCTCCGCCCGCCGCCCCCGGGGCCGCCAGACCCGCTCGGGTGGTGACCAGCCCCACACGGCGGCACCGTGGTGGCTCTTGTTACCGACGGGTAGCATCATGCCGTCTGATGACTCCCCTACTTCAACAAGGAGCCCCCGTGGCCCGACAGTTGCGAGAGGTCGTCTTCGTCGACGGGGTGCGGACCCCGTTCGGCAAGGCCAAGGGCCAGTACGCCGAGACGCGTGCGGACGACCTGGTGATCAAGTGCATCCGCGAGCTCATGCGGCGCAACCCCGACCTGCCGCCGGAGCGCGTCGACGAGGTGGCGATCGCGGCCACCACCCAGATCGGCGACCAGGGCCTGACCATCGGCCGCACCGCCGCCCTGCTGGCCGGGCTCCCCCGCAGCGTCCCCGGCTACGCCATCGACCGCATGTGCGCTGGCGCCATGACCGCGGTGACCACGACCGCGTCGGGCATCGCGTTCGGTGCGTACGACGTCGTCATCGCCGGCGGCGTCGAGCACATGGGCCGGCACCCGATGGGCGAGCAGGTCGACCCCAACCCGCGCATCGTCGCGGAGAAGATCGTCGACCCCGAGGCGCTCTCGATGGGCAACACCGCGGAGAACCTGCACGACCGCTACCCGACCATCACCAAGGACCGCGCCGACGCCTACGCCGTGCGCTCGCAGCAGAAGACCGCGCAGGCGTACGCCGACGGCAGGATCCAGCCCGACCTCGTCCCGGTCGCGACCCGCAGCGCCGAGGCCGGCTGGGGCCTGGCCACCACCGACGAGCCGCCGCGCCCCGGCACGACCGTCGAGGACCTGGCCGCGTTGAAGACGCCGTTCCGTCCGCACGGCCGCGTCACCGCCGGCAACTCGGCCGGCATCAACGACGGCGCCACCGCCGCGCTGCTCGCCGACGAGGAGACCGCCCGCGAGCTCGGCCTGCCGGTCAAGATGCGGCTGGTGTCCTACTCCTTCACCGGTGTCGAGCCCGAAGTGATGGGCGCCGGCCCGATCCCGGCGACCGAGAAGGCTCTCTCCCAGGCCGGCCTCACCATCGACGACATCGGCGCGTTCGAGGTCAACGAAGCGTTCGCCGTGCAGGTGCTCGCGTTCCTCGAGCACTTCGGCATCGCCGACGACGACCCGCGGGTCAACCCGTTCGGCGGCGCGATCGCGATGGGCCACCCCCTCGCATCGTCCGGCGTACGCCTGATGAACCAGCTCGCCGCGACGTTCGCCGAGCACCCCGAGATCCGGTACGGCGTCACCACGATGTGCATCGGCATCGGGATGGGCGGCACCGTGATCTGGGAGAACCCGCACCACTCCGCGACGCAGGACGAGGTGGCCTGATGGTCTCGACAAGCTCGACCAACCGCTACATCGACGACGCAGAGCTCCGCGAGCTCCTCGACCGCGCCTCCGCGCTGTCGGAGGCCGAGGTGGTCACCGAGGCCAAGGCACGCGACGTCGCGCTGCCGCTCGGCGCCGGCACGATGGTGCTGGTCACGCTGGACAACGGCCACGACCACACCCGGCCCAACACGTTCGGCCCCCGGTCGCTCCGCTCCCTGAACGAGGCGCTCGACGCCGCCCTCGCCCGCGAGGACGTCGTCGCGGTCGGCGTCACCGGCAAGCCGTTCATCCTCGCCGCCGGCGCGGACCTCTCCGGCCTCGGCGGGCTCACCAGCCGCGACGACGCGAAGATGATCGCGCGCATCGGCCACGGCGTGTTCGCCAAGCTCGACCGGGAGATCGGCGGCAAGCCGACGTTCGGGTTCGTCAACGGTCTCGCGCTCGGCGGTGGCCTCGAGGTGGGCCTCAACTGCACCTACCGCACCGTGCAGGACAGCGCGCCGGCCCTCGGCCTGCCCGAGGTCATGCTCGGCCTGATCCCCGGCTGGGGCGGTGCCTGGCTGGTGCCGAACCTCGTCGGCGCCGACACCGCGGTCAGGCTCATCCTCGAGAACCCGCTCAACCAGGGCAAGACGCTCACCGGCCACCAGGCCTTCGAGCTCGGCCTGGCCGACGCGGAGCTCGGCGGCGCCGACTTCCTGGAGCAGTCGTTGCTCTGGGCGGCGAAGGTGCTCACCGGCGCCGTCACCGTCGAGCGGCCCGAGGTCGACCGCGGCGAGGCGTGGGACGCGGCCGTCGCCCAGGGCAAGGGCATCGCCGACTCCAAGACCGGTGGCGCCTCCCCCGCGGCGTACCGCGCCGTCGACCTGATCGCCGCCGCCAAGTCCTCCACCAAGGTCGAGGGCTTCGCCGCCGAGGACGAGGCGCTCGCCGACCTGGTCATGACGCCGGAGCTGAAGGCCGGGCTCTACTCGTTCGACCTGGTGCAGAAGCGGGCCAAGCGTCCGGCCGGTGCCCCCGACAGGTCGCTGGCCCGGCCGGTGACGAAGGTCGGCATCGTCGGCGCCGGCCTGATGGCCAGCCAGCTCGCGCTGCTGTTCGCCCGTCGGCTCCAGGTGCCGGTGGTCCTCACCGACCTGGACCAGGAGCGCGTCGACAAGGGCGTCGGCTACGTGCACGCCGAGATCGACAAGCTGCTCGGCAAGGGCCGAGTCGGCCCCGACAAGGCCAACCGGCTCAAGGCCCTCGTCTCCGGCGCGGTCGACAAGGCGGAGGTGTTCGCGGACGCCGACTTCGTCGTCGAGGCGGTGTTCGAGGAGATGAAGATCAAGAAGCAGGTCTTCGCCGACGTCGAGAAGGTGGTCTCCCCCGAGGCCGTCCTGGCCACCAACACGTCCTCCCTGTCGATCACCGAGATGGCGGCCGACCTCGAGCACCCCGAGCGGGTCGTCGGCTTCCACTTCTTCAACCCGGTCGCGGTCATGCCGCTGCTCGAGATCGTGAAGGGCGAGCAGACCGACGACGCGACGCTGGCCACGGCGTTCGCAACCGGCAAGGCGCTGAAGAAGACCACGATCCTGGTCAAGGACAGCCCGTCGTTCATCGTCAACCGGCTCCTCGGCCGGTTCATGGGCGAGGTCGGAAAGATCGTCGACGAGGGCACCCCGCTCGCGGTTGCCGACGGCGCCTTCGCGGGCGTCGCGCCGATGCCGCCGTTCTTCCTGCTGTCGCTGGTCGGACCGGCGATCGCGCTGCACAACAACGAGACGCTGCACGGTGCCTTCCCCGACCGCTTCTACGTCTCGCCCAACCTGCAGGCGCTCGTGGCGGCCAGGAAGACCAGCGTCTACCTGCCGGACTTCTCCATCGACCCGGAGGTCGCCGAGATCTTCGCCGCGCCGGCCGACGGTACGGCGCTCGAGCCGGCCGCCGTCCGCGAGCGGACGCTCTCCGCACTCGCCGACGAGGCCCGCCGGATGCTCGACGAGGGCGTCGTCGCGGCTCCCGAGGACATCGACCTGGCGATGATCACCGGCGCCGGGTTCTCGTTCTGGAACGGCGGCCTGACCATGCTGCTCGATCGTGAGGGCATCTCGGAGAAGGTCACCGGCGCGACTTTCCACTGACGCACGACAGCGCGAGAGGCCACTTCCCGCACGACACGCCGCGAAAGCGGGTGGGGAAGTGGCCTCTCGCGGCGTTCAGGGGCGGGTGGCCTTGGCGAGGATCACCGAGAACACCGCGAAGCAGACCGTGGTGATCGCGCAGCCCCACCACATGACGTTGCTCAGCATGAAGGCGAGGATGCCGGCGACGACGGGCACGATCGCCCACCACTTCACCAGCCGGGCCCGCCACAGGGTGAGCGCGACCAGCGGCAGCGAGAGCATGAAGCCGACCAGGCCGGGGAGCTGGAAGACCCGCGGGCCCCACATCTCGTTCATCATCGTGTCCTGCACGGCCTGGACGGCGTCGACGCCGTACATCGCGCCGAGCGCGGAGTCGTACCAGTCGATGAACAGCATGCCCGGCAGCGTGGTCATCCCGACGAAGCCGACGAGCGCCGTGACGTTGGCGAGCCAGGCGCCGCGGCCGCGGACGTACGGCGCGATGAGGAGCGCGGGCGCGATCCAGAACGCGTACGACCAGTGGAAGCCGAGTGACTTGAACTGGAGCGGGTCGGGGTTGGCGGCGTAGATCTTCCACATCTCCTGGCCCATCACGCCGGCGCCGGGATCGGCGTAGGCACCGACGATGGCGAACAGTCCGGCGAGGACGGGCGCGGCGACCAGGAAGGCGCGCCGGGCCGACAGCGCGGACGAGCTCGTCGTCGCGGTGGTGGTCGTGGACGGCGGGGCGGTCTGGACGGTGGTCATGGCTTCTCCTGGAGTCGGTCGGAGCCGGGTGGCTCGGTGACTCCAAGACTGGGTCCGCGCGGCCTGGACCGGATCCGGCGCGGGACAGAGATCCGGGTCAGCCGTACGACGGATCTGCGGCGGTGCGCTCGCCGGCGACCACGACGCCGTTCTCGTAGGCGAAGATCACCGCCTGGACGCGGTCGCGCAGGCCGAGCTTGGCGAGCACGTTGCTGACGTGCGTCTTGGTGGTCCCCTCGGAGACGAACAGCCGCTCGGCGATGTCCAGGTTCGACAGGCCGCGGGCGAGCAGCCCGAGCACCTCGACCTCGCGCGGCGTGAGCAGCGACAGTCGCGCGTCCGGGCCGGGCGTCGCGGGCGCGGCGCGGCGCACGAACGCGTCGATCACGCGCCGCGTCACGCCGGGCGCGAGCAGCGAGTCGCCGGCGGCGACGGTGCGGATGGCGGCGGCGAGCTCCTCGGCGGGGGCGTCCTTGAGCAGGAAGCCGGAGGCGCCGGCCCGCAGCGCCTCGAAGACGTACTCGTCGAGGTCGAACGTGGTCAGCACGAGCACCTTGGTCGGCAGCCCCGCCTCGACGATCTGCCGGGTGGCGGCCAGCCCGTCGAGGACCGGCATCCGGATGTCCATGAGCGTCACATCGGGCCGCAGCCGGCGCACCACCGAGACACCCTGCTCGCCGTCGGACGCCTCCCCCACGACCTCCAGGTCGGGCTCGCTGTCGAGCAGGGAGCGGAACCCGGCCCGCACCATGCCCTGGTCGTCGACGATCACGAGCGAGGTCATGCCTTCTCCTTGCCGGTGGGTGAGAGGTTCAGCGGGAGCCGGGCGCGCAGCCGCGTGCCGCCGCCGGGACGTGGGGACATGTCGACAGTGCCGTCGTACAGCGCCACCCGCTCGCGCACGCCGACGAGGCCGTGGCCGGGCGTGTGCCCGTCGGCGGTCGAGGTCGCGACACCCTGGCCGTCGTCCTCGACCTCCACCACGAGCGCGTCCGGCCGGTACGCCACCCGCACGGTGACGCGGGTCGGGTGCGCGTGCCGGAGCGCGTTGGTCAGGCCCTCCTGGGCGATCCGGTACGCCGTGAGGTCGGCGCCCTGCGGCAGGTCGACGGGGTCGCCCTCGACGACGAGCTCGACGGCAAGGGTGTCCGTGCGGGCCTGGTCGACGAGGCGCTGGAGCTGGTCGAGCCCGGGCTGCGGGGTGAGCGAGACAGCCTCGCCCTCGGCACGCAGCACGCCGAACAGCCGGCGCATCTCGACCAGCGCCTCCCGGGCGGTCGCCTCGACCGCGGCCAGGTCGGCGGCCTCGGCGGCGTGGTCGGGCCCGAGCCGGCGGCGCACGGCCTGGGTCTGGATGGTCACGACGCTGATCGAGTGCGACACGATGTCGTGCAGCTCGCGGGCGATCCGGGTGCGCTCCTCGACCGCCGCGCGCTCCTCGGCGAGCTCGCGGTCGCGCTCGAGCAGCTCGGCGCGGGCGATCGCCTCGGCGGCCTTGGCCGAGCGCTGTCGTACGGCGGTGCCGACCGACCACGGGCCGATCAGGAACACCAACGCGGCCGCGATGTCGCTCGGCACCAGGCCCTTGAGGATCATCGCGGTCATGAACGGCGTGAAGATGATGAGCAGCCCGACGTAGCTCCTCGGCGGGACGGTCTCCACGCCGATCGTGTACGACAGCAGCACCAGGCACAGCAGCGTCGAGAACTGCGAGTCGGGGTTGATGATGATGTTCGCCACCACGGCGATCACGGCGACCGGGATCGGGAACACCCGGCGCCAGGCCACCGCCGCCATCGCGCCGCCGGCGACGAGGACGTGCAGGAGCGGGCTCTCGATGCTGTCGTTGTAGAAGGCCTCCGCGAGCGTCAGCACGACGAAGGCCGCGGCGATCGCGATGTCGAGCCGCGGCGGCGCGTTCCACCGCCGCACCGGGAGGGCTCCGGGGGCGGTACGCGGGCTGGCCGTGACGGTCACGGGGACGACGGTAGGTCAGCACGGCGCCGCGCACATCGGTCTTGCGACAGAGATCGTCCGCGTCGTCCGAACCATTCGGCGGTCCCACCGCGTCTAGGGTGCAGGCGGGTCGACGGGCGACCCGGGGAACAGGGGGACGGATGCCAGCGCGAGACGCCGGGCGGCGCGACGCCTTCGCCGAGTTCGTCGCGGCACGGTCCGCGGCGCTGCACCGCACGGCCTACCTCATGGTCGGCGAGCACGCGCTGGCCCAGGACCTGCTCCAGGAGGCGCTGACCAAGACGTACGTCGCGTGGCCGCGGCTGCGCGAGGTCGCGAACGCCGAGGCCTACACGCGCAAGGCGATCACGACCACCGCCATCTCGTGGCGGCGCAAGCGGTCGTGGCACGAGCAGCCGCACGAGACACTCCCCGACCGCGCCGCCCACGGCGACCCCATCGGCGACAACGACACCCGCGCGTGGGTGTGGGCGGCGCTGCAGCAGCTGCCGGCCCGCCAGCGCGCCGCCGTCGTGCTCCGCTACTACGAGGACCTCACCGAGGCACAGACCGCCGCGGCCATGGGCTGCGCGGTCGGCACCGTCAAGAGCCAGGTCTCGACGGCCCTCAAGACCCTTCGCACCCGGCTCGGCAGCACGTCCGAGCCCCTCCCCCTCGACGCCCTGGTGGTGACCCGATGACCGGTCTGCTGAACGACGTGATGCACGAGCGCGCCGAGCGCGCCGGCACACCGCAGCTCGACGTCGACGCGATCATCGCCGGGGGCGACCGACGAGTCCGCCGCGGCCGGACACTGGCCGGCCTGGCCGCCGCGGCCGTGGCCGCCACCGTGGCCGTCACCGGGCTCGCCGTCCCCCGGCTGCTGGGCGACGACCCGGCACTCGCCCCCGCCACGAACCCGTTCGCGGCACGCGAGCTGTCCTGGGCCCAGGGGTCGACGATCCACTGGGGCGGGCAGACGTTCGACATGGGCCGCACGGTGCGCTCCTATCTGCAGACCGACGACGGTTTCGTGTGGACCTCGCCGGACGGGACCGTCCGGCTGTTCGACGGCAGCAACAACCGCGAGATCGGGCGGGCCGACGGCGGCTACCTCGTCGCCGACGACAGCGGCCCCTTGGTCGCCTGGACGACGCCGCGGGAGGACGGCCGGTCCCCGGCGTACGTCGTCTACGACACCGCGGCGGACGAGGTCGTCACCCGGGTCGACGCCGACCCCGACGACAACCGCTGGGAGACGGAGCGGGTGATGGGTCTCGACGGTACGGCGGCGTACTGGAAGCAGGGCGACACGTTCGTGCGACAGGACCTCGGCGGCGGTGGGGCGAGCACCCTCTGGGTCCAGGAGCCGTTCGAGGACCCGGCCACCAAGGCGGACCCCGCGATCACGGACATCGTCGACGTGGCGGCCGGGCGGATCGCCTACTACGTCCAGCGCGGCGACGCGTGGGGGCTGGCTGTCGGAGACACGATCGAGCCCGACGCACGGATCCTCTCGGCGGCGAGCCACGGTGTGCTCTCGCCCGACGGGCGCTACCTGGCCTCCGAGAACGACGACTTCATCGCGGTGCACGACACCCGGACCGGGGAGGACCTGTCCCCCGGCCTGGGCTCCTACCCCTACGCCGTCGGCTACGCCTGGGTGGACGACGACACGCTGATGGTCTACGGCCTCACGAGCATCGAGGGCGACGGCCCCTACCCGGCCGACCTGATGACCTGCGACGTCGGGGGCGGCTGTACGACGGAGGCGTCGGAGGAGATCGCCGAGGGGTCGTTCGCGCTGCCGGTGGGCGAACCGCTCGACTGACCTTGACTTCGAGCGCACTCCAAGGGTGAGGATGGTGCGGTGAGCTCCGTCGACACCGCCCCGCGCACCTACTCCATCGCCGAGACCGCCGAGCTGACCGGGCTGACCGCGCACACCCTCCGCTACTACGAGCGCGACGGACTGATGCTCCGCGAGGTCGGCCGGTCGGCCAGCGGCCACCGCCGCTACACCGACCGGGACCTCACCTGGATCGACCTGATCACCCGGCTCCGCGCGACGGGCATGCCGATCCGCGACGTGCGGCGGTACGCCGCACTGGTCCGCGAGGGTGACGGCAACGAGGTCGAGCGGCTCACCCTGCTGCGCGACCACCGGCAGCGGGTGCTCGCCCAGCTCGCGCAGACCCAGGAGCACCTGGGCGCGATCGACCGCAAGATCGGGATCTACGTCGACCGGCTCGAGCAGATCGGCCAGGCCGGGTTGACTTAGAGCGCGCTCGAAGGGGCACGGTGGAGGGCATGACTGACACCAGCACCGCTCAGCCCGCCCCGGTCGGCACCCGCACCCTCGGCTCCGGCGACCACGCCCTGACCGTCTCGGCGATGGGTCTCGGCTGCATGGGCATGTCGGAGTTCTACGGCGGCCGCGACGAGGAGACCGCGATCGCCACCATCCACCGCGCCCTCGAGCTCGGTGTGACCTTCCTCGACACCGCCGACATGTACGGCCCGTTCACCAACGAGAAGCTCGTCGGCCGCGCGATCGCCGGCCGTCGCGACGGGGTCCAGCTCGCCACCAAGTTCGGCAACGAGCGCGGCGAGAACGGCGAGCGGCTCGGCATCAACGGCAAGCCTGACTACGTCCGCAAGGCCGCCGACGCGTCGCTGCGGCGGCTCGGCGTCGACCACATCGACCTCTACTACCAGCACCGCGTCGACAAGACCGTTCCGATCGAGGAGACCGTCGGCGCGATGAAGGAGCTCGTCGAGGCCGGCAAGGTCCGTCACCTCGGCCTCTCGGAGGCCTCCCCGGAGACCATCCGGCGTGCGCACGCCGTGCACCCGATCACGGCGCTCCAGACGGAGTACTCCCTGTTCACCCGGGACCTCGAGGACGAGATCCTCCCGGTGCTGCGCGAGCTCGGGATCGGCCTGGTCCCCTACTCCCCGCTCGGACGCGGCCTGCTGACCGGCAGGATCCGCTCGTCGTCCGACCTGGAGGTCGGCGACTCCCGCACGTCGGCGTACTTCCCGCGCTTCCAGGGTGACGCGCTCGACGCCAACCTGGCGCTGGTCGAGCGGATCGGCGAGATCGCGGCCGAGAAGGACGCGACCCCCGGTCAGCTCGCGCTCGCCTGGGTGCTCGCCCAGGGCGACGACGTGGCGCCGATCCCGGGCACCAAGCGGGTGACGTACCTCGAGGAGAACGTCGGCGCCGCCGCCGTGACGCTCGAGGAGAAGGACCTCACCCGGCTCGACGAGGCCGTCCCGCGCGACGCCGTGGTCGGCGACCGGTACGGCGACATGTCGACCATCGACGCCTGACGAGGCTCGGGCCGAGGGGTCCGACGTGGTCGCCCCTGCTGCGGCGGTCGGATGCCGACGCCCCCCGCTCAGCTCAGGGGGACCACGCGGAAGACCGGGTAGCGGGGCGCGATCTCCTCGAACTCCGAGACGGGTGCGCGGGGGTCGACGGGGATGTGCACCCGCCCACTCGTGGCGACCTCGCAGTAGCGCTTGATGATCGGCGCGCGCTCCTCAATCGGAACCTCGTCGAGGCGGACGTCCGTGCGGCGACCGTGGAGCAGCACGGCCCGGTGGCCGGCAGCGCGGACGTTGCGGACCCAGTTGGTGTTCTCGCCCAGCATGGACACGAGGTACCGCTCGCCGTCGAGGTCGGCGACGACGACCGGCAGCCTGACCGGCCTGCCGGACGTGCGGCCCAGGACCTCCAGGGTCGCGACCGGCCAGGGCGTCCGGCCGGTCGCGAAGACACGCGCCCACACGGCGTTGAGGGCCCGCGCCAGGATGTTCGGTCGGCCGTTGCGATAGAGCCATCGAGTGAAGCGCTCGAGCGCCATCGCCCCTCCCTCGCCGGATGTGCCGCTAGGTTCCCCGCGGCTGCTCGGCCCCGGCCGCCTGGCGTTCACCCAGGCGGCTGTGGCGGCGGCTGTAGCCGAAGTAGACGACGAACCCGATGACCATCCAGATGAGGAACCGCACCCACGTCTCGCCCGTGAGGTTCAGCATCAGGTAGACGCACATCACGACCGAGAGCAGCGCGACCAGCGGGGCGGCCGGGGTGCGGAACGACCGCGGCAGGTCGGGACGGGTGCGCCGGAGCACGAGGACGCCGACGCTGACCAGCACGAACGCGAACAGCGTGCCAATGCTGACCAGGTGGGCCAGCGTCTCCAGCCCGACGAAGCCGGAGATCACGGCGACCGCGACGCCCGTGATGGCGGTCATCCGGGCCGGCGTGCCGTACTTAGGGTGCACCTTCGACAGCGAGGACGGCAGCAGGCCGTCCCGCGACATCGCGAAGGCGACGCGGGTCTGGCCCAGCATCAGGATCATCACCACGACGGTGAGACCGATGCAGGCACCGACCGAGACGAGGGTGCCCATCCAGTCGATCCCGACCGACTCGAACGCGGTCGCGACGGGCGCCGCGTCGTTGGGGTCGATCTCGGTGTAGCTCTGCATGCCGGTGATCACCAGGCTGACCGCCATGTAGAGGAACGTCACGATGGCGAGCGACCCGAGGATGCCGATCGGCACGTCCTTCTGCGGGTTGCGGGCCTCCTCGGCCGTGGTGGCCACGACGTCGAAGCCGATGAACGCGAAGAACACCACCGCCGCACCGGCGATCACGCCGGCGATGCCGTAGACGGCCGGCTCCAGCCCGAGCAGCGTCGTGATGAGCGGCAGCGACGTCCAGCCACCGGAGGACTCCTCGGCGGGCTTCGACGGCGGGATGAACGGCGAGTAGTTGGAGACCTGCACGTGCGCGGCGCCGACGACGATGACGGCCGCCACGACGACGAGCTTGATCGCCACGACGACCTGGTTGATGCGGCTGGAGAGCTTGATGCCGAGGATCAGCACGAGCATGACCAGCAGCGAGATCACGACGGCCGGGAGGTTGACCAGTCCGTCCTCGGCCGACGCCAGCGCGGTCGGGACCTCGAACGGTGTGCCTGCCAGCAGCTTCTGCAGGTAGCCGGAGAACCCGGTGGCCAGCGCGGCCGAGCCGATCGTGAACTCCAGGGCCAGGTCCCACCCGATGATCCAGGCGACCAGCTCGCCGAACGTCGCGTACGAGAAGGTGTAGGCGCTGCCCGCGACCGGCACGGTCGAGGCGAACTCCGCGTAGCAGAGCGCCGCGAGCGCGCAGGCGACGCCGGCGATCACGAACGAGAGCGCGATCGCGGGGCCGGAGTTGGACGCGGCGACCGTGCCCGTGAGCACGAAGATGCCGGCGCCGATGATGACGCCGACTCCGAAGACGATGAGGTCGAGAGCGCCGAGGCTCTTGCGGAGGCTGTGGTCGGGCTCGTCGGTGTCGGCGATGGACTGCTCGACGGACTTCGTGCGGAACACGCTCATGCGTCGAACCTTCCCACGTGACCTTTACTTTGACGAGCCAACCCGCGTGGACCGGTCCACTCCCTCGGCGAGCTGCTCGATCAGTGAGCGGGCGATCGACTGCGCGGTGAGCCCGGTCTGCTCGAGGATCGCGGCGCGCTTGGCGTGCTCGAGGAAGCGCTGCGGGATGCCGAACAGCCGCACCGGCGTGGTGACGCCCTGCTCGTTGAGCGTCTGCAGCAGGACCGAGCCCACGCCCCCCACGACGCCGTTGTCCTCGACGCACACGACGAGCCGGTGCTCGCGCGCGAGGTCGACGAGCGCCGGGTCGACCGGCTTCACCCAGCGGGGGTCCACGACCGTGACGCCGAGGCCCTGGTCGCCGAGCCGCTCGGCCACCTCGACCGAGGTGGCCGCCATCGAGCCGACCCCGACGACCAGCACGTCCTTGGCGCCCCTGCGGACGAGGACGTCGCAGCCGCCGACCCGGTCGATCGCGGGCACGTCGTCGTTGGGCGGTCCCTTGGGGAACCGGACGACGGTCGGAGCGTCGTCGACCTGGACCGCCTCGCGCAGCTCCTCGCGCAGCCGGGTGGCGTCGCGCGGGGCCGCGATCCGCAGGCCGGGGACGACCTGGAGCACCGACATGTCCCACATGCCGTTGTGGCTGGCGCCGTCGTCGCCGGTGACGCCGGCGCGGTCCAGCACGAACGTGACGCCGCACCTGTGCAGCGCGACGTCCATCAGCACCTGGTCGAAGGCCCGGTTGAGGAACGTCGCGTAGACCGCGACCACCGGGTGCAGCCCGCCGAGGGCGAGGCCGGCGGCCGAGGTGGCGGCGTGCTGCTCGGCGATGCCCACGTCGAAGGTGCGCTCGGGGTGCTGCGCGGCGAACTTGTGCAGCCCGACCGGGTGCAGCATCGCCGCGGTGATCGCGACGACGTCCTCGCGCTCGCGGCCGAGCTCGACCATCTCGTCGGCGAACACGTCCGTCCAGATCCGGCCCTTGGGCGACTCCTCGCCCGTCTCGACGTTGAACGGCCCGGGCGAGTGGAACTGGTCGGCCTCGTGCCGCTCCGCGGCGTCGTAGCCGAAGCCCTTGCGGGTCATGGCGTGCACGATCACCGGGCCGCCGAACCGCCTCGCCTGGGTGAGCGCCTGCTCGACGGCCTCGCGGTCGTGGCCGTCGATCGGGCCGACGTACTTGAGGCCGAGGTCCTCGAACAGGCCCTGCGGCGCGAGCGCGTCCTTCATGCCCTTCTTCACCGCGTGGAGGGCGTCGTACACCGCAGGGCCGACGCCGCGGACGCCGTTCAGCCGCCTCTTCACGAGGTCGAGCAGCTGCTCGTAGCGCGGGCTGGTGCGCAGCGTCGCGAGGTGCTTGGCGAGACCGCCGACGGTCGGGGTGTAGGAGCGACCGTTGTCGTTGACGACGATGACGAGCTTGCGGGTGTCGTCCGCGGCGATGTTGTTGAGGGCCTCCCACGACATCCCGCCCGTCAGGGCGCCGTCGCCGACGACGGCGACGACGTAGCGGTCCTCCCCGCGGATGGCGTACGCCTTGGCCAGGCCGTCGGCGTAGGACAACGCCGTGGAGGCGTGGGAGTTCTCGACGATGTCGTGCTCGGACTCCGCCTGGCTCGGGTAGCCGGACAGGCCGCCCTCGGTGCGCAGCGTGTCGAACCGGCCGGCGCGACCGGTGACCATCTTGTGCACGTAGGCCTGGTGGCCGGTGTCGAAGAGGACGCGGTCGTGCGGGGAGTCGAACACCCGGTGGATCGCGAGGGTGAGCTCGACGACGCCGAGGTTGGGGCCGAGGTGGCCGCCGCGCGGGGAGCAGGTGGTGACCAGACGGTCGCGGATCTCGCTCGCCAGCTCGTCGAGCTCGGCGTCGTCGAGGTCGCGCAGGTCACGTGGGCCGGAGATCCGGTCCAGCTGTCCCATCCGAGGGCCTCCCGGGGAGTCGGGCGTCAGGGTGTCGTACGGCGTTCGAGTCTACGGGTGCTTCGCGGCCGCCGTACCCGCCGAGGCCGCCGGGGTGCTCTCGAGCCGCGGCGACAGGTACGTCACACGCGGGTCTTGCGCATTTCCGCGCGAACCGGGCGCAAACCCTTTACTTTGTTCCGGTGCTGAACCGTGCCGCTCTGGCTGACCGTGCTCCTGGGGGATCTTTCGTGAAGAAGCTGCTTGCCGTCGTCCTGACGGCGGTCGTGCTCGTCGGTGGCGGGACGCTGTCCGCTGCCAACGCGTGGGAGCCGCCCACAGGGGCGATGTTCAACGACCCGATGGGCCAGCGCGAGGCCCAGGACCGCACGATGAAGCACATCATCAAGGCGATCAACAAGTCCCCGAAGCACTCCCTGATCCGGATCGCGATGTACTCCCTCGACCGGCCGGACGTCACCAAGTCGCTGCTCGCCGCGTGCAAGCGCAAGGTGGCCATCCAGATCGTGCTCAACGACAACTGGACGTCGGGCCAGACCCGGACGATGCGCAAGCAGTTCGGCACCAGCATGGCGCCGCGCTTCGACGACGGCTGCAACCCCCGGGACCCCGAGAAGTTCGCGCAGCCGTGGGCGTACCCGAGCTTCGTCCGGATCTGCGCGGGCGCCTGCCGGCTGAACCGGCCGCTGGGCAACCAGCACATGAAGTTCCTGCTGTTCTCGCAGACCGGCTCCGCGCGCAACGTCGTGATGGTGGGCTCGACGAACCTGACCGGGTTCGCCGCGCGCACGCACTGGAACGACCTGTTCACGATGGTGGACAAGCCGACGACATACCAGGCGTACAGCATGATCCACAACCAGCTCGCGCAGGACATCCCGGTCGCCGAGCCGCACGTGGTCGTCGTCGACGGCAACCTGGTCTCGGAGTTCGGCGCGATCGTGCCGCGCATCCAGAAGGAGAACGACCCGATCTGGCTGCGGCTGAACCAGGTCGACTGCGCCGCCCAGCCGGGCTACGGCAAGAACGGCCACACCGTGATCCGCGTGATGATGTACGCCTGGGTCGGCGTGCGCGGCCAGTACCTCGCGCAGAAGGCCGCCCAGCTCGACCGGGCCGGCTGCGAGGTGCGGGCGATCCTCAGCGGGGCCGGCACCGTCGTGAAGCGGATCCTGCGGCGCGGCGGCGTCGCCATGCGCAGCGCGGACCTCGACACCGACAAGGACAAGGAGACCGGCTTCGACGACACGCCCTGGGAGCACTTCACCCACGAGAAGTGGATGACGCTCAACGGGACCTACGCCGGCGTGCCCATGCGGGTGGTGTGGACCGGCTCGGAGAACTGGTCGGACAAGTCCGAGGTGAACGACGAGGTCACGATCATGATCCCGCGCCAGAAGGCGCACGAGGACTACGCCCGGCACTTCGAGTTCCTGTGGACGAAGCGCACCCGTCGCCTCTGACGCACGACGCCGTGACCGGGATGTGACCTCCTCGATGCGGGGCCCGTCCGGGGCTTCGGTTAGGGTCTACCGGTCATCGTGCAGACCGGTCCCGGTACGGGGCCCAACAATCCCGGGGGTCGCTCCGTGACCAAGAAGTCGATCATCGTCCTGCTGAGCATGCTGCTCGCGACGACCACGCTGGGTGTGGGCGCCGCGTTCGCGTACACGCCCGGCACCGGTGCCCGCTTCAACGACCCGTACGGCGACCGGGCGGCCGAGAACGTCTCGATGGTCCACATCCGCAAGTCGATCCAGTCCGCCGAAAAGGGCTCGATCATCCGGATCGCGACGTACTCCCACAGCCGCGCGGACATCACCAACGCCCTGATCGACGCCTGCCAGCGCGGCGTCGCCGTGCAGATGGTCATCAACGACAACTTCATCTCGAGGACGACCAAGCGGCTGCGCAACTACCTGGGCAGCAACATCGACCCGCACTTCAAGGACGCCTGCCACAAGCGCAACAAGGAGAAGGGCGAGACGAAGTACCCCGACCCGAGCTACCTCAAGGTGTGCTTCCAGTCGTGCCGCAAGGGCGCCGGCAACCAGCACATGAAGTTCTACCTCTTCTCCGACACCGGTGAGGCGAAGAACGTCGTGATGGTCGGCTCCACGAACATCTCGCGGTACGCCGCCCGCACGCACTTCAACGACCTGTTCACGCAGGCCAACCGCTCGGGGATGTTCCACGACTACTCCCTCATCCACCGCCAGCTCGCGGAGGACAAGCGGGTCAAGCGGGTCTACCGGAAGTTCGTCAACGGCGACATCGTCAGCGAGTTCGGCGCCGTCGTCCGCCGCGGCAAGCAGGACCCGGTCTACCGCCGCCTCAACAAGGTGTCCTGCGCGGGCGGCACGCAGATCCGCGTGATCATGTACGCCTGGGTCGGCGACCGCGGCAAGTTCATCGCCAAGAAGATGGCCCAGCTGAAGAAGCAGGGCTGCGACATCCGCGCCATCCTGTCCCAGCCCAGCCAGGGCGTGAAGCAGACCCTCAAGGGCGCCGGCATCCCGATCCGCTCCGCCGACATGGACCTCGACGACAACCCCGACACCGGTTTCGGCGAGACCCGCTGGGAGCGCTTCACCCACGAGAAGTGGATGATCATCAACGGCACCTGGAACGGTCAGCCGCAGAAGATCGTCTGGACCGGCTCCGAGAACTGGTCCGGCCTGTCGTTCCTCAACGACGAGGTCACCCTCAAGATCCCGCGCGGCGACATCTGGGCCCAGTACAACGCGCACTTCGACTTCGTCTGGAACAACCACACGCGGGCGTACTGACCTACTGACCGAGCGCGCGCAGCTTCGTGAGGAGCTGCGCGCGCTCGTCGTCCGTCAGGGGTACGTCGAGCACGTCGAGCCACTCCTCGACCTCCCCGTCCCGCAGCGGCCGGTGCT
This sequence comes from Nocardioides iriomotensis, assembly GCF_004168035.1. GTDB lineage: Bacteria > Actinomycetota > Actinomycetes > Propionibacteriales > Nocardioidaceae > Nocardioides_B > Nocardioides_B iriomotensis. Next base: position 277,464 of record NZ_SDPU01000022.1, on the reverse strand, counting down.
CGGTCGGCTCCCCCGGCGCCCGGACCGTCAGCGCCTCGTGCGTGACGGTGACGTGACGGCCGGGCAGGTGCTTGGTCAGGATCAGGCCGCTGCGGAAGTGCGAGCCGGGGAACGTGCTCGTGTAGTGGTGGCCGATCACCACGTCCACCGGCTTCACCTCCAGCTCGTCGGTGGTGTGCGTGACCTCCCAGCCGTCCTCGCGGAGCCGGTCGAGAGCCCAGTCGCCGGCCGGCGTACGACGGAGGCGGTAGCGCCAGCCCGGCAGGTAGTCGTCCTCGGCGCCGTCCGCCAGCGGGATCGGCCGGAGCAGGCTCATCCCGAAGCCGGGGTCGCACAGGAGGCGCTGGCCGTCCAGCACCACCTCCACCACCATGTGCGTCCGCCCCTGCTGGGTGCCGGCGTCGGGGTCGCCGACCCGGCCCAGGTGTCGGCGCACCTCGTAGCCGAGGCGCTGCAGGGCCGCGGAGAAGATCGTCGTGTGCTCGAAGCAGTAGCCGCCCCGCCCGCGCCCGACGAACTTCCCTTGGACGGCGTCGAGCGAGACCCCCGGGTGACGGCCCAGCAGGACGTCGATGTTGTCGAAGGTGAACGCGCGGACGTGCGCCTCGTGCAGCTCGTCCAGCGCCGCGCGCCCCGGCTCCCGAGCGGCGACGCCGAGCCGCCCGAGGTAGCCCTCGAGGTCGAGCCGGTCGGTGAGCCACGCGTCGGAGGACATGGCGACATTCAAGCGCAGGAGCGCCCGGTAGGGTCACGCCCGTGACTGCACCCCACCCGACCTACGACCAGCTCGCTCCCCTGCCGGCGTACGCCGAGCAGCCCGTGCCCATCGCGTTCGAGGACGTCAACGGGCACCTCAACGTGCGTCACTACACGGGCATCGCCAGCGAGGGGCTGGACGAGGCGCTCGTGGGTGTGGGGATCCCGCAGAACTGGCCGGCCAGCGGGCACGCGTGCTTCTCCGCGGAGCACCACCTGACCTACCTCGCCGAGCTGCGCACCGGCGACCGGATGTCCGCCCGCGTCCGCCTCCTCGGCCGCGCCGAGCGGGCCGCGCACGCCCTCGTCTACCTGCTCGACGAGTCGCACCGGCGGCTGAGCTTCGTGATGGAGGAGATCCTCCTCCACATCGACATGGAGACGCGCCGGACCGCTCCCTGGCCCGAGGACGTGGCCGCCGCGCTCGACCGGCGGATCGCCGACGACGCGACCCTGCCGTGGGAGCCCGACGTGTCCGGCTCGCTGGCCCTGCGCTGACCCCGGCTCCGACCCCGGCGCTCGGAGCGGCGACGGCGATCCACCCGGTCGGGCTATGGGCGTCGAGAGGACCGGAGCGTTGACTCGGAGCAGGTCGACCGGTCGCTCTGACCGAGGTCCGACCGGAAACCACGTCGACCTACGGACTCGACCCTTCCAGGAGGTGTCCGATGGGACAGCCACGTGACCTCATGAACCGCGCGACCGAAGCGGTCCTCACCGGTGATCTCGCGGCGCTGCGAGACATCTACGCACCGGACGTGGTCGCGACCACGCCGGACGAGGGGGAGCTGCACGGCATCGACCGCTTCATCGAGTGGAACCAGTCGTTCGTCGGATCGTTCACGGACCGGGAGTACGTGCCGCTGCTCGAGCACGAGACGGCCGACTGCGCCATCGACCAGGGCGACTTCGTCGGCACGAACACCGAGCCGATGACACTGCCCGACGGCCAGACGGTTCCCCCGACCGGCAAGCAGGTGCGCGTGCGCGCTGCGGACGTGGCCACCGTCCGCGACGGCCGCATCGTGCGCCACGACTTCTACTTCGACCAGCTCGACCTGCTCGTCCAGCTGGGCCTCATGGAGGCGCCGGCCGGGACCACCACGACCTGAGGTCGCAAGGCTAGCCGGCGGCTCGTGCCGTCAGCCGGCGGCAGACTCCCCCAGCCAGGCCAGCGCCGCCACCGTCATCGCGGCGGTCCCGGTGTCGAGGGTGGGCTGCAGGACGGGCGCGAACAGCGCCGAGTGGTTCACCGGGACCTCCTGCGACACGCGGCCGCGTGCCTCCGCCTCGCCGTACAGGACGGGGTCGGTGCCGCCGATCCCCCAGTAGGTGTACGGGACGCCGAACGCGCGTGGGAGGTCGCTGAAGTCCTCGCTCGCCGACTGCTGCGCCAGCTCGACCGCCGCCTGACCGAAGTGAGCGGTGAACGCAGCGGCCACCCGCTCGGTGACCGCGGGGTCGTTGTCGGTGACGGGGAAGCGGTCGAACAGCTCGATCTCGGGGGGCCGGGGACTGCCCGACGCGTCGCACTCGGCGCGGACGATGCGCTCGATCGCGCCCAGCACCGCGGCACGGGTGCCCTCGTCGTAGGTGCGCACGTTCACCAGCAGGGTCGCCCGGTCGGGGATGACGTTGCTCTTCGTGCCGGCCTGCACGCTGCCGACGGTCAGCACAGTCGGCTCGCCCGGGCGGGTCTCGCGGGACACGACCGTCTGCAGCCGGACCACGATCATCGCCGCGAGGACGACCGGGTCGACGGCGGCGTGCGGCATCGACCCGTGCGCACCCCGCCCGTGCACCGTGATGCGCAGGCTGTCGGCGGCGGTCAGCACCGGCCCCGAGCGGGTGCCGACCCGGCCGGCCGGGAGCGGGAGGACGTGCTGGCACAGCGCCACGTCGACGCCGCCGACCAGGTCGACGAGACCGTCGTCGACCATCCGGCGGGCACCGTCGCCGACCTCCTCCCCGGGCTGGAAGACGGCAACCAGGGTGCCGCGCCAGGCGCCCGGCGCGTCGGCCAGGAGCCCGACCGCCCCCAGCAGGCAGGTCACGTGCACGTCGTGACCACAGGCGTGCATCACCGGGACCTCGGCCCCGTCGGGGTCGACCGTCGTGACGGTGCTGGCGTACGGGAGGCCGGTGGCCTCGGCCACCGGCAGCGCGTCCATGTCGGCGCGCAGCAGGACGGTCGGGCCGTCCCCGTTGCGGAGCACCGCGACCACCCCGGTGCCCCCGACGCCCTCGTGGACCTCGCAGTCAAAGGTGCGCAGCCGCTCCGCGACCAGGGCAGCCGTCCGCGTCTCCCGGTGCGACAGCTCGGGGTGGGCGTGCAGGTCGCGGTAGAGCTCCTCCTGCCAGCCGCGGACCGCCTCCAGCCCGTCCAGCACAGCGTGCGTCGCCGGTGTCGTCATGCGCGGCTCCCTGCTGCTCAGTCGGGCGCCCGGTCCGGTCCGGCCCCCTTGCGAGGCTAGTCGCGTCCGCGCAGGGGCTGAGGCGGGATCCTCCGTACGGGGGAGGCGACGCGCCCAGATCTCGGTCGCCTGGGGGATGTATCAAACCTGCACTCCGCGGTCTCCTAGGACTCATCGACGCGAGTCTCGGGAGAGGGGGAGACGGCCATGCGGTTCCAGGGAGAGCGCCAGGTGCAGGCACCGGCCACCCGCGTCTGGGCGGCACTGCACGACCGGGACGTGCTGCGCGAGATCATCACCGGCTGCGAGGACATGCGCCCGCTCACGGGTGGCGTCTACGCCGCCACCCTGGCCGCCCGCGTCGGGCCGATGGCCGACAGCTACCGCGGGACGTTCTCCATCACCGACGTCCGGGACGGCTCCGACCTGCGGGTGCGCGTCGAGGCCAAGGGCCGCTGCGGCCGGCTGAGCGTCGACCTCCGGGTGCGGCTGCTGGACACGCCGGGCCACTGCTCGACCACGCTCCGGTACGACGCGGAGGCGACGGTCGGCGGGTTGGTGAGCCGGCTCGGGCGGGCCGCGCTGACCGTGGCCGGCGGGCACTTCACCGGTTGCTTCTTCCGCGACCTCGACCGCGCGCTGCGGCACGAGGTGTCGGTTGGCACCCCTAGTCTCGCCGTGTGACGACCCCGCACCAGCTGTCCCGCCAGGACGCGCGTCGCGTCGCCGTGCGCGCGCAGCTGCTGGACGCCGACCGTCCGGGGGACCTGTTCGAGGTCGTCCGGCATCTCGGGCTGGTGCAGAACGACCCGACGGCCGCGGTGGCGCCGAGCGCCGACCTCGTGCTCTGGTGCCGCCTCGGGCAGGGCTACGACGCCGCCGAGCTGCGCGACGCGATCGACACCCAGGCGCTGCTCGAGCTCGACGGGATGATCCGCCCGCCCGAGGACCTCGCGCTGTACCGCGCCGAGATGGCGGCCTGGCCCGGCAGCGGCCGGCTCAAGGAGTGGCAGCACGACATCGCGGCCTGGGTGCACGACAACGACGCCTGCCGCCTCGACATCCTCGAGCTGCTGCGCTCCGACGGGCCGCTCCCCCTCCGGGCGCTGCCCGACACCACGGTCCGCCCGTGGCGGTCGAGCGGGTGGACCAACAACCGCAACGTCGAGAAGCTGCTCGGCTTCATGGTGCAGCGCGGCGAGGTCGCGGCATCCGGGCGCGAGGGCCGCGAGCGGCTGTGGGACCTCGCCGAGCGGATCTACCCCGACGACCCCGCCCCGGACGAGGACGAGGCCCGGAGGCTTCGCGACTGCAAGCGGCTGCGCGCCCTCGGCGTCGCCCGCGGCCGCGCCCCCGCTGCCCCCGCCGAGCCCAACGACGTGGGCGAGGCCGGCGAGCCGGCGGTGGTCGAGGGCGTCAAGGGCACCTGGCGCGTCGACCCGACGTACCTCGACGGCCTCGGCAGCCCCGACGGCTTCATCGGGCGCGCAGCGCTGCTCTCGCCGCTCGACCGGCTCGTCTACGACCGCCGGCGGATGGAGGAGCTGTTCGAGTTCGACTACCAGCTCGAGATGTACAAGCCCGTCAGCAAGCGGCGCTGGGGCTACTGGGCCATGCCGATCCTGCACGGCGACCAGCTCGTCGGGAAGCTCGACGCCACCAGCGACCGCAAGGGCGGGGTCCTCGTGGTCGACGCGGTCCACGAGGACGGGCCGTGGACCAAGCGGATGCGAGCCGACGTGCGCCGGGAGATCGAGGACCTCGCCCGCTGGCTGGACCTCGAGCTGGTCGAGGCGGGCTAGCGACACGGACGAGCGGTCAGCGTGCCAGCTCCCCCACCGGCACCGGCACGTCGAGCCGGTTCCCGATCGGGGCGAGCGGGCAGGCCCACATCGGGTCGTAGGCGCACGAGGGGTTGTAGGCGAAGTTCAGGTCGATCACGAGCCGCCCGTCGCCGAGGCCGAGGTCGGCACCCTTGACCGTGTCGACGACGTACCGTCCGCCGCCGTAGCTCGGGCCCGGGTCCTTCACCGGCACGAACAGCCCGCCGGCGTACGACGTCAGCCGCCACACGTCGAGGGTCCCGACACCAGGGAGCTCGGCGACGCCGAAGCGCTCGAACACCACGGTCCCGTCGGTGCCGGTCGTCGCCTCCCAGACCTCGCCGTCCCCGAGCCGCACCTCGGCGTCGAAGCGCCACGCGGGGTCGTAGTCGGCGACCGGCAGCCCGTCGAACCCGGCCCGGTCCTCCTCCGACAGCGGCGACGCGGGATGGGTCGCCATCAGGGCGTCGCGCCCCTCGCGCCACAGCGCGTGCCCGGCGGCGGGGTCGTGCGCAGCGCGGACCGCGGAGTACAGGGCGAAGACGCGACGTCTCCAGTCGGCGATGTCGAAGGCGTCCACACCGTCACGCTAGCCAATCCGGCGGGCGCCGTGGGCGGCGCGGGTCGTGACCGTCCCGTGACCGGCCGGCCGGACAATCCGGACAACCCTCGCGAACCAGCGCGACGACCGGCCGAGGACCACCCGTCCGGGCCATGTGCCGGCTTCGTGCCCTTCCTAAGGTGCCGGATGTGGAGGTGAGCGCATGACCGCTCTCGTGCTGGTCCTGATGCTCGTGCTGGCCCTGGTGTTCGTGGTCGTGGCGCGGGCGGACCGGCGGGAGCGCGCCGGGCCGAGGCTCGGCGCGAATGGTCGCCGGCGTACCACACGCTGAGTACGCTGGAGTCTCCAGGTATTCGTCGAAGCCTCAATCGACGTGAAGAACCCCCGACAGGACTAGTGCCGGGGGTTTCTTCATGCGCACGCTAGATCGGCCCGGCGTCGCGGGACCGAAGGCGCGCCGGTCGGCGTCAGAGCCGCGCGACGAACCGCTTCCCGCGCAGCGCCTCCTCGACCAGGCCGACCGCCCGGCGCTCGCCGAGGAGCCGCGCCGCCTCGGTCTGCCAGGTCTCGACCGCCGCCTCGACCGCGTCGAGGTCGGCCACGTCGCGCAGCACCCCGCGCGCCTCGCTGAGCCCGCGCAGCACCGCCGCCTGGCAGGCCTCGACGTGCAGCACGGCGAACCGCGCGAGGACCACGTCGTGCCGGCGCAGCACCGGGTAGGACCGGAACTCCGGCGGGCAGATGTCCAGCAGCCAGGCGACCGCGGTGTGCTCCCAGCCGGGAGCGCCGGGAGGCCGGACCTGGCGCGGCCAGCCGGCCGGGGCGACGAGCTCGGGCATGCTCCCAGTGTACGTCGGTAATCGAACATCTGTTCGACTGTTCGGATTTCCACGCGAGGAGTGCCGGGCGCACCTAGGCTGCGCCTGTGGCGCGCGTGGGGGTCTCCGTCCTCGGGGGCGTCGAGGCGCGCCTCGACGCGGCGGCGGTCGACCTCGGCAGCCCCAAGCAGCGCGCCCTCCTGGCGGCGCTCGCGCTGCACCGCGGCCGCGCGGTGAGCACCGACGCGCTCGTGGACCTGCTCTGGGCGGACACGCCCCCGGCGCAGTGGGCGACGACCCTCCAGGGGTACGTCGCCGGCCTGCGCCGCGCGCTGGAGCCGGGCCGCCCGGCCCGCGCTCCCGCGACGGTGCTGGTCACCGCGCCGGGTGGCTACGCCCTGCACGTCGACGCGGCCGACCTCGACGCCGCCCGGTTCGACACCGCGGTCGGGGCCTGCCACCAGCGCCTCGGCGCGCCGGCGCTCGTCACGGCCGGACCACCCGGGGGCCGCTCCCCTGCCGAGCTCGAGGGCGTGATCGACGACCTCGACGACGCGCTCGGCCTGTGGCGCGGCACCCCGTACGGCGAGCTGGAGGACGCGCCCGCGGCGGTGGCCGAGCGGGTCCGGCTGGAGGAGCTGCGCCTGGTCGCGCTCGAGGACCGCGCCGTCGCCGCGCTGGCGCTGGGCCGGCACGCGACGGTCGCCGCCGAGCTCGAGGGCCTGACCACGTCGTACCCGCTGCGCGAACGGCTCTGGGCGCTCCGCGCCCTCGCGCTGACCCGGTCCGGCCGGCAGGCCGACGCGCTCGACGTGCTGCGCCAGGTGCGCGAGCTCCTGGCCGAGGAGCTCGGCCTGGAGCCCGGTCCCGAGCTGCGCGACCTCCAGACCGCCGTGCTCCGCCAGGACCCGTCGCTGGAGGCGGTCGTCCCGGTGCGGCCGACCCGCCCGGCGGTGACCCCGGCCGTGCCCGCGGCGACCAGCCCCTGGCCGATGGTCGGGCGCGACGCCGAGCTCGGCGTGCTGGTGACGCTGCTGGACGAGGCGGCTGCCTCGGGGACGCCGCGGTTCGCCGCGGTGGTCGGCGACCCGGGCATCGGCAAGAGCCGGCTGCTCGCCGAGCTGACCGGCGTCGCGCGCGACCGCGACTGGGGCGTCGCGGTCGGCCGCTGCTCGCAGGACGACGGCGCTCCCCCGCTGTGGCCGTGGGTCTCGGTGCTCGCCACGATCGGCGCCGAGCCACCCGACGCGAGTCGCGAGCTGCACGCCGACGCCGGCGCGCAGTTCCGGGTCTGGGACGACATCGTGCGCGCGGTCGCCGGCGCCGCGACGGCTCGGCCGCTGCTGGTGCTTCTCGACGACCTGCACTGGGCGGACGCGTCGTCGTTGCGCGTGCTCGGTCTGCTGCTGGAGTCCGTGACGTCCGGGCCGTTGGTCGTCGTGTCGACGTGGCGCGACAAGCCGGCACCCGAGGGAGCGCTCGCCACCGTCGCCGAGCAGCTGTCCCGCCGGCACGCCGCCCGCGTCGCGCTCGCGGGCCTCGCCACCGCCGACGTCGGCGAGATCGTTGCCGCCGTCTCGGCGCACCGCCCGTCGACCGACCAGGCCGACGCGTTGCGCGCGCGCACCGACGGCAACCCGTTCTTCCTGGTCGAGTACGCCCGGCTCGTCGACGAGGACGCCGACCTCGCGACGCTGCTCGCCGAGCCCGACCCGCCGCACGCCGTCACCGACGTCGTGTCCCGTCGCCTCACCCGGCTCGACGACGCCACGCAGAAGGCGCTCGTGACGGCCGCCGTCGTGGGCCGCGACTTCGACCTGGCCACGGTGAGCGCCGCGTCGGGCGACGACGAGGACGACCTGCTCGACGCGTTCGACGTGGCGATCTCGGCTGGCCTGGTGCGCGAGGACGGCGTCGGACGCTTCCGGTTCGCGCACGCCCTGGTCCGCGACACCGTCTACGCCGGGACGTCCCGGACCCGCCGCGCCCGTTGGCACGCCCGGGTCGCCGACGCCCTGGCCGGCCGCACCGACCGCGCCGGCGAGGTGGCGCTCCACTGGCACGCGGCCGGGCCAGGCCACGCCGGTGACGCCTGGCGCGCCGACCGGACGGCGGCCTCCGTCGCGATGGGCGTGCTGGCCTTCGACGAGGCCGTCACCGCACTCGACGCGGCGCTCGCCACGCTGCCCGACGACCCGACGGCCACGCCCCGCGACGAGTACGACCTGCTGCTCGACCTCGCCCGCGCCGTCCGCGCCGCCGGGGACTGGGTGCGGCTGCGTGACGTCGCCCACCGCGGCATCACCGTCGGGCAGCGGCTCGACGACGTGGTCGCCACCGCCGAGATCGCGATGGTCACCAGCACCGACGCGCTCTGGCAGCCGTCGCGGCACGGCGGCGTGGACGCGTTCTCGGTGCAGACCCTCCGCGACGTGCTCGACGCGCTGCCCTCCGACGACGACCCGCTGCGCTGCCGCCTGATGCTCGCCCTGGCCGGCGAGCTCTACTACGCGAAGGACGCACCCGCCGAGCGCGACGCCCTCGTCGGCGAGGCGGTCGCGATGGCGCGCCGCCTGGGCGACCCGCTGCTGATCGTGCAGATCCTCACCCAGGCGGGCACGGCGCTGTGGCGGCCCGGCACGGCCGTCCGACGCCGCGAGCTCTGGACCGAGGCGCTGACCCTGGGCGAGTCGCTCGGCCTCGGCACGCTGCTCTCCTCGGTCCGGCTGCTGGTCGCCCTGTCGGCGTCGGAGTTCGGCGACGTCGACCTGCTCGATGCCCTGAGCGCGCAGGTGCGCGACGAGGCCGAGAGCCGGCGCGACCACTACACCCTGATGGTGCTCGACACCCTCGACGTGTCGTGGCTGACGATGCGCGGCGACATCGAGCTGGCCAAGGAGCGCCTCGCCCACCTCACCGGGATCACCCAGAAGCTCCGCCTGGAGCAGGCCGCCGACGGTCTCCTCGGCGCGCACGTGTCGGTCGGCATGTGGGCGCGGGACTACGACGCCATCGTGCCGCTGATCGAGTACGTCGCCACCGAGGGCGTGCTGCCGGCGGACACGGCCACGATCTCCCTGCTCGGCCGCGCCGGTGACCTCGACCAGGCCCGCCGCTGGCGCGCGGAGCACGAGCCCGACCTGTCGGACGTGAGCTGGTACTCCTCGCTCAACTGGGCGCTGGCCGCGGAGGCCGCCGCCTACGTCGACGACCGCGACCTGGCCGCCCGGGCCTACGAGCTGCTGACGCCCCTGGCCGGCATGCTCGCGATCGGCGGCACGGGCTGCGCGGTCGGCCCGGTCGACTCGTTCCTCGCCCTGGCCGCGCACGTGACCGGCGAGCACGCGCTGGCCGCCCGGCACGCCGACGACGCCCTGGCGCTGTGCCGGGCCTGGCGGATCCCGCCGGTCGAGCAGTGGCTGCTCGACCAGCGGGAGCGGTACGGCTTCTGACTGCGGCCGGGGCTAGCTCTTCTTCGTCCGGCTGCCCGTCGCCTTCTTCGCGGTCGCCGTCGCCTTCTTGGTGCCGCCGGACGACTTCTTCGCTGCGGCCGTGGTCTTGCCGGTGGCCTTGCCCGCCGTCTTCTTCGCGCTGCCGGCCGCCTTGCCGGTCGCCTTCTTCGTCGCCTTGGTCGCCCTTGTGGCGGCCTTCGTCCCGGCGCCCATCGGCTCCGGTGGGAACCACACCAGCTTGGTCGCGTGCACCTTGGCGACGAACGTCGACCCGCGCGATGCCCAGGCGTCTCGGTCGGTCGCGCTCTTGAGTGGACTCTTCAGGTCGATCATGACCCTTCCCTCCCGCTTTGTCGGGCTCGTGGCCCGAAGTGGCACCCTCCCTGTTCCCCGGGAGGTCAGGATCACGCCCCGTGTCACAGCGCGATCGGCGCGTCGAGGTAGCGGAACGCGCGCCGCTCGCCGCGCGCGAACCTCCCCCGCGTGGCCAGCCAGACCACCCAGAACGCCCGGCCCACGGTGCCGAAGATGCGGGCATGGTGCTCCGGCGGGACGCCGTACGCGACCCAGGGGACGATGCGGACGATCTTCGAGAACGGCATGTCGTCGTTCTTGAAGTGCTCCTCGTCGATGCGGTCCCAGTCCGCCTGGGTGAGCACCCGCTGGAGGATCGCGATCGCGTCGGACTCCTCGTGCCGCAGGTGCCGGCCCAGGCTCTCGCGGGTCGCGGTGACCCGGACGGCCAGGGCCCGGCGGGCGTCCTCGTCGTCGTGCGCGGCGAGCCTCGCGAACCCGGCCGCGCAGCCCTCGAGCAGCGGGTCGATCTCGGCGTGCTCCGCCTCCATCGCCTCCAGCGTCGCGCGGTCAGCCTCGTCGGACCGCTCCAGCAGCTCCGGCCAGAGGCCGGCGTCCTCGCCGCTGTGGTGGTGGTGCAGCACGTCGGCGAAGAGCGTCCAGCGGTCCGCCAGCGCCCGCCAGGTGGCGCGGTCGTGGCTCGGCGTGAGCCGGACCGCCTGGCTGAAGGCGGCCAGGTCGCGGCGGAACGCGTGGTGCATCACGTACATCAGCAGCATGTCGACCGGGCCTTCCGGTGCGGCCGTCTGGCCGGGCAGCCGCAGCTGCGTCAGCGTGGTCGTAGTGGTGGTCATGGCAGTCCTCCTCAGACGCCGGCGGGGGTACGGGCGGGGTGACGGTCGGGGGTGGTCGCCGACGCGACCGGGAGCACGGGGTCGTGGACCTCGGCGTCGATGGTCGGCAGCAGGGCGGTCCAGCCATCCGGGCAGCCACCAGTTCCAGCGGCCCAGCATCGCCATCGTGGCCGGCACGAGCACCATCCGGACGACGGTCGCGTCGAGCAGGATCGCGACGGCCATGCCGAAGCCGAGCATCTTCACCACGGTCTCCGTCTCGGTGGCGAAGCCGAGGAAGACGGCGACCATGATCGCGGCGGCCGCGGAGATGACCCGGCCGGTCGACGACAGGCCGCGCACCACGCTGCCGTGGGCGTCGCCGGTCGCGAGCCAGTCCTCGCGGATCCGCGAGAGCAGGAACACCTCGTAGTCCATCGACAGGCCGAACAGGATCGCGAACATCAGGATCGGCACCCAGCTCGACACGGGCATCGCGTGGTCGAGACCGAGCAGCTCGGTGGCCCAGCCCCACTGGAACGCCGCCGTCAGGACGCCGTACGCCGCACCGATGGAGAGCATGTTCATCACGGCCGCCTTGAGCGGGACGACCACCGAGCGGAACATCATCGTCAGCAGCAGCACCGAGACGCCCACGACGAAGGCGATGACCAGCCAGATCCGGCCGGCGAGCATGTCCGCGATGTCCGCGAAGAGCGGTGTCATGCCGGTGACCTCGACGCCCGAGGGGACCGCGCGGCGGAGGTCGTCGACCAGGCCGGAGACGCGCTCGTCGGTGGGGCCGAACGACGGCTCCGCGGTGAGCAGGCCGACGGATCCGTCAGGGGAGACGACCGGCGGGAAGACCCGCTCGACGCCGTCGACCGCGGCGACCGTGCGGCCGAGCGCGTCCAGGTTGGCGGCCGGGATCCGGTCGAGGTCGACGACCACGGAGAGCGGGCCGTTGGCGCCGGCGCCGTACTCGGCGGCGACGAGGTCGTAGGCCTGCCGGGTGGTCAGCTCCTTCGAGGAGCTGCTGGCGTCCTGGGGCCAGGTGCGCATCGCGAGCGACGGCGCGGCGAGGGTGCCGAGCAGGACCACGGCGGCGACCGCCCAGGGCAGCGGGCGGCGGCCGACGCGGGCGGCCCAGCGGGCCGTCAGCGGCTCGCGCTCGACACGGTCGCGGTGCTTGCGGACCTTGCGGGACAGCACGCGGTGGCCGGCGAGACCGGCGAGCGCCGGGACGAGGGTGACCGCGGTGGCCATCACCGAGACGACGGCGATCGCGGTGGCGAAGCCGAACGACGCGTAGACCGACAGACCTGCGAGGCGCAGGCCCATCAGCGAGACCAGAACGGTGGCGGAGGCGAACACGACCGAGCGTCCCGCCGTCGCGGTGGCACGGCCGGCCGCCTCGCGGACCGGCAGGCCCTGGCGGAGGTACTCGCCGTGCCGGGTCACCAGCAGCAGCGCGTAGTCGATGCCGACGCCGAGGCCGACCATGCTGGCCACCATCGGGGCCGCGGTGCTCACGTCCATGGTGGCGGCGAGCAGGGTGACACCGGCGGAGCCGATCGCGAGGCCGGTCAGCGCGACCGCCAGCGGCAGCCCCGCGGCGACGACCGAGCCGAACGCCAGCACGAGGATGACCAGGGCGGCGACGATGCCGATGATCTCGCCGCGGCCGTCCATCGGCGCGGCGGCGGTGCCGGGCAGCTCGCCGCCGAGCGCGACGTCGAGCCCGGCCTCCTCGGCCGGCGCGACCGCGCCCTCGAGCGGCTCCATGTCGCCCATCAGGTCGGGGTCGGTGACGGGAACGTCGTACAGGACGGTGAACATCGCGGTGTCGCCGTCGGCGGACATCCGGGGCGGCGTCACCGTGGAGACGTGCGCGAGGGCGCCGAGCTCCTCGTACACCTCGCCGAGCACCGCCTCGGGGACGGTGTCGCCGTCGGCGTCGTGCAGCAGGACCTGGGCGGACGCGCCGCCCATCGCCGGGAAGTGGTCGCGCAGCCGCTCGATGCCCACCTGGGCCCGGGCGTCCGGCACGTCGTAGTCGTCCTGGGTGGTGCCGCCGAACGCGGACGCGGCGGTCATCACCGCGGCGGCGATGACGACCCAGGCCAGGATGGTGCGCCAGGGGTGCGCGGCGGCCGAGCCGCCGAGTCGGTACAGGAAGCGGGACATCGTTCTACTCCGTCGAGTCGGGACGTCACGGCGTCGTTGCCGGACGTCGACGACTCTCGCCGGAGGCGCTGGAGCCGGACTGGGAGCCGACTGGAGGCCCGCTGGGACGGGCCTCCAAGCGGCGCCGGGCGCCTCCTAGGCTGGAGCGATGATCTTCATCACCGCCAAGTTCCAGGTCCTGCCCGAGCACGCGGAGGCGTGGCCCGAGATCTCGCGGGAGTTCACCGAGGCGACCCGCGCCGAGGACGGCTGCCTGTGGTTCGAGTGGTCGCGCAGCCTCGACGACCCGGAGGAGTACGTCCTGACCGAGGCGTTCCGCGACGGCGACGCCGGGGGCGCGCACGTCAACAGCGACCACTTCCGGAAAGCGCAGCAGAGCCTGCCGCCGTACCTCGTCGCGACGCCGAAGATCGTCTCGACCGAGATCGACCAGGACGGCTGGAACGAGCTCGGCGAGCTGCGCGTCGAGCGGTAGGGCGCGGCGCGCCCTAGCCCAGGCGGGTCATGGCGGCCGGCAGGGCCACGGCGTGATGATCGAGGCGGAGCACGCCATGTCCCGAGCCATCCGCAGCGCCCCGTCGGCCGCTGCCCCGACGTTCGCCGCCCTCGCCCTCGCGGCGGGAGCCGTGGTCGCCGTGCTGCTCGGCGTCTACGGGTCGGTGCACCAGCCGACCGGACGGACGCTCACCACGCTGGGGTTCTCGAGCCTGATCTCGATGAAGGTCTGGCTGGCGGTCGTCGCCGGCATGCTCGCGCTGGCGCAGGCGGCGACGGCGGCGTGGATGTACGGCCTGGTCGGCGGATCGAAGTCCGCGCCACGCTTCGTCGGTCCGCTGCACCGGGCGACCGGCGCGCTGGCCGTGCTCGTCACGCTGCCGGTGGCGTTCTCCTGCCTGTGGTCGCTGGGGTTCCAGTCCTACGACACCCGGGTGGTCGTGCACTCGGTGGTGGGCTGCCTGCTGTACGGCGCGCTGGTGACCAAGGTGCTGGTGCTGCACGGCCGGCCGACGCCGGGGTGGCTGCTTCCGGCCGCGGGCGGCGCGGTGCTGACGGCGCTGGTGCTCGTGGTGATGACGTCGGCGGTCTGGTACCTGGGGACGCAGGGCGTGCCGACCTCGACCGGCTACTGACCCCGGCCGGTCACCCGGCCACGAAGGAGAACCGCACCTCGCGGTCGGGGTTGTCGACGTTGAGGTCGACCAGGCAGATGCTCTGCCAGGTGCCCAGCGCGAGCGTGCCGCCGACCACGGGCACGGTGGCGTACGGCGGCACCAGCCCGGGCATCACGTGGGACCGGCCGTGGCCGCGAGTGCCGTGGCGGTGCCGCCACCGGTCGTCGGCGGGCAGCAGCTCGTCGAGCGCCGCGAGCAGGTCGTCGTCGCTGCCGGCGCCCGTCTCGATGATCGCGATCCCGGCGGTCGCGTGCGGGACGAAGACGTGCAGCAGCCCGTCCTGCTCGTCGGCCACGAACGCCGCGCAGTCGCGGGTCAGGTCGAGGACGGTGTCGCGGTCGCCGGTGCGGTAGCTCCTGGTCTCGCTGCGCATCGGCTCATCGTGCCACCCGGGCGGGAACACCCTCGTCGACGGTCAAGCCAGGGACGAGCGTGCGCAGCCGGGTGAGCGCCTCCCGTGCCTGGGACTTCACCGTGCCGACGCTGGTGCCCATCAGGTCCGCGGTCTGCCGTTCGGTGAGGTCCTCGAAGTAGCGCAGCACGACCACGGTCCGCTGCCGCGGCGCGAGGCCGGCGAGGGCGGCCTCGAGGTCGAGCCGGGTGTCGCTGTCGGGACCGTCGGCGGCACGGTCCGGCACGTCCTCGCGCACCACGACGCGCCCCTTGTGCCGGCGCCAGCGCGAGATGTTGTCGTTGACCATGATCCGGCGGACGTACGGCTCCGGGTCGTCGCCGATCCGCTGCCACACGCCGACCGCCTTGACCAGCGCGCCCTGCACGAGGTCCTCGGCGTCGTGGTGGTCGCCGCACAGCAGCGTCGCCGACCGGAGCAGCGCGGCGTAGCGGGCCGCGACGAACTGGTCGAACGACGTCTCGACCTCCCGCCGGTCAAGCCCCGGCACGTCGCCACCTCCGGGCGCCCAGCACGCCGAGGCCGAGGACGGCCGCGCCGGCGCCGTACAACCACCAGGGCGGCGGGGCCTCCGGTTCGGGTCGGGACACGGTCGGCTGGGACCAGAGATCCGTGGCGTACTGGGGCCGCCCGACCCAGTTCTCCCGCTCCTCGCGCACCAGCAGGCGGTGCTCGCCGGTGCGTACGTCGACGGAGAGGATCGCGGCGGAGCCGCCCAGGACGCCGCGGACCACGACGTGCTCGTCGTCGGCCCAACCGACCACGTCGAACACCTCCACGTCGAGCGGCAGCGGCTCCAGCGTCGTGCCGGCCGGACCGATCTCGCCCACCAGCAGTCGCTCGGCCATCCCGGTGCCGAGCTGCTCCACCATGACGAGCCGGTCGCCCGCGGGCGAGATGGTGCCCTCGCTCGCGTTGTCACCCTGGCCCGTGACCGGCCGCTGGTAGTCGGGCTGGGTCCGGCCGCGCGACCACCGGACGACGTCGCCGTCGACGAAGCCGGCGAACCCGGCCCGCGTCGGCACGATCCACGAGGCGTCGATGAACGAACGCGGCAGCTCCCTGGGATCGTCCGGCGACGTGACGTCCCAGATGGTCAGGGGCGCGGACGTGGACGACCAGCCGCTGCCGCCCCGCTCGGTCACGACGCCGTACCCCACCACGAGCTCGTCGTCCTTGCTCCATGTCAGCAGGCCCGGGGCCAGGCCGAGGTCGCTGCGCACGCGGTGCTCGACCGCGTCGCCCGTGACCGAGTCGTAGGCAGCCCAGCCACCGACCCGGCCGGGATCGTCGGGGTGGTCCAACCAGTAGGCGACCGACCGGCCGTCCGGGGACAGGACCACCTCGTCGTGGAGGAACGGGACCTCCGCGCCGGGGTCGACGCGGCTCGGAAGGTCGAGGAAGCGGTACTCCCCCGTCGCTGCCGACACCCCGACCCAGCCGTTGGAGGTGTCCGTGCCGAGGAACCCGCTCGCCCGACCGGCGCCGGCGACGACGGCCAGGGGGCCGAACGGGTCGCCGCCGGTGCCGTCGAGACGGGTGGGCGGCGTGACGAGCCGATCGGGGATGGCCGGACCGCGCGGACGCGAGTCGACCGGGGCCGGCCGGTCAGGGGTGGTGGCAGGCGGCGGCAGGACCAGGGCGACCACGCCGACGACGACGGCGGCCGCGAGAGCCTGGACCACCCGCGTGCGGCGGCGCCGGTGGACGCCGCGCTGCCACAGGTCCGGTGGTGGCGGTGCGCCGCCGGACCGGTCCGCGATGTCGGCGAGCCGCTCGCGCAGGTCGGTGCTCATCGGTCGTCCTCCTCCTCGGCCGTCACCCTCTCACCCCTTCCACGCGCGGAGGCCGCGATTCGGAGGGGTCGTCGCGCATGCTTTCTCCATGAACCTCGATGACGTGGCGCGGCTGGCGACCGATCTCGACGGCGTGCGGGAGTCGGTGCGGGGCGGCCGGCGCGGGTGGTACGTCGACGGGCGGCTCGTCGCGCGGCAGGAGGAGCCCACGGTGCTCCTGGCCCGGTGCGACGTCGCCGAGCGGACGCGACTGGTCGAGGCGGCGCCGGAGGTGTTCTCGGTCGCGCCCCGGATGGTCGCGCACGGCAAGGTGCTCGTCGACCTCGACGCCGTGTCGGAGGCCGAGCTCGCCGCGGTGCTCGCTGCGGCTAGGAGATACTCCGCGCGATGAGCACGACCGCCGACAGGGCGCACACGGCGAGCATCGCGAGCCGCACCTGCTCCCGTGGCACCATCCCCCGCAGCACCCGAGCCACGAGCAGCCCCACGGCGAGGAACGGCAGCAGCGCGACCGCCACGAGGAGCGCGCTCGGTTCGCCGCGTCCGGTGAGGTAGAGGCCGACCAGGCTGAGCGCGCCGCCGACCATGAAGTACACCGCGAGCGTCGTGCGGATCTGTCGCGGCGTCCGGTGCTGCAGCAGGATCGCCAGCGGCGGTCCGCCGATGGAGGTGGCCGTGCCGGTGATGCCGGACGTCAGGCCCGCAGCGACGAGCGTGCCGCGGTTGACCGGGATGACGACGGCGCGCCACGTGAGCAGCACGCTGACGAGCACGATGAGCCCGACCACGACACCGAGCACCTCGACGGACACCGCCGTCACGATCGCCACTCCGGCCGCCGTACCGGGGATGCGGGCGCCGATCGACCAGCGCAGGCCGCGCCAGTCGATCTCCTGGCGCTCACGGGCGAGCGTGACCAGGGGGAACACCATGATCAGCCAGAGCACGAGGTCGGGCATGAGCTGCGGCTGGAGCAGCATCGCCATCGGCGCGGCGAGCAGCCCGAGACCCAGCCCGACGAGCCCCTGCACGGCCGCACCGACGACGAGGGTGGTGGCCAGGACGGCCACCACCCTCGGGTCGATCTCGGTGAGCGGACTCAGCCGGGTCAGCTCTTCAGCAGGTTGCGCAGCACGAACTGCATGATGCCGCCGTGCCGGTAGTAGTCGGCCTCGCCCGGGGTGTCGATGCGCACCACCGCGTCGAACTCGACGTCGTCCGCCTTCACCTTCACCGTCTTCGGGGTCTTGCCGTCGTTCAGCTCGGTGACACCGGTGATCGAGAAGGTCTCCTCGCCGGTCAGGCCGAGCGACTCGGCGTTCTGGCCCTCGGGGTACTGCAGCGGCAGCACGCCCATGCCGATCAGGTTGGAGCGGTGGATCCGCTCGTAGGACTCGGCGATGACGGCCCTGACGCCCAGCAGCGCGGTGCCCTTGGCGGCCCAGTCGCGCGACGAGCCGGAGCCGTACTCCTTGCCCGACAGGACGACCAGCGGCGTACCGGCGGCGAGGTAGTTCTCCGACGCCTCGTAGACCGTGGTGACGTCGCCACCGTTGGTGAAGTCGCGGGTGACGCCGCCCTCGGTGCCCGGCGCGAGCTGGTTGCGCAGGCGGATGTTGGCGAACGTGCCCCGGATCATCACCTCGTGGTTGCCGCGGCGCGAACCGTAGGAGTTGAAGTCGCGCTGCTCCACGCCGTGCTCGGCGAGGTACTTGCCGGCGGGCGAGTCCTTCTTGATCGCACCGGCCGGCGAGATGTGGTCGGTGGTGACCGAGTCGCCGAGCTTGAGCAGCACGCGAGCGCCGTCGATGTCCTCGACCGGGGCCGGCTCCTCCGGCATGCCTTCGAAGTACGGCGCCTTGCGGACGTACGTCGAGTCGGCGTCCCACTCGAAGGTGTTGCCCTCGGGCGTGGGCAGCGAGCGCCAGCGCTCGTCGCCGGCGAAGACGTCCTGGTAGGAGTCGCCGAACATCTCGGAGTTCACCGCGCCCGCGATGGTCTCCTCGACCTCGGCCGGCGACGGCCAGATGTCGCGCATGAAGACGTCGTTGCCGTCGCTGTCCTGGCCGAGCGGGTCGTTGAACAGGTCGACGTCCATCGAGCCGGCCAGCGCGTAGGCGACCACAAGGGGTGGCGACGCGAGGTAGTTCATCTTGATGTCGGGGTTGATCCGACCCTCGAAGTTGCGGTTGCCGGACAGCACGGAGACCACGGCGAGGTCGTTGTCGTTGACGGCCTTCGACACCTCGGGAATGAGCGGGCCGCTGTTGCCGATGCAGGTGGTGCAGCCGTAGCCGACGAGGTTGAAGCCGAGCTTGTCGAGGTACGGCGTGAGGCCGGCTCGCTCGTAGTAGTCGGAGACGACCTTCGACCCGGGAGCGAGCGTCGTCTTCACCCACGGCTTGCGGGTCAGGCCCTTCTCGACGGCCTTCTTCGCGAGCAGCGCGGCGCCGATCATCACCGACGGGTTGGAGGTGTTGGTGCACGACGTGATCGCCGCGATCGTCACGGCGCCGTGGTCGATCTCGAAGGTCGTGCCGTCCTCGAGCGTCACGCTGGCCGGGTTCGTCGCCCGGTCGCCGCCTCCGTGGGCGACGTTGTCGTGGGGCGCGGCGGAACCGTTGCCGGCGGCGTGCGACGGCGAGTCGGAGGCCGGGAAGGACTCGGCGACCGCCTCGTCGTACCCCTGCTCGTCCTCGTCCACGTAGTCGACGAGGGCGCCCCGGAACGACGCCTTGGCGTCGGACAGGGAGATGCGGTCCTGCGGGCGCTTCGGGCCGGCGAGGCTCGGGACGACCGTGGAGACGTCGAGCTCGAGCCTCTCGGAGTAGCGCGGCTCCGCCGACGGGTCGTGCCAGAGGCCCTGCTCCTTGGCGTACGCCTCGACGAGCTTGAGCTGCTCCTCGCTGCGGCCGGTCAGGCGCAGGTAGTCGACGGTCTGCTCGTCGATCGGGAAGACCGCGATGGTCGAGCCGAACTCCGGCGACATGTTGCCGATCGTCGCGCGGTTGGCCAGCGGCAGCGCGGAGACGCCCTCGCCGTAGAACTCGACGAACTTGCCGACGACGCCGTGCTTGCGCAGCATCTCGGTGATCGTGAGGACGAGGTCGGTCGCGGTGGCGCCCTCGGGCAGCTCGCCCGACAGCTTGAAGCCGACAACGCGCGGGATGAGCATCGACACCGGCTGGCCGAGCATCGCGGCCTCGGCCTCGATGCCGCCGACGCCCCAGCCGACCACGCCGATGCCGTTGACCATCGTGGTGTGGGAGTCGGTGCCGACGCAGGTGTCCGGGTAGGCCTGCAGCTCCCCGTCGACCTCGCGGGTGAACACCGTGCGCGCGAGGTGCTCGATGTTGACCTGGTGGACGATGCCGGTGCCCGGCGGGACGACCTTGAAGTCGTCGAAGGCGCCCTGGCCCCAGCGCAGGAACTGGTAGCGCTCGCGGTTGCGCTCGTACTCGATCTCGACGTTGCGCTCGAACGCCTCGGGCGAGCCGAACACGTCGGCGATCACCGAGTGGTCGATGACCATCTCGGCCGGCGCGAGCGGGTTGATCCTGGACGCGTCGCCGCCGAGCTCCTCGACGGCCTCGCGCATGGTGGCGAGGTCGACGACGCACGGGACGCCGGTGAAGTCCTGCATGATCACGCGCGCTGGCGTGAACTGGATCTCCTTGCTCGGCTCCGCGTCGGCGTCCCACGAACCGAGCGCGCGGATGTCGTCGGCGGTGATGTTGGCGCCGTCCTCGGTGCGCAGGAGGTTCTCCAGGAGCACCTTGAGGCTGAACGGGAGGCTGGCGACGTCGACGCCGTCACCGGTCACCTTGTCGAGTCGGAAGATCTCGTAGGACTTCCCGTCCACGTCCAGCGTGCTCTTGGCACCGAAACTGTCCTGACTCGGCATCAGCTCTCCTCGTGATCGCGCGTGACGTCTTCGGTCGCTTCGACCCATCTTGCCCACGCGCGCGAGGACCCCGGAAGTGAGGCAACCCTTATCTCACGTCGATCGTGGAACCGGTCGAATCTCTTGACGTCAAGATACATGATGTCGAGCGACCCCACCAGGCAACCCCCACTCCCGCGAGTCGGCGCATCTTGCCCTGTCAGGTGTCCCGAGTCGGCGCATCTTGCCCTCTCTACAGGCTCGAGTCGGCGCGTCTTGCCCCTCGACCTGGCGGGCCTCAGAAGCCCAGCAGCTTGCCGAGGGCGGAGAAGACGGCGTCGAACGCCTTGGCGACCGGGTTGCTGGGTCCGTCGGAGGTGGACTTCTGCCAGAACAGCGGATGGGGGCCAGTGAACTCGTCGTCGACGAGGGAGGTCCGGCCCCACAGGTACGGCCAGAACACCTCCGTCCGCCGTACGCCGACGGCCAGGCGGGAGTCGAAGCCCATCACGAGGTGCTGCTCCATCCTCGTAGACCTGCCGCCGGGGTCGGTCGCGACGACGTCGCCACTGCCCTGGACGATCAGGCTCCCCGTGCCGGCGAACATGATGTAGCGCACCTGCCACGTCGCCAGCGACAGGATGCCCCAGCGCCAACGCGTCTCCAGCTCCGGCGTACCGATGACGCCCACGACGTGCTTGGGATGCATCACCACGCCCGGGTGGTCCTCGAAGTCGATGCGCATCAGGTACGAGTCCGGGTCATCCGGTGTCGCGAGCGTCGCCGCGGTGCCGGCCTCGTCGCCCGTGACCCGACTCAGTCCGTAGAGCCCGGCTGCGAAGCTGACGAACGGCGCGCTCCTGTCGTAGAGGAGGCTGCCGCGGACCGTCCCCTGCACGGGTCGGACGTGCTCCGAGCGTGCCGACAAGACCTCACCGGGGGCAAGGTGGATCGTCAGGGTCCGCTGGGCGTCGATGGAGCGAAGGCTGGCCGAAGCCCTCTCGCACCCGTCCGCCAGCAGGATCGGCCGGTGCGCCCGGTGCAGCAGCGGCATCAGCAGGAAGTAGCTGACCGTGCGGAGGACCGGAGGGATGAGAAGAGCCAGCAGAGCGATTGCTGCCAACCACCGCCAGGACCGTTCCCACTGAGTGATGACCCATCCGGCTCCGGACTCCTGGGCCTCCCGCAGGCTCCGCTCCTCGTCCCGCTTCTTCTTGAGCTCCGATTTCTTGGTGGCGAGCTCCTGCTCGGACTGGGAGAAGCCGCCGTCCGCCCTGAGCTGGTCCAGCTTCTGCTCGTCGGTCAGCTGGGGGTCACTCAGGACGGCCGCTCTTCTTCTGGCCTGGTCGAGACTCCGCTCGAACGTTGCCAGCGTCTGCTCCGCCGTCTCCGCAGCCTTCTCGGCGAGCCCGCACGGGTCACCCGGGAGGACGCTCGAGACCAGGTCCTTCCAGAAGCCACAGACCTCGTCCTGCTCCGCACGCCGACGCTCGACGTCCGCCTTCGTGTCGGCGACGCGCTGGCTCGCCGCAGCCACCTCCGCGGCGACCCTGCTCCGCAGCGACGCGATCGCCTGGCTCCGGCCTTCCGCGGTGGCGCGCTCCAGCACCTCGATGTCCGACTCCAGGTCCTTCCGCTCCTCCGTCACCTGGGGCAGTCGATCGCGACCCTCCAGGGCCTCCTGGAGGGTGGGCACGAACACCTGGATGAGGAGGTAGCCGAGGAAGAGGCCGAGCACCGTCACCCCGAGGACGCCCACCTTCCGGAGGGCGAACCCGAGAACCACCGAGACCAGGCGCACCCGCGCGAGCCTAGTTCAGCCCCTCAGGGGCAAGATGCGCCGACTCGGCAGGAGTCCGCGTCAGCGCGTGCCCGGTGGAGTCAGCGGGTGAGGAGGGCGACGCACTCGACGTGGTGCGTCATCGGGAAGAGGTCGAAGGCGCGGAGCGCGTCGAGCCGGTAGCCGCCCTCGGTAAACAGCGAGACGTCGCGGGCGAGCGCGGCGGGGTCGCAGGCGACGTACACGACGGCGCGGGGCGCGCGGGCGACGACGGCGGAGACGACCGGCTTCCGGGCGCCCTCGCGCGGCGGGTCGAGGACGACCAGGTCGACGGGCTCTAGGTCGAGGCGGTCGAGGGTGCGGTCGACGGAGCCGCGGGTGACGGCGGCGTGCGGGTACGCCGCGAGGTTGGCGCGGGCGTGCTCGCAGGCGGTGCGGTCGCCCTCGACGGCGTGGACGGAACCGGTCGGTCCGACGGCGTCGGCGAGGAAGGCCGAGAACAGCCCGACGCCGGCGTAGAGGTCCAGGCAGGACTCCCCCGGCTCCGGCCGGAGCTGGTCGAGCACGGTCTCGACGAGCACCCGCGGCGCGCCCGGGTGGACCTGCCAGAAACCGCCCGCGGCGACGTCGAACGTGTGGTCGCCGTACGACGTGGAGACGGCCTCACTCACGACGCCCTCGTCGACGGGTTCGCCCTCGACCTCGACACGGGCGTCGGTCCGGGTGATCACGCAGTCGTCCACGGGTACGACGCGGTGCGACCGGTGTGCCCGGAAGCCGCGCCGGCCGTCGGGGGTGAGCGCGACCTGGACGCGGGTGCGCCACCGCAGGCCGTCGTCGTCGCCGGGCACGGCCTCGACGTCGACCGGGACGTCGAGCTTCGCGAGCCGCTGCAGCTGCTCGCGGACGACCGCCGCCTTCAGCACGCGCTGCGCCGGGAGCGCGACGTGCTGGAAGTCGCAGCCGCCGCAGAGACCGGGGCCGGCGACGGGGCACGGCGCCTCGACCCGGTCGGGCGACGGCTCGAGGACCGAGACGGCGTCGCCGCGCAGGAAGCGCGACCCCTCGTCGCCCTCGGTCACCCGGACCGTGACCCGCTCCCCCGGCAGCGCGTGCCGCACGAACACCACGCGCCCGTCGTGCCGCGCGACGAAGTGGCCGCCGTGGGCGACCGGCCCGACCTCGACGTCGAACGTCTGCCCGACGAGCGAGCGCCCGTGCGACTGCTTCTGCCTCGGCCGGCGGTTCACCGCTTGTCGCCGGCACGGCCGGTGGGCTTGTCGTGCAGCACGCCGCGGCGGATGTCGCCGGGCCGCGCCTTCGACATCTCGCGCTCGGCGCGCTCCTTGGCGATCAGCGACGACCGCAGCTGGTAGGGCACGGAGATGACCATGACGCCCTGCGTGAACAGCAGCCGCCCCTTGAGCCGCAGCGCGGTCTGGTTGTGCAGCAGCTGCTCCCACCACCGGCCGACGACGTACTCCGGGATGTAGACGGCCACGACGCCGCGCGGGTTGGAGTCGCGGATGCTGCGCGTGTAGTCGACGATCGGCCGGATGATCTCGCGGTACGGCGAGTACAGCACCTTCAGCGGTACGTCGATCCGCCGGGTGTCCCAGTCCTCCAGGACGCGGGCCGTCACGGTGTGGTCGGTGTCGACCATGACCGCCTCGAGCACGTTGGGCCGGGCCGCCTTGGCGTAGGCCAGCGCCCGCATCGTCGGCTTGTGCACCTTCGACACGAGCACGACCGCGTGCACGCGCGTGGGCAGCACCTGGTCGTCCTCCTCGACGAGGAGCTCGCTGGTGACCTTGTCGTAGTGCTTCGAGATGCCCTGCATGATCGCGAAGAACGTCGCCATCGCCAGGATCGTGATCCAAGCGCCGGCGAGGAACTTCGTGACCAGCACGATCACGAGGACCACCGCGGTGAGGCCGAAACCGAAGGTGTTGATCGCGCGCGAGCGCATCATCCGGCGACGCACCCCCGGGTCAGTCTCGGTGCGCAGGTGTCTACCCCAGTGCCGGATCATGCCGAGCTGGCTCAGGGTGAAGGACACGAACACCCCGACGATGTAGAGCTGGATCAGCTTGGTGGTCTCGGCGTCGAATGCCCAGATCAGGATCATGGCGAGCACCGCCAGGAAGACGATGCCGTTGCTGTAGGCCAGCCGGTCGCCGCGGGAGCCGAGCTGCCGCGGCGCCAGCCCGTCCTTCGCCAGGATCGAGCCGAGCACCGGGAAGCCGTTGAACGCGGTGTTCGCGGCCAGCACCAGGATCAGCCCGGTCATCGTGACGACGAAGTAGAAGCCCGCTGGGAAGTGGTCGAAGACCGCCCGCGCGATCTGGGCGATGATCACGTCCTGGTCGAAGCCCGGCGGCATCGGCGACCCGTCCGGGAGCCGGAGCCGCTCGATGTGGTGCGGGTCGACGTACCGGACGTTCATCTGATCTGCGAGCAGGATGACGCTCATCATCATCGTGATGGCGATCAGCCCGAGCAGAAGCAGCGTGGTGGCCGCGTTCCGGGACTTCGGCTTCTGGAAGGCCGGCACGCCGTTGGAGATGGCCTCGACGCCGGTCAGCGCGGCGCAGCCGGAGGAGAACGCCCGGGCGAGCAGGAAGATCAGCGCGATGGTGTTGAGCGCCCCGCCCTCCCAGCCCGGGACCGGCTCGATGATCAGGTCCGCGCTCGCAGCCTGCGGCAGAGTCCCGCTGAGCATCCGGATGAAGCCCCAGGTGCACATGCCGAGGATGGCGAACATGAAGAGGTACGTCGGGATGGCGAAGAACGTCCCGGACTCCCGCACGCCCCGGAGGTTCAGCGCGGCCAGCACCGCCACCGCGATCGCCGCGACTGTGACCTCGTGCTCCTTGAGAGCGGGTATCGCGGCCGAGGCGTACGACGAGGCCGACGAGATCGAGACGGCGACCGTGAGGATGTAGTCGACGAGCAGGGCGCTGGCCACCGTCACCCCGGCCCGGCGGCCGAGGTTCACGGTGGCGACCTCGTAGTCGCCACCGCCGGAAGGGTAGGCGTGCACCGTCTGCCGGTAGGAGGCGACGACCGTGAGCATCACGACGGCGACGGCGATCCCGATCTTCCAGGTCCAGACGTAGGCGCTGGCGCCCGCGATCGCGAGCATGATGAAGATCTCGTCAGGAGCGTAGGCCACCGACGACAGGGCGTCGGAGGCGAACACCGGAAGGGCGATGCGCTTGGGAAGCAGAGTCTCCCCGAGTTGCGTGCTCCTCAGCTTGCGGCCGAGGAGGATCCGCTTCGAGACATCGCCGACACCCACGAGGTACCAGGCTAGGGCATGTTCGACCGGCCGGTGCCCAAGCCCCGGAGGACGGTGCGGCGGGCCGCGGGAGGAGTGCCGGACGGGCGGGCACGCGTCCGGTAGCGTCTGCCCCGTGCACGTCGTGATCATGGGTTGTGGCCGCGTCGGTTCGACGCTCGCGCGGAGCCTCGAGGACCGCAACCACACCGTCGCCATCATCGACAGCAACCCCGACGCGTTCCGCCGGCTCGGGCCGACGTTCCGCGGCACGAAGGTGACCGGGGTGGGCTTCGACCAGGACGTGCTCGACCGGGCCGGGATCGAGAAGGCCGACGCGTTCGCCGCCGTGTCCAGCGGCGACAACTCCAACATCATCGCCGCCCGCGTGGCGCGCGAGACGTTCGGCATCCAGTCGGTCGTCGCCCGCATCTACGACCCGGGACGCGCGGAGGTCTACCAGCGGCTCGGCATCACCACCGTCGCGACGGTGAAGTGGACCGCCGACCAGATCCTCCGCCGGATGCTCCCGGCCGGCGCGGAGCCCGACTTCCGCGACCCCTCCGGCACGATCCGGCTCGACCAGGTGCCGGTCAACGACTCCTGGATCGGCCAGCGGACGGTGAAGTTCCAGGAGCAGTCCCGGTCCCGGATCGCCTGGATCGACCGGCTCGGCGAGGGCATGCTGCCCACCCGCGAGAGCGTCATCCAGGAGGGCGACCTCCTCCACCTCGTCATGCGCGAGGAGAACGCCGACCACGTCTACAAGGTCTTCAACGAGGGACCGGAGGCCGACTGATGCGCGTTGCCATCGCCGGGGCGGGTGCCGTGGGGCGCTCGATCGCCCGCGAGCTCATCCACAACGGTCACCAGGTGCTGCTGATCGACAAGGACCCCACCGCGCTCAAGCCGGAGCGGGTGCCCGACGCCGAGTGGCTGCTGGCCGACTCCTGCGAGCTCTCCTCGCTCGAGGAGTCGCGGATGGAGTCCTGCGACGTCGTGATCGCCGCGACCGGTGACGACAAGGTCAACCTCGTGACGTCGCTGCTCGCCAAGACGGAGTTCGCCGTCCCCCGCACCGTCGCCCGGGTCAACCACCCCAACAACGAGTGGCTCTTCACCGAGGCCTGGGGCGTCGACGTCAACGTGTCGACCCCGCGCATCATGTCAGCGCTGGTCGAGGAGGCCGTGACGATCGGCGACCTGGTCCGGCTGTTCACGTTCCGCCAGGGCAACGCCAACCTGGTCGAGCTGACGCTCCCCGCCGACTCGCCGTACGTCGGGAAGCCGTGCGGGCTGATCCCCTTCCCTGACAACTGCTCGATCGTCACGATCCTGCGCGACGGGCAGGTCTACACCCCCGAGGCCGACCAGCCGATCGAGGCGGGCGACGAGCTGCTGTTCGTCGCCTCGGCCGACTCTGAGCAGGAGCTCCAGTCACTCCTCGCCCCGGAGCAGCACCGGGCCTGACCCCTCGGCGGCCTCCGCGACGGGGGTGTGGTTGCGCGCGAGCAGCCACACCATGCCGAGCAGGGCGGCCACCTGGAGCGGCCAGCCCATCACGATCTTGGAGACGCCGAGCGCGGCGATCATGCGGCCGGCGTCGTCGGCGGCCTGGCCGGCGAGGTAGAGCGGCAGCTGCACCGCCACCCGGATCACGCAGGGCAGGACCAGCATCAAGGTGAGGTTGCGGCACAGCCGGACCACCTGCCGGTCGTCGTGCCACGCGGTCGGGTCGCCGGCGACCGAGCCGACCATGAACCCCACGACCGGCCAGCCGACCACCACCGAGAACAGCAGGACCACGGCGTAGCCGGCGTTGTAGACGATGCCGGGCAGGAAGTAGGCGAGTGCGCTGTCGTCGGCGTCTCCCCCGCCCTGCAGGCTGCGGTAGGCGAACAGCGCGCCGATCGCGATCCCGATCAGGCTGTTGACCACGAACTGCACGGTGGAGCGCTGCACGAGCCGGATCACGAGCAGCACCAGCGCGGTGGAGACGCTCAGCACCAGCGCGTTGCGCAGGGAGTCGGTGGTCAGGAAGGTCACCGTGAACGCGATGGTGGGTACGGCGGCCTCGAGCATGCCGCGCTTGCCACCGAGCGCCTTGGACAACTGGGAGCGGACGACCGCCTCGACCGTGTCGGCGCCGACCGGTCCGCTCGGTGCGGGAGAGGTCACCGCAGCTCGTAGCGCGGGTTGAACATCAGCCGCTGGTTGTCGTGCACGCCGATCCGGCCGACCACGCGGATCTGCTTGCCGGGCTCGATCCCGGCGATCCGCCGACGGCCCAGCCACACCACGGTGATCGTGCCGGAGCCGTCGTAGAGCTCGGCCTCGAGCGCGGGCACTCCGCCGCGCGGCCGGAGGGTCACCGTGCGCAGGCTGCCCTGCAGGTCGGCCATCTGTCGGTCCTGGGCGTCGCTGATCGGGCAGCAACCCGCCTTGTGGACGTCCTTCTGGAGCTCGACGGCCTCCTGCTCGGGGGCGTTCGCCCAACGGCTCAGGCTGCGGCGCAGCCTGCTGGTCACCTCGGTCACGAGTCCATCGTACGGCGCGCGTCGGCCTGTTCACGCGCCTGCTGCTGCGCCGCCTGCATCTGCTGCGCGACGGCGTGCGGGACGGTCAGCGGGAGCGCCTCGCCGGGGGCGTGCGGCTCGCCGCCGCGGCGGACGACCACGTCGCGCAGGGCGGACTCGACGAGTCCGTCGTCGGACGGGTCGAGCGCCGGCTGGCCGAACAGCGTGGCGCGCAGCAGCCAGCGGGGGCCGGTGATACCGAAGACGCGGGACGGCTGCTGCCCGGTGCGGCCGTCTGGCGCGGTGACGTTGAGGACCACGCGGAGCTCGGGGCCGTAGGGGCCCTCGGCCTCGGTGGCGGTGCCGCCGCGGCGGGTGATCTCGGACGCGATCTGCTTGCGCACGTCCGGCCAGATGTCACCGTTGCGCGGGGCAGCGAAGGCGCGCAGCTCCAGGGCACCCTCCTGGCCGGCCAGGACGACCGCGACGACCTGGCCGGTCTGCTCGTCGACCTGCAGCTGGAGGTCGAGGCCCTCGCGCGGCGTCACGACCAGGCTGCCGAGGTCGAGCTTGCCGGGGTCGTCCTCGTCGAGGGTCACCTCGTCGGCATCCCAGGGACCGCGGGCGCGGACGCCGGTGACCTCGAGGGCCGGCTCCGACGACGCGTCGGCGGCCTCGACGTCGGGCTCCGACTGCTTCCGGCGGAACTTCACTGCTACTCCTTCGGGGACGGTGACGGCTCGGGCTCAGGGTCGGGCACCACCGTCAGGAACCCACCCGTCGAACCGTACCCGCCGTCGCCGCGCACCGAGTCGGGCAGGCGCTCGACCGCGACGAACCGCGCGTGCTCCACCTGCTGGATCACCAGCTGCGCGATCCGGTCGCCCCTGCGCAGCTCGACCGGCGAGCGCGGGTCGAGGTTCACCAGCATCACCTTGATCTCGCCGCGATAGCCCGCGTCGACCGTGCCCGGACTGTTCACGATCGACAGGCCGAACCGGGCGGCCAGCCCCGACCGTGGGTGCACCAACGCGACGTACCCGGCGGGCAGGGAGATCGCGATGCCGGTCGGCACCATCGCCCGCTCCCCCGGCTCCAGCCGGACGTCGACGGTGGTGGTGAGGTCGGCGCCGGCGTCGCCGGGATGGGCGTACGACGGCAGCGGAACCTCGTCGTCCAGGCGCTGCACCAGGATCTCGACCATGGCGGGGACCCTACCCAGCCCGGGCCGGTGCCCCACTGGGAGGATGTGCGCGACATGAACTACGCCGAGCGCCTGCACGTGCCTCTGCGCTGGTGGGCGCTGGCCACGATGTTCCTCGCCACCGTGCTCCTGGCCTTCCTCGTGGCCACGCCCGCGTGGGTGGCGTTCGCCGCGACCGGGCTCATGCTGGCGGCGGTCGTCGCCGTGTTCCTCTCGTACGGCGGGGCGCGCGTCACCGTCGAGGGCGGGCTGTTCACCGCCGGCAGCGCGCGAATCCCGGTCGACCAGCTCGGCGTCCCGGTGGCGCACGACGCGGCCGCGAGCCGACGGCTGGCCGGCGTCGATGCGGACGCGCGGGCCTACCTGCTGCTGCGGCCCTACATCCCGCGGTCGGTGCAGGTGCCGGTGGACGACCCGGCCGACCCCACGCCGTACTGGCTGGTCTCGACCCGGCACCCCGACCGGGTCGTGCATGCTCTCGTCGCGGCCGGGGCACCGTCCGGTCGTAGGGTTGAGGGCGCGCACCTCGACCACCCCGACGAAGGAGAGTGACCGTGGCCGGATCGAAGATGTGGTCGTTGATGGGCCTGGGGGCCACCGTCGGCGCCACGTTCGCCGCCCGCAAGGCGTTGACCACGACGTGGAAGGTGGCCACCGGGAAGCAGCCACCGCAGAACCCCGCCCACCCCGACGTGTCGCTCGCCGAGGCGGTCGCGTGGGCGACGGTCAGCGGCGTCGCCGTCGGGCTCGCGCGGATGTTCGCCTCGCGCAAGGCGGCCGACTACTACCGCCGGTCGACCGGGCACCTGCCGCCCAACCTCGACGACGTCGAGGTCTGACGGCACCCAGCACACGGCGAAGGCCGGGTCCCCCAGGGGGCCCGGCCTTCGTGCGTCGTGGTGATCAAGCGTGGTGATCAGGCGCAGTCGCGGCAGATCATCTTCTTGGCGTCCGCGAGCTGGCTGCGGTGGTGGACGAGGAAGCAGCTCATGCAGGTGAACTCGTCGTCCTGTCGGGGACGCACCTCCACCGCGAGCTCCTCGTGCGACAGGTCCGCACCCGGCAGCTCGAACGACTCGGCGGCCTCGGCCTCGTCCTCGTCGACCTTGCCGGAGTTCTTGTCGTGGCGCCGAGCCTTGAGCTCCTCGAGGCTCTCCTCGCTCTGGTCCTCCTCGGTCTTCCGAGGGGCGTCGTAGTCAGTTGCCATCTCTCGTCAATCTCCTGGCCCCGTGGGTGTGTCTGTAGGCCGTCCTGGCCGTCCGTGCGCATCGTCGCGTGGCGGATTGTGCACCATCGGACCCACTCTTTGCACGGCCAAAAGGCACTGTGTCCGCTTGTTGGCGCCGGAATGTCACCAGGGTCACAGGACGTGGCCCGGTTGAACCGGTCGCTCGGGTCCGAACAGACCACGCCGCCTAGGTATTCCCGGCGGTCCGCCGGCGTCTCCCCCGGCGTCAGGAAGCGGTGAAACCGCACCCCTCGACCGCTGCGACGAAGTCGTCGAAGCCGCCGGCCGGCGAGGCGAGCACCAGGCGCTTGCCGCCGACGCCGGGCCGCTGGGCCCAGCGGCCCCCGGCCTCCTCCACGACCAGCCCGCCGGCCGCGAGGTCCCACTCGTTGAGGCCCTCCTCGACGTAGGCGTCGGCGCGTCCGCAGGCGACGTAGCAGAGGTCGAGCGCGGCCGAGCCGAGACGCCGTACGTCGCGCACCCGCCCGAGCAGCCGGGCGATCGCGGCCGCCTGCTTCACCCGGGTCTCGCGCTGGTAGCTGAAGCCGGTGATCACCAGCCGGTGCTCCAGCGGCACGACGTCGCGGACCCGGACCGGGCGGCCGTCGAGGTGGGCGCCGCCGCCGCGGGTGGCCGTGAACGCCTCGCCCTTGGTCACGTCGAGCACGACCCCCGCGACCACCTCGTCGCCCTCCTTGGCGGCGATGGAGATGGCGTACTGCGGGATGCCGTAGAGGAAGTTGACGGTGCCGTCGATCGGGTCGACGACCCAGGTGACCCCGCTGGTCGACGGGGTGTCGTCGCCCTCCTCCCCCACGATCCCGTCGTCGGGGCGGGCGGCGAGCAGCCGGTCGCGGATCAGCTCCTCGGCCGCGTGGTCGACCTCGGTGACCACGTCGGTCGGGCTGGTCTTGGTGTCGGCGACCTCGACGCCCGCGCGGCGACGCTCGGTGACCAGGGCGGCGGCCTCGCGGGCCACCTCCACCGCCAGCTCCAGGAGGTCGGCGTGGTCGGTCATGTCAGTCCTTCCCGCAGAGCGCGGGCCGGGGCCCGCGCAGGTTGGCGCAGCAGCCCGCCGGGCAGACGTCGTGGGACGGCGGGAGGGAGCCGACCGACGCGCGCTCGGCCTCCACCCCGCGTTCGACGGCGGCCCGCTCGACGAGCAGGTCGCGGACCATCCGGACGAAGCGTGGGTCCACCCCGGCGGTGGCGGCGCGGGCGAAGGCCAGGTCGAGCTTCTCGGCGGTCGCCGCGGCCTCGGTGTCGAGGTCGTAGACGACCTCCATGTGGTCGGACACGAACCCGATGGGCACCAGCACGACGGCGCGCACGCCGGCCCGCTTGAGCTCCTCCATCCGGTCGTTGACGTCGGGCTCCAGCCAGGGCACGTGCGGCGGGCCGGACCGCGAGCAGTAGACGAGCTCGGCGGCGTACCGGTGGCCGGTCTCCTGCCGCACCCGCTCGACGATCTCGTCCATCACGCTGCGGTGCTGGCGGACGTAGAAGCCGCCACCCAGGACGGGGGGTCCGCTGCGGTCGTCCATCGCGGTGGGGATGGAGTGCGTCACGAACAGCACGTGGGCGTCGTGGCGGAGGGCGTCGGGCAGGTCCGCGAGCGCCGACAGGGTCGCGTCCACCATCGGCTCGACGAAGCCGGGGTGGTTGAAGTAGTGCCGCAGCCGGTCGATCCGGGGAGCCTCGCCGTTCCCGTCGGCCGCGACCTCGGCGACCGCGTCGGCGAGGTTCTCGCGGTACTGCCGGCACCCGGAGTACGACGAGTACGCGCTGGTCACGATCGCGGCGGCGCGCTGCACGCCGTCGTCACGCATCCGCCGGATGGTGTCGGCGAGGTAGGGGTCCCAGTTGCGGTTGCCCCAGTAGACGGGCACGTCGATGCCCGACGACCGGAGGTCCTCCTCGATCGCCGCGAGCAGCTCGCGGTTCTGGTCGTTGATCGGGCTGCGGCCGCCGAACTGGAAGTAGTGCTCGCCGACCTCCTCGAGCCGCTCGCGCGGAATGCCGCGGCCACGGGTGACGTTCTCGAGGAACGGGACGACGTCCTCGGGCCTCTCCGGGCCGCCGAACGAGACGAGCAGGAGCGCGTCGTACGGCGCGATCACGGGGGGCATGGCCACCATCCTAGGATTCGCACGATGCTCGAGACCTATCGCCGGGTGCTCTCCTTGCCCGGCGCGCTCGCCTTCTCGCTGAGCGGCCTCCTCGGGCGGCTGCCGATCTCCATGATCAGCCTCGGGATCGTGCTGCTGGTGTCGGAGCGGACCG
Source organism: Nocardioides iriomotensis (assembly GCF_004168035.1). Taxonomy (GTDB): domain Bacteria; phylum Actinomycetota; class Actinomycetes; order Propionibacteriales; family Nocardioidaceae; genus Nocardioides_B; species Nocardioides_B iriomotensis. The sequence continues at coordinate 244,771 of NZ_SDPU01000022.1, read as the reverse complement.
GGTCGTACTCCCTGGCGGGCTCGGTGTCGGCGGCCTACATCGTCGCGAACGCGACCGTCGCGGTGCTGCAGGGCCGGCTGACCGACCGGTTCGGCCAGACCCGGGTGCTGCCGATCGGCGCGCTGGGCAACTCCTTGGCGCTCGGCCTGCTGATGTGGTCGGTCGAGACCGACCAGGCCCCACTGATCACCCACGCCGCGGCGTTCGCCGCCGGCGCCACGATCCCCGTCGTGGGCGCGGCCGTCCGCGCCCGCTGGGTGCTGCTGGTCCCCGAGAAGCGCACCCTGCAGACCGCGTTCGCCTACGAGGCGGTGATGGACGAGGTCGTGTTCATGGTCGGCCCGACCCTGGTGACGGTCCTGGCGACGGCGGTGCACCCGCTGGCCGGGCTCGGCGCCGCGATCGGCGCGGGCATCGTCGGCACGCTGCTGCTCGCGGCGCAGCGCGGCACCGCGCCGCCGCCGCAGCCGCGGGACCGTGACCGGTCGGCCCGGCCGCGGATGCCGTGGCGGGTCCTCGTGCCGATGGTGGCGGGCTCGGCCGCGATGGGCGCGATCTTCGGCTCCGTCGAGGTCGCCACCGTGGCGTTCACCGGGGAGCTCGGCCGCAAGGAGCTGAGCGGCGCGCTGCTGGCGACCTGGGCGCTGGGCTCCCTGCTGTCCGGGATCGCCACCGGGGCGATCCACTGGAAGGCCACCACGGCGGTGCGGTTCCGCTGGGGCATGGTCGCGCTCGCGGTCTCGGTGCTGCCGCTGCCGTTCCTGGGCAGCCTCGGGGCCATGGCCGGCGTGCTGTTCGTCGCCGGCTTCGCGATCTCGCCGACGCTCATCGCGCTGATGGGGCTGACCGAGCAGGTCGTCCCACCGAGCCGGCTCACCGAGGGCATGTCGATCGTGCACACCGGGATGGCCGCCGGCATCGCGCCGGGCGCGGCCGCGGCGGGCCAGGTCATCGACCGGGTCGGGCCGGGCGCGTCCTACTGGGTGCCGGTCGCCGCGGGCGTGCTCGGCGTCGCCGCCGCGTTCATCGCTGCGGCGACGGCGCCGGGGCCTGAGGCGCCGCCATCGCCCACCGGATCGCCCGCGTCGCCAGCGTCCCGGCCGTCCTGACGGCGACCGCCTCGGTCACCGGGAGGTAGGGCAGCCGCAGCTCGCGACGGGCCCACCGCGGCATCATGCTCACCGCGGTCGCCGCCAGCACGCCGTACGGCGTGCGGGCGAGGAGCGGCAACGGCGGGTGCAGCAGCAGGAACCGCGCCGTCGCCCGCGCCGCCGGAGTCCCGGCCAGCTCGGGGCGGAACGCCTCGAGCCGCGCCGCGAGCTGCGCCTCGCTGCGCGGCGGGTCGGTGACGCCGAGCGCCTCCGCGACGCGCGCGGTCTCGGCGACGTAGGCGTCGCGGCCGGCCTGGTCGAGCGGGCGGTCGCCGTACCGCTGGTGCGCGGTGAGGAAGGAGTCGACCTCGGCGACGTGCACCCACTCCAGCAGGTGCGGGTCGGAGGCGGCGTAGGGACGTCCGTCCGGCGCCGTGCCGACCACCCCCTCGTGCACGCGGCGGATCGCGGCGACCATCTTCTCCGCGTCAGCGGCTGTGCCGAAGGTCGTCACCGCCAGGAAGTAGGAGGTGCGCTGCAACCGTCCCCAGGGGTCTCCCTCGAAGCCGGAGTGGTCGGCGACACCGGCCATCGCCAGCGGGTGCAGGGACTGGAGGAGCAGCGCGCGGATCCCGCCGGTGAACATCGAGGCGTCGCCGTGCACGCGCTGGATGGCCGTGCCCTCGGCGAACCAGCGCTCGCCCGGCGTCCCGTGCACGCGCTCGCGCCGCTTGGGACCCTCCGGCCCCGCGACCCGCGCGAACAGCCGGCGCCCCATCTCCTCGCGCACTCCGGACAGCACGACTCCGAGTATGACGCGGCAGCCCCAGCGCGTGGCCCGGCCTCGGCTACTGTCGCGCCATGGCGCGTGCGTGGCAGAGCTGGTCGGGACTGACCACCGCCCACCCGGCGCAGGTGCTCTCGCCGACCAGCGCCGAGCAGGTCGCCGACGCCGTCCTCGCGGCCCGGCACCAGGGGCTGACCGTGAAGATGGTCGGCTCCGGCCACTCCTTCACCGACGTCGCCGCTGCCGACGGCGTGATGCTGCGACCGAGCCGGCTGGCCGGCGTGACGCACGTTGACCGCGACGCCATGACCGTGACCGCCCGCGCCGGCACGCCCCTGCACCAGGTGAACGCCGAGCTCGCCGGGCACGGCCTCTCCCTGCACAACATGGGCGACATCGACCGGCAGACCCTGGCGGGCGCGATCTCCACCGGCACGCACGGCTCCGGCCGCTGGGCGTCGCTGTCGAGCCAGGTCACGGGGCTGGAGCTGGTCACCGCGGACGGGGCGGTGGTGCAGGTCGACGCCGACCACGACCCGGAGCTCTTCCAGGCCGCCCGGGTGGGCCTGGGCGCCCTCGGGGTGCTGACCGCGATCACCTTCCGGGTCGAGCCCGCCTTCCTGCTCGAGGCGAAGGAGGGGCCGCTCACCTTCGCGCAGCTGGTGCGCACCTTCGACGAGCTGGTCGCCACCCACCACCACGTCGACGTGCACTGGTTCCCCTACAGCAACCACGCCCTGGTCAAGCGCAACGACCGCACGCTCGACGACCCGGCGCCGCTGTCCCGGACCCGGGCGTACGTCGACGACGAGCTGCTCGCCAACCAGGTCTTCGCGCTCACCCAGCGGCTTGGCAACCGGGTCCCGCGCACCGTCGTCCCCCTCAACCGGATCAGCTCGCGCGCGCTGACCTCGCGCACCTACACCGACCTGGCGCACACGGTGTTCGTGGCCCGGCGCAAGGTGCGGTTCAAGGAGATGGAGTACGCCGTCCCGGCCGAGGTGGGCATGGACGCGCTGATCGACGCGCGGCGCGTGATCGACCGCGGCCGCTGGCCGGTCAGCTTCCCGGTCGAGATCCGCTACGCCCGCGCCGAGGAGCCGTGGCTGTCCACCGCGCACGGCCGCGACACCGTCTACCTCGCGTTCCACGTGAACGCCCAGACCGACCACGTCGCGTTCTTCCGCGCCGTCGAGGCGGTCCTGCGCGACCACGGCGGCCGGCCGCACTGGGGCAAGCTGCACACCCGCACCGCGCACGACCTGTCGGCGGCGTACCCGCGCTGGGCCGACGTCCTCGCGGTCCGCGACCGGGTCGACCCCGACCGCGCGTTCACCAACCGCTACCTCGACCGGGTGCTGGGCCGGTGAGGCACCCGACGCGCGACCCGGTCGGCCCCGGGCAGGAGTCCGTCTGGGACTACCCCCGCCCGCCGCGGGTGGAGCCGTCGACCCGGCACGTCGAGATCCGGCTCGGCGGCACCGTCGTCGCGTCCACCCGGTCGGCGCTGCGCGTACTGGAGACCAGCCACCCGCCGACCTGGTACCTCCCGGTCGAGGCGTTCGCCGACGGCGCCCTCCGGCCGGCCGCGGGCTCGTCGTGGTGCGAGTGGAAGGGCGCCGCGCGCTACTTCGACGTCGTCGCCGGCGGTGTCGTGGCGTCCCGGGCGGCGTGGGGCTACCCGGACCCGACCCCCGGCTTCCGGGCGCTCCTCGACCACGTCGCGGTCTACCCCGGCGCGATGGAGCGCTGCACGGTCGACGGCGAGGTGGTCCTGCCGCAGCCCGGCGGCTTCTACGGCGGCTGGGTCACCGCCGACGTCGTCGGCCCGTTCAAGGGCGGTCCCGGCAGCACCGGCTGGTGACCGGGGGCTCGCGCTCACTGGGTGTGTCCCTAGTGACGTGCGAAAGCGCTCGGCCGACTGGACGAGCGGATACGCGGGCACTGCTGCATAGAGGGCGGCGGGCAGGATGAGCCCATGCGGACCTTCGATGAACTGATCGCCGAGGCCGAATCGGCGGACATCACAGGCTGGGGCTTCGCGTGGCTCGATGGTCGCGCCACGGAGCAACGTCCACCTTGGGGATACTCGCGTCTGCTCGCCGACCGGCTGGCACGGGCCGCGTCCGCCCTGGACATCGACACTGCTGGCGGTGAGGTGGTCTCGGAGGCGTCCGTGCTGCCGGAGCGGATGAGCGTCACCGAGGCATGGCCGCCGAACGCGCAACGGGCGCGTGAGGTATTGGGCCCGCGAGGCGTCGAGGTGCACGAGACGAAGCAGGACCAGCCCCTGCCCTTCCCTGACGAGTCGTTCGACCTGGTGACGGCGCGGCACCCGGTGAGCCCGGACTGGTCAGAGATCCGGCGCGTGCTCGAGCCAGGCGGCCACTACTTCGCCCAGCACGTCGGCCCGGCCTCCGCGTTCGAGCTGATCGAGTTCTTCCTCGGCCCACTTCCCGAGCATCGGCAGGGCCGAGACCCCCGTCGTGAGGTCGCACAGGCTGAGCAGGCGGGACTGACCGTCACAGACCTCCGCACGGCCCGCTGTCGCATGGAGTTCCTCGACGTCGGTGCGGTCGTCTGGGTGCTGCGCAAGTGCGTCTGGTGGGTCCCTGACTTCTCGGTCGACCGGTATCGGGCCAAGCTCTTGGAGCTGGACGACCTGATCCGGCACCGGGGGGCGTTCGTGGCACACTCGACGCGGCACCTCATCGAAGCTCAGCGGTAGGCCGCTCGCTGGACCGCTGCGTCACGCTAAGCAGCCGGTCAGTGCAGCCGTGCTGACATGCCCCGCACAGTGACGACCAGCGCCGCCGCCGCAATAGGGACACACCCAGTCAGGTGCTGGCCGCGCCGGACGGGCGGGGCGCGGCCCAGCCGCGCCGCATCGCCAGCAGCCGCCACACCAGGCAGACCGCGGCACCCGGCACCGCGACCAGCACCTCGTCGACCCCGGCCCACACGCCGAGCACGGCGATGGTCCCGCCGACCAGGGCCGGTGTCGCGTAGAGCTCGCCGCGCAGCACCACCGGCACCCGCCCCGCGAGCACGTCGCGGAGCATGCCGCCACCGATCGCGGTCACCAGCCCCATCAAGGCCGAGGGCACCGGGCCGAGGCCGGACTCCAGCGCCTTCAACCCGCCCACCACGCAGAACAGCGCGAGCCCGGCGGCGTCGAACACGTTGACCAGCCGCTCCATCCGGCCGAGCGCCGGGTGGAACCAGAACGTTGCCAGGCCCGCCGTGACCGGCACCAGCAGGTAGCGCCAGTCCGCCAGCGCGGCCGGCGGCAGCGCCCCGATGAGCACGTCGCGCATGAAGCCGCCGCCGAGGCCGGTGATCCCGGCGAGCACCAGGACGCCGAACAGGTCGAGGTCCTTGCGGACGGCGACGAGCCCGCCCGACAGCGCGAACACGAAGATGCCGACCAGGTCGAGGACGGTCAGCAGCATGCGGCGCAGTCTAGGTGGCAGTGTTCACGCCTCAGATTCCGGTGACGACACCGGCGCGTGGCCGTGGCCTGCGAGGACGCTGAAGTAGGCTCGGCGGAACGACCGAGCACCACCACCACGACCAACGACACGGACGACGGAGCACGCGCCGACGATGGAGCAGCAGGACCTCACGCTCGTGGGGCTGACCGACGACAGGACCCACCTGGTCCTGGTCAGCGACTCGGGCACCGAGTTCCGGCTCGCCGCCGACAACAAGCTCCGGGCCGCACTTCGCGGTGACCACGCCCGCCTCGGCCAGTTGGAGATCACCATGGAGAGCGCCCTGCGACCCCGCGACATCCAGGCCCGGATCCGTGCCGGTGAGACACCCGAGAGCGTCGCCGCGGCCGCGTCGACGAGCCTCGAGCGGATCATGGGGTACGCCACCCCGGTGCTCGCCGAGCGCGCCCACATCGCCGAGCGCGCCCAGCGCGCGTCCGTGCGCCGCAAGGCCGGCGAGGGGTCGTCGCGGCTGCTCGGCGACGCCGTCGCGGCGCACCTGCGCGCGCAGAACGTCGACCCGGAGACCGTCGCCTGGGACTCCTGGCGCCGTGAGGACGGCCGCTGGACGCTGGTCGCCGACTACCGCCTGAACGGCTCGGGCCAGCACGCCGAGTTCGTGTTCGACGCCGCCGGCCGCTACGTCGTGCCCGAGGACGACGACGCCCGCCGCCTGGTCGGCGAGCAGGTCGACGCCGCGCCGCCGGCTGCCCCGCAGGCCACCTCCTCCCCCGCCGCCGCGGGCGGCGCCACCGGCCAGCAGCGCCGGCTGTCCGCCGTACCCTCCGACGACCAGCTGCCCCTCGGCGAGGACGCCCTCGGGATGGTGCGCGACGAGCCCGCCGCCGCGGCCCCGGACGAGCGGCCGGAGTCCGTGCACACCGACCAGGCCGACTGGATCGCGACCCAGGCCAGCGAGCGGCCGGCGCCGCGCAAGCCCCGCGACGAGCTGATCCCCGAGCCGGAGCCCGAGCCCGAGGCGGAGGAGGAGCAGCCGGCCGAGCCCAAGAAGAAGGGCCGCCGCGGCCGGGCGTCGGTCCCGTCGTGGGACGAGATCATGTTCGGCGGCGGCAAGGGCGACTGACCGCGCCCGCCGCCAGCTCGCACCGACCGGCTCCGTAGGGTGGGCCGGGTGCCGATCCCCGACTTCATCGTCCAGCTCCGCTCGAAGGTCGGGCACGACCCGCTCTGGCTGGTCGGCGTGACCGCGGTTGTCCTCCGCGACGAGCGTGAGGTGCTGCTAGTGCGCCGCTCCGACAACGGCGCTTGGACGCCGGTCACCGGCATCGTCGACCCGGGCGAGCACCCGGCCGAGGCGGCCGTGCGCGAGACGCTCGAGGAGACGCTCGTGACCGCCGAGGTCGAGGCCCTGGCGTGGGTCAACGTGACGCCGCCGATCGAGTACCCCAACGGCGACCGGTCGCAGTACGTCGACCACGCCTTCCGCTGCCGGTACGTCGCCGGCGAGGCCGCGGTCGGCGACGACGAGTCGGTCGACGTCGGCTGGTTCCCGGTGGAGGCGCTGCCTCCGATGGACGCGCTGCTGCGGCAGCGGATCGTCCACGCCGTCGAGCACGACGGCGGGCCCACGCGGCTGGACCCGTTCGTCCCCGGCGCCGCACGCTGACGCGGACGCCCCCGCACAGCAGAGGACCCGCCGCCCCAGGAGGGGCGTCGGGTCCGTGGCGCTCGGGTCAGGCGACGGTGTTGGCCGGCGGCGTCCCGGGCGTGTAGCCGTAGGTGGACTCCTCCGACGGCATCAGGATCCAGAGCACCGGGTAGATCAGCAGCTGGCTGCCCGGGATGACCATGAGGACCAGCACGAAGAGCAGGCGGGCCGCCCACGGGCCGATGCCGAAGCGCTGTCCGAGCCCGGCGCAGACACCACCGAGGACACGGCTGCCGCGCGGACGGACGAGTCCCTGGCGGGCGAAGGTCTGGTGGACGTCGTTCATGGTGGTTCCTCCGGTGGATATCTGGTCGGCGGTCGTCGACCTGTCACCTACTGTGCGTCGCGGCGGGGGCCGCGCACATCAGGAGCTGCCCTGACTTCGTCCCTGACCCGGTCCGGACGGCGGCTCAGGGGGCTGGGGCGGCGCGGCGTGACTGCCGTCGCAGCGCGCAGGCCTGGACGGTTTGGTTACCGGCCGGTAATAATCCGACATGGCCTACTTCGTCACCGGCGCGACCGGGTTCATCGGGCGGCACCTCGTCGGCGAGCTGCTCGAGCGGCGCGAGGGCACGATCCACGTGCTCGTCCGCCCGGGTTCGCGCGACCGTCTCGCCTCCCTGGTCCGGCGGTGGGGTCCGGCTGCCGAGGACCGGGTCGTGCCCGTCGAGGGCGACCTCACCAAGCCCCGGCTCGGGGTGAGCCGCGCTTGGATCCGTGAGCACAAGGGCGAGATCGAGCACTTCTTCCACCTGGCCGCGATCTACGACATGACCGCGAGCTCCGAGCTGAACGAGCGGCTCAACGTCGGTGGCACCCGCGCTGCCCTCGAGCTCGCCGGGGCGCTGGCCACCGGCACGTTCCACCAGGTCTCCTCGATCGCCGCGTCCGGTGACTACCACGGCACGTTCGACGAGACGATGTTCGACGTCGGGCAGGGCCTCCCGTCGCCGTACCACCGCACGAAGTTCGAGTCCGAGCGGATCGTCCGCGAGGAGTCGACGGTGCCGTTCCGCGTCTACCGGCCGGCCGTCGTCGTCGGCCACTCCGAGACCGGCGCGATGGACAAGATCGACGGGCCCTACTACTTCTTCCCGCTGTTCAAGCGGATGCGCGACCTGCTCCCGTCGTGGGTGCCGCTCGTCGGCATCGACCTCGGCGACACCAACGTCGTGCCCGTCGACTTCGTCGCCGCCGCGATGGACCACCTCGCGCACCTGCCCGACCACGACGGCGAGACGTTCCACCTCGTCGACCCGCGGCCGCAGCAGACCATCGACGTGGTCAACACGCTCGCCGCCGCGGCCAAGGCCCCGCGCTTCGCCGTACCCGTCGACCGCCGGGTCACCGGCGTGCTGCCGGGCCTGCTCCCCCGGGCGCTGCGGCCGGGGAACCTGGTCAGCAACCTGCTGCACGCCGCCCCGGTGCAGCTCGCGCTGCGCGGCACGGTCGGCCGGCTCGGCATCCCGCCCGAGGTGCTCGAGCACGTGTCCTTCCCGACGGTGTACGGCGCCGCCCGCACCGAGCGGCTGCTCGACGGCTCCGGCATCTCGGTGCCCGAGCTCGATACGTACGCCGACCGGCTGTGGGGCTGGTGGGAGGAGCACCTCGACACCGACACCGCCCGCGACGCCGGCCTGCGCAAGGCGCTGGAAGGCCGCACCGTCGTCATCACCGGCGCCTCGTCCGGCATCGGCCGGGTGACGGCGCTCAAGGTCGCCCAGGCCGGCGGCGTGCCGGTCCTGGTCGCGCGCGGCAAGGACCAGCTCGAGGCGACGAAGGCCGACATCGAGGACGCCGGCGGCACCGCCCACGTCTACGCGTGCGACCTCTCCGACCTCGACGCGATCGACGAGCTGTGCAAGCAGATCCTCGCCGACCTCGACACGGTCGACTTCGTCGTCAACAACGCCGGCCGCTCGATCCGCCGCTCGCTGGCGCTGAGCCACGACCGGTTCCACGACTTCGAGCGCACCATGCAGCTCAACTACTTCGGCGCCATCCGACTGGTGATGGGGCTGCTCCCGGCGATGCGCGAGCAGGGCCGCGGCCACGTCGTCAACGTCAGCTCGATCGGCGTGCAGACCAACCCGCCGCGCTTCTCGGCGTACGTCGCCTCCAAGGCCGCGCTGGACTCCTGGTCGAACGTGGTCAGCTCCGAGCTGGTCGGCGACGGCGTCTCGTTCACCACGATCCACATGCCACTCGTGCGGACGCCGATGATCGCGCCGACCCGGCTCTACGACCGGTTCCCGACGATCACCCCGGCGCAGGCCGCCGACATGGTGCTCGACGCCCTCGCCGACCGGCCGCACGAGATCAACACCGTGCTCGGCTCGATCGGCGCGGTCGCCCACACCGTCGCGCCGAAGACGTCGTTCCGGGTGCTGCACCTGGCGTACCAGGTGTTCCCCGACTCGGCGGCCGCGAAGGCGCACGCCGACGCCGCGGACGTCCCCGAGCAGGAGAGCCCGCAGCAGCTGCTGCTGTCCCGTCTGCTGAAAGGCGTGCACTGGTAAGCGGTTTGCCGCTACCCTCGACCCACCATGCATCACCTGTGTTGTCGCTGCCGCTGACACCAGCCGCCCGGCTGGTGCCCTCCGCACGCCCAGCCGACACCAGCACACAGGACCTCCTCGCATGAAGCTCACCTTCGCCACCTGGGTGGCCGACCTCTCCGCCCGTGGCCACGGCGTCCTCGCGGCCAGCCACGCCGTCCCGATCCAGCTCTGGCTGCGCGAGCCGGGCGACTACGGGTCGGTGCTGCACTTCCTGGCCCGCGGCACCACCGTGACGCTGCGCCGGTACGCCGCGACCGACCTGACCACGCTGGTGCTGCGCAGCGAGTGCGACTGCGAGGAGCACCGCACCGCCGGGGCGGGCAGCCGCACCGTGCTGACGCCGGGCGCCGTCCCGGTCGACGAGGTCGTCCTCGACGGTGCCGCGCTGTTCGGCTGGACCGGCTTCGAGGCCGGCCTGCTCGACGTACCGACGGCGGCGGAGCTGTTCGCCGAGCTGCGGCACGAGCTCGACGGGCGCGCCGCGGACGTCGCCTGAGCGAAGGGCCGGGGGCCGGGCCCCTGGGACTGCACCGGCCCCCGACCCGAGACCGAGGCCGGGCGCCGGTCCGTCGGGACGGCGACATGGGACGGGCTGCCCGGCCTCGGGACACTGTTCAACGAGCCGGGCAGACGGAGGTCACGGGCCGGTGGCCACCGGTCTCGCCGGGTCCTGCACCCACTCGCTCCACGAGCCGGCGTACAGCGCCGCGTCCACCCCGAGCCGGCGCAGCGCGAGCACGTCGTGGGCGGCGGTGACGCCCGACCCGCAGTAGGCGCCGACCTCGACGCCGGGTTCGAGGGCGCCCGTCGCCTGGTACGTCGCCCGCAGCGCGTCGAGCGGCGCGAACCGGCCGTCGCGGAGGTTCTCGGCGGTCGGGACGCTGCGCGCGCCGGGCACGTGACCGGCGACCGGGTCGACCGGCTCGGTCTCGCCGCGGAACCGTTCACCGGCGCGGGCGTCGACCAGCACGCCGTCACGAGCCACCCGCGCGGCGCCGTCCGCGTCGAGGACTGGTAGCACGCCGGGGCCGGCGACGACGTCGCCCTCCTCGGGCTGCTCCTCCCCCGTCGCCATCGGCCCGCCGGCGGCGACGTACGCGGACCAGCCGCCGTCGAGCACGCGCACGTCGGGGTGGCCGTGGTGCTCGAGCAGCCACCAGGCCCGGGCCGCCGAGGTGCCGGACACGTCGTCGTAGACCACGACGGGCCGGTCGTGCCGCACCCCGGCGCGGCGCATCGCCGCCGCGAACAGCTCCGGGTCGGGCAGCGGGTGCCGCCCGCGCGAGCCGTCACCGACGGGGGCGGCGAGGTCGGTGTTGAGGTCGACGAAGGCCGCGCCGGGGACGTGGCCGGCGAGGTACTGCTCGAACCCGTCGGTGCGGCCGAGCTGCCAGCGGACGTCGAGGAACGTCGTCCCTCCCGCCGCGGCGAGCGCGACCGCGTCCTCGGTGCGGACGACCGGGTCGGTCACAGCCGGCTGTCCCCGAACGGCAGCGGCTCGCCGATCATCGACACCGCCCGGGCGCGGCCGGCGGTGAGCCCGCGCCGGTGGTGCTGCCGGCAGAGCACCTCGTAGCCGACGTCGGGCGGCTCCTCGCCCTGCTGCTCCACGTCGCCGACGACGATCACCTCGCCCTCGGTGACCATGACGCCGTTCACCGTGCGCGCGTTGTGGGTCGCGCGCTTGCCGCACCAGCAGAGCGCCTCGACCTGCAGCACGTTCATCCGGTCGGCCAGCTCGACCAGCCGGGCCGAGCCGGGGAACATGAGAGACCGGAAGTCGGTGAGGATGCCGAACGCGAACACGTCGATCTGCAGCTCGTCGACGATCCGGGCGAGCTGCTCGATCTGCGCCGGCGTGTAGAACTGCGCCTCGTCGCAGATGAGGTAGTCGACCCTCCCGCCGCGGGTCAGCGCCCCGACGACGTACTTCCAGAAGTCGAAGTCCTCCGGCACCTCGATCGCCTCGTGCTGGAGGCCGAGACGGCTCGACAGCGTGGCAGCGCCGGCCCGGTCGTGGCTGGTGAAGATGCGTCCGGACCGTCCGCGCGCCGCGTGGTTGTGGTTGGTCTGGAGGGCGAGGGTCGACTTGCCGGAGTCCATCGTCCCGGTGAAGAACTGCAGTTCGGCCACGGGCGGCAATCCTGCCACGGGCGGCCGGCCCGGCGTGGCCCGACCTCCTACAGGACGATCAGCGGGATGAGCATCTCGGCGGACGTCAGCGAGCCGTGCAGCCCGACCAGCGTGGCCTCGTAGGGGAACGCGGTCGACGACATCACCGAGTGGTCGCCGCGGGCGGCCACGACGACGTCCCCCAGCCGCGGCCGGACGCCGGGGTCGACGGCGCCGAACCAGCCCAGCCCGATCGCCTCCTGGCGGGTGAGCACGTCGGCGCGCTCGCCGAGGACGCCTCGCCAGGTGGCGACCACGTCGTCGACGGCCCCGGATCGGCAGTAGACGTGCCGGAGCCGGGCCTCGCCGCCGAGCAGCGAGACGCCGTCGAGCAGGCTCGGCTCGTCGTCGGTGTCCACCCGGGACTCCGGCGGGGAGTCGACCATGCCGTGGTCGGCGACCACGACGACGACCACCTCGGGCGGCAGCGTGTCGCGCAGGTGCTCGGCCGCCGCGTCGATCATCGACAGCTGCTGCTCCCACTGCGCCGAGGCGACGCCGTACCGGTGACCCGTCCAGTCGAGGTCGCCGTCGTACATGTAGGTCAGCGACGGCTGCCGTCCCGCCGCCGCCTGGACTGCGGCGAGCCGCTCGCCGACCCGGTCGGCGCCGACGAACTCGGCGCCGCGGCTGCCGGCGAGGGTCAGCCCGGAGGTCCGGAAGTCGCGCTTGTTGACGACGGTGGTGTGCACGCCCGCCGCCGCCATCCGCGCGAACGCGGTCGGGTGCGGCTGCCACTCGTGCGGGTCGACCTTGCTGCTCCACATCAGGGCGTTGAGCAGGTCGTCGGTGCCGGGGATCCGGGTGGTGAACCCGACGACGCCGTGGCTCCCTGGGACGAGGCCGGTGCCGAACGACGTCAGGCTGGTCGCGGTCGTCGTCGGCACGCCCACCGTGGCCGGGTCACCGAGCTGGGCGGACAGGAACGGCGCCTCCTCGGCGTGGTCGCGCAGCAGCTCGTAGCCGAGCCCGTCGATGAGGAACACGACGTACGACCCGGCCTCGGGCAGGCCGAGCCCGGGGTCGGGCAGGCCGGCGTCGACCCCCAGCGCACGGCTCACCGCCGGCAGGACGTCGCCCAGTGACCGGTGCCCGTAGTCGGGACCGACGAAGTCCGTCACCGCCCGGTCACCGGGTGGCGACGGTGCCGGTGCTGGCCGAGAGCGCGTCGGCGAACTCGAGCAGGTCGGCCACCGCCTGCGGCCCCTCGGCCGCGGCGCTCACCCGGAGCGAGAAGTCGTCGGCGGTCACCACGCCGGTGTAGCCGTGGTCGGCGTCGCACTCCGGGTCGGCGCAGCCTGCGGGCTCGAGGTCGACGCGCCCCACCGCGCCCCAGCCGATCGTCAGCACGGCCTCGTTGGCCCCCGGCGGCGGGATCGGCTTGCCGGCGTACGACGCCGGGTTGGCGACCATCCGGTTGACCACGACCGAGCGGATCGCGCTGATCGCGACGGCCTCCGTCGAGGACGAGGTGTACGGCGCCGGCAGCAGGTCGTCCGGCGGGTGCTCGTCGGTGTGCGCCAGGATCAGCCGCGAGGCCGTCAGCACCAGCACGCTCATGTGCCGTCGCACCTCGTCCCGCTCGTCGATGGTCGGCTCGTGGTGCACGAGGAAGCACAGCACCGCCTCCCCCGCCACGGCTGCGTCGACCGCGTGCGACACCACGTCGGGGTAGTAGCCCGACTTCTCGATGGCGTCGCGCAGGTCGGAGGTGCGGTCGGTCATAGCGTCAAGTCTGTCACCCGCGCGCACTCATGCCGTGGCAGGGACCTGCCGATCATCCGAACGGGAGGACCACGCACTCGGCGATGGGAGTCCGATATCTTTACGTTTGTGAGCGCCGCACCCGACTCGCGCAGTCTCGACGCCGTCGAGGCAGACACCCACAACGAGACGCGGCTGCAGTCCCTGGCCGCACTCCGCCTCCTCGACACGCCCCGCGAGGAACGCTTCGACCGCATCGTCCGGCTGACCCAGCGGATGTTCGACGTCCCCACCGTCGTCGTCTCCCTGATCGACGAGCGCCGGCAGTACAACAAGGCCGAGGTGGGGGTCGGCAAGGACGAGATGCCGATCGGCGACTCGTTCTGCCGCTACACCGTCCTCGACGACACGCCGTTCGTCGTCGAGGACGCCGCGCACGACCCACGCTTCGTGGACAACGCCCTGGTCGCCGACGGTCTCCGCTTCTATGCCGGCCAGCCGCTCAAGGCGCCCAACGGCGTGCCCGTCGGCTCGCTCTGCATCGCCGACGACAAGGCCCGGCACCTCACCGACGACCAGCTCGACATGCTGCGCCAGCTCGCGGACATCGCCGAGGCCGAGCTCGCGCTGACCGACGAGCTCAACCGCGCGGGCGACGTCCAGCGCCGGCTGCTGCCGCGCCGGGTGCCCGAGCTGCCCGGCTACACCGTCGCCGGCACCTGCGTGCCCGCCCTGGCGGTCGGCGGCGACTTCTACGACTGGTTCCCGGCCCAGGACGGCTACCAGTTCGTCGTCGCCGACGTGATGGGCAAGGGCATGGCGGCCGCGCTCGTCGGCGCCGGCGCGCGGGCCGTCCTGCGCGGCACCTCGCAGTTCAACGACGTGGAGACGTCGCTGCACCGCACGGACGTCTCGATGGCCGACGACCTCGAGGAGATCTCCAGCTTCATCACGATGTTCGTGGCCCGGCTCGACTACCGCTCCCACGTGCTGAGCTACATCGACTGCGGGCACGGCATCGCCGGCATCGTCCGCGCCGACGGCACCGCCCTGCGGTTCGTGTCCGACTCGATGCCGATCGGCCTGCTCGACTTCCGCCGCGAGGCCCGCGCCGTGCAGCTCGCCCCCGGCGACACCTTCATCTGCCTCAGCGACGGCCTGCTCGACCTCTTCGACAGCATCGAGGAGGCCGTCGAGGCGGCGCGGATCACCGTCGTCAACTACCCCGACCCTGCCGAGGCGGTGAAGATCGTCGAGGAGTACGCCCGCGACCACGTCGCCACCGACGACATCACCTGCATCGTGGTCCGGCGGGACCAGCTGTGACCCGGCCGACGGGGGCGGCGGACGTCACCGGGATCCCGGAGTTCCGGCTCGTGAAGAGCTACCCCGGCAAGCACCTGCTGATCCGGGTGCTCGTGGTGCTCACGCTGACGCTGGGCACCTGGTACGTCGGCTGGCGCTGGCTCTTCTCCGTCAACTGGGCCAACTGGTGGATCGCGGTCCCCCTCGTCGTGGCGGAGACGTACGCGCTGGTCGACGCCTACCTGTTCGGCCTCACGATGTGGCGCGTCAAGGAGCGCGGCGAGCCGCCGCTGCCGCCGCCGGACGCCACCGTCGACGTGTTCGTGTGCACCTACAACGAGCCGGTCGAGCTCGTCCTGGCCACGGCCCGGGCGGCGAAGCGGATCGAGTTCCCCCACGAGACCTGGATCCTCGACGACGGCGACCGGCCCGACATGCGCGCGGCCGCCGCCGAGCACGGCATCGGCTACATCACGCGCTCCGACGACTGGACCGACCGGCCGCGGCACGCCAAGGCCGGCAACCTGAACAACGCGCTGTTCCAGACGCAGGGCGAGTACATGCTGATCCTCGACGCCGACCAGGTGCCCGATCCCCGCATCCTCGACCGCACCCTCGGCTGGTTCGAGGACCCCAAGGTCGCGCTCGTCCAGACGCCGCAGTTCTTCGTCAACGTCACCGAGTCCGACCCGCTCGGCAGCCAGGCGCCCTTGTTCTACGGGCCGATCCAGCAGGGCAAGGACGGCTGGAACGCCGCGTTCTTCTGCGGCTCCAACGCCGTGCTGCGGCGCGAGGCGCTGATGCAGCTCGGCATCGTCGGCTACGTCAAGGCCACCGAGGAGGCCGTGCGCGACGCGCTCGCCACCGCGGCCCGCCTGATGTCCCGGGTCGTGCGGGAGGCTCGCCGTACCTCCGACCCGAGCCTGGGCACCCTGGCCGCCGTCGAGACCGCAGTCCGCGAGGCGCGGCAGCGGCTGAGCGCGGGCGCGCCCGTCGCCGACGTCACCTACGCCTTCCAGCAGCGGGTCGATGCCGCCGCCCGCTCGATGGTGGCGAAGGACATGCGCGCGATCGAGGACGACCTGAAGGCGATCGAGGAGCTCGGCGTGGACATCGACGCCGAGCTCGGCGTCGTGGTCGTCGACGAGGACGCCCTCGACCGGCTCGCCGAGCGCGACTGGTCGCCGCTCGGCGCCATCGAGTCGGTGCGCGAGCTGGTCAAGGCCGTCGACGTCGACCGCGACGACGAGGCCCAGCCGATGATGCCGCTGGCCACCGTCTCGGTCACCGAGGACATGGCCACCTGCATGCGGCTGCACACGCTGGGCTGGAAGTCGGTCTACCACCACGAGCAGCTCGCCCACGGCCTCGCGCCGGAGGACCTGCGCACGATGCTGCAGCAGCGGCTGCGCTGGGCCCAGGGCACCATCCAGGTGATGCTGCGGGAGAACCCCCTCGTGCAGAAGGGCCTCACCCTCGGCCAGCGGCTCATGTACTTCGCGACCATGTGGAGCTACCTGTCCGGCTTCGCCGCGGTCGTCTTCATCGCCGCGCCGGTCATCTACCTGTGCTTCGGGATCCTGCCGGTGAAGGCGTTCGGCCTCGAGTTCCTGATCCACTTCGTGCCGTTCATGGTCGCCAACCAGCTGCTGTTCTTCGTCGTCGGGTACGGCGTGAAGACCTGGCGCGGCCAGCAGTACTCCATGGCCCTGTTCCCGTTGTGGATCCGCGCGTGCTGGACCGCCGCGGCCAACGTGTTCCTCGGCCGGCCGCTCGGCTTCGTGGTGACGCCCAAGACCCGGCAGGCCCGGCAGCCGTTCCCGTGGCGGCTGATCATCCCGCAGACCGTCGCGGTCGCGGTGCTCGTCCTGGCCACCCTCATCGGCGTGTTGCGGCTGTGGACCGGCGCGTCGCAGGCTCCGATCGGTACGTTCGTCAACGTGCTGTGGGTCGCCTACGACCTGCTGATCCTCAGCGTGATCTTCCGGGCCGCGGCCTTCCGCGCCCCGGACGACGACGTCGAGACCGACCCGGCGCACGACGACGCACCCACGAACGCGAGGCAGGAGCAGGCCTGACATGGAGATCGACACGAGCGACGTCCGCGGCAAGGTGGCGGTCGTCCGGCTCGACGGACGGCTCAACATGGTCGCCGCACCACGCCTGAAGGGCGCGATCGAGGACCTGGTCGACCACGGCGGCACGCACGTCGTCGTCGACCTCACCGCGGTCACCTTCATGGACTCGTCCGGCCTCGGCGCCCTCATCGCGGCGCTGAAGAAGGCGCGTCAGGCGCAGGGCGACCTGCGCATCGCGGGGGTCAACGAGCAGGTCGCCACCGTGCTGAAGCTGACCAACCTCGACCGGGTGCTGCGCCCGTTCGAGTCGGTCGAGGCGGCCGCCGATGGCTGGTGAGGTCCCGGCCCCTGCCGAGTACACCGTCAGCGGGCTCGCCGTGCCCGAGTCGATCGAGCTGCTCCACGACGTCCTCGCCGAAGCACGCGCCGACCACCCCTCGCTGAGCGAGGGCGACATGTCGATGATCGAGATGGCGATCATCGAGATCGCAGGCAACGTCGTCCAGCACGCACCGCCGGGCCTGACGGTCGTCTACACCTTCGTCCTCGACGTCCACGACGACCGGCTCGTGGGCGTGCTGTCCCACTCCGGCCCGGAGGTCGAGGTCGCCGACGACCCGGAGATGCCCGACGACCTGATGGCCGAGAGCGGCCGCGGTCTCGCGCTCGCCGAGGCAGCACTGGACGAGCTGCGGCACGAGTTCACCGACGACCAGAACGTCTGGACCCTGGTCCGCCGCCGCGAGGTCGCCCGCGCCTGACACGCGGGCCGGGGTCGTCCTCAGCGGACGCGGGCCAGCGTGACCCCGTCGGCCACCGGCAGCAGCACCATCGACACCCGGTCGTCCGCCACGATCTTGGCGTTGAGCGCCTGGATCGACCGCGTGTCCTCGTCGTCGGTCTCGTCGTCGACGACCCGGCCGCCCCACAGCACGTTGTCCACGGCGATCAGCCCACCGGGACGGACCAGCCGGAGGCAGCGCTCGTAGTAGGCGTCGTACCCGCTCTTGTCGGCGTCGATGAACGCGAAGTCGTACGTCGACTCGCCGTCCTCTGCGATGAGCCGGTCGAGCGTCTGGGTCGCCGGCGCGATCTCGAGGGTGATCTTGTGGTCGACGCCCGCCTCGACCCAGGCGCGCCGCGCGATCGTCGTCCACTCCTCCGAGACGTCACAGCACACCAGCCGGCCGTCGTCGGGGAGCGCGAGCGCGATCGCCGTGGACGAGTAGCCGGTGAACGTGCCGACCTCGACGCAGCGCCGCGCGCGTGTCAGCTCGACCAGCATGGCGAGGAAGGCGCCCTCCTCGGGGGCGACCTGCATGGCGTGCTGCGGAAGCGCCGCCGTCTCCGCGCGGAGCTGCGCGAGGACCTCGGGCTCGCGGGTGCCGACCCGGCGGACGTAGCCGGCCAGGTCGTCGGAGATGCCGATCGTGCGGTTGGCCATGCCCTCGACCCTAGTCCCGCGCGCGGGGCCGTGGGTCAGCCGTGGAGGGTGTCCCCGGTGACCGCGCTCATCCGGCGGGTGAACCAGTCGGAGCGCGCGTCGGCGACCGGCTCGACCCGGCCGACGGCGTTCAGCACGGTGGCGCCGTCGGCGCCGACCAGCACGAGGTTGAGGTCGACCGCCCGGACCTGGGGCAGGTCGTTCTTCAGCTGGGCGATCCGCAGCAGCAGCCACTCGACCGCGTCGACGTCGACCTTCTCGCTGCCGCGGTAGCCGAACAGCAGCGGCGCCGCCTTGATCTCGCGGACCATCTCGGCCGCCTCGCCGCCGTGCATCGGCGGGATCCGGTACGACCGGTCGCCGAGCAGCTCGGTCGCGGCCCCGGAGACGCCGAACGACACGACCGGCCCGAACAGCGGGTCCTCCATGCCGGCGATCGACACCGGGACGCCCGGCTCGGCGACCTTCTGCACGATGAAGCCGGCGGCCTCGGGGTGGTCGATCAGCCCGTGCATGGTCTGCCAGGCGTCGCGCATCTCGGCCTCGGTGTCGATGTTGCGCCACACGTGGGCCAGGTCGGGCCGCTGCCGCAGGTGCTCGGCCGTGGCCTTGAGCACGACGTCGTACCCGAGCTTCTCGGCGGCGTCGACCGCCTCCTGCTCGGTGGCGACCTCGTGCCGCTCCCACATGCTGATCCCGTAGGCATCGAGCAGGTCGCGCAGCTCGGTGAAGCCGAGCTCGCGGCCCTCGGGCCGCTCCACCAGCACCCGGTTGACCAGGCTGCGGGCGCGTCCGATGTCGACCTCGTCGGGCTGGACCAGGTCGCCCTCGGGCTTGCGCTTCCACTCGGCGTAGTCGACGACCCGGGCGAGCGCGCGGACGGCGGCCTCGACCGCGGGGTACGACGGGACGGAGCCGCGGCCCGCGGTGGAGCCGGCGACGTCGGGGACGCGGAGCAGCTCGGGGATGCCCTCGACGCCGAGGAACGACGACACGAGCGGCTTGTCGGACTGCTCCCCCACGGCCGCGAGCACGTGCGCGACCTCGGCGCCGGACGTGTTGAGCGGCGGGATGAACACCGCGACCACGGAGTCGACCTCGGGGTCGTCGATCGCGGCGTCGAGCGCCTCCTCGAAGTCCTCGGCGCTGGCGTCCGCCCCCAGGGCGACCGGCTCCTTGGCGACCAGGCCGACCGACGCGGCGGCGTCGGCGGCGAGCAGGCCGAGGGCGTCGGAGTTGCCGACGACCGCGACCCGGCGGCCGCGCGGCAGCGGCTGGTGGGCGACGAGCTGGGCGACGTCGAACATCTCGTCGAGGGTGTCGACCTGGATCACGCCGGCCTGCCGGAACATCGCGTCGACCGCGGCCTGCGGCGCCTGCATCGAGCGGACGGCGTGACCCATCGGCACGCCCTGGGTGCTGCGGCCGGACTTCACGGCGATCACCGGCTTGCGCCGCGAGACCCGTCGAGCGACGCGGGAGAACTTGCGCGGGTTGCCGATCGACTCCAGGTAGAGCAGGACCACCTCGGTGGAGTCGTCCTCCTCCCAGTACTGCAGCAGGTCGTTGCCGGAGACGTCGGCGCGGTTGCCGGCGCTGACGAACGTGGAGAGGCCGAGCCCGCGGCGGCCGACCTTCTCCAGGATCGCGACGCCGAGCGCACCGGACTGGCAGAAGAACCCGGCCCGGCCGCGCGGCGGCATCACCGGGGCGAGCGAGGCGTTGAGGGAGTACTGACCCGCCGTGTTGATGATGCCCAGGCAGTTGGGCCCGATCAGCCGCAGGCCGTAGCTGCGCGCGAGCCCCACGAGACGCCGCTGGCGCTGCCGTCCCTCGTCGCCGGTCTCGGCGAAGCCGGACGACACCACGACCAGTCCGTGCACGCCCTTGGCCGCGCAGTCGAGCACGACGTCGGGGACCGCGTCGGACGGCACGGCGACGATCGCGATGTCGACATCGTCGGGGATGTCGCCCACCGCGGGGTACGCCGGCAGGCCGGCCACCGACGTGGCCGCCGGGTTCACGACGTACACGCGGCCCTGGTAGTCGCCGAGCACGAGGTTACGGACGAGGGTCTGGCCGATGGTGTCCTGGCGGCGGGACGCGCCGATCACGGCGACGGAGCGGGCGTTGAAGAAGTTCTGGATCGAGGCGGCCTCGGCGCGGTGCTCGCGCGCCTGCATCACGTTGACGGAGGTGTCGGTGGCGTCGATCGGGAAGACCAGGCGCATCACGCCGTCCTCGTAGCCGCCGGCGACCTGGTAGCCGGCCTCGCGGAAGATCTGGATCATCCGCACGTTCTCGGGCAGCACCTCGGCCTCGAACTTGTCGACCCCGCGCTCGCGCCCGGCCTGGGCGAGGTGCTCGAGCAGGAGCTGCGCGATGCCGCGACCCTGGTGGGCGTCCTGCACCAGGAAGGCCACCTCGGCGACGACCGGCTCGCCGGCCTCGTGCGGCAGCGTGTCGAACCGGCCGACGGCGATCATCTTCTGCGCGACGGTGAGCACGAACGCCACCCGCTCGTGGTGGTCCACGTCGGTGAACCGCTGGATGTCGCGCTCCGACAGGTGCGGCATCGGGGCGAAGAAGCGGAGGTACTTCGACTCGGCCGACACCTGCTCGTAGAAGTCGACGAGCAGCTCGCGGTCGTCCGGCGCGATCGGCCGCAGGTGCGCGGACTGGCCGTCGCGCAGCAGGACGTCGGCCTCCCAGTGCCGCGGGTAGCCCGATGTCTCGCTCACGTGAGGAATCTATCGGCTCCCGCCAGCGTGCCCCGTCCGGGCCGGTCCGTGGCACAGGCGAGAATGCCTGCATGGCACGCCGTTCCAAGAGCACCCTTCCGCCGGACGACTTCGAGGAGCACATCCTCGACATCGACGTCGGCGACGAGATGCGCACCAGCTTCCTCGAGTACGCCTACTCGGTGATCTACAGCCGTGCCCTGCCCGACGCCCGCGACGGCCTCAAGCCGGTGCAGCGCCGGATCCTCTACACGATGGCCGACATGAACCTCCGGCCCGACCGCGGCCACGTCAAGAGCGCCCGCGTCGTCGGCGAGGTGATGGGCCGGCTGCACCCGCACGGCGACGGTGCGATCTACGACGCGCTGGTCCGGATGGTGCAACCCTGGTCGCTGCGCGTGCCGCTGATCGACGGCCACGGCAACTTCGGCTCGCCCGACGACCCGCCGGCCGCGATGCGCTACACCGAGTGCCGGATGGCCGCGCCCGCGCTCGCGATGACCGGCTCGATCGACGAGGACACCGTCGACTTCAAGCCCAACTACGACTCCCGCGAGCTCGAGCCGTCGGTGCTGCCGTCGGCGATCCCCAACCTCGTCGTCAACGGCGCCGCCGGCATCGCGGTCGGCATGGCGACCAACATGGCCCCGCACAACCTCGTCGAGGTCGTGCAGGCGCTGCGGCACCTGATCACCCACCCGCAGGCCGACCTCGAGGCGCTCATGCGTTTCATCCCCGGCCCCGACCTGCCCACCGGCGGCAAGATCGTCGGCCTCGACGGCATCCGCGACGCCTACGAGACCGGCAAGGGCTCGTTCCGGATGCGGGCGACCGCCCGGGTCGAGAGCGTCACGCCGCGACGCAAGGGCATCGTCGTCACCGAGCTGCCGTACGGCGTGGGCACCGAGAAGGTCATCGAGCGGATCAAGTCGCTCGTCCAGGCCAAGAAGCTCCAGGGCATCGCCGACGTCAAGGACCTCACCGACCGGGAGAAGGGCCTCCGCCTGGTGATCGAGGTCAAGAACGGCTTCCACCCGGAGGCGCTGCTCGAGCAGCTCTACAAGCAGACCCCGATGGAGGACTCCTTCGGCATCAACGCCGTGGCGCTCGTCGAGGGGCAGCCGCGCACCCTGGGCCTGAAGGAGATGCTCGAGGTCTTCCTCGGGCACCGCTTCGACGTCGTACGCCGCCGCTCGGCGTTCCGCCGCGGCAAGGCCGCCGACCGGCTGCACCTCGTCGAGGGCCTGCTCATCGCGATCCTCGACATCGACGAGGTCATCCAGCTGATCCGCTCGAGCGACAACGCGGAGCAGGCCCGCGAGCGGCTGATGGGCGTCTTCGACCTCACCGAGCTCCAGGCCAACTACATCCTCGACATGCCGCTGCGCCGGCTCACGAAGTTCTCCCGGATCGAGCTGGAGAAGGAGCAGTCCGAGCTGCTGCAGACGATCGCCGAGCTCGACGAGATCCTCGGCGACGACACGCGGCTGCGGAAGGTCGTCTCCGACGAGCTGGCCGAGGTCGCCAAGACCTACGGCACGCCCCGGCGGACGGTCCTGCTGGAGTCCGCGGGCCAGGCCGTGTCGGCCGCGGTGCCGCTCGAGGTGGCCGACGACCCGTGCTTCGTCTACCTGTCCTCGAGCGGCCTGCTCGCCCGCACCTCCGACACCGAGCCTCCGGGCGAGGGCGGCGGCCGGGCGAAGCACGACGTCGTGGTCTCCGCCGTACGCACGACCGCGCGCGGGCAGGTCGGCGCGCTCACGACCCTCGGCCGGCTGGTGCGCCTCGACGTGCTCGACCTCCCCGGCCTGCCCGCGACCGCCAACGCGCCGCACCTGCAGGGCGGGGCACCGGTGAGCGAGTTCCTGTCGTTGGAGGGCGGTGAGCGGGTGCTCGCGCTCGCGCCCCTCACCGACGAGGGCCCCGGGCTCGCGATCGGCACCCGGCTCGGCGTGGTGAAGCGGGTCAACCCCGAGGTGCTCTCGAACAAGGACACCTGGGAGGTCATCCGGCTCAACGACGGCGACGAGGTGGTCGGCGCGCTGCCCCTCACCACGGGCGAGGAGGAGCTCTGCTTCGTCACCAGCGACGCCCAGCTGCTGCACTTCCCCGCCTCCGGTGTCCGCCCCCAGGGCCGCTCCGGCGGCGGTATGGCCGGGGTCCGGCTGGCCCCCAAGCAGCGCGTGGTGTTCTTCGGCGCGTTCACGCCCGGCGACGACGCCGTCGTCGTCACCGCGTCCGGGTCGTCGTCGGCGCTCCCCGGCACCGAGGCCGGGGCGCTCAAGGTCACGCCCTGGTCGGAGTACCCCGGCAAGGGCCGCGGCACCGGCGGCGTCCGCTGCCACCGGTTCCTCAAGGGCGAGGACACGCTCGTGCTGGCGTGGGCCGGCAACGGCCCGGCGCGGGCCGCGGCCGCCAGCGGCGCCCCGGTCGAGCTGCCCGAGCCCGTCGGGCGCCGGGACGGGTCCGGCACCGCGGGGTCGCAGCCGATCCTCGCCGTCGCCGGCCCCGTGGGAGGCTTGCCCGCATGACGCGTCCCCGCGCCTTCGCGGCGCTCGCCGCGCTCGCGCTGCTCGGGTCCGGCACGCTCGCGGCCTGCGGCGGCGACGACGAGACCCCCGAGCTGACCCCCGAGGAACGGCTCGCCGCGGCCAAGACCACCCTCGACGAGACCGAGGGCGTGCGGATCGCGCTGAAGGCCGACGAGCTGCCGCCCTCGGTCAACGGCCTGCTCACCGCCGACGGGGTCGGCACCCACGCGCCGGCCTTCGAGGGCGACATCCAGGTCTCCGCGAGCGGGCTCACCGCCAAGGCCAAGGTGATCGCGGTGGACGGCAAGGTGTGGGCCGTGCTGCCGTTCACCACCGACTACGCCCCGATCGACCCCGCTGACTACTCCGCGCCCGACCCGGCCGCGCTGATGGCCGCCGACGGCGGCCTGTCGTCGCTGCTCACCGCCGCCGACTCCGTGGAGGAGGGCGAGCAGGTCCGCGAGGGCGAGGAGGTCCTCACCGAGATCACCGGCACGCTCCCCGGCGACGCGGTCGCGTCGGTCATCCCGAGCGCCCAGGCCGACGCCGACTTCGACGCGACCTTCACCCTCGACGACGGCAACCAGCTCTCCGAGGTCACGATGACCGGGCCGTTCTACCCGAAGGCCGCCGACGTGACCTACACGATCCGGTTCTCCGAGTACGGCGTCGAGAAGGAGATCACCGCGCCGTGACCGGCACCGGCCGGGCCGAGCGGACCCTGCTCGTCCTCGCCGCGGCGGCGGTCGGCTTCGCGGCCGCCGACACCTACGTCGTGGTGCTCGCCCTCCCGGACATGATGACCGGGGTCGGCCTGGCCATCGACGAGCTGCAGCGCGCGGCCCCGATCGTCTCCGGGTTCCTGCTCGGGTACGTCGCCGTCCTGCCGCTGATCGGGCGGATCGCCGACCTGCGCGGACGGCTGCCGGTGCTGGTCGGCTCGCTCGTCGTGTTCGCGCTCGGCTCGCTGGTCACCGCCGCGGCCTTCGACCTGGAGACGATGGTCGCCGGCCGGTTCCTCCAGGGCGTCGGCGGAGGTGGCCTGGTGCCGGCCACGCTGGCGCTGGTCGCCGACCTCTACCCGCCGCAGCGCCGCGGCGTCCCGCTCGGCGTCGTGGGGGCGGTGCAGGAGCTCGGCAGCGTCGTCGGCCCGCTGTACGGCGCGCTGGTGCTCGCGGTGAGCAGCTGGCACGCGATCTTCGCGCTCAACCTGCTCGTCGGCGTCCTGCTGGCCGTCGTGATCCGCCGGCTCGGGCCGCACCGCCCGCTGGACCGGCTCGGGGCACTCCTCGCCCTGCTCGCCGCGGCCGCGCTCACGCTGGTGATGCTCGAGCCACCGGCGATCGCGCGCGACGTGACCTGGGGGCTGATGTTCGTGCCGGTGACCGGCGACAGCCGGCTGCTGTCCCCGGCCGGCCTGGCCCTGCTGGTGCTCGTCGTGCTGCTCGCGGTGCGGTGCGTCACCGCGGCGTCCCCGCTCGTCGACCTGCGCGGCTGGCGCCGTACCGCCGCCGAGATCGACGTCCTCGGCGCCGCCCTGCTCGGCCTCGCCCTGTCCGGGGTGATCCTCGCGTTCGCGACCGCCGACCCCGAGGTCTCGGTGTTCTCCCCCGCCGGCCCGTGGCTCCTGGCCGGGTCCGCCGTCGCCGCCGCCGGTTTCGTGTGGCGCAACCGGGTCAGCCGCCATCCGCTCGTCCCGCACCGCGCGCTGCGCGCGACCCCGGCCTGGGGCGCGCTGGTCGTGAGCCTGTTCGTCGGCGCCGCGCTGATCGCGGCGCTCGTCGACATCCCGATCTTCGCCCGCATCACGGTCTACCGCGACTCCCAGCTGCTCGCCGCGCTCGTGCTGGTGCGGATGCTCGTCGCGCTGCCGGTCGGCGCCCTGCTCGGCGGGTTCCTCACCCGCCGGGTCCCGGCCGGACTCGTGACCGCCGTCGGGATGCTGCTCGCCGCGGGTGGCTTCGTGTGGATGGCGCAGTGGGGGCTGACCAGCCTGGAGCACCCGGTCGCGACCGTCCCGCTGGTGATGGCCGGGCTCGGCTTCGGACTCGCGCTCGCACCGGTCAACGCCGCGCTGCTGGCCGCGACCGACGACGCCGTGCACGGCGTCACCAGCGCCTTGCTCGTGGTCGCCAGGATGGTGGGCATGCTCGTCGGGATCAGCGCGCTCACCACGATCGGCCTGCGCCGCTACTACGCCGTCCAGGTCGACCTGCCCACGCCCACCGAGGTCTGCGCCTCCGGCACCCAGTGCGCGGAGTACACCCGGCTGCTCAAGGAGGCCGGGCTCGCCCAGCTGCAGACGGTGTTCTGGGGCGCCGCGGTGTGCGCGGCGGTCGCCGCCGTCGTCGCCGTGGTCACGTTCCGTGGTGCGGCCACCCGCGCCCTCTCCCCCGGCGAGACCGTGCGGGGTGCGGTGTGACCGGCTCGTCCTGCTCGGCCGACTCCGCCCTCGTCGGCGAGCAGCTCGCGGGCTCCGCCCCGCAGGCGCTCGGCTGGGTGGCGCTGGAGCAGAGCGGACCGTGGGGCGCGAAGGCGTTCACCGCCAGCCACCTCGACCCCGAGCTGGGCCGCGCCATCGAGGCCGTCGCCGCCGAGCACGACGTCCGTCCCGTGCTGGTCCGGCGGCCGGGGCGGCACGCGGACGAGCACGTCGACCACGACCACGACGCCCGCCGTCTCCTCGTCGCGCACACCCGTCCGGGTGCCACGTGGCTGCTCTCCGGGACGATCGCCGCGCCCGAGGACGTGCTCGCGCTCGACTGGGCCGCGGTCCGCGACGGCGACCAGGAGGCGGTACGCCGATCGCTCCCCTCGCTCGTGCCCGTCGACCGCGCGCAGCTCCTGGTGTGCACCAACGGGACCCGCGACGTCTGCTGCGCCGTCGAGGGCCGGCCGGTCGCCATCGGCGCCGCCGCCGCGCACACCGGGCGGGTCTGGGAGGTCACGCACACCTCCGGCCACCGGTTCGCGCCCACGGCCGTGCTGCTTCCCGCGGGCACGCTGCACGGACGGCTCGACGTCGACGGTGCCAGCGCACTGCTCGCCGCGGCCGACCGCGGCGAGACGGTCGTGTCCGGCAGCCGCGGCCGGTCCACCTGGTCCGGGCCCGCGCAGGTGGCCGAGCTCCTCGTGCGCGAGGCCACCGCCGAGGTTTCCCTCGACGCCCTCGCCGTACCCGCGTGCGAGACGGACGGCGACCAGGCCTGGACCGCCACCGTCACGCACGCCGACGGCCGGCGCTGGCAGGTGCGCGTCGTCTCGGAGCCGACCGACGTCGAGCGCCGGGAGTCGTGCCTCAAGGGTCCGGTCGGGCTGCGGCGGTGGACGGCCGCCGTGACGGAGTCGGCACTCCGGTAGGTTCCGACGCGTGACCGACGCGTTCGAGGACCTCCTGGCCGCCAACCGTGCCTACGCGGAGACGTTCGACCTGAGCGGCTTCGACGGCATCGCCCACGCCGGCATCGCCATCGTGACCTGCATGGACTCGCGGATCGACCCGCTGCGCATGCTCGGCCTCTCCCCCGGCGACGCCAAGATCTTCCGCAACCCCGGCGGCCGCGTCACGGACGCGGCGCTCGAGGCGCTCGTGCTCGGGGCGCACCTGCTCAACGTCAAGCGGGTGCTCGTCGTGCCGCACACCCGCTGCGCGATGGCGAGCTCGACGCTGGAGCAGCTGCGCGAGCGGGTCGGCGAGTCGGCCGGCCAGGACGCCTCCTGGCAGACGTTCGGCGTCGTGACCGACCAGGTCGCCGCGCTGGAGGACGACGTGCGCAAGGTCCGCAGCCACCCGCTGATCCCCGACACGGTCGAGGTCGGCGGCTTCCTCTACGACGTCGACAGCGGGCTGCTCGACCAGAAGGTCTAGCCGGCTGTGCCCCGAGGCGGCGCGATCGGCCACTCCTCGAAGTGGCTGCACCGCCCGTCGGCCGCGAACCGCAGCACCCACAGGTCGCGCCAGGCCTGAGGTTCGTCGCCGGTGTAGTGCACCTCGACCCGGACCACCGCCGCGTGCGCGTCGACCGCCACGACCTCGCTGGTCATCGTGAACGGCTCGTCGGGCCCGTCACGCTCGGCGTCCCAGAAGGCGCCGATGTCGGCGAGGCCCGTAACCGGGTCGGCCCACGGCGAGGTCAGGTACGTCGCGTCGTCGGTGAAGAGCGACGCGACGCCGTCGACCCCGGGCGTGCGCCAGACCTCCTCGTAGCGGGTGACCCAGTGGCTGACGGCGTCGTGATCGAGCATGGCGCCATGCTGCCAGCCCGGCTACCGTCGCGTCCGTGACCGACGAACGGAGCTGGGCCCGCGCCGCCGACCGGCTGGGCACGGCGGCAGCCCGCGACGGCGAGCCCACCCGATGGTTCGAGGAGCTGTGGTCCGCGGCTGTGCGCGACGAGGTCGACACACCGTGGCCTCGGACCGACCCGATGCCGCTGGTCGCGCAGCACCTCGCCGCGCTCGGCCCCGGTGAGGGTCGCCGCGCGGTGGTCGTCGGGGTCGGCCTCGGCGCCGACGCGCAGGCCACCGCGGCGCACGGCTGGGCCACCACCGCTTTCGACATCTCCCCCAGCGCGATCCGGCTCGTGACCGCCCGCTACCCGGACAGCCCGGTCGAGTTCCGCGTCGCGGACCTGCTCGACCTCCCGGAGGACCTGCGCGGGGCGTTCGACCTCGTGGTCGAGGTGTTCACGGTGCAGGCGATGCCGCCCGTGGTCCGCTCCGAGGCGGGCGCCGGGCTGCGGGCGCTGCTGCGTCCGGGCGGGGAGATGGTCGCGGTGCAGGTCATCCGGCCCGACGGCGCGCCGTACCCGGAAGAGCCGCCGTGGCCGCTCGACGAGGCCGAGATGCGCGCGCTCGCCGGCGACGACGTGCGGCTGGTGTCGCTGGACCGCCACGCCTCCTCCGACGGGCAGTGGCCGTTGTGGTCGGCCGTGCTCAGGCGCGACGCCTGAGGGCTACGCGTCCAACGTGTCCGCGTCCACTTCGTAGGCGCCTTGGATGATGAAGTCCTTGCGCGGCGCGACCTCGGACCCCATCAGCAGCTCGAACACCTCGGAGGCGACCTCGGCGTCGTCGAAGGTGATGCGCCGCAGGGTGCGGTGCATCGGGTCCATCGTCGTCTCGGCCAGCTGGTCGGCGTCCATCTCACCGAGGCCCTTGTAGCGCTGCACCGGCTCCTTCCAGCGCACGCCCTTCTTGGTCAGCTCGGCGAGCTTCCGCTGCAGGTCGGGGTCGGAGTAGGTGTAGACGTACTTGTCCATCCCCTTCTTGGGGTTGGACAGCTCGATCCGGTGCAGCGGCGGGACCGCGGTGTAGACGCGGCCTTCCTTGATCAGCTCGGGCATGTACTTGAAGAAGAGCGTCGTGAGCAGGCAGCGGATGTGCGCGCCGTCGGAGTCGGCGTCGGCCATGAAGATGATCCGGCCGTAGCGGCGTGCGTCGATGTCGAACGTGCGGCCCGAGCCCGCGCCGACCACCTGGATGATCGAGGCGCACTCGGTGTTTTTCAGCATGTCGCCGACCGATGCCTTCTGCACGTTGAGGATCTTGCCGCGGATCGGCAGCAGCGCCTGGAACTCGGAGTTGCGCGCGAGCTTCGCCGTACCGAGGGCGGAGTCACCCTCGACGATGAAGAGCTCGCTGCGGTCCATGTCGTTGGACCGGCAGTCGGCGAGCTTCGACGGGAGCGCGCTGGACTCGAGGGCGTTCTTGCGGCGCTGCGTCTCGCGGTGGGTGCGCGCGGCGATCCGGGTGCGGGAGGCGTTGGCCACCTTCTCCAGCACCAGCTTGGCCTGCGCCTTCTCGGCGCGCTTGGTCGAGGTGAGGAACTTCTTCAGCTCGGCGGCGACGACCTTGCGCACGATCGTGCGGGCGGCCGGCGTGCCGAGCACCTCCTTGGTCTGGCCCTCGAACTGCGGCTCCGCGAGCCGGGCGGTGACGACGGCGGTGAGGCCCTCGAGAACGTCGTCCTTGACGACGTCGGCCTCGGCGGTCTTCAGCGTCTTGGTCGCGCGGAGCACGTCGTTGAACGTCTTGGTGAGCGCGGCCTCGAACCCGCCGACGTGGGTGCCGCCCTTGGGCGTGGCGATCACGTTGACGAAGGACCGCAGCTCGGTCTCGTAGCCGGTGCCCCAGCGGAGGGCGACGTCGACGACCAGGTCGCGCTCGACGTCCTGCGGCGTCATGTGGCCCTGGTCGTCGAGCAGCGGGACCGTCTCGGTGAACCGCTCCTCGCCCTGCAGGCGGAGCACGTCGGTGACGGCCTCGTCGGCGGCGAGGAACTCGCAGAACTCCGAGATGCCGCCGTCGTGCTTGAAGCTCTCCTCGACGGGCTCGTCACCGCGCAGGTCGCGGATCAGGATCTCGAGGCCCGGCACGATGAACGACGTCTGCCGCGCGCGGGTCACCAGCTCGTCGTAGACGAAGGTCGCGTCCTTGGTGAAGATCTGCCGGTCGGCCCAGAACTGGATGCGGGTGCCGGTGACGCCCTTCTTGACCCGGCCGCCCTTGCGGGTCAGGCCGGACTGCGGCGAGAACGCAGCCTTCGGTCCCTCACCGTCGAAGACGCCCGGGTTGCCGCGCTGGAACGACATGCCCTGGACCGACGGGGACCGCTCGACGTCGATGTCCATCCGCGCCGACAGCGCGTTGACGACGGAGAGGCCCACGCCGTGCAGGCCGCCGGTGGCGACGTACGACGAGCCGCCGAACTTGCCGCCGGCGTGCAGCTTGGTCGCGACGACCTCGACGCCGGGGAGCCCGGTCTTGGGCTCCTTGTCGGTCGGGATGCCGCGACCGTCGTCGTGCACCTCGACGGAGTCGTCGGGGTGGAGGACGACCTCGACCCGGCTCGCCGCGCCGGCCAGCGCCTCGTCGACGCCGTTGTCGATGATCTCCCACAGGCAGTGCATGAGGCCGCGGGTGTCGGTGGAGCCGATGTACATGCCGGGCCGCTTGCGGACGGCCTCCAGCCCCTCGAGGACGAGGAGGTGGTGGGCGTTGTACGTGTTGTCGATCGTGGTTCCTCCGGCGGTGCGGGGCGGCAACTCGGCTCCTTCATGCCTGGGCGGGGGCTGCCCGGCAAATCTACCCGCGACACGCCGGGCGCTCCGTCGCGCCACGCCTACCGACGTACGACCGTCGCGAGTGTCACGATGCGGCCACGGAAGTTTCAAGGAACGCGCGATTGGCAACGAACAGGTGCCAAGCCGCGTCACACTTGAGAACGAACCATCTGCACGGGACGGACGACGAGGTCCGGCCAGGGAGGACCCGGGGACGGAAGTCCTCAGGTGAGGAGCAGGCCGCACGAACATATGTGGGAGAGGTCACCCGGTCTCACGGGGAGATACCACCCACCGGTGGGAAGCACTAGGCGTGATTGGATGTTGTGTCCGATGAGGCGAGACGGGTACCCGAGGAACATTGGCCGCCCGCGCTACGTTGAACCGGACACCAGGAAGGAAAGAGGCCTCAAGTGACCACTGCAGTTGCCCCGAGCACGCCGCTCTCGGCTCTTGACCGCTGCGACCGTTGCGGCGCGCAGGCCTACCTCCGCGTCGAGCTCGCCGGTGGTGGAGAGCTCCTGTTCTGCGCGCACCACGCGCGTGAGCACGGCGACAGGCTGCGCGAGATCGCTATCCACGTCCACGACGAGACCGAGAAGCTGTCCGACACTCCGGCCACCGCGTCCGAGAGTGAGCGCTGACCGCTTCCCGACTCTCCAGAGCTTCGACGAGCCCCGGCCGCACGGCCGGGGCTCGTCGCGTCTCCGGGTCGGTCCGCCCCCTAGGCTGCTCCCGTGGACGCGACCGAGGTGATCGTCGGGCTGGCGGTGCTCGTCGGCCTGCTGGGCGTGCTGGTGCCGGTGCTGCCCGGCAGCGTGCTGATCCTCGCCGCGGTGCTCGTCTGGGCCGCCCTGGACGGCACCGCCACGGCGTGGACGGTGTTCTCCGTCGTGGTCGTGCTGCTGGCGGTGGGCACAGTCGTCAAGTACGCCGTACCCGGGCGGAACCTCAAGAACGCCGGTGTGCCCAACCGCACCCTCATGGTCGGCGGCCTGCTCGGGCTCGTCGGGTTCTTCGTGGTCCCCGTGGTCGGGCTGCTGATCGGGTTCGTGCTGGGCGTGTACCTCGCCGAGCTGCAGCGGGTCGGCCGTGACGACGCCTGGCCGTCCACGAAGCATGCGTTGAAGGCGGCCGGCCTCTCGGTGCTGATCGAGCTCGTCGCGGCGGGACTCGCCGCCGCGACGTACTTCGTCGGCGCCACCCTGACCTGATGGCGATCCTCCTGGCGCTGGTCTCCGCGATGGCGTACGGCGTCTCCGACTTCATCGGCGGGATCGTGTCCCGGCGGGTGTCCGCCTGGTCCGTCGCTGTGGTCGGCAACACCTCCGCGACCGTCTGCGTGGCCCTGGTCGCGCTCGCCGTGCCGGGCGACCCCTCGGGCCGCGACTTCGCCTGGGCCGCCCTTGCCGGGGTGGCGACCGGCCTCGGCACGGGGTTCCTCTACCGAGGCTTCGCCTCCGGCCGGATGAGCGTGGTCGCCCCGATCTCGGCCGTCGGCGCGGCGGTGGTGCCGGTCCTGGCCGGCGCCGTCGGCGGCGAGCGCTTCGCGCCGCTCGTGTGGTTCGGCATCGCCGCCGCCCTGCCGGGCATCTGGCTGGTCGCCAGCGTTCCCGAGGAGCACCGCACCGGCCCGCGGGCCAGCCTCGCCGAGGGGCTGGTGGACGGGCTGCTCGCCGGGCTGGGCTTCGGCGTTCTCTTCGCCGCGCTCGGACAGGTGCCCGACGGCGCGGGGTTGTGGCCGCTCGCCGCGGCCCAGGGTGTCTCGGTCCCGACCGTTGTCGTGCTGGCTCTGCTGCTGCGCGGCTCCTGGGTGCCGCGCGAGCGGCCGGTGCGCTGGGCCGTGCTCGCCGGACTCCTCGGCGCGCTCGCCACGTGGTCGTTCCTGGTCTCGACCCAGCTCGGTTACCTGACGATCTCGGGGATCCTCGCCTCGCTGTACCCGGCGACCACGGTCCTGCTCGCCGCGCTGGTGCTGCACGAGCGCGTGCACAGAGCCCAAGGCGTGGGCCTTGGGCTCTGCGCTGTGGCGGTCGCGCTGGTGGCCGCCGGTTGACCCCACCTGTCGCTTCACCCGGGCCAGCCCGGACGGAACGTGGAGCCATGCGCGGACCTGGGCGATTCAGCCCTTGGCGACCCATTCGGTCAGCTGACGGCGGCCGCCGAGCCAGTCGGTGACGACGTCACCGTCGGCCTGGGTGCCGGCCGCCTTGACCGCGACACGGATCTCGCCGGGGTTGCCGAGGCACGCGGGGTCGATGCGCATGGTGCTGACGTCGCGCGCGAAGTCGAGGCGGAGCTCGTAGCCGCAGGTCAGCGGCACCGCACGGCGGCCGAAGCCCCAGCCGTCACCCCGCGTCTTGATGAGGGCGTAGTCGCCACCCTGGTAGGCGACGGACGGGAACGCGAACTCCGGGCCCGGCCTCGACGGGTCGGTGTCGAGGAAGACCGTCTGGCTGGCGCCGCTGCGCCAGGACTTGACGATGTCCGCGTGCTGGACCGTGATGCGGACGCTCTTCTCGTTCACCACCTTCACCGACTCGAGGTCGACCCCGTGGGCCACGTCGCCCTTGGCGTCCTGGAAGGTGGCGGTGGCGGCGAGCGCCGGGGCGGCGGTGCCGACGAAGGCGGCGAGGGCGAGGCCCGCGGCCGCCAGGGTCGCGCGCTTGGTGCTGGCGATGCTGGTCATGGCTGTTCTCCTGGAATGGTCCGCCGGACGGCGGTCGAGCACCTCCCTGCGAGGCCCTCACTGCAGCCAAGACGCAACTTCCTCCGGCCGGGTTGCATCCGCGCCGGAAAAGGCACGGCGCCCGCTCCCCTGCTCGGGAAGCGGGCGCCGGAGCGACACTGGGTCGCGGACGACGTGCGGCGGCGGACCTCAGTCGAGGTAGTCGCGCAGCACCTGCGAGCGCGACGGGTGCCGCAGCTTCGACATCGTCTTGGACTCGATCTGCCGGATGCGCTCGCGGGTGACGCCGTACACCTTGCCGATCTCGTCGAGCGTCTTCGGCTGGCCGTCGGTCAGGCCGAAGCGCATCGAGACCACGCCGGCCTCGCGCTCGGAGAGCGTGTCGAGCACGGCGTGCAGCTGCTCCTGCAGGAGCGTGAACGAGACCGCGTCGGCCGGGACGATCGCCTCGGAGTCCTCGATGAGGTCACCGAACTCGGAGTCGCCGTCCTCGCCGAGCGGGGTGTGCAGCGAGATCGGCTCGCGGCCGTACTTCTGGACCTCGATGACCTTCTCCGGGGTCATGTCGAGCTCCTTGGCCAGCTCCTCCGGGGTGGGCTCGCGGCCCAGGTCCTGGAGCATCTGGCGCTGCACGCGGGCGAGCTTGTTGATGACCTCGACCATGTGCACCGGGATGCGGATGGTGCGGGCCTGGTCGGCCATCGCGCGGGTGATCGCCTGACGGATCCACCAGGTGGCGTACGTGGAGAACTTGTAGCCCTTGGTGTAGTCGAACTTCTCGACCGCGCGGATCAGGCCGAGGTTGCCCTCCTGGATCAGGTCGAGGAAGAGCATGCCGCGGCCGGTGTAGCGCTTGGCCAGCGAGACGACGAGGCGGAGGTTGGCCTCGAGCAGGTGGTTCTTGGCGCGGCGGCCGTCCTCGGCGATCCACTCGAGCTCCTCGAGCGTCTTCGCCGCGATCTTGCCGCCCTTGCCGAGCTTCTCCTCCGAGAACAGGCCGGCCTCGATCCGCTTGGCGAGCTCGACCTCCATCTCGGCGTTGAGCAGAGGGACCTTGCCGATCTGCTTCAGGTAGTCCTTGACCGGGTCGGCGGTCGCACCCGCGACCATGACCTGCTGCTCGGGCTCGTCGGAGTCGTCGGCCTGGGAGACGACGAAGCCGGTCTGCTCCGTGGCCTCCTTCTCGTCCTCCTTGATGGTGGGGTCGGCCGCGAGGTCCGCCTCGAACTGGTCGTCGCTGATGTCGGGCAGGACCTTCTTGCCGTCGGGCCCGACGGCCTCGGCGGCGGTGCCGTTGTCGGCGGCCGACGTCGCGGTCTTCTTGGCGGCGGTCTTCTTCGCCGGCGCGGCCTTCTTGGCCGCGGCCGGCTCGGCCGTCTTCGCCGGAGCCTTCTTCGCTGCGGCCTTCTTGGTGGTGGCCTTCACGGTGCTGCGGGTGCTGGACGCCGCGGCGACCTTCTTCCGCGCGGTGGCGGAGTCAACAGCGGCCACGACCACGTCGATGTCGAGCTCGCCGAGGTACCGCAGCAGCGCCTTCAGGTGCGCCGGGCTGTGCACGGCGGTGTCCGTCGCCGTGCGGAGCGCATCGGCTGTCACGTGTCCGGAGGCCTTGCCTTGGTCGATCAGCGCGACGATGTCGGGGTGTGCGAGGACGTCGGCAGGGAGCTTGCGGGACGTGGCTGTCGACACGAATACCTCTCGTACAGCGGATGTCGGGCGCGGCAAAGCCCGTACACGTCAAGAGCCGCTCTCCCATTGTGACACGTCCCCGGGGCGATCCAAGCCAGGACCCCGCCGATGCGGGACGGCCGGACCGGCTCAGGCCTTGGCCGCGGCCTTCTTCTCCTTCTTGAACGACCGCACCCTCTCCAGGGACGTCCCGTCGACGACGTCGGCCACCGACCGGTAGGAGCCGGTCTCCGCGTAGTCCCCCGCTGCCTGCTCCCAGCCATCGGGCCGGACCCCGAGCTGCTTGCCGACCAGCGCGGTGAAGATCTGCGCCTTCTGCTTGCCGTAGCCGGGCAGCGCCTGGAGCCGCCGCATCAGCTCCTTGCCGGACCCGGCCTCCTCCCAGAGGCGCTCGGCGTGACCGTCGTACTCCTCGACCACGACGGCGGCGAGCGCCTGCACGCGCGCGGCCATCGAGCCGGGATAGCGGTGGATCGCCGGCGGTGTCGAGCACAGCGCCGCGAACTCCTCGGGGTCGGCGCTCGCGACCGCCGCCGGGTCGAGGGAGCCGAAGCGGTCGAGGATCTTGGCCGGACCGCGGAACGCGTGCTCCATCGGGTACTGCTGGTCGAGCAGCATGCCGACCAGCAGCGCGAAGGAGCTCGCGCTCAGCACCTCGTCGGCATGCGCGTCCTGCGCGATCCGGATCGACGTCACTCGACCGGCTCGTCCTCGCCGGCCTTGACCGCCAGCACCGGGCACGGGGCGTCGAGCAGCACCCGCTGGGCGTTGCTGCCGAGGATGAGCTTGCCGACCGGCGAGCGCCGGCGGAGGCCGATCACGATGATGTCGGCGCCGACCTCGTTGGCCACGTTGACCAGGTCGTCGGCCGGGTCGAGGCCGCGCACCAGCTGGCGCACCTCGTGCTCGACGCCCGCCTCCTGCAACGTGGAACGCACCTCGTCGAGCTGGGCCTCGGACTCGATCGCGTCGTCGCGGTCGAACTCACGACCGCCCCGGTGGGAGTTCACGACGACCAGGCGCATGCCGCGCAGCCTGGCCTCCTCGGCGGCGCGGCGGAGCGCGGCCCGCCCCTCGGGCTTGGGCACGTAACCCACGACGATGGTCCCCATTGACCGTCCTCCTCTTCGTACCCGGTGCGAACCCGGGTCGGCTGCGTTCACGACCTCACGACTGCACGGCGTGTACCCGCGAGGTCTCGGGGCGAACCTATCCACCCCCGGCGCGCCCGCGCCACCCGTTCGGCCCTGTGGACGAGCCCGAACGCGGCCGGGACGATCACGCGATGCTGGGCGGGTGGACGTCACCCAGCTCCTGCGCACCGAGGTCGGGCTGCTCCGGCAGCGCGAGTCGCGGCGCGTCTTCGACACCGCCGTCCACGTCGGCACGCTCGGCGGCACCCACGACTCGTGGGTGTCACGCCGCGCGGACGCCCCGGTCGTCGACGCGGCGCTGCGCACCGACGTCGTGTCCGCCCTGCTCGAACGGACCGCGGGCCTGAGCGACACGGTGTGGCTGACCCGGTCCGGCCGCCCGGAGGCCTACGACGAGGACCTCGCGTGGCTGGCGGCGGCGACCACCGCGTTCGCGCAGCACGGACGCGCCGTCGGCGACTGCTACGCCGTGACGCGGTACGGCTGGCGCGACGTGCGCACGGGCGAGTCGCGCTCCTGGCAGCGGCTGCGGCTCTGACCCGCGCCCAAGACGACGGGGCGCCGCGTGGGATCCGCCCCGTCGGGCGCTACTCCCAGCTGTGCACGGGGTCGTTGGTGTGCATGTGCGCGCGGTACTCGTTCAACGTGTCGCGCAGCGCGGCCAGACGGTCGGAGTCGCCCTCGCCCGCCCGCTCGTGGAACCGGTCGACGAACCACGACGCACCGTTCTGCCCGGCCAGGCAGCGCTGCTCGATGATCCCGAGCAGCCGGTCGCTCTCCTCGGAGAGCACGCCCCACGAGTCCAGGCCTGCCCGCGCCATCGGGAGCAGCCGGCGCAGCACCAGCTCGGTGGCGGGCACCTGGCCGAGACCGGGCCAGTACAGGTGCGCGTCGATGCCCTGCCGTGCCGCGACGTGGAAGTTCTCCTCGGCGGCGCTGAACGACATCTGCGACCACAGCGGCCGCTCGTGCTCGGCCAGGGTGCGCACCAGCCCGAAGTAGAAGGCCGCGTTGGCCATCGTGTCCGCGACGGTGGGCCCGGCCGGCAGGACGCGGTTCTCGACCCGCAGGTGCGGGGTGCCGTCGACGACGTCGTACACCGGGCGGTTCCAGCGGTAGATCGTGCCGTTGTGCAGGCGCAGCTCCGCCAGGGCCGGGGTGTGCCCCGCCTCGAGCTGCTCGAGGGGGTCCTCGTCCTCGATGATCGGTAGCAGCGCCGGGAAGTAGCGGACGTTCTCCTCGAAGAGGTCGAAGATCGAGTTGATCCAGCGCTCGCCGAACCACACGCGCGGGCGGACGCCTTGCGTCTTCAGCTCCTCGCTGCGGGTGTCGGTGGCCTGCTCGAACAACGCGATCCGGGTCTCCCGCCAGAGCTCGCGCCCGAGCAGGAACGGGGAGTTCGCCCCGATCGCGAGCTGCACACCCGAGATCGCCTGGGAGGCGTTCCAGTAGCCGGCGAAGTCCTCCGGGCTGACCTGGATGTGAAGCTGGGTGCTGGTGCAGGCCGCCTCGGGGATGATCGAGTCGGCCGTCGTGCGGAGGCGCTCGGGTCCGCCGATGTCGATCACGATGTCCTCGCCGCGCGAGGCCAGGATCTGGTCGCTGAGCAGCTGGTAGCGCGGGTTGGGGCTCAGCGAAGCGGGGCTCATGTGGCCGGCGGAGAGCGTCGGCAGGATGCCGATCATCACCATGTGGGCGCCGACCTGGGCCGCCTTGGACTCGGCGTCGTTGAGGCTGTGCCGCACGCCTTGCTCGAACTCGGTGAAGCCGCGGTCCTTGAGCTGCTTCGGCGGGACGTTGATCTCGAGGTTGAACTGGCCGAGCTCGGTCTGGAAGTCGGGGTCGGCGATCGCCTCGAGCGCCTCGAGGTTCTTCAGCGCCGGGTCGCCGGCATCGTCGACGAGGTTGAGCTCGATCTCGAGCCCGGTCATCGGGTAGTCGGCGTCGAACCGCGATTCCCGCAGCATGCGGGCGAACACGTCGAGGCAGCGCCGCACCTTCTCGCGGTAGCGGGTGCGGTCCTCGCGTGAGAACTCCTGCTGTGCGACCTCTTCGCCCATGGCGTGACAGTAGTGCCCGCAGCCACCTCGCGGCACTCATCGCGGCGAGGCGGGTCGCCGTCACGCGCCGCTCCGGTCGCCGCGGAAGAGGGTGAGCGCCGACTCGGGCATCGGTTGCCAGCTGTCGGGCGGCAGTCCCGCGGCGAGCGCCTGGGTGAGCAGGCCGGCCAGGGAGTAACCCGGCTCGGCGTCCTGGCAGACGTCGAGCGCACAGGCGGCGAGCGCACCGTCGCCGGAGAGCCAGGCGGCGAAGGCGAGCAGCGCGGCCGGCGCTGCGCTCGTCTCGTGCGGCGCACGGCGCACGACGTCGCGCCAGAGGTCGACGTGCCGGTGGGCTCCCTGGTGGGTGATCTCCGCCCACGCGACGTCGCGGACCTCGACCGCGGCCACCGCCACGAGGAGCCGACCGACGTCGTGGCTGTCGAGGCGCAGCCCGTCGGCCACGAACCGGCGGACGCGGTGCTGCAGCCAGCGGCCCTCGGACACGAGGTGCGCACGACCGAGACCGGGATCGGGAGGCGCCGCAGGGTCGGAGGCGGGGACGCAGGCCGCGAGCAGCCGGTCGCCCGCGACCTCGACGGCGTCGCCGACCCGGTCGACCTCGGCGAGGTCGTCGGCCACGAGGGAGTCGCGCAGCGCAGTCCGGCTGGCGTGGACGACGCGGCCCTCGACGAGCGCCTCGATGGTGAGCGGGTGCCGGCTGATGTCGTACGGCGTGCCGTCCGGCGGGCACGCGTGAGGGCACGACGCGTCGGAGTCTCCGAGGCAGAACCACCTCGCGCCGTCGGCACGCAGCGCGACCGGGACCTCGATCCCGGCGCCGGTCAGGCCCTCGACGAGGGCGCGGGCGACGGCGTCGGAGCCGGCCGGGTCGTCGGAGTAGGCGACGACGGCGGCCCGGGCGAGACCCGAGCGGCGCGCGACGGTCACGAGCTCGGTGACGAGCTCGGGAACCTCGGCGGGGTCGTCGGGCAGGTCCTGGCGTGCGTGCACGGGGGTGCGGGCCCGGCCGATGGTCATGAGGACGAGCGAGCGCTCGGGATGGAAGCCGAGCAGGAACGGGACCATCGCGAGCAGGTCGTCGGGGCCGGTCGCCCGGATGGTGCGGTGCGCGGGTGCGGTCATGGGAGGACTGTCCGCCGGTGCGGGCACCGCGACGACCGGTGTGCGCGGCGACGGTGGACAAGGGGCGGCAGCGGGCGGCTGGGGACGCAACCGGGCGCGGGGCCGGTGCCGCCGGGACCGTCGGTGCTCCGTTGCATGATGGGCGCGTGCGACCTCCCAGGCCACGCGCGGAGCCGACGATCCTGCACGTCGACCTCGACGCGTTCTTCGCGGCCGTGGAGCAGCGCGACAAGCCCTCCCTCCGGGGCAAGCCGGTCGTCGTCGGTGGCGTCGGCGGGCGGGGCGTGGTGTCGACGGCGTCCTACGAGGCCCGGCTGTACGGCGTCCGCTCCGCGATGTCGACGGCGGAGGCGCGGTCGCGCTGCCCGCACGCGGCGTACCTCAGCGGCAGGTTCGACGCCTACCGGCAGGCGAGCCGGGCGGTCATGTCGCTGCTGCGCGACCTGTCGCCGCTGGTGGAGCCGCTGTCGCTCGACGAGGCGTTCGTCGACCTCGCGGCCTCGGGGCACACGGACTTCTCGGTCGCCGGCGTCACCGAGATCGCGCAGACGCTCAAGGACGGGGTGCGCGAGGCGACCGGCGGACTGACCGGGTCGGTGGGGGTCGCGACGTCGAAGTTCATGGCCAAGGTCGCCAGCGAGCTCGACAAGCCCGACGGGCTCTGCGTCGTCCCGGCCGGCACCGAGCAGGAGCTGATCCGCCCGATGAAGGTGTCGGTCATCCCCGGTGTCGGACCGGCGACGGCCGAGCGGCTGCGCCGGGTCGGCGTGCACACCGTCGCCGACCTCGAGGCGCTGTCCCAGGACGAGCTGGTGCGGCTGGTCGGGCAGGCGCACGGCACGTCGCTCTACCACCTGTGCCGCGCCCAGGACGACCGGCCGGTCGTGGCGGAGCGGGAGGCCAAGTCCGTCAGCGTCGAGGACACCTACGACACCGACCTGGTCGACCGCCGGCTGCTGGAGGCGCTGATCGACCGGTACGCCACCCGGGTCACGGAGCGGCTGCAGAAGGCCCGGTTGTCCGGACGCACGATCACGCTGAAGGTGCGGCTGCACGACTTCAGCACCCACACCCGGTCGACCACCCTGCCGTCCCCGACCGACCGCACCCGGACGGTGTCGCGGCTGGCCCGCGCCCTGCTCGCCGAGGTCGACACCTCGGGCGGCGTCCGGCTGCTCGGCGTCGGTGTGTCCGGGCTGGCCGACTGGATCCAGGAGGACCTCTTCGAGATCGACGGCACGCTCGCTGAGGACGAGGAGCGCGAGCCCGCCGAGGAGCTGCCCGCGGTGGACCTGTCCCGGCTCGGCCGCGACCGGCGCTGGTCACCGGGCCAGGACGTGCAGCACGAGGAGCACGGGCCGGGCTGGGTGTGGGGATCCGGACGCGGCCGGGTCACCGTGCGGTTCGAGACCGCGCAGACACCGCCCGGGCCGGTGCGGACGTTCCTGGTCGACGACCCGGCGCTGTCGCCGCGCGCCGTGGTGGACCCGGCGGCGGAACCGGAGGCGACGAGGGTGCAGACAGAGGTGTGGGGCCCTTCGGAAGTATGAGTTCCAAAGGGCCCCACGGATGATCCGGCTCGTGCGAAGCACGGTGACGACGCCCGATCGACCAGCAGTCCTCCCAGTCCCGGCGGCCCCGTCACGAGGCTGCCGGATGCGGGTTGCCCCGCACCTGTGGACCTGTCGTCCTACCGGTCCTGCGCTCCCTTGCGGGAGTGCGTGAGAGATTTCTACGGCACCCGGAACCGCCGCACAACCCTTTCCTGCAGGAAGATTCGAGCATTTCTCGCGGACACCGGTGTGTCCACAGACGGCCGGGAACTACCCACAGAGAACTGGGCGTCGTGCACAGCTTGTCCACAGCGAGAGGGGTCGATCTGTGCACGAGTCCCGGCCCGTGCCGGCACGCGCCGGCACCGCCGGTGGACCGATCCGCCCGCCGTACCCGTCCGCCGGTTAGGTTCTGCGCATGCCTGACTTCCCGGTCGCGAAGAAGGTGCCCACCGAGCGCACCCACCACGGCGAGACCTTCGTCGACGACTACGAGTGGCTGCGCGACAAGGAGTCACCCGACACGCTCGCGTACCTCACCGCCGAGAACGACTACACCGCTGCGCGCACCGCCCACCTCGAGGGGCTGCGCGAGGCGATCTTCGGCGAGATCAAGGCCCGCACCCAGGAGACCGACCTGTCGGTGCCGTCGCGGATCGGCGGCTACTGGTACTACGGGCGGTCGGTCGAGGGCCAGCAGTACGGCATCAGCTGCCGCTGCCCGGCCGGGGACACCGACGGCCTCGACGACTGGACCCCGCCGAGCCTGACCGCCGACGAGGAGGTGCCGGGCGAGGAGGTGCTGCTCGACGTCAACGCGCTGGCGGAGGGACACGACTTCTTCTCCCTCGGTGCGGCGTCCGTCAGCCCAGACGGCAACCTCCTGGCGTACAGCACCGACACGGTCGGCAACGAGCGGTTCCTGCTGCGGGTCAAGGACCTGCGCACGGGCGAGGTGCTGCCCGACCAGGTGCCGGACACGCTCGGCGGGGCGACCTGGGACCTCAAGGGCACCACCCTGTTCTACGCGACCGTCGACGAGTCCTGGCGGCCCGACAAGGTCTGGCGGCACGTGCTCGGCACCCCGGTGAGCGAGGACGTCGTCGTGCACCACGAGACCGACGAGCGGTTCTGGACCTCGGTCGGCCGCAGCCGCAGCGACCGGCTGGTGGTCATCGGCTCCGGGTCGAAGACCACGACGGAGTACCGCGTCCTGGACGCCGCGGACCCGACCGGCGAGTTCCGGGTCGTCGCGCCGCGGCGGCAGGGCGTCGAGTACGGCATCGAGCACGCCGTCATCGGCGGCGAGGACTGTCTGCTCGTGCTGCACAACGAGGGCGCCGAGAACTACGCGCTGGCCCGGGCGCCGTTCGACGCGACCTCCCACGAACAGTGGCAGCCGCTGATCGGGCACGACCCGGCGGTGCGGCTGGAGGACGTCGACGCGTTCGCCGGCCACCTCGTGGTCAGCCAGCGCAGCGACGGCCTCACCCAGCTGCGCGTGATCGAGCTCGACGACACCCGCCCGGACGGGCTCGGTGACGACTACCTCGTGCACTTCGACGAGCCGGTCTACACCGTGGGCGCGGGCAGTAACGCGGAGTTCCACCAGCCCACGATCCGGCTCGGCTACACGACGATGGCGACGCCCCCGTCGGTCTACGACTTCGACGTACCCACGCGCACGCTGCACCTGCGCAAGACCACCCCGGTCCTCCCCCATCCGGTGCGCGGCCCGTTCGACCCCGAGCACTACGAGCAGCACCGGACCTGGGCGACGGCGTCCGACGGCACGAAGGTCCCGATCTCGCTCGTCGTCCCGGCCGGCACCCCCCAGGACGGCAGCACACCGTTCCTGCTCTACGGCTACGGCTCCTACGAGGACTCGATCGACCCGTACTTCTCGATCGCCCGCCTGTCCATGCTCGACCGCGGTGTCGGCTTCGCGATCGCGCACGTGCGCGGCGGCGGCGAGATGGGGCGGCACTGGTACGACGACGGCAAGCTGCTGCGGAAGAGGAACACCTTCACCGACTTCGTCGCCTGCGCCGAGCACCTCGCCGCCGAGGGCTGGACGTCGGCGGACCGGCTCATCGCCGAGGGCGGCAGCGCCGGCGGCCTGCTGATGGGGGCGGTCGCCAACCTGGCGCCCGAGGCGTTCGCCGGGATCGTGGCCGAGGTGCCCTTCGTCGACCCCCTCACGACCATCCTCGACCCGACGCTGCCGCTGACCGTCGTGGAGTGGGAGGAGTGGGGCAACCCGCTCGAGGACCCCGAGGTCTACGCCTACATGAAGTCCTACTCCCCCTACGAGAACGTCGAGGCCAAGCGCTACCCGCCGCTGCTGGTCGAGACGTCGCTGCACGACACCCGGGTGCTGTACGTCGAGCCGGCCAAGTGGGTCGCGCGGCTCCGCGAGGTCGCCGCGAACCCCGAGGACGTGCTGCTCAAGACGCAGATCACGGCCGGTCACGGGGGTGTCTCGGGCCGCTACAACGCGTGGAAGGACCGGGCGTTCTCGCTCGCCTGGATGCTCGACCGCTTCGGCCTGGCCTGAGCGGGGAACCCTTCCGCGAGCCCCGTCCCTGAGAAGTCCCTGAGTTCTGTCTCACCCGGCAACTTCCCAGGACTGCCGGACGTCGTACCGGGCAAGAGAGCCACACGGTTCGGTGGTCGCCGAGGTATCACCGGGATTCGCGTACCGCGGGAATCCCCAGGGGCCTTCGTCCGTTGGGATGAGTACAGGGGCTACCGGTGGGTACGCCGGGAGGTCCCCGGGGCACTGTGAAGGGAGCGCACGTGGCAACGAGTCGCACGCACACACGCGAGATCGAGGGGCGCGACAGCGTAGGGCTGTACCTCGACGAGATCGCGCGTACTCCGCTGCTCGACGCGGTCACCGAGGTGGAGCTGAGCAAGTCCATCGAGGCCGGGCTGTTCGCCCAGGCCCTGCTCGACGAGGGTCGGGTCGGGCGCAAGAAGGGTGGCGCCCCCAAGTACGCCACCCAGGAAGAGCTCGAGTGGATGGTCGAGGAGGGTGAGCGCGCGGTCCAGCGGTTCATCGAGGCCAACCTCCGTCTGGTCGTGTCGATCGCGCGCAAGTACGGCCGCAGCCAGATGCCGATGCTGGACCTGGTCCAGGAGGGCAACACCGGCCTGATCCGCGCGGTCGAGAAGTTCGACTACCGCAAGGGCTTCAAGTTCTCGACGTACGCCACCTGGTGGGTGCGTCAGGCCATCACCCGCGGCATCGCGCAGCAGGCCCGCGTGGTCCGCCTCCCGGTGCACGTCGTGGAAGAGCTCAACCA
This sequence comes from Nocardioides iriomotensis, assembly GCF_004168035.1. GTDB lineage: Bacteria > Actinomycetota > Actinomycetes > Propionibacteriales > Nocardioidaceae > Nocardioides_B > Nocardioides_B iriomotensis. Next base: position 200,552 of record NZ_SDPU01000022.1, on the reverse strand, counting down.
GGTCGGCGCCGCGCGCCGGACCCTCGAGCGCCAGCTCGGCCGCGAGCCGGAGGCGCAGGAGATCGCCGACGAGCTCGGCATCGACCTCGACCGGGTCATCGACCTGCTCAGCTGGGGCCGCGAGCACGTCAGCCTGGACACCCCGGTCGACGAGGACGGCGACACCTCGCTGGGCGACCTGATCGCCCAGGAGACGGCGCCGGGTCCGGACAGCACGTTCCTCGACGTCGAGTCGCGTGACCGTCTCGGTCACCTCGTCGAGCTGCTCGACGACCGGGCGGCCGACATCATCCGGTCGCGCTACGGCCTCGTCGACGGCCGCCAGCACAAGCTCGCCGACATCGGCGCCAAGCACGGCATCTCCGCCGAGCGGGTGCGCCAGCTCGAGCGGGAGGCCCTGCAGAAGCTGCGGGAGCTGGCCGACCCCGACCTGGCCGCCTGACAGCGACCGTCAGAAGCCTCAGCGCCTGCCTTCCCCCGAGCGGGCGCTGAGCTCGTGGAAGACCTCCGTGACCCGGTCACGGAGGTCTTCGCGCGTCCCGGTGTTGTCGATGACGTACGTCGCCGCGGCGATTCGCTGCTCGCGGGTGGCCTGCGCCCGGATGCGGGCCTCGGCGTCCTCGCGGCTCATCGCGCGCAGCGACATCATCCGCTCGACCTGGGTCTCGACCGGGACGTCGACGACGACCACCGCGTCGAACAGCGCGGGCTGCCCGGTCTCCACCAGCAGCGGGATGTCGTGCACCACGACCGAGCCGGGCGGGGCGGCCTCCTCGAGCTCGCGGCCCCGGGCGCGCACCCGCGGGTGGATGATCCCCTCCAGGGTGCGGCGCTTCTCGTCGTCGCCGAACACGATCGCGCCCAGCGCCGGCCGGTCGAGCGAGCCGTCCGGCGCCAGCACGTCCTCGCCGAACGCCTCGACGATCTTGGCCAGGCCGTCGGTGCCGGGCGCGACCACCTCGCGGGCGAGGAGGTCGGCGTCGATCACCACGGCGCCGAGCTCGGCGAGGATCGCGGAGACGGTGCTCTTCCCCGAGGCGACTCCCCCGGTCAGTCCGACGCGCATGCGCGCAGTCTGGCAGGCCCGGCTCAGCGGGTGAGCGTCACCTTGGACAGGTCGCCCGGGTGGTCGACGTCGACGCCGCGCAGCTCGGCCAGGCGCCAGGCCAGCAGCTGGCCGGGCACGATCGCGGTGACCGGGCTCAGCCAGCCCGGCAGCTCCGGGCCGTCGCGGCCGAGCAGCACCACCGGGGCGCCGCGACGACGCAGCTCGGGTTCGGCGTCGAGGACGCTGGCCGTCGCCGGCTCGTCGGGTACGACGAGGAGCGCGGGCACGTGCGGCCCGACCGCGGCGACCGGCCCGTGCATCAGGTCGGCCGGCGACCACGGCACGACGAGCGTGCCGGTGAGCTCGGTGACCTTGAGCGCGGTCTCGTGGGCAGTGGCGAGGTTCAGGCCGCGGCCCACCGCCACGGCACGGTCCGCGCGCTGCAGGACCGCGGCGGACTCCTCGGTGCCGGTCGTCCCGGTGACAGCCGCCGCCAGCGCATCGGGCACCTTGCGGAGGTCGTCGCCGCCGGCCGCGTCGCCCAGCGCGACGCCGAGCACCGCGAGGGCGAGCAGCGAGGACGTGTAGGTCTTGGTGGCCGCGACCGAGCGCTCCGCGCCGGCCCCGAGGTCGACCACCACGTCGGCGGCCTCGGCCAGCGGCGACGCCGGGTCGTTGGTGACGGCCAGGGTGGGACGGCCGGCGTCCCGGGCCTGCTCCACGACGGCCACGACGTCCGGCGACCGGCCGGACTGCGAGACGGCGACGACCGCCTGGCGTCGCAGGTCCGGCGGGACGCCGTACACGGTCGCGAGGGAGGGCGTGGCGAGGGTGACGGTGACGCCGGCGCGGACCGGCCAGAGGTACTGGGCGTAGCGGGCGGCGTTGTCGGAGGAGCCGCGGGCGACGAGGTACACCTGCTCGGCGCCGCGCGAGGTGAGGTGCGCGCGCAGGTCGGCGACCTGCGGGAGCAGCCGGTCGAGCAGCCGGGCGGCGACGTCGGGCTGCTCGCGGATCTCGCGCTCGAGGTGGGTGGTCACCGGGTCGCCCTCCCGGCGAGGTACGTCGCCGCGACGGTGAGGTCGTCCTCGAGCACGACGAGGTCGGCGCGCGAGCCGGGCGTAAGCACGCCGAGGTCCGGGCGGCCGACCAGCCGGGCCGGGGTGGCGGTGACGGCGGTGAGCACCTCGGCGAGGTCGAGCCCGAGCGCGGCGGCGTTGCGGACCGCGGCGTCGAGGGTGAGGGCGCTGCCGGCGAGCACGCCGGCGGTGTTGCGGACGGCTCCGGCGCGGACCTCGACGGGCACGCCGGCGATCTCGTACTCGCCCTCCTCACGGGCGGCCGCCTCGGTCGCGTCGGTCACCAGGACGACGCGCCCGCGGGCGGCGGCCCAGACGACGCGCACGACGTCGTCGGCCAGGTGGTGGCCGTCCACGACGAGCTGGACGGTGACGTCGGGCCGCGCGAGCGCGGCGCCGGGCAGGCCGGGCCGCCGGTGCCGCAGCGGGCTCATCGCGTTGAACAGGTGGGTCGCGGTGCGGGCGCCGGCGTCGAACCCGGCGTGCGCCTCCTCGGCGGTCGCGTCGGAGTGGCCGAGCGACACCAGCACCCCGTCGGCGCTGAGCTTGGCGACCAGCTCGAGCGCCCCGGGGAGCTCGGGCGCGAGGGTGACGGCGACGACCGGGCCGAGACCGCGCCAGGCGTCGAGCTCGGCGGGGTCGGGGTCGCGGCGGTGGTCGGCGGGGTGGGTGCCGAGACGCTGCGGGCTGAGGAACGGTCCCTCGAGGTGCACGCCGAGGGCCTGCGCGCCGGGGGTACCGGCCGCGACCGCCTCGGCGAGGACGCCCAGCGCGCGACGCGTGCGGGCGGCGGGCGCCGTGATCAGGGTGGGCAGCCAGGCCGTGACGCCGTGGTCGGTGAGCGCGGTCCCGATCCGGCCGATGCCCTCGAGGTCGGCGCTCATCACGTCGACCTCGGCGAACCCGTTGACCTGGAGGTCGAGGAAGCCGGGGGCCGCGATCCGTCCGCCGGTGGCGGGCGGCAGACCGACGGCCGTGACGGTGTCGCCGGTGACCTCGACGTCGCCGGGCAGCAGCGCGCCGTCGACGAGGGCGGCGGCGACGCCGAGGCGGCGGGGCTGGTCGTTCATGCGGAGCGGACCTCCGTGGTGGGCAGGTCGTGGGCCGCCGCTCGCACCCGCAGCCGGGTCGGCGGCGTCAGCGGCGGGGGCAGGACGAGCGGGTCGGCTCCGGGGCTGATCCGGCCGAGCACCCGGGGCGGCCGTCCGGACGCGGGGTCGGTCGTCACCGGCACGCCGTACCAGGTGAGGAAGCCGAGCAGTGCCCACAGCACCGCTTCCTTGCCGTCGACCGGCAGGCCCAGGTCGTCGCTGGTGCGCACCGGGGCGGGCAGGTGCCGGGCGAGGGCCGCCATCAGCGACGGGTTGCGGGTGCCCCCGCCGGAGGCGACCACCTCGGTGACGTCGTACGGCGCGAGCGCGTCGGCCACGGTGCGGGCGGTGAGCTCGACGAGGGTGGCGGCGACGTCGTCCCAGGCGGGATCCGGCCCGACCAGGTTGTCGAGGTAGGCGGCGGAGAACGTCTCGCGCCCGGTGGAGACGGGCGGCGTGAGGGCGAAGTGGGGGTGCGCGAGCAGCCGGTCGAGCAGCTCGGGCAGCACCCGGCCGCGGGCGGCCATCGCGCCGTCGACGTCGTGCCCGTGCGCGCCGCCGCTCGCGCGGGAGGCGGCGACGTCGAGGAGGCAGTTGGCCGGGCCGGTGTCCCAGGCGAGGGAGGTGCCGTCGGGCTGCACGACCGAGACGTTGGCGATGCCGCCCAGGTTGAGCGCCACGCGCTGGCCGGCGCCGCCCGCGAGCCAGAGGCTGTCGAGGATCCCGGCGAGCGGGGCGCCGTGGCCGCCGGCCGCCACGTCACGAGTGCGCAGGTCAGAGACGACCGGCAGCCCGGTGGCCTCGGCGACCCAGGCGGGCTGGCCGATCTGCAGGGTCCCGAGGCACCGGTCGCCGTCGATCTCGTGGTGCACGGTCTGGCCGGGCGAGACGACGAGGTCGGCACCACCGGCCCGGGCGGCGGCCTCGGCGGCTACCGCCCCGACCGCCTGGCCGACCGCGGTGTCGAGGGCGCACACCTCGGCGGCGGTCGTGGTCGCGGGCGGGAGCAGGGCGAGCAGCCGGTCGCGCAGGTCGTGCGGCCACGGCTCGGTGGTGCTGGCCAGCACCTCGACCTCGACGGTGCCGGCGTCGTCGCGGACGGACAGGTCGACCACGCCGACGTCGAGCGCGTCGACCGACGTGCCGGAGGCCACGGACACGACGATCACGAGGCACCTCCGCGGAGCGCGTCGAGCGCCGGCCGCACCCGGTCGTCGTGGTCGGCGAGCGCGGCCTGCGCGGCCGGCACGTCGACGCCGCCGAGCAGGGCGACGAGGGCGGGCTTGGTGCGCCAGCCGGCCTCCTCGAGCAGCCGGAGCGCGGTGGCGTCGTCGGTGCCGGTGGCCTCGCGCAGGATCCGGCGGGCGCGGCGCCGGAGCTTCTCGTTGGACGCGACGACGTCGACCATCCAGGCGCCGTAGGTCTTGCCGTGCGCCACCATCGCGCCGGTCGAGATCACGTTGAGGCTGATCTTCTGGGCGGTGCCGGACTTGAGCCGGGTCGAGCCGGACAGGACCTCGGGCCCAGTGAGCAGCTCGACGGCGACGTCGGCGGCCGCGGCGACGACGCTGCCGGGGTTGTTCACGATGGCGACGCTGCGGGCGCCGGCGCGGCGGGCGGCCTCGAGCGCGCTCAGGACGTACGGCGTGCGGCCGGACGCGGTGATGCCCACGACCAGGTCGGCGGGGCCGGGGTCGAGGGCGAGGAGGTCCTTCTCCCCCGCCGTCGCGTCGTCCTCGGCGCCCTCGACGGCGGTCCGGTCGGCCTCGCGGCCGCCGGCGAGCACGGCGACGACGCGTTCGGGCGAGGTGCCGAAGGTCGGCGGGCACTCCGCGGCGTCCAGCGCGGCGAGCCGGCCGGGGGTGCCGGCCCCGACGTACAGCAGGCGGCCGCCACGGTCGAGCGCCTCCCCCGCCAGCCGGACCGCCTCGGCCAGCGCGGGCCGGGCGGCGGCGAGGGCCGCCGGGACCGTGGCCTCGGCGTCGAGCAGCACGCCGACGACCTCGTCGGGGCTGCGGGTGTCGAGGTCGTGCAGGTCGGCGCGGACCTGCTCGGTGGCGAGCGCGTCGACATCGTTGCCGGACGCGGGTGCGGCGACCGCCGGCGTGGCCCGCTGCACCGACGACTCGTGGGGCAGGTCGCGGCTGCGCGCGACGAGCACGGCGCCGTCGAGCGGACTGCCCGGCTCGTCCACGAGCGTGAGGTCGCCCGGCAGCAGCGACACGAAGCGGTCGTGGAGCGCCGGCACGGCGGCGAGCCCACCGACCACGGCCACGCGCGGGTCGCCGACCGCGTCGGCGCCAGCCCGCACCTGGGCGACCCAGTGCGCGACCGCGCGGTCCAGGATCAGCGCGGCCGCGTCGTCGCCGGACTCGGCGAGCGCGACCACGTCGGGCGTGAAGGAGCCGGTGGTGCTGGCGACGCTGCCGGACTCGTGGATGCGGCGCGGCAGCAGGTCGAGGTCGCCGAAGCGGGCGACCGCCGCCGCCGACAGCGCCGTCGCGGGACCGCGTCCCTCGCGGGCGGCGAGCACCGCTCGCAGCGCCTCCCGGCCGATCCAGGCCCCGCTGCCGTCGTCGCCCAGCCAGGGTCCCCAGCCGTCGACCTGGCGGCGCCGCCCGTCGGCGCCGAGCGCGAGGGCGACCGAACCGGTCCCTACGGCGAGCACGGTGCCCGGGGAGCCGCCGAGCGCGCCCGCGTGCGCGGTGACGGCGTCGGAGGTGACGGCGACGGAGCTGCCCGGGTACGCCGCCGCGACCCGTCGGGCCAGCTCGCCGGCCTCGCCGGGTGCTGCCTCGGCGCCCGCGGCCCCGATCGCGACGTCCGCGGGCCCGTCGAGGGCCAGCGCGTCCAGCACGAACCGCACCGGGTCCTCGGCGCGGTCGACGCCACCGGGGTCGGCGAGGCCGGGTGCACCCGGACCCTCCGCCGTCCGGCCGCTGTCGGTGCGGACGGCGCGGCAGCCGGTCTTGCCGAGGTCGACGCCGACGATCATTCCTCTTCCTCCCCGAGCAGGAGCAGGGCTGTCGCGCGCGCGGTTGCCGCGCCGGAGCCGTGCGTGTGGATGGTGCGCGCGCCCTGGTCGTCCGCGCGGCGGAGGCCGCCGTGGACCACGACGGCGTCGGGGCGGACGTCGAGGACCGCCGCGACCGCGGGCGCGAGCGCGACGGTGTCGGCTCCTTCGACGACGACCAGGACGTCGGTGTCCTCGGCCGGGACGGTGTCGTCGAGCGACTCGGCGAAGCGCCACCCGGGGCGCCGGGCCTGCAGCTCGGCGACCAGGGCCGACGCCTTCCGCCCGGCGGCGTACCCGGTGACCGGGCGGGGCACGACGACGACGGCGTCGTCGCGGAGCCGGATGTCGCCGGCGACGGTCAGGGCCCGGGCGGCGACCGCCGTACCCGCGGCGATCAGGGCGTCCCGGTCGGGCGCGGGCAGCGGGTCGGAGACCGGGCGCGCGGCGAGCCGCCCGACCCGGCGGGAGGCCTCCTCGAGCCGGGTGAGCGGCAGCGTGCCGTCGGTGACGGCTGCGGTGATCGCGGCGACGATCTCCTCCAGCACCGCGACCTCGTCGTAGCCGTCGGGGAAGGTCGGGTTCCCGACGCACAGCAGGTCGACGCCGGCGGCCAGAGCGCGTGCGGCGCCGGCGGCGCGGCCCCCCGGGGCGTCGGCGATCGCCCGCATGTCGAGGGCGTCGGAGACGACCACGCCGTCGAAGCCGAGCTCGTCGCGAAGAATGCGCAGCACGGCGGCGCTGGTGGTGGCCGGCTGGTCGTCGAGCGCGCGGACGACGACGTGCGCGGTCATGACCGCGGCCGTCCCGGCGTCCACCACCGCCGCGAACGGCGGCAGGTCGCGCTCGCTCCAGACCGAGCGGCTGACGTCGAGCACGGGCAGCCCGACGTGCGAGTCGGTGGTCGTCGCGCCGTGCCCCGGGAAGTGCTTGGCGCAGGCGGCGACACCGGCGTCCTGCAGCCCGCGCACGAACGCGGCGCCGTGCCGGCTGACCAGGTCGGTGCTCGCACCGAAGGAGCGGACCCCGATGACGGGGTTGTCGGGCTCGGAGTTCACGTCGACCACGGGCGCGAGGACCAGGTCGACCCCGCAGGCGCGGGCCTGCCGGCCGAGGCCGACGGCAACGTCGTACGTCGCCTGCGGGTCGTCGAGCGCACCGAGCGTGGCCGCACCCGGCCAGGGCGAGCCGAGGCCCGCGTCAAGCCTGGTGACGGAGCCGCCCTCCTCGTCGGAGGCGACCAGCACGTCGGGCCGCTCGTCGCGCAGCGCCGCGGTCAGGGCGCGGACCTGGTCGGCGCCCTCGACGTTGTGCCCGAACAGGCAGACGCCGGCGAGGCCTTCGGTGACGGTGCGGCGCAGCCAGGGCGGCGGCGTGGTGCCGGTGAAGCCCGGCATCAGGACGGACAGCGCGAGGCGCCGGAGGGCCGGTTCGGTCATCCCTTCACCGCCCCCGCGACGAGGCCGTCGCTGAGCCGCTTCTGCACGATGACGAAGAAGATCATCACCGGCAGCGTGATCAGCGTGGAGCCGGCCATGACCGCACCCCAGTCGGTGCCGTACTGGGTGAAGAACTGCCGCAGCCCGGCCGCGACGGTGTAGGAGTCCTGGTCGTTGAGGAACGTGATCGCGAAGACGAACTCGTTCCAGGCGGTGATGAACGAGAACACGCTCGTCGCGACGAGGCCGGGTGCGACCAGCGGGAACAGGATCGACCAGAACATCCGCGGCCAGCTGGCGCCGTCGACGTACGCCGCCTCCTCGAGCTCACGCGGGATCGCGGAGACGAAGCCGCGCAGCGTCCAGATCGCGAACGGCAGGCTGAAGGCGACGTACACGACGACGAGGCCGAAGAGGTGGTTGAGCATCCCGAGGGTCTTGGCCTGGATGAACAGTGGGATGACCAGCGCCTCGAGCGGCACCATCTGCACGACGAGCACCATGATCAGGACCGAGGTCCGGAACCGGAACCGGAAGCGCGACACTGCCACCGAGGCGAGCAGCGCGAGCGCGCTGCTGATCACGACGGTCGCCAGCGCGACGACGAGCGAGTTGCGCAGGTAGGTGACGAAGCCGCCCTCGTCGAGCACGAACGCGAAGTTCTCCAGGCTCCACTCGGTCGGCAGCAGGCCGCGGGAGCCGTCGTTGGCGCGACCGTCGAACGCCGTCGACAGCATGATCAGCACCGGGCCGAGGCTGAAGCCGAGCACGACGAGGAAGCCGATCGCGAGCCAGAAGCGGCTGGAGGCGGTGCGGGTCATGGCTACAACTCCTCCTGCTTGAAGAGCGTACGGAGGTAGACCGCGGTGATGACGAGCAGCAGCAGCGTGAGGAGTACGGCGATGGCGGCGCCGAGCCCGTAGCGGTTCTGCGAGATCGCGGTGATGTAGGACCAGGTGCCGAGGTTGAGCACCTCGCGGTTGGTGCCCGAGCCGCCGGGCATCAGGTAGATCTGCGTGAACACCTTGAAGTCCCAGATCGTCGACAGGATGGTCACGACCGCGAACACCGGCTTGAGCAGCGGCATCGTGACGTAGCGGAACCGCCGCCACGCACCCGCGCCGTCGAGCGCCGCCGCCTCGAGCATCTCCTTCGGCACGGTCATCAGGCCGGCCAGGATCGTGACCGCGACGAAGGGGAAGCCGTGGTGGACGACGTTGGCGGTGGCGATCGCGAAGAACGGCAGCCGCTCGGTGAACCAGTTGGTGGTCTCGGGGTCGACGAGCCCGAGCGAGCCGAGGGTCTGCATGACGAACCCGTCACGCGCGTCGAAGAGGTAGACCCAGACGTAGGTGCCGGTGACGGCCGGCATCGCCCAGGCGACCATGATCGCGCTGGTCAGGATGCCGCGAGCCCACGGGCCGAGCTTCGCGAGCAGCAGCGCGACCGCCGTACCGACGGCGACGGTGAGGAACACGTTGACCGCGGCGAAGACCGCGGTGTTGGGCAGCGCGACCTTCCACAGCAGCGGGTCGGTGAGGACCTCGGTGAAGTTGTCGAGCCCGACCCAGCTGGACTCGCCGGTGACCAGCTCGCGCAGGCCGAAGTCCTGGAACGACAGCACCGCGACCCGCACCAGCGGGTAGACGAGCAGGCCGAACAGGACGACCAGCGCGGGCGCCTGGAGCAGCCAGGGCAGCCAGCCCGGGGTGAGCCCGTTGCCCGCGCGGTCGCGGCGCGACGGCCGACCGCCCGGGGCGGCCGGACCGGAGGGCGCGGCAGGGGTCTGCCGGCTCTCGGTCACGGCCACTCCGGGCTGGACGTCGGGCGAGGTGGTCATCGTCCTACAGGTGCGGGCGGTCAGCCCTGGTTGAAGATCTCGTCCATCTCGTCGGCCGCCTGGCTCGACGCGTCGGCGACGGAGGCGTCGCCGGACAGGATGGACTGGAGCATCGCGGAGACGGTCTTCTTGCCCTGCACCTGGCCGTACAGCGGGGTGACCGGGAGGCTGGCGCCGCCGTCGACCATCTGCGTCGCGAACGGCGAGACGACCGGGTCGTCCTCCTCCTGGACCTTCTGCAGCAGCGACTCGGTGCCGGGGAAGAAGCCGGACTGCTGGCTCCACTCGTCGGCCATGTCGCCGGTGGCCATCAGCTTGACCAGGGCCCAGGCGAGGTCCTTGTTCTCGGAGGCCTCGAAGACGCCGAGGTGCGAGCCGCCCAGGAAGGACGGGGACACGCCGCCGTCGGGACCGGGGATCGGGAAGGCGCCGATCTTGCCCTCGAGGTCGGGGTTGGCCTCGACCAGGGCGCCCGGGGTCCAGGATCCGGCGATCATCATCGCCACGTCGCCGCGCGAGAAGGCGTCGGACAGGTCGGCCTCGTCCCAGGTGGTCGCGGCCGGGGTCGAGAAGCCGTGCTCCTTGGCGAGGTCGGTGTAGAAGCTGATGCCCTCCTGCGCCTCGGGCGAGTCGATCTCGCTCGCCCAGGTGTCGCCCTCCTGCGCGGCGATCTCGCCGCCGGCGCCCCAGACGAACGGGTACACGCCGTACTCGCTGTCACCGGGGACCGGGAAGGTGATCATGTCCGGGTTCGCGGCCTTGAGCTTCTCGCCGGCGGCGACGAGCTCGTCCCAGCTGGTCGGCGGGGTGACGCCGGCCTTCTCGAACACGTCGGTGCGGTAGACGACCGAGCGGACGCCGGCGTACCACGGCATGCCGTAGAGGCCGCCGTCGACGGTGCCCGCGTCGACCAGTCCCGGGACCAGGTCGCCGTCGAGTCCCGCCTCGTCGACGACGTCGGTGAGGTCCGCGAGCGCGCCGGCGTCGGCGAACTCGGGGGTCCAGGTGGTGCCGACCTCGGCCACGTCGGGGGTGGTGCCGCCGGCGATCGACTTCACGAACTTGTCGTGGGCGTCGGCCCACGGCACGAACTGCACGTCGAGGTCGGCGCCGGTCTCGTCCTTGAAGGCGGTCTTGAGGTCCTCGACGTACGGGTCGGCGTCGGGGTTGGTGCCTTCCATGATCCAGACGCTGAGCGACTTGCCCTCGCCGGAGACCTCGTCGGCGTTCTGCAGCTCCTCGCCGCCGCCGCTGTCGCCGCCGCACGCAGCCGTCGCGAGCACCATCGAGGCGAGACCGAGTCCCAGCGCCCCGCGCCGCGTCCTCGTCAGCCCGCCCGAGCCGAACTTCCTCATCCCTGCACCACCTTGCCGAAGGACCGAATGAACCAAAGGTCTAAGACCTCTGGTCGATTCTTGCCAGTCCCGCCGTCGGGCGTCAAGACCCTGGTGGGTTCAGGAGGCCGGGTCCGGCGGGAAGATGTCGACGACGATCCGGTACCGGTCACCGCGGTAGGTCGACCTGACGAACTCGGCGACGCCGCCGCTGCGCACCCGCGAGGTGCGCTCGAACAGGAACACCGGCGAGCCGGCCTCGACGCCGAGCAGGTCGGCGACGTCGGGGTTGACCAGGGCGGGCTCGACGGTCTGGGTGCCCGAGACCACCGGGTCACCGTAGCGCTCGGCGAGCAGGTCGTAGAACGAGGTGCCCTCGAGGTCCTCCCCCGTGAGCCCGGGCGCCACCGTCGCCGGGACGTGCAGGTCCTCGACGGCCATCGGCTCGTCGTCGGCCAGGCGCAGGCGCCGGACGTAGAGCACGTCGGTCTGCGGCGGTACGTCGAGCAGGCCCGCGAGCATCATCCCCGCCGGGAACCGCCGCGCCTCGATCGTGCGACTGCCGGGGCGCATCCCGCGGGCGCGCATGTCGGCGGAGAACGACGTCGCCGCCAGCCGCTGGGTCACCTTCGCGCCGGCCACGAACGTTCCGGCCCCGCGTCGGCGGATCAGCCGCTGGTCGTCGACGAGGCCGTCGACGACCCGGCGCAGCGTCATCCGGGCGACGCCGAGCTCGCGGGCGAGGTCACGCTCGGCGGGCAGCGGCTCGCCCGGGACCAGGCCGGCGATCAGCGTCTCGAGCTGCTCGCGGACCTGCTGCTGCTTGCCCGGGGCGGCGCCTTCATGGACGGTGCTCATGGACCATTGGTACAGGATCGAGCGGGCATGCGTCACCTCACCTCGCCCTCAACGGACCGTGGCCTGGTCATCGACGTCGCTCTCCCGGTAGGCCCGGTCGAGCGCGGTCACGACGTAGGTCACCCGGCCGTCCGGCGCGGTCGTGTCGACGAACCGCTCGTCGCGCGTCGTGCCCACCAGGTGCGTCGCGTCGGCGGTGTCGCAGCGGCCGACGCGCGGGCCGTCGACGCGGTACACGGCGTACGACGTGCCGCCGCCGTCCCAGGTGACCGTGACGCCGTCGGCGCCCCGCGCGGCGTCGAGCCGGCGGACCGGCTTCGGGGCGCGGCCCGGCACGTCGGCGGTGACCGGGAGCAGCGCCGGGTGCGCGTAGTGCTCGGCCTGGAGCAGGTCGAAGTGGTCGAGCCGGTCGGCGCGCACGTCCTTGGCGGAGAAGTAGATGTCGCCGTCGACCTCGGGCACGTCGCGGTTGAACGTGAGGTGCTTGCTCATCTCGCCCGGGTCCATCCACTGCGGCGCCTGGGTGGAGGTGCCGACCTTGTACGTCGCCTGCCCGACGTACAGCTGGACGTTGGTGCCGCGCACCTGCTCGGCCCACCACGGGACGAGCACGGCGTAGTCGGCGACGGTGAACCCGATGTTCCAGTAGACCTGCGGCGCGACGTAGTCGAGCCACTCCTCGCGGACCCACTTCCGCGTATCGGCGTAGAGGTCGTCGTAGGTCTGCGCGCCGGCCTGGGTGGCCGAGCCCTCGGGGTCGGTGCCGCCGTTGCGCCAGACGGCGAACGGGCTGACGCCGAACTTCACCCACGGCTTCGCGTCGTGGATGCGCTGGTCGAGCTCACTGACCAGCAGGTCGGTGTTGTGCCGGCGCCAGTCGGCGAGACCCTGCGGGGCGTCCGGGAAACCGTCGCCGTGGGCGGCGAACGTGCCGGCGTCGGCGAACGTCTGGCCCGCGACCGGGTAGGGGTAGAAGTAGTCGTCGAAGTGCACGCCGTCGACGTCGTAGCGCTCGACCACCTCGAGGATCACGTCCTCGGTGAGCCGGCGGACCTGCGGCAGGCCCGGGTCGTAGTAGAGCTTGCCGCCGTAGGCGATCACCCAGTCGGGGTGCTGCGCGGCCGGGCTGTCGGGGGCGAGCTGGGTGCGGTCGGTGTTCATCGCGACCCGGTAGGGGTTGAACCAGGCGTGGAACTCCAGGTTGCGCTCGTGCGCCTCCTCGACGGCGAAGGCCATCGGGTCGTAGCCGGGGTCGCCGTCGGGCGTGCCGGTCAGGTAGCGCGACCAGGGCTCGAGGTCGGAGGGCCAGAACGTGTCGGCGGTCGGCCGGACCTGCACGATCACGGAGTTGAGGCCGCGGTCGGCGGCGTCGTCGTACCAGCGCTCGAGCTCGGCCTTCTGCTGCGCGACCGTCAGGCCGGGGCGCGAGGGCCAGTCGATGTTGACGACGCTGGCGATCCAGTCGGCGCGCAGCTGCCGCTTCGGTGCGGCGGGATCGGTCACGCAGGCCGGGCCGTCGCCGGCGGTGGCCGGGGCGGTCGTGACGATGCCGGCGGCGACCAGACCGGTCGCGGCGACGAGGACGGACAGCAGGCGGTGACGCCGCATGGACCACACTCCCGAGAATGAGTGAACCATTGGACTAGACCAAACACCTTGTCGGCCCGCGAGCCCGGCGTCAAGAGGGGGACGGCAGGATGTTCCGGTGACCTCCTCCCTCGCACGGCTCGCGTCCGGCGACCGGGTGGCGTTGCTGGTGCCCGGGTCCGTGCGGTACGTCGAGGTGGTGCTCGGGCTGCTGGCCGCCGAGGTGGTGTCGGTGCCGCTCGACCCGCGCCTCACCCCGCACGAGCGGGACGGCATCCTCGGCGACGTCGAGCCGGCGCTGGTGGTCGAGGACCCGGCGGTGCTCGACGACCTGGCCGCGGCGTTCCCGGTCGGTCTCCCCCGGTCCCGCCCGATGCACGTCACGAGCGGCACGACCGGGTGGCCGAAGGGCGTGTGGTCCGGCATCCTCGACGTCGCGTCGGCCGAGGCGCTGGTGGCCGAGGAGCGCGACCTGTGGGGCTTCGCGGCCGAGGACGTGAACCTCGTCGTCAGCCCGCTGCACCACTCCGCGCCGCTGCGCTTCGCGATGGGCACGCTGCTCGCGGGTGGCCGCGTCGTGGTGCCGGGGCCGTTCGACGCGGCCACCCTGTCCGCGACGATCGTCACCGAGGGCCCGACCACCATGTTCGTCGTACCGACGCACCTGCAGCGGCTGTTCGCGCACTGGGACGCCACAGGCGGCCCGCCGGACCTGTCGTCGTTCCGGCTCGTGGCACACGCCGGCGCGGCCTGCCCGCCGGACGTGAAGCGCCGCCTGGTCGAGGCGTTCCCGATCGGCACGACGTGGGAGTTCTACGGCTCGACGGAGGGCCAAGTCACCGCCTGCCGCAGCGAGGAGCAGCTCGACCGTCCCGGCACGGTGGGGCGGGCCCGGCCCGGCCGGGCGCTGAAGGTGGACGGCGACGGCACGATCTGGTGCGGGGTGCCGGAGCACGCGCGCTTCGAGTACTGGGGCGCGCCGGAGAAGACCGCGGCCGCGTGGCGCGGCGACGCGTTCACCGTGGGCGACCTCGGCCGGCTCGACGACGACGGCTACCTGTACCTCGACGGCCGCCGCGAGGACCTGGTGATCAGCGGCGGGGTGAACGTCTACCCCGTCGAGGTCGAGCACGTCCTGGCGGCGCACCCGGGCGTGCGCGAGGTGGCGGTGTTCGGCGTGCCGGATGCGGAGTGGGGCCAGCGGGTCTGTGCGGCGTACGTCGGCGACGCCGACGAGCAGGAGCTGCGCGCCCTGGCGGCGGAGAACCTGGTGCCGCCGAAGCGCCCGAAGACCTACCACCGGCTCGACACGCTGCCCCTGACGGCGACGGGCAAGGTGAAGCGGCTCGACCTGGTCGACCGGTTCGGCGGGGTCAGACTGCCGCGCTGAACGTTCGGCGGTACTGCTGCGGGCTGACCGACCGGGCGCGGGTGAAGTGGTGGCGCAGCGTCGCGGCGTTGCCGAATCCGACCTCGTCGGCGATCCAGTCGATCGAGCGGTCGGTGGTCTCGAGCAGCTCCTCGGCGCGCAGCACGCGGCGGCTGGTGATCCAGGCGTGCGGGGTCGTGCCGGTCTCGTCGCGGAACCGGCGGGCGAAGGTGCGCGCCGACATCGCGGCCTGCCGGGCGAGACCGTCGACGGTGTGCGGCTGGTCGAGGTGCTCGTCGAGCCAGGTCAGCAGCGGGCCGAGGGTCTCGGCGTCGCAGCAGTCGGGCACGGGCTTGGTGATGAACTGCGCCTGGCCGCCCTCCCGCTGAGGCGGCACGACCATCCGCCGCGCGATCTTGCTCGCGGCCGCGGCGCCGTACTCCTGCCGCCAGAGGTGCAGCGTCGCGTCGATGCCGGCGGCGGTGCCGGCGCTGGTGATGATCGGGCCGTCGTCGACGTAGAGGACCTCGGGGACGACCTCGGCCTTCGGGTAGCGGCGGGCGAGCTCGTCGGTGTAGCGCCAGTGCGTGGTGCAGCGACGCCCGTCGAGGAGGCCGGCCTCGCCGAGCACGAACGCGCCGGAGCAGACCGACATCACGCGGGCTCCGCGGTCGTGCGCTGCGCGCAGGGCGTCGAGCGCCTCGTCGGGCAGGTGCGTGCCGTCGGCGAAGGCGGGGACGCCGATGAGGTCGGCCTCGGCGAGGCGGTCGAGCCCGTGGTCGACGGTGATCCCGAACCCGCCCTGGGTGGAGTAGGTGCCCGGCTCCACCGCGCAGACCGCGAAGTCGAGGACGGGCAGCCCCTCCTCGGACCGGTCGTAGCCGAAGGCCTCGACCAGCACGCCGAGCTCGAAGGGAGCGATCCGGTGGTGGGCCAGCACGGCCACGTTGGAGAGCACGCCACCATGCTGCCACAACATTGGCAGAAAATCGATGGAGGTTGTCATTCCTGCCACTCGTGGCAGGATCTGGCGCAGAGCATGATTACTGCCATGACCGAGATCATCGTCCTCATCACCGCCACGCTGATCGTCGCCGCGATCGTCGGCACGATCGTTGTCACGCTGCGCGAGGTGTTCTCCGACGGAGTCGGACACCCGCGCATCCCCAGCAGCCACTTCCCCGACGCGTTCGACCCGCGCTACCAGAAGCTGGCCTGAACGCCCCGACACACAGCACAGCGCCCCGCAGCCGGATGGCTGCGGGGCGCTGTTCTTGCTGCTGGTGACCGGTGGCTCAGCCCTTCGACAGGCTCACGAACCGCCCTTCGACAGGCTCAGTTGCCGCCGCCGGTCAGCTTCTCGCGGAGCGCCTGGAGCGCCTCGTCGGAAGCCAGGGAGCCGGCGCCGCTGTCGCTGGGGGTCGGCGAGCTCGAGCCGCCACCGCTGCCGCTGTCGGACGAGTAGGACGTCGCCTCGCCGGCCTCGACCTCGGCCTGCTTGGCCTCGGCCTGCTGCTTGACGTGGGCCTCCCAGCGGGCGTGCGCCTTGGCGTACTGCTCCTCCCAGGTCGCGCGCTGCTCGTCGAAGCCCTCGAGCCACTCGCCGGTCTCCGGGTCGAAGCCCTCCGGGTAGATGTAGTTGCCCTGCTCGTCGTACGACGCGGTCATGCCGTACAGCGTCGGGTCGAACTCCTCGGCGTCGCTCGCGGCGGCCGTCTCGTTGGCCTGCTTGAGCGACAGCGAGATCCGGCGACGCTCGAGGTCGATGTCGATGATCTTGACCATGACGTCGTCGTTGACCTGGACGACCTGCTCGGGGATCTCGACGTGACGCTCGGCGAGCTCGGAGATGTGCACCAGGCCCTCGATGCCCTCCTCGACGCGGACGAACGAGCCGAAGGGCACCAGCTTGGTGACCTTGCCCGGCACGATCTGGCCGATCTGGTGGGTGCGGGCGAAGTGCTGCCACGGGTCCTCCTGCGTCGCCTTCAGCGACAGGGAGACACGCTCGCGGTCCATGTCCACGTCGAGGACCTCGACGGTGACCTCGTCACCGACGGCGACGACCTCGGACGGGTGGTCGATGTGCTTCCAGGACAGCTCGGAGACGTGGACGAGGCCGTCGACGCCGCCGAGGTCCACGAACGCACCGAAGTTGACGATCGAGGAGACGACACCCTTGCGGATCTGACCCTTCTGGAGCTGGGTCAGGAAGCCCTGGCGGACCTCCGACTGGGTCTGCTCGAGCCAGGCGCGGCGGGACAGGACCACGTTGTTGCGGTTCTTGTCGAGCTCGATGATCTTGGCCTCGAGCTCCTTGCCGACGTACGGCTGGAGGTCGCGGACGCGACGCATCTCGACGAGGGAGGCGGGGAGGAAGCCGCGCAGGCCGATGTCGAGGATGAGGCCGCCCTTGACGACCTCGATGACGGTGCCGGTGACGACGCCGTCCTCCTCCTTGACCTGCTCGATGGTGCCCCAGGCGCGCTCGTACTGGGCGCGCTTCTTGGACAGGATCAGGCGGCCTTCCTTGTCCTCCTTCTGGAGGACGAGGGCCTCGACCTTGTCGCCGACCTCGACGACCTCGGAGGGGTCGACGTCGTGCTTGATGGACAGCTCGCGCGAGGGGATGACGCCCTCGGTCTTGTAGCCGATGTCGAGCAGGACCTCGTCACGGTCGACCTTCACGATCGTGCCCTCGACGATGGAACCGTCGTCGAAGTACTTGATGGTGGCGTCGATCGCTGCGAGGAAGTCCTCTTCGGAGCCGATGTCGTTGACCGCGATCTGCGGGGCGTCCGAAATGGAGGGGGTGATCGTCATAGGGATGTGGATTCCTTGGATGGACATGGAGTTGTACGGGCGCGCGAGAAGTCCGGTTTCACTACCCAGGTGATGAGATCGCCTTGGCCCCCACGTCGACCCTGTGGTCACGCGGAGAGATAGCGAGCGGGAACCTGCTCCGTCTGAGACTCCAGCAGACCCCTGCGCACCGTTCAGGATACCGGCGGGGGCGTGCGCGAGTCCAACCGCGGGCCTGGGGCGGGTCGTTGCGGGTTCGTGCACTGCACGAACGTGCGAGGGCGGCGCTCTCCCCGTCCCGCGCCCCCGATCCTAGGTTCGGGGACCATGACGATCTCGGACATCTCCCCCACCACCCGTCGACCGCGGCCCCGCTCCCTCGCCGCCGCCGTCCTCCTCGCCCTGGTCACGCTCGTCGCCACGGCGCTGCCCGCGTCGGCTGTCACCCAGTCGTACGCCGAGAGCCGGTTCCGCTCGGTCGGCATCACCTGGTCCTCGTCCGGCGGCTGCACGAACCGGTACAACTCCACGTGCACGTCCTTCGAGGGGCTGCGCCAGGCAACCGTCGACGGCGCGGTCACGCTGAAGACCGCGAGCGGCTGCGCGCTGAACATCACCGGTGGCACGGAGACCGGCCACGCGTCCGGGACCTACAGCCACTGGAACGGCTACAAGCTGGACTTCAGCAAGTACACCTGCATCGGCTCCTACATCACCCGGAACTTCACCTACATCGGGCTGCGCGGCGACGGCGCCCCGCAGTACAGGTCCGGCGCCGGCAACGTGTACGCCGACGAGGGCAACCACTGGGACGTGACCTTCTACAACTGCGGCGGCTGCTGAGCGGCGTGGCGGCCGCGTTCTACTGCGCGTGCAGGTCGCGGCTCCGGGAGATCGCCCGGAGCCGCGCGGCCGCCCGGTCGGCGACGGGGTTCTCGCCGGCGCGGGACGCGAGGTCGGCCAGGGCGACCAGGTCCGCGGCTCTGGCGCGGTCGAGGGCGCGCTGCCTGGCGCCCGGGCGGTCGAGGCCGTCGAGGTGGCCCGCGACGGACAGGTAGCCGTCGAGCACCGCCTCGACGAACACCGGCTCGCGGTCGAACCGCAGCAGGTTGCCCAGGTCGGTCGACGGATGACCGGCGTGCGCGAACTCCCAGTCGAGCAGCCCGGTCACCGCGCCCGTCGCGGCGTCGACGAGGACGTTGTTGGGGTTCACGTCGCTGTGCACGAGACAGACCCGGTCGACCTCGTCCAGCAGCGCCTGCGCGTCCTCGGCGACCGCCTCCAGGCCGGGGACGAGGTCGTCGGAGAGCTCGAACGGCGGCCACGGCTCGATCGTGAGGTCGCCGTCGACGAACATCCCCGCCCTCGGCATCGGCATCTGCGCGAGCCGGCCGAGGACCACGCCGAGGTTGCGGCCGGTCGCCGCCCGGACGTCGTCGGGCAGGTCGGGCAGGACGACGTCGAGCCGCTCGCCCGGCAGGAACGACGTGACGAGCAGGCCCGGCGTGCCGTGCTCCTCGTCGGCGCGACGGATCTCCAGCACCTCCGGCACCGGCAGCAGGCCGCGCACCAGGCGCAGCACCGCCGCGTCCACCTCGGGCGCCGCCGGGCCGCGACGTGCGCCACGGTCGACGTACAGGCGGACGACGGTGCGCTCCCCCGCGGCCTCGCCCAGGAAGGTCTCGCCGCTGAAGCCGCCGGCCAGCGGCTGGAGCCCGAACCCGTCCGCCCGATCCATGCCCGCGATGGTGCCCTACGCTCGATCCGTGCCCGTCCTCGACCTGGTCACCCTGCCCGTCCGGCTCACCTCCGCCGCCGTCGACACCACGCTCACGCTGGGACGTCTCGTGTCCCAGGACGGACCCGTGCGGCGGCCGCAGGGGTACGCCGAACGGGTGATGGCCGTGATCGGCGAGGGCGGCCTGCTCGAGCGGATCGCCGCCGTCGTCACCGAACCCGACGGCCCGCGCCGGCTCGTGGACACGGTGGCCGACGGGCTGGAGCCGGGCGGCTCGCTCGACCGGCTGCTCGCTCCGGGCGGGACGCTCGACCAGCTCGTCGCGCTCGGCGAGACGCTGGAGCGGATCCAGCCGCGGCTGGACACGCTGGCGCGGCTCGTCCCGGAGCTGCACGCCTCGGTCACGGCGCTCAACGAGGTCGTCGAGCCGCTCAGCCAGCTGGCCGGCCGGATCCCGGGCGCGCGTCGCAAGGCGCCCGTCGATGGCTGAGCCCGAGCTGGACCCGTCGGTCCAGCCGGTCCGCCGCCCCGTCGGCGAGGTCGAGACCCGCCGGGCGAACCGGCGCGACTGGGACGCCTACGCGGACGAGTACCAGGCGACGCACGGTTCCTTCCTGCGCGACGACGGTTTCGTCTGGGGGCCGGAGGGGATCGACGAGGCCGACCTGCGGATGCTCGGTGACGTCGACGGCCGCAGCGTTCTCGAGATCGGCTGCGGTGCCGCGCAGTGCGCGCGGTCGCTGGTCGCGCGCGGCGCCCGCGCCACCGGCCTCGACCTCTCGTTCCGCCAGCTCCAGCACTCGCATCGGATCGACGAGGCGCTCGACGTCCGGGTCCCGGTCGTGCTGGGCACCGCCACCCACCTGCCGTTCGCCGACGCGTCCTTCGACGTCGCGTTCTCGTCGTTCGGCGCGCTCCAGTTCGTCGAGGACATCGAGCGCTGCGTCGGCGAGGTGGCGCGCGTGCTGCGCCCGGGTGGGCGGTTCGCGTTCTCCATCACGCACCCGATCCGCTGGTCGATGCCCGACGACCCCTCCCGCGAGGGGCTCGTCGTGACCGCGTCGTACTGGGACCGGACGCCGTACGTCGAGGAGGACGCCGACACCGGTGAGGCGCGCTACGTCGAGCACCACCGCACGCTCGGCGACTGGGTCGGTCTGCTCGCTGCGGCCGGCTTCCGGATCGTGCGGCTCGAGGAGCCGCAGTGGCCGGAGGGGCACGACCGGATCTGGGGTGGCTGGGGACCCGAGCGCGGTCTCCTCATCCCGGGCACGGCGATCGTCGCCGCCGACCTCGGCTGAGCCCGCGCGTCTGAGCACGGCGAAGGGGCGCCGCCTCACGGCGACGCCCCTCCGACTGTTTCGAGCTCGGTGCCTCAGATCAGGCGGCGACGCAGCGCGAACGCACCCGCGCCCGCACCGAGGATCGCCAGACCCGCCACGCCGCGGGTGAGGTTGCGGCCACCCTCGCCGTTCTCACCGTTGATGACGAAGCTGTACGCCGTCAGGCCCATCGCGCCCTCCGGAGCGCCGTACGCCATGTTCTCGGTCTGGGCCCGCTCGGAGCCCGCCTCGATCGTGGCGTAGAGCTCGCCGTAGTTCTGCGCGGTGTCCTCGCCGGCCTCGACCAGCTTCTTGGTGCCCTCGTCGGACAGCCTCTCCGCGCCGTCGACGAGCTTCGGCGCGCCGTCGGCCGCGGTGGCAAGTCCGTCGGTCAGGCGGCTCGAGCCGTCCGCAGCGTCCTTCAGGCCGTCCGCGAGCTGACCCGCGCCGTCCGCGAGCCGGCCGGAGCCGTCCTTGGCCTCGCCGGTGCCGTCCGCGAGCTGGCCTGCGCCGTCGTCGATGCGGCCGAGGCCGTCCGACAGGTCACCGGAGCCCGCGGCGAGCTTGGCGCCGCCGTCATTGAGCTGGTTGACGCCGTCGACCAGCTTCGCGACACCGGCGGTGAGGTCGCCGCCGCCTGCCGCCAGCGCGGCCGCCGCGCAGCGCAGCGTCTCCTCCGGGTCGCAGCCGGCGGTCGGCTGGCCGATGCCCGCCATCAGCTCCGTACTGATGTTGTTGGCGATTCCGTCGACCAGCATCGGGATGCCGGTCGTCTGGATGAACGTCGCTGCCTCCTTGATGCCGCAGTCGTCAGCCGTGGTTGCCGTGGCCTTGGCGGTGAGGCAGTTGCCGGCCGCAGGATTCGAGAGACCTGAAGCCAGCTTGGGGATGGCCAAGCTCACGATGCCAGCATCGACCTTGGTGTAGATGTCCTCGAGTGCCCCTGAGGCAGTCTGGGACTGCTGCTTGACGCCACCCAGTGGGAACGACTTGTTGACCAACGGCAGGGAGGTTCCGACAGGGGCATTCAGCCCATAGATCACCAGGCCGCCGTAGGTGCACGCCGGCGTGCCCAGGAACGCCGGGTAAGGCGGCAGACCGGCGCTGAGCGCGGGGCAGCCTGCGAGGCTGTATGCCTGCTGGGCAGCCCCAATCAACTGATCCAGGTCGCCGCCAGCCGCCGTCGCTGCCTTCAGGTTGACGGCGATGGTCTGCACCCCGTCCATGGCCCCGCAGGCCGTCTTCGTCGTCAAGCAGTTGACGGGGTCGTAACCATTCGGGTGCCTCAGACCGTACTTGATCGCGTTGAGGCCACCCAGAAGAGTCGCGGGCTGTCCCGTCACGGGACTCGTCACATCGGTGGGCTTGCCGACACCGTCCGCAATAGCCTGAAGCGCGCCGAGAAGGGCGTTGTACGACGTGTCCGCCTTCAGCTTCTCCTTGACACTCTCGGGCAGCAGGTCGACCCCGTCGTACAGGGTCTTCAGACCACCGGCCAACGCCTTCTGGCCGTCGGCCAGCTGGTTCGCGCCCGCGTCGAGGTCACCGGCACCCTTGTCGAGGTCGCCGAGACCGCCCTTGAGACGCTTGGCGCCATCGGCGAGATCACGGCTGCCGGCGAACGCCTCACCCGTGCCGTCCGCCAGTCGGCGGGCACCGGAGTTGATCTGGCCGAGGCCGCTGTCGAGCTGACCCGCGCCGTCGGCGAGCTTGGCGGCACCGGGGGCAGCCTCGCCGGACAGGCCGGCCTGCAGCTGGCTGGAGCCGTCGCGCAGCTGGATCAGACCCGCGAGCAGGTCGCCCGCGCCGTCGCGCAGCTTGAGGAGGTTGCTGTCGATCTGGGTGGCGCCGTCGGCGAGCGTCTCACCGGTGGTCGCGCCACCCTGGTAGCTGTCGGCCGCCGTCTTGAACGTCGGGCTCGCCAGCGGGTTGACCGGCAGGGCGGAGATGTCCGCGCGCGGGACGACGCCGTCCACGATGTGCGCGGTGTAGCCGAACTCGGCTGTGTCCGAGCCGAGCGGCGGGAAGAGCGTCATCGTGAAGGACAGCTTGGTGCCGCCCTTGCCGTCGCCGGCGATGTTCGCCTGGTCGGACTGCACGTCGGTGAAGTTCGACGGGGCGACGGTGGTCAGGGAGCCGACCATCGGGATCGGGACGTCGACGGTCTTGGTGACCTCGCCACCGGAGCCGTCGGTGTAGGTGACCTCCTGCGGCGACGAGGTGACGTTCTTGACGGTGTACTGGACGCCGAGCTTGCCGCTCGCGCCGACGAGGTCGCCGGGCTCGACGCGCTCGTCGTCGAGGAAGTACTGGACCGAGACCTCCAGGGGGAGGTCACCGTCGTAGTTGCTGACGGTGCGCAGGCGCTTCTCGCCGTCGACCGCGATGTTCGCGACCTGGTTGCCGTCCTCGACGTCGAAGCCACCGAAGCCGTCGAGGTTGCGCAGGCCGTCCGTCTCGATCGGGTTCGCCAGGTCGACGGTGCCGGAGCCGGTCATCGCGACCTGCTCGTAGACGCGCTTGGTCTGCACCGCTCCGGTCGCGTCGGTGTACACCTGCACGGTCTCGGTGTTGACGACCTGGACGTCGCCGCCGGCGGCGACGGCGGCCGGCGCGAGGGACAGACCGGTCAGGGTCACGGCCGCAGCGACGGCGGCGACGCGCAACGGCATGTGGATGCGGCGGGTCACTTGGAGGTCTCCATCATGTCGTCGAACGAGGTCGTCTCCTCGTCCGCCGTCGTACGGCGGGAGAAGAAGGTGGAAGGGCGCGGCTCGCGCGGGGAGAGCACGGCGGTGGCGAGGAAGCCGACGGCCGAGGTCATCAGGAGCGCGGTGACGGCCGACACGGAGGTGGACATCACCTCGGGCGGCGCAGCCGAGTAGCTGAACTCGTAGGCGCCCACCATCGCGGCGACGCCGAGAAGCCCGGACCAGAGCGGGACCCGGCCGGCCGTGGCGACAGCCACGGCCACACAGACCGCGAGCACGACCACGACGGCGACCGCGCGCCCACCCACGCTGTCCGGCAGGAGGCCGGCACGAAGCAGGTATCCGACCCAGGCCGCGGCGATGCCGACGGCGAAGCCGATGAGCCGCGTGGCTGGGCTCTCGTCGGGTACGAGTGCCACGACGGCACCGACAGCCAGCCCCAACAGGGCAGCCGAGTCGAGTTTCAGGTCGAACAGGTCGCTCACGACGACGACCACCACGGCCGCCACCATCAGCACCACGCCGACCAGCAGATTTCTGCGCATGCTGGCGCGCTCCCTCCAAAAAGAATGCCGGGATCCCGATGAATCCCGGCGGCGTGCCCTCCCTAGGTCACGGCCCGGCGAGACTATAGGTACTCGCTGGTAACGGGGAAGCAACGGAGGAATGTTGCAGAAATGTTGCCGATCCCCCTCAAGGCGGGAAATCGTCCCGTCAGGTGATGAACGTCACGAAACCTGACGACCGTGGTCTAGGGCACGCAGCTAGTGCGCAGCCTCGTGCCACGAACTGCCGGTCCCGACCGAGACGTCCAGCGGCACGGTCAGCTCGGCGGCGCCGGCCATCTCGCGGCGCACGAGCTCGTCGAGCTGCTGCTCCTCCCCCGCGGCCACCTCGAACACGAGCTCGTCGTGGACCTGGAGCAGCATCCGGCTCCTCAGCTTCGCCTCGCGCAGCGCCTCGTCGACGCGCAGCATGGCGACCTTGATGATGTCGGCGGCCGACCCCTGGATCGGGGCGTTGAGCGCCATCCGCTCGGCCATCTCGCGGCGCTGGCGGTTGTCGCTGGTCAGGTCGGGCAGGTAGCGGCGGCGGCCGTAGATGGTCTCGGTGTAGCCGGTGCGGCGGGCCTCGTCGACGATGCCGCCGAGGTAGTCGCGGATGCCGCCGAACGTCTCGAAGTACTCGTCCATCAGCCCGCGCGCCTCGCCGGTGTCGATGCCGAGCTGCTGGGACAGGCCGTAGGCGGACAGGCCGTAGGCGAGGCCGTAGTTCATCGCCTTGATCTTGGCGCGCATCTCGGTCGTCACCTCGGCGGCGTCGACGTCGAAGACGCGGGCGGCGGTGGCGGCGTGGAAGTCGCGGCCTGACCGGAACGCCTCGATCAGCAGGTCGTCCTCGGACAGGTGCGCCATGATCCGCATCTCGATCTGGCTGTAGTCGGCCGTCATCAGGGTGGCGAAGCCCGCCCCGACGACGAAGGCCTCGCGGATGCGGCGGCCCTCCTCGGTGCGCACCGGGATGTTCTGCAGGTTGGGGTCGGTGGATGACAGCCGGCCCGTGGCCGCGATGAGCTGGTTGAACGTCGTGTGGATCCGCCCGTCGGACGCGACGGTCTTGAGCAGACCTTCGACGGTCTGCCGCAGCCGCGAGACGTCGCGGTGCCGCAGCAGGTGCATGAGGAACGGGTGCTCGGTCTTGACGTACAGCGCCTGCAGCGCGTCGGCGTCGGTGGTGTAGCCGGTCTTGGTGCGCTTGGTCTTCGGCATCCCGAGCTCGTCGAACAGCACGACCTGGAGCTGCTTGGGCGACCCGAGGTTGATCTCCTTGCCGATCTGCTCGAACGCCGCGTCGGCGGCGAGCTTCACCTCGCCCGCGAAGTGCGACTCGAGCGCCTGCAGCTGGTCGACGTCGACCGCGACGCCGGTGCGCTCCATCTGGGCCAGCACGCCGATCAGGGGCAGCTCGATCTCGCCGAGCAGCCGGGTGCCGCCGCCCTTGCCGAGCTCCTCGTCGAGCGCGGCGGCGAGCTCGAGCACCGTCCAGGCCTGAAGCATGGCCGTGTCGCCGGTGCCGTCGTCACCGACGGAGTCGAAGCTCAGCTGGCCCTCGTCGGAGTCGTCGGTCGACAGCTTCAACTCTCGCTTGAGGTAGCGCAGAGTCAGGTCGGCGAGGTCGTAGGAACGCTGGTCCGGGCGGGCGAGGTACGCCGACAGCGCGGTGTCGCGCTCCAGCCCGACGAACTGCCAGCCGCGGGCGGCCAGGGCCAGGATCGGGCCCTTGGCGTCGTGCAGCACCTTGCGGAACCGACCGTCGGCCAGCCAGTCGGCGAGCACCTGCTCGTCGCCCGCGGACAGCCGCTCGACGTCGATCCAGGCGGCGGCCTCGTCGCCAGCCGCGAGCGCGATGGCGAAGACGTCGCCGGTGCCGGCCTGCCAGGTGCCCTGCACGACCATGCCGACCAGGGCGTCGGGTTGCGAGTGCGCGGCGAGCCAGCCGGCCAGCTCCCCCTCCTGCAGCCGCGTCATGTCGAGGTCGAAGTCGACCTCCTCGAGGATCTCCTCGGACGTCAGCTCCTGGAACAGCCGGTCGCGCAGCACCCGGAACTCCAGGCCGTCGAACAGCGTGTGCACGGCCTGCCGGTCCCACGGCTGCTTGGCCAGGTCGGTCGGGGTGACGGCGAGCGCCAGGTCGCAGACCAGGGCGTTGAGCTGCCGGTTGCGGATCACGTCGCCGAGGTGCTCGCGGAAGTTGTCGCCGGCCTTGCCCTTGATCTCGTCGGCGTGGGCGATCACGTTGTCCAGGCCGTCGTAGGTGGCGATCCACTTGGCGGCGGTCTTCGGCCCGACGCCGGGCACGCCCGGCAGGTTGTCGGAGTCCTCCCCGACGAGGGCGGCGAGCTCGGGGTAGCGGGACGGCGGCACGCCGTACTTGTCCTCGACGGCCGCGGGAGTCATGCGGGACAGCTCGGAGACCCCGCGCGTGGGGTAGAGGACCGTGGCGTCGTCGGACACGAGCTGCAGCGAGTCGCGGTCGCCGGTGAGCAGCAGCACCTCCATGCCCTCGGCGGTGGCCTGGGTCGTCAGCGTCGCGATGATGTCGTCGGCCTCGTAGCCCTCGAGGTCGAGGTGGCGGATGTTGAGCGCGTCGAGGACCTCCTTGATCAGCGGCAGCTGGCTGGAGAACTCCGTCGGGGTCTTGTTGCGCTTGGCCTTGTAGTCGGAGTACTGCTCGAGCCGGAACGTCTGCCGCGACTTGTCGAAGGCCACGCCCACGTGGGTCGGCTGCTCGTCGCGCAGCACGTTGATGAGCATCGAGGTGAAGCCGTAGACGGCGTTGGTCGGCTGCCCGGTCGTCGTCGAGAAGTTCTCCACCGGCAGCGCGAAGAACGCCCGGTAGGCCAGCGAGTGGCCGTCGAGCAGCAGCAGGCGGGGACGCGCGTCAGGGGCGGTGTCAGGCACGTGGCCACCCTAGTGGCCGGCACCGACGGTGACGGGGGCGCCGTCGGGGGTACGGCGGCCGTCAGGAGGTCTTGGTCTGCGCCCGTCGTAGCGAGCGCCGGCGGGCCAGGACCTGGCCGACGGTGCGGGTGCTCTGGCGGTTGGAGATGCGGTTGTCGAGACAGACCGCCGGCGCCTCGACGGGCAGCTTGGCGCGCAGCGCGGCGACGGGTGCCGCACGGACGACGGCGAGCTGGCTGAGCCCGAGCCGGGCCATGAAGCGGTTGGCGTCGCGGGACCCGACGTTCGCGGCCGCCACCACATGGGCGGTGTCCTTCTCCTCCGCCCACGCGACCGCGGCCTCCATCAGCGCAGTGCCGACGCCGCGACGGCGGCACTCGTCGAGGACGTGCAGGTGCAGGATGTGCACCGCCTGGGCCGACTGGAGGGGCGACACGGGCGCCCGGACCAGGTGCGCCGCGCCGGCCACCTGGCCGTCGAGGAGCGCCACGAGCAGCCGCTGGTCGGGGTCGGCGTTGATCCGCGCGACGGCGGAGTCGGCCTCCCCCGGCGTCTCGTCGACGATCGGCCCGGCGGCGCCCGCCATCACGAAGCGGAGCGCCTCGACGTCTCCGAGGTCGGCGTCGCGGACCGTCACGGCGCTGCGGAACACGGGCACCTCTTCCCAGCCGGTCGTCCGGCGACGATTCACGTAGTTGCGAGGGAGGTCTTGCGACGGAACCGGTCGCTGGAGACACCCCGAGACAGACGAACCGGACTGAGGTGAGAGATTACGCCTAGAACCGACAGATCCGGTAGTCCGGATTTCAACCTTGTTCCAGGAGCGGCGGCACCGTGTTCCCCGGCATCGGCACCCTCGTCAATGTCGCCACGGTGCTGCTCGGCACGGTGATCGGCGTGCTCGTCGGGCACCGGCTGTCACACCGTACCCGGGACGTGGTAACCGACGCGCTCGGCCTGGTCACCCTCCTCATCGCCGGTACGGCGGCCATGGCTGTCGGCGACGCAGCCCTCGTCGACGCGGTGGGCTCGAGCGCCCCGATGCTGATCGTGCTGGCGTCGCTCGTCCTCGGCGGCGTCGTCGGGTCCCTGCTCGGCATCGAGGACCGGCTCGAACGCTTCGGGGGCTGGCTGCAGACCCGGCTCCAGGCGCGCGCGGGCCGCCGCGGCGACGGCGCGGAGCGGCAGCGGTTCATCGAGGGCTTCCTCACCGCCTCACTGGTGTTCTGCGTCGGCCCGCTGACCATCCTGGGCTCGCTCAACGACGGGCTCGGCAACGGCGCCGACCAGCTCTTCCTCAAGGCGGCGCTCGACGGGTTCGCCGCGATCGCGTTCGCCGCGTCGTTCGGCTGGGGCGTCGGCGCCAGCGCGATCGCCCTCGTCGCGGTGCAGGGCTCGCTCACCGTCGTCGGGATGCTGCTCGGCGACGTCCTCCCGGACGCGCACGTCGCCGCGCTCGGCGCCACGGGCGGCCTGATGCTGGTAGGCGTCGCGCTGCGGCTGCTCCGGATCAAGCAGCTCCCGGTGGGTGACCTGCTGCCCGGCCTGGTGCTCGCCCCGCTGCTCACGGCGCTCGTGATCGCGCTGCGCTGACCGCGCCGCGAGACGGTGGTCACGGGACCGGGACGTCGTCCCGCGAGAGCGTGACCGGTTTGTTGCCGCAAAACCTTGCCGCAAACAGTCCCGGGGGCGCCGGGATGGTTTTAGGGTGCAGAAACGAGAGGGACGCCGGCGGGACTCACGCCGGGCGGAGGGGCGCTCGACGTACGTGTCGCTATAGTCCCGCCCGTCCCGATCCACGGAATCCGAGGCGACAGGAGTCCCATGCACGCCCGCCCGATCCGCTTGGCCGCGCTGCTGGCGCTGCTGGTCACCGCGCTGGTGCTGACCGGGGGGACGGTGTCCGCTGCGACCGCCTCCCCTGCCACCCAGGCCGCGGCGTCCGGCGCCGCCGCCGAGTGCGCGCTGCCCAAGCCCACAGACGACGACACGATCTCCATCCTCGGCCGCATCTGCGACCGGCGCGAGGACCCGCAGGTGCCCGTCGAGGGCGTCGACGTGACGGTCGAGGACGACGCCGGCAAGGTCGTCGGCGAGGCCACGTCCGGTGCCGACGGCACCTTCGTCGTCGACCTGCCCGGCGCCGCGGTGTCGCTGCTCGGCAAGACGTTCACCGTCAAGATCAACGAGGACTCGCTGCCCGAGGACACCGAGCCCGAGGTGCTCACGCGCAAGCTGCCGATCAACCTCGACAACGACGTCTCGGTGACGTTCCCGATCGGCGCCGCCGGGCCGGGAGGCACCGGGTTCGCCGCCCAGGCCCTCCAGCTCGCGGTCGGCGGCCTCGTGTTCTCGGCCCTGCTGGCGATGGCCGCACTCGGCCTGTCGATGGTCTTCGGCACCACCGGCCTCACCAACTTCGCCCACGGCGAGCTGATCACGTTCGGCGCGCTCGTCGCGCTCGCGATCGACAGGCTGCCCGGCACGATCTCGATCGGCGGTGTCGAGGTCACCGTGATCATCGGCGTCATCGCCGCGTTCGTCCTCGGGGGGGCCTTCGGCTGGCTCAACGACGCCGCTCTGTGGCGGCCGCTGCGCCGGCGCGGCACCGGCTTGATCGCCATGATGATCGTCAGCATCGGCCTGTCGCTGTTCCTGCGCAGCGTCTACCAGTACATCGGGGGCGCGCAGAGCCAGAACTACTCGCAGTACGCCGCCGTCACGCCCTGGGAGATCGGGCCGGTCCTGCTGACCCCCAAGGAGCTCCTCGTGTTCCTGCTGGCGATGGGTGTTCTGGTGGTCACCACCTCGCTGCTGCAGTTCACCCGGATCGGCAAGGCCACCCGCGCCGTCGCCGACAATCCCGCACTGTCCTCCGCCACGGGCATCAACGTCGAGCGAGTGATCTCGCTCGTGTGGATCGGCGGCACCGCCCTCGCCGGCCTGTCGGGCGCGCTCCTCGGGCTCACGCAGGGCTTCGACTACCAGATCGGCTTCAAGATCCTGCTGCTCGTCTTCGCCGCCGTCGTTCTCGGCGGCCTGGGCACCATCTGGGGCGCCATCGTCGGCGCGTTCATCATCGGCCTCTTCACCGAGCTCAGCACGCTGTTCGTGCCGGCCGAGTTCAAGTTCGTGGGCGCACTGCTGCTGCTGATCGTGGTGCTGCTCATCCGTCCCCAGGGTCTGCTCGGCCGGGCCCAGCGGGTCGGCTGAGGGAAGGACGTCGCATGGACATCACCAATCTCTTCGGCTTCGCGGTCCAGCAGGCGCTCGGCCCGACGGCGATCATCTACTGCCTGGCCGCGATCGGCCTCAACATCCACTTCGGCTACACCGGCCTGCTCAACTTCGGCCAGGCCGGCTTCATGCTGGTCGCCGGCTACTCCATCGGCGGCGCCGTGACGATCTTCGGGTCGTCGCTCTGGGTCGGCACCGTGGTGGGCCTGCTGCTCTGTGTCGGCCTCGCGCTGCTGCTCGGTGTCCCGACCCTGCGACTGCGCGCCGACTACCTCGCCATCGTCACCATCGCGGCCGCCGAGATCATCCGGCAGACGGTCGGTGCGGCGGCGTTCTCGGACACGTTCGGCGGCCAGGACGGCATCACGGACTTCATCCCCGGGTTCCGCGCCGCCAACCCGTACAACGGCCCGATCGACCTCGGCATCGTCTCGTGGGGCGCCTACGACGCGTGGGTCATGACCGTCGGTTGGGCGCTCGTCGCGGTGTGCTGCGTGATCGTCTGGCTGCTGATGCGCAGCCCGTGGGGCCGGGTGCTCAAGTCGATCCGCGAGGACGAGAACGCCGTGCGCTCGCTCGGCAAGAACGTCTACTCCTACAAGATGCAGGCCCTGATCATCGGTGGCGTCATCGGTGGCCTGGCCGGCTTCATGACGTCACTGCGGTCCGCCGCGGTCGGTCCGTCCTTCTTCGCCACCGACGTGACGTTCTTCGCCTACACCGCGCTGCTGATCGGCGGTGCCGCCCGGGTGCTCGGGCCCGTCCTCGGCGCCATCGTCTTCTGGTTCCTGATCAACTTCTTCGGGTCGTTCTTCAGCCAGGCCACCAGCGGTCCCGACCCGCTGATCCCGAGCTGGATCATGGACTCCAGCCAGGCCAGCATCATGCGCTTCATCCTCGTCGGCCTCGGGCTGATGCTGCTGATGATCTTCAGACCACAGGGAATCCTGGGAGACCGAAGGGAGCTGGCGATCGATGCCCGCTGACGCGAGCGACTCCACAACCGTGGAAGTCCAGAACGAGACCGGCGTCGACATCGGCGCCGCGCGCCGCGCGCTCGGCGACGTAGCGCACGAGCCGGGCTCGAAGAAGCCCGACCCGATCGTGGTTGCCGACGGCGTACGCCGCATGTTCGGCGGCCTCATCGCCGTCGACGTCGAGCACGTCGAGATCCAGCGTGGCGTCATCACCGCGCTGATCGGGCCCAACGGTGCCGGCAAGACCACCTTCTTCAACCTGCTGACCGGCTTCGACCGGCCCGACGCGGGCGAGTGGTCGTTCAACGGCACCAGCCTCGGCAAGGTGCCGGCGTACAAGGTGGCCCGCATGGGCATGGTCCGCACCTTCCAGCTGACCAAGGTGCTCTCCAAGCTCACGGTCATGGAGAACATGCGCGTCGGCGCCACCGGGCAGAAGGGCGAGAAGCTCCGGTCGGCGATGTTCGCCCCGCTCTGGCGCGGCCAGGAGAACGCGAACACCGAGCGGGCTAACGGCCTGCTGGAGCGCTTCCTCCTGATCAAGAAGAAGGACGACTTCGCCGGCTCGCTCTCGGGCGGTCAGCGCAAGCTGCTCGAGATGGCTCGCGCGCTGATGGCCGACCCGGAGCTGGTCATGCTCGACGAGCCGATGGCGGGCGTGAACCCGGCGCTGAAGCAGTCGCTGCTCGGTCACGTGAAGTCGCTGCGCGACGAGGGCCGCTCGGTTCTCTTCGTCGAGCACGACATGGACATGGTCCGCGACATCTCCGACTGGGTCATCGTCATGGCCCAGGGGAAGATCGTGGCCGAGGGCCCGCCCGACGCCGTCATGGCCGACCAGCGCGTCATCGACGCCTACCTCGGCGCGCACCACGACACCGACATCTCCGAGGAGCAGGAGGAGCAGATCCTCGCCGCTGCCGAGGCTGAGATCGCCGCCAAGCAGGAGGAGCCCCAGTGACCGACGAGAACCAGACCCCGGACGCTGCGGTCGAGTCGCGGTCGGACCTCGAGGTCCCCGGCCGCGAGGAGCACCTCAAGAACGCCGAGGGCGCCGTCCTGCGGGCCGACGACCTCATCGCCGGCTACCTGCCAGGGGTGAACATCCTCAACGGCGCCGACCTCTACTGCCAGCAGGGAGAGCTCGTCGGCATCATCGGCCCGAACGGGGCCGGCAAGTCGACGCTGCTCAAGGCGCTCTTCGGCCTGGTGAAGATCAACACCGGCACGGTCTCCCTCAACGGCGACGACGTCACCAACCAGCGCGCCGACGCGCTGGTGACGAAGGGCATCGGCTTCGTCCCCCAGACGAACAACGTGTTCCCGTCGCTCACCATCCAGGAGAACCTGGAGATGGGCGTCTTCCAGCGCCCGAAGTCGTTCAAGAAGCGATTCGACTTCGTCGGTGAGCTGTTCCCCGCCCTCGTCGACCGTCGTGCCCAACGTGCCGGGTCGCTGTCCGGTGGTGAGCGGCAGATGGTCGCCATGGGCCGCGCGCTCATGATGGAGCCGTCCGTGCTGCTGCTCGACGAGCCTTCCGCGGGCCTCTCCCCCGTCATGCAGGACGAGGTGTTCGTGCAGACCCGGCGCATCAACCGCGCCGGCGTCTCGGTCGTCATGGTCGAGCAGAACGCCCGCCGCTGCCTGCAGATCTGCGACCGCGGTTACGTGCTCGACCAGGGCCGCAACGCCTACACCGGCACCGGCAAGCAGCTCGCCAACGACCCCAAGGTCATCGAGCTCTACCTGGGCACGCTGGCCAAGGCCTAGCAACCCAGCACGACGCAGAGGGCCCCGGCCGCCGACAGGCGGCCGGGGCCCTTTGCTGTGCACCGGAGGCAGGAAGGCGCCAGGCAGGGACTGGCCTGCACGACAGCCAGCAGGGAGGCAGTGGGGCCACCACGAGCCCTGCGGTGAGGGGTCCGTTCCGCGCGACGAGCCGCTAGGCGAGGACGTGTGGAACTGACCGTCACCGCCCCGCAGGGACCGCACGTGCGCAGGGCCTGCGGGAGCCCGAGAAGGCAAGGTGGCCCTGGTAGCGGCGCGCGGCCACAGCGAGACGTAGTGCCAGCCACGGAGCGCCAACGACGAAGGGCCCGGCCTTGCGGCCGGGCCCTTCGCTGAGCTGTCAGAACGTCAGACGTCCGGGGCGCTCGGGTGGATCAGTTGACGACGCCGGAGACCGCGTCGACCTGCTTGTACTTGTTGTCCTTCGAGTACAGCTGGACACCGATGGTGCCGGAGGCCGGGCTACCGGTGTCGTTCATGTCGGTCGGGCCGGAGGCACCTTCGTAGTCGATGTCCTCGCCCTGCTCGAGCAGCTTGGCGCACTCCTCGAAGGACGAGCACTGCGTGCCGTCCTTGGTGACGTCGATGATGTTGGCACCGACGGCCTCACCGGAGTCGTCACCGGCCGCGATCGCCGCGAGCGCGATGATCACGACGGCGTCGTACGACTGGGCGCTGTAGGAGAAGTCCTTCAGCTTGGGGTTGATCTCGAGGAGGCGGTCGTTGAACGACTCGTCGACCTCGGCCGGGACCGGGATGGTGCCCTTGACGCCAGCGAGGTCGAAGTTCTCGCTGGAGTAGTCGGCCGTGTTGCCGTCCACGAAGTAGAGCTGGACGTCCTGCGGGCCGACCCCCTTGGCGATGAGCTGCGGGACGATCTTCGTGGTCTCCTCGAAGGCCACCAGCACGATGGCGTCGGGCTTGGAGGCGGCGACCTTGTTGACCTCGGCGGTGAAGTTCTGCGCGTCGGCGGAGTACAGGACGTACTCGCTGACTGTGGCGCCCTTCTCCTCCAGCGTGGACTTCACCTGCTCGGCGAGACCCTCACCGTAGAAGTCCTGGCGCGCCATGATGGCGACGTTGGAGAAGCCGTCCTCGACGGCGAGGTTCGCGAGAACCTGGCCCTGCAGACGGTCGGACGGGGCCGTGCGGAAGTAGAGGCCGTTGTCGTCGTAGGTGTCGAAGCCCGCCGCGGTGTTGGCCGGCGAGAAGTGGACGACACCCGCGCCGGTGATCTTGTCGATCACGGACACGGACACACCCGAGGCGGCCGCGCCGACGATGGCGTCGACCTTCTGGTTGAACAGCTTGTCGACCTCGGAGCCGGCGATGTCCGGCGTACCGTCACCGGAGTCGGCGTCGAACTCCTCGATGTCCTGACCGAGGACACCGCCGGCGGCGTTGATGTCCTTGATGGCCAGGTCGACACCGGCGAACTCCGGCGGGCCGAGGAACGCGAGGTCACCGGTCTGCGGGAGCAGCGAGCCGATGCGCAGCGTGCCGTCGCCCTTGGGCTCAGCGGCCGGGCTCTCGTCGCCCGAGGCACTGGCACTGTTGGTGGGCTCGTCAGCGCTGTCCGATTCGGTGTCACTGCCGCAGGCGGTGAGCACCAGCGCCGCGGTCGCGAGGACCGCAGCTGCGCGCCAGGCGCGGTTGGGGCGAATCAATGGGGCCTCCGTCGTCAGGAGAGTCAGCGATACCCGGACTCAGGGACCCAGGGTCGCTCTTGCGAGAGCGAACCTAGCGCCAAAACCCCTTGTTTCTGGCGACCTCTGACGAAATTGGTGGAGGGTCGTTGCCATTTCGTGACCTCCCCCAGGCCGACGCTCGGACGATGTCCGAAATAGTCGGAATTGTCTGTGTCAGGCGTCTCCGCCGCCGACGGCGCTGCCGGCCGCGCCACCGACGCTCGGACCGTGCTGCACGACCCCGTCGGCGACCTGCCGCATCGACAGCCGGAGGTCCATCGCGGTCTTCTGGATCCAGCGGAAGGCGTCGGGCTCGGAGAGGCCGAGCTGCTTCTGCAGGATGCTCTTCGCACGGTCGACGGCCTTGCGCGTCTCGAGCCGCTCCGACAGGTCGGCGACCTCGGCCTCGAGCAGCTGGAGCTCGGCGAACCGGCTCACGGCCATCTCGATCGCGGGGACGAGGTCGCTCTTGGTGAACGGCTTGACCAGGTAGGCCATCGCGCCGGCGTCGCGCGCACGCTCGACGAGGTCGCGCTGGCTGAACGCCGTCAGGATGACGACCGGCGCGATCCGCTGCTCGGCGATCCGCTGGGCGGCGCTGATCCCGTCGAGCTTGGGCATCTTCACGTCGAGCACGACCAGGTCGGGACGGTGCTCCTCGGCGAGCGTGACGGCCCGCTCGCCGTCGCCGGCCTGGCCGACGACGTCGTACCCCTCCTCGCCGAGCATCTCGGCGAGGTCGAGCCTGATGAGCGCCTCGTCCTCCGCGATGACGACGCGGCGGACGGGGGTCTCCTGCGGTGCGGTCACGCGGCTCAGATTATCCGGGGGCCGCGCCGGTCGCACCGGCCGGTCGGTCAGGCTGTGCGGCTCACCCGGCGGCGCGGGGCGTGGGCCGCGAGGAACAGCTCGACCTCCTCGCGCTCGACGCGCGCCCGAGACAGCTCGGTCGCGGCCGCGCGGGCGTTGGCGCGCGCCCGTTCCTGGCTCTGACGGTTCAACCGGTCGACCAGGTCCTTGAGTCCGCGCACGTTCCCTCCCTCTGACGTTCCGGATTCAAACTATAGTGAGTCAGTAGAGATTGGGCAAGGGGTTTCTCGGCTACGGTTGGCTCCGTCACCGGCGGCCGGGTTGGCGGAATCGGCAGACGCGATGGTCTCAAACACCATTGCCCGAAAGGGCGTGTGGGTTCAAGTCCCACACCCGGCACCAGTGGATGCCCGCGCCGAACTGTCGGCGCGGGCCGCCACGATCACGGCATGGTCCACGTCCGCGCCGACGAGCTCGTCGCCTCAGCGCTCGCCGCGTCAGACGCTGGTGTCGGCGATGCGGAGAACGCCGCCCAGCACGGTGTGGCGGTCAAGACCATCCGACGCTGGCGACGCCTCTACCAACGCCGCGGGAGACCACGCGGCCAAGCGCACACCCGAGTTCCGTGCCCTCGTTGCGGCGATGCCACGCTCGCAGATGAGGCATACGCCGAGCTCCTCGGCTGGTACCTGGGCGACGGGTGGATCGAGACATCACCACGTGGGGTCTTCACGCTGCACATCTACAACGATGCGACCTACACCGACCTGAACGACCGGGTCGAGGAGCTGCTCCGTCTGGTGAAGCCCGGCGGTAGACCGCACCGACGGCTTCGCAACGGTTCCTGCACGATCTCCGTGGGCTGGAACCACTGGCCCTGCCTGCTCCCCCAGCACGGCCCCGGCCGCAAGCACGAGCGGGTGCTGCCGATGGAGGACTGGCAGTGGCAGGTCGTCGAACGCCGCCCGGGCGACTTCCTGCGCGGGCTGTTCCACTCCGACGGCGCCCGCGTCGCCAACTGGGCGACCCGGACGGTCGCGGGAGAGACGAAGCGCTACGACTACGCCCGGTGGCAGTTCGTGAACCGGTCCGAGCAGATCCTCGGCTGGTGCACCGACGCGCTCGACCTCGTCGAGGTGCCGTGGCGACGCAGTGGCCGCTGGACGGTGTCGGTGTCGACGCGGGCCGGGGTGGCGCGGCTGGACGAGCTGGTCGGCCCGAAGAGCTGAGCCTCAGCCGAAGCGACGGTACGCCGGTGCCACCTCGTTGATCGCGTCGCCCATGCGGTGGATGCGCAGCGCGTTGGTGGAGCCGGGAAGGCCGGGTGGGCTGCCCGCGATGATCACCACGAGGTCGCCCTCGACGACCCGGTTGATCTTCAGCAGGTGCTCGTCGACCTGGCGCACCATCTCGTCGGTGTGCTCGACCTCGGGCGCCTTGAACGTCTCGATGCCCCACGACAGCGCGAGCTGGGAGCGGACCGCCGCGACGGGCGTGAACGCGATCATCGGGATCGGTCCGCGGTAGCGCGACAGCCGGCGGGCGGAGTCGCCGCTCTGCGTGAACGCGACGAGGTACTTCGCGCCGACCCGCTGCGCCACCTCGGCGGCCGCCTTGGCGATGACGCCGCCACGGGTGCGGGGCTGCCAGTCGATGGCGGTCATCCGGCCGAGGCCGTGCACCTCGGTGGACTCGATGATCCGGGCCATCGTCTCGACCGTCTCGGTCGGCCAGTCACCGACGCTGGTCTCGCCGGACAGCATCACGGCGTCGGCGCCGTCGAGCACGGCGTTGGCGACGTCGGACGCCTCGGCGCGGGTCGGGCGCGGGTTGGTGATCATCGACTCGAGCATCTGCGTGGCGACGATGACCGGCTTGGCGTGGCGGCGGGCGACGTCGATCACGTGCTTCTGCAGGAACGGGACGTCCTCCAGCGGGCACTCCACGCCGAGGTCGCCGCGCGCCACCATGAAGCCGTCGAACGCGTCGACGATCCCCTCGATGTTGTCGATCGCCTGCGGCTTCTCGATCTTCGCGATCACCGGCAGGAAGATGCCCTCCTCGTGCATGACCATCCGGACGTCCTCGACGTCCTTGGCCGAGCGCACGAACGACAGCGCGATGAAGTCGACCGTGAGGTGCAGCGCGAAGCGCAGGTCCTCCTTGTCCTTCTCGGACAGGGCCGGCACCGACACGGCGACGCCGGGCAGGTTGATGCCCTTGTTGTCGCTGACGGGTCCGGGCACGACCACCCTGGTCGTCACGTCGGTGTCGTCGACCTCGAGCACCTCGAGTCGCACCTTGCCGTCGTCGATGAGGATCTGGTCGCCCTTCGCGACGTCGCCGGGGAGACCGTCGTACGTCGTCGAGCAGATCTCCGTGTCGCCCGGCACCTCACGCGTGGTGATCGTGAAGGTCGCACCCTCCTCCAGCTGGCACGGCCCAGCCGATACTTTCCCGAGCCGGATCTTCGGCCCCTGCAGGTCCGCGAAGATGCCGATCGCGTGACCGGTGGCGTCGGAGGCCTCGCGGACCATCCGATAGACCTTCTCGTGGTCGGCGTGGCTCCCGTGGCTCATGTTCATCCGAGCGACGTCCATGCCGGCGTCGACGAGCGCCCGGATCGACTCCGGGGAGGAGGTGGCGGGACCGAGGGTGCAGACGATCTTGGCTCTACGCACGCCCGAAGCCTAGCGGACTTGAACGATCCAAGCCCGCCCGTCCGCTGGTCGTCAGACGACCAGCGGACGCTCGGTCGGCTTGATCGGCGCCGGCAGTGTGGTCGCACCCGTGAGGTGCGTGTCGACGGCAGCCGCCGCGGCCCGGCCCTCGGCGATCGCCCAGACGATCAGGGACTGGCCACGACCTGCGTCGCCGGCAACGAAGACACCCGGCACCGTGGAGTGGTACGCCGCATCGCGCTTGATGTTGCCGCGCTCGTCGAGCTCGACGCCCAGCTGCGCCAGGACTCCGTCCTGCTCCGGGCCGGTGAAGCCCATCGCGAACAGGACCAGCTCGGCCGGGATCTCGCGCTCCGAGCCCTCGACGTCAGAGAACCGGCCGTCCTTCATCTCCACCTCGACCAGGCGCAGCGCCCGGACGTTGCCCTGGTCGTCGCCCAGGAACTCCTTGGTCGACACGGAGTAGACCCGCTCGCCGCCCTCCTCGTGCGCGGACGAGACGCGGAACAGCATCGGGTACGTCGGCCACGGCTGGCCGGCCGGGCGCTCCTCCCCCGGCTGCGGCATGATCTCCAGCTGCGTCACGGACTTCGCGCCCTGGCGGTGCGACGTGCCGAGGCAGTCCGCACCGGTGTCGCCGCCGCCGATGATCACGACGTGCTTGCCGGTGGCGGTGATCTGGTCCTCGACGTCCTCGCCGAGCGAGGCGCGGTTGGACTGGGGCAGGAACTCCATCGCCTGGTGGATGCCGGCGAGCTCGCGGCCGGGGATCGGCAGGTCACGCGCGGCGGTGGCGCCGACGGCGAGGACGACGGCGTCGAACCGCTCGCGCAGCTGGTCGCCGGTCACCTCGGAGCCGACGTCGACGCCGGCCCGGAAGATCGTGCCCTCGCGGCGCATCTGGTCGAGGCGCCGGTCGAGGTACTTCTTCTCCATCTTGAACTCGGGGATGCCGTAGCGCAGCAGGCCGCCGACCTTGTCGGCGCGCTCGTAGACCGCGACGGTGTGACCGGCCCGGGTGAGCTGCTGCGCGACGGCGAGGCCGGCCGGGCCGGAGCCCACGACCGCGACGGTCTTGCCGGTCAGCCACTCCGGCGGCTGCGGCCGCACGAAGCCGGAGTCCCACGCCTTGTCGGCGATGGCCACCTCGACGTTCTTGATGGTCACCGGGTCCTGGTTGATGCCGAGGACGCAGGCGGTCTCGCACGGCGCCGGGCACAGCCGCCCGGTGAACTCCGGGAAGTTGTTCGTCGCGTGCAGGCGCTCGGTCGCGCCCTCCCAGTCGTCGCGCCAGACCAGGTCGTTCCACTCGGGGATGATGTTGCCGAGCGGGCAGCCCTGGTGGCAGAACGGGATGCCGCAGTCCATGCAGCGCCCGGCCTGCTTGGTGATGATCGGCAGCAGGGAACGGCCCGCCCCCTCGGGGTAGACCTCGTTCCAGTCTTGCACCCGCTCGTCGACGGGACGGCGGGTCGCGACCTCGCGGCCGTCCTTCAGGAAGCCCTTGGGGTCAGCCATGGAGCGCCTCCATCATCTTCGTCGCGGTCTCGTCGTCGGACAGTCCGTCGGCCTCGGCCTGCTCCTTCGCAGCGAGCACCTTCTTGAAGTCGGTCGGCATGACCTCGGTGAAACGTCGTACGGCGTTCGGCCAGTCGGCCAGCAGCTCCTCGGCGACGGTCGAGCCGGTCTCCTCGTGGTGCTGCTTGACCAGGCCCTCGAGCTCGACGGCGGCGTCGCCGTCGACGGGGGCGAGCTCGACGAGCTCGGGGTTGACCCGGCCCTCGTCGAGGTCGAGCACGAACGCCACGCCGCCGGACATGCCCGCGGCGAAGTTGCGGCCGGTCGGACCGAGGACGACGACGCGGCCGCCGGTCATGTACTCGCAGCCGT
The DNA here is from genome assembly GCF_004168035.1 of Nocardioides iriomotensis. Lineage (GTDB taxonomy): Bacteria > Actinomycetota > Actinomycetes > Propionibacteriales > Nocardioidaceae > Nocardioides_B > Nocardioides_B iriomotensis. The sequence continues at coordinate 160,789 of NZ_SDPU01000022.1, read as the reverse complement.
GGTCGCCGACGCCCTCGACGACAGCGGTCGCGCCCGAGTTGCGCACGCAGAACCGCTCGCCGACCTGGCCACGTAGGAAGATCTGACCCGAGGTCGCGCCGTAGCCGATGACGTTGCCGGCGATGATCTGGCCGCTCGCGTCGAAGGACGCAGCGCGGTCGGGCCGCACGACGATGCGGCCGCCGGACAGGCCCTTGCCGACGTAGTCGTTGGCGTCACCCTCGAGCCGCAGCGTGATGCCGCGCGGCACGAACGCGCCGAACGACTGGCCGGCCGAGCCCGTGAAGGTGATGTCGATCGTGCCGTCGGGCAGGCCCTCGCCCTTGTAGCGCTTGGTCACCTCGTGGCCGAGGATCGTGCCGACGGTGCGGTTGACGTTGCGGATCGGGATCTGTGCCCGGACCGGGTCGCCGTCCTCAAGCGCCGCCTCGGCGAGCGAGACGAGCTCGTTGTCGAGCGCCTTGTCGAGCCCGTGGTCCTGACCGGTGGTGTTGTGCCGGGCCGCCCCCTCGGGCAGCTCGGGCACGTGCAGCACCGGGGTGAGGTCGAGGCCGGCCGCCTTCCAGTGGTCGACGGCCCGGTGCACGTCGAGCACCTCGGCGTGACCGACCGCCTCCTCGAGGGTGCGGAAGCCGAGCTCGGCGAGCAGCTCGCGGACCTCCTCGGCGACGTACATGAAGAAGTTCACGACGTGCTCGGCCTTGCCGGCGTAGCGCTCGCGCAGGACGGGGTTCTGCGTGGCGACGCCGACCGGGCAGGTGTCGAGGTGGCAGACGCGCATCATGATGCAGCCGGACACGACCAGCGGCGCGGTCGCGAAGCCGAACTCCTCGGCGCCGAGCAGCGCGGCGACGACGACGTCGCGGCCGGTCTTGAGCTGGCCGTCTGTCTGCACCACGATCCGGTCGCGCAGGCCGTTGAGCAGCAGGGTCTGCTGGGTCTCGGCGAGGCCGAGCTCCCACGGGCCACCGGCGTGCTTGAGCGAGGTGAGCGGCGACGCGCCGGTGCCACCGTCGTGCCCGGAGATGAGCACCACGTCGGCGTGCGCCTTGGACACACCCGCCGCGACCGTGCCGACCCCCACCTCGGCGACGAGCTTGACGTGCACGCGCGCCGACGGGTTGGAGTTCTTGAGGTCGTGGATCAGCTGCGCCAGGTCCTCGATGGAGTAGATGTCGTGGTGCGGCGGCGGCGAGATCAGGCCCACGCCCGGCGTGCTGTGCCGGGTCCTGGCCACCCACGGGTACACCTTGTGCCCGGGCAGCTGGCCGCCCTCGCCGGGCTTCGCGCCCTGCGCCATCTTGATCTGGATGTCGTCGGAGTTGGTGAGGTACTCCGACGTCACGCCGAAGCGTCCGGACGCGACCTGCTTGATCGAGCTGCGGCGCTCGGGGTCGTAGAGGCGGTCCGGGTCCTCGCCGCCCTCGCCGGTGTTGGACTTGCCGCCGAGGCGGTTCATCGCGATGGCGAGGGTCTCGTGGGCCTCCTGGCTGATCGACCCGTAGGACATCGCGCCGGTGGAGAACCGCTTGACGATCTCCGACGCCGGCTCGACCTCCTCGATCGAGATCGGCGTGCGACCGGTGGCCTCGCCGTCCTTGAAGCCGAACAGGCCGCGCAGCGTCATCAGCCGCTCGGACTGCTCGTTGACGCGGGCGGTGTACTGCTTGAAGACGTCGTACCGGCCGGCGCGCGTGGAGTGCTGCAGGCGGAAGACCGTCTCGGGGTCGAACAGGTGCGGTTCGCCCTCGCGGCGCCACTGGTACTCGCCGCCGATCTCGAGCTGCCGGTGGGCGGGCGCGAGGCCGTCGACCGGGTAGGCCTTGCGGTGTCGCCGCGCGACCTCCTCGGCGACGGTGTCGAGGCCGATGCCGCCGAGCTTGCTGGTGGTGCCGGTGAAGTAGCGGTCGACGAGCTCCTGGGAGAGACCGACGGCCTCGAAGATCTGGGCGCCGGTGTACGACGCCACGGTCGAGACACCCATCTTGCTCATCACCTTGAGGACGCCCTTGCCGAGGGCCTTGACGAGGTTCTTGACCGCCTTGTCGCCGTCGACGTCGACGTAGTGGGCGTCGCGGGCGAGGTCCTCGACGGACTCCATGGCGAGGTAGGGGTTGACCGCCGCGGCGCCGAAGCCGATGAGCAGCGCGACGTGGTGCACCTCGCGGACGTCACCGGCCTCGATGACCAGGCCGACCTGGGTGCGGGTCTTCTCGCGCACGAGGTGGTGGTGCACCGCGCCGGTGAGCAGCAGCGACGGGATCGGCGCGAGCTCGGCGGTGGAGTGCCGGTCGGAGAGCACGATGACGCGGGCGCCGCCGGCGATCGCGGTCGAGACCTCCTGGCAGATCTCCTCGATCCGCCGCTCCAGGGCCGCTCCCCCGCCCTCGACCTCGTAGAGGCCGCGGGAGACGTGGGTGATGAAGCCCGGCAGGTCGCCGTCGCGGTTGATGTGCCGGATCTTGGCCAGCTCGTCGTTGGTGATGACCGGGAACGGCAGCACCACCTGGCGGCACGACGCGGGCGTCGGCTCGAGCAGGTTGGCCTCCGGGCCGATGGTGCCGGCGAGCGAGGTCACCAGCTCCTCGCGGATGGCGTCGAGCGGCGGGTTGGTGACCTGCGCGAACAGCTGCGAGAAGTAGTCGAACAGCAGCCGCGGCCGGTCGGACAGCGCCGCGATCGGGCTGTCGGTGCCCATCGAGCCGAGCGGCTCCCCACCGGTCCTGGCCATCGGCGTGAGCAGGACGCGCTTCTCCTCCTCGGTGTAGCCGAAGATCTGCTGGCGGCGCGTGACGGAGGCGTGCGTGTGCACGATGTGCTCACGGTCGGGCAGGTCGCCCAGGTGGATCATCCCGGCGTGCAGCCACTCGTCGTACGGGTGCTCGGCGGCGAGCTCGCCCTTGATCTCCTCGTCCTCGATGATCCGGTGCTCGTCGGTGTCGACGAGGAACATGCGCCCCGGCTGGAGCCGGCCCTTGCGGACCACGGTAGCGGGGTCGATGTCGAGCACGCCGACCTCGGACGCGAGCACCACGAGACCGTCATCGGTCACCCAGTAGCGGGACGGGCGCAGACCGTTGCGGTCGAGCACGGCGCCGACCTGGGAGCCGTCGGTGAAGACCACGCACGCGGGGCCGTCCCACGGCTCCATCATCGACGAGTGGAACTGGTAGAACGCGCGCCGGGCGGGGTCCATCTCGGCGTGGTTCTCCCACGCCTCCGGGATCATCATCAGGACGGCGTGCGGCAGGGAGCGGCCGCCCAGGTGGAGCAGCTCCAGCACCTCGTCGAACGACGCGGAGTCGGAGGCACCCGGGGTGCAGATGGGGAAGAGGCGCTCGAGGTCCTCGGCGGATCCGGTCCCGTCGGGGCTGGCGAGCAGGTCGCTGGCGAGCAGGGCCTCGCGGGCCCGCATCCAGTTGCGGTTGCCCATGACGGTGTTGATCTCGCCGTTGTGGGCGATGAACCGGAACGGGTGCGACAGCGGCCAGCTCGGGAACGTGTTGGTCGAGAAGCGCGAGTGCACGACCGCCACCGCCGACTCGACGCGCTCGTCGGTCAGCTCGGGGTAGAACCGGTCGAGCTGGTCGGTGGTGAGCATGCCCTTGTAGGCGATGGTGCGCGACGACAGCGACGGGAAGTACACGTCGGTCTCGCGCTCCGCCCGCTTGCGCAGGCAGAACGCCCGGCGCTCCAGAGGCATGCCGATCAGCGGCGCACCGGTGGTGGCGACGAACAGCTGGCTGAACGACGGCATCACGCTGCGCGAGGTGGCACCCAGCATCGACGGGTCGGTCGGCACGTCGCGCCAGCCGAGGACGGTGAGGCCCTCCTCGGCGGCGAGCTCCTCGATGCGCTGCCGGGTCTTCGCGACGTGCTCGTCGTCGCCGGGCAGGAAGGCCGTGCCCACGGCGTACGAGCGCGGACCGGGCAGCTCGAAACCGAGCGCCGCGGCCTCCTCGCGGAGGAAGCGGTCGGGAACGCCGAGCAGGATGCCCGCGCCGTCGCCCGTGTCGGGCTCGGCTCCGGTCGCGCCACGGTGCTCGAGGTTGCGCAGGGCCGTGATCGCCTTCTCGACGATGTCGTGGCTGGCAACGCCGGTCAGGGTCCCGACGAAGGCAACACCGCACGCGTCGTGCTCGTGTCGCCCGTCGTACAGGCCCTGGGGCGGCGGGAATGCATGCATGGGGCACTCTCCCGTCGTCGTTGCACCTGCCGCCCGAGAGGGCCGGTGCTGCTGTGAGTTGCGAACTAGCTGCGAACTGGCGCGGGACGACATTGGCCCTTGCGGTTCAGGAAGCGTACAACACTCGTCGGTAACCCAGGTTGCCCCGATATCGAGGCATGGAATCCGCCCGGCTAGCCCAGGCCGGTGCCGACCAGCGCGCCGAAGCCGTAGGTGAGCGCGGCGGCCGCCCCGCCGAGGACGAGCTGGCGGAGCCCGCCGAACCACCACGGGCGGCTGGTCACCCGGGTGACGACCGCGCCGCAGGCGAACAGCGCGACCAGGGTGGCGACCAGGCCGGGCGTCAGGGTGCCGGCACCCAGCAGGTACGGCAGCACCGGGACCATCGCGCCGACGGCGAACGCGAGGAACGACGAGACCGCGGCGAGCATCGGCGAGGCCAGGGCGTCGGGGTCGACGCCGAGCTCCTCGCGGGCGTGCACGTCGAGCGCGTTGTCGTGGTCGCGGTGGATCTGCCGGGCGACCTGCTCGGCCAGCTCGGGCTCGATGCCCTTGCCGACGTACATCTCGGCGAGCTCGCGGAGCTCGCCCTCGGGGTTGCGCAGGAGCTCCGCGCGCTCCTTCTCGATCTCCAGCTCGGCGGCCTCGGACTGGCTGGCGACCGAGGTGTACTCCCCCGCCGCCATCGAGAACGCACCGGCGGCGAGACCGGCGAGTCCGGCCAGCACGACGGCGGTGGGAGCGCCCGCGGCGCGGGTGCCGCCCGCGACGCCCGCGATGAGGGCGAGGTTCGAGACGAGGCCGTCCATCGCGCCGAAGACCGCGGGCCGCAGCCAGCCGCCGGTGACGTCGGCGTGCTCGTGCTGGACACCAGGGTTCTCGGGGACGTTGCCGGGGGCGGGGACGGCGTCGCTGGTCATGGTCGGAACATAGCCCGAGGTCAGGGCCCGTTTCATCGAAGGGAAGGCTTGCCTTCGCGCCGGAGGGAGCGCCGACCGGGAGGCTCAGGCGAGGCTCAGCAGCGCTATCCCGCCCAGCACCACGGCGGCGCCGGCGAGCCGACGCGCGGCTCGGGGCTCCCCGAGCAGCCACCAGCCCAGCACGGCGCCAACGACGATGCTGGACTCCCGAAGCGGGGCGACGAGGGACACCGGGGCGGACGTGAGCGCCTGGAGGACGAGGACGTAGGCCAGCGGCGACAGCACGGCCACGGCGAGCACCTCCAGCCAGTAGCGGCGCAGCACCGGTGCGACCTGGGCGCGCCGTCCGGCGCCCGCGACGGTCGCGACCGTCAGCGGGACGGCCTGGAGCAGCAGACCGAGGCAGAAGTACGTCAGCGGCGGTACGGCGAGCGCGGACACGGCGTGGTGGTCCCAGAGCGTGTAGGCCGCGATCGTGAGACCGGTCGCCACACCCCAGAACGTGCCGTCGGCGCGACGGCGGCCACCGCCTCCGCCGAGCGTCATCACCAGCACCCCGAGCACCACGAGGCAGGCACCGGCGAGGGCGGCCGGCCCGGGCGACTCCCCCAGCAGCCCGACCGCGACCACGAGCACGACGAGCGGGCCGACACCGCGGGCGAGCGGGTAGACGAGGTTGAGGTCGCCGGCGGCGTACCCGTGCACCAGCACCAGGTTGTAGGCGACGTGCAGCAGCGCCGAGACGCCGGCGACGAGCAGCCAGCCCCCGTTCGGCCGCTGGCCGCTGACGACGGCCCAGACCAGCGCCGGCGGCACCCACAGCACGGCCGCCCCGACGACGTACAGCCAGACGAGGACGACCCGGTCGGCGACGACCCGCTTGGCGGCGAGGTTCCAGAGGGCGTGCGCGACCGCGGCGGTCAGGACGAGCGCGAGCGCGGCCGGCGTCAAGCCTCAGGCCTCGACGGGCTCCGGGACGCGCAGCACCTGCTCCTCACGGCCGGGGTGCTTGCGTCGCGACCACAGGAAGAACCCGAGCGCGCACAGGAACACGACGATCGAGGTCCACACGTTGAGGCGCAGGCCGAAGACGTCGCTGCCCTGCACCTCGTCGATGCGGAGGTACTCGATCCAGCCGCGGCCGGCGGTGTAGCCCATGACGTACAGCGCGAAGGCGCGGCCGTAGCCGAGCCGGAACCGCCGGTCGGCCCAGATCACCAGGCCAGCCACGCCGAGGTTCCACACGAACTCGTAGAGGAACGCCGGGTGGAACAGCAGGTTCGGGTCCTCGTAGCCCTCCTCGCGGTGCTCCTGGTCGATCTCCAGCCCCCAGGGCAGCGTGGTGGGACGGCCGTAGAGCTCCTGGTTGAACCAGTTGCCCCAGCGGCCGATCGCCTGGGCGATGGCGATGCCGGGGGCGAGGGCGTCGGCGAGCGGGAGGAACTTCGCGTTGTAGCGGCGCGAGCCGATGTAGGCGCCGACGCCGCCGAGCGCGATCGCGCCCCAGATGCCGAGGCCGCCCTGCCAGACGTAGAGGGCGGTGATCGGCTCCTTGCCCTCGCCGAAGTAGAGCCGCCAGTCGGTGATGACGTGGTACAGCCGGCCGCCGACGAGGCCGAACGGCACCGCCCAGATCGCGATGTCGCCGACCTGGCCGGGCTTGCCGCCGCGGGCGACCCAGCGCTTCTCGCCGAGCCAGATCGCGACGACGACGCCGAGGATGATGCACAGCGCGTAGGCGCGGATCGGCAACGGGCCGAGGTGCCAGACGCCTTGGGCGGGGCTGGGGATGCTGGCCAGGATCACGAGCCGCTCACCTCCGGTACGCCGTCGGCGAGGATCGCCTGCAGGTCCTGGGCGATCCGGTCCGGTCCGGTGCCCTCCGTCCACACGACCGGCGCGGTCCCGTCGGGCAGCAGCCCGACGACCTGCGTGCCGTGGTTGACCTCGTAGCCGCCGCTCGGCATCTTCTCGCCCTTCTCGATCGCCACCCCGAGAGAGTGACCCACCTCCACGATGCGCGGCAACGGCCCGGTGAGCCCGCCGAACGACGGGTCGAACCGGTCGAGGTACGCCCGCAGGGTGGCCTCGTCGTCGCGCGCCGGGTCGGTGGTCACGAAGGTCATCCCGATGCGCTCGCGCTCGTCGTCGTCGAGCCGGGTCAGCGCCGAGGCGATGTCGGCCATCACGATCTGGCAGATGTCCGGGCAGTGCGTGTAGCCGAAGAACACCAGCGTCAGCTCGTCCCCGGCGTCGGCGGTGACGGTGTCGAGTGCCTGCTTGCCGCCCTCGGTGTCGGTGAGCGGCACGTCGGAGGCGGCGTACGGCGTGGGCAGCACGGCGCCGTTGAGGCCGTCGTCGTCCTGCACGGTCATGCCCGCGACGGGGCCGCCGTCGTCGGGCGGGGTGCCGACCGAGCAGGCGGAGAGGAGCAGGCCGGACAACCCGGCCGCGACCAGGGCCCTACGCACGTCGCACACCGTCCGCGAGGTCGCGGGTGAGGTCGGCGAGCGCCTCGAGGCCGGTGGTGCGGTCGGGGGCGTCGAGCAGGACGCGCACGAAGGCCGAGCCGACGATGACCCCGTCGGCGTGCCGCGCCACCTCGGCCGCCTGGTCGCCGTTGGAGACGCCGAGGCCGACGGCGACCGGCAGGTCGGTGACCTTCTTGGTCCGCTCGACGAGCGGTGCGGCGAGCTCGCTGGTGGACTCGCGGGCGCCGGTGACGCCCATCACCGCGGTGGCGTAGACGAAGCCGCGGCAGGCGGCCGTGGTCATCGCGAGGCGGGCGTCGGTCGAGGAGGGCGAGACGAGAAAGACCTTGTCGAGGTCGTGCGCGTCGGCGGCCGCGATCCAGCCGGTCGCCTCGTCGGGCACCAGGTCCGGCGTGATCAGGCCGGCTCCGCCGGCGGACGCGAGGTCGGCGGCGAACCGGTCGACGCCGTACCGCTCGACAGGGTTCCAGTAGGTCATCACCAGCGTCGGGGCGCCGGTGGCGGCGACGGCCTCGACGGTGCGGAGCACGTCGCGGGTGCGGACCCCCTGCTCGAGCGCCTGCTGGGCGGCGGCCTGGATCGTCGGGCCGTCCATGACCGGGTCGCTGTAGGGCAGGCCGACCTCGATCGCGTCGCAGCCGTTCTCGACCATGACCTTGATGGCGTCGATACCGCCCGCGACGTCGGGGAAGCCGGCCGGGAGGTAGCCGACCAGGGCGGCGCGGCCCTCGGCCCTCGCCTGGTCGAAGGCGCGGGTGGTGCTGTGGCTCATTCGGGGTCCCCGACGCGGCGCGAGCGAAGCGAGTGGCGTGGTGGGGTGATCACTGGTCCGCCTTGCCGAGTCCGAAGTACTCCACGGCCGTGCCCATGTCCTTGTCGCCGCGACCCGAGAGGTTGACCAGCAGCGTGCTGCCGGGCACCTCCTTGGCGAGGGCGAGCGTGCCGGCGACGGCGTGGGCGGACTCGATCGCCGGGATGATCCCCTCGGTGCGGCTGAGCAGCGCGAAGGCGTCCATCGCCTCGGCGTCGGTGACCGGGCGGTACTCGCCGCGGCCGGACTCGGCCAGGAAGGCGTGCTCGGGCCCGACGCCGGGGTAGTCGAGACCGGCGGAGATCGAGTGGCTCTCGACGGTCTGGCCGTCGTCGTCCTGGAGCACGAAGGTGCGGGCCCCGTGCAGGACGCCGTACTCCCCCGCGCTGATCGTCGCGGCGTGCCGGGGACCCGGGAATCCCTCGCCGCCGGCCTCGAAGCCGACCAGCCGGACGGACGGGTCGTCGACGAACCCGGCGAACAGCCCGATCGCGTTGGAACCGCCACCGACGCAGGCGGTGACCGCGTCGGGCAGGGCGCCGGTGAGCTCGAGGCACTGGGCGCGGGCCTCGTCGCCGATGCCGCGGCAGAACGACTTGACCAGCGACGGGAACGGGTGCGGGCCGGCGGCGGTGCCGAAGACGTAAGCGGTGTGGTCGACGGTCGCGACCCAGTCGCGGATCGCCTCGTTGATGGCGTCCTTGAGGGTGCGGGAGCCGGACTTCACCGCGATGACCTCGGCGCCGAGCAGCTGCATCCGTGCGACGTTGAGCGCCTGCCGCTCGGTGTCGACCTCGCCCATGTAGACGACGCAGTCGAGCCCGAGGTACGCCGCCGCGGTGGCGGTCGCGACGCCGTGCTGGCCGGCGCCGGTCTCGGCGATGACCCGCGTCTTGCCCATCCGCTTGGTGAGCAGCGCCTGCCCGAGCACGTTGCGGATCTTGTGGGCGCCGGTGTGGTTGAGGTCCTCGCGCTTGAGCAGGATGCGCGCGCCGGCCAGCTCGGAGAGCTTCGTGGCGTCGTACAGCAGGCTCGGCGTGCCGGCGTACTCGCGCAGCATCCGCTCGAACTCGCCCGTGAACGCCGGGTCGGCCATCGCGTCCTGCCAGGCGACGGTGAGCTCGTCGAGGGCCGCCATGAGCGCCTCGGGCATCATCCGGCCGCCGAAGCGCCCGAAGGTTCCGTCGCCGGCCTGCGTCGTGGCGGTCACCGGCCGACCTCGCGCTGCTTGAGGGACGGGTGCGCACCGGCGGCGACGAGGTCGGCGACCGCCTCGCGCGGGTTGTCGCCCTTGACCAGCGTCTCGCCGACGAGGACGACGTCGGCGCCCTGCTTGGCGTACTCGAACACGTCGTGCGGCCCCCGCACCCCGGACTCCGCGACCCGGACGACGCCGTCGGGGATGCGAGGGGCGAGGCGGGCGAAGGTGTCGCGGTCGACCTCGAGGGTCTTCAGGTTGCGGGCGTTGACGCCGAGCAGGGTGGCGCCGGCGTCGACCGCGCGCTCGACCTCCTCCTCGTCGTGCACCTCGACGAGCGGGGTGAGGCCGATGGAGACCGCGCGCTCGAGCAGGCCGACGAGGGTGGGCTGGTCGAGGGCGGCGACGATCAGCAGGGCGAGGTCGGCGCCGGCGGCGCGGGCCTCCCAGAGCTGGTACGACGTCACGATGAAGTCCTTGCGCAGCACCGGGACGTCGACGCGGCCGCGCACGGCGCGCAGGTCGTCGAGGCTGCCGCCGAAGCGGCGCTGCTCGGTGAGCACGCTGATCGTGGCGGCACCGCCGGCGGCGTACTCGGCCGCGAGCGACGCGGGGTCGTCGATCGTGGCCAGCGCGCCCTTGCTCGGGCTGGAGCGCTTCACCTCGGCGATCACGCTGACGCCCTCGGCGCGGAACGCCGGCATCGGGTCGAGCGCGTCGGGCGCCTTGCGGGCCATGGCCTTGAGCTCGTCGAGCGACGTCACGGCCTCCCGGGCGGCGAGGTCCTCGCGCACGCCCTCGACGATCTCGGCCAGGACGGACGTGCTCACGACGGCTCCTTCTCCCCCAGGGGTGCTACGGCGAGTCTGCTGACTCTTGATGGCTCTGGTGACTGCGGCGAATCTGCCGTCCTTAGACTCTCATGCGCCGCGGGCGCCGCGTGCCGGGAGGTCCGCCCCGCGAGCGGGCCGAGCCTTGCCTGGGGGAACCATGAGCACGCCCGTGCACCCGCCCGTCCACCGGAGGGCGACGACCGCCCTCGTCGTCGGGGTGGTCACGCTCGTCGGCTTCTGGACCTGCTTCGCCGGGTTCCTCGGCGTCGTCGCCGTCGTCCAGGGGGTCCGGGCCCGAGCCGAGATCCGCGCCTCCGCCGGTGCGCTCGGCGGGGACGGGCGGGCGGTCGCGGGGATCGTCACCGGCGCCCTGGCCGTGCTGCTGTCACTCGTCGTCGCGTACGCCGTGCTGGAGACGTTCGCGACCGGCGGCGCGGCCTAGCGCTCTACGGCAGGAGCCAGGCGCTCACCGGCAGGTTCCGCACCACCCAGAACGCCACCGTCAGCCCGACGCCGGTCAGGAGGAGCAGCCGCACCGTGCGGTCGTCGTACGGCGACCCGCGGCCGCGCCACCCGGCGGCCAGGGACCGCAGCCAGACGGCCGCGAGGACCGGGAGCGACGCCACGAGCAGGAGGTTGCTCGACGCGGCGGCGACCACGTCGCCCCGGCCGAGGTCGTTGACCGCGCGGAGACCGCCGCACAGCGGGCAGGCGGTCCCGGTCAGCGCGAGCCACGGGCAGAACCCGTAGCTGCCGTGCAGGTGCGGGTCGCGCACCTGCAGCAGGAGCGCGGCGGCGAGCGCGACCGCCGCGAGGAGGATCGGCGTGCGGACCCCGCGCCAGCGGGCGGCGGTGGTCATCGCACGGCGTCGTCCGTGAGGGTCGTCAGTGGGAGGAGGACGAGGCCGGCTCGGCGCCGAGGCCCATCTTCTGCATGATCTTGCCGACGATGCCGCCGATCGGGCAGAGCGCGACGCCGACCCAGAACAGCGCCCACTGGTCGATGATCATGCCGATACCGCCGATCACGAACCCGATCAGGATGATCGTCACGCCGGTCCAGGCGGCCGGGGTGTTGCCGTGGTGAGCCATGTCGGTGGTTCTCCCTCTGTCGTTCGTCGGCCGGGGTCGGCGCGCCACAGTCTAGGGGACGGCGATCCTCAGGCCGTCGGGTCCCGACCCTCGTCGAGCGCCTTCCAGAGGTCCTCGTCGGTCCTCGGCGTCGCGGCCGCGTCGCGGGCGGCCGGGTTGTCGTAGCGGCTGCCCATCGCCGGCCAGCCCGGCGCGCGCAGCACGGCGACGACGAGGGCGGCGAGCGAGAGGACGCCGGCGACGAGCGCGGTCCAGTACCAGGCGGTGATCGACGTCGCGAACACGTCGGAGGTGGCGCCCGCAGCACGCGCGGCCTCGACGGCTGCGGCGTCCACGTCGCCGTACGCGAGGACGACCGCGGTCACGACCCCCGCGGCGGCGAGCGCGCCGACGACCGCGACGACGCGGCGGGCCCGGCCGCGCAGCACGAGGAGCACACCCCACGACGCGAGAGCGACGAGCGCGAGGGCCAGGGCCAGCGGCGCGGTCTGGGCGCCGTCGGCACGGCCGGTGGCGGCGACGCCGGCGTTGTCGCCGGTCGCCTCGCCCCAGTCCTGGGCCGCGGCGACGGCGGTGAGCGCCGCGGCCGCGAGACCGCCGAGGACGGTCGGTCCGAAGCTGCGGTCCCTCACACCGCTCCCGGCGTGGTCGGCGCCACCGGCGTGGCCACGGTCAGCTCGCGCGCGTCGAAGCAGGTGCGGTCACCCGTGTGGCAGGCCGCGCCCTCCTGGTCGACGGTGACGAGCAGGGTGTCGCCGTCGCAGTCGAGGCGGACGCCCTTGACCCACTGGCGGTGACCGGAGGTCTCGCCCTTGACCCAGTACTCCTCGCGGGACCGGCTCCAGTACGTCGCGCGGCCGGTGGTGAGCGTGCGGTGCAGCGCCTCGTCGTCCATCCAGCCGACCATCAGCACCTCGCCGGTGTCGTGCTGCTGCACCACGGCGGTGACCAGGCCGGCGTCGTCGCGCTTGAGGAGGGCGGCGATCTGCGGGTCGAGACGTTGACCTGAGCCTGTCGAAGGGGTGCTCACCGGGCCAGTCTCCCACCGGGGCGGACGTGACTCAGAGCAGGGACTGCTGCGCGATCCAGGACGCGTGCAGGCGGCCGTAGACGCCGCCCTCGACCAGCAGGGCAGCGTGCGGGCCACGCTGCACGATGCGGCCCTTGTCGACCACGACGACCTCGTCGGCGTTCTCGGCGGTGGACATCCGGTGCGCGATCGTGACGGAGGTGCGGCCGCGGGTGAGACGTTCGAGCGCCCGGCCGATCCGCATCTCCAGCGCGGGGTCGACCGCCGAGGTGGCCTCGTCGAGGACGAGCAGGTCGGGGTCGGCGAGGTGGGCGCGGATCAGCGCGGCGAGCTGCCGCTCCCCCGCCGACAGCGACTCGCCGCGCTGCCCGACCGGGGTGTCGAGGCCGCGCGGCAGCGTGTCGAGCCAGTCGGCCAGGCCGAGCTCGGTCGCGGCCGCGACGATGTCCTCGTCGGTGGCGTCGAGCTTGCCGTAGAGCGCGTTGGCGCGCAGCGTCGAGTCGAACAGGAACCCCTCCTGCGGCACCATCACCACGCGGTCGCGCAGCGACGAGAACGGCACGGTGCGGAGGTCGACCCCGTCGAGTCGCACCACGCCGGAGGTGGGGTCCATCAGCCGCGTGAGCAGCTTGGCGAGCGTGGTCTTGCCCGAGCCGGTCTCGCCGACGACGGCCACGCGCGTGTTCGGCGCGATGTCGAGGTCGACGTCGTGCAGCACCGGCCGGCCGCCGGGGTAGGCGAACGTGACGTCCTCGAACCGGATCGCGACCGCACCCTTCGGCAGCACCTCGCCCGCGGCGCCGGGGTCGACCACGTCGGCGGGGGTGTCGAGGATGCCGATGACGCGACGCCAGCCGGCGATGGCGTTCTGCGCGTCGGTGAGCACCTGGGTGCCCATCTGGACCGGGCCGACGAACAGCGTGACGAGGAACGCGAACGCCAGCACCTCGCCGGCCGTGATCGTGCCGTCGACACCGAGCAGCACCCCGAAGATCAGCACGCCGGCGTTGGCCAGGCCGGCGGAGACACCGCCGAGCGAGAACGAGAACGCCGTGAGCCCCTGGGCCTTGGTGCTGGCCTGCTTGTAGCGGTCGATCGCCCCGTCGATGCGCTCCTGGGTGCGGTCCTCGATGGCGTAGGAGCGGACCGTCGCCGCGCCCACGACCGGCTCCGAGATCGCGCTGAGCATCACGCCGACCTGCTGACGGACGATGCCGTACGCCGCGGAGAGCTTGCGCTGGAAGTAGCGCAGGGAGAGGAACAGCGGCAGGAAGCAGATCCAGACGACCAGCGTGAGCTGCCAGGAGTAGAACAGCATCACGACCGTCGCGATCGCGATCTGCCCGACGCTGACCACGGCGATCAGGCCGCCGAAGATCAGGAACTGTGACACCTGGTCGACGTCGGAGGTGACACGCGAGACCAGGGCGCCGCGGCGCTCGGTGTTCTGCGTGAGCAGCGGCAGGTCGTGGACGTGCCGGAACGCCTTGATCCGCAACGTCGCGAGACCGCGCTCGGCGGCGGTGAACAGCCGAGCGGTCATGAAGTACGACGCCACGGCGGTGACCAGGATCGCGGCGCCGGCGAGCGTGGCCATCCAGCCCATGAACGACAGGTCCGGCTCACCGGCGGCGCCGAGGCCGCGGTCGAGGGTCTGCTGGACGGCGATCGGGACGACGACCCGGCCGAGGGTGGACAGGACGGCGAACGCGAAGGTGCCGCCGATCCCCTCGCGCAGCTCGGGCGAGAACTCGATGCCGCGGCGGATGGTCTGCCAGGCACCGATCTCCTCGCCGGTGTCGAGGGTCGTGCTCACCTGCTCACCTCCGCCTGCTCGTCGGGGTGCTCGACCTCGTAGGCGTTGACGAGGTGGGCGTAGCCGGGGCTGCGGTCGAGCAGCTCGGCGTGGGTGCCCTGGTCGGCGACCCGGCCGTCGCGCAGGTAGACCACCTGGTCGGCGAGCGCGATCGTCGCCTTGCGGTAGGCGACGACCAGGACGGTCGAGCCCTCCTGGCCGGGGGTGCCCCGCAGCGCGGCGAGGATCCGGGCCTCGACCTCCGGGTCGACCGCCGACGTGGCGTCGTCCATGATCAGCAGCCGCGGCCGGCGGACCAGCGCGCGGGCCAGCGAGAGCCGCTGCCGCTGGCCGCCCGACAGGGACGTGCCGCGCTCCCCGAGGCGGGTGTCCAGGCCGTCGGGCAGCGCGGCGACGAAGCCGTCGGCCTGCGCCGTGCGCAGCGCGGCCCACACGTCCTCGTCGGGGACGTCGGCGCCGAGCGCCACGTTGCCGCGCACGGTGTCGTCGAAGAGGAACGCCTGCTGCGGCACCAGCGCGACGTGCGCGGCGAGGGCGCCGGGGGCGAGGGCGCGCAGGTCGGTGCCGTCGAGGCGTACGGCGCCGTCCCGCGGGTCGACGAGGCGGACGAGCAGCGACGTCAGCGTGCTCTTGCCGGACGCGGTCGCGCCGACGACGGCCACGGTGCGGCCGGGCTCGGCGTCGAAGGTCACGCCCTCGAGCAGCGGGGGCCCGTCGTCGTAGCGGTAGGCCAGGTCGTCCACCTCGAGCAGCGCGCCCGGCCGGCCCCGCTCGGGCGCCGCGGCGCCGTACTGCATCTCGCCGGTGGCGGCGAGCACCGCGGACACCCGGCGGAAGCCGACGACGCTGCGCGGGAACTCGCCGAGCAGCCAGCCCAGCGACCGGATCGGGAAGGCCACGATCGTGAGCAGGTAGCCGATGGTGACCACGTCGCCCGGGTCGGCCTGGCCGTGGAGCACGCGCTGCACGCCGACCGCGAGGACCGCGAGCACGCCGAGGTTGGGCAGCGCCTCGAGCGCGGGGTCGAAGAACGCGCGGACGTGCCCGGCCTTGATGTTGGTGTCGCGGAGCTGGTGGGCCTTGCGGGCGAACCGCTCGGTCTCCTCCTGCTCGCGGCCGAGCGTCTTGACGACCTGCGCGCCGTCGAAGGACTCGTGGGCGACCTCGGACACCTCGGCGCGCAGGGCCTGCGCGCGGGTCATCAGCGGCGACTGCAGCCGCTGGAACACCAGGTTGGCCAGGATGACGGCCGGGAAGACCAGCAGGCCGACGAGCGCCATCACCAGGTCGGTGAGCAGCATCTGCAGCACCGCGATGACCATCATCGCGACGGTGCCGACGGCCATCGGCAGCGGCGCGATCGGCGCCCACGCGGCCTCGACGTCGGCGTTGGCGTTGGAGAGCAGCTGCCCGGTCGGGTGCTTCTGGTGCCAGGACATCGGCAGGCGGAGGTACTGCCGGGTGACGTCGCGGCGGTAGTGGGCCTGCATGCGGTACTGCATGACGCCCGCGCCGAGCCGGCGCGCGACGATCCCGACCGCGCGGAGGATCGCGACGCCGAGGAACAGCGCGAGCACCGCGACGAGCCCGCCCCAGCCGACCTCGCCGGTCTCGAACGCCGGCAGCACGACGTGGTCGGTCGACCAGCCGAGCACCCAGGCGTCGGCGACGGTCAGCGCGCCGAAGAGCAGGCTGCCCAGGGTGGAGACCGTGAAGATCCACGGCTCACGGCGGATCGCCACCCCGAGGACCGCGAACCCGTCGCGCAGGGTGCTGCCCGCCGAGACCGAGGAGGACCGGTCGCGGGTTCGACTCACGGGCACAACCCTAGGCTGAGGGGGTGACAGTCCGGATGGCGCAGTCGGAGCGCGCGGCGCTCTGCGACACGGCCCTGCAGGTCGGCGAGGACCAGCCCACGCTCTGTGGCGACTGGACCGTGAAGGACCTCGTGGCCCACCTCCTCGTCCGCGAACGCTCCCTCGGCGCGGTCGGCATCGCCGTGGCGCCGCTGGCCCGGGTGACCGAGGCGGAGATGCGCCGTGTGGGCAAGGCCGGCTTCGCCGAGCTCGTCGAGCGGCTCCGCGGAGGGCCGCCGCTGTGGTCGCCGTACGCCGTCCCGAAGATCGACCAGCTGACGAACACCCTGGAGTTCTTCGTCCACCACGAGGACATCCGGCGCGCTCAGGACGGCTGGGAGCCGCGCGTGCTCGGGGACGACGAGCAGAAGCTGCTCTGGTCGATGGTCCGCACCGCCGGCAAGCAGCTCGTCCGCAACGCCACCGTCGGCGTCTGGCTGCGCAACGCGACGACCGGCTCCGAGGTGGTGCTCAAGGACGCGTCCGAGCCCGTCGTCGTGACCGGCGTGCCGAGCGAGCTGACGATGTTCGCCTTCGGCCGGCAGCAGCAGGCCCGGGTCGAGCTGTCCGGACCCGACGAGGCGGTGGCCACCCTGACCGGGGCGTCCCTCGGTTTCTGAGCCCTGAGACCGGGCACCGTCACGGGCTCCACGGCTCCTAGGCTGGAGCCATGAGCGCTTACCTCGAGCTGCTGCCCGCCGTCGACATCGCGGACGGCCAGGCCGTCCAGCTGGTGCAGGGCGTCGCCGGCTCGGAGAAGCACTTCGGCGACCCGGTCGAGGCCGCGCTCAACTGGCAGCGCCGCGGCGGGGAGTGGATCCACCTCGTCGACCTCGACGCGGCGTTCGGCCGCGGCCACAACCGCGACCTGCTCGCCAAGATCGTCGGCACCCTCGACATCAAGGTCGAGATGAGCGGCGGGATCCGCGACGACGACTCGCTCGAGGCCGCGATGGCCACCGGCTGCCGCCGGGTCAACATCGGCACCGCCGCCCTGGAGCAGCCGGAGTGGTGCGCGCGGGCGATCGCGTCGTACGGCGACCGGGTGGCGGTCGGCCTCGACGTCCGCGGACGCACCCTCGCCGCCCGCGGCTGGACCCGCGAGGGCGGCGACCTCTACGAGGTGCTCGCACGGCTCGACTCCGAGGGCTGCGCGCGGTACGTCGTCACCGACGTCAACAAGGACGGCATGCTGCAGGGCCCGAACCTCGACCTGCTGCGCGACGTGTGCGCCGCCACGGACCAGCCCGTCGTCGCCTCCGGCGGCATCACCGAGCTCGCCGACCTCGAGGCGCTGCAGGGGCTGGTCGAAGACGGCGTCGAGGGCGCGATCATCGGCACCGCGCTGTACGAGGGCCGGTTCACCCTCGAGGAGGCGCTCACCCTCACCCTGCCGAACGGGCCGAGCGGCGCATGAGCCTCGCGGTCCGGGTCATCCCCTGCCTCGACGTCGACGGTGGCCGCGTCGTCAAGGGCGTGAACTTCCAGGGCCTGCGCGACGCGGGCGACCCCGTCGAGCTGGCCAAGCGGTACGACGCCGAGGGCGCCGACGAGCTGACCTTCCTCGACATCTCCGCCTCCCACGAGGGCCGGGCGACGACGATGGAGATCGTGTCGGCGACGGCCGAGCAGGTCTTCATCCCGCTCACCGTCGGCGGCGGTGTCGGCAGCGTCGAGGACGTCGACCGGCTGCTGCGCGCCGGCGCCGACAAGGTCGCGGTCAACACCGCGGCGATCGCGCGACCCGACCTGGTCGCCGAGATCGCCGACCGGTTCGGCAGCCAGGTGCTGGTGCTGTCGGTCGACGCCCGCCGGGCCGGTCCCGGCACCGCCACCGACAGCGGCTTCGAGGTCACCACGCACGGCGGCCGCACGAGCGCCGGCCTCGACGCGATCGCCTGGGCGAAGCAGGCCGCCGACCTCGGCGCCGGCGAGATCCTGCTCAACGCGATGGACGCCGACGGCACCCGCGAGGGCTTCGACGTCGACCTGATCCGGCTCGTCCGTGCCGAGGTCTCGATCCCGGTGATCGCGTCGGGTGGGGCCGGTGCGGCCGAGCACTTCCCGCCGGCGGTGGAGGCGGGGGCGGACGCCGTCCTGGCGGCATCGGTCTTCCACTTCGGCACCGTCGCCATCGCCGAGGTCAAGGACGCCCTGCGCGGCGCCGGGCACGCCGTCCGCTGAAAACCGGCGGCGCGGCGGCCGTCGTTCCCGCAGAATCTGCGCCATGCCGACCCTGCACACCGCCGCCGAGCGCCCCGACCTCTGGGAGCGCGGCATCGAGTCCGAGGACGTCTGGCCGGAGTACAACCTGCACGGCGACGTGCTCAACCAGTACTGGGGCCGGCTCGACCAGGAGCTCGCCGACTTCCAGTTCGTGCTGTACGACGAGGCGACGGACACCGTCCTGGCGGAAGGCCACACCGCCCCGATCTTCTGGGACGGCGACGACGCGACGCTCCTGCCCGGGATCGACGCCGCCATCACCGCGGCGTTCGCCGACGGGGAGCGCGAGCGCGCCAACACGCTCTGCGCGCTCGCCGCGGAGACGCCGCGCGACAGCCGGGCGCGCGGCATGGCCGTCGAGATCCTCGGCGCGATGCGCACCCTGGCCGGCCGGCACGGGCTGACCCACCTGGTCGCGCCGGTGCGGCCGTCGTGGAAGGAGAGGTACCCGCTGACCCCGATCGAGCGGTACGTCACCTGGCGACGCGAGGACGGCCAGCTGCTCGACCCGTGGATGCGGGTGCACGAGCGGCTCGGCGCCCGCGTGGCCACCCCGCTGCCCGAGTCGATGCTGATCTCCGGGACCGTCGCGGAGTGGGAGTCGTGGACGTCGATGGTCTTCCCGGAGAGCGGCGAGTACGTCTTCCCCGAGGGCCTGGCCACCCTGCGGATCGACCGGGAGAACGACACGGCGACCTACTGGGAGCCGAACATCTGGCTGGTGCACCCCGACCTGCCCTGAGGCGGGCCGGCTCGCGGGTCAGCGACGGACGAGCATGTGCTGGAGGACGGGGTAGGCCAGAACGCTGACCACCAGCGCGGCAAGCCGGGCCTCCCAGTCGGGGCGGACCACCCAGCACAGGATGTTCAGCGCGAGCAGGAGCGCGACCAGCAGGCCGCGCTGGATCCGGCGCCTGCGCGCCAGCGCGCCGGTGTCGCGGCCGACCGGGCGCAGCCGGGGCAGCCGGTCGGTGGTGTGCCGGCGGACGGCCTTCGACCTGGCCGCGCGGCGCTCCCGCCGCTCGGCCTCGGCCGCGCGCGCGGCCGCCCTCACTGCCGCCTCGCGCTCGCGCTCCTCGCGCCGGCGGGCGCGCTCCTTGCTCATCGGGCCACCGGCTCAGGCGGCCTTCAGCGAGCCGACCCAGTTGGCCAGCAGTCGGGCACCGGCGTCGCCGGACTTCTCCGGGTGGAACTGGGTGGCGCACAGCGGGCCGTTCTCGACGGCCGCGACGAACCGGTCGCCGCCGTGCTCGGACCAGGTGACCAGCGGCGGCCGGGTGCGGCCGTGGGTGCGCAACGTCCAGTCGCGCACGCCGTACGAGTGCACGAAGTAGAACCGCTCGTCCTCGATCCCGTCGAACAGCAGGCTGCCCTCGGGCGCCTCGACGGTGTTCCAGCCCATGTGCGGCACGACGGGCGCCTGCAGCCGCTCGACGACGCCGGGCCACTCGTCGAGCCCCGCGGTGTCCTCGCCGTGCTCGACGCCGTGCTCGAACAGCACCTGCATGCCCACGCAGATGCCCAGCACCGGTCGGCCACCGGCCAGCCGGCGGCCGATGACCTCGTGCCCGCGGACGGACCGGATGCCCTCGACGCACGACCGGAACGCGCCGACGCCGGGCACGACGAGGCCCGCGGCCTCCTGCGCGGCGGCACGGTCGGCGGTCAGCGTGACGTCGGCACCGGCGCGTTCGAGGGCGCGCACGGCGGAGCGGAGGTTCCCCGAGCCGTAGTCGAGGACCACCACGGGGGGTGCGGTCACAGGCTGCCCTTGGTGGACGGCACGCCGGTCTCGCGGGGGTCGAGGGCCACCGCGTCACGCAGCGCGCGGGCGACCGCCTTGAACTGCGCCTCGACGACGTGGTGCGGCTCGCGCCCCGACAGCACCCGCACGTGCAGGGCGATCTGGGCGTGGAAGGCAAGCGTCTCGAAGACGTGCCGGGTCAGCGCGCCGAGGTAGCCGTCGCGACCGATGGCCACGAACTCCTGGCCCTCGGGCTCGCCGATGTGCACGCAGTAGGGCCGGCCGGACACGTCGACCACGCCCTGCACGAGCGCCTCGTCGAGCGGCACGGTGGCGTCGCCGAAGCGGCGGATGCCCTTCTTGTCGCCCAGCGCCTCGCGGAGCGCCTCGCCGAGGACGATTGCGGTGTCCTCGACGGTGTGGTGGGCGTCGATGTGGGTGTCACCGTCGGTCTGGATCGTCAGGTCGATCAGCGAGTGCCGGGAGAACGAGTCGAGCATGTGGTCGTAGAAGCCCACACCCGTGTGCACGTCGCCGCGCCCGGTGCCGTCGATGTCGAGCTCGACCAGGACCTTGGACTCCTTGGTCGTCCGCTCGATGCGTGCTCGTCGCGCCTGCGCACTCATGGGGTTCCCTTCCCTGTCACGTCCACCAGGGCTGCCCGGAAGGCAGCCATCTCCTCGGGCGTCCCGATCGACACCCGCAGCCAGCCGTCGGGGCCGGTCTCCCGGATCAGCACGCCCCGGTCGAGCAGCCCCTGCCACACAGCATGCCGGTCGTCGAACCGGCCGAACAACGCGAAGTTCGCGTCGGAGTCGGCTACGTCGTGGCCCTGCGCGCGCAGCCAGTCGACGGTCCGGTCCCGCTCGGCACGCAGGTCGTCGACCCGGCCGAGCAGCTCCGCGCTGTGCCGCAGCGCCGCCAGCGCGACGGCCTGGGTCACCGAGGACAGGTGGTACGGCAGCCGCACGACCCGCAGCGCGTCGACGATCTCGGTCGACGCGGCGAGGTACCCCAGCCGTGCGCCGGCCAGGGCGAAGGCCTTGCTCATCGTGCGGCTGACGACCAGGTTCGGCGTGGCCGACAGCAGCTCCAGCGCGCTCGGGGTGCCGGCGCGGCGGAACTCGCCGTACGCCTCGTCGATCACCAGCACGCCGCCGACCTCCGCCGTCGCCGCGGCGAGCGAGCCGACGGTGTCGGGCGGCAGCGCCGTGCCGGTCGGGTTGTTGGGCGACGGCAGCAGCACGACCGTCGGCCGGTGCTCCTTGACCACCGACACGGCGTGCTCGACGTCGAGGCTGAAGTCCTCGGCGCGGTGGCCCACGACCCAGCCGGTGGCCGTGTCGCGGGCGTACTCGGGGTACATGGAGTACGTCGGCGCGAACGACACCGCCGTACGGCCGGGGCCGCCGAACGCCTGCAGCAGCTGCAGCATGACCTCGTTGGAGCCGTTGGCGGCCCACACCTGGTCGGCGGTGACGCCGTGACCGAGGTACGCCGCCAGCGCCTCGCGGAGCGCGCGGGCCTCACGGTCGGGGTACCGGTTGAGCGAGCGGGTCGCCTCTGCCACCGAGCGCGCGACGTCGGCGACGACGTCCTCGCTCGGGGCGTAGGGGTTCTCGTTGACGTTGAGGGCGACGGGCACGTCGAGCTGCGGTGCGCCGTACGGCTGGATCCCCCGCAGCTCCTCACGCAGAGGAAGCTCCATCACGCCTCCTGGTCGAAGCGCACGCGGATGGCGGCGCCGTGGCCGGGCAGGTCTTCGGCCTCGGCGAGCGCGACCACGTGGTCGGCGACGCCGCGCAGGGCGGGCTCGTCGTAGGAAATCACGTGCACGGCCTTGCGGAACGCGCGGACCGACAGCCCGCCGCTGTGGCAGGCGCAGCCGGCGGTGGGCAGGACGTGGTTGGAGCCGGCGGCGTAGTCACCGAGCGACACCGGGGCGAACGGGCCGACGAAGATCGCGCCCGCGTTGACCACCCGCGCGGCCCAGCGCTCGGCGTCGCGGGTCTGGATCTCGAGGTGCTCGGCGGCGTAGGCGTTGACGACGGCGAGGCCCTGCTCCAGGTCGTCGACCAGCACGATGCCGGACTGGGCGCCGCTCAGCGCGGTGCGCACCCGCTCGACGTGGCGGGTGACGGAGACCTGTTTGTCGAGCTCGGCCTCGACGTCGGCGGCGAGCTCCTCGGAGGTGGTCACCAGCACGGACGCGGCCAGCGGGTCGTGCTCGGCCTGGCTGAGCAGGTCGGCGGCGACGAACGCCGGGTCGGCCGTCTCGTCGGCCAGGATCGCGATCTCGGTGGGGCCGGCCTCGGAGTCGATGCCGACGACGCCCTTCAGCAGCCGCTTGGCCGAGACGGTGTAGATGTTGCCGGGCCCGGTGACCAGGTCGACCTTGCGGCACGGACCGGCGCCGTAGGCGAACATCGCGATCGCCTGGGCGCCGCCGACGGCGTACACCTCGTCGATGCCGAGCAGCGCGCAGGCCGCGAGGATCGTCGGGTGCGGCAGCCCGCCGTGCTCCGCCTGCGGCGACGAGGTCAGCGCGATCGAGCCGACCCCGGCGACCTGCGCCGGGACGACGTTCATCACGACGCTGGACACGAGCGGGGCGATGCCGCCGGGGACGTACAGGCCGACCCGCTCGACCGGGATCATCCGCTGGGTGACGGTGCCGCCGGGCACGACCTCGGTGACCTTGTCGTGCTCGAGCTCGGCCTCGCAGGTGCGGCGCAGCCGCGCGATCGACTCCTCGAGCCCGGCCCGCACCGCTGGGTCGAGGCCGTCGAGTGCCGTGCGCAGCGCCTCGGCGGGCACGGCGATGTCGGTCTGCTCGACGCCGTCGAAGCGGGCGGCGTACTCCGTGATCGCCTCGACCCCGCGATGACGGACCGCGTCGCAGATCGGGCGCACGACGTCGAGGGCGGCCTCGACGTCGAACTCTGCGCGCGGCACGACGGCGCGGTAGTCCGGGGTCGCGTCGTCGGCGCGGCCCCGGAGGTCGGTACGGCGGATCATGGCCACCAGTCTAAGAGCGGGGCCGACACGGCTCCGCGGGCGTTCCGAGCCGGGAGATGTGGCTATGTTGCAGGTGTGCAGGTGCAGCTCCCGATCTTCCCGCTGAACACCGTGGTGTTCCCGGGCGTCACCGTGCCGCTGCACGTGTTCGAGGACCGCTACCGGGCGCTGGTGCACCACCTGCTGACGATCAGCGAGAAGCCCGAGCGGCTGTTCGGGATCGTCGCGATCCGGGAGGGCTACGAGGTCGGCTCCCACGGCGTCCAGTCGGTGCACCGGGTCGGCTGCGTGGTGCAGATGACCTCGGTCGACCCCTACCCCGACGGCCGGTTCGACATCGAGGTCGTCGGCCGCCGGCGGCTGCGGCTCGACGCGCTCGACACGTCCGGGCGGTACCTCGTCGGCGACGTCGAGACCGTCGACGAGGCCAAGGTCGACACCCCGCTGGGCCGGGAAGAGGCGGAGCGGACCCGCGCGACGTTCGAGGAGTACCGCCGCCGGCTTTCCGAGATGCGCGGCGACGACGTGCTCGACGGCGACCTGCCGCGCGACCCCGAGTACCTCTCCTACAGCCTCGCCGCGACCTGCCTGCTCACCCTGCAGGAGCGGCAGGCGCTGCTCGAGGCGTCCAGCCCGGTCGACCGGCTGATCATGCTGCGGCACGCGCTGCTCGAGGAGATGCGCGCCATGCGGGCGCTCCCCTCGCTTCCCGCGACCGAGGTCGCCCGGACGAGCTGGTCGCCGAACTAGAGCCACGCCCTCGCTAGCCTCCTGGACGTGGCGAAGAAGAAGCAGCCCGGCTCCGGCGGCACCCCCGCCACCGTCGCGCTGACGCGGGCCGGCGTCGAGCACGCCGTGCACACCTACGAGCACGACCCCGCCGCGGCGTCGTACGGGCTGGAGGCGGCCGAGGCGATGGACCTCGACCCCGGGCGGGTGTTCAAGACGCTGCTGGCCTCGGTCGACGACAAGCTCGTGGTCGGGATCGTGCCGGTCTCCGGGCAGCTCGACCTCAAGGCGGTGGCCGCCGCCGTCGGCGGCAAGAAGGCGGTGATGGCCGACCCGGCCGACGCCGAGCGCGCCACCGGGTACGTCGTCGGCGGGATCAGCCCGCTCGGCCAGAAGCGCGCGCACCCGACCGTCGTCGACGCCTCCGCGCTCGGCCACCCGACGGTGTTCGTGTCGGGTGGCCGCCGCGGGATGGAGATCGAGCTGGCCCCGGCCGACCTGGTCGCGCAGACCCGGGCGACGGTGGCCGCGATCGGGCGGTAGACCGGATCACGCACGACCCGCCGGCAGGACCGGTGGGGAGCTGGCCTCTCGCGCCGTCAGTCGGTGGAGAGGATCAGCGAGCCGTGCTGGACCCGGTCGTCGTCGAGCCAGGAGGACAGGCCGAGGGCGTCCAGCGGCGCGACGTTGGCCTTCACCTCGGGCTCGTCGGGGAACATCTCCCCCGCGACCCGGGTGGCCCAGTCGCCGGCGTCGAAGTTGACGAACACCCCGCCGCTGACCCGGTCCGCCTCGGGCACGACCGCCCGGAACGACGGGTCGTCGGCGAGACCGCCGCCGCCCGAGGTCAGCGTGTCGACGTACGCCTGGTCGAGGCCGAGCACGACGTACCCGTCGCCGCTGGTCCGCTTCAGCTCGTCCAGCTCACCGGCCGGCACCTGCGCCAGGAGGGTGTCGAGGACGCGGTCGATCTCGGCGGCGTCGCCGTTGATCCGGATGCCGATCGGGACCGTGGGGACGTCCGGGCTGTCCAGCGCCGCGGTGTCGAGCGAGGAGTCGACCGACACCCGCAGCCCGTCGCCGAGCAGCGTCTCGACGTCCTCGGGCAGCTGCAGCCCGGTCGCGGCCTCCAGGTCCTTCCAGAGGTCCTCGGAACCGCCGCCGGCCGCACCGCCACCGAGCAGGTCGCCCATCGACGTCATCCAGTCCTGGAGCCAGTTGTCCGGGAACGACACCGTGAACGCCGCTGCCGTCGAGGCCGGCAGGTCGCCGAGCGCCGGGGCGCCGGGCGCGTCCACGGCCGCGACGCCGCCGGGCATGCCCTTGGTGGCCATCGCGAGCTCCAGCGTCCCGTCGTCGAAGCGCAACGTGCCGGCGGCGCCCTCGAAGTCGCGGTAGAGCTCCACCACGTCCTGCCGCATCTTCTGCATCTGCTCCTGCGGCGCCACGTCGTCGCCGGCCTCACCGGCCATGTCGGCGGCGACGTCGGTCATCCGCGCCGGCGCCTCGGCCGAGACGTAGACGTTGACGATGCCGGGGTCGCCGATCCGGTCGGTCCAGGTCCGGTAGTCGGCGTCGTCGGACAGCGCCGAGGCCTCGGCGGCCCGGGCGTAGGAGTCGGCGTCGGCCTGCTTCTCCGTCAGCACGGCGTAGTCGCCGACGAACGCGACCCCGATGTCCTCACCCTCGCCGCACGAGTCGGCGAGCGCGCGGACCCCCTGCGCAGCCGCGTCCGGGTCGGTGACCTGGACTGCGAAGAGCGGCGCGACGGTCGAGCCCTGGTCCGGCACGGCGGCGAGCGCCATCCGGTTGCCGATCCACGGTGCGACGTCGGCCTCGTAGGTCACGCCCTTGCAGCCGTCGTCGAGGACGTCCTCGAAGAACCACTTCCGCACGTCGTCGCGCGCGTCGAGGCCCATCTCCTCCTTCAGCGCGGGGAACTTCCGCAGCATCTGGATCGCGGCGATCTTCTGCGACGCCGACGGGTCGAGGTCGACGCTGACGTAGGCCAGCGCGTTCGCCGGTACGGCGTCCGCCGGGGAGCCCGACCCGGAGAGCAGCTGCGCGAGACCGAAGCCACCGGCGGCGACGACGGCCACCACGCCCGCACCGGCTCCCGCGACCAGGCCCCAGCGCGGCCCGGAGCGCGAGGCTCCCTCCGCACCCGGCTCGGTCGCGGGCGCGGCCGCGCCTCCGAGGTACTCCGGCTCGCCGTACCCGGGCGCACCGGTGTGCTGGTCGCTCATGCGTGGACTCCTCCCGTGTCCGCCTGCCACAGGCGGCCGACGGGTCCGGTCGCCAGCCTAGGACGCGGCGGCGTGGGACCGGGTCGGAACCGGGGGTTCTTCACCGGGTCGTGACGTGCGGTCCAGAGCCGTGACCACCGGTCGAGCAGTGGGAAGGCCGGTCAGGGCTGGTCGACGGGCGGCGGCGACCACAGCACGATCAGGCAGCCGATCATCGCGGTGACCGGCCAGACGAGGTAGCAGACCGTCGCGTCGACGGCGAGCTGCGTCGGCACGGTGGCGCCCACGGCGACGGTGGCGGCCACCGACTGCGGGTCGGGCGGTCCGAGCCAGCCGCCCAGAACGGACATCACGCCCGCGGCGACCAGGGAACCACCGAGGACCAGCGCGGAGGTCAGCAGCGGGTCGCGGCTGCGCCACCACGACAGGGCGGTGCCGGACAGCAGCCCGCCGATGCCCGCGATCACGGCGTACCAGGCGTCGGCGTTGAACCGCTCGCCGAGCTGGCCCTCCCCCATGCCGAGCCCGCCGCTGGCGGCCTTGGTGAAGAGCGCGGGCTCGACGAGCAGCCACCAGAGGACCGCCCCCAGCACGCCGAGGGCGACGTAGACCCCGAGCACCGCGACCACGTCGTCGAGGGCGCCCGCACGTCGGGGTCCCGGCGAACCGTGCGGCTCGTCGGGATCGGCGACCTCCCGGACCGCGGGGTCGCCGGACGGGACGGACATGTCAGCTGCCCGACAGGCAGTGCGGCCCGAGCAGCGCCTTGAGGTCGGCGAACAGGGCCGGGCTGGGCGCGACCCGGAGCCGGTCGTCGAGGCGCATGACGGTCGTGGCGTGCTTGGTCATCAGGCGCAACCGTACTTCGGTCACCCCAGGGTGCGTACCGAGGACGTCCTTGAGCTGCTCCACGACGGGCGGCGTGCACCGCGTCGACGGCATCGAGATGATCACCGGGCCCGACGGTCCGTCGGACAGGTCGGGCAGGGTGACCTCCTGGCCGAGCAGCTCGGGCTGGTCCTTGGACCGGGACAGCCGGCCCTTGACCGTGATGATCGCGTCCTCCTGGAGCAGGGTGCTCGCGAGCTGGTAGGAGCTCGGGAACAGCAGCACGTCGATCGCGCCCTCGAGGTCCTCGAGCGTCACCATCGCCCACGGGTCGCCGCGCTTGGTGATCTTGCGCTGGACGCTGGTGACCAGGCCGGAGACAGTGACCATGCTGCCGTCGGGCCGGTCCTCGTCGAGCAGGAGTCCGCCGATCGTGGTGTCCGTGCCCCGGGACAGGAGGTGCTCGAGGCCGAGCAGCGGGTGGTCGGAGACGTAGAGGCCGAGCATCTCCCGCTCGTGACCGAGCAGGGCCATCTTGTCCCACTCGTCGATGTCGGGGATGGCGACCGCCATGTCGAAGATCGGCTCGGCGCCGCTCGTGCCACCCTCGTTGAACAGCGAGTCGAAGAGGGAGTCCTGTCCGGAGCCGGCGTCCTTCTTGATCGCGGCGTAGCGGTCGACCGCCTCCTCGTGGATGCTCACGAGCGCGCGGCGCTTGTGCTTCATGTCGTCGAAGGCCCCGGCCTTGACCAGGGACTCGATGACGCGCTTGTTGCACACGAGGGCGTCGACCTTGTCCATGAAGTCGTTGAAGTCGACGTAGCGCCCGCGCTCCTCGCGGGCCTCGACGATCCTGTCGACCACGCTGCTGCCCACGTTGCGCACGGCGGTGAGGCCGAAGCGGATGTCGTGGCCGACCGGGGTGAAGTTGTGCGCCGACTCGTTGACGTCGGGCGGAAGGACCTGGATCTTCATCCGCCGGCACTCGTTGAGGTAGATGGCCATCTTGTCCTTGTCGTCCTTGACGGACGTCAGGAGCGCGGCCATGTACTCGGCGGGGTAGTTGGCCTTGAGGTAGGCGGTCCAGTAGGTGATGACGCCGTAGGCCGCGGAGTGCGACTTGTTGAAGGCGTAGTCGGAGAACGGGAGCAGGACCGCCCACAGCGTGTCGATCGCATCCTGCGGGAAGCCGCGCTCGATCATGCCGCCCTGGAAGCCGGCGTACTGCTTGTCGAGCTCCTCCTTCTTCTTCTTGCCCATCGCCCGGCGCAGGTTGTCCGCGGCACCCAGGGTGAAGCCGGCGAGCACCTGGGCGATCGCCATGACCTGCTCCTGGTAGACGATCAGGCCGTAGGTCTCCCCCAGCACCGGCTCGAGCGCCTCGGCCAGCGCGGGGTGGATCGGCTCGATCGCCTCGCGGCCGTTCTTGCGGCGGGCGTACTTGTTGTGGGAGTCGGCGCCCATCGGGCCCGGGCGGTAGAGCGCCGAGACGGCGGTGATGTCGGCGAACACGTCGGGCTGCATCGACCGCAGCAGCGCGCGCATACCGCCGCCATCAAGCTGGAACACGCCGAGCGTGTCGCCACGGCCCATCAGCTCGTAGGTCGCCCGGTCGTCGAACGGGAGGTCCTCGAGGACCACCTCCTGGCCGCGGTTGAGAGCGATGTTCTCGACGGCGTCCTGGAGCGTGTGCAGGTTGCTGAGGCCGAGGAAGTCCATCTTGACCAGGCCGAGCGACTCACACATGGGGTAGTCGAACTGGGTGATGACCGCGCCGTCCTGGGCGCGGGCCATGATCGGCACCACGTCGATCAGCGGCTCGCTGGACATGATCACGCCGGCTGCGTGCACACCCCAGTTGCGGATCTGGCCCTCGAGGCCGACGGCCGTGTCGTAGATGGTGCGGACGTCGGGGTCGGACTCGTGCAGCGACCGGAACTCGCCACCCTCGGCGTACCTCTTGTGCTCGGGGTTGAACAGCTCCTTGAGCGGCACGCCCTTGCCCATCACGTCGGCGGGCAGCGCCTTGGTGATCCGGTCGGAGATCGCGAAGCCGTGGTCGAGCACGCGTGCAGCGTCCTTGATCGCGGCCTTCGCCTTGAGCCGTCCGAACGTCGCGATGTAGGCGACCCGGTCGGAGCCGTACTTGTCGGCGACGTACTGGATGACCTCGGCCCGGCGGTGGTCGTCGAAGTCGATGTCGAAGTCGGGCATCGACGGCCGCTCGGGGTTGAGGAACCGCTCGAAGAACAGGCCGTGCTCGAGGGGGCACAGGTCGGTGATGCGCAGGGAGTAGGCGGCGATGGAGCCCGCACCGGAGCCACGGCCGGGGCCGACCCGGATGCCGTTGTCCTTCGACCACTGGATGAAGTCGGCGACGACGAGGTAGTAGCCGCAGTAGCCCTTCTGCGAGATGACGCCGAGCTCGAGCTCGACGCGGTCCCGGACCTCCTGGGTGAGCCGGTCGCCGGGGTAGCGCGTCTCGATGCCGCGCCAGACCTCCTTGCGGAACCAGCTCTCCTCGGTCTCGCCGGCCGGCACGTCCGCGCGCGCCATGTAGCCGCCGGTGGACTCGGTGAACTCGATCTCGCAACGCTCGGCGATGGCGAGGGTGTTGTCGCAGGCCTCCGGCATGCCGTGCTGGACCGCCCAGAGCTCGCGCATCTCGGCGGCGGACTTGATGTAGTAGCCGCCGCCGTCGAACTTCAGCCGGTTGGGGTCGGCCAGCCGCTTGCCGGAGGCGACGCAGATCAGGGCGTCGTGGGCGTCGGCGTCCTGAGGGGTGTTGTAGTGCGAGTCGTTGGTGGCCAGCGGCGGGATGCCGAGCTCGCGACCGAGCCGGAGCAGGTCGTCGCGGACCCGCTTCTCGATACCGATGCCGTGGTCCATCAGCTCGAGGAACACGCTCTCGCGGCCGAAGATGTCCTGCAGCTCGCCGGCCTCGCGGACCGCCTCGTCCCACTGGCCGAGCCGGAGCCGGGTCTGGATCGCGCCGCTCGGGCACCCGGTGCTGACGATCAGCCCCTTGCTGTGCTCGGCGAGGATCTCCTTGTCCATGCGCGGCTTGTAGAAGAAGCCCTCGAGGCTCGAGCGCGAGGACAGCCGGAACAGGTTGTGCATGCCCTCGGTCGTCTCCGCCCACATCGTCATGTGGGTGTAGGCGCCGCCGCCGGCGACGTCGTTGCCGCCCTCCTCGGCGATGTCGCCCTTGCCCCAGCGGACCCGGCGCCGCTCTCCGCGCGGCGTGCCGGGCGTGACGTAGGCCTCGATGCCGATGATCGGCTTGACCCCGTGGCGGCGAGCCTTGGACCAGAAGTCGTAGGCGCCGTGGAGGTTGCCGTGGTCGGTCATTGCGATGGCGGGCATGCCGAGCTCGGCGGTCCGGCCGAAGAGCCCGTCGAGGAGCGAGGCGCCGTCGAGCATGGAGTACTCGGTGTGCACGTGCAGGTGCACGAAGCTGCTCGGGTCGGACACTGCTGCCGTCATCTGCTGCGATGACCCCTTCCGGAGCGTGTGCGGGCATGCCAGGGACGACCGGGGATGGTGGCCGGCCGCACCTCGATGGGGAAGGACGTCAGCCTACGCGACCCGGTGCCCCCAATGTGGCAGGACCCACCGACTGTTTCGCGCTCCGGTCAGGAGCCGGCCGGCGTCCCCGCGGCGATGCTCGTGCGGCCCCAGCCGTGCACCTTGTCGATCGCGATCCAGGCGTCGACGCGGCCGCGGTCGCGGCGCTTGTACGGCGAGCCGGTGTAGTGCAGCGCGAGCCGGTCGATGCCCGCCAGGTCGGGGTCGTCGGCCATCTCCTCGACGTGGCCGGTGAGCGACACGTGGGTGTACCAGCCGGCCTCGTCGAGCACGGTCAGCGCCACCCGCGGGTCGCGCCGGAGGTGGCCCAGGCGCTTGCGGCCCTGGTCCATGTTCACGTGGATTCGGTCGCCGTGCTCCTCGGAGCTGTCCAGCAGGTACCAGGTCGCCACCGACACCGGGGCGCCGTCCTTGCGGAGCGTCGTGATCGTCGCCGGGTTGGGCTTGGCCAGCAGCGCGCGGACGTCGTCGGGCAGCCGGAAGGGTGCGTTCTCTGCCATGCGTCGAACGTACCCGTGCGGGGTGGCGCCTACCCGCATGCTAATCCGCGGCGTCGAGGCTCTCGGAGATGACGACGTGCATGATCCGGCCCAGCCGGTCACGCCCGAGCCGGTCCCCGACGGCCGGTCCGCGGCGCGCCATCCGGGCCGCGATCTCGGCCTCGCGCGCCGGGTCGCGCCCGGCCTCTCCCGGCACGTCCTTGAGCCGCTGGGCGGCCGCGGTCAGCGCGGCGCGCTCCGCGAGCAGGCCGGCGAGCCGGTCGTCGACGTCGTCGATCCGCCGCCGGACACCGGCGACCGGGTCGGCGCCGAACCACGACATCTCCAGGTCGGGCGCGCGCTCCTCGTTGTCGGACCCGTCGGTCCGCCGTACGACGACCAAGCCGTGGCGGGCGTAGAACGCCTGCGCCCGGATGTTGGTCTCGAAGACCCAGAGCCCGAACCCGGCCGGGAGCAGGCCCTTGACGAGGTCGAGCAGGACGGTCCCGATGCCCTGCCCGGTCAGGTCGGGGCGGACGTACAGGGAGTCGAGCCATCCCGGGTCGACGACGACGTAGCCGACGACCTCGCCGCGCCGGGCGGCCACCCAGGTCGCCCGTTCGAGCGGCATCGCCGTCGTGCGCGGCTCCAGGCCGAGGACCTCGCGGAACCAGTGGCCGCACTCCTCCCGCGTGTGCACCGAGCGCGGCATGGCCGGGTGGGCCGCCTCGCGGGCTGCCCAGAAGAGGTCGGCCAGGGTCCCGGCGTCCGCCCCGATCGCCGGGCGGAGGTCGAGGTCGCCTGGGTCAGTGGGCGTCACGGATCTGCTCGAGCGAGGCGGCCAGGTCGTCGGGGTAGTCGGACTCGTACTCGACGTACTCCCCCGTGTCGGGGTGCTCGAAGCCGAGGCGTACGGCGTGCAGCCACTGCCGCTCCAGGCCGACGCGGGCGGCCAGCGTCGGGTCGGCGCCGTAGGTGAGGTCGCCGACGCAGGGGTGCTTGAGCGCCGCCATGTGCACGCGGATCTGGTGCGTGCGGCCGGTCTCGAGGTGGATCTCGAGCAGGCTGGCGAAGCGGTGCGCCTCGAGCGTCTCGTAGTGGGTGACGCTGTGCTTGCCGTCGGCGCGGACGGCGAACTTGTAGTCGTACTTGGGGTTCCGGCCGATCGGCGCGTCGACGGTGCCGCGCAGCGGGTCGGGATGCCCCTGGACGAGCGCGTGGTAGGTCTTGTCGACCGTGCGGTGCCGGAAGGCGTTCTTGAGCCGGGAGTAGGCGTACTCCGACTTGGCGATGACCATGACGCCCGACGTACCGACGTCGAGCCGCTGCACGATGCCCTGCCGCTCCGAGGCGCCGCTGGTGGCGATCCGGAAGCCGGCCGCGGTCAGGTGGCCGACGACGGTGGGGCCTGACCAGCCCGGGCTGGGGTGGACGGCGACGCCGATGGGCTTGTCGATGACGACCAGGGCGTCGTCGTCGTGGATGATCTTGATGCCCTCGACGATCTCGGGGACGACGGCCACCGGGTCGAGCGCGGCGGGGATCTCGACGTCGAGCAGGGAGCCGGCGTGCACCCGCTCCGACTTGGCGGGGGCGTGCCCGTCGACGCGGACCAGCCCCTGGGCGACCAGGTCGGCGGCGCGCGAGCGGGAGAAGCCGAACATCCGGGCGAGGGCGGCGTCGAGCCGCTCCCCCGCCAGCCCGTCGGGCACGGTGACGGTGCGGTGCTCGCTCGAACCGGTGCCCTGGGGTGCCGCCGTCACCGGGGCAGGTCCTGGCGGCGCGGCTCGCCGTCCCGGGTGCCGTCGACCCGCATCCCGCGGATCGCCTGGAGGATCACCAGCCCGGCTGCGATGTTGATGCAGACGTCGGCGACGTTGAACACCGGGAAGCTCGGGAACCGGAAGAAGTCCACGACGTGCCCGCGCATGGGG
Source organism: Nocardioides iriomotensis (assembly GCF_004168035.1). Classification (GTDB taxonomy): domain Bacteria; phylum Actinomycetota; class Actinomycetes; order Propionibacteriales; family Nocardioidaceae; genus Nocardioides_B; species Nocardioides_B iriomotensis. Next base: position 127,763 of record NZ_SDPU01000022.1, on the reverse strand, counting down.
CTGGGGTCGCGGAAGATCCGGTCGGTGAGGTTGCCGATGACCCCGGCGAGCAGGAACCCGAGGCCGAGCGCCCAGCCGACGCTGTGCAGGCGGCGGGCCGTCCAGAGCACGGCGACCGCCGCGCCGATCGCCACGCAGGACAGCAGGAACGTGTAGCCGGTGCCGAGGCTGAACGCCGCCCCGCTGTTGAAGGTCAGGAAGATGCTGAACCAGTCGCCGACCACGGGGACGCCGGTGTGCGGCTCGAGGGTGGCGAGCACCAGCTGCTTGGACCCGAGGTCGAGCGCGTAGCCGGCGAGCGCCACCGCCGCGAACAGCAGCAGGTGTCGTCGGCTGGGCACGGGGCGGCCACGCCCCGTCGGGGCAGGCTGGTCCGGGGTCTCGGGCTGGGTGTTGTCGTCGCCGGTCAGCGACGCTCCTCGCGCTGCTTGCATGACAGGCACAGTGTCGCACGCGGGAATGCCATCAACCGCATCTTGCCGATGGGCTCCCCGCACCGCTCGCACACGCCGTAGGTGCCGTCCTCGATGCGGGTCAGGGCCTTCTGCGTCTGGGCGAGCATCTCGCGGGCGTTGTTGGCCAGGCTCATCTCGTGGTCGCGCTCGAACGTCGTCGAGCCCACGTCGGCCTGGTCGTTGCCGGCACCGTCGCCGGCGTCGCGCATCAGGTCGTGCAGCTCGTGCTCGGCGAGGTTGAGCTCGTCCTTGAGCCGGTCACGCTCGGCGAGCAGCTCGCCGCGGACCTCGTCGAGCTCCTTCTTGGTCCAGGGCTTCTCGTCGGCCTTGACCGCGAGCTTGCGGGGCGCTCGGGCCGGGGCAGCCTTCTTCGCGGCGGCCTTCTTCACCGGCGCGGCCTTCGCCGCCGTCTTCTTCGCGGGGGTGGCCTTCTTGACCGGGGCAGTGACCTTCTTCGCGGCGGTCTTCTTGGCCACGGTCTTCTTCGCGGCCGTCTTCTTGGCCGGCGTCGCCTTCTTGGCGGCAGCCTTCGTGGCGGGGGCCGCCTTCTTGGCCACGGTCTTCTTCGCCGCAGTCTTCTTGGCCGCCGTCTTCTTGGCCGGCGTCGCCTTCTTGGCGGCAGCCTTCGTGGCGGGGGCCGCCTTCTTCGCCGCAGCCTTCGTGGCAGGCGCCGCCTTCTTGGCGGGCGTGGACTTCTTCGCCGGGGCCTTCTTCGCCGGGGCCGTCGTGGCCGCGGACCTCCGGGCACCGCCGGAGGTCACGCGCTTCGCCGCCGCGGCCGCCTTCCCGGCGACTTTGCGTGCCGTCCCTCGTGCCATGTCCAGGCCCCCTCGAACAGGTGGGCACCCGGCCCGGGCGGGCCGGATACTAAAGGCACGTGTGGCTCCTGCCACACGCGTGCGGCGAGGATAGACCCGCGGACCGGGCCAGACAACCAGCCGCGCCGCCCATTTTCGGGCCCGCCGTACCGAAACCCGCATGATCCCGGCTGCCGTCGTCTGGCAGACTCTCCCGTACCGCACAGGCGTGGACGGGACGAGTAGCTCCGAGCACAGCCGGCAGCGACCCGGGGAGGGTGAGAGCCCGGGGGTGTTGTCCGGAGCGAAGATCACCCCCGAGCCGCCGGAAGAGCGCCGCACCGGGACCGCGAGGCCCCGCACGGCAGGTAGACCCGGCAGCGGTGGAGCACGAGAGGGTGCTCGCGGACCGGCCAGGGCCGGAAAGCGGGCGTCAAGAAGGGTGGTACCGCGGGACCGGCCGAGGGTCGGACTCGTCCCTTCACGGCAGAGCATCGACCGTGAAGGACTCGTCAGACGTGAACAACTACACCCCGGTCCCGCCGCAGGTGGACCTCCCCGCCATGGAGCACGACGTGCTGGCGTTCTGGGAGGACGACAAGACCTTCGAGCATTCGCTGGACCTCACCGGCGACCGGCCTCGCTGGACGTTCTACGAGGGGCCGCCGACCGCCAACGGCATGCCCGGCACCCACCACGTCGAGGCCCGGGTGTTCAAGGACGTCTTCCCGCGGTTCAAGACCATGCAGGGCTACCGGGTGGACCGCAAGGCCGGTTGGGACTGCCACGGCCTGCCCGTCGAGCTCGCCGTCGAGAAGGAGCTGGGCTTTTCCGGCAAGGGCGACATCGAGGCGTACGGCGTCGCGGAGTTCAACGCCAAGTGCCGCGAGTCGGTGCTGCGGCACGTCGACGCGTTCGAGGAGATGTCGGACCGGATGGGCTTCTGGGTCGACAACGAGGACCCCTACGTCACCATGACGCCCGGCTACGTCCAGTCGGTGTGGTGGGCGCTCAAGCAGATCTTCGACAAGGGCCTGCTCGTCGAGGACTACCGCGTGGCGCCGTACTGCCCGCGCTGCGGCACCGGCCTCTCCGACCACGAGCTGGCTCAGGGCTACGAGACCGTGACCGACCCGTCCGTGTACGTCCGGTTCCCGCTCACCTCCGGGCCGTGGGCCGGCAAGGCCGCGCTGCTGGTGTGGACGACGACGCCGTGGACGCTGGTGTCCAACACCGCCGTCGCGGTGAACCCGGACGTCGACTACGTCGTCGCGTCGAACGGCGAGGAGAGCCTCGTCGTCGCGGAGCCGCTGCTCGCGCAGGTGCTGGGCGAGGGCTGGACCGTCGAGGCGACGCTGCCGGCCACCGAGATGGAGCGGTGGACCTACCAGCGGCCGTTCGAGCTCGTGGAGTTCCCCGAGGCCGCCCACATCGTCGTGCTCGCCGACTACGTCACCACCGAGGACGGCACCGGCCTGGTGCACCAGTCCCCCGCCTTCGGCGAGGACGACCTCAAGGTCTGCAAGGCCTACGACCTGCCCGTCGTGGTGCCGGTGCGGCCCGACGGCCACTTCGAGGACGACATCGACCTGGTCGGCGGCCAGTTCTTCAAGCACGCCGACACCGACCTGGTGGCCGACCTCGAGGCGCGCGGCCTGCTGTTCCGGCACGTCGCCTACGAGCACTCCTACCCGCACTGCTGGCGCTGCCACACCGCGCTCATGTACTACGCGCAGCCGTCCTGGTACGTCCGCACCACCGCGGTCAAGGACGCCCTGCTGCGCGAGAACGAGAAGACGAGCTGGTACCCCGACACGATCAAGTGGGGCCGCTACGGCGACTGGCTGAACAACAACATCGACTGGGCGCTGTCACGCAGCCGCTACTGGGGCACGCCGCTGCCGATCTGGCGCTGCGGCGAGGGCCACCTCACCTGCGTCGGCTCGCTCGCCGAGCTGTCGGAGCTGTCCGGGTCCGACCAGTCCGAGCTCGACCCGCACCGCCCGTACGTCGACGACGTCGTCGTCACCTGCCCGGAGTGCGACGGCGAGGCGCGCCGCGTGCCCGAGGTCATCGACGCCTGGTTCGACAGCGGCTCGATGCCGTTCGCCCAGTGGGGCTACCCGCACAGGCCGGGGTCGGCGGAGCGGTTCGAGGCGGCGTACCCGGCCGACTTCATCTGCGAGGCGATCGACCAGACCCGCGGCTGGTTCTACACGCTGATGGCGATCGGCACGCTGGTGTTCGACCAGTCGTCGTACAAGAACGTGCTCTGCCTCGGCCACATCCTCGCCGAGGACGGTCGCAAGATGTCCAAGCACCTCGGCAACATCCTCGAGCCGATCCCGCTGATGGAGCAGCACGGTGCCGACGCGGTGCGGTGGTTCATGGCCGCGTCCGGCTCGCCGTGGGCCTCCCGCCGGGTGGGGCACGCCTCCATCCAGGAGACGGTCCGCAAGGTGCTCCTGACCTACTGGAACACCGTCGCGTTCCACGTCCTCTACGCCCGTACGGCGGGGTGGACGCCGGCTGACGGCGCGCCCGAGGTCGCGGACCGGCCGGTGCTGGACCGGTGGCTGCACGCCGAGACCGCGCGCCTGGTCGGCCAGGTGACCGCGGCGCTGGAGGTGTTCGACACCCAGCGCGCGGGCAGCCTGATCGCGCAGTTCGTCGACGACCTGTCCAACTGGTACGTCCGCCGCTCGCGGCGCCGCTTCTGGGACGGCGACCCGGCCGCGCTGGCGACGCTGCACGAGACGATCGACGTGGTGACCCGGTTGATGGCCCCGCTGGTGCCGTTCATCACCGAGCGCGTCTGGCAGGACGTCGTCCGGTCGGTCGACCCGGGCGCGCCGGCGTCGGTGCACCTGGCCCCCTGGCCGGCGTACGACGAGGCCGCCGTCGACGCGGATCTGTCCGGCGCCGTCGCGCTCGCCCGGCGGCTGGTCGAGCTCGGCCGCGCCGCCCGCGCCGACGCGAAGGTGCGCACCCGGCAGCCGCTGCGCCGCGCGCTGGTGGCGTCCTCGGCGCACGCCCGGCTGACCGAGGAGCTGCGGCGCGAGGTGGCCGACGAGCTGAACATCGGCGGCCTGGAGCCGCTGTCGACGGCCGGCGAGGGGCTCGTGGACCACACGGCCAAGGGCAACTTCCGCGCCCTCGGCAAGCGGTTCGCGAAGCAGACGCCGCAGGTGGCCGCCGCGATCGCCGCGTCCGACGCCGCCGCTCTGGCCGCCGCCCTCGAGGCAGACGGCCGCGCCACCGTCCTCGTCGACGGCGACGAGGTCGAGGTGCTGCCCGACGAGGTCATCGTCTCCGAGCGGCCGCGCGAGGGCTGGTCGGTCGTCAACGAGCAGGGCGAGACCGTCGCCCTCGACCTCGAGCTGACGCCCGCGCTCGTCCGCGCCGGCCTGGCCCGCGAGGCGGTGCGGCTGGTGCAGGAGGCCCGCAAGAACAGTGGCTTCGACGTCAGCGACCGGATCGCGCTGCGCTGGGCGGCCAGCGGCGAGACGGCCGAGGCGCTGCGCGAGCACGCCGACCTGGTCGCCGACGAGGTGCTGGCCGTGGAGATGGCCGAGGTCGGCTCTGTCGACGGCGACGGCGCGTTCCGCGACGAGGACCTCGGGCTGGCGTTCACGGTGGCCAAGGCCTAGGGGGTTTTCCCCAGGGCAACCCGTCCTTTTCTTGCGCATCCGGGCCGAAGTTTCGGCCCGGATGCGCAAGTTTCCCAGCAGATGCTGGGAAACCGACAGGCCCCACGCACGACGAAGGCCGGGTCCCCCGCGAGGGGAACCCGGCCTTCGGTCAGACGTGACGCAGGTGCGGCGGCTCAGGCGTTGTCGGACTCGTCACCGAGCAGCGACTTGAGGCGCTTGGGCGCGTGGTCGCTGGTTGCGAGGGCGGGGCCGCCGGACTCGCCGGAGCTGTCGAGGACCTCGAGCTGCTGGGTGAAGTAGGACTTCAGCCGGCTGCGGTACTCGCGCTCGAAGTTGCGGAGCGTCTCGACCTCGCCGTTGAGCTTGTCCTTCTCCTTCTCCAGGTCGCCGAAGAGCTGCTGGCGGCGCTCGGCGGTCTCGGAGTCGAGCATCTGGGAGCGGGTGCGGGCGTCGGCCTCCATGCGGTCCGACTTGACCTTGCTCTCGGACTCGAGGCGCTCGGCCTTGGTGCGGGCCTCGCCGACGATCTTGTCGGCCTGGTTCTTGGCGTCGGCGACGAGCTCGTCGGCGTTGCGGGTCGCGATCTCGAGCAGGCGGGCCGCGGCGCTGGACGCGTCGGCGACGGTGGCCACCTTGATCGTCTCGACCGGCGCGGCGGCCGGGGTCGGCGCGGGGGCGGGCTCGGGAGCCTTCACGGGCTCCGGCTCGGGAGCCTTCACGACCGGCTTCTCCGGTGCCGGAGCGGCCCCGCCACCCTGCTGGGCGGCCTGGAGCTTCTGGCGGAGGTCGTCGTTCTCGCGCGTGAGCCGCGCCAGCTCCGCCTCGACCTCGTCGAGGAACTGGTCGACCTCACCCATGTCGTAGCCCTCGCGGAGGCGGACCGGAGTAAAGCGCTTGTTGCTCACGTCCTCAGGCGTCAGCGGCATGACCTCACCCTTACTCGTTGTCGTCTGTGTTGCTGCTTGCGGACCTGCGTCGTGCCCACCGTACTCCGAAGAAGCGCTCCGGCGTCCAGTGGGGCCACGCCCCCCGGATCAGCCGCGGGACCGTTGGCAGCCTACCTTCGCAGCGGGCCCTCGTCACACCGTGACCGCGGCGTGGCCTGCGGTTTCTCAGGACAGGAAGATCATCCGGTTCAGGATCTGGAGCAGGTACACGGCGATCAGCACGATCAGGAAGCTGGTGTCGAGCGCGACGCTGCCGATCCGCAGCGGCGGCACGAACCGGCGCACGAAGAGGATCGGCGGGTCGGTGATGGTGTACACGATCTCCAGCACGAACAGGACCGGCCCGGTGGGCGTCCACGAGCGCGCGAAGATCTGGACCCAGTCCACGACCAGGCGGATCAGCATCAGCGCCAGGAAGATGAACAGGATCGTGTCGATGATCGATCCGACGAGGAGCACGCAGGGATCCTAGCCAGGCTGTCTGAGAACCACGTGAGGGTATGTCGGCGTGGCCGCCCTCAGGACTGGTTGAAGAAGCCGTCCTCGCGGATCCGCTGCTTGTCCTCGGCCGCGACGGTGACGTTGGGCGGCGACAGCAGGAACACCTTGTTGGTGACCCGCTCGATGCTGCCGCGGACGCCGAAGATCAGGCCGGCCGCGAAGTCGACGAGGCGCTTGGCGTCGGCGTCGTCCATCTCGGAGAGGTTCATGATCACCGGCACGCCCTCGCGGAAGTTCTCGCCGATGGTGCGCGCGTCGTTGTAGCTGCGCGGGTGCAGCGTGGTGATCCGCGACAGCTCCGCGACCGATGCGGCCGGAGCGGCGGCCGGCTGCGGACGGCGCCGCTCGGCGATGTCGGCGACCGGGGCAGGACGGGACTCGACACGCTCCGCACGCTCGATGCGGTCGAGGCGGGCCTCGTCGCGCGGGTCACGGCGAGCGGGCTGCTCGTCGTAGTCGTCGTAGTAGTCGTCGTCGTAGCGCTCGGTGTCCTCGAGCAGGCCGAGGTAGACACCCATCTTGCGCATCGCGCTGCCCATGACTTTGCCTTCCGGTACGGCGCCAGGCCCCGTCGACCTGGTGCTGCTGGCGTGCATGACACTACCGTCCGGGAGGCCTCGGTCCGAGGACCGCAGACCCAATCCGCACGTGTGTCGCACCTGTCCGAACGGCGTCCTCGAGGTCGCCGCTCATCCCCGCCGAGACCCACGTCGCGGAAGGGTCCACCCGGCGGACCTCGTCGGCCAGCCGGGCGAGTCGTTCGAACGCCGGACGGGGGTCCTCCTCCCCCAGCGGCGCCACGGCCATCACGCCACGCAGGCGGAGGCCTTCGGCGGCGGCCACGGCCTCCGCCAGCGCGGGTACGTCGGCCGGCGCGGCGCCGCCGCGACCCGTGCCCGTGCCCGCGTCGGAACCGGGGTCGAGGTTCACCTGCACGAGGCAGTCGAGGGTCGCGGCGCGCCGGTGGGCGCCGCGGCTCAGTCCGGTCAGCAGCTTGGTGCGGTCGACGGACTCGACGACGTCGGCGTAGCGCGCGACCGCGGCCGCCTTGTTGCTCTGCAGGGAGCCCACGAAGTGCCACCGCATCCGGAGGTCCTGGAGCTCGGCGGCCTTGGCCTCCGCCTCCTGGTGCTTGTTCTCCCCGACGTCGGTGACCCCGAGCTCGGCGAGCAGACGTACGTCGGACGGCGGGAAGTACTTCGTGACCACCGTCAGCGTCACCTCGTCGGGCGAGCGGCCGGCGTCGGCGCAGGCGGACGCGATCCGCTCGCGCACGGTGGCGAGGTTCCCGGCGATCTGCTCTCGCCGGGCGGCCTGGTCGAGGTCGGTCACGGCCGCACCCGCACGATCCCCGCGAGCCGGCCCGAGGCGGGCCCTTGGCGGCGGTAGGAGTACAGGTCGTCGTCCTCGATCGTGCAGCGGCTCGCGTCGACCACCTCGACCTCCACGCCGTCGGCGGCGCGAAGCTGGGCGACCACGCCGGCGCCGATGTCGAGCGCCGGGGTGCCCCAGGAGGTGGTCGCGGCCGACTCGGGGACGACCGCGACGACCTCGTCGCGCATCTCGGCGGGCACCTCGTAGCAGGAGCCGCACACGTGCGGGCCGACCCACGCGACGAGCCGGTCGGCGCCGAGCGCCCGGAGGCGTTCGACGGCGGCCGGCACCACGCCGGCGACGAGGCCGGGCCGGCCGGCGTGCACCGCGCCGACGAGGCCGGCGTCGGGGTCGGCGAGCAGCACGGGCACGCAGTCGGCGACGCGCACGACCAGGCCGAGCCCGGCCGTGCCCGTGACCAGGCCGTCGGCGACCGGCGGCTCGCCCGGGCCGTCGACCCGCGCGACGTCGCGGCCGTGCACCTGGCTCATCAGGGCGAGCGGCGTACCGGGGTCGCCGGCGAACGCCTCCGCCAGCCGGCCGAGGTTGACGTCGAGCTCGCCGGACTCGGCGGCGTGGCGACCGAGGTCGAGCGACGCGTACGGACCGCCACTGACTCCTCCGTGGCGGTCCGTGAACGCGACGTCGACCGTGGTGGCCCCGACGCGGGTGCTCTGGTAGGCGAACACGCCTACTTGAGGAAGTCCGGGACGTCGAGCTCGTCGTCGTCGAACTGCACCGGGCGCGGCTGCTTCGGCGGCTGCTGCTGCGTGGCGGCCGGGGGCGGGGTGACCTGGCGGGACGGCTGCGGGCGGGTGCCCTCACCGGCCACCGGAGCGGGTGCCGGCGCCGGGGTGCTCGGCGTGGGCGTCCCGCGCTCGGGGGCGCGGGTCGCGGCGGCCTGCGCGGCGGCACGGGTCTCGGACTGGCTCTGCTGCGGGGCGGGGTCGCGGCGCAGGACGTTGACACCGTCGCGACGCTTCGGCATGCCGCCGTCGAAGCCCGCGGCGATGACGGTCACACGGACCTCGTCGCCGAGCGCGTCGTCGATGACCGCACCGAAGATGATGTTGGCCTCGGCGTGCGCGGCCTGCGACACCAGCGCGGCGGCCTCGTTGATCTCGAACAGGCCGAGGTCGGAGCCGCCCGCGATGGAGAGCAGCACGCCGTGGGCGCCGTCGATCGAGGCCTCGAGCAGCGGGCTCGACACCGCCATCTCGGCGGCGGCGACCGCGCGGTCCTCGCCGCGCGCCGAGCCGATGCCCATCAGGGCGGAGCCGGCGTTGGCCATCACGGACTTCACGTCGGCGAAGTCGAGGTTGATCAGGCCCGGCGTGGTGATCAGGTCGGTGATGCCCGAGACGCCCTGGAGCAGCACCTGGTCGGCCTGCTTGAACGCGTCGAGGACCGAGACGTTTCGGTCGCTGATCGACAGCAGCCGGTCGTTGGGGATCACGATGAGGGTGTCGACCTCCTCGCGGAGCTGGGAGATCCCCTCCTCGGCGGAGTTGGCGCGCCGGCGGCCCTCGAAGGCGAACGGGCGGGTGACCACACCGATCGTCAGGGCGCCCAGCGAGCGGGCGATGCGCGCGACGACGGGGGCGCCGCCGGTGCCCGTGCCGCCACCCTCGCCGGCGGTCACGAAGACCATGTCGGCGCCCTTGATGACCTCCTCGATCTCCTCGGCGTGGTCCTCGGCGGCCTTGGCCCCGACCTCGGGGTTGGCGCCGGCACCGAGGCCGCGCGTGAGCTCGCGGCCGATGTCGAGCTTGACGTCGGCATCGCTCATCAGGAGGGCCTGGGCGTCGGTGTTGATCGCGATGAACTCGACGCCCTTGAGGCCGACCTCGATCATCCGGTTGACGGCGTTGACTCCACCTCCACCGATACCCACGACCTTGATCACGGCCAGGTAGTTCTGCGGTGCTGCCACGGCAGGTGCCTCTCACTGCTCGGGCTGCCCGGCGGACCTCCGATGGAGGTGCCGGACAGACAGGTGTACGTCGGTGGGGAAGTGCACCCGGCTGCCATGAACCCTAACCCTGAAGTAGAGGGTTATAGTTATGTCAACCTCGTGCTGATGAAGAACGTAATGACGCGGCGTGCCCGATCCCGGGAGACACGCCGCGTCGTCGCGTTTTCTTCCGTGAGTTCAGCCCGCCGGGCGGTACACCACGAGCTCGCCGGACTCGTCGTAGCAGTACCTGTCGGCCACCGTCACCGGCACCGCGAAGTGCCGCAGGTCCGCGCACTGGAAGGCCTCCTGCCCCGCGATGACCTCGCGCCAGCGGCCGTTCCAGCGCGCGGCGATCGAGGTGTAGCCGCCGCCCGAGCAGGACGCCGGGTCGCCGGCGTGGGCGAAGTTGCCGGTGTTGCCGATCCGGGCGTACCTCCGGGCGTCGTACACCTTCACCTGCACGAGGGTGGAGTGCGCGCAGCGCGGGCGGGCGCCGGCCTGCCGCCAGAGGACGTCGAGCCGGTGCGCCACGAAGCGACGGAAGCCGGCCGTCGTCTCGTCGAGCTTCGCCAGGTCTCCCCCGTGCCGCCAGACCTGGACTCCGCGACCGTCGTAGCGGACGACCCCGGGCTGCGCGGCGGTCGCCGTGCCGGCCACTGGCGAGAGGAGGGCGGACAGGGCCAGGAGCGTGACGAGAACCTTGCGCATGCCAAGGATGCTAGGGGGCGGGGCGGCTACTTGCGGATGACGGGCTGGCCCGGGACCGAGACGTCGTAGAGGCTCGCGGGCTGGTCGAGCAGGACGGCGAGCACCTCGGCCTTGGACGCGGAGTCCTCGGCGCTCCCCCAGCGCACGACCTTCCCGTTGCGCAGCCGCAGCGAGATCGTGTCGACGGTGGCGACGGAGACGTAGCGCACCCGAGCGCGGAGGTCGTCGGGCAGCGCGCCGACGACGCGGGTCGCCTCGGCGAGGGCGGCCTTGTCGGTGCGCAGCGTCGTGCGGACGAGCGGGAGGCTCGGCGGCCGGGAGGGGTACCGGCGGAACACCACGCCCTCGGCGTCGACGCCCTGGACGGCGCCGTCGCTGATCACCACCGCGACCGCCTCGCGCTCGGTGAGGTCGATCCGGACCTTGTCGGGCCAGGCTCGCGACACGTCGACGTCCTCGACGGGGGTGAGCCGCTCGACGCGCTGCTTGACGGCGTCGAGGTCGACGGTGGCGAGCGGCGAGCCCGTGGGTACGGCGGCCACCGAACGGACCTCGCGCGGGTCGAGCACCTCGGCTCCCTCGACGCGGACGCCCTGGACCGCGAGGACCGACGAGAAGAACACCAGCCAGGTCCCGCCCGCGACCACGCCGGCGACGGCGACCAGGCCGAGCAGCACCCGCCAGGCGAGCCAGCGGCGCGCCCACTGCCGGCGGGCGAACCGCCTGCGGGCGACGAGGAGCGGGTCGTCGCGACGGTCAGTCGGCGTGGGCATCCGTCTCCAGCCCCGTCTCCCGGCCCGTGTCCGCGCTCTCCTCCCGCTCGCCGAGCAGCTCGAGCACCTCGGGCCCGACGAGCGTGACGTCGCCGGCGCCGAGGGTGAGCACGAGGTCGCCGGGCCGGGCGCGCTCGACCAGCGCGGCCGGCGTCGCGGACCACGAGCGCACGAACGACACGTGCTCGGGCCGCAGCGGGACGTGGGACGCGACCAGGGCGCCGTCGACGCCGGGCTCGGGATCCTCGCGGGCGACGTACACGTCCATCACGACGACCTCGTCGGCGGCGCCGAGCTCGCGGCCCATGGCGGCGCCGAAGATCCGGGTGCGCGACACGAGGTGCGGCTGGAAGGCCACCACGACCCGGCCGTCGCCGGCGAGGGCGCGGGCGGCCTGGAGGTCGCCGCGGATCTCGTTGGGGTGGTGGGCGTAGCTGTCGTAGACGCGCACGCCGGCGGCCTCGCCCTTGTGCTCCATCCGGCGGCGGGTGCCGGTGAACGACTCGAGGCCTCGCTTGAGGTCGGAGAACGAGAAGCCGAGGCGGAGTCCCGCGCCGAGCGCCGCGAGCGCGTCGAGGACGTAGTGCCGTCCGGGGATCTGCAGCGCCACCTCACCGAGCCGGCGGCCCCGGTCGATGACGGTGAACGTCGACGTGGAGCCGCGGAACGACAGGCCCTCGGCGCGCAGGTCGGCGTCTGGCGACTCCCCCACCGCCACGGTGTCGATGCCCTTGGTGCGCGCCTCCGCGACCAGCGCGGCGGCGCCGTCGTCGTCGACGCACGCGACCAGGAACCCGCCCTCGACGATCCGGTCGAGGAACTCGGAGAACGCCGCGTGGTAGGCCTCCTCGGTGCCCCAGTTGTCGAGGTGGTCCGCCTCGACGTTGGTGACCAGGGCGCCGAAGGGCGAGTAGACGAGGAAGGCGCCGTCGGACTCGTCGGCCTCCGCGACGAACACGTCGCCGCTGCCGTCGTGGGCGTTGGAGCCGGACTCGTTGAGCTCGCCGCCGATCGCGAACGACGGGTCGGCGCCGCAGTGCTGCAGCGCGACGGTGAGCAGCGAGGTGGTCGTGGTCTTGCCGTGCGTGCCGGCGACCGCGACGACGCGGCGGCCCTGCATCACCGACTCGAGCGCGGCCGACCGCGGCAGGATGCGCAGGCCGCGCTCGCGTGCCTCGACGACCTCCGGGTTGTCCTCGCGTACGGCGGTCGACACGATGAGCGTGTCGGCGTCCTGCACCTGGTCGGCGGCGTGCCCGACGTGGCAGCGCGCGCCGAGCGCCCGGAGCGCCTCGAGGGTGCGGGAGTCCTTGGCGTCGCTGCCGCTGACCGCGATGCCGCGGGCCAGCATGATCCGGGCGATCCCGGACAGGCCGGCACCGCCGATGCCGACGAAGTGCACCTTGCCGAGCTCGTCGGCGGGCAGCAGCACCTCGGGGACGGGGACCTTCACGCGCGGACCTCCCGGGCCGCGTCGAGCACGATCCGGGCGAGGCGCTCGTCGGCGTCGCGCGGGATCAGCCCGGTCGCGGCCCGCGACATCGAGGCGATCCGCTCCGGGTCGGTGACCAGCGCGGGGACCGTGGCGGCGACCCACTCGGGCGTGAGCGCGGCGTCCTGCACGAGCAGGCCGGCACCGGCGTCGACGAGGGCGCGGGCGTTGAGGTCCTGCTCGCCGTTGCCGATCGGCAGCGGCACGAACACGGCGGGCAGCCCGACGGCGGCGGTCTCGGTGACCGTGTTGGCGCCGGCCCGGCACACGACGAGGTCGGCGGCGGCGTAGGCGAGGTCCATCCGGTCGACGTAGGGCACGACGACGTAGGGCGGGGCGCCGTCGGTGCGCCCCCGCGGCGCGACGCCGTCGTTCTTGGGGCCGGGCACGTGCAGCACCTGTGCGCCGGCCTCCGCGAGCGCGGGAGCGGCGGCGGTGACGGCCTCGTTGATCCGGCGCGCGCCCTGGGAGCCGCCGGTGACCAGCAGCGTCGGCCGGTCGGCGTCGAGGCCGAAGAAGTCGCGGGCCTCGGCCCGCAGCGCGGCGCGGTCGAGGGTGGAGATCATCCGGCGGATCGGGAGGCCGACGTACTCCGCGTCCTTGAGCGGGGTGCCGGGGAAGCTGGTGGCGACGTGGTGGGTGAACCGGACGCCGAGCTTGTTGGCCATGCCGGGCAGCGCGTTGCCCTCGTGGACGACCAGGGGCAGCCGGCGGCGGCGCGCCGCGAGGTAGGCGGGCACCGAGACGTAGCCGCCGAACCCGACCACGACGTCGGGCCGGAGCCGGTCGACGACGTCGAGCGCGCCCTTGACCGCGCCGCGGAGCCGGCCCGGCAGCCGGGCGAGGTCGGCGTTGGGCCGGCGCGGCATCGGCACGGGCGGGATCAGCTCGAGCGGGTAGCCGGCCTCCGGCACGACCCGGGTCTCCAGGCCGCGGGCGGTGCCGAGCGCGGTCACCTCGACGCTGTCGTCGAGACGGCGCAGCGCGTCGGCGGTGGCGAGGAGCGGGGAGGTGTGCCCCGCGGTGCCGCCACCGGCGAGAAGTACCTTCATCAGTCTGGTTCCTACGATCCTGCGGTCGGGGGGCGGTCGGTCAGCGGATGGCACCCATCATCGTCCGACGCCCCCGGCGGTGACCCCGGCGGGGGTACGGCGGCGGCGCCGCGCGCGCAGCGCCGCCTTGGCGCCCGGCTCGTGCCGGGCGAACGAGACGAGCAGGCCGAGCGCGACCAGCGACGGCAGCAGCGCCGATCCGCCGTAGGACACCAGCGGCAGCGGGATGCCGATGACCGGCAGCAGCGCGAGCACCATGCCGACGTTGATCATCATCTGGACGGTGAGCCAGATCGTGATGCCGGCGGCCATGAAGCGCACGAACGCGTTGTCGGTGCGCAACGCGACCCGGATGCCGGCGTAGGCGATCGTCAGGAACAGCACGAGGACGAGCAGCGTGCCGACCAGGCCGAGCTCCTCGCCGAGCACCGCGAAGATGAAGTCGGTGTGCGCCTCGGGCAGCGAGCCCCACTTCTGCTGGCTGGCGGAGATGCCCTTGCCGAACACGCCGCCGCTCGACATCGCGAAGAGGCCGTGGGCGGACTGCCAGCCGGCGCCCTGGTAGTCCTTGAACGGGTCGGCGAAGTTGGTCAGCCGCTCGAGCCGCTCCTGGCTGGTGGTGGCCAGCCAGAGCACGAGCACGCCGACGCTGGTCAGCCCCATCACGAACAGCTTGGCCGGCGCCCCGACGACCCAGAGCATGCCGAGCACGATGGCGAACAGCACGAGGGCGGTGCCGAGGTCCTTCTGCCACACGACCATGCCGACGACGGCAGCGGCGACCGGAGCCATCGGGAACAGCACGTGCCGCCAGTCGCCGAGAAGCTTCTCCTTGCGGGCGTAGAGGTCGGCGCACCACAGGATCAGCGCCAGCTTGGCCACCTCGGAGGGCTGGATGCGCAGCGGGCCGAGCGACAGCCAGTTCTGGTTGCCGTTGGCCTCGAAGCCGAGGCCGGTCTTGGTGAGGGCGAGCAGGACGACCGCGATCACGAGCCCGGGCCACGCGAGTGCCCGGATCAGCTTGTGCGGGAGCAGCGACACGACGAAGGCGACCGGCAGGCCGAGCGCGACGAAGGTCAGCTGGCGCAGGAAGACGTGGTAGCTGTTGCCGTAGAGCTTGTAGGAGTAGACGCTCGACGCGCTCAGCACCATCATCAGCCCGATGGTGAGCAGCAGGGTCGCGGCGCCGAGCAGCAGGTAGTACGACGTCAGCGGGCGGTCGAGCGCGTGCTGCACGGAGTGCAACCAGCTGCCCAGCGGGCGCTCCGGCCGGGTCGGGCGCGCCGGCCGGTCGGCGGCGACCCTGCCCGGCTCGTTCCCCGCGGTCGTGGTCAACCCGCTGTCTCCTCCCCGTGGGTGCCCGGTGGCGCCCCGGTGGTGACCGGCGGGGCTACCCGGCGCGGAGGCGGCGGACCGACTCGGCGAAGGCATCCCCGCGGGCACCGTAGTTCGCGAACATGTCCATGGACGCGCATCCCGGGGCCAGCAGCACGGTGTCGCCCGGCTGGGCGAGGTCGGCGGCGGCACCGACGACGCGGTCCATGACAGAAGTGTCCTCGCCCTCGACCGTGATCACCCGGACATCGGGCGCGTGTCGCGCGAGGGCGTCGGCGATCACACCGCGGTCGCGGCCGAGCAGGACCACGCCGCGCAGGCGGTCCCTGACCGTGCGCACGAGGTCGTCGAACGAGGCGCCCTTGGCGAGCCCGCCGGCGACCCACACGACCGGGTCGTAGGCCTGCAGCGACGACTGCGCGGCGTGCGGGTTGGTCGCCTTGGAGTCGTCGACGTAGCGCACGTCGCGGACGACGGCGACCTCCTGGATCCGGTGGCCGTCGGGCCGGAAGGAGCGCAGCCCGTCGCGGACGGCGACCGCGGGCACGCCGACCGACCGGGCGAGCGCCGAGGCCGCGAGCGCGTTGGCCACGAAGTGCGGAGCGGGCGAGGCGAGGTCGGCGAGCGTGCACAGCTCCGCGGCCGACGTACGGCGCTCCTCGACGAACGCGCGGTCGGCCAGCACGTCCTCGACGAGGCCGACCATGCCCACGCCCGGGGTGCCGAGGGTGAAGCCGATGGCGCGGGCGCCCTCCTCGACGTCGGCGTCGCGGACCAGCTGCTCGGTGACCGGGTCCTGCACGTTGTAGACGCAGGCGGTGCGGACGCGCTCGTAGATGCGGCCCTTGTCGGCGGCGTAGTCGGCCATGCCGGTGGGGCCGGTGTACCAGTCGAGGTGGTCCTCGGCGACGTTGAGCACCGCGGCCGACTCGGCGGCCATCGAGTGGGTGTAGTGCAGCTGGAAGCTGGAGAGCTCGACGGCGTAGACGGCGTACGGCTCGGGGTCCATCACGGCCTCGACGATCGGCAGGCCGACGTTGCCGCAGGCGACCGACCGCACGCCGGCGGTGCGCAGGACCGTGTCGAGCATCTGCACCGTGGTCGTCTTGCCGTTGGTGCCGGTCAGGCACAGCCAGCGGCCGGGGTGCTCGGGGTCGCGCAGCCGCCAGGCCAGCTCGACCTCACCCCAGACCGGGACGCCCCGGGCGTACGCCGCCGCGAGGGCGGGCGCGGTGGGCGGGACGCCGGGCGAGGTGACGACGAGGTCGGTGCCCTCGGGCAGGGTCGCGGAGGCGCCGGTGCCGATGCGGACGGTGGCGCCGAGCACCTCGAGGAGCTCGGCCTTCTCCTGCTGGGCCGGGCTCGCCGACTCGGCGAGGACCGTGACGGTCGCGCCGATGTGCAGCAGGTTGTCGGCGGCGGCGAAGCCGGAGACGCCGATGCCGATGACGACGGCGTGCACGCCGTCCCACTCCGACGTGCGCGTGAGGGACGAGGTGTCGGGGAGGCTAGGCACCGGCGACCCACTCGGCGTAGAAGATGCCGAGCCCCGCGGCGACGCACAGGCCGGTGATGATCCAGAACCGGATCACGATCGTGATCTCCGCCCAACCCTTGAGCTCGAAGTGGTGCTGCAGCGGCGCCATCCGGAAGATCCGCTTGCCCCCGCTGATCTTGAAGTAACCGACCTGCATGATCACCGAGAAGGTGATGATCACGAAGAGGCCGCCCAGGATCGCGAGCAGGAACTCCGTGCGGGTCAGGATCGCCAGGCCCGCGAGGGCGCCACCGAGCGCGAGCGAACCGGTGTCGCCCATGAAGATCTTCGCGGGCGAGGCGTTCCACCACAGGAAGCCGAAGCAGGCGCCGGTGAGTGCCGCGGCGATCACCGCGAGGTCGAGCGGGTCGCGGACCTCGTAGCACTTGGCACCCGGGCTGATCACGCAGGACTGGTTGTTCTGCCAGATGTTCACCAGCGTGTAGGCGCCGAAGACCATGGTGGACGCGCCGGTGGCGAGGCCGTCGAGACCGTCGGTGAGGTTCACGGCGTTGCTGGAGCCGGTGATCATGACCAGGAACAGCAGGACGGCGAGCACGGCGGGCAGCGTCCACTGCTCCATCACGCGGGTGAACGAGATCGCCGTGCTGGCCGGGGTCTGCCCGCGCTCGTCGGGCATGGTCAGGGCGAGCGCGCCGAACGAGACGGCGATGATCGTCTGGCCGGCCATCTTGGCCTTGCTGCGCAGGCCGAGGCTGCGCTGCTTGGCGATCTTGATGTAGTCGTCGAGGAAGCCGACGCCGCCGAGCCCCACGAGCAGGAACAGCAGCAGCAGACCCGACCACGAGGGCAGGTCCTGGGTGATCAGCTTGGCGAGCGCGTAGGCCAGGACCACCGACAGGATGATCACCGCGCCGCCCATGGTGGGCGTGCCGCGCTTGGTGTGGTGGGTGGTCGGGCCGTCGTCGCGGATGAGCTGGCCGTAGTTCCTCGCGACCAGGAGCCGGATCGCCACGCGGGTGCCGAGCAGGGTGAACAGCAGGGAGAGTCCACCGGCCAGCAGGATCGCCCTCATCGGCCGGCCTCTCCGTGGTCGTGGGTGTCCGTGGTCTCGACAGGCTCGACCACCCGAGCCGCCGAGTCTTCCAGAAGCGCGGCGGCGACCTGTTCGAGGGCCGCGGCACGCGAGGCCTTGAGCAGCACGACGTCGCCGCTGGCGAGGTTCCCGCGCAGCCAGGCCAGCGCCGCGTCGTTGTCGTCGACGAACACGGACTCGCCGCCCCAGGACCCCTCGAGGCAGGCGCCCAGGTGGATCGGCCGGGCGGCGTCCCCGACCACGACCAGCTGGTGGATGTCGAGCCGCACCGCGAGCCGGCCCACGGTGTCGTGCTCCTCCCGGGCCGCCGCACCGAGCTCGCGCATCTCGCCGAGGACGGCGACGGTGCGGGCACCGGGCCGGCCGCGCCCGATCTCCGCCAGCGACTTGAGGGCGACCCGCATCGAGTCGGGGTTGGCGTTGTAGGCGTCGTTGAGGACGGTGACCCCGTCGGCGCGCTCGTGCACCTCCATCCGCCAGCGCGAGAGGTTGGCGGCCTTCCCGAGCGCCGTGGCGATCTCGTCGAGCCCCATGCCGAGCGCGAGGGCGACCGCCGCCGCGGCAGCCGCGTTGCCGGCCTGGTGCTCGCCGAGCCCCTGGAGGGACACGTGCGCGCGGGCGCCGTCGGCCGTGACGAGGTCGAACGACGGCCGGGTCATCGCGTCGGTGGTGAGGTTCTCGAGGCGCACGTCGGCATGCGCGGACTCACCGAAGGTCAGCACGCGCTGCGCGGTGCGCGAGGCCATCGCCGACACCAGCGGGTCGTCGGCGTTCAGCACGGCCGTGCCGCCCTCGACGACGGACTCGACGAGCTCGCCCTTGGCCTGCGCGATCGCCTCCTGGGAACCGAACTCCCCCAGGTGCGCCTTGCCGACGTTGAGCACCAGGCCGACCGTGGGCGGGGTGAGCTCGCACAGCTCGCGGATGTGCCCGATGCCGCGGGCGCCCATCTCGAGCACGAGGAACTGGGTCCGTACGTCGGCGCGCAGCGCGGTCAGCGGCATGCCGATCTCGTTGTTGAAGGAGCCGAAGGTCGCGACGGTGCGGCCGGCCCGGGCGAGCACCTGGGCGAGCAGGTCCTTGGTGCTGGTCTTGCCCTGGGAACCGGTCAGCCCGACGACGGTGAGGTCCCGCAGCTGCGCGACGACGTGCCGGGCCAGCGCGGCGAGCGCCGCGGTGACGTCGTCGACCACGACCGCGGGCACGCCGACCGGGCGGCTGCCGAGCACGGCCGCCGCGCCGGCGCCGATCGCCGTACCGGCGTAGTCGTGGCCGTCGACCCGCTCACCGGACAGCGCCACGAACAGGCCGTCCCGCTCGGCGACGCGGCTGTCGATGAACGCCGGCGCCGAGACCGTGACGCCCTCGGGGTCGTCGTGGACCGTGCCGCCGACGACGGCCGCGATCTCGGGCAGGGTCAGGGGGATCACCGGGCTCGTTCTCCTCGCAGCGCGGTGAGCTCGTCGCGGAGCACCTCGCGGTCGTCGAAGGGGTGCACGAGACCGTGCACCTCCTGCCCCGTCTCGTGCCCCTTGCCGGCCACGACCACCACGTCACCGGCCGTGGCGTGCGCCACGGCGTGCCGGATCGCGAGCCGGCGGTCGCCCTCCTCGACGACCTCGGCGCGCTCGGCGGCCGGCACCTGCTCGGTCCCGGCGAGCACGGCCGCGCGGATCGTGGCGGCGTCCTCGGAGCGCGGGTTGTCATCGGTGACGACGAGCACGTCGGCCAGGCGGGCGGCGGTCTCCCCCATGATCGGGCGCTTGCCCGGGTCGCGGTCGCCGCCCGCGCCCAGGACGATCACCAGCCGGCCGCCGGGTGCGACCTGCGGCCGCAGCGCGGCGAGCGCGGCCTGGACGGCGTCGGGCTTGTGGGCGTAGTCGACGACGGCGAGGAAGTCCTGCCCGGCGTCGACCCGCTCGAGCCGGCCGGGCACCCCGGCCGTGGCGGCGAGCCCGTCGGCGACGAGGCGCGGGTCGAAGCCCGCCTCGCCGAGCGCGGCGATCGCGCAGAGCGCGTTGGCGACGTTGTAGTCGCCGGTGAGCGGCACCCGGGCGGGTACGGCGTCCCCGGCCGGCGTGTGCACGGTGAACGTCGAGCCGGCCGGCTCCACCACGACGTCGCTGACCCACCAGTCGGCGGTGTCGGTCGTCGTGGAGAGGGTGCGCACCGGGATCGTGGCCTCGTCGACGAGACGGCGGCCGTGCTCGTCGTCGACGTTGACCACGCCGACGCGCGCGCGTTGCGGGGTGAAGAGGGAGGCCTTGGCCTGGAAGTACTCCTCGACGTCGGCGTGGAAGTCGAGGTGGTCCCGGCCGAGGTTGGTGAAGCAGGCGACGTCGAAGACCACCCCGTCGACGCGACCCATCACGAGCGCGTGGCTGGAGACCTCCATCGCGCAGGCGGCGACGCCCTCCTCGACCATCACCGCGAACAGGCCGTGCAGGTCGGCCGCCTCGGGCGTGGTCAGCGAGGTCGGCACGTCGTGGCCGTTGACCCGGGTGCCCACGGTGCCGACCACCGCGGCGCGCACGCCGGCCTCGGTGAGCGCGGCCTCGGCCAGGCGGGTGGTCGTGGTCTTGCCCTGGGTGCCGGTGACCGCGACGAGCGTGAGCTCGTCGGCCGGCCGGCCGTAGACCAGGGCGGCGAGGTCGCCGACGACGGCGCGGGGGCGCTCGACGACCAGGACGGGGACGTCGACCTCGGCGCAGAGCTGCTCCCCGGCGGGGTCGGTGAGCACCGCGGCGGCGCCGGCCTCGACGGCCTGGGCGGCGAACGACGCGCCGTGCGCGCGGGCTCCGGCGGGGGCGACGTACAGGTCCCCGGGCACGACCCGGGTGCTGCTGATCGTGATGCCGGTGATGGTGCGCTCGGGGTCGCTGCCGCGGATCTCGACGAGCTCGTCGGCCAGCCACTCGGTCACGGTCCGGAGCGGGGTCTCCCGAGGGTCCCGGGGTCGGGTCGGGATCACGCCAGCAGGTCCAGCCACAGACGAAGAGGCTACAAGCGCGGCGTCCGGCGAGCGGCGGCTGGTCACCACTCGACGACGGGCTTCGGGGCCACCGAACCGGTCGGCGGCACGGCGTACTTCTGCAGCAGGTGGGTCATGACCTTGCGGAACGCCGGGCCGCCGACGGAGCCGCCACCGCCGCCGTTGGAGGGGTTCTGCACGACGACGTACACCATGAAGCGCGGGTCGTCGGCCGGGGCGAAGCCGGCGAAGGAGACGGTGAACGTGCCGTCGTAGCCGCCGTTGGGGCCCACCCGCTGGGCGGTGCCGGTCTTGCCGGCGACCCGGTAGCCGGGGATGGCCGCGCCGGGCGCGGTGCCCTCGTCGAGGTCGGTCACCGCCTCCATCATCTCGGCGGTCTTCCGGGCGGCGTCCTCGCTGACCACGCGGTGCCGGGTGGCGGTGTCGGAGCCGACCTCGATCCCCGCCGACGTGGTGAGCCGGCCCTTGACAAGGCTGGGCTGCACGTAGACGCCGCCGTTGGCGACCGTGTTGATGGCCGCGGCCATCTGCACGGCGCTGACCGCGACGCCCTGGCCGAAGGAGACGGTGTCCTTGGTCAGCGTCCCCCAGTCCTTCACCCGGGGCAGGACGCCGGCGGACTCGCCGTCGAAGCCGAGGCCGGTGGGCTGCCCGAGGCCGAAGGCCCGCAGGTACTTGTAGTAGGGCCGCTCCCGCATCTGGCGCGCGGCGAGCACGGTGCCGATGTTGGAGGACTTCGCGATGACCCCGGTCATCGTGAGGCGCAGCCGGCCGTGCGGGAAGTAGTCCTTCAGCGGCGCGGCGCCCGGCCGCGGCAGCGACGGGGGGACGGTGATCTTCGTGTCCGGCGACACCAGGCCCGAGTCGATGAGCGACGCGGCGGTGAGCACCTTGTTGACCGAGCCGGGCTCGTAGGCGTCGCGCAGCGCGCGGGCCCCGAGGTCCGACTCGGGCGACAGCGTCGGCCCGTTGGCGTCGTACGTCGGGTAGTCGGCGACCGCCAGCAGCTCGCCGCTGCGGGTGTCCATGACGACGGCCGAGCCGGACTCGCCGCCCGAGCCCTGGACGGCGGTGCGCAGCACCCGCTGGGTGTACCACTGCACGTCGCGGTCGATCGTCAGCGTGACGTCCTGGCCGGACTGCGGGACGACGGTGTCGTTCTCGCCGAGCGGCAGCCGGTTGCCGGCGCCGAGCTCGTAGGTCGCCGACCCGTCGACGCCGTGCAGGGTCTGGTCGAACATCAGCTCCGCGCCCTCGGCGGCGTCACCCTCGGCGTTCATGAAGCCGACGAGGTTGGAGGCGACGTCCTTGGCCGGGTAGTCGCGCACCGGGTCGCGCTGCGACGAGACCCCGGAGTAGCCCTTCGCGTCGAGCTCCTGGAGCACCTCCCGGGCGACGGTCGAGGGGACGCGGCGGGCGAGGTACTGGAAGCGGGTGTCGGGACGACGCAGCCGGTCGAGCAGGTCGAAGTAGTCGACCGAGAGCCGCCGGGCGATGATCGTGGCGATCTCGCTCGCGTCGTCGCGGGTCAGCGTCGGGTCGGCGATCAGCATCAGCCCGTCGACGGACTCGGCCAGCGGCTCACCGTTGCGGTCGAGGATCGCGCCGCGCTCGGCGGGCAGCGTGATCGACTCCATGACGCCGCCCTGCGCCTCCGCCTTGGCGACGTACGCCGCCGCGTCGACGCCCTGCAGCTGGAACAGCCGCGCGGCGAACACCGACACGATCATCGCGATCAGGATCAGCCCGATCCGCAGCCGGACCAGCGACGTGCCGCGCAGCGCCGCGACCGGGCGGCGGGGGCGACGGCGGGGCCGCCGGCGCGGGGGTGGGCCCTGCCGTTGCTGGGGACGCGGGTGCGGCCGGGGGTGCCGACCTGGATGGGGCCGCGGGTGCGGCCGCCTGCCCTGCGTCAACGTCCGCTCCCCTGCTGGCCGTCGGCCCGTCCTCCCCGGTCCCGCGTCGTGCTCTTTGTACCTGCTCGGTCGCCGTCCTCCCGGTTCGCCGCGCCGGACTCGTCGGTCTCGGTCTCGGGGGCCGGCACGATGACCGGGTCGGGCCGGAGGTTCTTGGGCTTGCGGGTCGGCAGCGGGGAGATCCGGACCGCGTCCTCGGGCACGGCGGCGGTCGGCGTGCCGAGCACGGTGCCGTCGGAGAGCCGGATGAAGGCCGGGTTGGCCGGCGGCACCATGCCCATCTCGCGGGCAACCTGGGCGACGCGCTGCGGGTCGCGCAGCTGCTCGAGCTCCATCTGCAGCGACTGCTCCTGGGCGGCCAGGATCTGCGACTGCTGCTCCAGCGCGGTCGCGGTGAACGACGACTGCTGCATGGACGTGTTGAACATCAGCAGCCCGGCGACGCCGCTGACCAGGAGCAGCGACACCAGGGCGACGAACGGCACCCGCGGCGCGCGGGTGCGGCGGCGCGGGACGACGGTGAGCCGGGCCCGCTCGACGGCGGCCTCGGCGATCTTCGGGACCCGGTTGCGGGCCCATGCGGATCCGTTGTTCGGTGCGGCCTGGCTCATCGGACTCCCCCTGCTACGCGTTCCACGGCCCGCACGCGCACGGAGGCGGCGCGGGGGTTCTCGGCGATCTCGTCGGCGGGCGCCTTCTCGGCGCCGCGGGTCAGCAGCCGGAACGGCGGCTCGTGGCCCTCGGGCACGAACGGCAGCTCCGGCGGAAGGTCGCTGCGGGTGACCTCGGTGAAGGCCTGCTTGGCCATCCGGTCCTCGAGCGAGTGGTAGGACATGACGACCACGCGGCCGCCGACGCCCACCGCGTCGATCGCCGCCGGCAGCGCGCGGCGCAGCACCGACAGCTCGTCGTTGACCTCGATCCGCAACGCCTGGAACGTCCGCTTGGCCGGGTGGCCGCCGGTGCGTCGCGCGGGCGCCGGGATGGCGGCGTACAGGAGCTCGACGAGGCGGCCGCTGCGGGTGAACGGCTCCTTGGCCCGTTCGCGGACCACGGCCTCGGCGATGCGGCGGGCGAACTTCTCCTCGCCGTACTCCCTGAGGATCCGGGCGAGCTCGTCCACGGAGTACTCGTTGAGCACGTCGGCGGCGGTCGGCCCGGTGGTGTCGTTCATCCGCATGTCGAGCGGAGCGTCCTCGGCGTAGGCGAAGCCGCGCTCGCGGACGTCGAGCTGCATGGAGGAGACGCCCAGGTCGAACAGCACGCCGTCGACGTGGTCCAGCCCCTGCTCGGCGAGCACCTCGCCGATCTCGTCGTACACGGCGTGCACGAACGTGACCCGCTCGGCGTACGGCGCGAGCCGCTCGCGGCTGCGCTCGAGGGCGTGGGTGTCGCGGTCGATGCCGATGACGCGGGCCTGCGGGCAGCGCTCCAGGACGGCCTCGGTGTGGCCGCCGAGGCCGAGGGTGGCGTCGACCATGATCGAGCCGGGCCGCTCGAGCGCGGGCGCGACCAGGGCGACGACCCGGTCGAGCAGCACCGGGACGTGGGCGGGAGTCGGCATGGCCTAGGCGCCCTGACCCGCCAGCGTGACGACCAGGAGCATCGCGCCGGCGAGGGCGGTGGAGGCGACGGCGGAGAACGCCATCACCACCGCGCCGTCGCGGACCTCGTGGCGGACCCGGCGCAACGGTCGCGCGTCCACCGCGGGTGCGGTGATGCCGGACAGGCGTCCGGGTGCGAACGAGCTCATCGAGTCGACCCCTCGGTTGCAGCTGGATGGTGGTGCGGAATGCAGAGGGGCCCACCTGGTTCGCCGGGCCAGGTCCGGCGTCCGCCCGTTCCGGAGGGAAGTTGCCTTCTGGCACCGGGGAAGGTGTGCCAGACGGCTCCGGAGGGGCGGACGCAGACCTCGTCCGGCGACTCGGGTGAGCCCCTGTTCAGTTGTGCCCTGTTGTGCGGTGTTGTGCCTGTGTGCCCGTGCTGTGCCGGCCGGGTCAGAGACCCGGGAAGACGTCCTCGGAGAGGTCCGCGAAGGCCTGCTCCTGCTCGTCGGAGTAGCTCTGCCACGACGCGGCGTCCCAGATCTCGATCCGGTTCATCGCGCCGATCACGATGCAGTCCTTCGACAGCGACGCGTACTCCCGCAGCATCGGCGGGATGGTCACGCGGCCCTGCTTGTCCGGCGTCTCGTCGGAGGCGCCGGCGAAGAACATGCGGACGTAGTCCCGTGCGGCCTTGTTGGTGACAGGCACCTCGCGCAGCCGCTCGGTGAGCTTGCCGAACTCCTCCATGGACCACACGTAGAGGCAGCGCTCCTGCCCTCGAGTGACCACGAGTCCCTCCGCAAGCTCGTCCCGGAACTTCGCCGGGAGGAACAGGCGCCCCTTGTCGTCGAGCCGGGGTGTGTAGGTACCGAAGAACATCCGGTCCCTCCCCAGGTCCACGTCGAGAGGCTCCCTCTCCTCCACTGCGCTCCACTCTAACCCACTTTCCTCCACCGTCAACCATTTCCGGGCTTTCTCCCCCGTGTTTCCCGCCTGCTCGCGGGCGGTTCCGCTGCCGGCCGGAGCCGGCCCGGGCACGGCGCGGGAACGGCGCGGGAACGGCGTGGGACCGGGCCCGCAGGCGTGGGTGGGGCGGAGTGGAGCGGGCAGTGGGGCGAAGTGGAGCGGGCGGGTGGGGCGAGGTGGAGGGAGGCGGCTCTGGGCACGTGCGGGCAGACTGGAGGCGAACGATTCGGTGACGCTCGGGGGACGCTTCCGGGAGGTCGGTGACACGTCACCGGCGATGAGGTTGACTACCTCCACCCCGGGGGTGCTGGGGACGGGGACGCGCACGCACCAGGCGGCGCCGCCAAGAGGGAGAAAGAGGATCGCGTGACCTCAACAGGAGCGGAGACCGGCACGGGATCGGCAGGAGCCGACCTCGACACCCTGCAGCGGGTGACGGGCCTGGTCCGGGGCGGCATCGAGAAGGTCATCGAGGGCAAGCCCGAGGTCGCGCGCCTCGCGGTCGTCGTGCTGCTCGCCGAGGGCCACCTCCTCATCGAGGACGTGCCCGGCGTCGGCAAGACGATGCTGAGCAAGACCCTGGCCCGCACCATCGACTGCTCGGTGCGCCGCATCCAGTTCACGCCCGACCTGCTGCCGTCCGACGTGACCGGGGTGTCGGTCTTCAACCAGGACAGCCGCGAGTTCGAGTTCCGGCCGGGTGGCGTGTTCGCCAACGTCGTCGTCGGCGACGAGATCAACCGCGCCAGCCCCAAGACGCAGTCCGCCCTGCTGGAGTGCATGGAGGAGCGCCAGGTCACCGTCGACGGCTCGACGTACCACCTCGAGGCGCCGTTCATCGTGATCGCGACCCAGAACCCGATCGAGATGGAGGGCACCTACGCCCTGCCCGAGGCGCAGCGCGACCGGTTCATGGCGCGGGTGTCGATGGGCTACCCGGTCGAGGCCGCGGAGATCGCGATGCTCGACAGCCACACGCGCTCCAACCCGCTCGACGACCTCGAGCCGGTGACCGACGCGGCCGAGATCCGCAAGCTGATCGGGATCGTCGGCGACGTCTACGTCTCCGACGCGGTCAACCGCTACGCCGTCGCGATCGCGACCGCCACCCGCCGCTCCCCCGAGCTGCTGCTGGGTGCCTCGCCGCGCGCGACGCTGCACCTGGTGCGCGCCGCCAAGGCCGCGGCGGCGATCAGCGGCCGCGACTACGTCATCCCCGACGACGTGCAGGAGCTGGCGGTGCAGGTGCTCGCCCACCGGATGCTGCCGACGGTGGAGGCGTCCATGAGCGGCCGCACCACCGAGCAGGCCGTCCGGCAGATCGTCGCGGGGGTCGCGATGCCCGAGAGCCGACGCGGCTGAGCGGGAGCCGACGATGCGTGAGGCACTCTCCGCCCTGACCACCCGAGGCCGGGCGTTCCTGGCCGCCGGGCTCACGGCCACGGTGTGTGCGGTGTTCCTCGGGTACGACGAGCTCGTCCGCGTCGGCGCGCTGCTGCTGCTCGTGCCGCTGGTGACCGCGTGGTTCCTTGGCCGCAGCCGCTACCGTCTCGGGCTGGTCCGCACGCTGACGCCGGCGCAGGTGTCTGCCGGCCAGCAGGCCCGCGTCTCGGTCGACCTGACCAACGACGGCCGGATGCCGACCGGTCTGCTGCTGCTCGAGGACCAGATCCCCTACGTCCTGGGCACCCGCCCCCGCTTCGTGGTCGACCGGATGGGGCCGCGGTGGAAGCGGCAGGTCGGCTACATGGTGCGCTCCGACGTGCGCGGCAAGTTCACGATCGGCCCGATGAAGGTCCGGCTCAGCGACCCGTTCGGGATGGTGGAGCTCGACCGCACGTTCCAGACGACGTCGTCGCTGGTGGTGACGCCGCGCGTGGTGCCGCTGCCGCCGGTGCCGCTGTCGGGCGCGTGGACCGGTTCGGGCGACAACCGGCCCCGGGCCTTCGCCAGCGGCAGCGCCGAGGACGTCACCGTGCGCGAGTACCGCCGCGGCGACGACCTGCGCCGCGTGCACTGGCGCAGCAGCGCGCACGCCGGCGAGCTGATGGTGCGCCGCGAGGAGCAGCCGTGGCAGTCGCGCGCCACGCTCTTCCTCGACAACCGCAAGATCGCGCACGTGGGCAGCGGACCGGCCTCCTCGCTGGAGCACGCCGTGGTCGCGGCCGCGTCGATCGCGGTGCACCTCGTGCAGCGCGGGTTCAACGTCCGGCTGGTCACCGCGGCCGGCGAGGAGACCTCCTCGCAGTGGCACGAGCACACCGTCATGGCCGCCGAGACCCGGCACCTGCTGGAGTCGCTGGCCGTGGTCTCCGCGGTCACGCACCCGCACCTCGACGTGAAGTGGCTCCAGGACGGCGGCCACTCCGGGCTGCTCATCGGCGTGCTCGGCGCCGTCTCCGACCACGACCACCCCGTGCTCACGCGGATGCGCCACTCCGCCGCCGGCGCCATGGCCGTCGCCCTCGACGTCGGCGCCTGGGGCCGTGCCCCGGGAGGCGCCCCGCTCGCGGGCGCGGCCGCCGTACCGGCGGTGCCGTGGCTGACCGCGCACGGCTGGCGTGCGGTGGCCGCCGGCCCGCGGGACCCGCTGCCGACGGTGTGGCAGGAGCTCGGCCTGCTCGGCCGCACCGCCTCCACCACCCGGTCGCAGTCGGCGACCGTGTCCTCCGCGAGGAGCGTGCTGTGAGGGACCGGCTCGACCTGGGGCTGCCGGGCTCGGCCCTGACCGCCGGGCTCGCGGCGCTCACGGCGTGGGTGACGCTGCTGGTCTGGTCGCCGTTCGCGGAGCAGCCCAGCACCTTCCTGGTGCCGCTCGCGTTCGGCGCGCTGCTGGTCGCCGTCAGCGGGGTGCTGCTGCGCGCCGCGCGCCTGCACCCGCTGCTGGTCCTGCTCGTGCAGGTGCTGGTGGTCGGGGTCTGGCTGCACCACCGGCTCGCCGGGCCGGCCGCCACGTGGGGCTGGATCCCCAACGCCACGTCGCTGGAGACGTTCCGGCTCGCGTTCGTGGACGCGGCCGAGGTCGCGCGCACCTACGCCGCCCCGGTGCCCGCCGAGGCCACGGCCTTCGCCCCGCTGATGATCGTCGCGGGCATGGGCATGGTCCTGCTCGTCGACTTCATCGCGTGCACGCTGCGCCGGGCGCCCGTCGCGGGCCTTCCCCTCCTGGCGGCGTACACCGCCCCGATCAGCATCCTCGACGGCGGCGTCCCCTGGGCGAAGTTCGCGGCCGGGGCGCTGTGCTTCCTGTTCCTCATCGCCGCGCAGGAGGCGACCCGGCTGTCGCAGTGGGGCCGGCAGGTCTCCGACCACCGGATGTTCGACTCGCAGAGCACCGAGGTGAACAGCCAGGCCGTCTGGTCCTCGGCCCGCAAGATCGGCGTCACCGCGACCGGCCTGTCCGTGCTGGTGCCGCTGCTCGTGCCGACGCTGTCGCTGCAGCTGTTCGACGGCTTCGGCAACGGCCCCGGCGGCAGCGGCGACTCGGTGTCGCTGACCAACCCGATGGCCGACATGCGGCGGGACCTCTCACGCGGCCGCGACGTCGACCTCATCACCGTGCGGACCGACGACCCCGACCCGACGTACCTGCGGGTCACCGTGCTGGACCGCTTCGACGGCGACAGCTGGCGGCCGTCGGAGCGCGACATCCCGCGCGACCAGTCCGCCCAAGGCCTGCTCCCCCGGCCGCCCGGTCTCGACGACGAGACCGAGCGCGAGATCTACGACTGGGACGTCAGCATCAACGACCGGTTCGACTCCAACTGGCTGCCGGCCCCCTACCCCACGCACTCCCTCGAGGCGCCCGGCGACTGGCGCTACGACGTCCGCACGATGGACTTCATCGCGGCCGTGGACGACCTCGACACCCGCGGCCAGAGCTACGAGCTGCAGTCGCTGCGGGTGAACCCGACCGCCGAGGAGCTCGCGACGTCGGCACCGGTCCCGGCCACGATCTTCCAGCCGATGACCGAGCTGCCCGACATGCCCCCGGCGGTCACCCGGCTCGCCCTGGAGGTCACCCGTGACCAGCCGACGAAGTTCGAGCAGGCCGTCGCTCTGCAGCGCTGGTTCCGGGTCGGCGGCGGCTTCGAGTACTCCCTCACCCGGCGCCCCGGCACCGGGCTCAGCGAGCTCGAGGACTTCCTGCTCAACGACAAGAGCGGCTACTGCGAGCAGTTCGCCACCGCGATGGCCACGATGGGTCGGGCGCTGAAGATCCCGTCACGGGTGGCGGTCGGCTTCCTCCGTCCGACCTCGACCGACGGGGGCGAGACCTACACCTACAGCACCCACGACCTGCACGCGTGGCCCGAGATGTACTTCGAGGGCATCGGCTGGGTGCGGTTCGAGCCGACGCCCGCGGTGCAAGCGCCGACCGTGCCGTCGTACACCCGCGGCACGATCGACCGCGACGACCCGGGCAGCACGACCTCCTCGCGCGCGGTCGCCCCGACGCAGAACCGGATCGACCAGCCGACCGCGTCGGCCGCCGCCGGGTCGGGCGGCGGCGGGGGCGGCATCGACCTGCGCTTCCTGGTCCGCACGGCCGGTCTGGTCCTGCTGGTGGCGCTCGTCCTGCTGGTCCCCCGGCTGCTGCGCGAGCTGGTGCGCCGCCGGCGGTGGGCGACGGCGACGTCACCGGTGCTGCTGGCCGAGGCGAGCTGGGCCGAGCTGCGCGACACCGCGCGCGACCTCGGCGTCGCCTGGGACGACACCGTCACCGTGCGCAGCCGGGCCCGCGAGCTGGTCCGGTCCTTCGGCCGGCCCGGCGGCGACGAGGACGCGATGACCCGCGCCGAGGCGCGCGGCGAGGACGCCAACCCGGAGGCGGCCCGGTCCCTCGACGGGCTGGTCCGGCTGGTCGAGCTCGCCCGGTACGCCCGCGAGGTGCCGCCGTCGGCCGCCGAGGTCGACGCGACGCGCGCCGACGTCGCGCGGTGCGTCGAGGCGTTGCGGGCAGGAGCAAGCCGCCGGGCGCGCACCAAGGCCGACTGGCTCCCGGCCTCGCTGATCCACGGCGGTGCGACGACCACCGGCCGGCGCCGGCAGCTCCGGTTCGACGAGCCCGGCGTCGACCGCGCGGTCTGACCATGAATCGTCTGCGCGCCACGGGGTGATCCACGCGGGCGCCTCGCACACGAATCAGCCCCAGACACGGAGAAGGGACACCGACCGTGGCCGGTGTCCCTTCTCGATGTCCGGGGCTGCCTGGGCTAGAAGCCGTTCTGGTCGCGGCGGCGGCGCCAGCGCTCCTCGAACCGCTCCATCATCGTGCCGTGCTGCTGGCCGCGACCGCCGCGCGCGGGCTTGCTGCGCTTGCTGGCGCGGCCGCCCTCGATCAGCGTGAACGGCGAGTGCGGGTCGGCGGGCGCCTCGTTGTCGTGGCTGGCGTTGGAGCCGCGCCAGGACACGAGGGCGACGTACGCCGCTCCCAGCATCACCACGAAGCCGACGATGCCGACGACGGTCTGGGAGGTCACCGCTCCGGTCATGAGGGTGACGACACCGACGAGGAAGACACCGCCGGCGATGTAGGCGCGACGACGCGCGTGGTGACGCATCCGGGAACCGCGCATCGTGGAGGCCAGCTTGGGGTCCTCGGCGACCAGCGCGCGTTCCATCTGCTCGAGCAGTCGCAACTCTTCTTCCGAGAGCGGCACGGCTACCTCCCGCCAGTCATCGTGTGCCCAAGTCTAGGCAGCAGTTCAAGACGGTGGTACCCGGTCGTGGGAAAATTCACCCCTCGGGACCACGATCCGGTCGCGTCCGGGCCATCCGTGTCCGGTCAGGCGGACTCGAGCGCGACGATCTTGGTGCGCAGCGTCGCGGTCGCCCGGCTGTGCAGCTGGCTGACGCGCGACTCGGTGACGCCGAGGACCGAGCCGATCTCGGCCAGGGTCAGGCCCTCGAAGTAGTAGAGCGCGATCACGACCTGGTCGCGCTCGGCGAGCTCCTGCACCATCCGCATCAGCAGGGCGTTGTCGTCGCCCTCCTCGACACCGGTGTCGGTGGCCGAGGCGAGCTCGTCGGCGAGGTCGAAGTCGTCGAGGTTCGCGTGGTTGCCCGAGGCCTGCTTCGTCAGGTCGCGGACCTGCTGCAGCGGCATGCCCGCCTCGGCGGCGACCTCCTCGACCTCGGGGCTGCGGCCGAGCCGCTCCTCGAGGGCGAGCTGGGCCTTCTGCACGGTGCGGAGCTTGTCGCGCACCGACCGCGGCACGAAGTCCA
This sequence comes from Nocardioides iriomotensis, assembly GCF_004168035.1. GTDB lineage: Bacteria > Actinomycetota > Actinomycetes > Propionibacteriales > Nocardioidaceae > Nocardioides_B > Nocardioides_B iriomotensis. The sequence goes on along the minus strand of NZ_SDPU01000022.1, from coordinate 96,476 downwards.
TCGCGCGCATGCCGTCGATGATCGCGCCGCGGATGCGCGGAACCGCGAAGGTCTGGAAGGTCAGGCCGCGCTCCGGGTCGAACCGCTCGACGGCGTCCATCAGGCCGAGCACGCCGTCGGAGACGAGGTCGTCCTGGTCGACGGAGTCGGGCAGCCGGGTGCGCATGCGGCCGGCGACGTACTTCACCAGCGGGGCGTACTGCATGACCAGGCGGTTGCGGAGGTTCGCGTCGCCGGTCTGCTGGTACTCCTTCCAGAGCAGGAGCACGCTGTCCTGGTCGCTCACGCGAGCCCTCCCGTGCGCGTGTGCGGGCGGGTCAGGGCGACCAGCGCGCTGACCGGGTCCTCCCGGTAGCGGCCGATCAGCTCCTTGGTCGCCTGGTCCAGCCGGCCGTGCAGGGCCTTGCGGTACTCGGTGAGCTGCTGCTCGGCGGTGCGCAGCCGGTCGAGGGCGTCGGCCACGGCGGCGGCGTCGTTGGGGTCGAGCTCGGTCACCCACATCTCCTGCAGCACCGGGAGGTCGGGCAACGGCTCGGCGGCGTGAACGCTGACGAGCGCCGTACGGCCGCGGCCCTGGCCGGTGTCGCCGAGCACGCGGACCAGCTCGTCGATGTGCAGCGGTCGCTCGTGGTGCGCCTCGGCCTCGAGGACGTCGATGCGCGCGTGCGCGAGCCGGCGCCAGTAGGAGACACGCTCCTCCTCGTCGGCCAGCCGGCGGCGGTACGCGCGGAGCCCGTCGAGGGACAGCTCGGACCAGTGGCGCGGCGGTTCCTCGACGCTCGCGACCGCCCCCTGCGGTGCACGCGTCTCATCCATGCTCATGGTCGCTTCCAGCCCTGGCCGTTCCGGACGACAGACGATTTGGGTGATCCATGCCGATTTCCAGCATGACCGAACGGCGACAACCTTTCCACCTTTCGCGCTCGCGCGCGGGGATCTGCGGGCTCGGGGGCCGGACGTCCGTCGGGAAATAGTCCGTTCGGACTATCAAGGGGTGTCGCGGGCCGGCCGAAGAACATCTCGACTGAACGAGCACGCGTCGCTCTTGGGAGGAACGACGCGCGTGACCTCAGGACCCCACGCCGCGGGACGCAAGCCCCCCTGCCGAACGCGGTGCCGATGCCTCAGCCCCCCGATGCGTCGGCAACGGAAGCCCCCAGTCCGAACTCGAGACGGACCGGGGGCTTCTGCTTTTCCACCTGCGCGACTGGCTCGTTGGGGCGGGCAGCAAAGCGGCCGTTCAGGCGAGCGTCGCGAGCAAGGACTCCAGCTCGTCCACGCCGGCGGCGGCACCCCAGAGGTATCCCTGGCCGGCGTCGCAGCCCAGCGCCCGGAGCAGGTCGAGCTGGCCGGCCTGCTCGACGCCCTCCGCGACCGTCGCCATGCCGAAGGCCCGGGCGAGGCCGATGACCGACCGTGCGATGCCGAGCGCCTCGGGGTGGTCGGCGAGATCGGTGACGAACGACTGGTCGATCTTCAGCGTCCGCACCGGCAGCCGCTGGAGGTGGACCAGGGAGTTGTAGCCCGTGCCGAAGTCGTCGATGGCGACGTTGACCCCGCTGGCCGAGAGCCGGTCGAGCAGTGCGCCCGCCTGGTCGGCGTGGTCCATGATCGCGTGCTCGGTGATCTCCAGCGACAGGCACGAGGCGGGCAAGCCCGTCTCGGTGAGCATCTCGGCGACCAGGTCGTCGAGGCTCTGCTGGGAGGTGGTGCGCGGCGAGATGTTCACGGAGACGTAGACATCTCCCCCGATGACGCCCCGCTCGCGCAGCGCGACGAGGTCGCGGCCGGCGGACCGGATCACGGCGCGGTCGAGGTCGTAGGACAGCCCGGCGGTCTCCGCGGTCCGCACCACCTCGTCAGCGGCCAGCAGCCCGAGCGTGGGGTGCTGCCACCGGATCAGCGCCTCGACCCCGACGACCCGCTGCGACGCGAAGTCGACGATCGGCTGGTAGCCGAGCGTCACGCCGTCGCGGGCGAGCGCCTCGTGCAGGGCCGTCGACACGGCCAGCCGTCGCTCGGCGGCGAGCGACCCGTCGTCCTCCGTCGCGTCGACGTACACCGAGGTGCGGCTGCGCCCGGACACCTTGGCGGTGTACATCGCCGCGTCGGCGAAGCGGAGCAGGTCGGAGATGGAGTGCGGCGGCGACATCGCGATGCCGATGCTGGCGCCGACGTGGACCGGCTCGCCGCCCAGGTCGAACGGCACCCGCAGGGCCTCCTGGACGCGCTCGGCGACGAGGTCGGCGTCGGCAGCCGTGGCCTCCTCGCACACCACGGCGAACTCGTCGCCACCGAGCCGCGCCACCGTGTCGGTCTCGCGGACGGCGCCCGAGAGCCGTCCGGCGACCTCGACGAGGAGCCGGTCACCCGCCTCGTGGCCGCGCGAGTCGTTGATCAGCTTGAAGTGGTCGAGATCGAGGAACAGCACCGCGAGGCCGGCCCCGGCCTCGTCGCCGGTGGCGGCGACGCGTTGCTGGCGGTGCGCGGCCATCGAGAGCCGGTCGATCAGCAGGGCGCGGTTGGGCAGGCCGGTCAGCGAGTCGTGCAGCGCCTGGTAGCGCAGCTCGGCCTCGGCCTCGCGCTCGAGCGTGACGTCGCTGACCATGCCGAGCGAGCCCAGCTCGCCGCCGGCGTCGTCGGAGAGCGGGCCGGCCGCGATGAGCAGGACCCGGTGGGTGCCGTCGGGGTGGGCGTAGCGCACCTCGAGCTGTTCCGGCCCGGTCAGCGGCCGCCGGGCCAGTCGGTCCTCGGCGCGGGCGCGCTCGTCGCCGTCGAGGAGGTCGAGCATCGACGTACCGACCAGGGCGGCGTGGTCGACGCCGAGGATGTCGCCGGTCTTCTCGTTGGCGAACAGGACCGTGCCGCGCCGGTCGAGGTGGATGATCCCCTCCTGAGCGGTCTCCACGATCGCGCGGTAGCGCTCTTCGGAGCGGCGCAGCTCCTCGCGGGCCGCGAGCTCTGCGGTGACTTCGTGCAGGTTGATGACGAGTGCGGAGAGAGCGGGGTCGTCGAGCGCGTTGGTGGCCACGGCCTCGAACCAGCGCCAGCGCTCGGTCACGTCGCGGCCGCGGACGGTGATCCGGTCGGTGCGGCCGGGAACGGCGGTGATCCGGTCGAGCATGGCGCGGCAGCGCGGGACGTCGTCGGGGTGCAGCACCTCGAGAGCGCTGCGGTCACGCATCTCCTCGGGCTGGTAGCCGAACACCCGGGTGAACGCCGGCGAGGCGTAGACGACCTGGCCCGCGGCGTCGAGGGCGAGGGCCGGGTCGACGGCGCGGCGGTACAGGCCTCGGAAGAAGGCGTCCTGCTTCTCCACGCGCTCGTGGGCCTCGGCGACCTCGCTGAGGTCGTGGCCGAACACCGCCAGCTCGCGGGGCGTGCCGTCGCGGTCGCGCACGAGCGAGACGTCGATGAGCACCGGCAGCTCGCTGCCGTCGGCCCGGGTGGCGACGACCTCGTAGCTGATCGCGTCGGACTCCCCCGCCGCGAGCCGGTCGAGCTTGACGGTCGCGTCGCCGAGGTCGACGGGGTACACCAGGGTGCGGGCGTCGCGGCCGAGCAGCTGGTCGCGCCGCCAGCCGAGCAGCCTGCAGCTCGCGTCGTTGACGGACACGAACCGGGCGTCGAGGTCGAGCAGCGCCTGCGGCTTGGCGACCTGGTCGAACCGGGCGTGCGACCGGGCGAGCGCCTCGGTGAGGTCGCGTCGCACCTGTTGCTCGTACGTGAGGTCGCGGGTGATGGCGCTCATGCCGAGCACCTGCCCGGCGGGGGTACGGCGGATCGCCGGGACGAGCGAGAGCGGGAAGGTCGTGCCGTCGCGGCGGAGGCCGGTGCTGGTCATCCGGCCGATCGGCTCGCCGCTGAGCACGCGGCGGCGCAGCTCGAGCGCCTCGGGGTGGACGCTCGCGTCGACGAGGACGGTGACCGGGCGGCCGACCAGGTGGGCGGGGTCCCAGCCGAACATCTCGGCGGCGGCGTCGTTGGCCCAGACGATCACGCCGGCGGCGTCGGCGGCGACCACCCCGTCGGGGGTGCTGGCCGCGATGCTGCGGAACATCTCCGCCTCGGCGACCGGCGCCAGCGCGGTGACCGGGGTGTAGCGGTCGCCGGCGCCCGGCCCGGGTGTGCCCGGCGGCTGGGTCGGCAGGCCGAGGGGGCGCGCCTGTGCGCGCGCCGGCCCGTCAGCCGGGCTGCGTGAAGCCACTCGTTCTGCCTCCCCCCGGAGGTGCTGTGACCGGGCTACGCCCGATCTCCCCGCAGGAGCGTAGCCGGTCGGACCGCCCGATCCCCGTATCTGAGGACGGCGCGGTCGACGGCCTGGTCGGCCTCCTGCCAGCCGTGCTCGCGGCCGCCGAGGACGAGCTGGCGCTGCACCCGGGTGCGCGGCATCAGGCCCTCGACGCGCACGCCGACGAGGCGGATCCGGGCGCGCTGCAGGCCGAGGGCGGCGTACAGGTCGGCGGCGGTCTGGTAGATCTCCCGGGTCACGTCGGTGGCCTCGGCCATCGTGCGGGAGCGGGTGATGGTGGTGAAGTCGGCGAACCGGACCTTCAGCGTCACCGTGCGGCCGCACACCTGGGCGGTGCGCATCCTCCCCGCCACCTTGCCCGAGAGCCGCAGCACCTCGCGCAGGATCACCTCGTGGTCGTCGCTGTCGCGGCCGAAGGTCTCGTCGGCGCCGATGCTCTTGTCGGGCTCGTCGTCGCCGCGCCGGGGCACGACGGTGCGGCCGTCGATGCCCCAGGCGAGCTCGTGGAGCTGGGTGCCCATCGCGACGCCGATCGCGCGGTGCAGCGTCGGGAGCGGCGTGTGCGCGATGTCGCCGATCGTCATCAGGCCGAGCCGGTGCAGCATCGCGGCGGTCTTCTCCCCCACGCCCCACAGCTCCTCCACGCCGAGCGGGTGCAGGAACGTGGTCACCTCCTCGGGCGGCACCACCACGACGCCGTCGGGCTTGGCGCGCCGGGACGCGAGCTTGGCCAGCCCGACCGTGCCGGCGACCCCGACCGAGCAGGTGATCCGCTGCTCGTCGTGGATGCGGGCACGGAGGTGCTCGGCGACGGCGTACGGCGAGGAGAACCGGCGCAGCGACCCGCGCACGTCGAGGAACGCCTCGTCGAGCGAGATCACCTGCACCTGCGGGGTGACCTGGCGGAACGTCTCCATCACCGACGACGACACCGCGCTGAACTGGTCGTAGTCGGGGCTGACCACCACCAGCCCCGGGCACAACCGGCGTGCACGCGTCATCGGCATCGCGGACCGGACGCCGTAGGCGCGCGCGGCGTAGCTGGGCGAGAGCACCACCCCGCGCTGGCCACCGCCGATCACGACCGGGACGCCGGCCAGGTCGGGCCGGTCGCGCAGCATCACCGAGGCGTAGAAGGCGTCCATGTCGACGTGCAGCACCGGGCAGTCGCGGGAGGCGCGCTCGAGCACCGCGCGGTCGAGCCGGGCCGTGGCGACGGGGTCCCAGGGCGCGGCCGTCACGGCCGGCTCCCGGTGCAAACCCTGATGCGGCTCCGGGTGCGACCTCGCGCGTCAGCGGCGGGTGGCGACCACGTGGATCTGCGTGGCGAGCGGGAGGTACTCCGGCCGGTCGGCGACGGCCTGCTCGAGCGCGACGAGGCGCTCGGCCGCGCCGGGCTCGAGGTCGACCTGCGAGCTGGGCACCAGGTCGACGAACACCCGGACGGCCTGCATGGCGTCGGTGTCGAACCCGGCCTCGTCGAGCACGGTCGCGACCTCGTCGGCGGTGAAGCGACGCCCGGTGCCGCTGGTGCCGGAGCCGGTGTCGTCGAGGATCGCGAGCGCCTGCGCGAAGTGGCCGGCCATCGCCCGGGTGACCACCGCGGCGTGCCGCTGCCCGACGAGCAGGCTGAGCACACCGCCGGGGCGCAGCAGCGCGGCGATCGAGGCGAGTGCGGCCGGGACGTCGTCGACGATCTCGAGCACGCCGTGGCAGAGCACGAGGTCGGCGGTGCCGGGGGGTACCCGGTCGGCCAGGGACCCGTCGGCGAGGGTGCCGAGGTCGCCCTGGACCGCGGTGACCCGGTCGGCGACGCCGGACTCGTCGGCGCGGCGGGCCAGGATCGCGAGCGCGTCGGGGCTGGGGTCGACGACGGTGACGTCGTGGCCGAGGCCGGCGGCGCGGACGGCGAGCCCACCGGTGCCGCCGCCGACGTCGACGACCCGGGCGCTGCCGCTGCCGGAACCGCCCCCGGCGACCCGGCCGAGCACGTCGCGCAGGGCACCCCAGACCACGGCGGTGCGGGCGGCACTGCGGCGCTGGAGGCTGGTCTCGGCGGGCATGACGCCCACCCTAGTGGCGTCCTCATCTCATGCCCCCGAGGATCCAGGGGACGAGTGCCAGAGCTTGCGGGGTGCAGACTTGGTGTCCTCGCCGGCCGGCTTGATGTCGGCGTACGGCGACATCTTGAAGCCGCTGGAGTGCACGAGCACCCGGCGCCGGCCCATGCCGCCCGCGGCACCCGCGCCACCGCCCGGACGGGCGACGCCGTCGCCCTCCCCCTCGTCGCCCCCGAACGACGCCGGCTTGGCCATCACCGGCCGCGTGGCCCGGCTCTCGGCGGCGCCGCGGGTGGCGCGGTCGTCGACGTCGGCGGCGGCGAAGCCCTCCGGCACGGCGGCGAGCACCTCGCGCACGGCGTCGATCCCCTCGCGCTGCCACAGGTCGTGCAGCGCGGACAGCTCCCAGCAGCCGGTGGCACGCAGGGAGACGCCCTGGTGGCCGGTGCGCCGCAGCTCACCGCGGACGAGGAGCAGCCAGGAGCCGAAGACCGTGGCGGCGTACGGTCCCTGCGCGTCCTCGAAGAACGTCGCGTCGACCGGACCGGTGCCGTCGTCGAGGGTGAGGAACACGACGCGGCGGCCGGACCTGATCGGCGGCGTCTGGGTGGCGACCTTGACCCCGGCGACGAGCAGCTCGGACTTGCTGCGCCGGTTGAGCAGGTCGACGGACCGGGTCACGTCGAGCGCGTCGAGCAGGCCGGCGTAGAAGTCGACGACGTGCCGGCTCACGTCGAGGCCGAGGATCTCGAGCTCGGCGCGGACGCGTTCGGAGGCGCTCATCTCCGGCAGCCCGGACACCTCGCCGTCGACCGGCGCGTCGCCGAGGTCGAGGGCGAGCTGGACCGAGGTGACCGGCCGGGCCTTGCGGGTGGCCTGCGACTGGCGCGCGGCCTGCTCCCACACGCCGGCCTTGGCGCGGGCGGGGTGCAGCTGGGACTGGTCGGCGAGGTTGGAGGGCTGCTCCCACGGCTCGTGGCCGGACCGGGCGCCGGAGGGCCGGACCGCAAGCTCGTCGCGGCCCTCGGCCCGGACCCGGTCGTCGGAGCTGTTGGCACGCGCGGCCGCCTCGGCCCGGACCGCGGCCCCCTCGCGGCCGTTGGGCACGGTGCCGCTGCGGGGCAGCCCGCGCCCGCGGCCCTGGCCGGCGCGGTCGATCGCCCGGGTGTGCCGGTCGAGGTCGGCGACCTGGAGCAGCAGGTCGCGCCGGGTGACCGTGCCGCGGCGGCGGACCCCGCGGCCGGCCAGCGGCGAGCCGATGCCGTAGATCGAGTCGAACGCCCCGGCGAGCACCAGCCGCTCGACGACCGGCCGGGACACCCGGGCGCGGTGCCAGAAGTCGGTGAGCGACTGGTAGGGCCGGGCCGCGACGATGCGCAGCACCTCGGCCTCGGCGATCCCCTTCACCTCGTCGAGGGCGAGCCGGATGCCGTAGGCACGCCCGTCCGGCAGGTCGGGGTGCGGCGCCTGCCTCGGCGCGGCGCCGAAGATCTCGGGCGGGGGCTCGTCGTGGAGGCCGACCTTCTCGACGACGTACTCCTTCTCGCTGGCGTTGACGTCGAGCGGGAGCACGGCGATGCCGAGCTGGCGGGCGTCCTCGAGGATGAGCCGCTTGGGGTACATGCCGGGGTCGTGGGTGAGCACGCCGGCGAGGAAGTGCGCCGGCCAGTGCCGCTTGAGCCAGGCGGACTGGTAGGTGGGCAGCGCGAACGCGGCGGCGTGGGCCTTGCAGAAGCCGAACGACGCGAACGCCTCGAGGACCTTCCAGACCTCCCCGACCAGCCGGCGGGGGTAGCCGCGGCCGACCGCGCGGGGGAAGAACCACAGCTTGGTCTCCGCCATCCCCTCGACGTCGCCGAGGGCGCGGCGGGCCTCGTCGGCCTCGGCCAGGGTGCAGCCGGCGAACTGGGCGATGATCTCGATGACCTGCTCGTGGAACACCACCACGCCGTGGGTCTCGCCGAGGATCGGGCGCAGGTCGTCGTGGAGGTAGAGGGGCATCTTCCAGCCCTGCTTGGCGTCGAGGTACGGCGTGATCATGTCGCTCTTGACCGGGCCGGGCCGGAACAGCGAGATGTCGGTGATGACCTGCTCGAAGGTCTCGATGCCGGACTTGCCGACGAGCTCGCGCTGGCCGGGGCTCTCGATCTGGAAGCAGCCGAGCGTGCGGCCGGTGGAGATCATCCGGTAGGTCGGCTCGTCGTCGAGCGGCACCTGCTCCTCGTCGTCGAGGTCGACGGTGACGCCGTCGACGCGCCGGATCTCGGCGACGGCGTGGGCCATCGAGGACTGCATCCGGATGCCGAGCACGTCGAGCTTGAGCAGGCCGAGGTCCTCGACGTCCTCCTTGTCGAACTGGCTCATCGGGAAGCCGGCGTAGGAGGCCTCGACGGGGGTGCGGTCGAGCAGGGTGGCGTCGGAGAGCAGCACGCCGCAGGGGTGCACCGCGATGTGCCGGGGCAGGCCGTCGAGCCGCTCGACGAGCCGGAACATCAGGTCGAGCCGTTCCTCCCCCAACCCGGACGCTCGCAGCTCGGGCAGCTCGCGCAGCGCGACCCGGGCGTCGCGGGCGCGGATGTGCGGGAACGCCTTGGCGATGGCGTCGATCTCGCCGAGCGGCATCCCGAGCGCGGCGCCGACGTCGCGGACGGCGTGCCGGACGCGGTAGGTGTCCATCATCGACACGCACACGCAGCGCTCGCCGCCGTAGCGGTCGAGGACGGCTTCGTAGACCTCGAGCCGGCGCGCGGACTCGACGTCGACGTCGACGTCGGGCAGCGCCTGCCGCAGCGGCGAGAGGAACCGCTCCATGAGCAGGTTGTGCCGCAGCGGCTCGACGCCGGAGATGCCGAGGAGGTAGTTGACCAGGCTGCCGGCGCCGGACCCGCGGGCCGCGCAGCGCACGCCCATCTCCTTGATCAGGTCGGTGACGTCGCCGACGGTGAGGAAGTAGGAGGCGTAGCCGAGCCGGCTGATCACCTGGAGCTCGTCGTCGAGGCGCTTCCAGACGCGCTGCTTGGGAGCGCTGCCGTAGCGGTCGCCGATCGCGCCCTCGCAGCGGGCGCGCAGCATCCGGTCGGCCTCGTCGCGGGAGGCGCCGAACTCCGGGAAGTGGATCTCGCCGAGGCCGAGGTCGGCGCGCGGGTCGAGGGCGCACCGGTCGCCGACGGCCCGGGTGCGGGCGAGCAGCCGTCGGGCCTCGCGCTCGCTGTCGCCGAGGCCGGCGAAGCGGCAGATCTCGTCGGCGACCTCGGCCATCTGCTTGCCGGACTTGAGGAACCCCTCGGCGTTGCCGCGGTCGACGTGGCGCAGGTCGAGCGGCACCAGCCGGCGGGCGGCGTCGAGGACGTCGACGGTGGTGGCGTCGACGCGGTCGGCGTAGCGGACGGCGTTGGTGAGCACCGCGCCGAGGTGGTGCTCGCGGGCCGCCCCGAGCATCCGGGCGGCGTGGGGCGACGAGCCGGGGCCGGAGCCGGGCAGCCGGTGGGAGACCACCTCGACGAGCAGGTCGGCCGGGTCGACGACCTCGCGCCAGGACGCGAGGACGGCGTGGGCCAGGTCGTCGCGGCGCAGGGTGGCGGCGCGGCCGAGCTCGGAGCCGGGGCCGAGCAGGACCAGCACGTCGCCGGCGTCGGCCGCGGCGAGGTGCTCGGCGACGATCTCCCGGGTGGTGACCGGGGTGCCGCGCTCCCCCGCGAGGTGGGTGGCCGACACCAGGCGGCACAGCGTCGCCCAGCCGCGCTTGCCGGCGGCGAGGAAGGTCATCCGGGGCAGGCCGCCGCGCTCGGGACCGGGATCGCGGAACGCCCCGCCGCGCACCGGGGTGCGGGGCGTGCGGGCGGTCCGGCGGCCCCCGGGGCTGCTCCCGGCCGCGACCGGGAGCAGCCCCGACGGGGCGACGGCGAGGTCGACCCCGAGCACCGGGCGCACCCCGGCCTGCAGGCAGGCCTTGGCGAACCGGACCGCGCCGTAGGTGCCGTCGCGGTCGGTCAGCGCCAGGGTGTCCATCTCCTGCTCGACCGCGCGCTCGACGAGGACGTGCGGGTGGGAGGCGCCGTACTGCAGGGAGTAGCCGGATGCCACGTGGAGATGCACGAACGGGTCGGGCAACGCGACCTCCTCAGCCGGCGAGGGAGTCGGCGATCGAGCCGGCGGCCGGCTCGAAGGAGAGCTGGACCGGGACGTGCGGGGTCAGCCCCAGTGCCTCCTCGACCAGGCCGAGGAACCGGTCGGCGTCACGGACCAGGTCGTCGGCCTCGCGGGCGGTGACCGCACGGGTGGAGCCGGCCTCGGCGGCGGCACGCTTGGCGGCGCCGGCCGAGAAGAACGCCGCCCACTCGGCGAGCTCGGGAGCGACCTCGGCGAGGAGCACCCAGGCGTTCTTCTGCGCCGGGCGGCGCCGACCGGTGCGGCTCGGCGGGACCCGGGTGGCGCGGGCGGCGAGCAGGGCGGCGGTGGCGCGCAGCGCGGCGACGTGGGCGTGGGCGTAGCGCATCGGCACGTCGTGGCCGGTCATCGCCTCGCGCAGGGACTCCGCGGCGCGGGCGAGGTAGGCGTGGCTGGACGCCGGGACGTCGAAGGCGTGGACCGGGCTGGCGGTGCGGGCGGTGCGGGTGCCGGTGGTGCGGGTGCTGGTGGTCATGGCTTCCTCCTCTCGGGACGCGGGTGGCGGGTCAGTCGTCGCAGCGGGTGAGCGCCCAGGTGCCGTCGGCCCAGTCGAAGACCAGGTCGAAGAGCCCGGGCCCGCCCGCCGCGTGGGTGGCGGCCAGGCCGCGGGAGGCCTCGACCCGCCACACCTCGCGCTCGGCGAGCAGGTCGGTGCGCACGCCCGCCGTCGGCCCCGCCGTGGCGGTCGCCGTGGCCGTCCCGCCCGTGGTGCCCGTGGCGCCGTCGGCGCCGAGCACCGCGTGCACGCCGGCGGACTGCCACCAGGGCCCGGTCTCCACCCAGTGCGCGACCACGTCGCGGACCTTCCAGAGCCGGCCCCGCCAGAGGAACTGCTCGGGTCCTTCCTGCTGCCCGCCGGGTCCGTCGACCAGGCCTCGGCGTACCTCCACGGGGTCGTCGTAGCGCCGCATGCCGCCCACTCCTTCGCTGCTCGCTCTCGACCCCTCGACCCCGCCCGGATGGCTGTGCTGCTGTGCTGCTGTGCTGCTCGGACCGCGGTGGCCCTGCGGAGGCCTCGCGGTTGCCTCTGGCCCGGGGACGGTGGGGGTCGAGGTCACCGTCCCCGGAGTCGAGGCGTTCGAACACATGTTCGAATACCTGAACGGTACACCGCTCCCCCGACAGTCCTCAACGGGTTGGCGCGATCGGTGGAAGATCGGTGGATAGGGTCCTGGGGTGACCATCCCCGAGCCCACCGACAACCCCGTCGACCCGGCCGGCGCGCTCGACCAGGCCGGCGAGCACCCGGCGATCGCGCGGTTCCGCAACGAGCTCGAGCGGCGTGGCGGCGCCGGTCGGATCGTGGTGCTGCCCGACTCCGTGCACACCGCGGCGCTGGCGGCGGAGGCGCTCGGCTGCGAGGTCGGCGCGATCGCCAACAGCCTGCTGTTCGCGGCCGGCGACCAGCCGGTGCTGATCCTCACCTCCGGGGCGCACCGCGTCGACACCGCCAAGGTGGCCGAGCGGGTCGGCGTCCCGGCGCTGAAGCGGGCGGCACCGGAGTTCGTGCGCGAGCACACCGGCCAGGTGATCGGCGGCGTCTCGCCGATCGCGCACCCGGCGCCGATCCCGACGTACATCGACCCGTGGCTGCGGAAGTACGACGAGGTCTGGGCCGCCGCGGGTCACCCGGCGGCGGTGTTCAGCAGCACGTTCGACGAGCTGGTCGCGATGACCGGCGCCGCCGAGACCGACGTCGACTGAGCGCACGGGCTCGGCGAGGAGGAACCGTGGAGATCTGGGTCAACCCGGCCTGCTCGAAGTGCCGCGCGGCGACGGCGGCGCTGGACGAGGCGGGCGTGTCGTACACCGTGCGTCGCTACCTCGACGAGCCGCCGACCGCCGACGAGCTGCGCGCGGTCGTGGACCGGCTCGGCGTCGAGCCGTGGCACGTCGCGCGCCCGAAGGAGACCGCCGAGGCCGGCATCGACCTGCCGAGGGACGCGGCGCACCGCGACGACTGGTTCGCCGCGATGGCCGCGCAGCCGCGGGTGATCCAGCGGCCGATCATCACCGCCGACGACGGCACCACCGTCGTCGGGCGCGACCCCGACAGCCTCACGAAGGTCGTCGAGGCTCAGGAGAACGCGTAGCTGCCGCTCACCGGCCGCCAGCCCGCCGGCGGGTCCTCGCCGACGAGGCCGTCGACGCTCTCCCGGAGCAGGTCGGCGTGGCCGGTGTGACGGCCGTACTCCTCGACGAGGTCGAACACGAGCCGGCGCAGGCTCGCCGGCTGGTCGTCGGGGCCGGTCAGCGCGATCGGCCCGTCGAGCCCGCCCTCGTCGAGCGCCGCGCGGAACCGCTCGCGCGAGCGCGCTACCGCCTCGTCGTAGCGGGCGTAGAGCGCCGCGGGCGTGTCGTCGGCCGCCGACACGAAGACCCAGTCGTCGACGTCGGGGTCGTAGTCGGACCAGACCTCCCCCGGCGACTCGCCGCGCAGCTTGGCCGTGAAGGTGTAGTCCTCGACCAGCGCCAGGTGCTTGAGCAGCGCCCCCAGCGACAGGCTGGACGACCCGATCGTGGTGGCGAGGCCCCCGGCGTCGAGGCCGTCGGCCTTCCAGCGGAACGTCGTGCGCAGCCGGTCGAGCGCGCCGGCGAGGTGCTCCACCTCGGTGCCGGAGAGCGGCGGCTCCCAGGGGTACTCCGGCGAGCCGGGGACGGGATCGGTGTCGGTCATGGCGCGACGCTAGGACCGACCACCGACAGCCGCTACCGATATCGGTAGTCCAGGAGTGACCCAGGGGTCACGCTCGGACTACCGATATCGGTAGCGGGCCGGACGCGCGGGACGCGTCACCAGATCGCGTCCGCCCACTCGGGGTGGTCGATGAACGGGTTCCGGTTGTGCTGCCAGGTGTCGAAGATGACGTCGTTGCGGCGCTGCTCGAAGGCGCTCGGCGGGTCCTCTCGGTTCCACTGGAGCAGCACCGAGAGCTTCCCGGTGTACGGCGAGGAGCCGTTGCTCGTGGACTCGTTGGGCTCGAGGTCCGCGAAGCCGTCGCCGCCGTCGTACCGCACGGCCATGTAGAGCACCATCCGCGCCACGTCGCCCTTGACCGCGTCGCGCGGCTCGAACGAGTCGGCGTCGGTCAGGCAGCCGGAGCACTCCGCGACGGACGAGCCGCCGTCGTCGAAGTCCTTGTTGCCGCGCGTGCCGTTGACCGTCACGTCCTCGGGCCGCAGGTGGTGCAGGTCGGTGCCCGGTCCGGTTGTGGTGCCGAAGCCGCCGTGCGACTGCGGCCAGACGTGCTCGCGGTTCCAGTCGTCGGGGTCGCCGCCGTTGCTCGACTTGCTCTGCGAGCGGCCGGAGTAGAGCAGCACGACGTTGGCCGCGTTGCCCGGGTCCTCGTCGGTCTGCTTCAGCGCCTCCCACACCTGGTCGTAGCTGATCCGCGTGACGCCGGTGCTGACGATGTCGTGCAGCTCGGCCTTCAGCGCGCTGCCGGTCAGGCCGATCGCCGAGGCGTAGTAGGTGCCGTCGTACTCGCCACCACCGGGCGGTGGGTCCCCGTCCCCACCATCCGCGAACGCGAACGCCGTGCCGTTCTTGAGGCCGGCGTGGGAGAAGTACGCCGTCAGCGTGCCCGTCACGTCGATCCGGTCGCCCAGGAGGCCGGGGTTGCTGCGCAGGCCCCACTGCGACCGGAACGCGGTGGGGACCTGCACGTAGACCATCCGCGACGTGCTGGTCTCCCCCGGGCTGTCGGCGAGGGCGAGCGCGTAGTCGTCGGGGAAGCCGCTCGTCACCACGGTGCTCGACGAGGTGGGCTGCCCGACGACGTGCCCGCGCACCTCGGCGGTCGAGCCGTTCTGGGTGGAGATCGCCCGGGCGGCCGTGATCTCGCCCGCCGCGCCGGCCGGACCGGTGGTCCAGCCGACGACGACGAGCGTGAACGCGAGGAAGGGCGCGAGGACCCTCATCGACCGGAGAGCACCTGCACGTCCTCGGCCTTCACGTAGCCGAAGCGGTGGCCGACCCAGACCTGGTAGTACTTCTGCTGCCCGGTGACCACCGTCTTGTCGCCGGGCAGCGAGTTGTCGATGGTCTTGGCGAAGTAGTAGTCGGTGGGCACGGTCTTGTCGGCGATGACGTACTGCTGCCCGGGCTGCAGGGTGATCGCGGTCTTGTTGTCGGCCCCGAGCAGGACGGGCTGGCCCTGGTACGGCACCGGCGTGCCTTCGTAGGCGGCCGCCTCGGGGTACGCCCGCTGGTAGACGGTGGCCGGCTTGCCGACGGCCTCGACCACCTCGCCCTGGGAGGGCACCACGTCGGCCGTCTCGCCCTTGGGGCTCTTGATCCAGCCGGCGATGCCGTCCCACCACACCTGCAGCCAGTCGCCCTGCCGCTCGACGACGTAGAACTTGTGGCCGGCGGCGGCCCGGGCGTTGCGGTCCGAGACCAGGTCCGTCGAACCCTCGACGAGCGGGGCGTCGTCACTGGGCGCGGTGCGCACGTCGACGTAGTTGGTACCGAACGACGGGCAGGGGCGGGCCGGGGTGAAGCAGCCGTCGAGAGCACGCGCGTTGTCGGTGAAGCCCGGCTTGACGGTGAACACGCTGCTCGGGCCACGGCGGTCGGGCCGGATCGGCGCACCGAGGAGCGTCATGTAGTGCTCCCAGTCCCAGTACGGGCCCGGGTCCCACTTGTAGTTGGACGAGCCGAACTCCTCGTGGCCCACGACGTGCGCCCGGTCGAGCTCGTAGCCGTACTTGTCGGCGAGGTACTTCACCAGCTCGGAGGACGAGCGGTAGAGCGCCTCGGTGTACCAGGTGCCCGGCTCACCGGCCTTCCCCTCGTGCTCGACGCCGATCGAGTGCATGTTGAGGTACCAGTTGCCGGCGTGAGCGGCCACGTTGCGGGTGGCGACGTGCTGGTCGACGTGACCGTCGTTGGAGCGCACGGTGTAGTGCCAGGACACGAACCGGTTGGGCTCGGCCTCGCCCTTGATCAGCTTGGTGCACACGTCGTAGGTGCACTCGGTGTTGTGCACGACCAGGTAGTCGATCGAGAGGTCCTTCTCCCGGTCGGCGAGGTCGTAGTTGACGTACTGCGTCGGCGACGGGCCGGTGCTGCGGTACTGCGCCTCCACGACGTCGCACGCGATCGTCGCCGGGCACTCGAGCTCCTGGACGCCGGGCTGGAGCAGCCGGTCGTCCTCGACGGCCGCCTCGTTCAAGGAGGCGTCGGGGTTCGCCGCGAGCGTCACCGTGTCGCCGAGGTCGGTGGTCTCGGTCGCGCCGCTGCGCAGCACGTCGAACGCCAGCCCGGCGTAGTGCAGGGCCTCGGTGCGGTCGGCGGTGCCGGCGTAGAGCGCGATCGCCTTGCTCCACGCGGCGGGCCGCTGGGCGGTCGTGCCCGGCTGGTACGACGCGAGCACGGCCGACGCGCCGCAGATGTTGGCGACGGGGTCGGTGCGCAGCCGCTGCAGCGACAGGCCGGTCTCGTCGCGCGCGACGCTCATCGTGCCGGCCCGGTCGGGCAGCCCGCGGTTGGTGTCGCCCTTGGCCGGCGCCGACGTGGCGCTGACCGCCTCGTCGGTCAGGTGCATCACGCCGTACCCGCCGGAGACGCTGGGCTGCCCGGCGTTCTGGCTCCACCGAGACCCCAGGTAGCCGACCGCGAGGAGGACGTCCTCGGGAACGCCGCTGACCTTCGCGGCCCGGGCGAACGTCGCCTGGGTGTCGCCGGAGCCCTGCAGGCACGCGCTCCAGTCCGTCGCGGAGGCCGAGGGGGTCGTGAGGGCGAGCCCGGCGAGGGCCAGCGACGTCGCCACCGCTCCCGTCCCGAACCGCGTGAGTCGTCTGAACCTGGGCGCCATCGCGCATTCCCTTTCCCGAGATGAGCCCGGAAGGGTGCCGGGCCGGTGCCAAGCCAACCCGGCAGATGTTGCGCTCGTCAAGGGGTTCGGCCGGACGGTTTAGTCCGTTGGTCCACTCGTGCCGGACGGGAGCGGCGGCCCGAGGCCACGCCCGGGCGCGTCCTCAGATCCGCGGGTGCCCGGGCTCACCCGCCTAGAGTTGCGGCGTGGATCTCATGCCCTTGGTGGCCTCGAGCGGCCTCGCCACCGGGGTGAACGCCTACCTCGTCGTGCTGGTGCTCGGCCTCGCCGACCGCTTCTGGCAGCTCGCCCAGGTGCCCGACGTGCTCGCCCGCACCGACGTCCTGGTGGTGGCCGGCGTGCTGTACGCGGTCGAGTTCGTCGCCGACAAGATCCCGTACGTCGACTCGTCGTGGGACGCGATCTCGACGGCGATCCGGCCGACGATCGGCGCGGTCATCGGCGTGCTGCTCGCCGGGGACGTCTCCACCCTCGAGCAGGCGGTCTACGCCGTCGTCGGTGGAGGTGCGGCGCTCGCCGCGCACGGGGTCAAGGCCGGGCTGCGACTGGCGATCAACACCTCCCCCGAGCCGGTCACCAACGCGACGACGAGCGTCGCGGAGGACCTCGGCGTCGCGACCGTCGTGCTGCTGGCGGTCACCCATCCGTGGCTGGCGCTGGGCGTGGCCCTCGTGCTGCTGGCGTCGGGCGTCTCGCTCGTCGTGGTGCTGGTGCGGAAGATCCGGAGCGGCTGGAAGCGGTGGACGGAAAACAGGTCGCAGCGGGTGTCGTCCGGTTCCTAGCCTGACCCGATGGACCTGGCCGACGAGCAGACCCGCGCAGCGTGGAAGGCCCTGTTGGGTGCCCGGCTCTTCGGAGGGCGCAAGGTCGTCGTCGGCCTCGTCCCGCTGGCCGCTTCGGTCACGTGGCTGTCGATGCTGCGCGAGGCGGGCGCACGGAGGCCGCTGGTCCTGGCGACGGGTCGGGGCGCCGGGCCGGTCCCGGACGACGACGAGGCCGACGTGCACGTCATCGACCGGCCCCCGGCGCCGTCGATGACCGAGGAGCTGCGCGAGGCGGACGTGCTCGTGCACGACCTGCCACCCGCCGCGGCGGCCGCGCTGGCGGCGTACGACCCGGACTGCGAGGCGGTCTGGCTGATGGGCTGGTTCGTGGTCAACGAGCCGTTCGACGGACGCCCCGTGCTCGGAGGCCGGCCCGCGTCGTGGCTCGCGCTGGAGGACAAGCTGCTCGCCGAGTCGGTGTGGGACGCCGTCGGCGCGGCGCACGCACCGGCGCGTGTCGTGCCGGTCGACGCCGGGGCGCTCGACGCGGCGGCCGACGAGCTCGACGAGGGCGCCGGCACGGTGTGGGCCGGTGACGCCCGGGACGGCTTCAACGGCGGTGGCGACTTCACCCGCTGGGTGGTCACGCCGGAGGACCGCGCCGCGGCGCTGGCGTTCTTCGCGCCGCGCTGCGACCGGGTCCGGGTGCTGCCGTTCCTCGACGGGGTCCCGTGCAGCATCCACGGGATCGTCCTCCCCGACGGGACCGCGGCCTTTCGCCCGGTGGAGCTGGCGATCCTGCGCGGGCAGGACCGCCGCTTCGTGTACGGCGGGCAGGGCACCACCTGGGACCCGCCGGAGGACGACCGCGCGCAGATGCGCGACCTGGTGCGCCGGACCGGCGAGCACCTGCGCGAGCGGGTCGGCTACCGCGGCGCGTTCGGGATCGACGGCGTGCTGACCCGCGACGGGTTCCGTCCGACCGAGCTCAACACCCGGATGGCCGGGGGCCTCAGCACGCTGGCCCGGGCGACGGACGACATGGCGTTCCTGCTGCTCCAGCTCGCGCAGCTCGCCGACCACCCTCCCGAGGTCACCGTGGCCGAGCTGGAGGCGTGGGCGCTGCCCGCGATGGACGGGCACCGCGTCGCGAAGGCGCTGGCCATGAGCACGGGCCGGGTGGCGGCGGAGTCGTGCGAGCTCCCGGTCCGCTGGGACGGCTCGTGTCTCAGCGCAGCGGGCGAGGACGACGCCGACGGCCACGTGCTGGCCGGTCCGGCCGCGGTCGGCACGTTCTGCATGCTCCGCGACCTCGACCTGGCACCCGGCGAGCGACTCGGTCCGCTCAACGCCGCGCTCATGGCCTTCCTCGACGCCGAGCTGGGCACCGGGTTCGGCCCCGTCGACGTACCGCCGGACCTGCGCCCCGGCTAGCGCCCGGCTGCCATCGCAGGGTCAGCCGACGGCGGCCATCGCCTCGGCCTCGTGCTGGACGAAGTCCTGCTGCCGGATCATCAGCAGGCAGACCACGCCGGCGACGAAGGCGAGCGTCGCAGCGATCAGCGTGATGTGGTTCAGCGCGTCGACGACCGCCGACGTGCCGACCGTGTGGACGAGGTCGAACGCCTGCGCCCCGGCGGCGGCACCGCCCTGCTGCGTGGCGGCCTGGCGGGCGCCCTCGGACGCCGCGACCACCTGCGCGTTGGTCAGGGCGGCCGTCAGCCCCTCCAGCGCCGCGGGCGGGACCTTGTCACCGAGCCCGGACGCGACGGCGTCGGAGACCTGGTGGCTGAAGATCGAGCCCAACGCCGCGATGCCGGTGGCGATCCCGACCTGGCGGAACGTGGAGTTGACCCCGGACGCCATCCCCGACCGGTCGGGGCTGACCACGCCGACGGCCGTGGACGCGAGCGGCGGGTTGATCATGCCGACGGCGATGCCGGAGACCACCAGTCCGGGGATCAGGTGCGTCCAGGTGTCGTCGGGCTCGATCCCGCCGAGCAGGACCAGCCCGACGCCGAGGACGAGGAACCCGGGACCGATCAGCCACCGGGTCGGCACGAACGAGGTGAGGCGCCCCGCGACCGCGGCGGCGAAGAAGGACGCCACCGACAGGTAGAGGAACCGGACGCCGGTGCCGACCGCGTCGTAGCCCAGCACGCCCTGGACGTAGAGCACGAGGTAGGTCAGCAGCGAGAAGACCGACGCCGAGACGGCGAACGCCGCGACCAGTCCACCGGTGAACGTCGGCTTGCGCAGCAGGCCGAGGTCGAACATCGGGTGCGAGCCCCGGACCTCCGCCACGAGGAACACGACGAGCAGGACCGCCGCCGCGACCAGGAAGGTGACCACCCGCGGGTCACCCCAGCTGCGCTGCCCGGCCTCGATGAGGGCGTAGACCAGCGAGCCGAGCGCCAGCGAGAACGTCACGAAGCCGAACCAGTCGGGCCGGCCGGCGCGCGGGTCGTGGGACTCCCTCACCTTGGCGGCGGTCATCGCGATCGCGACGACGCAGATCGGGATGTTGACGAAGAAGATCCAGCGCCACGAGATGCCACTGGTCAGCACACCACCGAGCACCGGTCCGACCGCGACCGCGACACCGGTGGTGGCACCGAAGGCACCGAACGCGGTGCCGCGGTCCTTGCCGCGGAAGGCGCTGGCCAGCAGGGCGAGAGCGGTGGCGAACATCGCCGCGCCGCCGATGCCCTGGAAGGCCCGGGACAGGCACAGGAACACCACGTCCTGGGCGAAGCCGCAGGCCAGCGAGCCCACCGTGAACAGCAGGGTGCCGATCACGAACACGCGCTTGCGGCCGTAGAGGTCGGCCAACGACCCGGCCGTGAGCAGCAGCGCGGCCAGCGACAGGGCGTAGGCGTCGATCACCCACTGGAGGTCGGACAGCGACGCGTCGAGGTCGGTCGCGATGTCGGGCAGCGCGACGTTCACGATCGTGATGTCGAGCAGGAGCATGAAGACGCCGAGGCAGACCGCGGCGAGCGTCCACCACTTCGGGTCGGCCACCGGTGCGGGGCGCGGGTCGGACATGACGAGGGTCCTTCTCGGTCGGGGGGACGACGGTGGGACAGTCCAAGTTCACCACCCCGGACCGACAGCCGGGACGGCGCCGGCCACCCGTAGGCTCCCCGCCATGGCGCGCGTGGTGGTGGTCGGGGGCGGCATCGCCGGCACCGCGGCGGCCGCGCGGCTGGCCAAGCACCGTCACGAGGTCGTGCTGCTGGAGCGGCGGGACCGGCTCGGCGGGGCGGTCGGCTTCCTGGAGCGGGAGGGCTTCCGCTGGGACACGGGCCCGACGGCGACGGCGCTGCCCGCCGTGCTGCGCGACCTGTTCCGCAAGTCCGGCCGCCCGCTGGAGCGCGAGCTCGACCTGGTGCCGGTCCAGCCGGTGCGCGAGCACCGCTTCGAGGACGGCACCACGCTGGCGTTGCCGTCGGGCAGCCGTGGGGGCCAGCTCGACGCGGTGGGCGAGGCGCTCGGTCCCGCCGCGGGGCAGGCCTGGGTCGACCACGTGCACTCCTTCGCCGGCACCTGGGACGTGCTCCGCCGCGGCTACCTCGAGCGGCCCTGGGACCACGACCACCAGGACGCGGCCGTCCGCGACGTGCTGAGCTCGCGGACGTCGCTGCACGGCGTCGTACGTCGCAGGTTCCGCACGGACGAGCGGCTCCGCTCCCTCGCCCTCACCCACGCCGTCCTCGACGGCCACGACCCGCGCAACGTCCCGGCCTGGGTCGGGATGCTCGACTACGTCGAGCAGAACTTCGGCACCTGGACGGTCGCCGGCGGGCTGGGCGCGCTGGCGGACGCGATGACCCGGAGGCTCGGCGAGCGCCGGGTGGACGTGCGCCTGGGCACCACGGTCCGCGACCTCGTCGTGCGTGACGGCCGGGCCGTCGGCGTCGACACCTCCGCGGGCGTGGTGGACGCGGACGTCGTGGTCGTCGCGGTCGACCCGCGGGGCCTTCCCGCGCTCGCCGACCGGGTCCGCCGCACCATGCCTGCGATCCCACCGGTCGTCAGCCACCTGGGCCTCCGCGGTGACGTCCCGGACCTGCCGCACGAGGTGGTCCTGCACGGCGACCCGACCCTCGTGGTGCGGACCGGTGGTTCCGCGCCGGAGGGTGGTGCCGCGTGGACGGTGCTCGGTCGCGGCCGGCTCTCCGAGGACGTGCTGGTCGCCCTGGCCCGCCGCGGCGTCGACGTGCGGGAACAGGTCGTCGTGCGCGTCGACCGGTCGCCGCGCGAGCAGGTGGTCGCGTGGGGCGGGTCGCCGTACGGCGTGCTGTGGCAGGGCCGTGCGACGGTGCGGCAGCGGCTCGGGACGCGCACGCCGGTCGAGGGGGTCTACGCCGCCGGCGCACATGTCGCGGGCACCAGCGGGCTGCCGTTCGCGACCCTGACCGCCGCCGTCGTGGCGGAACGGATCGGGGAGGTGCCGCGCGCTACGCCGGCGTCGTCGACCAGACCACGGTGAGCGACGCGGAGACCGTGGCCGAGCCGGGCTCGAACGACGTGCCGACCTTGGCCATCGCGGCCGGCGCGGCCTCGACGACGCCGTAGGGACGGACCCCGGCGCCCTCGGCGACCGAGACGACGCCGGTCACCTGCTGCCCGGCGAGCGCGGCGAGCTCGTCGGCCTTGGCGCGGGCGTTCTCGAACGCCGCCGCGCGGGCCGTGACGGCGAGGTCGGCCGGATCGGCGAGGTACATCTCGACATGGCCGACCCGCAGCGCGTCACCCACCTCGTCGGCCAGCGCGGTGACCAGGTCCCCCGACGCCGCCACGTCGGGCACCTCGATGCGGAGCGCGTGGTGCGCGACCCACCCGGTGGTGGCGCGACCCTGGTCGGTGTACTCGTGGTCGACGTGCAGCCCGGTGGACCCGATGCGGTGCGGCTCGGTGAACCGGCGGGCCACCGCGACGGCGGCTTCGAGCCGCGAGGCACAGCCCGACAGGGCGTCGCTGACGCTCGCGGCCGTGTGCTGCACGGACACGTGCAGCCGCAGCGAGTCCGGGGTACCGGACGCCTGGCCCTCGCCCACCGTGGTGATCGAGGTGCCGGCCATCACCCGACCGCCGTGCGCAGCCCGGAGAAGATCTCGCGCGTGGCCTTCGAGCGGTTCAGCGTGTAGAAGTGCAGGCCCGGCGCGCCGCCGGCGAGCAGGGTGTCGCACAGCTCGGTCGCGACCCGGATGCCCTCGGCGCGGACGGCGGCGGGGTCGCCCTCGAAGCGCGCCACCCGCTCGACCACCTCGTCGGGCAGCGCGGCACCGGAGAGCTCGGCCATGCGCGTGACCTGGGCGAGGTTCGTGATCGGCATGATGCCCGGGATGATCGGGATGTCGACGCCGAGGGCCGAGACCCGGTCGACGAGCCTGAAGTAGTCGTCGGGCCGGAAGAACAGCTGGGTGATCGCGAAGTCCGCGCCCGCGCGCGCCTTGGCCGCGAGCACACGGGCGTCCGCGTCGGCCGACTCGGCCGACGGGTGGAGCTCCGGGAACGCCGCGACCCCGACGCAGAAGTCGCCGAGCGACTTGGTCAGCTCGACCAGCTCGACGGCGTAGCGCAGACCCTCGGGGTGCGGCTCGAACGGCGCCCGCGGGCCACCGGCCGGGTCGCCGCGCAGCGCGAGCACGTTGCGCACCCCGGCGCCGGCGTAGGAGCCGATGACCGACCGCAGCGTCGCGACCGAGTGGTCGACGCAGGTCAGGTGCGCCAGCGGCGTCATCGACGTGTCGTGGGCGATCTGCGCCGTGATGCCGACCGTGCGGTCGCGGGTCGACCCGCCGGCGCCGTACGTCACGGAGACGAACGTCGGGTTCAGCGGCTCCAGCTCACGCAGCGTGCGCCAGAGCTGCCGCTCGCCCTCGGCGTCCTTGGGCGGGAAGAACTCGAACGAGAACGACCGCTCCCCGGCAGCGATCAGCTCCCGGACGGTGGACGCACCGCCGGGCATGCGTGAGGGCAGTCCGAGAGCCATGCCCCCAGGATAGGTGGAGGAACTGCCCCATCCCGGACGGGTCCATCACGTGAGGAGAGGCCGACGTAGGCTGCGCCGGTGACCTGGGACCCCGCGACGCTGCGCTCCGCGGTGCAGTCCGCGCTCGACACGTTCGTCGACGAGCAGGCCCGCCGTCTCGCGCCGCTGGGACCCGACGCCGACGCGCTGGTCCGCTCCGCGCACGACGCGGTGCGCGGCGGCAAGCGGTTCCGGGCGGCGTTCTGCTGGTGGGGTTACCGCGCCGTGCAGGACGAGGTCCTCGACCAGGCCGCCCTGGTGCGGGCGACCGCCTCGCTCGAGCTGCTGCACGCGAGCGCGTTGGTGCACGACGACTTCATGGACGCCTCCGACACCCGCCGCGGCCGTCCCGCCACGCACGCGGCGTTCGGCGCGCGGCACCGGGAGCTCGGCTGGTCCGGCTCGCCCGAGCAGTACGGCGCCGCCGCAGCGATCCTGCTCGGCGACCTGCTGCTGTCCTGGTCGGACGAGCTGCTGCGCCGCTGCGGGCTCCCCCACGACCGGGTGCGCGACGCGCTCGCGGTGTTCGACCTGACCCGCAGCGAGGTGATCGCCGGGCAGTTCCTCGACGTCTCGGTGCAGGCGCGCGGGGAGTCCGACGTGGACCTCGCGATGAAGGTGCTGCGCTACAAGTCCGCGAAGTACTCCATCGAGCGGCCGCTGCACGTCGGCGCCGCCCTGGCCGGCGCGGACCCGGCGACGATCGACGCGCTGTCGGCGTTCGGGCTCCCGCTCGGCGAGGCGTTCCAGCTGCGCGACGACCTGCTCGGCGTGTTCGGCGACCCCGAGGTCACCGGCAAGCCCGCGGGCGACGACCTCACCGAGGGCAAGCGCACCGTCCTGGTGGCGCTCGCGCTCGAGGGCGCCGGCGCGGCCGACGCGAAGCGGCTCGACGCTGGGCTCGGCCGGCCGCTGGACGAGGACGAGGTCGCCGACCTGCGCGCGGTCATCGAGGCGTCGGGTGCGGCCGACGACGTGGAGCGCCGCATCGACGCGCTGACCTCCGCGGCGCTGGCCGCCCTCGAGGCGGCACCGATCACGGGCACCGCCCGGTCGGCGCTGCGCGACCTGGCCGACGCGGCCACCCAGCGCGCGCACTGACGCCGGACATGACGAAGGGCGGAGCCGCACGGGCAGCGGCTCCGCCCTTCTTCCCCTCATGCCTGCGGACCCGGGTCGAGGAGGTCGAGGCACGTCTGTTGTCGGTCGCCTGGTCGGTCGCCCGACGTGCGCGGGCGCTCAGCCCAGCGGCACTGCCAGCTCCTGGCCGAGCGTCAGGCCGGACCCGGGCAGCGCGTTGAGCTCCTGGATGCGGTGGACCATCTCGCGCACGTCGCCGGGCGCGGCCACCTCGCCCGCGATCGCCCACAGCGTGTCGCCCTCCTGGACCACGACGGTGCGGGTCGGCACCGGGGTGCCGGCCTCCCCGGTCGCGGCGGACGTGGCGCCGAACACCGTGGCGAGCACCGTGAGCGCCACGACGAACAGCAGCGTGACGACCAGCCGGCCGCGCCGGGTGAGGCGGACCGGGGCGGCGGGCGCCGGGGCCGCGGCGCGGGCGGCAGGCCGGGCCGGCCGGGCGGCACGGACCGCGCGCTCGCGGGGCGCTGCATAACCAGGTGCGACGGCGAGGGTGCTCATCTCAGACCTCCGGGGGAAGGAAGCGGTGGTGCGGTGCGTGAGCGTGTCCATGGCTGAAGGTGTATCGAGCCCCACCGACAGTTTTCGCGAACCCGCCCCGCCCGGACCCTGCCCGGAGTCGAAAGCCTGTTCGATCGAACACAAGTTCGACCGTAGAGCACGTGTTCGAACGAATCAAGCCTCCGGTCGCACACGTGTTCGAGCGTGTCGCCGCATCACGCGGCGCCCGACCAGCTCGAACACGCGGAACGCCGGCCCCGTCCTGGAGGGCAGCAGCGACCCCGACCGGATCAGCGGCGCGCGCCAGGTCGGCAGCGTGCGGACCACCCGGCCGCTGCCAACCAGGGCGACGGCGGCGTCGGCGGTCTCGTCGACGGTGAGCAGCCGCCCGGAGGAGTGCACCATCGCGCGGGCCGGGCCAGCCGGGTCCATGGCGGCGACCATCGCGGTATCGACGCCGTCGGGACAGAGCGCATGGAGGCGCACCCCGCGCGGTGCCTCGATGGACGCGGAGGTGGTGACGGACACGACGGCCGCCTTCGTGGCGGCGTACACCGCGAGCCCGGGGACCGGCCCGAGCGCCGAGGCCGAGGCCACGTTGACCACGTCGCCGCCCTCCGGACCGAACGCCGCGAGCGCCGCGCGCATCCCCCACAGCACGCCGAGCAGGTTGACGTCCACGAGCCGGCGCACCGACTCCGACGAGACGCCGACCAACGTCCCGTCGTCGCCGACGCCGGCGTTGTTGACCCACACCGCGAGGCGTCCGTGCCGGGCGGCCTCGGCGGCCACCGCCGCGTGCGACGCCTCGTCGCGGACGTCCTGGGCGAGGCCGGCGACCGCCCCCACCTCCTCGGCTGTACGGCGGGCCGCGGGGCCGTCGACGTCGGTGACGACGACGGCGTACCCCCGCGCCACCAGGCGTTGCGCGATGCCCCGCCCGATCCCGCGGGCGGACCCGGTGACGACGGCGACGGGAGCGGGGGCGGCGGGCGTCATGCCCGGCATCCCACCACGACACGCCGTTCGAACAAGTGTTTGAACCCGGAGGGTGCTCTGCCCTACGGTGACGGCACTGGGCCGCTGTGGCCGAGCAGGGCCGCGCAGGACCGGGACCACGGCCCAGACCAGGACCACGGGGTCACCGGGGCACCCGACGTGAGGACGCACGATGGCTGGCAAGAAGACCGCATCAGGGCACGGCACCGTCACCGAGCTGCCCGACGGACCTCCCGACGCCTCCGGCCTCACGCCCCGGCAGCAGCGTGTCCTCACCGTCATCAAGGACTCCATCGAGCACCGCGGCTACCCCCCGAGCATGCGGGAGATCGGCGAGCAGGTCGGGCTGACCAGCTCATCCTCGGTCGCCCACCAGCTGCGCGTGCTGGAGGAGAAGGGCTACCTCAAGCGCGACCCGCACCGGCCGCGCGCGCTCTCCGTCTTCGACCCCGGCAGCGGCGGCGCAGCCGCCGAGCCGGCGGCGTTCGCCGGCGAGCCGGGCGACACCGGCGACGTGACCGGCATCGGCGACGCCCAGCCGCAGCCGCAGCTCGTCCCGCTGGTCGGCCGGATCGCGGCCGGCGGCCCGATCCTCGCCGAGGAGAACCTCGAGGAGGTGCTGCCGCTCCCCCGCTCGCTCGTGGGCGACGGCACGCTGTTCATGCTCGAGGTCGTCGGCGACTCGATGATCGACGCGGCGATCTGCAACGGCGACTACGTCGTGGTCAAGCAGGCGCAGACCGCCGACAACGGCGACATCGTGGCCGCGCTGCTCGACGGCGAGGCGACGGTGAAGACCTTCCAGCGCAAGGACGGGCACGTCTGGCTGCTGCCGCACAACCAGGCCTACGACCCGATCGACGGCGACCACGCCACGATCCTGGGCAAGGTCACCGCGGTCCTGCGCCGGGTCTGACCCCAGGGGCACAGGGCCGCAGGCCCGGTCAGGCGAGCTCGACCAGCAGGAGCGGTCCGCCGTCGTAGCGGCCGCCGTCGATCGCGACCACCAGTCCGTCGGCGTACGCGATCGGTCCCTCGATCTCGTGCGAGGGCTGCTGGGTCAGCGTGCCGATGATGCTGTGCCCGTGCACGAGGCAGCCGCCGCCGAGCGTGGACAGCACGTCCTGCGCGACCTTCACGCCGTCGCTGCCCGCGAAGTCGAAGCGGCTGGTCAGCGAGGCGAACACCTCCCAGTGCGCCTCCGCGTCGTCGTCCTCCAGCAGCGACGCGACGGTGCCGTTGATGTCGTCGACCGAGTCGCCCCACTCGAGGTAGTCGGTGGTGTCGGAGTGCATCAGCAGGTAGTCGCCGTGCCGGCCCAGCACCGGCAGCGTGCGCAGCCACGCGACGTGGTCGTCGGTGAGCCGGTCCTGGTCGCTGGCGTGGCCGCCGTTGATCGCCCACACCTCGCCGAAACGAGTGTCGGGGAAGAGCTTGTAGCCGAGCGCCAGCGCCTCGTGGTTGCCCATGAGCATGTGCACCTGGCCGGGCCGCTGGCCCATCAGCGAGCGCACCAGGTCGATGGCACCGATGCCGTCCGGCCCGCGGTCGATGAGGTCGCCGAGCACCCACAGCTGCGCGTCGTCGCCGGTCCACGCGTCGTCGGCGTCGACGAGCCCGGCGCTGCGCAGCGACTCCCGGAGGTCGTCGGCGTAGCCGTGCACGTCGCTGACCACGAACAAGGACGCCATGACCACCATCCTGTCAGCCGCGAACCCCAGGGTGTGACTCCCCGTCCCATGGCCTGATGCGCGCCGCCCTGTCGGCGCCTCGCGGCGTTCAGTGCCACCCCACGGGAGACGCTCGCGAGCTCGCGCTCCCGCGG
Organism: Nocardioides iriomotensis; assembly: GCF_004168035.1. Classification (GTDB taxonomy): domain Bacteria; phylum Actinomycetota; class Actinomycetes; order Propionibacteriales; family Nocardioidaceae; genus Nocardioides_B; species Nocardioides_B iriomotensis. Next base: position 68,888 of record NZ_SDPU01000022.1, on the reverse strand, counting down.
GAACCCCGACAAGGACTCGACTCGACGGCGCTTCGCGCCGCCTTCGCTCCTCCGCCTTGCGAGGCACTCGACATGACACCGCTCGCGACGGCCGGGGACGCGAGGCACGCCCTACGCTCGTCGCATGAGGGGCTCGTACCTGCTCGGCGTCGTCGCGGGCCTCGCCCTGGTCGGCTGCACGCCCGAGCCCTCCGCGCGCCCCGAGGGCAGCACCTCGTCCTCCCCCACGGCCACGGTCGCTGCCTCCCCCACGGAGTCGACCAAGACGACCGCCCCCGCACCGCAACCGGTCCGCTTCGACGCAGCCCGGGCCACGGCCGACGTCCGCCACCTCGCCGGCAGGATCGGGCCGCGGCTCGCGACGGCACCGGTGTACGACCGCGCCGCCCGCTGGGTCGCGGGTCGCCTCCGCTCGCTCGGGTACGACGTGAGCCGGCCGTCGTTCCCAGTCCCGGCCGGCGACTCCTGGGGCGCGCCGGTGGCGGCCGGTCGGTCGTCCAACGTGGTGGCGGAGCCAGCGGGGTTCGACCCGTCGCGGCCGCACCGGCTGGTCGGCGCCCACCTCGACACCGTGGCGGTCGCGCCCGGCGCCGAGGACAACGCCAGCGGCGTCGCCGTGCTGCTCGAGCTCGCGCGGCTGGCGGCGCGGGAGGAGCCGGGCGCGCCGACCGTGTTCGTGGCGTTCGGCGCCGAGGAGCCGCGCGGGCCGGGCGACGCGCTGCACCACTTCGGCTCGACCCGCTACGTGCGGACGATGCCGCGCGCGCAGCGTCGCGCCCTGGTGGCGATGGCCTCGCTCGACCGGGTCGGCGTCGGCCGCACGGTCCCGGTGTGCACCGGACCGCTGTCGGCCGACCGGGTGCAGCGCGCCGTCCTGCGCACCGCGCGGCGGATCGGCGTCCCGGCCGCCCCGTGCGAGAACACCGCCAGCGACCACTGGTCGTTCGAGAAGGCCGGCTACCCCGTCGTCCGGTTCGGGAGCACGCCCTACGCCGGCTACCACTCCGCCGGCGACGTCCCCGCGGTCGTCTCGACGGCCCAGCTCGGCCGCACCGGCCGGCTCGCCTGGGCCTGGCTCAGAACCGGAACGCCGGCCCGCTGAACGGCGCCGCCGGCGCCAGCACCCGCCGCGCCTCGGGCCACCGCAGCCAGCGCGGCGTGAACGACGCGTCCATCCGGTACGGCACGAGCTCGGCCGCCTTCAGCTCGCCGCCCCACCAGGTCGTCTCCAGCACGGCGCCCTCCATGGTCGGGCCGGCGAAGTCCATGTCGAAGACGAAGTTGCCAAGCGAGTGCACGACCAGCGCCCCGCCGACCGTCGACGTGCCCTGCACCTGGTGCGGGTGCCCGCCGACGACGAGGTCGGCACCGGCCGCGACCAGGTCGCGCGCGACCTGCCGCTGCACCGGCCACGGCCGGTGGACGTACTGCTCGCCCCAGTGCGGCAGCACCACCACGACGTCGACCCGCCGCGCCAGCCGCCGTACGTCGCGCAGGAACCGGTCGAGCCCGGCGCGGTCCAGCGGCCCGGTCCGCGGCGGCATGCCCACCTGCACCGCGCCGGGCCGCCCCGGCGCGGCGGCCGGGGTCTCCCCGATCGCGTTGAACCCCACGAAGCCGTACGTCGTCCCGCCCGCCTCGACGACGGCGGGACGCCGCGCCGCGGCGAGGTCCCGGCCGGCGCCGAACGTGCGCAGGCCCGCGGCCCGGGCGCGGGCGACCGTCCGCACCAGCGCCGCCGGGCCGAAGTCGCCGGTGTGGTTGTTGGCGAGGCCGACCACGTCGAAGCCGGCGTCGACCAGGGCGTCGGCCGCGGACGGGTCGGCGCCGAACGAGTCGCCGCCCTGGGTCGGCGCCCCGGCGCGCGACAGCGTGCTCTCGAGATTGCCGACGGCGAGGTCCGCGCGCCGCAGCCGCGGTGCCGTCGCGGCCAGCGGCCGGGACAGGTCGCCGCCCGAAGCTGTCGCGACCCCGCGGGCCAGCATCACGTCACCGACGACCGTGAGCGTCACCGGCCGGACCGACTCCTCCGGGCAGGGTGTGTCGGTCCGCAGCGGGTAGGCGTGCGGCCGGCGCATCGGGTGCATCCCTTCGACGACGGCGACCCGGGCGCGGGCGTCGACCCGCGAGGCCGGCACGGCCTCCGACGCACGGGCGCGGGCCTGGCGCGCGGTGAGCCGGAACGGACCGCGCGCGTGCGGCCGGGTGAGCACCAGCGGCTCGGTGCAGGTTCTGCCCGGGGGCGCGGCGGTCGCGGAGGGTGGCTCCGACGAGGCCGGTGCCCGGGCGGGCCGCGGCGCCGGGTCCGAGGTGGGCGCGGTGGGCGCGGTGGGCGCGGACGTGCAGGCGGTGAGCGCCGTGCAGGCCACCAGACCGGCTGCGCCTGCCCGCACACCGGCTGACCGCACGAAGGGGCCCACGCCGACGACGGTACGGGGTGAACGCCGGGTGAACCCTCGTCGCGCACCGTCACCGCAGGCGGCGACGCTCGTTGTCCCTCCTGTGACGCCACCCGACCTCGACCGCCGCTCCCTGCTGACCGGAGCCGCCGGTGCCGCCGGCGCCGCCGCCGTGACCCTCACCGCCGGCGACGCGCACGCGGCCCCGCCGTACTTCCAGCACGGCGTCGCCTCCGGCGACCCGCACCCCCGCAGCGTGGTCCTCTGGACCCGCGTGACACCCACCGCCGCGGCCACCCCCGGGTCCGGGCGCGGCCCGCGGGTCGGCGTGCGCTGGCAGGTCGCGACCGACCGCCGGTTCCGCCGGGTCGTCAGCAGCGGAACCACCACGACCGGCCCCGGCCGCGACCACACCGTCAAGGTCGAGGCCGGCGGACTGAGCCCGGCGACGCGGTACTTCTACCGGTTCCTCTACGACGGCGTGGCCGGGCCGACCGGCCGCACCCGGACGGCGCCGGCCGCCGGGTCCTCCCCCGACCGGCTCCGCTTCGGCGTCGTCTCGTGCGCCAACCTCCAGGCCGGCTGGTTCTCCGCCTACCGGCACCTGGCCGACCGCGACGACCTCGACGCCGTCATCCATCTCGGCGACTACCTGTACGAGTACGCCCCGGGCGAGTACGGCTACGGCCGGTCCAACGTCAACGTCCGGCCGCACGAGCCGCCGCGCGAGATGGTGGCGCTGGCCGACTACCGGCAACGCCACGCGCAGTACAAGCGCGACCCCGACCTCCAGCGGCTGCACGCCCGGGTCCCGTTCGTCGTCACCTGGGACGACCACGAGGTCGCCAACGACCAGTGGCGCGCGGGCGCGGAGAACCACCAGCCCGACGAGGGCGACTACCTGGCCCGACGGGCCGCCGCACACCGGGCGTACGACGAGTGGATGCCGGTGCGCCTCGGCGGTACCGCGGACGTAGGGGACGGCACCCGGCTCTACCGGCGGCTGCGGTTCGGGACGCTCGCCGAGCTGAGCATGCTCGACCTGCGCAGCTACCGCGACCAGCAGGCGGCGCAGCCCGCTCCCCCGGTGCCGTCGACCGACGGCGGTGTCAGCGACCCGGCGCGCACGGTCACCGGCGACGCGCAGATGGCCTGGCTCAAGGAGTCGCTGGCCAGCGACCGTGCGCAGTGGAAGCTGGTCGGCAACCCCGTGATGATCGCGCCGGTGGTCTTCCCGCCTCTGCCGGCCGAGCTCTCCCGCGGCGTCAACGACGTCACGGGCCTCCTGCCGGAGGACGGCCTGCCGTACAACGTCGACCAGTGGGACGGCTACACCGCCGACCGCCGCGAGGTGTTCCGGTTCCTCGCCGACAACGGCATCACCGACACGGTGTTCCTGACCGGCGACATCCACTCCGGGTGGGCCTGCGACCTGCCTCTCGACGCCGGCACCTACCCGCTGAGCCCGTCGGTCGCGACCGAGTTCGTCGGCACCAGCGTCACCAGCAACAACCTCAAGGACATCACCGGCAGCCCGCCGCGCACCACGTCGATCGGCGTCGAGACCGCGATCAAGACGGCCAACCGGCACGTGAAGTACCTGAACTTCGACGACCACGGCTACGCCGTCCTCGACGTGACCGGCGCACGGACGCAGATGGACTACTACGTCATCGGCGACCGGGCCGACCGCAACGCCGGCTCGACGTGGACGGCGTCGTGGGCGACCGACGCCACCACCCAGAAGGTGCGTCCCGTGGACGGGCCGGTCGCGTGAGGCGCCGCGCCTTCCTCCAGGTCGGGGCCGCGGGTGGCGCCACCCTGCTGTTCTCCAGCGGCGCCACGGGTACGGCACACGCCGCGACGCGCAGGCGGGCCTACGTGCTCGTCGTCGACGGCTGCAAGCCCGGCGAGATCACCACCGCGCTCACGCCGCACCTGGCGGGCCTGCGCAGCGACGGCACGGACTTCCCCCGCGCGCGGTCCCTTCCGGTGATGGAGACCATCCCGAACCACGTGATGATGATGACCGGCGTCCGGCCGGACCGCAGCGGCGTCCCCGCCAACTCCGTCTACGACCGGGGCGAGCAGGCGGTGCGCGACCTCGACCGGCCCGACGACCTGCGGTTCCCGACCCTGCTGGAACGGATGCGCCCGCACGGCCTGACGACCGGGACGGTGCTGTCGAAGGAGTACCTCTACGGCATTTTCGGCACCCGCGCCACGCACCGCTGGGAGCCCGCGCCGGTCGTGCCCGTCAGCGGCCACGCGCCGGACCAGTTCACGATGGACGCCGCGATCGCGATGGTGCGCGAGCTCGACCCGCACCTGGTGTTCGTCAACCTCGGCGACTGCGACCGGGTGGGTCACTCCGACCTGACCGGCACCACGCTGCAGGCCGCCCGCACCGCCGCGCTGGTGTCGGTGGACCAGCAGGTAGCGCGCTTCGTGTCGATGCTGAAGGACACAGGCCGCTGGCAGGACGCCGTGGTCGTCGTCCTCGCCGACCACTCGATGGACTGGTCGCTCCCGCACCGCGTCGTGTCGCTCGCGCCCGCCCTGGACGCCGACCCGCTGCTCGCGGGGAACGTCCAGATCGCCGACAACGGCGGCGCCGACCTCCTCTACTGGACCGGCGCTGCTGAAGAGCGGGACGCCGCCGTCGCGCGGATGCGTGCCGTGGTGGCCGGCGTGGAGGGCGTGCTCTCCTCGCACGAGCCGGCTGCCCTGCGCCTCGGCCCGGAGGCGGGCGACCTGGTCGTCTACTGCGAGGCGGGCTGGCGGTTCAGCGACCCCGAGGTCTACGCCAACCCGATCCCCGGCAACCACGGCCACCCGGCCACGCGTCCGATCCCGTTCTTCGTGTCCGGCGGTCACCGGGTCGTCCGACGGGGTGTGAGCTCGACGGCGGTCGCCCGCACGATGGACGTGGCGCCGACGGTCGGCGCGTTCTTCGGTCTCGGGGAGCCGCGCGGTGGGTACGACGGGCGGTCGCGGCTCGGCTAACCGGCGTCCGGCATCGTGATGCCGAACCGCGTGTCCACACCGAGCCCGCGTGCGGAGCCGCCGCGCACGTGCACGGCGTACTCCCGGACGTCCAGCCGGAACAGCCGCAGGTCCGCGTCGCCGCTGAGCTCTTCGGGGGTGAAGGGCCGCGCGCCCTCGCCCACGCTCGCGAACGCCCGCGCGCACTCGTCCGCCAGCTCGGGTCCGGCAACCTCGACGGCGGTGCCGCGCAGGTAGGCCGCCTGCGTCTCGCGCGGGACGCGCGTGGAGTCGAACACGACGACCTCGACCTCCGGGTGCCCGTGCACGTTGTGCGTGTGCTGCGCGTCCGGCGACGACACCCAGTAGAGCCGGCGGTAGCCGTCGTGGGTGAAGTACACCGGGCTCACGCGGGGGTGCCCGTCCGGCCCGACCGTGCCCAGCACCATGAACCGGTTGGCGTCCAGGACGTCGCGGAGCTCCGCCTGCAGGTCGGGGTCGGCGCCCACCTCGTGCCGCGTGTGCGTGTGTGCCATGCCGTGTCGACCGCAGGGACGGCCGGAACTCATCGCTAGCGTGCCGACGTGCACTACACGGAGTACGACACCCGGCTCGCCGCCTATGCCCTGGTCGTCGAGGACGACCGAGTCCTGCTCACCTGGTTCAACGGCTCCGGCTCGGGAACGCCGTGCTGGTCGCTGCCCGGCGGCGGGGTCGAGTTCGACGAGACCGTCGAGGAGGCGGTCGTGCGCGAGGCCCTCGAGGAGACCGGGCACGACGTGCAGCTGCACGACCCGCTCGTGGTGCACTCGTGGACCGGGACGTCGCGCGTCTCCGGCCGGCCGTTCAAGTCGGTGCGTGTCATCTACCGGGCCTCCGTCACCGGCGGCACGCTCGGCACCCTGGAGGTCGGCGGCAGCACGGACTTCGCGGCCTGGCTCGATGTCGACGCGGTCGCCCACGAGCCCAGCGTCGCCGACATCGTGGTCGTCGCGATCGACGCCTGGCGCGCCCGGCGGCCCTGACCATCTCCGAGCCACCCGGCCGGGCGGTTCCGGCACGCCGTCGCGTCGTGCCACGATCCGCGACATGCGCGTGCTGGTCGCGTCGACCGCGGGAGCGGGCCACTTCGGCCCGCTGGTGCCGTTCGCCCACGCGCTGCGCGACGCCGGCCACGAGGTCGCCGTCGCGGCGCCGGCCTCCTTCGCCGACGACGTGGCGCGCAGAGAGTTCGCGCACCACCCCTTCGCCGACGCGCCCGCGGAGCAGCTGCAGGCGACGTTCGCCCGGCTGCCGCAGCTCCCGGCCGAGGAGGCCGACGAGGTGGTGGTCCGCGAGGTGTTCGGCCGGCTCGACGCGCAGGCCGCCCTCCCCGGTGTGCTGGCGACGATCGACCGGTGGCACCCCGACCTCGTGCTGCGCGAGCCGGCCGAGCTCGGCTCGCTCGCTGCCGCGGAGGCCTCCGGGGTGCCGCACGCGACGGTCGCCATCGGGATGACCCGGGTCGTGGAGGACATGGCGCCGCACCTCGCCGAGCCCTTCGCCGAGCTCGACGCACTGGCCGGACTTCCCCCCGGCCGGTGCGAGAAGGCCTCGGCCGCGGCTCCCCTCCTCACCGGGGTGCCGCCCACGCTGGACGGTGCACGCGGCGAGCCGCCGGTCGTGCCGCACCGGTTCCGGGTCGAGGACGCGCGGGTGGCACCCGCGCTGCCGCCTCCCTGGGGCGACCCGGAGGCGCCCCTGGTGTACGTCACGTTCGGCTCGGTGACGGCCGGGCTCGGAACGTTCCGGGCGGTCTACCGGCGCGCGGTCGACGTGCTCGCCGACGCGCCGTACCGGCTGCTGCTGACGACCGGCAGCGCGCTCGACCCGTCCGACCTCGGGCCGCTCCCCGCCAACGCGCACGTCGAGCGGTGGTGGCCGCAGGCGACCGTGATGCCCGTGGCCGCGGCGGTGGTCGGGCACGGCGGCTTCGGCACCACGATGACGGCCGTGGTGCACGGGGTGCCGCAAGTGGTGCTGCCGCTGTTCTCGTTCGACCAGTTCCTCAACGCCGACCACCTCGCCGCCGTCGGCGCCGGAGTGCGGCTGGACGGCGGGCCGGACGGAGTCGCCGGGCTGCCGGCGGCTCTCGAGCGGCTGCTCGGCGACCCAGGACACCGGGCGGAGGCCCGGGACCTGGCCGCGGAGGTGGCCGCCCTGCCACCGGTGACCGACGCGCCCGCCCTGCTCGAAGAGCTCGTCCGGCGGGCCGCCTGAGCGGGTAAGCGCGGTTTCGCGTGGCTTTGTGGCGCTGTCCCTGCTCCCGCGCCCGGGTCTAACGTGGGCCCAGGGCCGACAGACATCGGGTGCCCGGCTCTCCCCGTCGCACGACCCTGTGGCGTGTCGTACAACAGATGGGAGAGCCAGATGCGCAGCAAAGTCGTCGTCGCCGGCACCGTGGCAACCGTCGTCGCCGGGACCGTGCTCACGGTCTCCGCGGCCCAGGGCGAGCGTGCCGCCCCCCGCATCACCGTCGTCGAACATGCCGTCTCGGACGCCCTCGTGGACCTCGCGCCGGACGGCGACAGCAACGGAGACCTGCTCACGTTCGCCAACCCGGTCTACGACCGCACCAACTCCCGCAAGGTCGGTCGGGACCAGGGCTCGTGCATCCGCACGGTGGTCGGCGAGGCCTGGCAGTGCTCCTTCACCACGTGGCTCGGCAAGGGCTCGTTGACCGTCGAGGGGCCGTTCTACGACGCCCACCCGTCGGTGATGGCCATCACCGGCGGGACCGGCGCCTACGCCCGCGCGCGTGGCGTGATGCACCTGGCCGCACGCAACAGCCAGGGCACCGCGTTCACGTTCCGGTTCGTCATCCGGTGACGCGGCGTACGGCGAACGGCGGGGCGTGCTCGGGCCGGAAGCCGACGCCGATCAGGTAGGCGGTCACCGACGTCGTCCGCGGCACGCCGTGGAGGAGCGCCAGCAGCGGCTTCGGTGGACCGGTCCGTCGCCCGTCGAGGATCGGCCGCACCAGGCCGCGGTGCAGCAGCCGCTGCAGCGACTGGACCGCGACCGTCGCCACGAGGCGGCGGTTGCGGACCGCCCGCAGCCTGTCAGGAGTCGCCGCGCCCCGCCGCAGGGGCTCGGCCAGCAGCGTCGCGGCCGCCACCGCGTCCTGCACGGCGAGGTTGATGCCGACGCCACCTACCGGGGACATCGCGTGCGCCGCGTCGCCGATGCACAGCAGACCGTCGACGTGCCACCGGTGCAGCCGGTTCACCCGCACGTCGAGGTGCTTGACGTCGTCCATCGAGCCCAGCTCCCCCAGGCGGTCGGCGAGCTCCGGCATCAGCTCGGCGACGTCGCGCCGGAACGCCTCGATCCCCCGGGCCCGCACCTGGGGGTCGGTGCCCTTGCGGCCGATGTAGGCGATCTGCAGGAAGTCGGTGCGCGGGATCACCACGGCGAACCGGCCCGGGGCGGCGCGCGGGGTGAGCGCCGACATGGCGTCCGTGGCCGCGCGCGGGAGCCGGAACCACCAGGCGTCGATCGGGACGCGGAACTCGCGTGGCCGCAGCCCTGCCTGACGGCGGACCGTCGACCAGCGACCGTCGCAGCCGACCACCAGGTCCGCCTCGATCTGCCCGACGGTCCCGTCCGGCCGGTGGTACACCACGCCCCGGACCCGTCCCTGCTCGCGGACCAGCCCGGTCACCTCGGTGCTCATCCGCAGGGTGAAGCCGGGCTCGCGCCGCCCGGCGTCGGCGAGCAGGTCGAGCAGGTCCCACTGGGGCACCATCGCGATGTACGGGTACTTCACCCGGAGCCGGCGGAAGTCGGCCACGACCACCACCTGGTCCTCGCCGACCGGGAACGCGACCTCGTCGACGCGGCTGTACGGCAGCCCGGCGAACTCCTCGCCCAGGCCGAGCTCGTCGAGCAGCTGGAGCGTCGAGGGGTGGACGGTGTCGCCGCGGAAGTCCCGGAGGAAGTCGCCGTGCTTCTCGAGCACCTGGACCTCGACCCCGGCACGCGCGAGCAGCAGGCCCAGCACCATGCCGGCCGGACCGCCGCCGACGACCACGCAGGTGGTGCGGTCGTCCACCATCGCCTCACCTCAGCACCACGGTAGGTCGGCGGCCCCCGCCCACGCACCCCTCCGAATGACTATCTGGACCACGGGTCAAAGGTGTCTACGACATCTCGCGGTGCGGTGTTTCGCTGGAACGTCGCGTGTCGTCCCGGGACGGGGACACGCGCGTCGAGGGAGGGAGGTCCGCGAGCTCATGCCCCGCTCGGGCACCAGGTCGAGCACCAGGTCGAGGACCCCGCCAGGCGGCACCGTCCGGCCGGACCCGGGCCCGTGGACACGCGAGATCCGCGCGCTCGCGCGTGCCGTCTCGGTCTCCGGGATCTTGTTCTCGGGCCTGTTCGTCACGTCCCTGGTCCTGATGCGGCAGGCTCCCGGCCTCGACGCGGCCGACCACGTCTATGCCTCGTTCTACACCGTGGGCCGGGGCAACGTACTCGTCACGGCCGGCCTGTACTTCGTGCCGTTCGCGGGCATCGCGTTCCTGTGGCACATGGGCGCGACCCGCACCTTGGTCGACGCGCTGCCCGGCAGCGCGTCGGAGGTGCCCCGGTGGTTGCAGGTGACCTCCGGGGTGCTCTTCGTCTGCATGCTCTTCGCGGGCACAGCGGCGGCGGCCGGCGTGGCACTGCTGACGGTGCTGTCCACGAGCCCGCTGCCCGACCCCGCGGTGGCACGGACCCTCACCAGCGTCGGCTACGGCATGCTCTTCGTCTTCGGGGTCCGCGCCGCCGGCATGTACATGATCACCACCACGACCCTGACCCGCCGCCGTGCCCTGCTGCCCCGCTGGGTGGCGCTTCTCGGCTACCTCGGCGCGACCTTCCTGCTCGTCAGCACGACGTTCCACCCCGCGACCCTGACGGTCTTCCCGGCCTGGGTGCTGCTGCTGAGCGGCGTCCTGCTGGTGAAGGTCTCCCCCCGGCACGCCGCGCACCGCGGCCGGACCCCGCCCCCACCGCCCGACACCGCAGAGGAGCACCCATGACCACGACGATCGAGCTCGACGAGATCCCCGGGCCGCACGGGCTGCCCGTGGTGGGCAACGTGTTCGACATCGACGCCGCCAACCCCATCGAGGGCTTCATGGCGATGGCCCGGGACTACGGCCCCATCTTCAAGCTCACCCTCCCGGGGGGATTCCGGCTGATCCTCTCCGACCCGGAGCTGGTCGAGGAGGTCTGCGACGACACCCGCTTCGACAAGCTCGTCTCGGGAGGGCTGGCCAACCTGAGGGAGGGAGCCGCGGACAGCGGGCTGTTCACCTCCGAGACCGACGACCCGCTCTGGCGCCGCGCGCACAACATCCTGATGGCGCCGTTCAGCCTCCAGGCGATGCGGGACTACATGCCGAAGATGGTCGACATCGCCGAGCAGCTGCTCGACAAGTGGACGCGGCTCAACCCCGGCGACGAGGTCGACGTCCCCGACGACATGACGAGGCTGACGCTCGACACCATCGCGCTGTGCGGCTTCGGCTACCGCTTCAACTCCTTCTACCGCGACACCCCGCACCCCTTCGTCCAGGCGATGGTGCGCACCCTGTCCGAGTCCCAGGCGCGGGCCCGGCAGCTGCCGTTCCAGACCCGCCTGAGGATCCGCGCCCAGCGGCAGCTCGAGGAGGACCAGGCGTTCATGAACGACCTGGTCGACCGGCTGGTCGCGGAGCGTCGCGCCCAGGGCGCCGAGGGTGACACCACGGACCTGCTGGGCCGGATGCTGACCGGCGTCGACAAGCAGAGCGGGGAGGGGCTGCCGGACGTCAACATCCGCGCCCAGTGCATCACCTTCCTGATCGCCGGTCACGAGACGACGTCGGGCCTGCTGTCCTTCGCCATCTACTACCTGCTGAAGAACCCCGCGTTCATGGAGCGGGCGCGCCGCGAGGTGGACGAGGTGCTCGGGGACACCGCCGCCCCCACCTTCGAGCAGGTGCACCGCCTCACCTACGTGCGGCAGGTGCTCGACGAGTCCCTGCGGCTGTGGCCGACCGCGCCGGGCTTCACCCGTCGGCCGCGCGAGGACACCACGATCGGCGGTCGGTACCACCTTCCCGCCGACACGGCCATCACGGTGCTGACCCCGATCCTGCACCGCGCGGCCTCCGTCTGGGGGCCCGACGCCGAGGAGTTCAACCCCGACCACATGTCGCCGGAGCGGGTGGCCGCGCTGTCGCCCAACGCCTACAAGCCGTTCGGCTCCGGCCTGCGTGCCTGCATCGGCCGGCAGTTCGCGCTGCAGGAGGCGACCCTGGTCCTCGGCATGCTGCTGCAGCGCTGTGATCTCGTCGACCACCTCGACTACCAGCTGCGGACCAAGACCACGCTGACGGTCAAGCCCGCCGACTTCCGGATCCAGGTGCGGCCGCGTCCCGGCCACCACGTGGACCGGGCGGCGCCGGCCGAGGTACGGCGGGACGCCGGCCCGACGACCACCGCGGCGACAGCGACGGCCGCCACGCCGACCCTGCTCGTCCCCCGCCACGGCACCCGGCTGTCGGTGCTGTTCGGGTCCAACCTCGGCACGGCCGAGTCGATCGCGACCCGGATCGCGCAGGAGGGCACCGAGCGCGGCTTCGACGTGACGGTCGGCCCCCTGGACGACCACGTCGACGACCTGCCGCGGGACGGGGCGCTGATCGTGGTGACGGCGTCGTACAACGGCACCCCGCCCGACAACGCCGCGGAGTTCTGCCGCTGGATCTCCGGCGCCAAGGCTGACGCCGCCAGAGGCGTGTCCTACGCGGTCTTCGGGTGCGGCAACACCGAGTGGGCGTCGACGTACCAGGCGATCCCCACCCTGATCGACGAGGAGCTCGAGAAGCACGGCGCGGAACGGATCCACCCCCGCGGCGCCGGAAACGCCGCCGGCGACTTCGACGCCGACTACCGCGCCTGGCACGGTGACATGTGGGCCGACATCGCCCGCGCGCTGGACCTCCCCGACGAGGTGGCCACGGCCGCCGCGCGCGGGCCCCGCCTCGCGATCACGCTGACCAACCGTCAGGTGAGCAACCCGGTGATCGTCTCCTACGAGGCGCACGCGGGCCTGGTGCGGGAGAACCGGGAGCTGATCGGCTCCTCCGACGGCGAGCCGCCGAGCCGCTCGGTGCGGCACATCGAGGTCGCCCTGCCGACGGGCCTCACGTACCGGGCGGGGGACCACCTCGGCGTGCTCCCGCGCAACCGCATCGAGTCCATCGGGCGGGTGATGGCGCACTTCGGGCTCGACGGCGGGCAGTACATCACCATCATCCCGAACAGCGGGTCGCACACCCACCTCCCGATCGACGAACCGACGCCGCTGCTCGGGGTCCTCGGCACCTGCGTGGAGCTGCAGGACGTCGCGAGCCGCGACGACCTCGCGGTCCTCGCCCGGTACACGGAGGACCCCGAGGAGAAGGCGGCCCTGGAGTCGATGGCCGGCGACGACGAGCCGGCGCACGCCGCCTACCGGGAGAAGGTGTACGAGCCGAACCGCTCGGTGCTCGACCTGCTCGAGGAGTACCCGTCCTGCCGGCTGCCGTTCGAGGTCTTCCTGGACCTGCTGCACCCGCTCCGCCCGCGCTACTACTCGATCTCGTCCTCGCCGTTGGCCAGCCCGGACGTCGCGAGCATCACCACGGGTGTGCTCGAGGCGCCTGCCCGGTCGGGTGCCGGCACCTACGAGGGTGTCTGCTCGAACCACCTGGCAGAGGCCCCGCCCAAGGGCACGGTGTTCGTCTTCGTGCGACCGCCCTCGATCCCGTTCGCGCCGCCGGAGAACCCGCACGTGCCGATGATCATGGCCGGGGCGGGCACCGGGCTGGCGCCGTTCCGCGGGTTCCTCCAGGAGCGCGCGAAGCAGAAGGAGCAGGGCGTGCCGATCGCCCCGTCGGTGCTGTTCTTCGGCTGTCGCAACCCCGACACGGACCTGCTGTACGCCGACGAGCTCGCCGACTACGAGCGGCAGGGCGTGGTGCGCGTCGAGCGGTGCTACTCCGACGCACCCGGACAGGGGCGGCGCTACGTCCAGGCGGGCATGCTCGAGCGCGCCGACGAGGTGTGGGACCTGCTCCAGCGCGACGCCGTGGTGCTCGTCTGCGGCAACGCGGCGACGATCGCGCCGGGGGTGCGCGCCTCGCTGACGACGATCTTCCGGGACCGCACGGGCACCGGCGAGAAGGACGCCGAGGCCTGGCTGGCCGGCCTGCAGTCGGCCGGACGGCTGGTGGAGGACATCTGGGGCGGCTGACGAGCAGCTCAAGTCTGGGCGAGCCGCTTCAGGGCGGTCAGCACGACGTCGCGGTCGGTGGTGCGCCACATCGGCGGCAGCGAGTCGGCGAGGAAGCGGCCGTAGCGAGCGGTCACCAGCCGCGGGTCGAGGATCGCCACGACGCCCTTGTCGGCGGTGGTCCGGATCAGGCGGCCGGCGCCCTGCGCGAGCAGCAGCGCGGCGTGGGTCGCGGCGACCGCCATGAAGCCGTTGCCGCCGGCCTTGTCGGCCGCGCGCTGCCGCGCGGACATCAGCGGGTCGTCGGGCCGCGGGAACGGGATGCGGTCGATCAGCACGAGCTGGCAGGTGTCGCCGGGCACGTCGAGGCCCTGCCACAGCGACAGCGTGCCGAACAGGCAGGCGTGCGGGTCCTCGACGAACAGCCGCGCGAGCTCGGGCAGCTGGGCCTCGCCCTGGGCGAGGATCGTCAGGTGCGGCAGCCGCTCGCGGACGGCCGCGGCCGCCGCCTCCGCCGCGCGGCGTGAGGAGAACAGCCCGAGCGTGCGCCCCTCGGCGGCGTCGACCAGCCCGACGATCTCGTCGAGCGTCGCGGCACCCATGCCGTCGCGGCCGGGCGGCGGCAGGTGCCGGGCGACGTACAGGATCCCCTGCCGGGGGTAGTCGAACGGCGAGCCGACGTCGAGCCCGCGCCAGGGCTCACGGCGGTCGCGCTCCTCCTCGACCTCGGGCACCTCGGCAGCCTCGACCAGATCGGGCACCTCGGTGTCCTCGACGCGCTCGGACGGCTTGAGCCCGATGCTGGTCGCGACGGAGGCGAAGTCGCCGCCGAGCATGAGCGTGGCGCTGGTGAAGATCGCGGTCTTCTCGGCCAGCAGCTTGGAGCGCAGCTGGCCCCAGACCTGCAGCGGCGCGACGCACAGCACGTCGCCGCCGCGCTGCCGCTCGCGCCGGGACAGCCACACGACGTCGGACTCGACGTGGGCGGCCATCCGCTCGGAGGTCTTGAAGATCTCCTGCACCCACCCGCGGGCCTGGGTGCGGCCCGGGTCGACCTCTCCCCCGCCGCCCTGCTGCTCCTTGGGGAACGCCGACACCAGCGCCCGCGCGGCGTCGCGGACGAGCACGAGCGCGTCGGCCAGCGCGGTCGGGAGCGTGTCGAGGCGGCCCTCGTCGGTCTCCTCGTAGGCCGCGCGCAGCGCGTCGCCGGCATCGGCCAGGTCGTCGGCCTCGGTGCCGTCGACGTGCTTCTGCGACCGGCGGGCGGCGCGCTCGATCTCGGGCACGGTCAGCTCGTCGGTCGCCGCCTGCGTCACCCGGGCGGTGAGCTCGTGGGCCTCGTCGATCACCACGACGTCGTACTCCGGGATCATCGGCACACCCTCGATCGCGTCGATCGCCAGCAGGGAGTGGTTGGTCACGATCACCGAGGACTGGGCGGCCTTCTCCTTGGCGCGCTCGGCGAAGCACTCCTGCGCGAAGGGGCAGCGGGTCGCGCCGAGGCACTCGCGGTGGTTGACCGAGACCTGCCGCCACAGCTTGTCGGTGTGCTTGGGCGCGGAGTCGCGGTCGCCGGGACCGCCGGTCTCGGCCTGCTGCTCGGCCCAGGCACGCAGCTTGAGCACCTCGGAGCCCATCGTCCCCTCGGGCACGTCGACCAGCACGCCCTGGTCGTCGGGCACACCCTCGCGGACCCGATGCAGGCAGGCGTAGTTGGAGCGGCCCTTGAGGACGGCGTACGACGGAGTCCCGCCGGGCAGGAGGTGCTCGGCCGCGCCGAGCAGAGCGGGGATGTCGCGCTCGACCAGCTGGTGCTGCAGCGCGAGGGTCGCGGTGGCGACCACGACCCGCTCGTCGTGGAGCAGCGCCGGGACGAGGTAGCCCAGCGACTTGCCGGTGCCGGTGCCGGCCTGGACCAGCAGGTGCTCCCCGGAGCCAATCGCCCGGGCGACCGCCTCCGCCATCGCGATCTGGCCGGCCCGCTCCTCGCCGCCGAGCTGCTCCACCGCGCCCGCCAGCACGTCGCGGACCGTCGGTCGCTCGGTGGTGGTCGGGGTCTTCGGCACCACGGAACAGTAACGGGCACCACCCCCGCGGGAGTGGTGCCCGTCCGGTGTCCTGTGGATCAGGCGTTCGCCGGTACGGCGACCCGTGCCCGGCGGCCGAGCCCGTGCAGCACGAGCGCGACCACGAAGGCCAGCGAGGCGAACCCGGCCGAGGTGAGGAAGGCCGCCTCCGCGCCGGGCAGGAACTCGCCGGGCACCGCGCCCGCGGCGTACACGGACACGATCACGGCCAGCCCGATCGCGCCACCGAGCTGCTGGAAGGTCTGCAGCAGGCCCGAGGCCGAGCCGGCGTGCGCCGGGTCGACGCCGGCGAGCACGGTCGAGGTGACCGGCATGAACACCAGGCCCGCCGAGAGGCCGTTGACGAGCATCGGACCGAACACGCCGGTCCAGTAGGTGTCGGCGGCGGACACCTGGCTGAGCCAGACGAAGCTGGCCGCGAGGCCGAGCGCGCCGGTGAGCAGCATCGGGGTGGCGCCGACCCGCGCGAGCAGCCGCGGGGTGACCCGCGACATCCCGAAGATGCTCAGGGTCAGCGGCAGGAACGCCAGGCCGGAGGCCATCGGGCCGAAGCCGAGCTCGCCCTCGATCAGCTGGACCGCGAGGAAGAACATCGACAGCTGGCCGCCGACGACGAGCGCCATCATCGTCAGCGCCCCGACCCGGCGGCCGCTGCGGACGAGCTCGGGCCGGATCATCGGGTGCGCCACGCGCCGCTCGGTCCAGGTGAGGACGGCGAGCAGGACGAGGCCGGCGGCGAGACCGCCGAGCGTGCGCACCGAGGTCCAGCCGTGCTCGGGGGCGCCGATCAGCGCCCAGACGACGGAGACGGCGGCACCGGTCGCGGTGACCGCGCCGACGACGTCGAAGCGGCCGGGGCGGCGTGCGGTCTCGTCGAGGAGGCGGCGGGTCAGGGCCAGCACGGCCAGACCGACGGGCACGTTGATGAACATCGTCCAGCGCCACGAGCCGACGTCGGTGAGGAAGCCGCCGAGCAGCAGGCCGATCGACATGCCGCCCGACGTCACCGCGCCGAACAGCGCGAGCGCCCGGTTGCGCGCGGCCTCGTCGGGCGCGCTGGTGGTGAGCAGGGCGAGGACGCCGGGGGCGGCCATCGCGGCGCCGACACCCTGGGCGGCGCGAGCGGCGACCAGGACGCCCGGCGTGGTGGCGAGCCCGGCGAGCAGGGACGCGCCGGTGAAGACCGCGACGCCCACCTCGAACATCCGGCGGCGGCCGAGCACGTCGCCGAGCCGGCCACCGAGGAGCAGCAGCCCGCCGAACGCGAGCGTGTAGGCGTTGAGCACCCACGACAGGCCGGCCGGCCCGAAGGACAGGTCGGCGTCGATGTGCGGGAGGGCCACGTTCACGACCGTGGCGTCGAGGATCAGCATGAGCTGGACCGAGAGCACGAGCGCGATGCCGGCGGCGGCACGGGTCGCGTGCGGCGGCAGCTCCTCGGGCAGCTCGGGACGGGAGCGGGTCAGGGTCTGGGACATGGGTGAAGGAGGTCCTGTTCTGGCCTGGCGGGCCGACATGGGGTTTAATGGAGGAACTCTCCGCTTCATCAGGAACAATACGGAGAGTGTCTCCGTTTGGCAAGAGGGAAAGGGAAGGGACGCCATGCGCGCCGACGCCAAGCGCAACCGCGACCGGATCGTCGAGGTCGCTCGCGAGGTGTTCCGCGAGCAGGGGTACGACGCCTCCCTGGACCTCGTGGCCAAGCGCGCCGGTGTCGGCGCGGGCACGCTCTACCGCCACTTCCCCAGCCGCGAGTCGCTGCTCGACGCGATCATGCAGAGCTGGGTCGACCGGGTGCAGGAGGCCGCCGACAAGTCGCTGGCCTTCGAGGGCCCCGACCGCGACCTGCTGCTCGGCTGGTTCGAGACCTACGTCGGGCTGATCAGCCTGCACAAGGGCGGCCCGGCCAAGATCACCTCGGCCATGGGCGACCCCGACTCCCCCATCCAGACCAAGTGCCAGGTGCTCGCCGGCGCGAGCCAGCGCGTGGTCGACCACCTCGCCGCCCGCGGCGCGCTGCGCGACGACGTCGATGCGGTGCAGGTGTGCCGGCTCGTCGGCGGCGTCGCCACGGTGGCCGACAGCTCGTCGCTCGACCCGACCGCCGTACGCCCGCTGCTGGAGGTCGTCGCCGACGGGCTGCTCGTCAGGGCCTGACCCTCACGCACGACAAACGGCGCCGCCCACCGACCGGGTCGGTGGGCGGCGCCGCACCCCGTTGCTCAGGAGGTCGTGCCGCACGCGGCGGAGGCGTCGGCCGTCGCGGCATCGATGGCGGCGAGGTCCAGGTGGGAGATCGCCTTGTTGCTGCGCCCCTGCTTCTCCAGGCCTCCGGCCATCAGGCCGTGGGCGTTGATGAGCGTGTCCGGCGTGACGCCGGCCGCATCGGCGACGATCTGCACGCCCGCGGGGTTGGCGGCGAGGACGGTGAGCGGACGGCGGACGTGCATGGCGTTCCCCCTGGTGATGTGCGTGGTGCCGACAGGCCACGACCATGCCGACCCTGCGGTGGCGCGGGCCATGCCGAATTCGGACCTCTCACCGCCCACCCGGACGGATCACCACGGGGCCAGACAAGCCGGACATCCGTCCCGAACCACCCCGCGATCCGCGTTGCGCGTTCGCAGCCCCGAGCAACAACGACGCCGCTCCCCCACCCGAGCCGGAGGAGCGGCGCGTTGCCCAGGGGAGGTCCGTCAGCCGGGCGCCAGGTGCAGGAAGTGCATCGACGGCATCCGCAGCGTCACCTCGACGGTGACCGTGCCCTGCTTGTCGGCCGTCACCTCGACGGGCGCGGCCAGCTCTTCGAGCCGGTCGGCCTTGCGCAGCGTCTCCCACTGCTCCTCGGTCGGCCAGGCCTGGTCGTCCTCCTTGAGCGCCGCCCACGTCGCGGCGACGTTGGAGTGGTCGGCGTCGACGCCCTCGCGGGTCAGGGTGTACGTCGCCCCGGCGGTGAGCCCGTCGACGCGCAGCGCCACCGTCCGGTCGAGCCCGGCCTCGCCCGCGGCCTTCGACTGGTCGAGCGTCATGTTCCAGGCGAGCACCGAGACCTCACCGGCGTCGCCGCGGGTCGCGATCGCCTCGACGAGCGATCCGCCTCCGTCGCCGCCGAGGGCCACCGGGAGCCGGCGGTCGTGCAGCCGCTCCAGCAGCGCGAGCGCCCACCAGCGCGGCTTGCGCAGCTCGCCCACGGTGCGCAGGCCGAAGCCGCCGTGCAGCAGCGCCGGCGGCCGGCCGAGCTCCTCGAAGTGGTCGGAGACCACCCAGTAGGACAGCGCCTCGATCCGGTCCATCGCCGAGGCCATGCCGCGGAGCAGGAAGACCCCGGAGAACACGGCGTCGCTGACCTCGTTGAAGTGCTTCGGCGTGACGCCCCACTCGGTCCACCAGATCGGCGTGCCGGCGCGGCCGTAGCGCTCGAGCTGCGGCCGGAAGTCCAGCGGCGGCGACCCGTAGGTGTGCGTGGAGACGAAGTCGAGCGGCGAGCCGGTCCGGTCGACGTGCGCGAGCAGCTCCTCGACCCAGCCGGCCGCTGCGGAGGACGGGCCGCCGACCACGAGCCGGTCGTCGACCGCGCGCACGGCGGCCACCGTGACGTCGTACATCTTCATGTACTCGCCGGGGGTGCCGGACCAGAAGACCTCGAGGTTGGCTTCGTTCCAGACCTCGAACGACCAGTGCTCGACGACCTCGTCGATCCCGTAGCGCTCGACCACGTGGGCGGTCAGGTCGTGGACCAGGTCGTACCAGCGCTGCCAGTCCTTGGGCGGCGAGACGATCGCGCCGTAGTCGAAGACGGTCTTGCCGGGGTCGCTGGCGAGGTCGTGCGGCATGAACGAGATCTCGACGACCGGGTACAGCCCGAGGCTGCGGATGTGGTCGTAGACCTTGTCGACGCCGGTGAAGTCGTGCACGGGCTCGCCGTCGACCTCCGTGTAGACAGTGAGGTCGTCACAGAGGATCCCGTGCGCGCGCACCGTCTTCACGCCGAGCTCGGTGACCGCGGCGGTCAAGGCGGACGTGAGCTCCTCGCCGATGACCCGGCCACCGGTGGTGTCGGTGGAGATGGTGTGCGACAGGTGCTCGCTGCCGATCATCGGCCGCCAGGGACGGGCCAGCCGGCCCGCGTCTCCCCCGGCGTCCACGGCCAGCGTCACCGGGCCGGCGGCGTCGCCGGGGGTGGCGGACACCCGCTGCGACGGCTCGCCCTCGACGACCACGTCGGACAGCGTGCTCACGGCGTACCACCGCTGCTGCCCGACCGTGCCCGTCGTGTCGACGTACGGCGGGTGCGGGACGGACTTCACGTCCATGCCGTGGTGGTCGACCGGCGTGAGCGGCCCGTCGGCCGTGTCGGCGACGTGCACCTGGTAGCCGACGGCACCGGGCACCGGTTGCCAATCGACCGTCACCTGGCCGCCGCCGGCGGTCGCGGTGACACCCGCCGGCCCCCCGAGACGGGGCGCGTTGCTGGTGAGCTCCCTGGGGGCTCCGTCGTCGACACCGCCGCTGCGGATGCCGATGCGCTGCTCCCAGTCGGCGCGTGCGTCAGTCACGGGTGTTCTCCCTCTGTTCTGTGGGGCTCGGGTCGGGGACGTCGTCGCCCAGCTCGGCCGCGAGCCGGTCGAGGGCGCTGGTCAGGGTGCGTACGTCGCCGGCGTACGCCGGGTCGTCGTACACGGAGCGGAGCTCCTCGGGGTCGCGCTCGAGGTCGAACAGCTCCCACTCGGCCGGGATCTCCTGCGTGGACGCGCCCGGCTGGCCGCAGCCGGAGCCGTAGTAGTGCACGAGCTTGCGGTCGCGCGTGCGGATGCCCCGGTGCGCCGCCACGTGGTGGATCCCGTCGAGGTGCTCCCAGTAGCGGTAGTAGGTCTCGGTGCGCCAGCCGACCGTCTCCGGGTCGTCGCCGCGCAGCAGCGGGACGAGCGAGCGGCCCTGCATGCGTGGCAGTGCCGCAACGCCCGCCAGGTCGAGGAACGTCTGCGCGAAGTCGACGTTGAGGACCAGGGCGTCGCTGGACGAGCCCGGCGGGAC
Organism: Nocardioides iriomotensis; assembly: GCF_004168035.1. Lineage (GTDB taxonomy): Bacteria > Actinomycetota > Actinomycetes > Propionibacteriales > Nocardioidaceae > Nocardioides_B > Nocardioides_B iriomotensis. Next base: position 48,093 of record NZ_SDPU01000022.1, on the reverse strand, counting down.
GAGGCGCGGGTAGCGGACGACGAAGGGCGACTCGAGGGACTCGCGGTACATGAAGCGCTTGTCGTACCAGCCGTGCTCGCCGAGGAAGAAGCCCTGGTCGCTGGTGTAGACGACCACCGTGTCGTCGGCCTCCCCACGCGCGTCGAGGTGGTCGAGCAGCCGCCCGACGCCCTCGTCGACGGCGACGACGCAACGCAGGTAGTCGGCGAGGTAGCGATCGAGCGCCCACCGCGCACGACCCTTGTCGTCGAGCCCGTCCGGCGGGTCCGCCTTGAGGTCCTCGGCGTTCAGGTCACGGGCGACCCGCATCCGGGCGTCACGGGCCGCGGTGGCGCGGCCCTCGTAGTCGTCCCAGAACGTCGACGGCGGCTCGAAGCCGTCGGTGAACAGCTCCCGGTGCCGCTCGGCGGGCACCCACGGCCGGTGCGGCGCCTTGTGCTGCACCAGAAGGCACCAGGGCGCGTCCCCCGCGCCGCCGGCCGGGTCGTCCAGCCAGTCCAGCGCGAGGTCGGTGATCACGTCGGTCGCGTACCCCGGCCGCACGTGGGAGGTGCCGTCCGCGAGGAGGAACGTCGGGTCGACGTACTCGCCCTGGTCGTCCAGCACCTCCCACGTGTCGAACCCGCGAGGGTCGTGCGTGGGCCCGTGACCGAGGTGCCACTTGCCGAACAGCGCCGTGCGGTAGCCGGCGTCCCGGAGCAGCTCCGGGAACGTCGGCTGCCGGTTGTCGAACTCCGTCGACAGCGTCGTGACACCGTTGCGGTGGTTGTACGTGCCGGTGAGGATCGTCGCCCGGCTCGGCGAGCACAGCGAGTTGGTGCAGCCGCACGCGTCGAACCGCATGCCCTCCGCCGCGACGCGGTCGATCTGCGGGGTGACCCGGTGCGGGCCTCCGTAGCAGCCGACCGCGTTCGCGGCGTGGTCGTCGGCGACGACCAGGAGCACGTTGGGCCTGCGTGACGGCTGGGTCACTGAGCGCGTCCCGCCGAGAACTCCTCCATGCGCATCATCGGCTCGAGGTGCTCGCGCATCGCGCCCTGGGACACGTAGCCGCGCAGGCTGTCTCCGGCGAGGCGGTTGCCGAGGGCGGCCATGACCATGCCCTGGTCGAGGGCGAGGTAGCGCTTGGAGACCTGGCCGCTGCGGACCGCGACCGCGTCGTAGAAGCCACCGGGGCCGTAGGCGTCGAAGTCGTCCTTGATGTTCTGCAGGTTCTGCACTGCGGCGTCCTCGGCGTAGCGCAGCGCGAGGAACGACGCGTGCGGCGTGACCACGCCGTCGCCGTACGACGTCGGCGCCGGCTGGCCCTCGCGGCAGCCCTCGTAGGCCTGGTCGACCGTGGTGCGCTCCTGGTCGGAGGTGTAGCCGGGGCCGTCCATGCCGAGCTGGTCGACGCCGTACTCGCGGTAGCCGCCGGCCGGGTTGTTCGAGGGCGAGAAGCCCCAGTAGCCGTAGCCGGCCTCGCTCATGCCGTGCTCGATCTGGCCCTCGACGTACAGCGGGTGGTTGATCGCCCAGGACTTGTCGCCCCACTTCTCCTCGGGGACGAACAGCGGCACCATCAGCGCCTCGAACATGCTGCCGCCCCAGGTCGGGACCACGTTCAGGCCGCGGTAGGGCAGCGCACCCTCGAAGACCCGCACGCCCATGTACTCCCGCCACTGGCCGACCGGCTTGGTCTCGGTCCAGGACCAGTCGCAGTTGTCGTTGGGGAACGTGCGGTAGGTGCCGAAGTAGTGCTTGTCGGGGATCTGGCCGGCGGCGATCCCGAGGTAGGACGCGATGCGCGGCTCGGTGTTGAAGGCGCCGTAGTGGTGGCCGGTGTACCAGACCTCGGGGCCGCCGCAGTAGGCGCCCTTGACCGGCGCGGTCTCCTTCGGGTCCTCGTCCCAGAAGCCACCGCGGATCTGGCCGGCGGGGGCGTTCTCGTTGGGGTTGTAGTAGCAGGCGAAGTTCATGTCCTTGCGGATCGCGTGCGCCTCGTCGTGCAGGGCCGGGATCGCCCGCTCGACGAGCAGCAGGCCGGTGGCGAGCCAGCCGTTGTCGACCGACGACAGGAACGGCTTGATCGGGTCACCGGACTCGGGGAACGTGTAGAGCTTCTTGCCGTTGGTGGGGTTGTACCAGTTGTAGAACATGCCGCTGGTTTCGTTGCGCTCCAGCTTCGCGACCGACGCCAGCGTCTTCGCGACCCGCTCGCGGGCCTCGGTGGCGGTGATCAGGCCGGTGTCACGGGCGGCGACGGCGCTCCACATGTACGCGCCGATGTTGGTCGGCGAGGTGAACTCGCTGCGGGTCTTCTGGTTCAGCGACCCGCCGATGTTGTCGGACGGCAGGCCGGTGCGCGGGTGCGCCATCGCGGCCATCGACCTCCAGGTGTCGGCGAGGTACTTCTTCAGCAACTTGTCGTTGTCGGCGGCGGCCGCGGTGCCGGTGGTCGCGCCGAGCGCGACCAGGCCGGTCACGATCGCCACGGCGGTGGCGGCGGCGAGCAGCCGCCTGCGTTCCCGTCGGGTACGACGGAGCTCCTGCATGTCTCTTCCTCCCGAGAAGTGGACGAGTTGTTGTGAGGGCGGTGCAGCGGGACGGGTGCTACTTGATGCCGGTCATCGAGATGCCCTGCATGATGTGCCGCTGCAGGAACAGGAAGACGGCGATCACCGGGATGACCGTGACGACCGAGCCGGCGAGCAGCAGGCCGTACTGCGTGGCGTTCTGGCCGACGGCGTAGAGCGCGATCGCCACCGGCAGGGTGTACTTGTCCTCGTTGGTGGCGACGACGAGCGGCCACAGGAACTGGTTCCACGAGCCCAGGAACGTCAGGATGCCGAGCGTGGCCAGGGCCGGCCAGCACAGCGGCAGGATGACCTGCGCGAAGATGCGCAGCTCCCCCGCGCCGTCGACCCGAGCGGCGTGGATCAGCTCGTCGGGCAGGCTGAGGATGTACTGCCGCATCAGGAAGACGCCGAACGGGCCGGCCAGGAACGGCAGGATCATGCCGGTGAGCGTGTTGGCGAGGCCGAGGTTCACCGTGAGCACGAACAGCGGCACGAACGTCACAACGCCGGGGATCATCAGCGTCGCGAGGACCACGGCGAACAGCACCTTCTTGCCGCGGAACTCCAGCTTGGCCAGGGCGTAGCCGAGCATCGAGCAGAAGATCATGTTGCCGACGGTCACGGCGACCGCGACGACGGTCGAGTTGACGAAGTACGTCATGAAGTCGAGCCGGGTGAACAGCTCGTCGAAGTTGGCCCGGGTGAACGTCTCGGGCAGCCACGTCGGCGGCACGCGGCGGATCTCCGCCTCGGGCTTGATCGCCGAGATCGCCATCCACAGGAACGGGATGGTCATCAGGATCAGCCCGATGCCGAGGGCGAGGTAGGTCCCGGCTCCGCCGCGGTCGGGGTTGGCGCCCTGCTTCGAGGGTCCGGCGACCGGCGCGGCCGGAGCGGCGTCGGGGCGGACGGGCGTCTGGGTGGCCATCAGCGCATCAGTCCTTCTCGCCGAAGATCTTGAACTGGACGTAGGTCAGCACCACGACGGCGATGAACAGCAGGTAGCTCGCGGAGGCGGCCAGGCCGTAGTTGCCGTAGCCGAACTGGTCGTAGGTGAAGAACGTGACGGACCGGGTCGCGTCGAGCGGCCCGCCCTTGGTCATCACGAAGGCCTCCTCGAAGAACTGGAGGTAGCCGATCGAGGTGATCACCGCACCGAACAGCAGCGTCGGCTTGAGCATCGGCAGGGTGATCCTGCGGAACACGTCCCAGCCGCGGGCACCGTCGACCTGCGCGGCCTCCTTGACCTCGTCCGGGATCGTCTGGAGGCCGGCGAGGAAGATGATCATCAGCGAGCCGAGGTTGCGCCAGGCCGCCATCACGACGAGGGCCGGCAGGGCGAGGTCCGGGTTGTCGAGCCACTCCGGCTGGGGCAGCCCGACGAGGCCCAGCGCCTCGTTGATGAGACCGCCCTCGGGGCGCAGCAGGAACTTCCAGACCACGGAGACGGCCACGATGCTGGTCACCACCGGCAGGTAGTAGCCGACCCGGAAGAGGCCCTTGAGGCGCTCGATGCGGTTGAGCATGACGGCCACCGCCAGGGCCAGGCCCATCGTCAGCGGGACACCGAGCACGACGTACAGGCCGGTGTTGACCATGACCTTGCGGAACAGCGGGTCGCCGAGCAGCTGCGCGTAGTTGTCGAAGCCGATGAACCCCACCGCGAACGGCGTGCGGATGTCCGTGCGCTTGATGTCGGTGAAGCTCATCCCGAGGCTGGCCAGCACCGGGCCGGCGGTGAAGACCAGGAACAGCACCAGGAACGGTGCCGCCAGGATCCAGGCGGCGCGGGCCTGCTGCTTGCGCATCGGGTCCGTCCCGCGTGCGGGTGCCTGGTCGGCACCCGCACGCGTCGGCGCGGTCGTCGCGGTGGCCATGACTACAGGCCGGTGCCGATCGAGCCGGCCTGGGACTGCATGTCCTTCACGGCCTCGTCGACGGGCATCGCGCCCTTGACGGCCTTCTCGACGTCGGCGTCGATCACCGCGGCGACCTGCTCCCAGCTCGGGACGGCCGGCGGCGCGACCGTGGTCTCGAGCTGCTGGCCGAAGACCTGGAGCTGCTCGTCGCTGGCGAGCTCGCCGCTCTCCCAGGCGGACTTGACGGCCGGCAGGTCACCGATCGTCTCGTACCAGGCGGACTGGACGTCAGGCTCGGACAGCCACTGCACGAGCTTCCAGGCGTTCTCCTTGTTGTCGGAGTCGGCGAAGACCGCGAGGTCACCACCGCCGACGAACGACGTGCCCGGGGCGCTGTCCTTGCCGGGCAGCGGGGCGACGGCGTACTGGTCGGTCTTCACACCCGCGTCCTCGACGAGGCCGGTGTGCCACGGGCCGGAGATGAACGCGCCGTACTTGCCGTCGGCGAAGCCGCTCTCGAGCTCGCCGGGGTCGAGGGTGCCGTCGTTGGCGAGACCTTCGTCGAAGTAGGACTTGTAGTACTCCAGCGCCTCCTGCATCTCGGGGGTGTCGATGGTGTACTCCGTGCCGTCCTCGTTGGTGACCGACGCGCCGTTGGACCAGGCGAACGGGAGCACGGTCTGCCACGAGCCGGTCTGGCCGGGCTGGAGGTGCATGCCGTACTCGGCGCCGGCCTTCTTCTCGAGGTCGGTGGCGAACTGCTTCAGCTCGTCCCAGTTCTGCGGCGCCTCGGACCAGCCTGCCTTCTCGGCCAGGTCGGTGCGGTAGTAGAGGACGCGGGTCTCGACGTACCAGGGGACGCCGTACGACGTGTCGCCGACGACCGTGGAGCCCCACGGGCCCTCGAAGAAGTCGGCCTCGTCGACGAGGCCCTCGGGGGTGGGCTCGAGACCGCCGGCCTCCGCGAACTCACCCATCCAGGTGGTCCCGATGAGGCTGACGTCGGGGGTCTCGCCGGCCGCGATCGCGTTGGAGAGCTTGTCGTGCGCGGCCTCCCAGGGAACGGCGGTGACCTTGACGGTGGCCTCGGGGTTGTCGGACTCGAAGTCCTTCACGAAGTCACCGAGCTCCTCGCCCTCGGTGCCCATCGCCCAGACCTCGATCGTGCCCGAGGCCTTGCCCTCGGAGATGGCGTCGGTCTGGCCGGGGCCGCCGTCCTCGGAGGCGCTGTCACGGCCACAGGCGGTCAGGGTCAGGCCGGCCACGGCCAGGACCGCCACGGCGCCGGTGAACCGACGGGCGGGTCGAGTGGGTCGTCTCATCGGATTCCTCTCACTTCTGTGCAGGGTGGGGTGAGGTGCTGGCCCGGGTGACCAGCTCGGTGGGGAGCAGCTCGTGGCGCGGTTCCGTCCGAGCGCCGGTGACCAGCTCGTCGAGCAGCCGGGCGGCGGTGCCGCCCAGTGCACGCATGGGTTGCCGGACCGTGGTGAGTCCGGCGTAGCGGGCGGCCATCACGTCGTCCCAGCCGGAGACCAGCACGCGGTCCGGCACGGCGACGTCGGCCGCGAGGAGGGTGTCCATCAGCCCGAGCGCGAGCTCGTCGTTGGCGCAGACGAACGCGTCGGGCAGCGGCCTCCGGTTGCGCGACTCGAGCGCGCGCCGGGCGACGGCGGCGCCGGTCTCCTCGCCGAAGCCCTGGACGCTGACGAGGTCGACGGTCGCCTCACCCTTCGCGGAGGCCTCGGCGAGCGCGTCCTGGAGGCCGCTCCACCGCTCCTGCACGTCCGGCGAGGCGGCGGGATCGCCGACGAACGCGACCCGGCGTGCGCCCTGGGCCAGCATGTGCCGGCCGAGCGCCACGGCCGAGGTCCGGTTGTCGGCGTTGACGGAGTCGATGTCACCGATGGGCGGGCGGGCGAGCAGGACGACCGGCATCCCGCGCGAGACCAGTCGCTCGACGGCGTCATCGGAGATGGTCCGGCCCATCACGACCATGCCGTCGCACCGGGTGGCGAGGTCCTCGACCATCGCCTCCGCGTTGGCGCGGCCGTGGGTGGAGAGGATCAGCACGGACCGCTCGCGCTCGGCGGCGACCGCCTCGTAGCCGAGGACGACCTCGGCGTAGTAGGGGCCGGACAGGTCGGGGAAGACGATGCCGTTGGCGGCGTGCCGGCGCTCGGCGAGCTGGCGGCCGAGGCGGCTGGGCGTGAAGTTCAGCTGCTCGGCGGCCTCGAGCACCCGGGCGCGGGTGTCCTTGCGGACGCTGCCCGAGTCGCGCAGCGCGCGCGAGACGGTGGCGATCGAGACGCCGGCGTGCTGCGCGACGTCGCGGATGGTGGGTCGCACAGCACCTCCCGAGTGGTGTTCAGCGAGTCCTGTAACCGGTTTCTGAAAACGGTTACATCGGTAACGTGCCCGTCGTCACACGACCCTGTCAACCCCCGGCCCGGGTCCGGTCTGGTCCCCCGGGGTGCCGACGTTTGGGCCGGGTCCGGTGTGGTAACGCCGCCGCTCGACCGACTTCCTGAACGAGCGAGTTCCCCGTGCGGGCCCGGCGTAGCACCACGATTCGTCTGCGGTTCTCGGGGTGATCCAGGCGGGCGGATCGCCGACGAAATTGGTTGTTCCCTCGCGCGGCACCTCGTGAGTAGGGTGTGCCGGTCCGTCACCTTTCGGGAGGTTTGATGAGCCTGCAGTCCTCGGCCGTGGAACGCCGTACCGTGCTCAAGGGCGGCCTCGCCGCCCTCGCCGTCGGCGGCCCGTTCGCCGGCTTCGTCTCGTCGGCGACGGGGGCTACCGTGCCGGCCGCCGCCGTCACCGCCGGCCTGGTGCCGGTGCCCGACCAGCGCGACGGCAAGGTGCGGCTGCACCTGCCCGAGGGCTTCAAGTACCGGTCGTTCCACGACACGGAGTCGCCGGTCGTGCTCGCCGACGGCACCACCCTGCCCGGGCGGCACGACGGCATGGGCGCGTTCGCCGGTGGACGCCACCGCGGCGACCCGACGGTCGTGCTGATCCGCAACCACGAAGTCAACGGCTCCCCCGGCGCGTTCGGCCCGCGCGAGCCCTACGACTCCGCCGCCGGCGGCGGTACGACGACGGTGCACACCACGCTCGAGGGCGAGGTGCTCGACGCCTTCACCAGCCTCAGCGGCACGATGATGAACTGCTCCGGGGGCCGGATGCCGTGGGGCGCCTGGGTGACCTGCGAGGAGACCGTCAACGGCCCCGACGTCGGCCCCGACTTCACCGGCGCGCCCAACACCGGGCTGCAGAAGCCGCACGGCTACGTCTTCGAGGTGCCCGTCGGCAGGCGCTCGCTCGGCGACGCCCCCGGCAAGCCGCTGACCCGCGCCGGGCGGTTCGCGCACGAGGCGGTGTCGTTCGACCCCGACAGCGGCGCGCTCTACCTCACCGAGGACAACTTCGCCTTCCCCTCGGGCTTCTACCGCTACACGCCGAAGAACGACCCGATGCGCACCGGCAAGCTCGACAACAAGGGCCGTCTCGAGATGCTCAAGGTCAAGGGCACCGACAACGCGCACCTCGAGGCCAGCCACCCCCGCGGCACGACGTACGACGTGGAGTGGGTGCCGATCGCGGAGCCCGACTTCCGCGGCGACTACGACCCGGTGGCGAAGACCGGCATGACCAACGACCAGGCGATCGTGCACACGAGCTCGCAGGGCTGGGAGCAGGGCGCGGCGTACTTCTCCCGGCTCGAGGGCCAGGTGTGTGACGACGGCGTCGTGTTCTTCACCTCGACCCAGGGCGGCGGGCCGGCCGAGACGGTGATGCAGGACAGCGCCGGGGGCTACGGCAACGGCCGCGGCCAGATCTGGGCCTACGACACGCGTGCCGAGACGCTCACCATGGTCTACGAATCGCCGGACCCGGACACCCTCGACTTCCCCGACAACGTGACCAGCCGCAACGGCACCATCGTGGTCTGCGAGGACGGGTCCAACGACAACTACATCCGAGCGCTGCGCCCCGACGGCGAGCTGATCAACATCGCCTGGAACCAGCTCACCAGCAGCACCGGCGCCGATCGCACCGAGGACGAGTTCGCCGGGTCGACGTTCAGCCCCGACGGCCACACCCTGTTCGTGAACATCCAGTCCAGCAAGGGCATGACGTTCGCGATCTGGGGTCCCTGGGAGTCGCTCGGGATGTGAGGCGACGAGTCCCAAAGTCTCGGCGAGCAAGGAAGGTCACGGGAAACCGCGCCCTCACCGCCACGGGACGACGTGAACTGGTGCGTCACGAGGACTGTCGTTCGAAGGATGCCTTGAGCGCGTCGATCGTGATGGTGCGCTCTCTGACGGCGAGCCGGCGCCAGAGCGGTGTCCCCAGGCGCCACACGCCGTAGGACACCAGCTTGGCGCGATGGCGGACCAGCGTCTCGCCGTCACGGGAGGGCTGCAGGTGATAGCTCGGCCAGCCCTCGAACGTCAACCTGCCTGACTTCGACGTCTCCCACCAGTGGAAGACGATCGTGTGCGGCGCCTCCATCTCGGCAATCTCCCCGGGCATGGAGCCCTGGCGCGTCTCGTCGACGAAGGTCGTCCCGACGGCAGGCTCACCGGGAGAGGTCTGCCGGGTGTGCTTGAGCATGCTTTTCGTCCCGGCCATCCAGTCGTTGTGCCCCTCGATGTCGACCAACCGCGCGAACACCTGGTCGATCGGTGCCGGGATCGTGCGCTCGAGCTCGAGCTCGACGGGCTTCATGCGAGTCAGCATCCCCGCAGGACAGGTGCACGACAAGGCTCTCCGGCTCCCGGGACCGTTGACCGCATCTCGCGCGATCACCTCCTCCGGAGGGTGTCGTCCAGCAGGCTCATCAGTTCTGCGACTCGGCTCTTGCCTGTCGGAGCCGGTGGGTATCGACGAAGTACGTCGACAAGCCCGGGCGTCGCGCGTGTGGCTGCTCTGCCGACGAGCTCCGGCCCGGCAAGGTGGTCGTCGCCCGCGAGGAGCTCCGCTGCGCGCGCTGCATGCGCCGATGAGCGCAGGATGTGACCGACCTGGTCGGCCTTCGCAAACGGGTGCAGGTACGCGGCCGCCGCGGCGTCACCCGCGGCATGTGCCGCGTGCTTCGCCGCTTCACTCGGCGCCTCCTTGGCGGCGCGGTGTGCGTCCATGGCGGTGGCTCTCTGCAGATTGGTTCGCCCGGCGCCGTTCACGAACTCCCAGGCGGCTCCGACTGCCGCCCTTGGGCGGGGATCATCCGGCTTCGCCTCTTCGAACATGCCCAGGACCTCCTCGGCGCTCTGGACGGCGAAGCGAGCGACCTCGCGCAGCTCCTCCATCGTGAGCTCGAAGTAGTCCCCAGGGTCGATCAGCACCTCCGAAGTGTCATCCACGCCGGGATCCGTGTGCCAGTCGGCGCGACGGACGGGCTCCGGAATCCCTTGTTCGCGCCATGGCGACGCTCTTCATCGAGCACTGTGTCGGTGACGGTGGCCAGGCCCGAGCACACCTGTGCCCAGCCCGTCTCAAGGTGCGCCGCACCTGATCAACGCGCTTCGAGCTCGAAGAACAGGAAGCAGATGAACGAGCGACCGTCAGCGGTGGGCAGCAGCTCCGCTGGAGTGTTGACCGCTGGCGGCGGCTCAGTGACCTCCTTGATGCCGAACCCCGCGTCGATGAACGTGTTGACGACGTCCTGCAGGGGCCGGTGCCAGTAGGTCATCCACACGGTCCCCTCGCCGAAGTCGTAGTCCTCGGAGTACTGGGTAAGGGCGAAGTAGTCGGCCTCGGGGTACACGATCGCGTAGACCGTCGGGTGGATGATCGAGACGATGAGCCGACCGCGGGGCTCGAGCACACGCCGCAGCTCGGCCAGCACCGGGGCCCAGTCCTTGACGTAGTGCAGGGACAGTGAGGCGACGACCAGGTCGAACGCGTCGTCGGGATAGGGCAGCGGCGCGGCAAGGTCTGCGACTCTCACGTCCGCGCCCTCGCCCAGCCTTCGGCGGGCCAGCTCGACCATGGCGGGGCTCAGGTCGAAGCCGGACACGACCGCGTCCTTGGCGCGCAGGGCTTCCATCATGGGGCCCGACCCGCATCCGGCGTCGAGGATCTTCAGACCGGCGACGTCGCCGGCAAGGCGCATCATCTCCGGACGCGCGTAGTAGGCGTTGAAGAGGTTGTTCTCGTTGCTGGCCGAGTACGCCGCAGCGAACCCGTCGTAGTCAGCGGCAGGGGTAGCGGACGTGCTCACGGAGTCGGGCATGGCAGGGTTTCTACCCGGCTCCCGTTCGTGCGCAAAGCTGGCGCGCAGTCCACCCCGGCGACGCACCCCGCTGCGCGACGCCGAGCGATGCTTCGTCCAGTCAGCTGGTCAGCGTGCCTCGGCCAGCACGGTGCCGAGCCGCTCGATCAACCACGCGAGGTCTGCCTCCTCGATGACGAGGGGCGGTGCGAGTCGGATCGTGGACCCGTGGGTGTCCTTGATGAGCACGCCCTTGGCGAGCATCCGTTCGCTCATCTCCCGGCCACTCATCAGGGTGGGGTCGATGTCGACGCCTGCCCACAGACCCTGGACGCGCACGTCGACGAGGCCGGCGCCGAGGTACTGCCGCAGTCCGCTCTCCAGCACGCCGGCGAGCTCACGGGCACGCTTCTGGAACTCCCCGGTCGACAGGAGGGCCACGACCGCCCGACCGACCGCCGCCGCCAGCGGGTTCCCGCCGAACGTCGATCCGTGGTTGCCCGGATGCAGCACCCCCAGGACGGCATCGGAGGAGACCACCGCCGAGACGGGGACGATTCCGCCTCCGAGGGCCTTGCCCAGCACGTACACGTCCGGGACGACTCCTTCGAGCTCGCAGGCGAACGTGGTGCCGGTCCGGCCCAGGCCGGACTGGATCTCGTCGGCGATGAGCAGCACGTCGCTCGCGGTGCACAGCTCGCGGACGGCCCTGAGGTAGCCCGGCGGCGGGATGATCACCCCGGCCTCGCCCTGGATCGGCTCGAGCAGCACCCCGACGGTGTTGGCGTCGATGGCGCCACGGATCGCGTCGACGTCGCCGTACGCCACGATCCGGAAGCCGGGTGTGAAGGGACCGAACCCTTCCCGGGCGAGCGGATCCGTGGAGAAGCTCACGATCGAGGTGGTTCGGCCGTGGAAGTTGCCGGCGGCTACCACGAGGTTGGCCTCGTTCGTCGGCAGCCCCTTGAGGTCGTAGCCCCACTTGCGGGCGACCTTGATCGCCGACTCGACGGCCTCGGCACCGGTGTTCATCGGCAGCACTCTGTCCATGCCGCACAGCTGGGCGAGGTCGCGGCAGAACGGGCCCAGCTGGTCGTTGTGGAAGGCTCTGCTGGTCAACGTGACCCGCTCGAGCTGGTCGCCGGCGGCGCGCAGCAGGTCGGGGTGCCGGTGCCCGAAGTTCAGGGCGGAGTAGCCGGCGAGGCAGTCCAGGTAGCGGTTGCCGTCGACGTCGGTGACCCACGCCCCTTCCGCCTCGGCGATGACCACCGGGAGCGGGTAGTAGTTGTGCGCCACGAAGCGGTCGGCGAGATGCAGATGCGTCTCGGTCCGAGGTGCTGGCGAGTGCTTGCCCCGGCTGTGCCCGGCCATGGGTCTTTTCTACCGTGCCACCGAGCGCAGCACGACGCTTCTCTACGGTCGGCCACCCCGATCAGACCGCGGGAGTCGCTGCTGAGCTGGGTGGAGTGGCGCCCGTCGAGGTCCGGGTGCACCATCAGGGTGATGGCGTACGACGTGACCGTGATCCTCGACGATCGGCCGGGTGAGCTGGCTCGGTTGGGAGAGGTCGCGGGCGCCGCCGGGGTGAACATCGACGGATTCGCCGCATTCACAGGCGAGGGCAAGGGTGTCGTTCACGTGCTCGTCGCCGACGAGAGGCTCGAGGCACTGCGGGAGGCATTCACCCAGGCCGGACTCGGAGTGGCGGACGAGCGTGAGGTGTTCGTCGTGAGCGTCTCGGACGAGCCCGGCGCGCTCGGCGAGATGGCGCGTCGGCTGGCCGACGCCAACGTGAACATCGACCTGGCATACACGACCTTCGGCGGAATACGTCTGGTCTTCAGCACCGATGACGTGCGCGTGGCCCGAGAGGCACTCGACAGCTGACCACCGCGGGGCACACGCATGGACTCGGTGGTACCGATCGAGGGTCGCCCCGCCGCGACGGGACAAAGCTCGACCGACATCGATTCGTCCTGGAGGAGAAGTCATGGCCAAGACGCGTGTGCACAACTTCTTCGTCTCGCTCGATGGCTACAGCGCGGGGACGTCGATCACCCACGAAGCACCGATCGGTGGGGCCGAACGGCTGTTCGCCGGCTTCGACGGCCGCGTCATCCACGGCCTCGGCGCCATCGACGACCCGATCACGGTCGACCGAGCACTCACCAGCACGTGGGGCCAGGGCATCGGCGCCGAGATCATGGGTCGGGGCAAGTTCGGTCCGCAGACCGGTGCGTGGACCGACGACGAGTGGCGGGGCTGGTGGGGAGACGAGCCCCCCTTCCGAACTCCCGTGCTGGTCCTCACGCACCACCCGCGGGACCCCATCCACTTCGGCAACGGGACGAGCTTCCACTTCGTCGATGCCGCGCCCGACGATGCGCTCGAGCGGGCTCTCGCCTTCGCCGACGGACGGGCCGTGCGCATCGGTGGTGGCCCCTCCACGGTCCGCCAGTTTCTCGCGGCTGATCTGGTGGACTTCATGCACCTGGTCACCGTGCCCATCACTCTCGGTGTCGGGGTCTCGATGTGGGAAGGGCTGGCCGAGGTCCAGGACCGCTTCACCATCGAGTCGGTGACGACGGCCAGCGGCCACACCCACCAGTTCTGGAACCGAACCACCGGTCGCTGAGCCCCGGCGAGCACAGTTCCACGTCACCTTCGACTGTGCGGAACCCGAGCGGGCCGCGCCGCCGCGGCCATCCGCGGGTGCTCAGATCCTGAAGAAGATGTTCAGGTACCGGTCGGCCACCGCGCGGTCGCCCCTGATCGTCCCCGCGTTGCTGCGGCCGAACGCGGTGAGCACGAAGCTCCCGGGGTCGAACTCCAGCACGGTCAGGTCGCCCACGTCGCCCGCGGCGTACGAGAAGCCCTCCCTGGTCAAGGAGACCCGGGTGTCGCCGGCGTTCGGGCCGGAGGTGATGCGGATCCCGATCTCGCACTCGTCCTCCGGGGTGACCGGGTTGATGGTGTACTGCCACAGCACGAACATGAACGGCGTCAGCAGGTCGGCGGCCTCGCCCGTGAGACCGTGCGCCCGGCCGCTCCCCTGGCGGGCGTCCCAGGAGTGAACGCCGTAGTCCATGAGCTGGAAGGCCGGGTAGAAGAACGCCGGCAACGGACCCATGTAGAAGTGCGAGACCAGGAGGTCGGTCCAGTCCTCGTCCGTCAGCGCGTCGAAGGTCTCCATCATCTTGTCGAAGTCGGTGCGGGCACGCTCGACGAGCTCCTCACGCGGGACCGAGCGGAACGCCTGCGCCATCTCGTCGCACCGGTCCGCCATCCCGGGCAGGCCGTAGGGCGGGTCGACCTCGGTGTGGTTCCGGGCAGCGTCGAACGCCGGGAAGTAGGACTCCGTCGTGTCGACCAGGTGACCGACGAGGTCCCGGACCTCCCAGTGACCGGCCCCGGTCGGAGCCTGCCAGGCCGCCTCGTCGTCGACGAGGTCGAAGAACTGCTGTGCTTCCTGACGGACGACCCGGAGGATCGTGCCCTTGGCCTCCGGGGTCATCGCGTTCCACGTGCCCATTGTCCGTCTCCTTGCGCGAGGAGCCATCACTGTGGAGCCGGACCCGTCCGGCGCAGACTGCCTGGGCCACCGGATGCCGGATGCCGGATGCCTGGTCAGTCGTTGGTGAACGTCCTCCTCACCGTAGGTCGCATGCGGACCCGCGACCCAGGGCTCGATCGGGTCATTCTCGCCGTTGCCTCGCGCCCGCAGGTAGTTCGCGGGCTCAGGTCCCGGTGACGATCACCAGCTCGTTGCCTTCGGGGTCGGCGACGCGCCGGCGATCCTCCGACTCGTCGAGGAGACGGCCGCCGGCGGCGATGGTCGAGGCGAGGCGCGCCCGGGCGACGTCCGCCGGCACAGCGAGCTCGACGTGGATGCGATTGCGCTGCCGACACCGTTCCGTCTCCGAGGCGTCGATCTCCTGGAACACCAGGACCGGGTTGAGCCGCCGTGGGTCGTGGATGTCGCTCACCTCGGTTCGCCGGTCCTGGGTGTATCCGAGTGCGGCGGCCCAGAACGCGCGGACCGCGGCGACGTCTGCGGCGTCGAGGAAGAGCTGGACGAAGCGCGGCAGCGCCGGATCGGCGGTGGCCCCGAGCCCGCGCGCGGCGGTCTGGAGGTTTGCGGCGAGGTCGGTGAAGTCGAGGTCGAGGCCGTGGGCGTCCTCCTCCGCCTGGTCCTTGCCGCTGTCGAGGATCACGAGTCCGGGGCGCAGGTCGACCAGCAACGGGAAGCCGGCGTCGTCCGCCAGTTGTCCCGCTGCGGCGGCCAGGTCACGCTGCTGCGTCGGCGAGGCGACGCGGTAGCCCGCGATCGCGCCGAACACCGTCTGCCAGTCGGAGGTTCCTGCCGTCTCGCCGAGCGGGTCGCCCGGCACCAGGTCGACCTCGTTGCCGTCGGGGTCGGCGTGACAGACGCCGTAGGGTCCCGACGCCTCACCGGGACTCGCCTGCATGACCGCCGCGGCGGGCCGCACGACGTCGAGGTGGATGCGGTTTCGCAGGTGTCGTGGCTCGTTCGACTGCCGGATCCGGATCGCGGGGTCGCGCTGCCACGGATCCGCCAGGCCGCCGTCCTCGGTGGGCGCGTAGTCGAGCACGCCCTGCCAGAACTGCCGCACCCCCGCGGGGTTGGCGGACTCGAGCACGACGCTCAGGTGCTGCAGTACGGCGGGGTCGGCGCTGAGCCCGAGATCCCGGGCGGCCCGCGACACTGCCTCGGCGTGCTCGTCCGAGTCGAGGCGCACCCGCAGACCTGTCGCGCGGAGGTCGACCAGGATGCCGGCCGACAGCTCCACGATGCGCCCGGCCAGCGAAGCCCCCGCGCTCAGTGACGGCGCGTCGAACCATGCCGTCACCACGCCATCGACCGTCCGCCAGTCCCCCGTTCCGATCCCTGTCACGTCGGGCACTGTAGGCGTTCGACCTGAAGATCGTCGACGATCTTGAGCGGGACCGAATGTCAGCATATGCTGACACCCGTGAAGACGTCTCTCGGCACGGACGACGACGGCGGGGTCGTGGGTGAGCTGGCTGCCGTGGCGGCGGCCAAGCGAGACCTGTCGCGTCGAGAGGAAGTCGCGGTGCGCCGGGCCCGTCACAGCGGTCTGAGCTGGGCCGAGATCGGCGTGCTCCTCGGCGTCACACGTCAGACGATCCACCGGAAGTACCGCAAGGTCGGCTGACCCGGCGACGACGCGTCCGCCGGCCGAGGCGGCCGATTTCTGGGTCGAACGACCCGGTGCGCTCGGCCGCCTGTCGCCGTACCGTGGATGCCACCGCGTCGCCCCGGGGAGGGCCCACATGACCGGATTCGGAATCGACCTCGGTACCGCCAACACGGTGGTCTGCCACCAGCGCCACGGGGTGGTCCTGGACGAACCGTCGGTGATGGTGGTCCGGGTGTCCGAGACGCGAGCGAAGCGCGTGCGACCGGTGCTGCTCGGACACGAGGCGCGTGACCTGATGGGCCGCTGCCCCGTCGGGCTCACGGCGATGCGGCCGCTCCACGACGGCGTCATCGTCGACCTCGAGGCCGCCCGGGCGTTCGTGGTCGGCGTGCTGGGCATGCTCGCCGCACCCGCGTGGCGGCGGATCCGTCCGCGTGCGGTGATCGGCGTACCGGCGGGCGCCACGGCACTGGAGCGGCGTGCCCTCCTCGAGGTGGCCGACGAGGCCCGGATCCGGTCGCCCTTGCTGATCCCCGAGCCGATCGCCGGAGCCGTGGGGTGCGGGCTCGATCCCCTCGAACCGCGGGCGCGCATGGTGCTCGACATCGGCGGGGGTACGTCGGAGATCACCGCGTTCTGCTACGGCGGCGTGCTGTCCCACCGGACGTCGCGGATCGCCGGTGACGAGATGACGCTCGCCCTCTATCGCTACCTGCGGGCCGAGCACCGGCTGCTCGTCGGCGAGCTGGCCGCGGAGGCGCTGAAGTGCCGGGTGGACTCCGACCAGGGTCCCTCCTCGGTGGTGCAGGGCATCGACCTCGGCACCGGGAGACCGCGGCTGCTGACCCTGGAGTCCGAGGAGGTGCTCGAGGCGCTGAAGCCGACCGCCGACGCGATCATCGCGGCCCTCGCCGGCGCTCTCGACGACCTGCCACCGCAGGCTGCCGACGACATCCTCACCGACGGGCTCACGGTGTTCGGCGGCTCCAGCCTGCTCCGAGGCTTCGACAAGCTCGTCGAGTCCGAGCTGGCCTTCCCGGTGCGGATGGCGGATCGGCCGTTGACCTGCGTGGCCGAGGGCGCCGCCCGCTGCCTGTCCGACCCGGACGTGGTGCGCGCCTACGAGACCGCCTTCCTCGACGCGGCCTGAGCGAGCCGGCTCGCGGGCGTCACCCGCGCTTCGCGTGGCGGGTCCCGGTCCCCAGGATCTGCCGCTCGTGGGCGAAGAAGTACTCCATCACGGGGAGCACGACGACGCCGGACGTGCTGACCCCGTGACCACCACCGCGGACGAACGAGGTCGCCACCATCCGTGGGCGCGCGAGCGGGGCGGCCGCGGTGAACCACGAGTCCGGCGCGCCGTTGGGGGCCGACGGGTCCTGGGAGGATCCCGTCTTGGCGCCCGCCCTGACCGGGAGCGCGGTCAGGATGCTGGCGGTTCCGGAGGTCGCGGCCAGCGCCATCCCCTCGCGCACCGGCCCGAGCCGGTGGGCGTAGGCGAGCCGGCGCGGCCGCGGCCACGCGATCCGCGTGAAGCCGTCCGCTCCCCCGCCGTACGCGAGGCCGAGATGGGGTGTGACCACGGCACCCGTGGCGATCCCGGCGGTCCAGAGGGCGTCCTGCAGCGGCGTCACGGCGAGATAGCCCTGACCGATCCCGAGGATCACGGTGGACCCGGGGTACCAGGTGCCCCCCGCCCGGGAGATCGAGGCCGGGGTGCCGAGGTAGCCGCCGGTCTCGCCCGGCAGGTCGATGCCGGTCGGCCGGCCGACGCCGAGGCTGCGCGCCGTGCGGATGATCGGCCAGGGCCCCAGGGCCCAGGCGAGCTGGTAGAAGTACACGTTGTTGGACCACGAGATCGCCTGCATCAGGTTCTGCGCCGGCAGGCTCATCCAGTTGCCGAAGGTGTGGTCACCCAGGGTCCAGGCGCCGCCGCCCGGGAGCACCCGGTCGGGCGGCACCACGCCGGATCGCATGCTCGCGGCGGCCACCACCAGCTTGAACGTCGACCCTGGCGGCGCCGCCACCTGCGTCACGTGCTCGAGCATCGGACTCGCCGGGCGGCGTTCCAGCCGCGCGAGTGCCCCGCTGTCGACCGGAGGGCCGAAGACCCGGTTGTCGTACGTCGGCAGGCTCGCCATGGCCAGGACCTGACCGTTCCTCGGATCAAGGACCACCGACCCGCCGAGGTCCCCGCGCGGCTGCCCCGGCACGCCGCGGAGCACCGTCGCCAGCTCCCGGGAGAGCTTGTGCTGCAGACCCAGGTCGAGGGTGAGCCGGAGCGTGCTGCCACGTCGGGGTGGCGTGTAGGGGCCGAGGGCCATCGGCGTGCCCGCGGGTGTGACGTAGACGCACTGCCGCCCGTCGATGCCACGCAGGATCGGGTCGTAGACCTGCTCCAGTCCGGCACGGCCCACGGTGGCGCCGAGCGGCAGGTCGGGCCAGCGCTCCATCTCGACGGGAGTCGCCACGCCGGTCCACCCCAGCACGGCGCCCAGCGAACCACCCTCCGGGTAGCGCCGGCGTGCCTCGGGGATGACGAACACTCCCGGCAGCCCGGCCTCGCGGACCCGCCGACCGGCCGCCTTCGGAAGGGTCGCGATGGTGAGGTCGAGGCTGGAGGGGTGCCGGTCGAGCAGCCGGCGCACGCCATGGACGGGCCGCGCGGTGAGGGCCGCGAGGACGGGTACGTCGTCGGGCTGCACGAGCGCCGGAACCGCCGCCACCCGGTCGCGCCGGACGACGACGGCGAGGGGGCTTCCGTGCCGGTCGGTGATGTCGCCGCGGGCGGCGGGCACGCGCGTGCACCGCAACATCTGGCTCAGGGCGGCCGCACGGAGCTCGGACCCGTCGATGGCCTGCAGCTGCCAGACGTAACCGACCATGGCGAGCAGGGCGGCGGTGACCGCGAGGGCGGTGGTGCGCAGCAGCCGCGGCCGCAGGGGGTCGAGCCCTCCCCTGCGCCAGAGCCGATGCGTCTCCCCGTCGGCGCGGAGCGCGAGGACGAGCCCGAGCGTGGCGATGTGCACCGTGGCCGCCGTACCGCCGTAGCTGAGCAGCGGGAACGGCACCCCGGCGGTCGGGATCAGACCGAGGTTGCTGGCCACCGAGACCGCGACCTCCACGCTCACCAGCGCCGCGAAGCCCGCCGCGGCGAGCGCCGCGGGGCGGCTGAGTGCCCGACGGCTGGCACCCACGACCCGCCAGACGAGGACGGCCGCGGCGAGGACCGCCAGGCAGCCGGCGAGGATCCCGTGCTGCTCCACCAGGCTCGCGAACGCGAGGTCGGTCTCCCGGCTGGGCAGGTAGAGCGCCACCAGCCGGTGCAACGGGTGCTCCGTGCCGCCGGTCAGGCCGCCCCAGGCCAGCGCGATGTGCATCTGCAGGATCGACCAGCCGGAGCCGTTGACGTCGGTCGAGCCGCTCAGGAAGGCGTTGAGCCGCTCCTGCTGGTAGGGGTGCAGCCACTGCTCACCGAACGGCAGCAGCAGAACGCCGGCGACCAGGATGAGCACGAGCACCTTGAGCGGGATCCGGCCGAGCACCAGCATCGTCGCCGTGAGCGCGCACAGGACCGCGGCCGTGGACAGGTCCGGCTGGGTGACGATCAGAGCGATCGGGAGGGCGACGACGGCCAGGGCCGCTGCCAGACGGCGCGGCCACGGTCTGTCGGTGGCGAGCACCTGGGCCAGCACCAGGACGAGCCCGAGCTTGGCGAGCTCCGAGGGCTGCATGGTGAACGAGCCGAAGGCCAGCCATCGCCGGGCGCCGTTGGCCGTCGTACCCCCCAGGTCGACCGCTGCCAGCATCACCAGGCTGACCAGGTAGCAACCCCACCCGAGCCAGCGGAGCCCGTCGGTGCGCCAGCGCCGCAACAGCAGGAAGAGCGCCACGCCGGCGACATCGACGACGAGCTGGTGCCGGATCAGGGCCTCGTCACCGAGAGCGGCGAGGTTGGCCAGCCCGAGGCCGGCCAGCACGACTATCGCTCCGACGGCGAGAGGATCGAGGAGGGCCGCAACCGGGAGCTGCTCCGGTCGGTTCGTCCTCGGGCGGGACCGGTGTGCGCCCAACAGCCCGCGTTCGACGCTGAGCACGGCGGATCAGCACTGCAAGGAGGCGCCGGCGACCGGCACGGGCCGCGACTGGGCGCGGGCCGGTGTGGTCGTCAGTGCGGTGAGGGCGAGCCGCCGGCCCTTCGGGACGCGGACCGACGAGCTGGCGTAGACGGTGGTCCAGCCGGGTTGGGCGGTCACCGTGACCGGACCCGACCAGGTGATGCCGGGCCTGCAGACGCGGGCCGCTCCCACCTTCCAGCCGACGGTGCGGCTGATCGATGCGGGCCGGAAGTGCACAGTCACCGTCACGGGGCAGAGCGAACCCGGTCGGCAGCTGCCTGCGCTCTGCAGGACGACCCCGGTGACCGGGCCGGCCTGGCGAGGCGCGACGGACGCGACCGCCTGCGCGCGATCCCGGTCCGGCTTCTGCGGAGGCTTCCCGGAGGGTTGGTCGGGGGCCGTCGTGTCCGGTGCAGCAGGGTTGTCCTCCCGGCCGAGCGACCCGGCGAAGTCCGAGCCCGGCCCGTTCAGGACGACGTACCCGCCGACCGCCAGCACCGCCGCCAGGACCAGGGCGACGAGCACCGCGCGACCCTTCGTACGTCGGCGCAGCAGGACGCGGCTGCGGCGACCTGCATGGCTTGCCGGGGGTCGCGGCGGTGCGGCGCGGTTGAGGTCGGCGGCGCTCCTCGCCGGAGCCGCGGAGCGCACCGGTCCCGGGGCCGGGCGTTTCTCGGCGCCGACCAGGACGCCCGGAGCGACGTGGCCGAACGCGGCGACCAGCGCCGCGAGCTGTCGTGTGAGCCGCTGTCGAGCCCCGGGACCCAACGTGTCGACCAGCGCCCCCTCCAGTGCGCGGGCCCGCGCCTCCGGATCGAGCAGCGGGTCGGCTGCCGCCTCCTCGAGACTGCGCAGCAGCACCAGCTGGTCGGGCTTCGGGTGCGCCGGGAGCCTGCGGGCGCTGTCGAGCAGCTGCTCGATCAGCTCGGTGACCGTCGTACCCGCACCGGCGGCCGAGCGAGTCACGCCGATCTCACCGGCCGGGGTCAGCGTCACGCCGGCGAGGCGGGTCCCGGCCGGGGAGCTGCCGTTGCCCGCGCCGTCGAGTCGGGCGGCCTCGATCAGCTGCACCGCCAGGAGCGAGGCCTGCGCGGGCGTCAGCACCGCGACGGACAGCAGGCGGTCGAACGCCACGGGTTCGACGGATCGGACCTGCTCCCCCGCGCTCACCTGGTCGGTCGGAAGCTCGTGCTGGACGGTGCGTTGCGTGGGCACCGGCGTCGACGTGGTTCCGGGCGCCGCTTCCTGGGTCATGCGATCACCAGCTTCCGCAGAACAAGCCGTCGGCGGTCCCCCGTCGGGCTGTCGAACCGCGCGATCTGAGTGTCAGTGTGCGGCCGAGGTCGGCTGAGTTTCCAGAGTCCTAGGGCCCGATCCGGGCAGTCAGGTCATTTTCCGTAGGTCCGGGTCAGGTGACGCCGCGACCACGTAGTCATGTCGCGTCATGGCCAGTAGCCCCTTCCGGCATGGCGGGCGGCAGAGGGAAGCGAAACGATGGAGCCGCGCAGACTCGCCTGTCTGCGTGCCGATCTCGGACTCACGGATCCAAGGAGGAGTGATGCCGACGATCATCGTGACCCACGACGTCACCGACACGGACCACTGGCTCGCGTCGCCGAGGCGCGAGGACATCCTGCCCTCGTTGGGCGCCAGCAACATCCGGACGTTCGTGAACCCCCGGGACAGGACGAAGGTCGGACTGGTGATGGACATCGCCGATCTCGACGTCCTGTTCGCTGCCCTCGAGAACCCGCCCGACGAGCTGTCCGAAGCGATGAGCTACGACACGGTCCTCCCAGAGACGATGGCGATCCTCGTCTCGTCCTGAACCGATCAGGGCCCCATCGGTGACATCGAGGGCATCGGGCTCTGGCCCGGGACAGTGAGCCCGGGAAGCGTCTCGGGGGCAACCAGCATGAGCAGGCCCAGCACGACCAGGACGATCGTCGTCCCGTACGTCGCCACGCGACGCCACGGGAGCGTCTTCTCGATCGCGATCAACCCCGCGACCACGGCCATCCAGGTCACGCTCATCACGCCCAGCGCGAACAGCGACGCCATCAGCGCCCAGCAGCAACCGACGCACCACGCTCCATTGCCGAGTCCCATGCGAAACGCACCCGACCACCCGGCGCGCCAGGAGCCGAGCAGCGTGCCGAGGGGGCTGCGGCACTTCCCCAGACAGACGTCCTTGAGGGGCGTCAGCTCGTAGCCGGCGGCCACCAGCAGCGTCACCCCGGCGACCTCCTGCCCGGCGTTGTCCCACGTCAGGGTGCCGTGCGCGGCTTGCGTGGCGATGAGCGCGATCACGAACGCGACCACGCCGGCAGCGGCCCAGGTGGCGAGGTAGCCGGCGGTGAAGGCCACGGGTAGAACGCGCGACCTGCTCATCCGTGCGTACAGCGCGACGGTCGGGGAGACCGACGGGAACATCATCGCCGCCATCATCACGACCCAGACGCCGAGGAACCAGGCGAAGGTGCCCAGAGCGGTCCAGGGCCCGTCGTCCATGCCGCGCATCTCGCCGACCGTCCACCACCAGCCGATGGCGGCCAACCCGAAGAGGACGGCGACGATCCCCAGGTGGACACGCGTCGCGGCGTACGCCGGCCGGAGGCTCGAGCCGGCGTCCGACCCAGCCGCGGTCATGATCTCAAGCGGCCCAGGAGAAGCTCGAGCTCGAGAGGCCCGTCTTTCCCTCGTAGGTGATGCCGAACGCGTTGATCCTGCTGCGCTTCGCCTCCGCCATCACCAGGTCGGACCCGACCGGGTGGAACATCCCGGCGAACCGCACCGGCTCACCGGTCTCGACGCCGAAGGGCACGATGTCCTGGACCTGGAAGTCGATCACGTCGCCCACCCGGACGCTGTGCAGCAGGCCGTCGTCCTCGATGTCGATCGCCGCGCGCTCCACGCCGAGCACCTCCCCGACCAGTGGTGCGAGCCCGGCCATCGGCCCACCCAGCTGACCACCGAAGACCTGGACCAGCTTGTCGAGCTGCTCGTCGGATGCGTCCTCGTCGACGAAGAAGGCGACGCGCCAGTTGCCGTCCGTCATCACCTTGGGGGTGTCGGCGATGAAGACGACCTTTCGCCCGGCCACGTCGGTGCCCTCCACCGAGCCTTCACGGATGCTGAAGGCGAGGGTCGCGCGGCAGAAGTCGTAGGTCGCGCCGTGGTCGAAGGACAAGTTGCACGGGCACATGAGCTCGCAGGAGCAGGTCTCGCTGTAGCTGCCGGCCAGGTTCCACGCCATCGGACTCCCCTTTCGCCGCCCCCTTCCGGCCAGTGTCACGCCGGGCCGAACAAGGCGTCAACGGCTTCGTGGGCGCCCTGCCCGGAGGCACCGGCGTTGTTCGAACGACGGGGAGTCGCATCTCGGCGTCGGCGTCAGTCGAGACGGTACGGGCTGGCGCCCGCGGTCCAGCTTGCGCCGGTCTCGGCTTCGTACGCTTCGACGGCGGTGCGCACGGTGGGATAGAAGCGGTTGTCCCGGATGTTGTGGGTCAGCTCGTACCGCTCGATCTTCTGCCGGACGGCGTCCTTCAGCTCTGCGAACACGAGGCGAGTTCCGCCTGCCGCGAGATCGGCGTCGAGGTCCTCGAGCATGTCGGCCGCGGTGGTGTCGACGTCGGTGATGGGTTCCGCGGCCACGATGAGCCACGTGGGTCGCGGTTCGGTGTCGACGATGCGGCGCACCTGGTCGCGGAACGTGCGCGCGTTGGCGAACAGCAGCGGAGCGTCGAAACGGTAGATGGCGAGGCCAGGGAGGTGCTCGGCAGTGGGGCGGTACTCCGTGTCGTGGAAGCCGCGCATCCCCTCGGTCCGGCCGAGCATGGCCTGGTGCGGCCACCAGACCCGCCGGAAGACGTTGAGGATCGACAGGAGCACGGCGACCGCGATCCCGTAGAGCACACCGAGCAGAGCGACGCTGAGGAAGGCGACGACGGCGAGCACGAAGTCGGAGCGGCGTTGACGACGCAGTCTCCGCACACCGGCAATGTTCGCGAGTGACAGCGACGCGGCGATGACGACGGCGGCGAGCGCCGGCTGCGGCAGGTTGCGGAGAAGCCCGGGTGCGACCACGAGCAGCCCGACGATCGCGGCGGCGCCGACGAGGCCGGTCAGCTGCGTCCGTGCGCCGCTCTGGTAGGCGACGGCGGTGCGGGAGCCGCTGGTGCTGACCGGGAAGCCTTGGAACAGTCCGGCGGCGAGACTGGCTGCTCCGACGCCGACCATCTCGCGGTTTCCGTCGACCTCGTCACCGGTCTTCTCGGCGAACACCGACGCGGTCGAGATGGTGTCGGTGAGCGAGACCAGCGCGATCCCGAGCGCGCCGGCGAACAGCAGGGCCAGGTCGGCGACGGGCACGCCCGGGATCGTGAACGGCGGGAACCCGGCCGGCAGCTCGCCGACGAGGGAGACGCCTCGCGCCTCCAGGTCGAAGACGGCGACCGCTGCGATCGCCAGGACGACGGACGCGAGGACACTCGGGAAGCGGGGCCACAGCCGCTGCAGGACCAGGATCAAGACCAGGCACGCCACCC
Organism: Nocardioides iriomotensis; assembly: GCF_004168035.1. Classification (GTDB taxonomy): domain Bacteria; phylum Actinomycetota; class Actinomycetes; order Propionibacteriales; family Nocardioidaceae; genus Nocardioides_B; species Nocardioides_B iriomotensis. Next base: position 23,611 of record NZ_SDPU01000022.1, on the reverse strand, counting down.
CGACCGCGAGCGCGGCCGCGACGGTCTCGCCGTCCTGCACGGCTCGCACGAACGCGACCGCCTCGTCGATGAGCCCGCTGCCGTCGACGGAGAAGCCGAACAGCTTGGGCAGCTGGCTGACGAGGATGGTCAGCGCGAGTCCGTTGACGTACCCGATCTGGGTCGGCCTGGAGAGCAGGTCGGCGACGAAGCCCAGCCTGAACACGCCCGCGAGCACCGTGATCGCGCCGACCATGAGGGCGAGCATCGACGCGTACGCGACAGCCGCATCGGGGTCGCCGCCGGCCATGACGAGCGGGAGGACGGTCGCGGCGATCATCGGGCCGAGCGCGGAGTCGGGGCCGAGGACGAGGACCCGGGACGGTCCGAACAGCGCGTACCCGACGAGGCCGAGGATCGTCGTGTACAGGCCGGTGATGGGTGGCAGGCCGGCGAGCTCGGCGTACGCCATCCCTTGGGGGACGAGCAGCGTGGTCAGGACGACGCCGGCGACGAGGTCCTTGCCGAGCAGCGCGGGCCGGTAGCTCCTCAGCATGGCCAGCCCCGGAACGGCGCGCGCGACCGCGGCCCAGCGGGTTGCCGCCGGCGCCGTCACGTCCAACCTCCTCGAGTCCCGCAGCGAGGCCACCTGCCGAGGACAGCGTCCGGGCGGTGGGAGCGGACCGCCTGATCCGGGTGAGGCACGATCCCCGCCTCAGGTTGGTGTGCCTGGGAACCATGGTCGCCGTCATTGTGATCGTGCTGCTCGTGGCGCTGGTCGCGTTCGGCGCACACCGGCAGCGGCGGACGCGCGCCCGGGCTACCGGGACACACGGACAGCATCGACGTGCAGAAGCACGACCGCGGGTAGGACCGGGTCACCCCGAGCTGACGCGCCGCGTGGGCCCGGCCACACCCGGACCTTCGGCGGTCGTGGGGCGCGAGGCTCCCGCGACAGCGACGACAGCCACCGCCGCGAGGACGTACACGGCTGCGTAGCACCACCAGGCGGTGACGTCGTACCGACTCGGGAACTCCGGCATGAGGAACCTCGCGGCCGTGTTGATCGCGGCGTGGAAGAGGATCACGACGGGCAGGCTTCCGCGGGTGCGGTTGTACAGCCACGTGATCAGCACCGAGTACGCCAGGACGGCGAGCAGGTACGGCGCCGGCTCCCGCTCCGAGGAGTCCGAGACCAGCTCCGGCAGGTGCCAGAGCGCCCAGACCAGCCCCAGCGCCAGGGCAGCCGACAGCGCGGCGTGGTCCCGCTGCATCCTCGGGAGCGCGAAACCGCGCCAGCCGACCTCCTCGAACAGCCCGACGATCACCGCCGTGGCCACCAACGAGGCGAGGACTCCGCTCCAGTCCGAGTAGACGCCGAGGCCCGGCGACGGGGCGCCTGCTGCGACCGCAACGGCGCCGGCGAGAGCAGTCAGGACGAACGGTCCGACCAGTGCCACGACGTACCACCGCGGCCGGACCCGCCAGCGGCCGAGCTGTGCCACCAGGGCCAGGACGCCTCGCCATCCCCCGCTCACGGCCGTCACGATCAAGGCGGCGCCCAGAGGGCCGAACGGCACCAGCGGCGAGCTGTCCGCATTCAGCAGCACCAGCGGCCAGAGAGCCCAGGACAGCAGGAAAGCCAGGAAGAGGAACAACCCCAGCTCGTGTCGCGTGGTCCAGCTCCGAACCGACATCGCGATCATCCCCGACTCCTCGACCGGCGCGAACGCAGGCACCTGACGACCAGCATCCGTCCGCCGCGGAACCCCCTCCATAGCGAGGTCGGACCGTCCCAGGCATGGACCGCCTCGCCCATGTCTCACCCCTCACGGCGGCGGCAGGGACCAGACCGACTACGCCATTGTCCCCAGGGGGCAGCAGCCACCATGGGCCATTGCCGAGCACGAGCCGGCGTCACGACACTGGGAGTGCCCGCGGAGCGATCGGGAGGTCGGGATGGATCCGCGACCGAGCAGATGGGTTCGTGCAGGTCTCCTGGGTCTGCCCCTCTACGGCCTGCTGACCTTCTGGACCACACTCCACCCGCAGCCGGACCCGAGCAAGCGGTACGCCGCCTGGTCCCGCTACGTGACCACCGACGAGTACGTGCTCAGCCACGTGGTCGGCAGCGGGCTCGGCACCAGCCTGAGCATCCTCGGCGTGTTCGCACTCGCCGTCCACCTGGCCTCGACGCGCGCGGGGAACGTCGCCCTGCTCGCCATGGTCGTCGTGGTCCTCGGGCAGACCTTCTTCCTGATGATCATCGGGATCTCCGCCGTCGCCGCCCCGTTGGAGGGGCAGGCCTACCTGGCCGGCATCGAGGGGGTGCCCGACCTCCCGACCACGACCGCCTCGGCGGCGCAGGGCGTCATGGGGTTGCTCGTGCTGGTGCTGGGCTTCGTGGGGAACGTCCTGCTCGGTGTGGCCATCTGGCGGTCCGGGGTCCTCCCCCGGTGGACCGCAGCGGCCTGGACGGCGGCGGCGCTGCTGATGTACCCGTTCGGCCTCCTGGTCGCTGCCACGGTGACCGGCAGCACCCCGCGGACCGTCCTCGTGGGCGCGCTGCTGATCACGGCCAGCGGCGGATGGATCGCCTGGGTGGTCCAGCAAGGCGCCTCCCGCGCGCAGCTCCCGCTCCTACCGCAGCCAAGCGGCCACTGACCGCGATGGCGACCACATCCACGCCCCACGACACCGTCGAGCGACGTAGCCGGGTTGCCCGGTGGATCGTCCGGCACCCGATCGCCGCGTTCCTGGTCGGGGCCTACGGCTTGGGCATCCCCCTGCTGACGGTTCGCACGGCAACCACGTTCGCGACCACCGCACTCGGGTTCGCCTTCACCTACGTGGCGCTGCTGGGGTCGGCTCTGGTCGTCACCTGGGTGACCGGCGGCGCCACGGGCGTCGGACGGTTCGGGAAGCGGTTCCTGCTGTGGCGGTTCGGGTTCGGCCGGTGGGCCTTCGTCGTGCTGGCCCTCCCGGCGCTGACCGGCGCCATCGCGGCGCTCACGGGCACATGGCGACTGCCCGCAGGAGGATGGCCGGCCCTGGTGAGCGGCTATCTGCTGCAGACGTTCCTCTACGGCGCACTCGAGGTGAACCTGGCCGAGGAAGGAGCCTGGGCCGGCCACGTCCAGACCCTCCTCGCCGCGCGGCACGGGCTGCTGGGCGGCGCGCTGCTCACGGCCCCGCTGTTCGTGATCATGCACCTGCCGCTGCAGCTCACGCCCGGATGGACGTGGGGCTCCGTGGCCGTCGGCGTGGCCGCGCTGGCCGTCATCGCACCGTTCTTCCGCTACCTGATCGGCGAGACCGTCGAGGCCACCGGCGGCAGCCTGCTCGCGGCCGGGATCCTCCACGCGTCGTTCAACGCCTCGGGCGAGCTGGGCTTTCCCGGCGAGTGGCAGTTCCTGCTCGCCCTGATCGTCCTCACCCTGATCGTGGGAGGGCTGCACCGGTACCGGGACTCGAGCCGCACAGATGGTTGACCGGGAGGAGAAGCCATGAACGTCAACGAGATCGTCGCCACGGCGAAGGACACGATCACCGTCAAGCGCATCTTCGGTGAGCCCTACACGCGCGACGGCGTCACCGTGATCCCCGTGGCCGCGGTGAGCGGCGGCTTCGGCGCAGGCGCCGGCACCGACGAGCACGGCCGGGACGGCGAGGGCGGCGGGTTCGGGCTCAGCGGCCGACCGGTGGGCGCGCTCGTCGTCAAGAACGGTGACGTCACCTGGAGGCCGGTCGTCGACCCCGCTCGCATCGTCACGGCCGCAGCCGTCGTCGCCGTCGCCTACCTGCTCACCCGGCGTCGTCGACCGCGCCGCTGATCACCGCGTCGATCCGCCGGCGTCAGGGGGACGACCTCGGCCACAGGACGTCGGCGCGGCTGTAGTGGCCGGCCGCGTCGAACCAGCGCTTGGCATGCAGCGTCTGCCGCAGGTCGCAGTCGGCGACGACGATGCCCTCGGCGTCGTACAGCGGGCCCGCGATCACCTCGCCGGACGCCGGAGCGACGACGGCCGCACCGCCCCGGCCGAAGACCTCGCTGTCCGGCAGCGGCCACGGGAAGTCGTCGCCGAAGCCGGCGCGCTGGATGTACTGCGGCACCGACACGACGAACGCGCCCGACTCGATCGCGATGTGCCTGATCGTGGCCTGCCACCCGTCGGAGTCGTCGGCGGTCGGAGCGAGCCAGATCTGCGGGCCACCCTGGTAGACGGCCCACCGGGCCAGCGGCATCCGGTTCTCCCAGCAGATCAGCCCTCCGAGCCTGCCGAGGCGTGTCTCGGTGACCTGGAGGTCGTCGCCGGTGCCGAGGCCGTGGAAGAGCCGCTCGTGGTAGGTCGGCATGAGCTTCCGGTGCTTGCTGAGCAGGCCGTCCGGCCCGACCAGGAGCAGCGTGTTGTAGAGGCTGCCGGGGCGCTCGAGCTCGCGCTCGTTGACGCCCATGGCGCAGACGACGTCGTGCTCCCGGCACGCGGCGGCGATCCGGTCGACGACGGGGCCCGGGGCCTCGACCGAGCTCGCCCACAGCCGCTCCCACAGCGCGTCGCCGTCTCCGCCCGGCAGGTGGGCCCAGGCGTACGACGGGTAGAGCGAGAGGAAGGTCTCGGGGAACACCACCAGCTGGGCGCCCTGCCCGGCTGCCTCCGCGAGGAGGCCGAGCGACTTCTCGAGGCTGGCCTCCAGGTCGAGGACCACGGGCATGGCCTGGACTGCGGCGACCCGGACGGTCGGCAACGTGGGCGCGGACTCCATGTCGGCAGGGTACGGCGCTCAGCCCTGCTGGGAACCCGCGCTAACGCCAGGTCACCCGAAGGTGGCGGGGGCCGACGGCTCCGCAGAGCCAGACGGTGCGACGGGGCCCGTCGGGGACGACGTCGGCGTCGGGTCAGAGGGCGGCGGATCGGACGGCGTCGGATCGGAGGACGGGGTCGGGTCCGAGGGCGGCGGCGTCGGGTCAGAAGGCGGCGGCGTCGGGTCAGAAGGCGGCGGCGTCGGGTCCGAGGGCGGCGGCGTCGGGTCAGAAGGCGGCGGCGTCGGGTCCGAGGGCGGCGGCGTCGGGTCAGAAGGCGGCGGCGTCGGGTCAGAAGGCGGCGGCGTCGGGTCAGAGGGCGGCGGCGTCGGGTCGGGGCTCGGAGTGGGGTCGTTCGGCGCGATCGGGTCGCTCGGCGCAACGGGGTCGCCGGGCTCGATGGGTGCGCCCGGGTCGTTCGGCGCGGCGGGGGGCTCGCCGGGCGCGGGCTCGGCCGAGCCGGGCGGAGGCGGGGTGGGTGACGTTCCGGGAGAACCCCCTCCGCCGGGAGGCGCGGTCGGCGGAGACGCGCCGGGCCGCGGCGGGTTTCCGGGAGAACCCGGGTTCGGACCGGCGCCCGGGCCGGGGCCGTCAGCGCCGCCGGGGTCACCAGGGACTCCGGGGACGCCAGGGACGCCGGGGTAGCTGGGGTCCGACTCGGCCGCGGGGCTCGACGGGTCGAGGGCGTCGGCCGTGCGTGCCGTCGAGACCGCCAGGTCGCGGGAGATCCGCGTGTACTGCACGGCAGTGAGCTCGGGCAGCTCGGAATCCACGAGGTCCAGGCCGTCGGCGGCGAAGGCCGCCTTCCAGGCCAGCACGAGACCGACGTACGCCGACGTGTGGTTGTACGCGAAGACCGCGTCGCGCAGCCCCGAACGTTCCGACAAGTCGTCGCCGCCGGCGCACAGGAACACCATGGCGGCGCCGGCGGCGTCCTCGATGTCCTGCGGGTTCCGTTCGCCGTCCGTGTCGAGGTCGACACCGGCGAGCCGCCAGCCGCTCGGGATGAACTGCAGGGGTCCCATGGCCCGGTCCCAGGTCGAGTCGCCGTCCCACTCGCCACCGTCCGTGTCGGGGACCGGGGGGAGACCGTCCGACCCGTCGAGCGCCGGTCCCAGCACCGCCGGGTCGGGCCGGTGGTCGGCGTCGAGCCGGTGGCCGGTCAGGTTGCCGGACTCGACCTGGCCGATCGCGGCGAGCAACGACACGTCGAGGCCGCACGAGGCCGGCGCCAGCGACACTGCTGTCTGGTAGGCGCCGAGCACGACGTCGTCGACGTCCACGGCACGGCCCGCGCGGGGCATCGGCGCGTCCGCGGCGCCCACGGTCGCCGACGCCGCCCCGGGAACCACCGAGGGGGCGACCGAGGCGGCACGAACGGCCACCGCACCCGTGTCCCGACCGGCCGCGGCACCACCGAACAGGAACGGCCCCAGCGCCGAGCCAGGCACCCACGCGACGAGTGCCAGGCAGACGACGCCGGCGAGCGCGGAGCAGGCGACCCCGGCGAGCAGCCGACGGGGCACCCGTCCGGACTGGACGTCGTCGCGACCCGAGTCGTTGAGCATGTGAGGTGTCCCCCTGGACGTGTGTCGATCTGGCCTGCCCCCGCCTCTCACCGTGCGCGACCGAAGGCCACCCGAACAAGGACCGTTCGGGTGGTCACTCGTGACTCTTTGAAGTGACGGGGATCTACGTCAGATGACGGGTGCAGGCCCCTGACCAGCCGGTTCGTGTCTCGCGCCGGCGGCCGTCAGGCCCGGAGGACCTTCTCCATCGCCTTTCCCTTGGCGAGCTCGTCGACGAGCTTGTCGAGGTAGCGGATCTTCTGCATCAGCGGGTCGTCGATCTCCTCGACCCGGACGCCGCAGACCACGCCGGTGATCGCCGACGCGTGCGGGTTGAGCCGCGCGTCGGCGAAGAAGTCCTCGAACGTCGTGCCCGCAGCGATGTGCTCGTCGAGCGCAGGCCTGTCGAATCCGGTCAGCCACTCGATCACCTCGTCGAGCTCGGCCTTCGTGCGGCCCTTCCGCTCGACCTTCGCCACGTAGAGCGGGTACACCGAGGCGAAGCTGGTGGTGAAGATGCGGCTCATGACCGCGAGGGTAGCCAACGACTCGCCTGCGACCGGCCCGTGCGAATCACCCCGTAGACCGCAGGCGAGTCGTTGTCAGGCGCCGCCGGGGCGCACCGCGCCGGACTCGTAGGCGAGGACGACGAGCTCGACCCGGCTCCGGGTGCCGAGCTTGGCCAGGATGCGGTTCACGTGCGTCTTGACCGTCGCCGAGGAGACGACCAGCGCCTCGGCGATCTCGTCGTTGGCCAGGCCCTGGGCGATCAGCAGGAACACCTCGTGCTCGCGCTCGGTCAGGCCGGCGAGCGCCGCCGGGCGACCCACGACGGGCGCGGGACCCCGGACGTGATGCTCGATGAGCCGGCGGGTGAGGCTCGGCGCCAGCAGGGCCTCTCCCGCCGCGACGGTGTCGATGCCGGCGACGAGCCGGTCGGGTGGGGTGGCCTTCAGCAGGAAGCCGTCGGCGCCGGCGCGGAGCGCGCCGTACACGTAGGCGTCGAGGTCGTACGTCGTGAGCACCAGCACCCGGCTGGGCAGACCCGACCGGGTGATCTCCCCGGTCGCCGCGATGCCGTCCATCACCGGCATCCGCACGTCCATCAGCACGACGTCGGGGAGCGTCCGTCGGACCACCTCGACCGCCTCCCGGCCGTCGGCCGCGACCCCCACGACGTCGCAGCCGCGGGCGGTCAGCACGAGCTCCAGCCCCTCGCGCACCAGCCCTTGGTCGTCCGCGACGACGACCGTCGTCACGAGCCCACCAGAGGCAGCGTGGCCCGGAGCTCGAAGCGACCCTGCTGCGGCCCGTGCCGCACGGTCCCGCCGAGCACCTTGACCCGCTCGGCGACGCCGAGCAGGCCGAGCCCGCTTCCCACCCCGGTGCGGCCGTCCCACCCGTTGCTCGCCGCGATCGTCAGCACCGCGCCGTCGGCGCGGACCGAGATCTCGGCACACCGGTCCGGCGCGTAGCGCAGCGCGTTGGTGAGCACCTCCTGCGCGATCCGGTACGTCGACACGTCCACCCCACCGGGCAGCGCGAGGCCGTCCGCCGGCAGGTCGGCCCGCACGTCGAGGCCGCGGTCGCGAAACTCCTCGACGAGCGCGGGCAGGTCGGCCAGGCCGGGCGCCGGACGCAGGCCGAGCTCGCCGTCCTCGTCGCGGAGCACGTGCAGCAGGCGGCCGGTCTCGTCGAGGGCCCGGCGCCCGGTGCTCGCCACGTCGCCGAGCAGCGCCTCGGCCCGCGCCGGGTCGATCCGGACGAGGTCCTGCGCGGCCGCGGTCTGCACTGTCATCGCGCTCAGCGAGTGGGCGAGCACGTCGTGGAGGTCGCGCGCGATCCGGTCGCGCTCCTCGCGCAGGGCGCGGTCCCGCTCGGCCGCCTGGTGCTCGCGCAGCTGCTGGGCCTGCACCGCGAGCTTGCGGGTGATCCGGCCGAAGACGTACGGCGGGAGCAGCAGCGTCGACACGAAGACCACGTCGGTGACGTCGTGGGTGCGGAGGTCGACCAGGGTGTAGTCGACGAGCAGCATGGCCGCCACCAGGGCGACGCCGGCAAGGCCGCGCAGGTCGTCGATGCGCCTCCCGAGCGAGTAGCAGGCCACGGCGAGCACGAGGATCGGGGTCGCGACGTCCTCCAGCCGGGGACCGAACCACGGCATCGCGACAACCGTCGCCGCAGCCACGGGGGCGACGACCAGCGGCCACCGGCGCCGTCCCACGAGCACGCCGCACGCGAGCACCTCCAGCGCCACGCCGTACTCCCACCCGGGCGGAGCGGCGAGCACGAGCTCGACGATGCCGAGCGCGGCAATCGCGGCAGGCACCAGCACGTCGAGCAGGTGAGGACGGCCGCGCACGCACGAAGCGTACGGCCGCGCGGCGTCCCGCGACGTCAATCCTGGGGTGGACACCGGTCCCACCTACACGCCGACGCGGACCCCGGCGGCGGCTTCCTAGCCTCGTCGCCAGGCGCGACGCCGGGTCGTGACGACTACCGAAGGGGACGGTGACGAGGATGCTCGAACGTGAGGCTCTGCTGGGACGGTTCGCCTGGGTGATGGCGTGGGTGGGCCTGGTGGCCGGCCAGCTGCACGCCCTGGCCCGCTTCTCCGTGCCGGAGAACGCCGAGGACCTGGACTCCGCCCTCACCGCGTTCTGGGCCGAGCCGGCGATGGACCTGTTCGCGCCGCTGCTGCGCTGGGGCGACCCGGACCTCGTCTACGTCACCTACGGGAAGATCTGGTTCCCGGTGTTCCTGGCGTTCACCCTGTTCGCGTTCGTCGTCCACCGCCAGCGCCGTCCCCAGGGTTTCGAGCGGCTCGCGTGGTGGCCGGCACTGGCGGGCTACGTGCTCGGGACTGCGTCGACGTTCGTCGACTACTGGACGCAGTGGACCGGTGAGTACAACGTGCTCTTCGACGTCGGGTGGCTGCTGACCCTGCCGGCGTTCCTGCTGATCCTGTTCGGCTCCACCCTGCTCGGCCTGACGCTGCTCGCCCGCGGGGCGCGGCCGGTCCTGCCGTTCCTGCTGCTGGCCCTCGAGCTGCCGCTCGCCTTCCTCATCGTGATGATCACCTCGATGGGCAGCGCGGCGCTTCCGGTGATGTTCGCCTTCGGTCTGCTGGGTCGACGGGCGGCAGCGCGCGACGGTCAGAAGCTGACGGCTGGGGGCGTCTCCTGGCCGGCGGGCGCGTCGTAGAAGGGCCGGGACCTCACGCCGGCAACCCCGGCTAAGAACATCCACGGGATCGTCGAGACGAGGGTGTTCAGCTGCGCGGCGGCGTCGTTGTAGTACTGCCGCGCGAAGGCCAGCTGGTTCTCGGTCTCGCCGAGCTGCTCCTGCAGCTCGAGGAAGTTCGCGGACGCCTTGAGATCCGGGTAGGCCTCGGCGACGGCGAGCACGTTGACGATCGCCTGGTCGAGCCGCGCCTGCGCGGCGGACTTCTCCTCGACGGTGCCGTCCTTGGCCGCGGCGGTGACGCCGGCGCGGGCGGCGGTGACCTCCTCGAACACGGACTTCTCGTGCTGCGCGTAGCCCTTCACCGTGTTGACGAGGTTGGGGATCAGGTCGGCCCGCCGGGTGAGCTGGACGTCGATGCCTCCCAGCGCCTCCTGCGCCCCGATGTCGCTCGTGCGCAGCCTGTTGAACGCGATGACGCCGAACACCACCAGGGCGAGCAGCACCACCACGACGACGATCGTTGCCAGCATGGACGTTTCCTCTCGGTTGTTCGTGGACGGCGTCGGGTCCCGGGTCACCAGGAGCCGCCGCCACCTCCCCCGCCACCGCCGCCTCCCCCGCCGCCTCCACCGGAGGACGAGGAGCTCTGCGTGGCCTGGTAGGCACTGATGGACGACGACAGGCTCGACTCGAAGCTGTCGAGGGCGCTGCCGAGGTCGGGGCTGCCGCCGTACCCGCTGGAGACGTACGCCGGGGCGAGGGCCGCGGCGGCACCGGTCTCGGCCCGGTACTTCTCGGCCCACTCGTCCGCGCAGCCGAACGCGACGGCCCACGGGACGTAGGCGGTGTAGAGGTTCTCGCGGCCACTGAAGTCGAACCGCTCGACGCTCGACGGCGTGCTGAGCATCCGCCGGAAGCCGCCCGCCCGCGACCACATCTCCCGCCCCTCGGGGGTACGGCGGATGCCGATCCCGCGGCCCAGCAGCGGCACCCCACCGACGACGAAGGCGGCGAACGGCAGGCCGAGCAGGGACATGTCGAACGGGGTGAAGAAGAAGCCGACCACGGCGAGCACGAACGCCCCGACCACCAGGAGCCGTGCCCGGCCCTCGCTCGCGCTGCGGGCGAACGTGCCGGAGTCCAGGCCCCACGTCCGCGCGGCGGGCGCGATGGTGCCCTGCGCGGACTGCAGCGCCTGGCCGCTCGGCACCGACCCGTCGGCGTCGAACCGGCTGTCCGGGCGGTCGATCCCGAGCGACTCGCCGACGGCCTGCGTGACCGGGTCGACGTCGCGCCACTGCGCCCGCTTGCCGGTCCCCACGATCGTCCAGTGCTCGTCGCTCCCTGCCTCCAGCCGGAGCAGGCCCCGCTCGCCGGCGTGCAGCAGCGTCGCCTGCAGCGCCTCGCCGGGCACGCCCTCGTCGACCACGTAGGCGGCCTGGACGGGCCCGATCCCGTCGGGTGGCGCGTACATCACCGGGAACCCCGGCTTCGGCTCGCGGGCCCGGGACGCGGCGCGGGCACCGAGCAGCAGGCCGACGCCCGACAGCACGAGCAGCACGACCGCCACCCAGACGCTGCGGCCGAGCACGGCGTCCCACACGATCGGCCAGGGCAGCGTGTCGCGCCCGGGCGGGGCGACCGCGACGGGCGCCACGACGGTGATCGGGGTGCGCGGGTCGAGCCCGGTCTCGCGGACGGTGAGCGTGTTGCCGCGCACCCGCGCGTCGCACGCGCGGGTCACGCCGTACCCGACGGTGCAGCGGACGTCACCGATCGTGCCCGGCAGGGAGACCCGGATCCGCACGCGTTCCGCGGCCATCTCCCAGGCCCGCGCGAACACGTCCCAGTGCAGCTCGGAGCCGTCACCGGTCGCCGCGAGCGCGCCGTCGATGCGGTAGCCGATCGTGTAGACGTGCTCACCCGGGGTCAGCGTCCGGTCCGGGTCACCGATCCGGGCGACCCGGAAGCGACGGCCCTTCTCCCACGACATGTCCACCTCGGCGTCACCGCCGTCCTGGGTGATCTCGATGTCGCGCGGGGCCAGCCGCACGCTGTCGTCACCGGCGTCGGCGAGGTCCCAGTAGCGGAAGATGCCGTGCCGGCCGGCGGGCATGCGCGTCGTGATCGTCTCGACCGCCCGCAGGGTGCCGTCCGCGTCCACGGTGAGGTCCGCGCGGAAGTCGGCGATCACCGCCGGGTCGTACGACGTGCCGGGCTCGGTCTCGACCATCGCGGCCAGGGCAGGCAGCGTGAGAGCCACCAGCGCAGCCACGGCGACCAGCACCTGCGCCCCGCGCGCCACCACCCCGCTCACGGGCGGGATGCTAGTGCTTCCGCACCGGCCCGACGCACCATTCGGAGGACTCCACGATGGACCGCCCGACGTACATCCGCTTCGCCGACGCGCTCGTCGACACGCTGGCGGCACGCCGTGACGTGGTCGGGCTCGTGGCCGTCGGCTCGTTCGCGAGCGGTCCGGACGAGTACTCCGACCACGACTTCTTCGTGATCGCGCGCGACCCGGAGTCCGCGGAGGCGCTGCGCCGCGATGTCACCTGGCTGCCCGAGAGCGAGCGGCTGGTGCTGGTGTTCCGCGAGACGGCGCACGGCGTCAAGGTCGTGTACGACGACGGGCACCTCATGGAGTTCGCGGTGTTCCTGCCCGACGAGATCCGGCTCGCGGGCATCAACCGCGCCCGGGTGCTGCTCGACCGTGCGGACGTGCAGGCCCGGGTCGACGCCGCCCGGGAGGAGTCGACCGCGAAGGCCGGCTCGCCCGAGGAGTCCGACGCCTACCTCGTGGGCCAGCTCCTCACCGCGCTGCTCGTGGGGGTGCAGCGGCACCGGCGCGGCGAGCGCATGTCGGGGATCGACTTCGTGCACCGCTTCGGCCTGCGGTACTTCCTGGTGCTGCTGGCCCGGCACGTGCCGGCGGAGCACCCCGAGACGCGCGACAACCTCAACCCGTTTCGGCGCGTGGAGCAGGCCTGGCCGGCGGTGGGGATGGCGCTGACCGCGCTGTTCTCGACCGGCAACCTGGAGCGGACGGCCCTCGGCCTGCTCGACCTCGCGTCCGACCTGTTCCGGCCGCACCTCACCGACGCGTCGTCACCGGACGAGGCGTGGACGACGGTGCGCGGCTACCTCACTCGCTGAGCAGCGACGCCCAGCGGTCGGCGAGCAGCGAGAAGACCACGCGGTGCGCCGCGAGGTTCGACCACCAGTAGGCGTGCCCCACCGGACCCGCGGGATCGAACTCCGAGCGCAGCACCATCCGGGTGCCCTCGCCGTGCGGCTCGACCGTCACGCCCAGGTAGGCGGTGCCGGGAAGCCGAGTCAGCGCCCGCAGCCGCAGCGCCGGGTAGTCGACCGACTCGACGGTCCAGAAGTCGACGGTGTCGCCGGGTCCGAGCGGTCCGTGCGACCGCCCCATCCGCAGCCCGTGCCCGCCGACGGCGCGGTCGGCGAGGCCGCGCAGCTGCCAGAGCAGGTACGGCGTCCACCAGCGCGGGTCGCCGCCGACGTGCTCCAGCTCCTCCCAGGCAGCCTCGGGAGGCACCGGCAGGTCGCGGGCGTGCGCGTCGGCGTACGTCACGCTCAGGCGTGCGTGGTGAGGTACGGCGCCAGCTCGCCGGCCAGCGACTCGTTGACCCGACCGCGCACGACGGTGCCGTCGCCGGTGTGCTCGAGGTGGTCGACCTCGCCCTGGGTGTGGATCCGGTTGAGCAGGTCACCGCGCTCGTAGGGCAGCAGCGCCTCGAACTCCACGCCCGGACGCGGCAGCTCGCCCTCGATCTGGGCGAGCGCCTCGGCGATGCCCTCGCCGGTCTTGGCGGACACGACGACCGAGTGCGGCTCGCGCTGACGCAGCCGCGCGACGACCATCGGGTCGGCCGCGTCGGCCTTGTTGATCACGACGAGCTCGGGCACCTTGTCGGCGCCGATCTCGGCGAACACCTCGCGCACCGCGGTGAGCTGGCCCTCCGGGTCGGGGTGGGAGCCGTCGACGACGTGCAGGACCAGGTCGGCGTCGGCGACCTCCTCGAGCGTCGAGCGGAACGCCTCCACGAGCTGGTGCGGCAGGTGCCGCACGAAGCCGACCGTGTCGGACATCGTGTAGACGCGGCCGTCGGCGGTCTGGGTGCGGCGGGTCGTCGGGTCGAGCGTCGCGAAGAGCGCGTCCTCGACGAGCACGCCCGCATCCGTCAGCCGGTTGAGCAGCGACGACTTGCCGGCGTTGGTGTAGCCGGCGATCGCGACCGACGGGATCTCGTGCCGCTTGCGCCCCGACCGCTTGGTGTCACGGGTGGTGCGCATGTGCGCGAGCTCGCGGCGGAGCTTGGCGATCTTGGTGTTGATCCGGCGCCGGTCGGTCTCGATCTTGGTCTCACCGGGGCCACGGCCACCGATGCCGCCGCCCTGCGAGCCCACCCGGCCACCGGCCTGGCGGGAGAGGTTTCCACCCCAGCCGCGCAGTCGCTGCTTCATGTAGCTGAGCTGTGCCAGCTCGACCTGCGCCTGGCCCTCCTTGGACTTCGCGTGCTGGGCGAAGATGTCCAGGATCAGCGCGGTGCGGTCGACGACCTTGACCTTGACCCGGTCCTCAAGGTTCCTCAGCTGCGAGGGGGCGAGCTCACCGTCGCAGATGACGGTGTCGGCGCCGGTGGCCTGGACGATCTCGCGGAGACCGTCGACCTTGCCGCGGCCGATGTAGGTCGCGGGGTCCGGCTTCTGCCGGCGCTGGTAGAGCGCGTCGAGCACCTGGGAGCCCGCGGTCTCGGCGAGCAGGGCGAGCTCGGCCATGGAGTTCTCGGCGTCCTCGACCGAGCCGTCGGTCCACACGCCGACGAGCACCACGCGCTCCAGGCGGAGCTGGCGGTACTCGACCTCGGTGATGTCCTCGAGCTCGGTGGACAGGCCGGCGACCCGGCGGAGCGCGTGGCGCTCGGCCAGGTCGTAGTCGCCGGTCGTGCCGTCGACCTCTTCGGGGTCGTCGTCGGCGTAGCCCGACCGGAAGTCGTCGGCGTCGTCCCAGGCGTCGGTGTCGGCGAGCTCGGCGTCGAGGTCGAAGTCCTCGGGCTCAGGGGCGGAAGAAAGGTGTGCGTTCGTCATGTGTCCGTTCAGGTTCGCACGTCGGTCGTGGGGTCGACCAGCCAATTTCGAAGGACCGTTCCCCGGGCCACCAGCACGGCCGGGCCGGTCATGAGCACGCGTCCGCCGGACTCGGCGTCCGTCCAGGTGACGTGCAGCGTCCCTCCTGGAACGTCCACGCGGTACGGCGTATTCCGCTCGGCGCCGTCGGCGAGGGCCGTCGCGACCATCACCGCGCAGGCCCCGGTGCCGCACGACCGGGTCTCGCCGGAGCCGCGCTCGTGCACGCGCATCGCGACGTGCTGCCGGCCGCGACGGACGACGAACTCGACGTTGACGCCCTCGGGGTAGACCGCGGGGTCGTGCGCGGGCGGGTCGTGGAGCGGGCCGACCTCGCCGGCCGGGTCGAGCGAGTCGACGAACGCGACGGCGTGCGGGTTGCCCATCGACACGTGGGTGGCCGGCCAGGCGGCCGGGCCGACCGACACCTTGGTCTCGCCGAGCACCCGCGGCTCGCCCATGTCGACGGTGAACGTCTCGCCGGACGGGTCGGGCGTCACGGTCAGGACGCCGGTGCGCGTGCCGACCGGGATCGGCCGCGACGGGTCGACGCCCTCGTGGTCGACGAGGTAGCGCGCGAAGACCCGGATGCCGTTGCCGCACATCTCCGACGTCGACCCGTCGGCGTTGCGGTAGTCCATGAACCACGTGGCGCTCCCCCGCGCCGCGACGGCGTGCGGGTCGTCGTACGCCTCGGTGCGGATCACCCGCAGCACGCCATCGGCGCCGAGGCCGGCGCGCCGGTCGCACAGGCGCGCGACCAGCGCGGGGTCGAGGTCGCCGTGGACGCTGCCGTCGGGGTCGGGCAGCAGCACGAAGTCGTTCTCCGTGCCGTGTCCCTTGACGAACGGGAAGGTCGCGTCCACGTGCCCAGTCTAGGGAGGCCGGTCAGGTGGGCCGGCCCTCCGTGTGCGCCTTGAGCCGGGCCAGGCCCTTCTCGAAGTCGGGACCGACCAGCTTGTCGAAGCTGGTGAACACGCCCATCACCCGGGTCATCAGGGTCCGGGGGAAGGTCATCGTCCAGTCGACGTGGGTGCCCTCCCCCTCGGGCGTCAGCGTGAACACCGACAGGCTCTGCGACTTGAAGGGCTTGAGGAACGCCACCCGCACCGCGACCTTCTCGGGGTCGACTGCCTCGAGCACCTCCATGTGCCCCTCACCGGCCTTCTTGTTGCCCTTCCAGGCGTAGTGCGCGCCGGGGCCGTGGGCCGGGCCGGAGAACTCCCGCTGGAGATCGGGGTCGAGGTCCTCCCACGGCGACCAGTTGCGCCAGTTGTGGAAGTCGTGGAGCTGGTCGAAGACCCGCCCGGGACTGGCCGCGATGGACGTCTGCCGCGTGACCGAGATCTGGGCGCCGGTGTCTGCCATGGCCGGAGCCTAGACCCCGGCCATGGCAGACCGACTCACTTCCGCTTCGACACGACCAGGGCCGAGCCGCCGCCGCGGCGGGTGGGCTCGGAGACCGCGGTGAGCTGCTTCTTCTTGCCGAACTCGACGGCGGTGGCCGCCCCGATCTCGGCGGCGCTGGTGAAGGCGTCGCCCGAGGGCGCGAGGGTGTGGCCGTAGGCCGTGAGCAGGTCGCCGTACAGCGCGATGAACTCCGGCTCGGCCGTCACCGCCGCGGTGTTGCGCTGCGAGGCGCGCGGCGCCGCGATGGCCTCCTCGATGCTCATGCCGCGGTCGAGGTAGTTGAACAGCATCTGCGTGACGGTCGTGATGATCGTCGAGCCGCCCGGGCTGCCGAGCGCGAGCACGGGCTTGCCGTCCTTCAGCACGATGGTGGGCGACATCGACGAGCGCGGCCGCTTGCCGGGCTGGATCCGGTTGGGGTCGGCCTTGTCGTAGACGGTCGAGAAGTCCGTGAGCTCGTTGTTGAGCAGGAAGCCACGGTCCTTCACCAGCATCCCGGAGCCGCCGGTCTGCTCGATGGTGAGGGTGTACTCCACGACGTTGCCCCACTTGTCGGTGACGGTGAGGTTGGTGGTCTCGACGTTCTCGGTGTCGGGCGCGGTGCCGTCGGCGGTGCGGCCGGCGGTGCCGCACTTCCCGTCGTACGACGTCACGTCACCGGCGGCGACGGGCTTGGTCATCGCCTTGGTCGGGCTGATGTTGCAGGCCCGCTCGACCGCGAACGTGTCGTTGAGCAGGTCCTTAACCGGCACGTCGACCTTGGCCGGGTCACCGACGTACTTCGCCCGGTCGGCGAACGCCAGCGCGGTCGCCTCGAGGTAGTGGTGCAGCGCGTCCTGCGGCGACATCGACGCCAGGTCGTAGCGCTCCATGATGTTGAGCGCCTCGCCGACGGTGGTGCCGCCGGAGGACGACGGCGCCATGCCGAAGACCTGGTGGCCGCGGTAGCGCGTCCTCGTCGGCTTCTGGTTCAGCGCCTCGTAGCCGCGCAGGTCGGAGACCTTCATGAAGCCCTTCGGCACGGGCAGGTCGGTGTCGTCGCTCTTGGGCGGCTTGCGCACCGCCGCGGCGATCTCGCGGGCCAGCGTCCCGGAGTAGAACGCGTCGGTGCCGCGCTTGCCGAGCAGCCGGTACGTCGCGGCCAGGTCGGGGTTCTTGAACACCGAGCCGACCCGGGGCGCCTTGCCCTTCGGCAGGAACAGCTTCGGCGTCGTGGTGTAGGCCTCGAAGCGCTCCTGGTTGTCCTTGGTCTGGTCGTGGAACGTCTGGTCGACGACGAAGCCGCGGTCGGCGAGCTTCGCCGCAGGACCGAGCGCGCCGCCGAGGTCGAGGGTGCCCCAGCGCTTGAGGGCCCGCGCCCAGGTGGCAGGCGTGCCCGGCACCCCGACGGAGACGCCGCTGGTGACCAGGTCGGGGGTGAACGGGTAGGGGTCGCCGGTCGCCGGGTCGATGAACGCGTCCTTCGGCATCGCCTTCGGCGCGGTCTCGCGACCGTCGATGGTGCGGACCTTGCCGGACTCGGCGTCGTAGTAGACGAAGTAGCCGCCCCCGCCGACGCCGGCGCTGTAGGGCTCGGTGACGCCGAGCGCGGCGGCCGTGGCGACGGCGGCGTCGACGGCGTTGCCGCCGCGCTTGAGCACCTGGATGCCGATCCTGCTGGCCTCCGGGTCGACGGACGTCACGGCGCCGCCGTACCCGGTGCTGGTGGGGGTCTTGACGGAGTAGTGCGGCGCCCGCTGCTGCGGTGCCGCTGCGGACGCGCCGCCGAGGGCGGCGACCGCGGTGACGGACAGTGCGGTCGCCGCGGCGAGTGCCGCGGTCCGGGCGGCACGAGTGGCCGATGGGGTCATGAGCTTCCTCCCGAGTAAGAGCCTGAAGCGTTCCTACCCCTGGGAGGTTGGATCAATCAACCGTCCGTACGGCGGACACCGCGTGGGCGACGCGGTCGGGGTCGTCCCAGCGGACCCACGTGATGCGCGGGTCCTTGCGGAACCAGGCGTCCTGCTTGCGCGCGAACCGCCGCGTGCCGGCGACCGTCTGCTCGAACGCCTCGTCCTCGCTGATCTCGCCGTCGAGGAACGCCAGCACCTGCTGGTAGCCGAGCGCGCGCTGGGCGGTGCGGCCCTGGCGCAGGCCGGCGCCGGCGAGCCGGCGCACCTCGTCGACGAGGCCGGCCTCCCACATGTGCCGGACGCGGCGCTCGATCCGCTCGTCGAGGACGTCGCGCGGGATGTCGACGCCGACCTGCACGGCGTGGTCGTAGAAGTACTCCAGCCGCGGGAGGGTGGCACTGAACGGCTTGCCGGTGATCTCCACGACCTCGAGCGCCCGCACCACCCGGCGGCCGTTGGTCGGGATGATCGCGGCCGCCGCGACCGGGTCGACCGCCGCGAGCCGGGCGTGCATCGCCTCGGCGCCCTCGACCTCCAGCAGGATCTCCAGCGCCGCCCGCACGGTCGGGTCGGTGCCGGGGAACTCGAACCGGTCGAGCACGGCGCGCGTGTAGAGCGCGGACCCGCCGACCAGCACGGGCACGACCCCACGACCGCGGCAGTCGTCGACCACGGCGCGCGCCCAGCCCTGGAACTCCGCCACCGTCGCCGGCTCGGTCACGTCGAGCACGTCGAGCAGGTGGTGGGTGATGCCGCGGCGCTCGGCCTCCGGGAGCTTCGCCGTACCGACGTCCATGCCGCGGTAGACCTGCATCGAGTCGGTGTTGACCACCTCGCCGCCCAGCGTCTCGGCGAGGTCGAGCGACAGGTCGGTCTTGCCGGCCGCCGTCGGGCCGACCACCGCGACGACCGCGCTTGAGCCGTCGGCGATCATGGACGAGAGTCTGACAAACGCCGTACGACGCACCGGAAAGGGGCAAGCAGATGGGCTTCCTCGACAAGGCCAAGCAGCAGCTGACCAAGGCCGTCGACCAGCACGGCGACAAGATCGCCCAGGGCATGGACAAGGCCGCCGACGCGATCGACAAGAAGACCGGCGGCAAGCACCAGGACAAGATCGCGCAGGGCCGGGCGAAGGCGCAGGACGCGCTCGACAACCTCGACGGCAAGGACGACGACTTCCCGAAGGACCCCAAGGCGCCGCGCTGACGTTTTCCCCACGGCGCGAGGGGTACGCGCCGGTCATGGCAGCACGCGACGACCATGCCGACCGGGCCGACCACCGGGACCTGGACGCGCCGGCTCCCCCGGGCGGTCCCCTGCGCCAGGACCGGCCCGACGCCGACGTGAACCCCGTCGGGGCGGTCGACCCGAGTCCGCGTCCGGACCCCGTGCCCGACGACCCCGACGTGCGGCCGAGCAGCAACCCCGAGGGCCCCGCCACGATCCCCGCTCCCCCGGCGCCGGACGCGCCGGCCGACCCGCACCCGGAGCAGGAGGAGAACGCCGCGACGTCCCTGGACCAGCCGTCGGACGGCTCCGGCGGCGAGTGAGTCAGTGAGGAGGGCACGATGACCGAGTTCCCACCCGAGCACGAGCCCGAGCCCGACGTCGTCTCCGACGACACCGGCACGGAGTACGACTCCTTCGACGGCGAGGCCGAGGTCACGCCGCACGACGAGGAGCCGGCCGAGGGCCCTGACGAGGAGGACGTATGAGCGACCGTGCCGACCAGAGCCACGACGAGGAGACCCCCGGCCGCGCCGCCAACCCCAGCGCCGAGAGCGAGCAGGGCCTCGCCGGCGACATGGGCATCAGCAGCGAGCGCACGGGCCCGTTCCCGGGCGACAGCGTCGAGGGCACCGGCACCGTCGGGTCCGCCCGGGGTCACACCGACGGCGAGGTCGAGACGCACCCCGACCAGGTGGAGCCCAGCGGCGAGGTGCACCGGCAGGAGCAGGACGTCGAGGAGCACACCGCCTCGCTGCGCTCGCACGACGACATCCGCGCCGCCAACCCCCGCCCGACCCGGGACGACGACGCCGACGCCTGACCTCGTAGCCTCGCGGCATGCCGCACTCGCGCTTCACGGTCGTGCCCGCCGCCTACGTCGTCTTCCTGCGCGACGGCGGCGACCGTGCGGAGGGCGGGGGTCGCGAGGTGCTGCTCCAGCTGCGCTCCGGCACCGGCTTCATGGACGACCACTGGGCCTGCGCCGCCGCCGGCCACGTCGAGCAGGGTGAGTCCGTGCACGAGGCCGCCCGCCGCGAGGCGCTCGAGGAGGTCGGCGTCACCGACGTGGCGCTGACCCCGCTCACCGCCATGCAGCGCAGCAACAACACCGGGCTGCCCATCGACGAGCGGGTGGACTACTTCTTCGCCGGCACCGCCTGGACCGGCGAGCCGCGGATCGTCGAGCCCGACAAGTGCGCCGACCTGCGCTGGTTCCCGCTCGACGCCCTCCCTGACCCCGTCGTACCCCACGAGCTCGCGGTGCTCACCGCCCTCCGCGACGGCACCCTGGAACCGATCGTCAGCTTCGGCTTCTGACGTCTCGTCAGGAGTCACCCGGCGACGATCGGGTACGCCCCAGACCGGCATCACCAACCCAGAAATGAGAAGGAGAACCATGAAGAAGGACGAGATCGTCGAAGCGGTGGCCGAGGCTGCCGACATCAGCAAGGCGGAGGCCGATCGCGCCCTGGGCGCGATCATCAGCACGGTGACCGAGCAGGTCGCCGCCGGGAACAAGATCCAGCTCCCCGGGCTGGGCACGTTCGAGCCGCGCGAGCGGAGCGCCCGCGAGGGACGCAACCCGCAGACCGGCGAGACGATCCAGATCGCGGCGACGACCGTGCCCGGGTTCAAGGCCGCCACGGCGTTCAAGCAGGCCGTCTCCGGCTGACCCGCGCCCGGACGCGCCCCGTCCTCTGCTCAGCGGCAGGACGGGGCGTCCGGGAGCGGCGCCGGGACGCCCATGGCGGGCAGGCCCAGTGACACGGCGCTCCCGGCTCCCGCGGCGGCCGGCGCCAGCGTGCGCGCCTCCCAGGCGTCGCCGGAGCGGGTACGCCGCACTGACCGCACCGGAGCGTCGGACACCAGGTGGTGCGGGGCGCCGTAGGTGACCTCGACCTCGACCATGTCGCCCGGGCGTACGTCGACCGGCGCACCGGAGGCGTCGACGGGCGTGAAGTGCACCAGCCGGTTGTCGCGGGCGCGGCCGGAGAGCCGGTGCGTCTGCTCGTCCTTGCGGCCCTCGCCCTCGGCGACCATGAGCTCGACGACCGAGCCCTCGAGCTTGCGGTTCTCCTGCCAGGCGATCTCGTTGACCAGCGCGACGAGCCGCTCGTAGCGGTGCTGCACGACGTCGCGCGGCACCTGCTCCTCCAGCTCGGCGGCGGGGGTGCCGGGACGCTTGGAGTACTGGAACGTGAACGCGCCCTGGAAGCGCGCCTCGCGCACGACGTGCATCGTCTGCTCGAAGTCCTCCTCGGTCTCGCCGGGGAAGCCCACGATGATGTCGGTCGTGATCGCCGCGTCCGGCATCGCGGCCCGCACCCGCTCGATGATCCCGAGGTAGCGCTCCTGGCGGTAGGAGCGCCGCATGTCCTTGAGCACCTTGTCCGAGCCGGACTGCAGCGGCATGTGCAGCTGGTGCATCACGTTGGGCGTCTCGGCCATCGCGGTGATCACGTCGTCGGTGAACGCCGCGGGGTGCGGGCTGGTGAAGCGGACCCGCTCCAGACCCTCGATCTCGCCGCACGCGCGCAGCAGCTTGCCGAACGCGAGCCGGTCGCCGAACTCGACGCCGTAGGTGTTGACGTTCTGGCCGAGCAGCGTGACCTCGCTGACTCCCTCGGCGACCAGCGCGCGCACCTCGGCGAGGACGTCGCCGGGCCGCCGGTCCTTCTCCTTGCCGCGCAGCGACGGCACGATGCAGAACGTGCAGGTGTTGTTGCACCCGACCGAGATGCTCACCCAGGCGGCGTAGGCCGACTCGCGCTTGGTCGGCAACGTCGACGGGAACACCTCGAGCGACTCGAGGATCTCGACCTGCGCCTCCTCCTGCACCCGCGCGCGCTCGAGCAGGACCGGCAGCGAGCCGATGTTGTGGGTGCCGAACACCACGTCCACCCACGGCGCCTTGCGGGTGATCTCGCCGCGGTCCTTCTGGGCGAGGCAGCCGCCGACGGCGATCTGCATGCCGGGCCGCTTGGCCTTCACCGGCGCGAGGTGGCCGAGGTTGCCGTAGAGCTTGTTGTCGGCGTTCTCGCGCACCGCGCAGGTGTTGAGGACGACGACATCGGCCTGCTCGTCGGAGGGTGCGGCGACGTAGCCGGCGTCCTCCAGCAGACCGGTGAGGCGCTCGGAGTCGTGGACGTTCATCTGGCACCCGTAGGTGCGGACTTCGTACGTGCGAGGCATAACCCGAAAAGGGTACGTGCTTGGATCTCCCCATGCCGCGCGTGCTCGTCGCCCCCGACAAGTTCAAGGGATCCCTCACCGCGCTCGGGGTCGCCGAGGCCGTCGCGGCCGGGGTACGGCGGCACCGGCCCGACGCCGAGGTGGGCGCGCTGCCCGTCGCCGACGGTGGCGACGGCACGCTGGACGCGGCGCTGGCCAACGGGTTCGAGCGCGTCGACGTGGTGGTGAGCGGACCGACCGGCGACCCCGTGCGTACGGCGTACGCGCGGCGCGGCGACACGGCGGTCGTCGAGATGGCCGACGCGTGCGGACTGTCCCGGCTGCCCGGCGGGACGCTGCAGGGCCTGACCGCGTCGAGCCGCGGGCTCGGCGACGCGGTGGCGGCGGCGCTCGACGCCGGTTGCCGCGAGGTGGTCGTCGGCATCGGCGGCAGCGCGAGCACCGACGGCGGCGCCGGCCTGGTGTCCGCGCTCGGCGCCGTGCTGCTCGACGAGGACGGCGGCGTGCTGCCCGACGGCGGCGCCGCCCTCGCCCGGCTGCACGCGCTCGACCTCACCGACCTGCACCCCGCGCTGCGCGAGACCACGCTGGTGGTCGCCTGCGACGTCGACAACCCGCTCACCGGCCCGCGCGGGGCCGCCGCCGTCTACGGCCCGCAGAAGGGCCTGACCCCCGACGACGTGCCGGTGCTCGACGCGGCGCTCACCCGCTGGGCCGACCTGGTCGGCGACGCCACCGGCGCCGACCGGCGCGACACCCCCGGGGCGGGCGCGGCGGGCGGGGTGGGCTTCGCCGCCGTCGCGCTGCTCGGGGCCACGCTCTGTCCCGGCATCACGCTGATGCTCGACCTGCTCGGATTCGGCGACGTCGTCGGCGGCTACGACCTGGTCGTGACCGGTGAGGGCTCGCTCGACGAGCAGAGCCTGCACGGCAAGGCCCCGATCGGCGTCGCCGAGGCGTCCGGAAAGCACGGCGTCCCGGTCGTCGCGGTCTGCGGCCGCCGGCTCCTCGACACCGAGGCGCTCGAGGCGGCCGGCATCGGTGCGGCGTACGCCCTGCTCGACGTCGAGCCGGACGCCGCGACCTGCATGAGCGACGCGGCCCGGCTGCTCGAGGTGCTCGGCGAGCGGATCGCCGCCCGCCACCTCGGCTAGGGCGCGGCTCTCAATTCAGATTGGCCTGCTGCGCGCCGCCCG
>NZ_SDPU01000021.1 GCF_004168035.1 Nocardioides iriomotensis | reverse complement strand
GCGGCGTTGCCGTCACTCGACGGGCCGCCGGCCCGCCTTCGCTCCGGCGCCTTGCCATCGCACGCACCGGACGACGCTCGCGACGGCCAGAATTGAGAGCCACACCCTAGACCCGTCAGCGGCGCGGCGGCGCCGTCGAGTCGCGGGCGACGACCTCGTGGCCGGCGTGCCGGCGGCGGGGCCGGGACGACGGCTCCTTGAGCGCCAGCAGCAGCGCTTGCTCCCCCATCTCCGCCATCGGCAGCCGCACCGTCGTGAGGGACGGCGCCAGGTCCTGCGCGACGGCCACGTCGTCGAACCCGGCGACCGAGACGTCCTCCGGCACCGACACGCCCCGCGCCCGGAGCGCGGAGAGCACGCCGATCGCCATGTCGTCGTTGAGCGCGAGGATCGCGGTGGTCTCCGGGTGCTCGTCGAGGATCCGCTCGGCTGCCTGACGGCCGCCGGCCCGGGTGAACTCCGCCTCGACCACCGGCACCGACGCCGGGTCGATCCCCTCGGCGGTCAGCGCCTCCTCGACGCCCGTCATCCGGTCGGCGATCGTCGTCAGCTCGCGCGCCCCCGAGGCCACGGCGATCCGCCGGTGCCCGAGGCCGAGCAGGTGCTCGGTGATCGCGCGCCCGCCCTTCTGGTTGTCCGGCAGCACCGCGTCGGCGCCGAGGTGGTGCCGGCCGATCACCGCAACCCGCCCGCCGGCGCGCTGGAACGCCTGCAGGTCCGCCTTGGCCGCCGCCTGCTTCGAGGCGTCGACGAAGCCCGAGCCGGCGACGATGATCGCGCCTACCCGGTTGGCCACCAGCAGCCGGATCTGGTCGAGCTCGCGCTCCGGGTCGCGACCGGTGTGGCAGATCTGCACGGTGAGGCCCTCGCGGGCGCCGACGCGGAGCACGCCGCTGGCGATCTCGGCGAAGTACGGGTCGCCGATCTCGTGGACGACCAGGCCGACCGACCGCGACACGCCGCCGGCCAGGCTGCGCGCGTGCACGTTGGCGACGTACCCCAGGCGCCGCGCGACCTCGCGCACGCGCTCGGCCACCGCCTCGCTCACCCCGGGCGCGCCCGACAGGCTGCGCGACGCCGTGGCCAGCGAGACGCCGGCCTGCTCGGCCACGTCCTGCAGCCGCAGCGTCGCCGTCCGTTCCTTCGGCACGCGCCCTCCTCGATCCCCCGCGGTCTGGTCCGATCCGAATTCTTGCCCTTGTGACGCTTGCCACGCCGGACATCGTCAGACTAGATTACCGAAAGCGCTTACGAAAGCGCTTACGTAATCACTCTCGAGGAGCGACATGAAGGTCTCGACCAGTCTCCGGCTCAGCGCACTCGCGGCGACGTCCAGCCTCGCCCTCACCGGCTGCATCAGCTCGGGCTCGGCCGGCGGCGACGGTGGCGACGGCGAGGACGCCCCGATCAAGATCGGCATCTCGCTGCCGCTGACCGGCGACTTCTCCGAGCCCGGCAAGGGCGTCCAGCGCGGCTACGAGGCCTGGGCCGACCACGTCAACGAGAACGGCGGCCTCCTGGGCCGCCAGGTCGAGCTGACCATCCTCGACGACCAGTCCAACGCCGACCGGGTGGCCGCCGACTACGAGAAGCTGATCAACCAGGACGGCGTCGACCTCGTCTTCGGACCGTTCTCGACCCGCCTCGTGGTGCCGGCCGCCCAGGTCGCGCAGGACTACGGCTTCCTCTTCGTGGAGCCGGCCGGCGCCGCCGAGGAGGTGTTCACGCAGGGCTTCGACAACCTCTTCTACGCCGCCCCGGCCGTCGCCGACGACCACTACGACCACCTCGCCGACGCGATCGAGGCGCTGCCCGAGGACGAGCGGCCGAAGACCGCCGCGTACGCCGCGATGGACGACCCGTTCGCGATGGGCACCGCCTACGGACTGAAGACCCGGCTCGAGGAGATGGGCGTCAAGACCGTCGTCGACGAGGTCTACCCGCCCAACACCACCGACTTCGGGTCGATCGCGGCCAAGATCGCCGACAGCGACGCCGACGTCGTCGTCGGGGGCACGCAGTACCAGGACGCGGTGAACCTGATCGTGGCCCTGCGCCAGCTCGACTACCAGCCGGAGATGGCGGCGTTCTCCACCGCGCCCACCAACCCGGAGTTCCCCGAGGCGATCGGCACCGAGACCGAGGGCATCCTCTCCCCCACCGGCTACACGCCCGAGGCGCCGTACGAGTCCAACCAGGAGTTCGTCGACTACTACACCGAGACGCACGGCACGCCGCCCGCCGAGGACGAGGCCAACGCGTGGACCACCGGCCAGGTCGTCGCCGCGGCCGTCGAGGCCGTCGGCTGCGCCGACCCCGACGCCGAGTGCCAGCAGCAGCTCATCGACTGGCTCCGCGAGAACGAGGTCGAGACCGTCGTCGGACCGCTCACCTGGGACGAGGCCGGACGGCCGCAGGGCGCCCACCTCATCCAGCAGTACGTCGACGGCAAGATCCGCATCGTGCTGCCCGAGGACGCCGCCGAGGCCGACCTGATCCTCGACAAGCCGGAGTGGTGAGGAAGCCCCGATGTCACTCCTCCTCCAGAGCCTCGTGCTCGGCGTGCTGCTCGGCGGGCTCTACGCCCTCCTCGCCGCCGGCCTGACCCTCTACTTCGGCGTGATGCGCGTGGTGATGATCGCCCACTCGGCGTTCCTGATCCTCGCGGCCTACCTCGCCTGGTTCTTCACCCGGACCACCGGGCTGGACCCGATGATCAGCCTGCTGCTGACCGTCCCGCTGTTCTTCGGGATCGGCGTGGTCATGCAGCGGCTGCTCATCTCCCGGCTCCGCCCGGCCACGCTGACGATGATGTCGGTGCTGCTCACCTTCTCGATCGCCCTGACCATCGAGGGCCTGCTCGGCTTCGCCTTCACCGGCACGCAACGCCGGATCCGGCTGCCGTACGGCGGAGCGAACTTCGAGATCCTCGGCGCCAACGTCGCGGTCGTGAAGCTCATCGCCTTCCTGCTGGCCGCGGTGTCGCTCGGCGCGCTGTTCCTGCTGCTGAAGAAGACGCAGTTCGGCCAGGCGCTCCGGGCCACGATCCAGCACCCCGAGGCCGCCCGCCTCGTCGGCATCAACACCGACCGGGTGGCCGGCTACGGCTTCGGGCTCGGCCTGGCCACGGCGGCGATCGGCGGGACGGCGCTCGCGCTCGACTCGACGATCTACCCGTCCCTGCACTGGCACTGGATCGGCCCACTGATGGCGATCATCGTCGTCGGCGGACTCGGCAGCATCCCGGGCGCCGCGATCGCCGCGATGGTGCTCGGCCTGGGGCAGTCGCTGCTGCAGATCCCGCTGGGCACCACCTGGGCCCAGACGTTCTTCTACATCGCCCTCTTCGCGACGCTGATGCTGCGTCCGCAGGGATTCTTCGGAGGTCGTCTTGCGCAGCGCTTCTAAGGCCCTCGGCCTCCTCGCGGCCGTCGCGTTCGTCGTCGCCTTCCCGCGCATGGCGCCCGACGCGTTCATCCTCTCGGTCGGCGTCGTGATCATGAGCTACGCCGTGCTCGCCACGTCGTGGAACTTCGTCGGCGGCTTCACCGGCTACATCTCGCTGGGCCACGCGGCGTACTCCGGTCTCGGGGCGTACGCCACCGGCCTGCTCGTCATCGAGACGGGCATGAACCCGTGGCTGGCGATGCTCGCCGGCGGCCTCCTCGTCGCGGCGTTCGCCGTGCCGGTCGGCATCGCCAGCCTCCGGGTCCGCGGCGCGTCCTTCGTGATCGTCTCGATCGCGCTGGTGCTGATCCTGCTGCTGGTCTTCCAGTCCTGGGGCTCGTTCACCGGCGGCTCCAACGGACTGCGCGTCCCGCGGCCGTTCGGCACCGACGTCCTCCGCCCCGAGCAGCACGAGCGGTTCTTCTACCTGCACGCCGTCCTGCTCGCGGTCGCGCTGCTGACCTGGTGGCTGATCGATCGCTCGCGGTTCGGCACCGGCCTCAAGGCGATCCGCGAGGACGAGGACAAGGCGCAGTCGCTCGGCGTTCCGACGTTCCAGTACAAGCTCGTCGCGTTCGTCGTCTCGGCGTTCTTCACCGCCCTCGGCGGCGGGATGTACGCCCTCTGGTTCGGCTTCCTCGACCCGATCTTCCAGTTCTCGATCCTGGTCGGCTCCTACATGGTGCTGATGAGCCTGCTCGGCGGCATCCGCAGCCTGTTCGGCCCGGTGCTGGGCGCGGTGATCGTCGGCTACGCGGTGGAGTACTTCAAGGCGCAGTACGGCGACACGCAGTTCCACCTCGTCGCGATGGGCCTGCTGCTCGCGCTGGTCGTGCTGTTCATGCCCGACGGGATCATCCCGGCCGCCTCCTCGCTGCTCAACCGGTTCCGCCCCCAGGCGGCGTCGATCCGCGAGGTCACCGCCGCCGAGCTGGCCGAGCAGCGCAGGTCCGCGGCCGACGCCGAGGAACGCGAGCCCGTCACGGAAGGAGCCCGCCGATGACCGTCACCGCCGCCGCGGTCCAGCCCAACCTGGCCACCGTCGGCCTGACCAAGTCGTTCGGCGGCGTCACCGCCGTCGACGGCGCGACCGTCACCTTCCAGCACGGCAAGGTCAACGCGCTGATCGGGCCCAACGGCTCGGGCAAGACGACGTTCTTCAACTGCGTCACCGGGATGATCAAGCCCGACGCCGGCACGGCGACGTACCGCGGGCGGGACATCACCGGCAAGGCGTCCCACCGGGTGGCCCGCACCGGGATCGGCCGCAGCTTCCAGCTGTGCCGGGTCTTCCCGCGGATGACGGTCATGGAGAACATGCTCGTCGCCGTCCGCTCCACCAGCCTGCGCCGCCAGCTCGCCTCGGCGCGCGACCCGCAGGAGCTCGACCGGGCGCGTGGCCTGCTCGCGCGGGTCGGCATCGACCACCTCGAGCACAGCGAGGCGCGCGACCTCTCCTACGGGCAGCAGAAGCTGCTCGAGCTGGCCGGCGTCCTGATGGCCGACCCGGAGACGATCATGCTCGACGAGCCCGCCGGGGGCGTGAACCCGGCGCTCATCGACCGGATCGCCAACCTCGTCCGCGACCTCAACGCCGAGGGCAAGACGTTCATCGTCGTCGAGCACAACATGGACCTCGTCATGAGCCTGTCCGACCACGTCGTCGTCTTCGACCGCGGCCGGCAGATCTGCGAGGGGCCGCCGTCGGTCGTGCAGAACGACCCCCGAGTCCTGGAGGCCTACCTTGGCATCTGACAGCGCAGCTCCGAGCGAGTACCTGCTCGAGCTCGACGACATCGAGGCCGGCTACGGCCGCGCCGCCCTCGTCCTGCGCGGGCTCACCGTCAAGGTCCCGCCGGCGACGGTGGTCTGCCTGGTCGGCCCCAACGGCGCCGGCAAGTCGACGGTCCTCAAGGTCGCCAGCGGCATGCTCACCCCGCGCTCGGGCACGATCCGGGTCGCGGGCCACGACGTCACCCGCAACAACCCGCAGCAGATGCTCGCCGCCGGGCTGTCGCACGTGCTCCAGGGGCACAGCGTCTTCAAGGAGATGACCGTCTCCGAGAACGTCATGCTCGGCGCCTACTCCGTGAAGGACAAGGCCGAGGTCGCCGGGCGCGTCGACTTCGTCAAGACGCTGTTCCCGGTCGTCGCCGACCGCTGGTCCGCGCTCGCGGGCGCGCTGTCGGGAGGCCAGCAGAAGCAGGTCGAGTTCGCCCGCTCGCTCATGGTGAGCCCGCGGGTCGTGCTCCTCGACGAGCCCTCGATGGGCCTCGACCCCAAGGCCACCGCCACCGTCTTCGAGCAGGTCGTGCGCATGCGCGACGCCGGCACCGCCGTCCTGCTCGTCGAGCAGAACGCCCGGCGCGCCCTCGAGACCGCCGACCTCGGCTGCGTCCTCGACCTCGGCCGGGTGCACATCTCCG
This sequence comes from Nocardioides iriomotensis, assembly GCF_004168035.1. Classification (GTDB taxonomy): domain Bacteria; phylum Actinomycetota; class Actinomycetes; order Propionibacteriales; family Nocardioidaceae; genus Nocardioides_B; species Nocardioides_B iriomotensis. The sequence continues at coordinate 316,738 of NZ_SDPU01000021.1, read as the reverse complement.
GCCCGGCGCAGGACCTCCTCGCCGACCCGCAGCTCGCCGAGCTCTACCTCGGCGGCCGACCGGCCGCCACGACCGCCTCCCGCAGCAGCAAGGACACCACTCATGTCTGAGACCACCTACCGGATCCTGATGAACGGCGTCACCGGCCGGATGGGCTACCGCCAGCACCTGCTGCGCTCGGTCCTCGCCATCCGCGACGACGGCGGCATCCCTCTCCCGGACGGGAGCCGGCTGCAGGTCGAGCCGGTCCTGGTCGGCCGCAACGCCGAGAAGCTCGGCCGGCTCGCCGACGAGCACGGCATCGCCGACTGGACGACCGACCTCGACACCGCGCTCGCCGAGGACCCGGCGACGATCTACTTCGACGCGCAGGTCACCACCGAGCGGAAGAAGGCGATCCTCAAGGCGGTCGCCGCGGGCAAGCACGTCTACACCGAGAAGCCGATCGCCGAGTCGGTCGCCGAGGGGCAGGAGCTCGTCGACGCCGCCGAGAAGGCCGGGATCATCAACGGCGTCGTGCACGACAAGCTCTACCTGCCCGGCCTGATGAAGCTGAAGCGGCTCATCGACGGCGGCTTCTTCGGCCGGATCCTGTCGGTGCGCGGCGAGTTCGGCTACTGGGTCTTCGAGGGCGACTACCTCCCGTCGCAGCGGCCGAGCTGGAACTACCGGTCCCAGGACGGCGGCGGCATGGTCCTCGACATGTTCTGCCACTGGAACTACGTGCTGGAGAACCTGTTCGGCGGCGTCGAGGCGGTCACCGCCAGGGCCGTCACGCACATCCCGGAGCGCTGGGACGAGCACGGCGAGCGGTACGACGCCACGGCCGACGACGCGGCGTACGCGATCTTCGAGCTCGAGGGCGGTGTCATCGCCCAGGTGAACTCCTCGTGGGCGGTCCGCGTGGACCGCAAGGAGCTCGTGGAGTTCCAGGTCGACGGCACCCACGGCTCGGCCGTCGCCGGCCTGTTCGGCTGCCGGGTGCAGTCGCGGGTGCGCACGCCGAAGCCGGTGTGGAACCCCGACCTGCCCACCACCGAGGACTTCCGCGCGCAGTGGGACGAGGTGCCCGACAACCAGGAGTTCCGCAACGGCTTCCGGGCGCAGTGGGAGCAGTACCTCCTCGACGTGCACCACGGCCGTCCGCACCCCTACGACTTCGCCGCGGGGGTGCGCGGCCTCCAGCTCGTCGACGCGGGCCTGCAGTCCTCGGCCGAGGGTCGCCGGGTGGCAATGCGATGAGCCCCTCCCCCGGGTTCGTCGAGATCCCGCTCGCCGACGGCGGGTGGGAGCGGGTCGACCTGCGCGAGACACGGCAGTGGAAGGACCACCCGCAGCCGTTCGCCTCGCGGGTCGCGTTCGCCGCCGCCCACGTCGTCGCCGACCCGCGCGGGGAGAACGTGCCCGGTGCGCCGGCGGTCGTCGACTGGGAGTCGACGCTGGCGTTCCGTCGCGAGCTGTTCCGGTTCGGCTTCGGCGTCGCCGAGGCGATGGACACCGCCCAGCGCAACATGGGCCTCGACTGGCCGGCGGTGCAGGAGCTGGTCCGGCGCAGCGCCGAGCAGGCGCGGGAGTACGACGCCCGCATCGCGTCCGGCGCCGGCACGGACCAGGCCGCGCCCGGCTCACTCGCGACCGTCGCCGCCGTGCGGGACGCCTACGCCGAGCAGGTGGCCTTCGTCGAGTCCACCGGGTCGCAGGTGATCCTGATGGCCTCGCGGCAGCTCGCCGCGATCGCGCAGGGACCCGACGACTACGTCACCGTCTACGCCGACCTGCTCCGGCAGGCGCGCGAGCCGGTGATCCTGCACTGGCTCGGCGAGGCGTTCGACCCGCAGCTCGCGGGCTACTGGGGCTCGCGCGACGTGGACGCCGCGACCGCGACCTTCCTCGACCTCGTGCGCGAGCACGCCGCGAAGGTCGACGGGGTCAAGGTCTCGCTGCTCTCGGCCGACCACGAGGTGGCCCTGCGCGCCGCGCTGCCCGACGGCGTGCGGCTCTACACCGGTGACGACTTCCACTACCCCGAGCTGATCCGCGGCGACGGCACGCACCACTCCGACGCGCTGCTGGGCGCGTTCGCCGCCGTGGCGCCCGCCGCGTCGGCGGCGCTGACCGCGCTCGACGACGGCGACCTCGCGCTCTACGACGACGAGATGGCGCCGACGCTCGCGCTGTCCCGGCACGTGTTCGAAGCCCCGACGTACCACTACAAGACCGGCATCGCCTTCCTGTCCTGGCTGTCCGGGCACCAGCCCGGCTTCACGATGGTCGCCGGGCTCCAGTCCGCGCGCAGCAGCGTGCACCTGGGCCGGCTGTTCGCGCTCGCCAACGACGCACAGCTGCTGCCCGACCCGGAGCTCGCGGCGCACCGGCTCCGGCTCTGGCTCGAGTCCGCGGGGGTGGCGCGGTGACCGGGCCGCAGCTCGACGTCCCGAGCGGGCTGGCCGCCCGGGTGCCGACCCCCGAGCCCGGCGACCCCCGGCTTGGCCGGCTGTCGCTCAACCAGAAGACCGTCAACGGCTGGGACCTCCGCGCGGCCGTCGACGGCTGCGTGCGACACGGGCTGCCCTCGATCGGGGTCTGGCGCGAGCCGGTCGCCGAGGTCGGCCTCGCCGCCGCCACCGCGACGGTCCGCGACGCCGGCCTGCGGGTGTCGTCGGTCTGCCGCGGCGGGTTCTTCACCACCGCCGACGACGTCGAGCGCAAGGAGCGGCACGAGGACAACCTGCGCGCGCTCGACGAGTGCGCCGCGCTCGGCGCGCCCGCCCTCGTGCTCGTGCCCGGCGGGCTGCCCGCGGGCGACCGCGACCTCGCCGCCGCCCGGGACCGCGCCGCCTCCGCGATCGAGGCCCTGGTGCCGCACGCCCTCGACGTCGGCGTCCGGCTGGCGATCGAGCCGATGCACCCGATCTTCGCCGCCGACCGCGGCGTCGTCTCCACGCTCGCTCAGGCGCTCGACATCGCCGAGCCGCTGCCCGTCGAGGCCGTCGGCGTCGTCGTCGACGCCTTCCACGTGTGGTGGGAGCCCGGCGTGCTCGACCAGGTCGCCCGCGCCGGCGACCGGATCGCGTCGTACCAGGTGTGCGAGTGGATCACGCCGCTCCCGCCGGACGCCCTGCTCTCGCGCGGGATGATGGGCGACGGGCACGTCGACTTCGCCGCCCTCACCGCCGCGGTCGCCGCGGCCGGCTACCGGGGCGACGTCGAGGTCGAGATCTTCAACGCCGACGTCTGGGCGGCCGACGGCGACGCGGTCGTCGCCACGCTCGCCCGCCGCTACGTCGAGCTCGTGGAGCCGCACCTCTAGCAGCTCCGGCAGTCACGCCACACCTCACTCGGAAAGGTTCGGCCATGCCCCACCGCAGCACCCCCCGCGCCAGACGCACCGCCCTCGCCACGACGGGGGCCGCCGCGGCCGCCCTGGTCGCCGCGCTCGCTCCCGCGCCGCCCGGCGCCGCCGCGCCCGCGCAGGTCCGGGTCGTCGCGCCGGCCGAGCCGGAGCACTGGGACCCGCTCACCGACAGCAAGTGGGCGTTCGCCGACGGCCAGGTCGTGATGACCGAGCGGGGCACCGCTCCCCCGGGCCCTCGCCGGCCGTTCGAGTACGCCGTGGTCACCAAGGGCCCCGAGCTCGGCTCGCTCAGCTACCGCGCCGAGGTCCGCATCGACGAACCGGTCACGCGCAACGACCGCGACGTGATCCTGGTCTGGAACTTCCAGTCGCCCACGCGCTTCTACTACGCGCACCTCTCGCAGGACAACACGATCTACCCGCACAACGGGATCTTCGTGGTCGACGACGCCGACCGGCGCCGCATCGACGACCAGTGGACCGGCACCGTCGGCGCCACCCCCGCGATCGACGACACCGACTGGCACGACGTCCGGCTCGACTACGACGCCTCGACCGGCGCTGTCGCGGTGTACGTCGACGCGGCTGACGAGCCGCTGATGACCGCCACCGACACGACGTACGCCGGCGGCCGCGTCGGCTTCGGCTCCTTCGACAACTACGGACGCGCCAGGCACGTCAAGGTCGTCGGCACCCCCGCCGGCTGACCCGCACCACCACCTCACCACCTCACCACCACCCACACCCATCCATCCCATCCACCCGTCCTCAGGGAGGGCTGCTCCGCCATGCGCAGAAACCGCTGGTGGGCCGTAGCGTCGACGCTCGCCGTCGCCGCCGCGACCCTGACCCCGCTCACCGCCACGACCACCGCCACCGCCGCCGGACCCGGCGCCCCGCCGATCCCACCCGCCCCGACGCCCTCCACGCTCGGGCTCGTCCTCGAGGAGTACGCCCAGCTCCCGAAGTCCGACCCGACACCGGCACCCACCGACGCCCGGCTGATGCGGCACAACCGGATCAACTACATCGGCGAGGTGCCCGACGGCTCCGGCCGCCTGTACGTCCCCGACCTGAACGGGCCGCTCTACCTGCTGCGGGACGGCGAGGAGACCCGCTACCTCGACGTCAAGGCGCAGTTCCCGGACTTCTTCTCCGGCCGCGGCATGGGATCGGGCTTCGGCTTCGTCACCTTCCACCCGGAGTTCGCGAAGAACGGCAAGTTCTACACCGTCCACACCGAGGACCGGGACGCGATCGCGACCAAGCCCCCGACGTACCCCAACCAGCCCAACGCCTTCGTGCAGAGCGTCGTGACCGAGTGGACGGCGACCGACCCGTCGGCCGAGACGTTCAGCGGCACCTCCCGGGAGCTGTTCCGGTTCGGCTTCACCGAGCAGATCCACGCGATCCAGCAGATCGACTTCAACCCGACCGCGAAGCCCGGTGACGACGACTACGGCCTGCTCTACCTCGCCGTCGGCGACGGCGGCAACGGCGTCCGCAGCGACGTCCCGCAGGACCTCTCCACGCCCGCCGGCAAGATCCTGCGGATCGACCCGCTCGGCACGAACGGTCCCAACGGCCAGTACGGCATCCCCGCGACCAACCCCTGGGCCGGTCAGGACGGCGCGATCGGCGAGATCTGGGCCATCGGGATGCGCGACCCGCACCGGTTCAGCTGGGACGCCGGCGGCAAGCACGAGATGTACCTCGGCCACATCGGCCAGCGCGCCATCGAGGCGGTCTACGAGGTCGACCGAGGTGACGACTTCGGCTGGCCCGACGTCGAGTCGCGGCTCGACTACCAGAACGAGACCCAGTGCCGGCTCGACCCGATGACCCCGGAGCAGGCCGCCAAGGGCTACGACTTCCCGGTCGCGTCGTACGCCCACGACACCCCGGCCAACTGGAGCTGCAACGCCGACTCGGGCCACGCGATCTCCGGCGGGCTCGTGCACCGCGGTGACCTGCCCGGCCTCTACGGCAAGTACGTCTTCGGCGACCTCGTCGAGGGCAAGGTGTTCTACACCGACGCCGCCCAGATGCGCGACGACCTCGACCGCGAGGCGACCGTGCGCGAGATGCAGCTGTTCACCACCGACGGGAAGCGCGTGCGGATGCCCGACCTCGTCGGCGACGGCCGCATCGACCTGCGCTTCGGCACCGACGCCCACCGGAACCTCTACCTGCTGGCCAAGGCCAACGGGACGATCTGGAAGGTCGTGGGCACCAGGAACGCGCCGGTCCCGCAGGAGGTCGAGCCGTCGATGCGCGGCGACGTGGTCGCGCAGTACGACTTCGAGCACCCGTTCGCGGCCGACGACAGCAACGAGGAGGACCGCGGCGCCTCGCGCACCCTGCTCAAGCTGGTCAACGGCGGTGACCAGATGCGTGTCGACGACGGCGCCTACCCCGGTTCCCGCAACGCCCTGCAGCTCCGCAGCGCGGACGCCGCGACCGGTGCCCTGCCGTGGAAGGCCGGCTTCTGGGACGCCGACGCGAACGGTGCCGAGTCCCTGTCGCGGTTCAACGGAGCCGACGGGATCACCGTCATGGGCTGGTTCAAGATGACCGGCAACAACCCGACACCCGGCTACAACGCCGTCGGGCTCGCCGGCGTGCTCAGCGGCAACTCCGACGGGCACGGCGTGCGGGCGCTGCTGGAGCTCATCCAGGTGAACGGCGAGCTCAAGCTGGTCGCGCTCGGCAGGCGGATCGACACGGGGTCGTCGCAGACGTTCGCCGCCTCGCAGCCCTGGCAGGACCTGCTGCCGAACGGTGAGTGGGTGCACCTCGCGGCGACGTTCGACTACACCACGGGAGAGATGGCGCTCTACCGCAACGGCCTGCCGCTCGACGGGTTCTACACCGCGAGCAACGACCCGTGGAAGATCGACGGCACCGGCACCTCGGCCACGAACCCGCGCGGGCTCAAGGTCGGCGGGTCGTTCCCGCAGAACGCGTCGGAGCGCAACCCGTGCAACTGCCGCATGGACACGCTGATGTTCCTCGACCGGGAGGTCACGGCCGACGAGGTCGCGGCGCAGTACGCCCGGTTCCTCCGGCAGAAGGACTGAGCGAGGGCGGCCTCGTCAGCCCTCGCCGCGCGGCGGGTCGGCCTCCGGGTTCGGCTCGACCTCGCGCGGCGGGGGCGGCGGGGTCGGCTCCGTGGTGGCGCGCGGCGGCAGCTTGTCGCCGGGCGCCGAGGCCGCCTTCGCAGCCGGAGCCGAGGTGTCCGCGGCCTTCTTCGCCGGCTTCTTCTTGGCGGCGGCCTTCGTGGCCGGCGTCTTCCTCGCCGGGGCCTTCTTCGCCACGTCGGCCGGGCTCGGGGTCTTCTTCGCCGCCTTCTTCGCCGCCGTCTTGGCCGGGGCCTTCTTCGCGGCCTTCTTCGCGGCCTTCTTCGCGGCCGGCTCCGGCTTCTCCGGCTCGGGGGCGCGCGGAGGGGTCTCCACACGCGGGGCCTCGGCGGCGGGGCGGCTCCCACCGCGCCGCCTGTCGACCTGCCCGCGGACCTGGCCGGCCACCCCCTCGACGAGGTGACGGCCGAGCGTGACCGCGCCGCGGGTCTGCTCGACCACCTTCTCCGTCGTCCCGCGCGGGTCCTTGGCGGACGCCAGCGCGAGGTCGCGGGCCTTCCTCAGCTCCAGGAAGGCTCGCTTCGGGTCGATCGGGAGCTTGGGGGCCACGGGTGCCTCCTCGTGCGTCGGGATCGGGTGCCGTGATTCAAGCACAGCGCCACCGCGGCGACGCTGGTCACACCGCTGGTCACGGTATGGCAACGCTGCGCCGCCCCGGCCCTGGCCGGATGGTCAGACGGGACCGAGCCAGGCTAGGTTCCTGTGGCATGACGGAGCCTCTGGTGGTGCTCGACCACGTCGACAAGTGGTTCGGCGAGCTGCACGTCCTGCAGGACATCAACATGTCGATCGCCCGGGGCGAGGTCGTCGTGGTGATCGGCCCCTCGGGCTCCGGCAAGTCGACGCTGTGCCGGACGATCAACCGGCTCGAGACGATCGACAAGGGCACCATCACCCTCGACGGCAAGCCCCTCCCGGCGGAGGGCAAGGCCCTGGCGGCGCACCGCGCCGAGGTCGGCATGGTGTTCCAGTCCTTCAACCTCTTCGCCCACAAGACGATCCTCGAGAACGTCACCCTCGGCCCGATCAAGGTGCGCGGCACCGACAAGGCCGCCGCCGAGAAGCAGGCACGGCAGCTGCTCGACCGGGTCGGCGTCGGCAACCAGGCCGACAAGTACCCCGCCCAGCTCTCCGGCGGCCAGCAGCAGCGCGTGGCGATCGCGCGGGCGCTGGCGATGGAGCCGAAGGTGATGCTCTTCGACGAGCCCACCTCCGCGCTCGACCCGGAGATGATCAAGGAGGTCCTCGACGTCATGGTCGACCTCGCCCAGGGCGGCATGACGATGGTCGTGGTCACCCACGAGATGGGGTTCGCGCGGACGGCCGCCGACCGGGTCGTGTTCATGGCCGATGGGCAGGTCGTCGAGGAGAACACCCCCGACGAGTTCTTCAGCAACGCTCAGTCCGGCCGCGCCCAGGACTTCCTCAGCAAGATCCTCAAGCACTGAGGGTCCCTCGACCTGTCCCCGCAGAGCGCACCACCACCTGGCCCCGGGGGACCTCGGGCCACAACCAAGGGAGAAACCAGAGATGCGAATCATGAGGACCCGTGCCGCTGCCGCGGCCGCGGGTGTCGGCCTCGCGCTGAGCCTGGCCGCGTGCGGTGAGGCCGGCACTGACACCGCCACCGAGGGTGGCGACTACGAGGTCGCCGAGAACGCCGCCGACAACTTCGACGACGGCACCAAGATGAAGGAGCTCGCCGAGAGCGGCGAGGTCACCATCGGCGTGAAGTACGACCAGCCCGGCATCGGCTTCAAGGGCGCGACCGACGACATCCCGGTCGGTTTCGACCCCGAGATCGGCAAGATCCTGGCCGCCTCGCTCGGCATCCCGGTGGACGACATCACCTGGAAGGAGACGATCTCCGACAACCGCGAGCCGTTCCTCCAGGAGGGCGAGGTCGACCTCGTCATCGCGTCGTACTCCATCACCGACGAGCGCCGCGCGATCGTCGGGCAGGCCGGTCCGTACTACGTCACCGGCCAGCAGCTGATGGTGCCCGCCGACAGCGACATCGACAGCCTCGACGACGTCAAGGGCACCGAGGTCTGCTCGGTCACCGGCTCCACCTCGCTGGACAACATCGAGGCGGAGGGCGCCACGCCGCGCGGGTTCGACACCTACTCCGAGTGCGTGGACCAGGTCCTCAACGGCACCGTCGACGCGATGACGACCGACGGCGCGATCCTGCTCGGCTACGTCGCCGAGCACCCCGACGACCTCAAGGTCGTGGTGGACCCGTTCTCCGAGGAGCGCTACGGCGTGGGCTACAGCAAGGACAGCCCGGAGATGTGCCAGTGGATCAGCGACACGATCAACGAGGCCTACGACAACGGCGACTGGGAGTCGGCGTTCAAGGCCACGCTCGGTGAGTCCGGTGTGGACACGCCGGAGCCGCCGGAGTTCGACGCCTGCGAGGCCTGAGCCCCGCTCGCACGACCTCGCGGTCCGTCGTACGGCGTCACGCCGGCGCCGTACGACGGGCCGCAGCACGACAGCACGACCTGACGACGAGTTGTAGAGGAGGTGGCACGGCGTGGACGACATCGCGAACGACCCGGGACTGGTCCTGAACGCCTTCTGGGTCACGATCCAGCTGGCGGTGCTCTCCGGCCTCGCCTCGCTGGTGCTCGGCACCCTGCTGGCCGCCATGCGGGTCGGCCCCGTGGCCGTGCTGGCGAGGTTCGGCACGGTCTACGTCTCGATCGTGCGCAACACGCCGTTGCTGGTGATCTTCGTGCTCGTCTTCATCGCCGCGCCGACGTTGGACCTGCTGGTCAAGACGCCGTTCCTGGTCAAGGGCGTGATCGCGCTGACGATCTACACCTCCGCCTTCGTCTGCGAGGCGATCCGCGCCGGGATCAACTCGGTGTCCCTCGGTCAGGCCGAGGCCGCGCGCGCGATCGGCCTCACCTTCGGCGCCACGATGACCCAGGTGGTTTTGCCGCAGGCGTTCCGCGCGACCGTCCCGCCGCTGGCCTCGGTGCTGATCGCGCTGGCGAAGAACACCTCGGTGGCCGCCGCCTTCGGCCTCGCCGAGGCGACCGCCCGGATGCGCGGTCTCACCAACAACAACGCCGACGACCGCTGGCTGATCTTCATCACCTTCGCCATCGGCTACATCATCATCGTCGAGATCATGTCGGCGGGAGCGATCAGTCTCGAGCGCCGCTGGAGGGTGACCCGATGAGCAGCAGCGTCCTGTTCGACACCCCGGGCCCGCGCACCCGCGCCCGGCACCGCCTGTACGGCGTCATCGGCGCGGTGGTGCTCCTCGCCCTCCTCGGGCTCATCGTCTGGCGGATGTGGGAGACCGGCCAGTTCGCCTACGAGCTGTGGGAGCCGTTCGTCACCCCGGCCTACATCCAGGTGCTGCTGGTCGACGGTCTGCTCAAGACGCTGCAGATGGCGTTCCTGTCGATCATCTTCGCCGTCGTGTTCGGCCTCGTCTTCGGTGCCGGCAAGCTCTCCGACCACAGCTTCGTGCGGTGGCCGTGCTGGCTGGTGGTGGAGTTCTTCCGCGCCGTCCCGCTGCTGCTGCTGATCATCTTCATCTTCTACGCGTTCGGCGTCGGCGACGGCTTCGGCGCCTACTGGTCCGTCGTCTTCGGGCTCACGCTCTACAACGGGTCGGTGCTTGCCGAGGTGTTCCGGGCGGGCATCCAGGCGGTGCCGCACGGCCAGGGCGAGGCGGCGTACGCCATCGGCATGCGCAAGACGCAGGTGATGACCATCGTGCTGCTCCCCCAGGGCGTGAAGATCATGCTCCCGGCGATCATCAGCCAGTGCGTGGTCGCGCTGAAGGACACCAGCCTCGGCTACTACATCACCGCGCCCGGCCTGACCTTCGTCGGCAAGCAGATCTACACCGAGTTCGGCAACCAGCTCCAGACCGTGCTGGTCGTCGCCTCGCTGTACATCGCCTCGAACCTGGTCCTCACCTGGGTGGCCACCTGGGTGCAGCACCGCCTCGTCGGCGAGAAGAAGCAGCTCGAGGTCTCCGTCGTCGGTGCGCCCAGCACCGGCGGGGAGGCGTGAGCGGGGCTCAGCGAGCCGGCTTCTCCGTCACCCACAACCGGATGACGCCCTCGACGACGACCGTCCCGTCGTCGCGCACGCCCCGGACGCGCACCGGGACGTCGGGATCGTCGCCGGTCCACTGCGCGCGGTCGGTCTCCGCGACGCAGGTGATGTCGCTGGTGGCCTTGGCGGTGTAGGACACCTCCATCCCCTTGGGGATCCAGCGCTTGTGCGGCGGGACGCTGACCTCGGCCAGCGCGCCCATCGCGGCCTCGAGGCCGTTGCAGATCGCGATCACGTGCACCGTGCCGATGTGGTTCTGCACGCCGCGGCGCTTGCGCACGACGAGCTCGGCGTAGTCGGGCCGCAGCTCGACGAACCGCGGCCGCACGCTCGCGAAGTACGGCGCCTTCAGGCTGAACAGCAGCGAGAACACCCGCCGGCCCTGCGGCAGCCGGGTCGTGCGTTGGTAGAGGCTCATCACCGGGGACGTCGTGGCCATGCCGGGAGCCTAGATTACCCACGGGTAACAAGTCGACCCGGGCCACGTCGCGGACAGCGGTCCCTAGCGACCCAGGTACCGCCGCACGTCGAGCTCGCAGCCCACCACCGTGTCGACACGGCCGCCCGGCTGCGGCTCGTCGAACCACAGTCCCCGCGTGAAGCCGAGCTTGTCGAGGACGCGGAGCGAGCGGGCGTTGCGGTGGTCGGGCGCCGCGAAGTACTGCGGCGCGTCGGGGTGGTGCGGGCGGACCACCTCGGTGAGGAACTGCCACAGCATCCGGGTGCCGGTGCCGCGACCGGCCCAGGCCGGCTCGCCGATCGCGTAGTCGAAGCCGACCGCGTCGGGCCGAGCGGTGAGCGCGGCGTACTCCGGGTGATCGCCGATCCGGTAGTCCTGCACGAACCCGACGGAGCGGCCGTTGACCTCGACCACCCAGAGCCGGGTCGGGTCCTCACCGTCGATGGCCGGGCCGTAGTGCTTCTCCGCCGCGTCGAGGTCGGCGGCCTCGTCGGTCCACCACTGCGCGACGTGCGGCTCCGCCGTCCAGCGGACCACGTCGGGCAGGTCGCCGCGGCCGAGCGGACGGAAGCCGATCCGCACGTCGGGCACCGCCACCGCCCGCGCGACCTGCTCGTCGCCCCGGTCGGTGCGCAGGTGGTCGGTGCGGGTTGCGTCGGGCACGTCGACGGCGAAGACCGCGACCTTGCCGGACAGGTCCACCGCCCAGGGATCGGGTCCGGACAGACCGGCCTCCCGCAGCGCCCGGCGGGCGGCGCCCTGGACGGACTCCCCCGCGTGCCGGACGCCGTCGACGACGTGCGTGACCGTCGGCGGCTGCGCCGAGTCGTGCGTGCGGCGGACGACGATTCGGCAGCCCCGGGGTGTGCCCATCAGCGAGCCGTTTCGGTCGCCCGCGACTCGCGGATCACGGTGACCTTGATCTGACCCGGGTAGGTCAGCTCCTCCTCGAACTGCTTGGCCAGGTCGCGCGCCAGCATCTGCGCGGCGATGTCGTCGACCTCGTCGGGCTTCACCATGACGCGCACGTCCCGGCCGGCCTGCATCGCGAACACCCGCTCGACCCCCGGCTTCGACGACGCGATCTCCTCGAGGTTGTGCAGCCGCTGGACGTACGCCTCCAGCGACTCGCGGCGCGCGCCCGGCCGGGCTCCGCTGATCGCGTCGGCGGCCTGGGTGATCACCGCCTCGACCGTGCGAGGCTCGATCTCGTTGTGGTGCGCCTCGATCGCGTGCACGACGTCCTCCGGCTCGCCGTACCGGCGGGCGAGCTCGGCACCCACCAGCGCGTGCGACCCCTCGGACTCGTGGGTGAGCGCCTTGCCGATGTCGTGCAGGAACGCGCCGCGCACGCACAACGCCCGGTCCAGCCCGATCTCATCGGCGAGCAGGCCCGCGGCGTGCCCGGACTCCACGAGGTGCTTGAGGACGTTCTGCCCGTACGACGTGCGGTAGCGCAGCCGGCCCATCGTCGCCACCAGCTCGGGGTGCAGGTCGCTGATCCCCACCTCGAGCGCGGCGTCCTCCCCCGCCCGGACGCACAGCTCCTCGACGGCTTCGGCCTGGCGTCCGTGCACCTCCTCGATGCGCGCGGGGTGGATCCGGCCGTCGGCGAGCAGCTCCTCCAGCGTCAGCCGTGCCACCTCGCGCCGCACCGGGTCGAAGCAGGACAGCAGCACCGTCTCCGGGGTGTCGTCGATGACCACGTTGACGCCGGTCACCTGCTCGAACGACCGGATGTTGCGGCCCTCCCGGCCGATCACCCGGCCCTTCATGTCGTCGGAGGGCAGGTGCACCGCCGCGACCACCGACTCGGTGGTCTGCTCCGACGCGAGCCGCTGGATCGTCGTCGCGAGCACCTTGCGGGCCTTCATCTCGGCCTCGGTGGTGGCGGCCTTCTCGATGTCCCGGGCGAGGATCGCCGCCGAACGCCGGGCCTCGGCCTCGACCCCGCTCATCAGCTCCGCCCGCGCGTCCTCGGTGGTCAGGCAGGCGACGTCCTCGAGCACGCGCCGCCGCTCGGCCTCGACGTCGAGCAGCTCGGCCTCGCGCTCCTCGAGCCGGCGCCACTCGCCGTCGAGGCGTTGCTCGCGCTCGGCGAGGCGCTGCTCGCGGCGCTCGAGGTCCTGGCGCTGCTCGTGGAGGTCCTGGTGGAGCTGGTGCTCGCGGGTCGCCGAGCGCTGCCGGTGCCAGACCAGGAACCCCACCGTGGCCAAGGCCAGCAGCACCACCACCCCGAGGACCCCCACGAGAAGCTCGGTCAGCGTCGTGGTGCCCATGACGGCGGCTCCTGTTCCACCTGCGGGGCGCCGGGCACGGGCTACGAGGTACGGCTGGCCGCCGCGCCGGGTCGGAGGACCAGGAACGACAACAGGCAGGGTGTGCTTCGGGTCGCGCAGGGCCGGCCTGGGGCCGGATCGTTGTGTCTGATGTGGGTGAAGCCTCGTCCGCCGTTCACCGGGCGTCGGACGCTCGCAGCCCGGCGGAGAGGTGGTGCGTCTTCGAGGCTAGGTCGCGCCCCAGGGCCGGTCAAGAAAGCGCCGGTTCAGCCCTCGTCGAGGCTGTCGGGCAGGTCGTCGACCTCCGCGCCGGCGGCCTCGAGCTCCTCGCGCACCACCCGGAACGCGACCCCGGCGGGGTACCCCTTGCGAGCCAGCATCCCCGACAGCCGGCGCACCTGGACCTGGTGGTCGAAGCGGGCGACCGAGCGGAGCTTGCGACGTACCAGGGTGCGCGCGGCCTCCACCTCGTCGTCGGGGTCGACCTCGTCGAGGACGTCGCGGGCGACCTCGTCGTCGACGCCCTTGCGGCGCAGCTCCTGCGCGAGCGCGCGCCGGGCCAGGCCCTTGCCGGCCTGCCGGGACTCCACCCAGGCACGGGCGAACGCCTCGTCGTCGACCAGCCCGACCTCCTCGAACCGGTGGAGCAGCCGGCCGGCGACGTCGTCGGGCACGCCCTTGGCGCGGAGCTTGTCGGCCAGCTCGGAGCGGCTGCGCGCACGCCCCGTGAGCTGGTCGAGCAGGATCGCCCGGGCCACCGACTCCGGATCCGCCTCGGGACCCTGCGAGACCGGGTCGTCCGGCCGCGCTGAGTCACCGGGCAATGCCGGATCGTCCGGTCGGGGTGCGCCGCCCAGCCAGGCGTCGACCCCGAGCCGAACGTCACCGGTCGTCGGTCGGGTCACGGGCGAGCCGTCAGAAGTCGATGCCGGTCGGCTCGACGTTCACCGGCGCCTCGGTGTCGACCTGCGGGCCGACACCGAGCTTCTCGAGGATGCGCTTCTCGATCTCGTTGGCGAGGTCGGGGTTGTCGCGCAGGAAGGTGCGGGCGTTCTCCTTGCCCTGGCCGAGCTGGTCGCCTTCGTAGGTGTACCAGGCACCGGCCTTGCGGATCAGGCCTGCCTCGACGCCGACGTCGATGAGGCCACCCTCGCGGCTGATGCCCTGGCCGTACATGATGTCGAACTCGGCCTGCTTGAACGGCGGGGCGACCTTGTTCTTGACGACCTTGATGCGGGTGCGGTTGCCGACCATCTCCTGGCCGTCCTTGAGCGTCTCGATGCGGCGCACGTCGAGGCGGACCGAGGAGTAGAACTTCAGCGCGCGGCCACCGGTGGTGGTCTCGGGCGAGCCGAACATGACGCCGATCTTCTCGCGGAGCTGGTTGATGAAGATCATCGTCGTGCCGGCGCCGTTGAGGGCACCGGTCATCTTGCGCAGCGCCTGGCTCATCAGCCGGGCCTGGAGACCGACGTGGCTGTCGCCCATCTCGCCCTCGATCTCGGCGCGGGGCACCAGCGCCGCGACAGAGTCGATGACGATCAGGTCGAGAGCGCCGGAGCGGATCAGCATGTCGGCGATCTCGAGCGCCTGCTCACCGGAGTCGGGCTGGGAGACCAGGAGCGCGTCGGTGTCGACACCGAGCGCCTTGGCGTAGTCGGGGTCGAGCGCGTGCTCCGCGTCGATGAAGGCGACGATGCCGCCGGCCGCCTGTGCGTTGGCCACCGCGTGGAGGGCGACCGTCGTCTTGCCGGAGGACTCCGGGCCGTAGATCTCCACCACGCGACCGCGCGGGAGCCCGCCGATCCCGAGGGCCACGTCGAGCGCGATCGCCCCGGTGGGGATCACCTCGAGCGGTGCACGCGTCTCGTCGCCGAGGCGCATCACCGAACCCTTGCCGAACTGTCGCTCGATGTTCGCGAGCGCCGCGTCGAGCGCCTTGTCGCGGTCTGCACCGGCCATGGCCGTCACCTGTCCCGTCTGTGCGGTCGTCCGCTTGGGCGCGGACCGTGTCGTCTTCTTCATCGTGTCGGGAACCTTAGGGAGGCCCGCCGACAGTTCTCGACCCCGGCCTGTGGACCTGGGGAAGACGATCCCGCGGCCCGGCGTCGTCCCCAGGCTAGCCGAACAGGTGTTCGATCACGGGAAGGCGTCGCGGGCGTGTCGCGGGGCTACAGGAGCGGGCCGCCGACGGAGCCCACGGACCGGCCGGCGGTACGGCGCGCGAGCTCGGCCGCCGTCGCCACACCGGTGACGAGCAGGGCCGCGAAGACGTTGAGCGCGACGTACCCGAGGCCGTCCATCACCAGCCCGGCGACGACGCCGGCGAGCGCCGCGGTGACGCCCATGACGAGGTCGGCGGCGCCCTGCACGTCGGTGCGCGCGTCGAGCGGAGAGGACTCGGTGACCAGCGTCGACGCCGCCACCGTGCAGAACGACCAACCCAGTCCGAGGAGGAAGAGCCCCACCCCGATCGTCCACGACGCGCCCGGCGGGGACATCCCCGAGAGCAGCAGCGCCAGGAACAGCACGCCCGCGCCCACGGTGAGCATCGGCGGCCGGCCGAAGCGGTCTGCGGCCCAGCCCACGAGCGGCGCGAGCGCGAACATCCCGAGCACGTGCACCGAGATCACCAGACCGATCAGCTGGAGGTGCGCTCCCCCGTGGTGCATGTGCAGCGGCGTCATCACCATCACGGCGATCATCACGCCGTGGGCGAGGGACAGCGCCGCCACACCCGCGCGTACGGCGGGTCGCTCCCGGAGCACCTGGCGGACCCGGCCCCACGACGTCCCGGCGAGCACGGGGGCGGCGCCGCGGGCCATCGCGGCCTGGCGGGCGACGAGCAGCGGGTCGGGGCGCAGGAACACCGCGACGACCACGCCGGCGGCGAGGATGCCGACGAAGCCGAACACGAACGGGCCGGTGAGCCCCGGGATGCCGAGCTGGCGCGCGGTCCGGCCGGCGACGCCGGTGAGGTTCGGCCCGGCGACCGCCCCGATCGTGGTCGCCCACACCACGAGGGACAGGGCGCGGGCGCGGCGCTCGGGCCGGGCCAGGTCGGTGGCGGTGTAGCGGGACTGGTTGTTGGCCGCCGTCGTCGCACCGAGCAGGGTGGCGCCCACGATCAGCAGCACGAACGACTCGACGACCCCGGCGACGACGGCCAGTGCCGCCCCGACGGCGCCGATGGCGTAGCCCAGGACCAGCCCGGGCCGCCGGCCCCGCCGCCCCATCAGGTGGGCGAGGAGGAAGGACGCGACCGCCGCGCCCAGCACCTGGCCGGTCTGCGCGAGCCCCGCGAGGCTCTCGGAGCCGGAGAGGTCCTCGGCGAGGATCGAGGCGACCGCGATCCCGATGGTGATGCCGACCCCACCGAGCGACTGCGCGACGACGAGCACCGAGAGCGTGCGGCGCTGGACGCGCGCGACCTCGTGGTCGGGCCAGCGCAGCCCACCCACGCCGCGGGTCACCCAACCGGGCAGCGTCATCGCTGGCTCGCAGGCAGCTCGAGGGTCTCCCAGACCGCGCGCCACACCGCCTTGGGCGGCATGCCGGCGTCGAGCGCCTCGGAGACGGTGCGCCCGCCGAGCGAGGCGATCACGTGCTGGTCGGACCAGTGCCGGGCGTAGCCGCCGGACCCGAGGGCCTGCTCCATCCGCTCCCAGAACTCCGTGTGCCGCACGGGTCGAGCGTACGACCCGCCGTCGTCAGCCGTCGGCCCCCACGTCGTACAGGTGGTGGACGACGTCGTGCAGGTGGTAGCGGCCGATCGAGTCGACCGTGAACACCGCCCCGTCGCTGCGCCGGCCGGTGCGCCGCCAGAGGTCGCCCTCGACGCCGGCGTACCGGACGGCCACGGCCTCGGCGGCGGCAACGAGCTCGCCGGCGACGGTCGCGGGGTCCTGCTCGTCGTAGCGCCCCTCGAGGGCGGTCGCGTCCTGGTCCCAGCTGTCGAAGGCGGGGTCGTCCTCGGTGAGCATCCGCTCGACCCGGCCGTCGAAGACGCGGTGCACGTCACGGACGTGGCAGGCGTACTCCAGCGGCGACCAGATGTTGTCCGCCGGCCGGACGGCGGCGTCCTCGCGGGCGAGCACGTCACGCCACGGCGCCGACGCCTCCCGCAGCCGCGCGGGCAGCTCGGCGGCCTCGACGGTGCGGGCGTCGTAGCCGCACTCGGGGCAGGGCCGCTCCAGCACCCACGTCCAGTCCTTGGTGTCCGGCTCGATGCTCATGCGCAGAGTCTGACGCAGCCTGGAAGGATGAGGCCATGGGATCCGAGGTCACCATCCGTCCCGCCGTCGAGTCCGACCTGGTCGGCATCGCGACGATCTACAACCACGAGGTCGCCAACAGCACCGCCACCTTCGACCTCGAGCCGCCGACCCTGGCCTACTGGCACGAGAAGCTCGAGGGCAACCACGAGGGTGACCACCTGCTCGTCGCTGTGGACGACGACCAGGACGTCGTCGGCTACGCCTACTCGTGGTCGTACCGGCCACGTCCCGCCTACGAGCTGACCCGCGAGACGTCGATCTACCTCGACCCGTCGGTCCGCGGCCGCGGCATCGGGCGGCTGCTGTACCCGGCCCTGCTCGACACGATGGCGCAGTCCGGCGTGCACACCGCCGTCGCCCTCGTCGCGCTGCCCAACCCCGGCAGCGTCGCGCTGCACAAGGCGGTCGGGTTCGAGCACGTCGGGACGATGCGCGAGGTCGGCTACAAGTTCGACCAGTGGATCGACGTCGAGTGGTACCAGAAGCTGCTCGGCCCGAGCTGACCGGAACCGACCCCGCCGCGGCGACGTCCAACCGCCGTGACCCGACGACCGCCCGCCCTCCGCCGGGCGATCCTGCCCCTGCTGCCCTTCCTGACCTTGGCCGCGCTCGCGGCCGGCTGCGGCTCCGCCACCGTGGTCCGCGGCACCGGCCCCGACGAGGCGGGCGGCCCCGACCGGTTCGACGCACCCCCGCCGGTCGAGATCGCGTACGACGGAGGCACGGCGTCGCTGGACCCCTGGACCTACTGCTACGTCAACGTCTGCGCCGACGGCGCACCGCCCGAGGAGCCGCACTTCGTGGGCAGCCCGGCCGAGGTGCGCGTCTCGTACCCGCTGGAGGGCTGGACGTTCTCGGCGGACTTCAGCCCGGCCGGGGACCGGTGCGGCCGGCACCAGCAGGTCGAGCTGCGGCCCGGCCCGGACGGCGTCACCGTGGTGCGGCCGGTCGGGCTCGCCGGCCGGTACGACGTCACCCTCGCGGGTGCGCAGGAGGGCGGCGGCGACCTGTACACGACGTTCCGGTGGGAGACACCGACCAGTGGCGAGCTGCCCGAGCCGACCGCGCGGGCGGCGGTGCTGGCCGATCACGACGGGACCCTCGACAGCTACGGGGTCGAGCTGGCCCTCACCAACCTCGCGGCGACGCCGGGCACGGCCGACGCGACGATCGAGGTGCGGGACGCGTCCGGCGGCACCGTCACGCTGGTGCCGCGCCGGCAGCCGGGGTGCCAGCCGGAGGGGTCGGTCTCCTGGCTGCTCGGCGACCGGGCCGCGCACGAGGCCACGACCCTGACCGGCGACACCTTCACCTACCGGGTCGTGGTGACCCTCGACGGCACCGAGCACGTCGCCACCGCCACCTGGCCGGACGACGTCATCCCGGACAACGAGCCGTCGGTCGCGCTGGAGTTCGCACCGCCCCTGCCCGCGCTGTCTCGCTAGGCCGGGCGACCGTCACGGGCAGCCGGGGCAGTCGGGCAGGAAACGGGTCACGAACGACACGACACGCCGGTCGCGGCTCGTCGTTCGTGACCCGTTGAACCTCGCCGAGGCACGGTTCTGGGCACTGCGTGCCGGTCAGCGCAGCAGCAGCGCGCCGAGCCGGCGGGACACGACGGCGAGCCCGATCAGGCCCATCGCGACGAGGTAGACGACCGAGACAGCGGAGGCCCAGGTGACCGCGCCGGTGGTGAGCTCGCGGCAGAGCACGACGCCGCGGTAGAGCGGGGTGAGCTCCACGACCCAGCGGAGCACGCCGGGGTACTGGGTGATCGGGAAGAACGTCGCCGAGAACAGGAACAGCGGCATCACGCCGAGCGTGACCAGGTCGAAGTCCTGCCAGGACCGCATGAACGTCGTCAGCGCCATGCACACCGCCGAGAACGCGAACCCGACCAGCAGCGTGGCCGGCACCGCCAGCACCGCCCACCACGAGTCGACCAGCCCCATCAGCAGCATGACGACGAGGAAGCCGACGGAGTAGACGCCGCCGCGCAGCAGAGCCCAAGTGATCTCGCCGCGGGCGACGTCGACGGTGCGCATCGGCGTGGCGAGGACGGCGTCGTAGAGCTTCTCGAACTTCAGCTTGAAGTAGATCGAGAACGTCGAGTCGAG
Organism: Nocardioides iriomotensis; assembly: GCF_004168035.1. Lineage (GTDB taxonomy): Bacteria > Actinomycetota > Actinomycetes > Propionibacteriales > Nocardioidaceae > Nocardioides_B > Nocardioides_B iriomotensis. Next base: position 297,024 of record NZ_SDPU01000021.1, on the reverse strand, counting down.
CACGGCGCCGTTCATCGCCGACGCGGCCAGCATGCCGGGCGCGACGAACGCGGCGTACCCCACCAGCTGGCCGTTGAACTCGAAGGGCTCGACGAGCTGCCCGACCCCGATGCCGATCGAGAAGAGGTAGAGCACAGGCTCGAGGAACCCGGTGAGGAAGAAGACCTTGCTGCGCCGGTGCACCAGGTAGTTGCGCAGCACCATGCGCCACGAGGGCGACCAGCGCGAGCGGGCGGCGCTGGCGGCGAGGCCGGAGGTGACGACGGCCATCAGTGCATCAGCCTCCTCGTCAGCCGGCGGATCGACCACCAGTAACCGACACCGGCGAGGGTGCCGAGCACGACGACGTGGAGCAGCGCCAGCGGGCCGTCGACGGTGCCGAGGGTGAGCATGCGGGTCAGGTCGACGCCGTGCCACAGCGGCGACAGCCAGGCCAGCCACTCGATGGCGTCGGGCAGGTTGGACACCGGGAAGAACGCGCCGCTGAACAGGAACAGCGGCATGATCAGGACGCGGAAGATCACCGCGAACGGCGTCGGGTCCTTGAGCCCCGCGCTGTAGGCGTAGAGCGGCGTGCCGAACGCGAGGCCGATGAGGATCTGCACGAAGAACGCCAGCACCGTGCCGAGCACCGACGTGAACAGCCCGAACACGCCGAGCACCAGCAGGAAGGCGCCGCACGCGGTGGCCACGCGGAAGACCACGAAGCCCAGGTGGGCGGTGACGATGTCGGCCGGGGTCAGCGGCGTGGCGACCATGCCGAGGTAGGTCTTGTTCCACTTCACGGCGCCGAGCACCGGGTACATCGTCTCGCCGGCCGCGGTCTGCATCGCGTGGGCGGCGACCAGGCCGGGCGCGATGTAGGCGAGGTACGACGGGGCGCCGTCGAGCGACGCTCCCCCGCTGTCGACGAGGCCGCCGAGCAGCACGCCCATCGCGACGACGTACAGGAACGGCATCAGGAACGAGCTGATCACCGAGCCGCGCCAGGTGCGCTTGTAGACCGTGACCCAGTAGTCGACCTGCCGGTTGAGCCGCTCGATCCGCCCCGGGGCCGGGTCGACGTGGACGCTGGTCATCAGTCCACCAGGGTCCGGCCGGTCAGGTGCAGGAAGACGTCCTCGAGCGTGGAGCGGCGGACCAGCACCGCGGCGGGCTCGAGGCCGCGCTCGTGGACCCGGGCCAGCGTCTCCTCGCCGTCGTCGGTGTAGAGCAGCAGCCGGTCGGGCAGCACCTCGACGCGCTCGGCGAGGTCGTCGATGCGCTCGGCGAGCGACTCGTGCTGGCCGACCCCGAAACGGAGCTCGGTGACCTCGCGGGTGGAGTGCTCGCGGATCAGCGCGAGCGGCGAGCCCTCGGCGACGATCTCGCCCTTGTCCATCACGACCAGCCGGTCGCAGAGCTGCTCGGCCTCGTCCATGTAGTGGGTGGTGAGCACGAGCGTGACGCCCTGCTGCTTGAGCCGGAACAGCTTGTCCCACAGCACGTGGCGGGCCTGCGGGTCGAGGCCGGTGGTCGGCTCGTCGAGCAGCAGCAGGTCGGGCTGGTTGATCAGGGACCGGGCGATGGTGAGCCGCCGCTTCATGCCGCCGGAGAGGCTCTCGACCTTCTGGCGGGCCTTCTCCTGGAGCTGGAAGAACCGGAGCAGCTCGTCGGCGCGGCTGGCGCACTCGCTGCGCGGGAGGCCGAAGTAGCGGCCGTAGACGACGAGGTTGTCGCGGATGCTCAGCTCGGTGTCGAGGGTGTCCTCCTGGGGGCAGACGCCGAGCCGCGCGCGGATCTGCGGGCCGTGGGTGGCCGGGTCGAGCCCCAGGATGCGCAGCTCCCCCGCGGACGGCGGGGAGACGGCCGCGATCATCCGCATCGTCGAGGACTTGCCGGCGCCGTTGGGGCCGAGGAAGCCGAACGCCTCCCCCGCGGGCACGTCGAGGTCGATGCCGCGGACCGCCTCGAAGTCACCGAAGGACTTGCGCAGGCCGGTCGCGCGGATCAGCGACGGCGGCCCCTCCGAGGACGTGCGTGGGGCCGCGGTCGGGTCGGGGTGCGACACGGGCTGGGACACGACACCGACCCTAGGCCAGTCCGCGGACAGGAATCATCCCCGTTTCGGCTCCGTCCCCACCGCCAGCGCGACGAGGAACAGCCCGATCGCCGTGCCGGCGACGATGTCGCTGAACCAGTGCACGCCGAGCGCGAGCCGCGACCAGGCGACGGTCAGCGCGACGAGGGTCGCCACCACCACGGCGGTACGGCGGGCGGCGGAGCGAGGCCGGGTGTAGACGAGGAGCAGCAGCCCGGCCGCGGCCACGACCTGCACCATGTGCCCGGACGGGAAGCTGCCGCCAGGCCCGTCGCTCAGCACCGTGTCGGTCGGCGGCCTCTCGCGCCCGACCAGCGGCTGCAGCACGATCCGCGACAGGACGGCCAGCCCGAACACCACCAGGAACCACGTCACCCGCGGCCACGGCGACAGCCGGGTCCAGGGCAGCACGGCGACCAGCAGCACGAGCAGCGGGACCAGCAGGTAGACCGACCCCAGCCAGGTGACGACGTCGGCGACCTCGGCGTCGAGCCCGCCGGACCGGCCGGCGAACAGCGCGTCACCGACCGTCCGGTCGACGCCGAGCGGCGCGTCGGCGGTCACGACGCCCAGCACGACGACGACCAGCAGGCACAGCGCGGCCACCACGGCCGCCGTACCGCGGTGGGTCAACGCGTCGCTCCCTTCGGCCGCGCCCGCAGGTGGGCACGCTCGCCCTGCTTCCCGAAGAGGCTGAGGATCTCGACCGGCTCGGCGCCCACGGCTCCGAACCAGTGGGGCACCCGGGTGTCGAACTCCGCGGCCTCGCCGGGCTTCATCACCACGTCGTGCTCCCCCAGCACGAGCCGCAGCCGGCCGTCGAGCACGTAGATCCACTCGTAGCCCTCGTGCGTCTGCGGGTCCGGTTGCTGCGTCCGGCGCGTACCCGGGATGACCAGCTTGTAGGCCTGGATGCCTCCGGCGCGCCGGGTCAGCGGGAGCATCGTCATGCCGCCCCGCGTGACCGCGCGCAGGTTCACCCGGGGGTCGCCGGTGGGCGGGGCGTCGACGAGCTCGTCGAGGCTCACGCCGTGCGCCCGGGCCAGCGGGAGGAGCAGCTCGAGGGTGGGCTTGCGGCTGCCGGACTCCAGCCGCGACAGCGTGCTGACGGAGATGCCGGTCTCGACGGAGAGGTCTTTCAGCGTCGTCTCGCGCTGCTGCCGGAGCGCGCGGAGGCGGGGGCCGACGGCGTCGAGGGCGGTGTCCAGGTCGTCGCTCATGGTCCCGACTTTGCCACAACGGCAACGATGTTTGCCATTCCCGGCGAAGAGTCCGCACCCTGGTCGCAGGAGGTGGTCGACATGACCGACAAGCTGTTGGACGGCTACGACGTGGTGGTGGTCGGCGGAGGAGCCGCCGGCCTCAACGGAGCCCTGATGCTCGCCCGGGCCCGCCGGTCCGTGGTGGTCGTCGACGCGGGCGAGCCGCGCAACGCACCGGCCGAGGGGGTGCACGGCCTGCTCGGCCACGACGGCCGGCCGCCGCGGGAGCTGCTGGCGACCGGCCGTGAGGAGGTCCGCCGGTACGGCGGGCACGTGGTCGACGGCCGCGTGGAGGCGGCGACGCCGGCGCCGGGCGAGGACGGCGGGCTCGGCTTCGCGGTCACGCTCGACGACGGCCGGTCCGTGCGCGCCCGGCGGCTGCTGGTGACGACCGGCCTGGTCGACGAGCTGCCCGCCGTACCGGGGCTGCGGGAGCGGTGGGGCCGCGACGTCATCCACTGTCCCTACTGCCACGGCTGGGAGGTGCGCGAGCGGGCGATCGGCGTGGTCGCGAGCGGGCCGATGTCGGTGCACCAGGCGCTGCTGTTCACGCAGTGGAGCGACGACGTCACGCTGTTCACCCACCTCGCCCCGGTGCCGGACGGCGAGGAGGCGGCGCAGCTGGCCGTCCGCGGCGTGCGGATCGTCGAGGGCCCGCTCGCCGAGGTCGTCGTCGAGGACGACGTGCTGACCGGCGTGCGGCTCGGGGACGGGACCGTCGTCGCCCTCGAGGCGCTGGTGGTGGCCCCGCGGATGGTCGCGCGCACCGACTTCCTGGCGGGGCTCGGGCTGAAGGCCGTCGAGCACCCGACGGGCGTGGGCGAGCACGTCCCGACCGCCGACCCGGTCGGCCGCACCGGGGTGCCGGGCGTCTGGGTGGCCGGCAACGTCACCGACCTGAGCGCCCAGGTGGGTGCGTCGGCGGCGGCCGGGGCGACGGCCGGCGCGCAGCTGAACATGGAGCTGCTGGTGGAGGAGACGCAGCTCGCGCTGGCCGCCCGTGCGCGGCCCTGAGCCCGCTCCCCTCCGTCCTGTCGGTGCGCTCCGGCAGGATGGAGGGATGGCGGACGAGACCCGACCCGACGACGTGCTGGACGTGTTCAGCGCGCCGACGCGCACGTGGTTCCGCGCCGCCTTCGCCGCCCCCACCGCCGCGCAGGACGGCGCCTGGCGCGCGGTGTCCGCCGGCCGCAACGCGCTGGTCGTGGCGCCGACCGGGTCCGGCAAGACGCTGTCGGCGTTCCTGTGGTCGCTCGACACCATCAGCCGGGAGGTCCGGGAGCAGGCCAAGCGTGACAAGAAGTCCCGGTGCCGGGTCCTCTACGTCTCCCCGCTCAAGGCGCTCGCCGTCGACGTCGAGCGCAACCTGCGGGCGCCGCTGACCGGCATCCGGCACACGGCCGAGCGGCTCGGCGACCCGGTCCCCGACATCACCGTCGGTGTGCGGTCGGGCGACACGTCGCCGGCCGACCGCCGCCGGCTGGCGAGCACGCCGCCCGACATCCTCATCACCACGCCCGAGTCGCTGTTCCTCATGCTGACCAGCCAGGCCCGCGAGACGTTGCGCGGCGTCGAGACGGTGATCGTCGACGAGGTGCACGCCGTCGCCGGCACCAAGCGCGGCGCCCACCTCGCGCTGTCCCTGGAGCGGCTCGACGAGCTGCTCGAGCGGCCGGCCCAGCGCATCGGCCTGTCCGCGACCGTGCGGCCGGTCGAGGAGGTCGCCCGCTTCCTCGGCGGCCCGCGCCCGGTCGAGGTGGTCGCGCCCGCGTCCACCAAGGAGTGGGACCTCAAGGTCGTGGTGCCGGTCGAGGACATGACCGAGCTCGGCGCCGTCGCCGAGGAGCCCGGCGAGGGCTCCGCCGCGGCCGCCGACCGGCACGGCTCGATCTGGCCGCACGTCGAGGAGCGGGTCGTCGACCTGGTCGAGCAGCACCGCTCGACGATCGTGTTCGCCAACTCCCGGCGGCTCGCCGAGCGGCTGACCGCGCGGCTCAACGAGATCGCCACCGAGCGCGCCGAGGTCGCGCTGGAGCACGACCCGCGGCCACCGGCGGAGATCATGGCGCAGTCCGGCGCCAGCCGCGGCGCGGAGACCGTCATCGCCCGGGCCCACCACGGCTCGGTGTCCAAGGAGCAGCGCGCCCTGATCGAGGACGACCTCAAGCGTGGCCGGCTGCCCTGCGTCGTGGCGACCTCCAGCCTGGAGCTCGGCATCGACATGGGCGCGGTCGACCTGGTCGTGCAGATCGAGAGCCCGCCGTCGGTGGCCTCGGCGCTCCAGCGCGTCGGTCGCGCCGGCCACCAGGTCGGTGAGGTGTCCCGCGGCGTGCTGCTGCCCAAGCACCGCAGCGACCTGGTCCACACGGCCGTCTCCGTCGAGCGGATGCGAGTCGGCGCGATCGAGTCGCTGCACGTCCCGGCCAACCCGCTCGACGTCCTCGCCCAGCAGGTCGTCGCCGCCACCGCGGTCGACGACTGGGACGCCGACGAGCTCTACACCGTCTTCCGCCGGGCCGCCCCGTTCACGACGCTGCCGCGCTCGGCCTTCGACGCGACGCTCGACCTGCTCAGCGGCCGCTACCCCTCCGACGAGTTCGCCGAGCTCCGCCCGCGCGTCGTCTGGGACCGGGTCACCGGCACCCTCAGCGGCCGGCCGGGCGCGCAACGCCTCGCCGTCACCAGCGGCGGCACCATCCCCGACCGCGGCCTGTTCGGCGTCTTCCTGGTGGGCGAGAAGGCCTCCCGGGTCGGCGAGCTCGACGAGGAGATGGTCTACGAGTCCCGCGTCGGCGACGTCTTCGCGCTCGGCGCCACCTCGTGGCGGATCGAGGACATCACCCACGACCGGGTGCTGGTCTCCCCCGCGCCCGGCCAGCCGGGCCGGCTGCCGTTCTGGAAGGGCGACCAGCTCGGCCGTCCCGCCGAGCTCGGCGCCGCGATCGGCGCGTTCACCCGCGAGCTCTCCGCGCTGCCCGCCGCCGAGGCCGCGGCCCGGTGCCGCGAGGCGGGGCTCGACGACTGGGCCGCCGACAACCTCGTGGCGTTCCTCGCCGAGCAGCGCGAGGCGACCACCACGCTCCCGACCGACCGCACCGTGCTCGTCGAGCGGTTCCGCGACGAGCTGGGCGACTGGCGCCTCGTCGTGCACTCGCCGTACGGCGCCCAGGTGCACGCGCCGTGGGCGCTGGCGATCGGCGTCCGGCTGCGCGAGCGCTACGGCATCGACGCCCAGGCGCTGCCCGGCGACGACGGCATCGTGCTGCGCATCCCCGAGACCGACCAGGAGCCGCCGGGCGCCGACGTCGTGGTGTTCGAGCCCGACGAGATCGAGGACATCGTGACCACCGAGGTGGGCGGCTCGGCGCTGTTCGCCTCCCGGTTCCGCGAGTGCGCCGCGCGGGCGCTGCTGCTCCCCCGCCGCGACCCCGGCCGGCGCTCCCCGCTGTGGCAGCAGCGGCAGCGCAGCGCCCAGCTGCTCGAGGTCGCCTCGAAGTACCCGTCCTTCCCGATCGTCCTCGAGGCCGTGCGGGAGTGCCTGCAGGACGTCTACGACGTGCCGGCGCTGACCGGCCTGATGCGCGACCTCGCCGCGCGGCGCATCCGCACCGTCGAGGTGGCCACCACCCAGCCGTCGCCGTTCGCCCGCAGCCTGCTGTTCGGCTACGTCGCGGCGTTCATGTACGAAGGCGACAACCCGGTCGCCGAGCGGCGGGCCGCCGCGCTCAGCCTCGACCAGGGCCTGCTCGCCGAGCTGCTCGGCCGGGCCGAGCTGCGCGAGCTGCTCGACCCCGACTCCCTCGACGAGCTCGAGCGCGAGCTGCAGCGGCTCACCGACGACCGCAAGGCGCGTGACGCCGAGGGCGTCGCCGACCTGCTCCGGCTGCTCGGTCCGCTGACGACGGCCGAGGTCGCCGCCCGGTCGACCGACGACCCGGCCGGCTGGCTCGAGCTGCTCCGCGACGCGCGCCGGGTCGTCGAGGTGCGGATCGGCGGCGACGAGCGCTGGGCCGCGGTCGAGGACGTCGGCCGGCTCCGCGACGGGCTCGGCGTCCCGGTGCCGCCCGGCACCCCGGAGGTCTTCGGCGAGCCGGTCGAGGACCCGCTCGCCGACCTGGTCGGCCGCTACGCCCGCACCCACGGCCCGTTCACCGTCTCCGACGTCGCCACCCGTCTGGGTCTCGGGGTCGCGGTCGTGACCCAGACCCTCAACCGGCTGGCGTCGCAGGGCCGGGTCCTCGAGGGCGAGTTCCGGCCGGCCGGCTCCGGAGCCGAGTGGTGCGACGCCGACGTGCTGCGCCGGCTCCGCCGCCGCTCGCTCGCGGCGCTCCGCAAGGAGGTCGAGCCCGTCGAGCCGGCGACGCTGGGCCGGTTCCTGCCCGTCTGGCAGAACGTCGTCCCCTCCGGAGGCTCGCAGCGCGGACGGCTGCGCGGCGTCGACGGCGTGCTCACCGTGGTCGAGCAGCTCGCCGGCTGCGCCGTACCCGCCTCCGCGCTCGAGCCGCTCGTCCTCGGCAGCCGGGTCGTCGACTACCACCCCTCGATGCTCGACGAGCTGACCGCGACCGGCGAGGTCGTGTGGGCCGGTCACGGGAGCCTGCCCGGCACGGACGGCTGGGTGTCGCTGCACCTCGCCGACTCCGCCCACCTCACGCTCCCCGACCCCGAGGAGCTGGCCGCCGACCTGGAGTCGACTCCGCTGCACGAGGCGGTGCAGCTCGCGCTGACCGGCGGCGGCGCCTACTTCTTCCGGCAGCTGTCCACCTCGGTCGGCACCGTGCTCGGCGAGGCGGTCGACGACCGGTCGATGGAGGCCGCGCTCTGGGACCTGGTCTGGTCCGGGCGGCTCAGCAACGACACCCTGGCTCCCGTGCGGGCGCTGGTGTCCGGCGGCCGCACCGCCCACCGGTCGCGCCGGCCACCGCCGCGGGCGCGCACGTCGTCGCGGCCGCGGCGGCCCGACCTGCCCTCGCGCACCGGCCCGGCCACGGCGGCCGGGCGCTGGTCGCTGCTGCCCGAGATCGAGGCCGACGCGACGCGGCGTGCGCACGCGGCCGCCGAGGGGCTGCTCGAGCGGCACGGCGTGGTGACGCGCGGCGCGGTGATGAGCGAGCGGGTGCCGGGCGGGTTCGCGGGTGTCTACAAGGTGCTGTCGGCGTTCGAGGAGTCCGGCCGGTGCCGGCGTGGGTACTTCGTCGGCTCCCTGGGCGCCGCGCAGTTCGGCGTCCCCGGCGCCGTCGACCGGCTCCGGTCGTTCTCCCGCGAGCTGTCCGGCACCGAGTCGGGCGCCGACCCGGGTGCCGAGTCGGGCGACGCCAAGCACACCGCGGTCGCGCTGGCCGCCACCGATCCCGCCAACCCCTACGGTGCGGCCCTCCCCTGGCCCGAGCGGGCGTCGACGCCCTCGGCGGACGCCGGGACCGGCGAGGTCGCCGCCGGCAGCGGCCACCGGCCGGGGCGCAAGGCCGGCGCGCTGGTCGTGCTGGTCGACGGCGAGCTCGCCGTCTACGTCGAGCGCGGCGGCAAGACCCTGCTGACGTTCACCGAGGAGCCCGAGCTGCTCGGCTCCGGACTCGGGGCGCTGGCCGCCGCGGTGCGCGAGGGCGCACTGGGCCGCCTGACCGTGGAGCGGGCCGACGGCGCCAGCATCCTGGCCGGCAGCGACCGCGCGGGCGTTCTGCGACGGGCGCTGGAGGACGCCGGGTTCGTGGTCACCCCGCGGGGGCTGCGCCTGCGCGGTGGGCCGTGACCGGCGGGTCGGACGAGGCGCTGGCCGGCATCTACCGCACGGAGCTGCCCCGGCTGCGCGCCGCACTCGCGCGCCGCACCGGATCGGTCGACCTGGCCGACGACCTGGTGCAGGACGCCTGGGTCGAGGCGCTCGACCACTGGCCGCGCGAGGGCGTGCCGCCCAACCCGGGCGGCTGGCTGATGACCACGGCCTCGCGCAAGGCGGTCGACCGCGCGCGCCGTGACGCGGCCGGCGCGGAGAAGCTCCGGCTGCTTGCTTCCGGAGGTCCGCCGTCCGCGCACGCGGACGACGACGAGGACCGGCTCGCGCTGGTGTTCGGCTGCTGCGACCCGCGGCTGCCACGCGACTCGCAGGTCGCGCTCACGCTGCGGGCGGTGTGCGGCCTGACGACGGCCGAGATCGCGGCGGCGTTCCTCACCCCCGAGGCGACGATGGCCCAGCGGATCACCCGGGCCAAGCGGCTGCTGCGCGAGTCGGGCGCCCCGGTCGCCGTGCCCGAGCCGGACGAGCTGGGGCCGCGCCTGTCCGCGGTGCTGACCGTCGTCTACCTGGTCTACAACGAGGGCTACCTGTCCAGCTCGGCCCACGTGCCCCAGCGCCGCGAGCTGCGCATCGAGTCGCTCGAGCTGGCGCGGCTGGTCGACCGGCTGATGCCGGGCGAGCCCGAGGCGGCCGCCCTGCACGCGCTGATCGACCTGCACGAGGCTCGGGCGGCCACCCGCTTCGACGGGTGGGGCCGGCTCGTGCTGCTCGCCGACCAGGACCGAAGCCGGTGGGACACCGTCCGCATCGACGCGGCCACCGAGCGGCTCGACGCGGCGCTCGCGAAGCGGCGACCCGGGCCGTTCCAGGCGCAGGCGGCGATCGCCGCGCTGCACGCCACGGCGGCGTCGTACGACGAGACCGACTGGCCGCAGATCGGGATGCTCTACGACCGGCTGGCCGGCTGGGACGACAACCCCGTGATCAGGCTCAACGGCGCGATCGCGCTCTGGAAGGTGCGCGGCGCCGCGGTGGCGCTCGCCGAGGTCGACGGGCTGGCCGCGGAGCTCGACGGGTACCGCCTGTTCCACGCCACCCGTGCCGCCCTCCTCCGCGACCTCGACCGCGACGACGAGGCCCGGGCGGCCGACCGGCGCGCGCTCGACCTGGCGACCAACACCGCCGAGCGCGCGCTGCTCAGGAGCCGGGTCGACCCGGTGTCCTGAGCGGGCGGGCCGGGCGTCAGCCCATGTCGCCCGAGTGGTCGACGGTCGGACGCACCTCGACGGCGACGGACGGGTAGCTCAGGCCGGGCCAGGTCGAGGCCACCTCGAGCGCCTCGTCGAGCGACTCCGCCTCGAGGATCACGAACCCGGCGACGGCCTCCTTGGTCTCGATGAACGGTCCGTCGGTGACGCTGCGGTCCGCGCCCGCCCCACGCACCGTGCGGGCGGTGCTGACGCTCTGCAGCTCGGCCCCGCCGTCGGCGATCTTGCCGGCACCGGCCCACTTCTCGAACCAGGCGTAGATCTCCTGCATCCCGTTGTCATCGGAGCTCTCGGTGGTCGTGCCCGCCTCCGACTCGTCGACGCAGATCATCATGGCGTAGCGCATGGTGCACTCCTTCGGTTCCGGCCCGGAGGCCTGGGGTCGCCCCGCTGGCGACCCTCTCACCCCTGACCACGAACGGCGAGCGTCACTTCTCGACACCGCGGTGAACTTTTTCCTGCCGGGGTCCTACGCTCGGCCCCATGCCCGAGGGAGACACCGTCTGGCGCACCGCCAAGCACCTCGACCAGGCGCTGTCCGGGGAGGTGCTGACCCGCACGGACTTCCGGGTGCCGGCGCACGCGACGCTCGACCTGGCGGGGCAGCGCGTCATCGAGACCGTGTCACGCGGCAAGCACCTGCTGACCCGGATCGGCGACGCCCACACCCTGCACACCCACCTGAAGATGGAGGGCTCCTGGCACCTGTACAAGCCGGGCACCCGCTGGAAGCGCCCCGCCCACGAGGCGCGCGTCGTGCTGGAGACCGAGCCGTGGACCGGGGTCGGGTTCGCGCTCGGGATCGTCGAGGTGCTCCCCCGGGAGGCGGAGCACGACGCGGTCGGGCACCTCGGGCCGGACCTGCTCGGCCCCGACTGGGACCCCGACGAGGCGGTACGCCGCATCGAGGCGGCGCCCGAGCGGGCACTGGCCGACGCCTTGCTCGACCAGCGCAACCTGGCCGGCGTCGGCAACCTCTACAAGTCCGAGCTGTGCTTCCTCGCCGGCGTGCACCCGGGGCGACCGGTCGGCGAGGCCCGGGAACTCACGTCGCTGGACCGGCTGGTCCGGCGCGCCCACGCCGTGCTCGAGGCCAACAAGGAGCGCGTCGAGCAGACCACGACCGGTGACACCCGGCGGGGCCGGCAGACCTGGGTGTACCGCCGCGACAAGCAGCCCTGCCGCCGGTGCGGCACGAAGATCCTGGTGACGATGCAGGGCCGCGAGGGCCAGGAGCGCGCGACGTACTGGTGCCCGCGCTGCCAGCCGGAGGCGTAGCGTCGCACCATGACCGGGCCGCGGGAGCCGCGGGAGCCGCTGTTCACGCGGTCGTTCGTGCTCCTCTCCGCCTCCGACCTGGCGTACTTCCTGGGCGCCGGGGTGCTGGTGTTCGCCACGCCGCTGTTCGTCACCGGGCCGCTGGGGGCGGGTCCGGCGCAGGTCGGGCTCGCGATGGGCGCGTTCAGCCTGACGACGCTGGTGCTGCGGCCGTGGTTGGGCCGGTGGACCGACCGGCACGGCCGGAGGGTGCTGCTGGTCGGCGGCGCCGCCGGGTTCGCGGTGGTCGTGCTGGGACACCTGGTGGTCGACTCGCTGGCGGGACTGGTCGTGGTGCGGCTGGCGCTCGGCGCGGCGGAGGCGTGCTACTTCGTGGCCGGCTTCGCGGCCCTGGCCGACCTGGCTCCGCCGGCGCGCGCCGGCGAGGCGCTGAGCCTGAACTCGCTGGCGCTGTACGCCGGGATCGCGCTGGGTCCGGTCGCGGGACAGGGGCTGGTGGAGCTGGGCGGCTACCCGGCCGCCTGGGTCGGCGCCGCGTGCTCCGTGGCGGTCGCCGCGATGCTGGTCGCGCTGGTGCCCGAGACGCAGGGTCAGGTCGAGCCGGCCGCCGAGCCGCCGCCGCTGCTGCACCCGGCCGTGCGAGGTCCCGGCGCGGCGCTGGGGCTGGGCCTGCTCGCGATGTCGGCGTTCATGCCGTTCTCGGTGCTGCTCGCGCGCGAGGCCGGCGTCGCGCTGGTGTCGGTGGGTCTGCTGGTGTTCGGCGCGACCGTGGTGACGTGCCGGCTGGTGTTCGCGACGCTGCCCGACCGGGTGCCGGCCGCGCCGCTCGCGACCACCGCGCTGGTGGCGTCGGGACTCGGCATGCTGCTGCTCGGCACCTGGCCCACGTCCGCGGGGCTCGTGGCCGGGGCGCTGGTCTGCGGGCTCGGCTCGGCATTCCTGACCCCGGCGGTGTTCGCCCTGGTGTTCCGGTCGGTGCCGCCGGCGGAGCGCGGGGCGGCGGCGGGCGGGCTGAGCATGTTCGTCGACCTCGGGCTGACCGGCGGGCCGCTGGTCCTGGGGTCGCTGGCGGCCGCGACGGGGTTGGCGCCGGCGTTCGCGCTGACCGCCGCGCTCCCCCTGGCCGGTGCGTGGGTGCTCCGACCGCGCACGGCCCGGCCGCGGGTCAGGCCGGCCGGCTGATCGCGAGGTGCTCCGCGAGCGTCGCCCAGCAGGCGTCCTCGAGCGCGACCGGGTGGTCCGCGCCGAGCAGGCCGCGTGCGACCGGCAGGAACATCGCCGCCACCGAGACGTGCGCCCGGACGACGGCCTCGCGGTCGGCGTACACCGGCGGCAGCGCCGCCAGCGCGGCCATCTCGTCGGCGGGCAGGACCCGGCTCAGGTGCAGGGCGCCGGACATGCGCGGGCCCTCGACGCGGTAGCGCAGCAGGGTGGTGAGCATCTGCCGCAGCATCAGCGCGCCGCCGGCCGCGGTCACGAGCTCGCCGCGGCCCACGACCACGGGCAGCAGCCCGAGCACACGGAGGAACTCCTCGGTCATCGCGAGCACGGTGCCGCTCTCCGGAGCGACCCCGACCAGGGAGGTGAGCGTGACGTGGTCGCGGTTGACCAGCTCGGTCACCGCGTCGCCGTCGAGGTCGCCGAGCTGGGCGGGGCCGCCGACGACCACGTCCCAGCGCAACCAGCCCGGCAGGACGTGGGAGAACACCGGCGCCGGGCCGAGCCGCCGCGCGAGGAGCGGGTCGAACGCGGGGGCGACGTCGGCCAGCCAGCTCTCGACGTACGTCGGGAGGGCGGCCTCGTGGACGAGGACGAACATGTCGACGTCGCTGAGGTCGTCGCCCGCGCCGGCGCCGAGGCTGCCGGTCAGCCAGAGGCCGCGGACGCGCGCGTCGTCGGCCAGGTGTCGCGTGACACGGTCGACGAGGGCGTGCTGGGCGTCGGGCAACGCTCAGCGGGTCAGGCGGCGGAGGCGACCACGTTGCCGGAGCGCGGACCGGCGTCGGTCGTGCGGGTCTCGAGGGCGGTCGTGTCGAGCGAGACGTCCTCGAGCTGCATGGCGAGTGCGGCCTCCTCGAGCGCGACGGCGTCGCTGACCTCGGACAGGATCTCGGAGAGGGGCACGTCGAGCGCGGAGCACAGCGAGGCGAGCAGCTCGGACGAGGCTTCCTTCTGGCCGCGCTCGATCTCGGAGATGTAGCCCAGGCTGACGCGCGCCTCGGCGGAGACCTCACGGAGGGTGCGGCCCTGGCGCATCCGCTGCGAGCGGAGCACCTCACCGAGCAGGCGTCGGAAGAGGACCATGGGCTTCTCCTTCGGCGGCGGGGTGGGGTGGGGGGTGCGCTACGTGTAGGGCAACGCTACCGGTTCGGCAAAACTTCCCGGGCGGCAACACCGACAAACATCAGGCCGGTCCTGCGCCGTCCGCCGGGGGCGCGCCGCGCTGCAGCTGGAGCAGGACGGCCTCGACCGCCTGGCGGACGGCGGCCTCCCGGATCGCGGCCCGGTCGCCCTCCAGCTGCAGCTCGTGGGTGGTGGTCCCCGAGGGTCCGTCGACGCCGACGTACACCCGGCCCACCGGCTGCCCCTCCTGGGAGTCCGGGCCGGCGACGCCGGTCGTGGACACCCCCCAGTCGGTGCCGAGCAGGGCTCGCACGCCGCGGGCCATCGCGGCCGCGCACGGGGCGGACACCACGCCGTGCTCCGCGACCAGCGTGGCCGGCACGCCCAGGAGGTCGGTCTTGACCCGGGTGGCGTAGGACACGACGCCGCCCACGTAGCTCTCGCTGGCCCCGGGCGCGGCCGTGAGCGCGTCGGCGACCGCACCGCCGGTGAGCGACTCCGCCGACGCGATCGTCTGGCCGCGCCGGACCAGCTCGGCGTGGACGTGTGCTCCCAGCTCCGTCGTCACGGCGCGGAGAGTACCCCGCGTCTCCCTGCTCAGTCAGCGTCACTGGCCCGTCTCGGTAGGTTCTGGTCATGCCGTTGCCGATCGAGGACTATGCCGTCGTCGGGGACACGGGCACCGCTGCCCTGATCGGTCGGGACGGTTCGGTCGACTGGATGTGCCTGCCCCGCTTCGACTCCCCCGCCTGCTTCGCCGCGCTGCTCGGCGACGAGTCGCACGGCCGCTGGCTGCTCGGGCCGGCCGGGGAGTTCCGCTGCGAGCGCCGGTACGTCGGGCACTCGTCGGTGCTGGAGACGACGTACACCACCGACACCGGCAGGGTGCTGGTCGTCGACGCGATGCCCATCAACGACGGCCGCGCCGACCTGGTCCGCCAGGTGCAGGGCGTCGAGGGCACCGTCACGATGCGCCACGAGTGGCGGGTCCGGTTCGACTACGGCCGGATCCGTCCCTGGGTGCACCGCTCCGAGCTCTTCGGCGCCGAGGTGATCAACGCCGTGGCCGGGCCGGACCGGCTGATCCTGCGCGGAAGCCGGCTGCCGCACGCCACCGACCACGTGCACACCGACGAGTTCGAGGTGTCGGCCGGGGACGAGCTGTTCTTCAGCACCACCTGGGTCGCCTCGCACCACGACCTGCCCCGGCCGCTGGAGATCAGCGGCCGGCTCACGCACACCCAGGAGGCCACCGAGGAGTGGGCCGACCGGTGCGAGTACCACGGCCCCTACCGCGAGGCGGTCCTGCGCTCGCTGCTCACGCTGCGGCTGCTCACCCACGGCGGCACCGGCGGCATCGTGGCGGCGCCGACGACGTCGCTGCCCGAAGACTTCGGCGGCGAGCGCAACTGGGACTACCGCTTCTGCTGGCTGCGCGACGCGGCGCTGACGCTGGAGGCGTTCCTCGCCTGCGGCTACCGCGAGGAGGCGCGGCTGTGGCGGGACTGGTTGCTGCGGGCGGTGGCGGGAGACCCGGCCGACCTGCAGGTGATGTACCAGGTCGACGGCGCCCGCGACCTGACCGAGCGCGAGCTCGACCACCTGCCCGGCTACGAGGGCTCCCGGCCCGTGCGTATCGGCAACGGCGCGGTCCGCCAGCGGCAGACCGACGTGCTCGGCGAGGTGATGGCGGCGCTGCACCATGCTCGGATGCTCGGCCTCGAGGAGAGCGACGACTCGTGGGCGCTGCAACGGGCGCTCGTCGACGAGCTGGCCGAGCACTGGGACGAGCCGGACCACGGTCTGTGGGAGGTGCGTGGCCCGACCCGGCACTTCACGCACTCACGGGTGATGGTGTGGGTCGCGTTCGACCGGGCGGTCCGCGCGGTCGAGGAGAACGGCCTGCCCGGCGAGGTCGACCGGTGGCGCGACCTGCGCGACAAGGTGCACGCCGAGGTCCTCGCGCAGGGGTACGACGGGGAGCGCGGCACGTTCACGCAGGCCTACGACACCGCGGCGCTCGACGCCGCGCTGCTGGTGATCCCGGCCGTCGGGTTCCTCGACGGCGACGACCCGCGGGTGCTCGGCACGATCCGGGCCGTCGAGGAGGACCTGGTCGAGCACGGCCTGCTGCTGCGCTACCGCACCGAGACCGGCGTCGACGGGCTGGGCGGCGACGAGCACCCGTTCCTCGCGTGCTCGTTCTGGCTGGTGTCGGCGTACGCCCTGGCCGGGCGGGTGGACGACGCGCGGGCGCTGATGGACCGGCTGCTCGAGATCCCGAACGACGTGGGCCTGCTGCCCGAGGAGTACGACCCGGTGTCCGGCCGCTTCGCCGGCAACTTCCCGCAGGCGTTCTCGCACCTGGCGCTGGTGAGCGCCGCGATCAAGCTGGAGCGGGCCGCCGGCTGACCGGCGACCCGCTCCTGCGCTGCTGCTGGCTGCCGCTACGGCTTGCCGACGGCGTTCACGACCAGCGTCGTGCTCGCGTCCTGCGAGCTGCCGTCGGTGTAGCCGACGACCAGCTCGTAGAAGCCCTTCCGCGGGAATGCCTCGACCGGGACGCGCACCCGGCCGCCGGTCACGGCGGCGGTGCCGACGACCTCGCCCTCGCGCGTGACGGTGAGCGTGCCGTCGGTCGGCGTCGCCCCGTCGGTGCGGGTGACGTCGACGACCACGGTGGCCGGCACGCCGACCTTCGGCTTCACGGGCTCGATCCTCGCCGTCAGGTCGGTGCTGACGAGTTCGAGGCCGACGAGCACGGGGTCGTGGTCGGAGGCACGGAACTGGTCCGGGGCGTAGATGGCGTCGACCGCCGCCGGCTTGAACGTCGTCTCGTAGTCGAGGACGTCGGGCTCGTCGGCGTTGATGTGCCACTCCTGCGCGCCCGTGACCTGGCCGGCGAGCGACGAGCTGGCGAGACCGTGGTCGAGGTAGCCGACCATGCCGTCGAAGACGTAGCTGTAGGCGTCCTCGCCGCCGAACCGCTTGACCTGGTCCTGGTAGCCCGCGGCCTCGAACGCCCGGATCGGGTCCTCGTGGTCGTAGGAGTTCATGTCACCGATGAGCAGGTGGTCGGGGTCGCCGCTGCCGGTCGGGTCCGACGCGAGGTGGTCGGCGATCGCCTCCGCGGCGGCGGTGCGGGTCTGGTTGCAGTTGCCCTGGCCGTCGCCGGTGTCGGGGTCGCCCGCGCAGGCCGAGCCCTTGGACTTCAGGTGGTTGACCGAGACGGTGAACCGCTCCGCCTTCGCACCCGCCGCGACGACCGTGTCGAAGGTCTGGGTCAGCATCGGCCGGTTGCGGGTGTCGTCGAAGCGCGGGTCGTCGCCCGAGTCGAAGACGTCGTACGCCCCGGCCGGCGTCACCGCACCGGGCTTGTAGAGGAAGCCGAGGCGGATCGCGTCGCCACCGATGACGCCGGTGTCGATGTAGTCGTAGGTGCCCGCACCCAGCTTGTCGTTGAGCCCGGCGGCCAGGTCGGCGGCCGGCTCCACCCCGGGCGTGTTCTCCATCTCCATGAGGCCGACCACGTCGGCGTCGAGGCCGGCGATCGCCGCGACGATCTTGTCGCGCTGGCGCTTCCGCTCGTTCTCGTCGTCGGCGCCGCGACACTCCTGGTCCTGGTCGGGGCCGCAGACGAAGTTGGCGCTGCCGCCCCGGTCGATGGTCAGGAAGTAGTTGAGCACGTTGAAGCTCGCCACCTGCACGTCGCCGCCGACGTTCGGCCGCGCCTCGGGACGCTGGTTGACCGATGCGTACCCGCCGTACACCGTGGGCTGCACGCGGTAGGCCCCGAACGCGTCGTCGACGATGCCCTCCAGGCCGGTGATGGTGTCACCGCCGCGGAACCGGTTGTCGAGCGCGAACGGCCGGCCGTTGCCCGGGTGCGGGATGACCGACGGGTTCTGCGAGCGGTTGAGGTCGTCGACGATGATCTGGCGCCGCTCGTTGTCGGCGAGCAGAGCCTGCGCCGCAGGGCCGGGGTCGGCCACGGCGGTCGGGGTCATCAGCCGGTCCTCGCCGGGGCGCGGCTCGGCCAGGACGACCTCGCCGAAGCGGTCGTAGTTGAAGTACTCGCTGATCACGAGCTTCTCGGGCAGCGCGACGCGCATGCCCTCGAGGTGCTCGAGGTTGGTGCTCGCCAGCGGGAAGGTGACGGCGACCGGCGTGACCGTGGCGGTCGACGCACCGCAGTCGAGCCGCGCGGAGACGCTGCCCAGCTGGGTCTTGCCGTCGAACTCGGTCACCGTGCCGGTGACCCGGACGACGTTGCCGACCGCGGGGGCCGCGCCGGACTGGAAGACGAAGATCCCCTCGGAGGTCTGCGGGTCGGCGTCGACGTCGGACGGCTCCTCCTGGACGAAGTAGCCACCCAGCATCGCGGCCGTCACGACGCCCTCGACGGTGCGCGTGCCGCCGAAGGCGGGGTCGAACGCCGCGCCGGCGCCCTGGATGTCGTGGATCGCGGTCGCCGGGTCGGCACACACGCCGGTCGGGTCCGGCTCGGGCTCCTCCTCGACGCAGGCCGCACCACAGGCGGTCGGCGTGGGCGCGCCGGCGACGAAGTCGACGTTGTTGCGGTCGGTGTCCGTGCCCGGGGTGGGCGTCCGGCTCGCGGAGGTGGTGTTGCTCAGGCCGGGCGCGGCAGCCGTGCCCTCGAAGAGGTTGGCGGTGCCGTAACCGACGCGGTCGACCAGGGCGCCGCCCTTGGTGAGGTCGATGCGGCCGTTGGTCCCGCTCATCGCGAGGGTCCCGGTGGCGTCCGGCTTCGGCAGCGCCGGGGCACTGCCCGTGCCCGCCGCCATCTGCACCAGGTAGGTGCCGCCGGCGGGGATCTGACCGCTCAGCGCGACAGGTGCGCCGCCCGAGGTGCCGCCGGAGCTGAAGTAGCCCACCGCGTAGCCGGTCAGCGGGACCGTGGCGGTCGTCGGGTTGTGCACCTCGACGAAGTCGTTCTGGTACGGCGCTCCGGAGTTGCCACCGCCGCCGAAGACCTCGCTGACGACGAGGTCCGAGCCGTCGGGCCTGGCCTGCGCGGCCGGCATCCCGGCGAGCGTGGCGAGCGAGGTGACGGTGAGCGTCACGGCGGCGAAAGGTGCAAGGGCGCGCGTCATTGCGCGCTGCGGTCGAGCCACAGGGGTTCCCTCCCGAGATAGGCGAATGGCGTCACCTTAGGCGGACGCGCGGGTCTCGGGGAGGCCTGGAATGTAACGACTTGGCGAACGGGTCCGGTCGGTCAGGCGTCGCGGGTCGCGGTGGCCTCGCGGTGCTGGTGGCGGGCGTCGCGGAAGAACTCGTAGCCCGACCAGAGCGTCATCGCGACCGCCGCGGCCATGAGGACGGCGGCGACGTACCAGAGCACCTCACCGGGCACCTCGAGCGGACCCTCGAGCAGGCGCAGCGGCAGGATGAAGCCGCACAGCGCGATCGTCTGCAGCACCGTCTTGACCTTGCCGGAGCGGTTGGCGGCGAGCACGACGTGCTTCATGATCGACAGCCGCAGCAGGGTCACGCTCCACTCGCGAAGCAGCACGATGACCGTCACCCACCACCACAGCTCGCCGATGATCGACAGCCCGACGAAGGCCATGCCGGTGAGCGCCTTGTCGGCGATCGGGTCGGCGATCTTGCCGAAGTTCGTGATCAGGTTGTGCCGCCGGGCGATGTCGCCGTCGACCTTGTCGGTGATCATCGCGGCCAGGAAGATGGCGAACGCGATGAGGCGCCAGGTGATCGAGTCACCGCCGTCGTGCAGCAGCGCCCACGCGAAGAACGGCACCATCACGATGCGCAGGGTGGTCAGCGCGTTGGGGACGTTCCAGTTGCTGACCTTGGTCTCGGGCTCGGTGGTGGACATCGTCTCTCACGCCTCCCGCGCGACCAGGTCGACGCCTTCGGTGTCGACGACCACGGCGGTGACCAGGTCACCGACGCGCGCGTCGCTGCCGACCAGCGTGGTGCAGCCGTCGACCTCGGGGCCCTGCAGCGCGGCACGGCCGACGACCTCGCCGTCCTCGACGGACTCCACCAGCACCTCGACGGTCTCGCCGACGCGCTCGGCGGCGCGCTGCGCGGTGAGCTCCTCGACCAGCCGGGTCAGGTGCTCGGTGCGCTCGCGGATCTCGTCCTCGTCGTGCTTGCCGTCGTACGTCTCGGCCTCGGTGCCGTCCTCGTCGGAGTAGCCGAAGACGCCGACGACGTCCATGCGGGCGGCCTCGACGAAGTCGCACAGGGTCTGGAAGTCGTCCTCGGTCTCGCCCGGGAACCCGACGATCACGTTGGAGCGGACGCCCGCGGTGGGCGCCTGCTGCCGGACCTGGTCGAGCAGCGCGAGGAAGCTGTCCGGGTCGCCGAAGCGCCGCATCCGGCGCAGCACGGCGGCGGAGGCGTGCTGGAAGGAGAGGTCGTAGTACGGCGCGACGCCGGGCGTGCCCGCGATGGCGGACACCAGCCCGGGCCGGGTCTCGGCCGGCTGGAGGTACGACACCCGGACCCGCTCGATGCCGTCGACGGCGGCGAGCTCCGGGAGCAGCGTCTCGAGCAGCCGGAGGTCGCCGAGGTCCTTGCCGTAGGACGTGGAGTTCTCGCTGACCAGGAACAGCTCCTTGACGCCCTGCCCACCGAGCCAGCGGGCCTCGCCCAGCACGTCGCTGGGCCGGCGCGACACGAACGAGCCGCGGAACGTCGGGATCGCGCAGAACGAGCAGCGCCGGTCGCAGCCGGAGGCCAGCTTGAGCGGCGCCATGGGGCCGCCGTCCAGGCGGCGGCGCACGGCGCGGGGACCGGACTCCGGCGTGGCGTCGGCCGGCAGGTCGGGCGCGGCGATCGTGTGGCCCGGGACGACGACCGTGCCGGCGTCGCGCGCCGACGGCGAGATCGGCAGCAGCCGGCGGCGGTCCTGCGGCGTGTGCGGGTGGTGCTGCTCGCCGTCGAGGATCGAGCGCAGCCGGTCGGCGATGTCGGGGTAGTCGTCGAAGCCGAGCACCGCGTCGGCCTCGGGCAGCGACGTCGCGAGGTCCTTGCCGTAGCGCTCCGCGAGGCAGCCGACCGCCACGACGGCCTGGGTGCTGCCCGACGTCTTGAGGTCCGCCGCCTCCAGCAGGGTGTCGACGGAGTCCTTCTTGGCGGCCTCCACGAAGCCGCAGGTGTTGACCACGACCGTGTCGGCGTCGGCGGCGTCGTCGACGAGCCTGAACCCGCCGAGCTCGAGCCGGCCGGCCAGCTCCTCGGAGTCGACCTCGTTGCGCGCGCACCCGAGGGTGACGAGCGCGACGGTGCTGAGGGGAAGGCTGGCGGCAGCAGGAGACGTAGTCATGACCGTGTTCGAGTATGACGGTCCGGCCCGCCCGGACGCGAACCGAGCGGCCCGGGACCGGGTGTGGACCAGGTGACGACCGGGCTGAGGACCGCGTGCGGGGTTGGTCAGCGAGCGCGGTGGAACGTGCGCGCCCCGGTCTGGCCCAGCTCGCCCACGAAGCCACGCTGCTTGCCCTGCACCCGGACCTCGACCGCGCCGGCGTTGCGCGCCATGACCCGGACCGGCGGGGAGACGCGCAGGGTCTTGCGCTCCCCCATCACCAGCGGGCCGGCGAACACCACCGTGCGGTCGCCGTCGCGGACCACGACCCGTGTCGGAGCCTGGGCGGCGACGAGCGTGACCGGGATCGGCTTGGGACCCGCGGCGGCCTTGTCCTGCTTCATCGAGTCGTAGCCGTTGTCGACGCCGGCCGAGCCGTTGAGCACCGGGGTGGCGCCCGGCAGCAGCGCGTCGTCGACGTCGGGCGCCTCGGTGGAGAACAGCCGCACCACGCCCCACACCATCACCAGGCTTAGGACGCAGCCCACGAGCAGCGCCCAGTTGGGCCCGCCGACGGTGCTGCGCATGCTGCCGGTGTTGCCGGTCGCCAGCTCGGCCTCGAACACCTTCTTGGCGTTGATCGGGGCGGTGGCGTAGCGGTTGTCGAACTTCTCCAGCAGCGGCGCCGGGTCCTGCCCGAGCACCCGGGCGAGGGTGCGCAGGTGGCCGCGGGCGTAGAAGTCGCCGCCGCACGGCACGAAGTCGTCGACCTCGATGGACTCGATCACGTGCGGGCGGATCCGGGTGCGGTCGGCCAGCTCGTCGACCGTGAGCCCGACGCGGGTGCGTGCGGCGGCCAGCTGCGGGCCGATCACCGGGTCGGCGGCGGGCTCGGCCCGGAACTCGTCGATGACCAGCGGCTCGACGGCATCGCCGAGCCGGGCGATCGGGTGGACCGACGCGCCGCGGGTGCCGGGGCCGTCGAGCAGGTTGACCGCGGGACCCTGGTTGCTCTCCAGGTCGATGCTGCCCGCGCGGCGCAGCACGGGCTCCTCCGGCAGGACGTTGCGGGCGAGGTCGGCGGAGACCGCGTCGCGGTGCAGCGCGGTCGCGCCGAGCGTCGTGGCGGGGGCGTCGCGGGTGACCATGGCGCGCAGGCCGCGCTTCGCGTCCCGCAGGGGTACGGCGAACGCGGCGGGCGCCAGCGGCCGGCGGGAAGGCTCCGGCTCCGGGTCCAGGTCGGGCACGCCGTCGGGCTCGGGCCCGGCAGCCACGAGGGGCTCGTCGGCCTCGGCCGCGTGCTCCTCGTCGAGGTCGTGGCCGCGGCCGTGGGCGAACCGCGAGACCAGCGTGCCGAGCCCACCGAGCGGGCTGCGCCGCGGAGCACGCACCGCAGCCGGCTCGGTGAGGTCGTCCTGGGCGGCAACGGGGTCGACAGCCTCGACAGCCTCGACAGCCACGACCGGCTCGCCCGGGTCGGTCGCGTCGCCGGCGTGGGCCGTCTCCTCGGGCTCGACGCGCACCACCGGGGCGCTCGCGCCGAGCCGGCCCAGCACCGCCGGCAGCTCGTCGGCCGGGACGGACGTGCGCGTGGTGAGGCCGAGCGGCACGACCAGCGGGGCGCCGTACAGCTTCTCGTTGAGGCGGGCGGTGCGCCGGCCGGGCGCGTCCAGCCCGTCGAGCGCGCGCTCGACGTGGTGCGGGTGGAACGCCAGCCGGCCGTCGTGGAGCGGGCCGCGGCGCGGCAGCATCTCGACCCGGGCGACCGCGTCCCAGGGCAGGCCGCGCCACTGCGCGCCGAGCCGGATCCGGACGCCGAGCCCGTCTGCCACGACCAGCGGTGTCCGCGCGTCGAGCAGCGCGGCCAGGTGGAAGCCCGCGACCCCTGCGATCACCAGGCACAGAACCCAGTCGAGCGGCGCGCCGTACTGGACCGCCCGCCAGAGGTAGGCGATCGCGAGCGCGGACGCGGCCACCCCGACGACGGCGGACAGCGCGGCGTTGCGCCGCACGGTCACGGCGTCGGGTGCCGCCTCGAGTGCGGGCGTGTCCTCGGTGTCGGTCATGTGCTCTCCGGGCAGTGCGCTCATCTGCTCCCCCTTCACTGCTCGCCCTGCAAGGTCGCGATCACGGCGTCGAGGTCGTCGGGCTTGATCAGCACGTCGCGTGCCTTCGAGCCCTCACTGGGGCCGACGACGCCGCGGCTCTCCAGGATGTCCATCAGTCGGCCGGCCTTGGCGAAGCCGACCCGCAGCTTGCGCTGGAGCATCGACGTCGACCCGAACTGCGTCGACACCACGAGCTCCACGGCCTGGACCACCAGCTCGAGGTCGTCGCCGATGTCGTCGTCGAGCTCCCGCTTGGACGCGGCCGGCGCGGTGACGTCCTCGACGTACGTCGGCGACAGCTGCTCCTTGGTGTGCTTGACGACGTGGGCGATCTCGGCCTCAGTGACCCAGGAACCCTGCACACGCACGGGTTTGGAGGCACCCATCGGCAGGAACAGCCCGTCACCCTGGCCGACCAGCTTCTCCGCACCGGGCTGGTCGAGGATGACCCGGCTGTCGGCGAGCGACGAGGTCGCGAACGCCAGCCGCGAGGGCACGTTGGCCTTGATCAGCCCGGTCACCACGTCGACCGACGGGCGCTGGGTCGCGAGCACCAGGTGGATGCCGGCGGCGCGCGCCAGCTGGGTGATGCGCACGACCGCGTCCTCGACGTCGCGCGGGGCGACCATCATCAGGTCGGCGAGCTCGTCGACGACCACCAGCAGGTACGGGTACGGCGCGAGCACGCGCTCGCTGCCCGGCGGCACCTGCACCTTGCCGGCCCGGACGGCCTTGTTGAAGTCGTCGACGTGCCGGAAGCCGAACGCCGCGAGGTCGTCGTACCGCATGTCCATCTCGCGCACCACCCACTGGAGGGCCTCGGCGGCCTTCTTGGGGCTGGTGATGATCGGCGTGATGAGGTGCGGGACGCCCTCGTAGACGTTGAGCTCCACGCGCTTGGGGTCGACGAGGATCATCCGCACCTCGTCGGGCGTCGAGCGCATCAGCAGCGACGTGATCATCGAGTTGACGAACGACGACTTGCCGGAGCCGGTGGCGCCGGCGACGAGCAGGTGCGGCATCTTCGCGAGGTTCGCGACGACGAAGCCGCCCTCCACGTCCTTGCCGAGGCCGACGACCATCGGGTGGTGGTCGTTGCGCGCGGTGTTGCTGCGCAGCACGTCACCGAGGGAGACGATCTCCTTGTCGGTGTTGGGGATCTCGATGCCGATCGCGGACTTCCCGGGGATCGGCGACAGGATCCGCACGTCGGCCGAGGCGACGGCGTACGCGATGTTCTTGCCGAGCGCGGTGACCTTCTCGACCTTCACCGCCGGGCCGAGCTCGACCTCGTAGCGGGTGACGGTCGGGCCGCGCATGTAGCCGGTGACCTGGGCGTCGATGTCGAACTGCTCGAGCACCTCGGTCAGCCGGGCGACCACGTCGTCGGAGGCCTTGGAGCGCGCCTTGTGCACCGAGCCGGGCTTGAGCAGGTCGTTGCCCGGCAGCGCGTAGGTGATGTCGCCGGACAGCGACAGCTGCTCGACGCGCGCCGGCAGCGGGGTGTGCGGCGGCGCCTCGGTCTTCTCCTCGCCCGGCGCGGGGACCGCGGCGCCTGCGGCGGCTTCCTCGGCGGCTTCCGCGGCGGCAGCGGCGTCCTTCTTCCGCTTGCGGCCGAGCAGCGCCCGGTCCTCGAGGACCGGACTGTCGTAGGCCGGGTCGCCCAGCTCCGGGTCGATGTCGTCGTCGACGGTGGCGCGCTTGCGCGAGCGGCGCTTGATCGGGGCCGTGTCGTCGGTGGCGCTGACCTCGGCCTCCCCCGTGTCATGGTCGGGGACGCGTCCGAGCACCCGGTCGCGCAGCTCGGCGAGCCGCTCGGGCACCTGGTACAGCGGCGTGGCGGTGATGACGAGGACGCCGAACATCGCCAGCAGGGTCAGCAGCGGGATCACGACGAGCGAGCTGCGCAGCAGGTCCACGAGCAGGGAGGCGACCACGAAGCCGATCGCGCCACCGGAGTGCTGCAGGGCGGTGATGTCGCCCTGGGACGGCTCGGGCGAGCCGTTGCCGATGTGGATCAGGCCGAGGACGCCGAACAGCAGCGCGGCCCAGCCGATCACCTGGCGGCCGAGCGGGCCGTTGGTCTCGGGGTCGCGCAGGTTGCGCCAGGCGACAAAGCAGAGCAGGAACGGCACGAACCAGCCGACCAGGCCGACCGAGCCGTTGACCACCGTGCGGACGGTCTCGGCGACCGAACCGGGCAGCTGCCACCAGACCGCGGCGGCGACCACCACGGCCAGCCCGATGAGGAACAGCCCGGCGCCGTCGCGCCGGTGCTCCGGCTCGAGCTCGCGGGCGGTGTGCCCGACCTTCCTCACGCCGGCGCCGATGGCGTGGGCCATGCCCAGCCAGACGGCCGCGAGCCCGCGCCCGAGGGCGCCGAAGGACGCGGCAATGGGGCCGGTGCCGTTGCGGACGGCCCGGGGCGCAGGACGGGTCGAGCTCGACCGTCCTTTCGCCGCGGACGTGCTGCGGGACCGGCTACCGGACGACCGGGTCTTCGAAGAGCTCGACTTGGTCTTGCTCTTCGACGACGCCGGTGGGGAAGACGTACGGGTCGCCATGGTCACAAATCTAGGCGACCGTCACACCCGTCACATGCTTCACACGCCGGGCGGTCGCCCCGAATGCCCGGCCGGCGGGGCTACAGTCCGGGCGTGAGCGACGCGGGCGAGGTGCTCTCCTCCGGGTCGGACCGCCCGGGGCGCGGCGGCCGGGCGCTGCTCGTCCTGGCGGTGCTCGCGGTCGCGGCGGCCTGGTTCGCCGACGACGTGGCCGGGCTGCTGCAGGACCGGACGACGGTGCCGCGGGCCGGCGACCGGCCGGTCGGGGAGGCGGTGACGCTGCTGCGCGAGGCCGGGCTCGACGTCGCCACCCATCGAGAGCTCGAGCCCTGCTGGCCGGGGCGCTGGGTCATCGACCAGGCGCCGAAGCCGGGCGCCGAGGTCGAACCGGGCAGCACCGTCAGGCTCACCGTGACGGACCCGGCGTCGAGCCGGTCCGTGTGCCCCGCGGGGGTCGCCACCGACAACGACCGCGCGCTCTCGGCGCGGTTCATCGCGTTCGCGCAGACACCGGGGCCCGGCCACGACCTGCCCTGGGCCGGCCGCGTGCGGGTGATCGCCCCGGGCACCGACGAGGTGGTGACCGGCGAGCGGGCCGACGACGCGGCGACCTGGACGACCGCCGACAGGTACCTGCTCGCCCCCGCGACCACCATCGGCAGCTCGTGGATCGTGCAGGCCGCCGAGGAGCGCCGCTGCCCGGATCCCCCGGCCCTCGCGGCGTACCGCCGCATCGCGGTCTCCGACACCGACCCGACCGGCGCGCCCGACCGGCGGTTCGACGACTGCCGGCCGGGGTCGGCCGTGAGCCTGTACGTCGACCGCGACTACCGCATCCACGGCGTGCAGGTGATCGGGCCGCTCACACCACCGTGAGCAGCCACGGCACCGCGACGAACACCGTCGGCAGCACCAGCACGCCCGCCGCCGCGGCGTAGAGCCCGGCCGCCAGCACCCGGTGCGGCCGCTCGTCGCGCAGCAGTGCCATCCGGGCGGCCACCTCGCCCGGGTGGTCCCCTCCCCCGGCCGCCATCGCGGCCGGCGGCACCGACGCGCCGACCAGGGCGGCCAGCGCCCGGACCAGCGGCGCGGGACCGAGCCGGCGCCTCGCGGCCCGGTCGGCCAGAACCTCGACGAGCAGCCGCACCTCCGCGAGCGCGGCGCGGCTGGTGACGAAGCGCGGGAACGCGTCGTGCAGCACCGTGAACGCCTCGACCACCAGGTCGTGACGCGCCCGCAGGTGCGCTCGCTCGTGCGCCAGCACCGCGGCCAGCTCACTCGCCTCGAGCCGCTCGCGGGCCCCGGCGGTCACCACGACGCGCGACCCGGTCACGGCGGGCACGCAGTAGACCATCGGCGCGGCGTGCTCGAGCACCCGCACGCCCGCGTCCTCGGAGGCCAGCAGGTCCACCATCTCCCGGTGCCGCCGCCTCAGCGCCCGCACCCGGGTGCCGACCAGGTGCCCGCTGAGCAGCAGCCGGCCCAGCACGGTCAGCGTGACCACGAGGGCGAGCCCGACCAGGACCGGCGGCAGCGCAGGCACGGTCGCCAGCGAGAGCCCGGCGCCCAGCGCCGCGAGCACGGCGGCCAGCGCCACAGCCTGCCACAGCACGAGGGCCGCCCGCGGCGCCCGTCGTACGGCGGTCGCCCGGGCCAGCACGGCCGGGGCCGGACCGGCCAGGACGGCCGCCAGCAGCACCAGCGCGGCCGTCGTCACGTGGTCATGCGCGCGGTCGCTCCGCGGCCTCCAGCGCCGCCAGCGCCTCGCGCAGCGCGTCCCGGTCGGCTGCGCTGGCCTCCCCCACGAACGCCACCAGGGCGGTGCGCCGGTCGTCGCTGGCGAACTCGTCGAGGGCGTCGCGCATCAGGCCCGCGGTCATCTCCTCGCGCGAGCCGCCGGCGCGGTAGCGGTAGGCGCGGCCGTCGCGCTGCTGCTCGACCAGCCCCTTGCCGGCCATCCGCTGCAGCACGGTCATCACCGTGGTGTAGGCGCTGTCGCGGCGACCCGGCCGCGCGGCGAGCGCGGCGTGCACGTCCCGGACCGTCCACCAGCCGCCGTCGGGCGCCGGAGACCACAGCACCTCCATGACGGCGCGTTCGAGCTCTCCCATCCGGGACTTCGGGGCCATGCGGACGAGTCTAAAGACCCTGTCCCCGGATCTACTACTCCCCGTAGTATCTACTACGCTGCGTAGTAGTTCGTCCCGTCGACCCGACGCACCCAGGAGCCCGCGTGGACCCGCTCGACATCGCCCGGTGGCAGTTCGGCATCGTCACCGTCTACCACTTCCTCTTCGTCCCGATCACCATCGGACTCTCCGCGCTGGTGGCCGGCCTGGAGACGGCCTGGGTGCGCACCCGCAAGGAGGAGTACCTCCGGCTGACGAAGTTCTTCGGCAAGCTGTTCCTGATCAACTTCGCGATCGGTGTCGTGACCGGCATCGTCCAGGAGTTCCAGTTCGGGATGAACTGGAGCGACTACTCCCGCTTCGTCGGCGACGTCTTCGGCGCGCCGCTCGCGGTCGAGGGCCTGCTCGCGTTCTTCCTCGAGTCCACGTTCCTGGGCCTGTGGATCTTCGGCTGGGACCGCCTCCCGCGTGGTCTGCACGCCGCCTGCATGTGGCTGGTGCACATCGGCACGCTGCTGTCGGCGTACTTCATCCTGGCCGCCAACTCCTGGATGCAGCACCCGGTCGGCTACCGCTACAACCCCGACACCGGCCGCGCCGAGCTGACCGACTTCTGGGCGGTGCTGACCAACAAGGTCCAGCTGGTGACGTTCCCGCACACCGTCACGGCCTGCTACCTCACCGGCGGCGCGTTCATGCTCGGCGTCGCGCTCTACCTGGTGCGGCGCCGCTCGACGCCCGACGCGGACCGGCCGATGTACCGCACCGCCGTCCGGCTCGGCGCGGTGGTCACGCTGATCGGCGGCCTCGGCGTCGCGGTCAGCGGCGACCTCCAGGGCAAGATCATGACCGAGGTCCAGCCGATGAAGATGGCGGCGGCCGAGGGGCTCTACGAGACGGAGGCGCCCGCGTCCTTCTCGGTCTTCACCATCGGGTCGCTCGACGGCTCCGAGGAGCGCTTCGCGATCAAGATCCCCGGCCTGCTGTCCTTCCTCGGCACCGGCACCTGGGACGGCGAGGTGCAGGGCATCAACCAGCTCCGCGAGAAGTACCAGCAGACGTACGGCGAGGACCCGGGTGCGACGTACTACTCCGCCGGCGGCTACACCCCGGTCATCCCGGTCACCTACTGGACCTTCCGGCTGATGATCGGCGCCGGCATCGCGGCCCTGGCCGGTGCGGCCCTCGTCCTCTGGGGCACCCGCCGCGGCCGGGCCCCGACGAGCCGGTGGTGGCTGTGGCTCGCGGTGGCGCTCCCGCTGCTGCCCCTCGCCGCGAACTCGTTCGGTTGGATCTTCACCGAGATGGGCCGTCAGCCCTGGGCGGTGTTCGGCCTGATGACCACGGCCAACGCGGTCTCCCCCGGCGTCAGCGCCGGCGAGATGCTCACCGCCCTGATCACCTTCACGCTGCTGTACGGCGTGCTCGCGGTGGTCGAGGTGAAGCTCATGCTGCACCACATCGGCAAGGGCGCCGCGCCGTTCGAGGAGCCGCCGTCCCCCACGCTGCGCGGACCCGGCGACGCCGACCGCCCGCTCGCCCACGCGTACTGACCCCGCACCCGAACGCGACAGGACATCACCATGGAGCTCACGACCGTCTGGTTCGGCCTCATCGCCGTGCTCTGGATCGGCTACTTCTGCCTGGAGGGGTTCGACTTCGGCGTCGGCATGCTGCTGCCCGTGCTCGCCCGTGACGACCGGGAACGGCGGGTGCTGATCAACACGATCGGCCCGGTGTGGGACGGCAACGAGGTGTGGGTGCTGGTCGCGGGCGGCGCGACGTTCGCCGCGTTCCCCGAGTGGTACGCCACCCTGTTCAGCGGCTTCTACCTGCCGCTGCTGCTGATCCTCGTCGCGCTGATCGTGCGCGGTCTCGCCTTCGAGTACCGCGCGAAGCGCGACGACCACACCTGGCGGGCCCGCTGGGACCTCGCCATCATCGTGGGCTCGTTCCTGCCGGCGCTGCTGTGGGGCGTGGCGTTCGCCAACATCGTTCGGGGCGTCCCGATCGACGAGAACGCCGAGTACGTCGGCGGGTTCTTCAACCTGCTCTCGCCGTACGCCCTCCTCGGCGGCGTCACCACCCTCCTCCTGTTCCTGACCCACGGCGCGCTGTTCGTCGCGCTGAAGACCGACGGCGACATCCGGCACCGGGCCCGGGCGCTCGCACTGAAGGTGGGCGTCGCGGCCGCCGTCGCCGCGGTCGCGTTCCTGGCCTGGACGCAGGCGTCCACCGGGTCGGCCGGGTCGCTGGTGCTGTTCGCCGCGGCCGCCCTCGCCCTCGTCGGCGGGCTCGTCGCGGCGCTCCGGGCGCGCGAGGGCTGGGCGTTCACCGGCAACTTCCTGGCGATCGGCCTGGCGGTGGCCGGGCTGTTCGCGGCGCTCTTCCCCGACGTGATGCCGTCGTCGCTGGACCCGGCGTGGTCGCTGACCACGACCAACGCCTCGGCCACCGAGTACACCCTGACCGTGATGACCTGGGTGGCGGTGTTCTTCACCCCGATCGTGCTGCTCTACCAGGGCTGGACCTACTGGGTGTTCCGGCGCCGCATCGGCACCCAGCACATCCCGGCCTGATGCGCCCCGTCGACCCGCGGGTCCTGACCCACCTCCGGCCGGCGCGGTGGGCGCTGGCCGGCGTGGTGGCCGGCAGCACCGCGGGCGGGCTGCTGCTCGTCGCGCAGGCGTTCGTGCTCGCGCGCCTGGTCACGGCGGCGGTCGGCGGCGAGGACCTCGCCGGTCCGGGCGCCTGGGCGCTGGGGATGTTCGCCGCCCGGGCGACCACGGGCTGGCTCACCGACCGTTGCGCGGCGCGGGCCGCCGGGCAGGTGGGTACGGCGCTGCGCGGCCGCCTCGTCGAGGCCGCGCTCGCCCTCGCGGGCGCCGGCCTGTCGCGGTACCGCACCGGCGAGCTCACCGTGCTGCTGACAAGGGGCGTGGCGGCCGTCGAGCCGTACCTCACCCGCTACCTGCCCGCCCTCGTCGTGGCCGTGGTGCTGCCCCCCGCCACGCTGCTGGCGATGGCCGCCGTGGACTGGCCGGCGGCGCTGACCGCCGCGGTCACGCTGCCGCTGGTGCCGGTGTTCGCCGTGCTCGTCGGGCTGGCCACGCGCGACCGGGCGGACCGACAGTGGCGGCTGCTGTCCTCGCTGTCCGGCCACTTCGTCGACCTGGTGCGCGGCCTGCCGACCCTCGTCGCCTACGACCGCGCCGCCGTGCAGGGCGGCCGGATCCGCGCGGTCACCGCGCGCTACCGCGACGCCACCCTCGGCACCCTCCGGATCGCGTTCGCCTCGTCGGCGGTGCTCGAGCTGGTCGCCACCCTCTCGGTCGCTCTCGTCGCCGTGCTCGTCGGCCTGCGGCTCGCCACCGGCGGCCTCGACCTCGAGACCGCGCTGGTCGTGCTGCTGCTCGCCCCCGAGGCCTACTGGCCGCTGCGCCGGGTCGGCGCCGAGTTCCACGCCGCCGCGGAGGGCACCGCGACCTTCGAGGCGGCCGACGCGCTCCTGCGCGAGCAGCCGCTCGCCGTACCGCGGGGCGGGCAGGCGATGGCGGTCGACGGCCTGGTCGTCCACTACCCCGGCCGCGACGTCGCCGCCCTCGACGGGCTCTCGGCGACCTTCGCCCCGCGTGGGTTGACCGCGATCACCGGCCCCAGCGGGTGCGGCAAGTCCACGCTGCTCGCCGTCCTGCTCGGCCGCCTCGCCCCCACCTCGGGCACCGTGGCGACGCCCGCCGCCGACCAGGTCGCCTGGGTGCCGCAGCGGCCCTGGCTGCTCCCCGCCTCCGTGCGCGACAACGTGCGGCTGGGCCGCCCGGACGCGACCGACGCCGAGGTGTGGGCGGCCCTGGAACAGGTCCGCCTGGCCCACCACGTCGCGACCCTGCCCGACGGCCTCGACGCCGTGCTCGCCGAGGACGGCGCGTCGTTCTCCGCCGGCGAACGGGCCCGGCTCGCGCTGGCCCGCGCCGTCGTCAGCGGTCGCCCGTGGGTGCTGCTCGACGAGCCCACCGCCCACCTCGACGAGGAGACCGAGCGGGTCGTCGCCGAGACCCTCGTCAGGCTCGCGGCCGACCGAGCCGTCGTGGTGGTCGCCCACCGCCCGTCCCTCGTCGCCCTCGCCGACCAGGTGGTCACGCTCCGCGCCCCGGCTCCCGCCGCCGAGCCCGACCCGGTCCCCGCACGCCCCGAGACCGCCCCCGCGGCCGCGGCGCCCGCCGCACCCGAGCAGCCCACCCCGGCCGACGGCACCCGCGGCCGGCTGGCGCTGGCCACCCTCCTGGGCGCGCTCGCGGGCGCCTCCGGCGTGGCCCTCACCGCCACGGCCGGGTGGCTGATCGTCCGCTCGGCCGAGCACCCCCCGGTGCTGATGCTGATCCTGGCGATCGTCGGGGTGCGGACGTTCGGCATCGCCCGCCCCGTGCTCCGGTACGCCGAGCGCCTGGTCGGCCACGGCGCGGCGCTGCGGCTGCTCGCGGACGAGCGCGCCGACGTCTACGACGCCCTCGTGCCGCTGGTGCCGGGCCGGCTCGGCCCGCACCGCGGCGACCTGCTGACCCGCGTCGTCGACGACGTCGACGCCGTGCTCGACGAGCGGCTGCGGGTGCGGGCGCCCGTGCAGACCGGCGCACTGGTCGTCGCCGGCGCGGGCGTCTTCACCGTCCTGGTCTCCCCCGCGGCCCTCGCGCCGGTCCTCGGCTCTGCGCTGGCCGCCGGCGCCGCCGCCCTCGGGCTGTCCTGGTGGTCGGCGCGGCGCGCGGAGGCGGCGTTCGTCCGCGAGCGCGGCGCGCTGTCCGCGCGCGTCGGCTCCGTGCTCGAGGGCGCCGCCGACCTGCGGGCCTGGCAGGCCGACCGCCGAGTTGCCGCGGCCGTCCGGGCCGCCGGGGACCGGCTCGCCCGGGCCTCCGGCCGTGCCGCGGCCGGCGCGGCGCTCGGGCGCGCGGTCGCGACGGTCGCCGCCGGGGTCGGCGTCGTCGCCGTCCTGCAGGCCGCAGCCGGCACGGTCTCCGGGCCGATGCTGGCCCTGCTCGGGCTGCTGCCACTGGCGCTGCTCGACGTCCTCCTCCCCCTCGCCGACGCGGGCCAGCTCGCGGTACGGACCCGGGCCGCGCGCGAGCGGCTGGCCGCGCTCACCGCCACCGAACCCGCCGTCACCGACCCGGACGACCCGGTCGCCGCGGGGCCCGGCACCGACCTGGTCGTCGACGCCGTGCACGCCGGATGGGGCGACGAGGCCGTGCTGCGCAATGTCGACCTCGACCTGCCCGCCGGCGCGCGCGTCGCCGTCGTCGGCCCCTCCGGCTCCGGCAAGTCGACCCTGGTGGCGCTGCTGCTGCGGTTCCTCGACCCGCAGCGCGGCAGCGTGACGCTCGACGGGCGCCGGCTCGACCACCTCGCGCTGTCCGACGTACGCACGCGGGTGGGGCTCGTCGACGACGACCCGCACGTCTTCGCCTCGACGCTGCGCGAGAACCTGCGTCTCGCCCGCCCCGGTGCCGACGACGCCGAGCTGCTCGCCGCCCTCGACCGGGCCCGGCTCACGCCGTGGGTGGCGGGGCTGGCCGACGGGCTCGACACGTTCCTCGGCGAGGGCCACGCCGAGGTCTCCGGCGGCGAGCGCGCCCGGCTCGCGGTCGCCCGGGCCGTGCTCGGCGACCGCCGCGTCCTCGTGCTCGACGAGCCCACCGCGCACCTCGACTCGGGCACCGCCGAGGCGCTGGCCGCCGACGTGCTCGGCACGGGCGACGATCCGGGCGGCCGGTCGGTGGTCTGGGTGACGCACGGCCGGGCGGGGCTGGACCGGGTCGACGCCGTCCTGCGTCTCGGTGACCGGGACGGAGACCCGACGAACGGTCGGGAACCGCGCGTTCTGCCCCATCGGGACCAGGGCGTCGGCACAATCGCCCCGTGGTCTCCGCAGCAGCAGCACGGGTGATGAGCCTGGCGCAGGACCAGGACGTCGCGTCCGCGCTCACCCTGGCCCACGCCACGCTGCGCGACGCCGCGACCGCTCCGCCGCGCGACCTCGCGGCACTCTGGTACGCCGTCGCCGTCGCCCACCACGTCGAGGCCGACCTGGACGCGCTGGCGGTGGCCGCGGACCGCTGCCTCGACCTGGCCCGTCAGGCCGACGACGAGGGCTGGGCCTCCAACGCGCTCTCGATGCGGGGCATGGCGCACCTGCGCTCGGACCGGATCGAGGCCGCGCTGCTCGACCTGGCCCGCGCCGAGGTCGCCCTCGCCGCCTGCGACGACGAGGCGCTCGCCTGCTGGGCGCACACCGGGCTCGGCTACGCCTACCTCGAGCTGCGTCTCTACGAGCTCGCCCGGCCGCACTTCGAGGCGGCCTGCGCGATCGACGCCAGCCCGATCCCGCTCGACGAGGCGACCGCGATCGACCTGCTCAACCTCGCCGAGCTGCACCAGCGCTGGGCCGACGAGCTCGAGCGCGCCGAGCCGCACGAGCGGGCCGGTGACGAGGCCGACGCGATGCGGGAGCTCGCGCACGAGCACGCCGCGCGCGGGGTCGCCGAGGCCGCCCGTGTCGGGGCGACCGGCCTCGCCGAGGCCTGCCGGGCGATCGAGCTCGTGTGCCGGCCCCGCGGCAGCGCCGCCGCCTCCCTCGACGAGCTGCGGGCGGCGTACGACAGCAGCCACCACAACGAGCGCCAGGGCGGCCGCGCCGTCGTCGGCAGCGCGCTCGCCCGCGCACTGTGGCGGGTGGACCGCCGCGACGAGGCGCTGGCCGTCGCGCGCGAGGCCGCGGCCGAGTCCGCCGCCGCGACGGACTGGCACGTCGGCGCGAGCGTGCAGTGGCTGCTGGTCGAGATGGAGTACCAGGCCGGCCTGCCGGGCGCCGCCTCCGGCCACGACTACGCCCGGCTGCTCTCCCGGGTGCTCTGGCAGCAGCGGCTCAGCACCCTGCAGGGCGCCCAGGCCGCCCTCGACGTCGAGCGGCTGCGCCGCGACACCGCCCGGGCCGAGCGGCAGGCGCTGGAGGACCCGCTCACCGGGGTCGGCAACCGCCGCGCCCTCGACGCCGCGCTCGCCGCCGGCCGCCTCGACGACGAGCCGTGCAGCCTGCTGGTCGTCGACCTCGACGCGTTCAAGGGCGTCAACGACCAGCACGGGCACGCGGTCGGCGACGAGGTGCTGCGCGGGGTCGCGGACGCGCTGCGGTCGGTCGCCCGCGCGGACGACCTCGTGGTGCGGCTCGGCGGTGACGAGTTCGTCGTGCTCGCCCGGGCCACCGACGTCGCCGGCGCGGCCCACCTCGCGGCCCGGCTGCGCGACGCGATCGCCGGCATCGCCGTCGACGTTCCCGACGGCCTGGTCAGCCTGACCGCCAGCGTCGGCGTGAGCACGACCGGCGCCACGACCGGCGTGCGGGAGCTGCTGGAGAGCGCCGATCTCGACATGTACCGGGGCAAACGCGGCCGTTCCGGCCGCTGATCGGACGCCCAAGGGCGTGCGGTCCGTGATATCGGACGCACTCGTCCGGAACGTTCCCGCGCGGCGGGTCCGGTGCCACACTGGGAGCACTGGGAGACCTGACGCGTGCTGCGACCTGTGGGGCGTGTCGCCACATCTGTGATCTGGGAGGAACGAGCGTGACGTGTTCTCGAGGCGAGCCGTGACGCCCCCCGGCTCCTCCCGCGCCACCGAGACCGCCTCCGCGGCGCTGACCCCGCTCGAGGCGGCCCTGGCTCTCGCCCGCTCGCCGGAGGACCTGCGCCTGGTCGCCCAGCCGCTGGTCGACACGGCGTCCGGCGAGATCGCCGGGTTCGAGCTGCTGGCGCGGTTCCCGCGGCCCTGGGACGTGCTGCCCCAGGACGTCTTCGAGGCCGCCGAGGCGCACGGCCTCTCCCCCGCCCTCACCTGCCACGTGCTGGAGAGGGCGGCCCGGCTGCGCGACGACCTGCCGCCCCGCACCTTCCTCACCGTCAACTGCTCGCCGTCCGACCTGGTCGACCCCTCGGTCCGGCTGCTGGTCCAGCGGCTCGACCTGAGCCGGATGTTCGTCGAGCTGACCGAGTCGGCGTGGCCGACCGACGAGCAGACCGTCCTCGAGGCGGCCGACGAGGTGCGCGCCCGCGGCGGCCGGATCGCGGCCGACGACGTGGGCGCCGGCTACTCCGGCCTGCTGCAGCTGATCCGGCTGCGCCCCGACATGGTCAAGATCGACCGCGACATCGTCCGCCGCATCGACGTCGACTCCGCCGCGGCCTCCCTCGTCGCGATGCTCGGCGAGCTCGCCGGCCGGCTCGACGCGTGGATCGTCGTCGAGGGCGTCGAGACCGAGGCGCAGCTCGCGGCCGCCGTACGCCTCGGGGTGCCGCTGGTCCAGGGCTACTACTTCTCGCTGCCCGAGGAGCCGTGGACCGGGGTCAGCGGCGTCGCCAAGGTCCGCCAGCTCACCGGGGAGTACGGCGAGGTCGAGGGCGAGCAGGTCGCCACGCTGCAGCGGCCGGTCCGGCCCGACGAGCTGGTGCTCGACGACACCGGCCACCCCGTCGGCATCCGCGTCGAGGGCCTCGGCGTCGTCCGGCCGCTGACCATGGCGCTGACCACCCCCGTCGCCGACGCTAGCCCGGCGGGTCATGCTGCGCACCCGGCCGGCCGAGCGGATCGCCCCGGTCGTGGTCACCGACGACGCGGGCACGCCGGTCGGCGTCGTGCCCGTGGAGCTGCTCGTCGAGCGGCTCCTCGCCGCGCAGCTGCCGGTGTAGCTGGGTGTGTCCCTATGCCGAGAAAGCCGGTGACGGTTCTGCTCCCGGCCCCGCGTGACAACCGCGCACGTGCGTGGTTGTGACACGCAGGTGCGGCGTCCGGGTGTCACAACGGCGCACCTGCGCCGTCAGGCCTCGACGACCACCGGGATGATCATCGGCCGGCGCCGGTGCGCGTTGGACACCCAGCGCCCGATGACCCGGCGGATCGTCTGCTGCAGCTGGTAGGTGTCGTCGACACCGTCCTGCAGCGCGGCGTTGATCGCGTCGATGACCGGCTGCTTGATGTCCTCGAAGACGCTGTCGTCCTCGGCGAAGCCGCGGGCGTGGATCTCCGGTCCTCCGGACACCTTCCCGCTGACCGAGTCGACGACGACGATCACCGAGATGAAGCCCTCCTCGCCCAGGATCCGGCGGTCCTTCAGCAGCGACTCCCCGATGTCGCCGACCGACGATCCGTCGACGAAGACGTAGCCGCAGTCCACCTTGCCGGCGATGCGCGCCGTGCCGTCGACGAGGTCGACCACGACGCCGTCCTCGGCGATCACGACGTTCTTGCGGTCGACGCCGGTCGCCACGGCGAGGTCGGCGTTGGCGCGCAGGTGCCGGATCTCGCCGTGCACCGGCATGACGTTGCGCGGCTTGACGATGTTGTAGCAGTAGAGCAGCTCGCCGGCCGATGCGTGGCCGGAGACGTGCACGAGCGCGTTGCCCTTGTGCACGACGTTGGCACCCCACCGCGAGAGGCCGTTGATCACCCGGTAGACGGCGTTCTCGTTGCCGGGGATCAGCGACGACGCAAGGACGACGGTGTCGCCCTCCTCGATGTGCACGAAGTTGTGGTTGCGCTGCGCGATCCGCGACAGCGCGGACAGCGGCTCGCCCTGGGAGCCCGTCGAGATCAGGACGGTGCGCTCCGGCGGGTAGTCCGCCAGCTCCTTGGTGTCGACCAGCGTGTTCGGCGGGACGTGCAGGTAGCCGAGGTCGCGCGCGACGCCCATGTTGCGCACCATCGAGCGGCCGACGTACGCCACCTTGCGACCGTGGGCGACCGCGGTGTCCATCACCTGCTGCACGCGGTGCACGTGGGAGGCGAAGCAGGCGACGATGATGCGCTGCTCACGGCTCTGGTGGAACACCCGGTCGAGCACCGGGGTGATGTCCTTCTCCGACGTGGTGAAGCCGGGCACCTCGGCGTTGGTCGAGTCGACCATGAACAGGTCGACGCCCTGCTCGCCCAGCCTGCCGAACGCGCGCAGGTCGGTGATCCGGCCGTCGAGCGGCAGCTGGTCCATCTTGAAGTCGCCGGTGTGCAGGACGGTGCCGGCGCCGGTGCGGATGGCGACGGCGAGCGCGTCGGGGATGGAGTGGTTGACCGCGACGAACTCGAGCTCGAACGGCCCGAACGTGATCGTGTCGCCCTCGGCGACGACGTGCTGCGCGGTCTCCTTGAGCCGGTGCTCGCGCAGCTTGGACATGAGCAGCGCGAGGGTCAGCTGCGAGCCCACCACGGGGATGTCCTGGCGCTCGCGCAGCAGGTACGGCGTCGCGCCGATGTGGTCCTCGTGGCCGTGCGTGAGCACCAGCGCCTCGACCGCGTCGAGCCGGTCCCGGATCGACTCGAAGTCGGGGAGGATCAGGTCGACGCCCGGGTGGTGGTCTTCAGGGAACAGCACGCCGCAGTCGACGAGCAGCAGGCGGCCGTCGTACTCGAAGACGGTCATGTTGCGGCCGACGTCGCCGAGACCCCCGAGCGGGGTGACCCGGAGGGCACCCTTCTTCAGGGGTGCGGGCGTCGACAGCTCCGGGTGCGGGCGGCTCATGCAGTCATCTCCGAAGGGTCTCTGCGGCAGGGGGTCAGTCGAGCAGCCCGGCGCGCTGGAGCACCGAGCGGATCTCGTCGACCAGCGCGTCGGACGCCGGGACGAGGGGCAGCCGGACGTGCCGCCCGGGCAGCACGCCCAGCAGCTCGAGCCCGGCCTTGGCGGTCATCGCGCCCTGGGCGCGGTTCATGATCACGTCGACCACCGGCACCAGCCGGCGGTACAGGCCGAGCGCGGCCGGCAGGTCACCCTGCTCGACGGCCTCGACCATGCGGGCGTACTCGCGGCCGGCCACGTGTGCGACCACGGACACCAGCCCGGCGGCGCCGTGCGTCATCCAGGCGAGGTTGAGCACGTCGTCGCCGGAGTAGAACGCCAGCCCGGTGGCGTCCATGATCCGCACGCCGCGGTAGAGGTCGCCGACGGCGTCCTTCACGGCCACGACCCGCTCGTGCGCGGCCACGCGCTCGTAGGTCTCCGGCGCGATCGCGATCGACGAGCGGCCCGGGATGTCGTAGAGCATCACCGGCAGGCCCGCCGCGTCGGCGACGGCCTCGAAGTGCGCGGCGAGCCCCTCCTGGGTCGGCTTGTTGTAGTACGGCGTCACCACGAGGGTGCCGTCGGCGCCGATCTTCTCGGCCTGGACGGCCAGCTCGACGGAGTGCGCGGTGTTGTTGGTGCCGACTCCGGCGATCACGGTCGCGCGGTCGCCGACGGCCTCGACGACGGCGCGCAGCAGGCGGCCGTCCTCCTCGGTCGTGGTGGTCGGCGACTCCCCCGTCGTGCCCGAGACGACCAGGCCGTCGGAGCCGTTGTCGACGAGGTGCTCGGCGACCCGGGCGGCGGCCTCGAGGTCGAGCGAGCCGTCGGCGTGGAACGGCGTCACCATGGCCGTCAGCACACGTCCGAACGGAGCGGGGGCCAGGGTCATGGGGGTCAGGCTATCGGGTCGGGTGCGGTCGTCCGCTCCCACCAGACCCAGCTGAAGCCGTCGCGGTCCTCGCGCCGCGTCTCCCGCCACTCGGCGGGGTCGAACGCCGGGTAGTGGGCGTCGCCCTCCGGGCTCCGGTGCACCTCGGTCAGCACCTGGTGGGTGGCGTAGCGCATCGCGGCCTCGTAGACCTGGGTGCCGCCGCCGATCACGATGTCGGCACCGGTCTCGGCGTACACCTCGGCGCCGATCCGCAGCGCCGCCTCGAGCGAGTCGGCCACCAGCACGCCCTCGGCGCTCCAGCCGGGCCTGCGGGTGACCACGACGTTGGTGCGGTAGGGCAGCGGGTGCCCGATCCCCTCGTAGGTGACCCGGCCCATCACCACGGTGTGCCCGCGCGTGGTCTCGCGGAAGTGCTTGAGGTCCTCGGGCAGGTGCCACGGCATGTCGCCGTCGCGGCCGATCACCCGGTTGTCGGCGTACGCCGCCACCATGACGACCTTGGGGCCGTCTCCCTCGGGGCCGGTCATACCGCGATCGGCGCCTTGATGCCGGGGTGCGGGTCGTAGCCGTCGACCCGGACGTGCTCGAGGTCGAACGCGTCGATCTCGGTCACCGCCGGGTCCAGCCACAGCGTCGGCAGCGGGCGCGGCTCGCGGGTGAGCTGCAGCCGGGCCTGCTCGAGGTGGTTGGAGTACAGGTGCGCGTCGCCGAGCGTGTGCACGAAGTCGCCGACCTCGAGGCCGGTCACCTGCGCGACCATGTGGGTCAGCAGGGCGTACGACGCGATGTTGAACGGCACGCCGAGGAACACGTCGGCGGAGCGCTGGTAGAGCTGGCACGACAGCCGGCCG
This sequence comes from Nocardioides iriomotensis, assembly GCF_004168035.1. Taxonomy (GTDB): domain Bacteria; phylum Actinomycetota; class Actinomycetes; order Propionibacteriales; family Nocardioidaceae; genus Nocardioides_B; species Nocardioides_B iriomotensis. The sequence goes on along the minus strand of NZ_SDPU01000021.1, from coordinate 256,621 downwards.
GGGCCGTCCTCCTGGGGAGCGACGTAGAACTGGAACAGCGCGTGGCAGGGCGCGAGCGCCATCTGCGGGATGTCGGCGACGTTCCAGGCCGACACGATGTGCCGCCGCGAGTCGGGGTCGCGGCGGAGGTTCTCGAGCAGCTGCGCCACCTGGTCCACGTGGCCGCCCGACGGCGTCGGCCACGACCGCCACTGGTAGCCGTAGACCGGGCCCAGGTCACCGTCGGCGTCGGCCCACTCGTCCCAGATCGTCACGCCGCGGTCCTGCAGCCACTTGACGTTGGTGTCGCCGCGCAGGAACCACAGCAGCTCGGCGAACACCGAGCGGGTGTGGATCTTCTTGGTGGTGACCAGCGGGAAGCCCTCCCGCAGGTCGAACCGCATCTGGTGGCCGAACACGCTCAGCGTGCCGGTGCCGGTGCGGTCGCCCTTCTCGACGCCGTCGTCGAGGATCCGCTGCACGAGGTCCAGGTACTGCTGCACGGCGCCACCCTAGCCGCGCCGACCGACCCTCGGGCGGACCGACCAGCGTGGCGCGCGGTCCCGCCGGGTCGTCCCTAGGGCCGCACGACGGTCGTGACGTCGTTGGTGATGTCGCTGACCCGGATGTCCCGGAAGTCGACCGTCATCGGCGGGGCGCACCGGGGCTGGAACGACGCCATCAGGGTCACGGAGAACTGCGCCTTGCCGTTGCGGACCGGGACGTCCTCGGCCGCGCCGGCGCTGGTCCTGTTCTCGGTCTCCGGCCGGTCCCCGCCGCCGTCGACGCACAGTGCCAGCGCGGTGACCACGATGCGCACCTCGGCCTGGTCACCCAGGCCGGCCTCCCTGCCGTCGACCGTCAGCGTGGGGCCGGACGCCCTGACCGAGAACGCGCTGTCGACGAAACGCGGGCTGTCCGCGTGCGCGTGTGCCGGCGCAGCCACCAGGGCGACCAGAGCGGTGAGCACGACGACGACCACCAGGCGGGACGAGCGCACGGTGCCTCCTCGTTTGTCGGACTCCGGTGCGCATCAGGCTGCACGGGGATGCGTACCCGTCGCCAGACCCGTCCGGGCTCGTTCGGCTGGGCCATCGGGCCATGGATGTCGGGGCCATCGGGCCATGGATGTCCGGCATTCACGACTCGGCGGGGTTCGTCCCGATGACGAACCCCGCCGGACGACCGCCGTACGGCGGGAGCGTCAGTGGCGCTTCCCGGCGCCCGCCTTGCGGGCAGCCTTCGCCGCGCCGAGGCCGGCCGTCGAGGTGACGAAGTCGTGGATCGACGGGTTGTTCACCTCGCCGTACACGCCCGGGAAGAGCGGCGTCGCGCAGCCCAGGCCGTAGGACACGACCCCGACCTGGACGCGCCGGCCGTCGGCCAGCGTGCCGAACAGCGGGCCGCCGGAGTCGCCCTGGCAGGAGTCGCCGCCGATCGTCTCGGCGCAGATCTCAGAGTCGGCCTGGAATCCCATGGCGCTGTTGGTCGTGCAGTCCTCGTCGGCGACGGCCTGCACGTCGACGGACTTCAGCTGCGACGGGATGACCGGCGACCCGAAGAACTCGGTGCCCCAGCCGGCCACGGTCAGCGCCGCCCCGCTCTGCTCGAGCTCGTCGTTCCCGACCGGTGCCAGCGCGATCGTGGGCGCGTCCATCGCGGCGGTGGTGTGCACGAGTGCGGCGTCGAAGGTGCCGGTCTCCTCGTAGTCCGGGTGCACGACCACGCGGTCGACGGTCAGGGTCTGCCCGCGGGAGGAGTCCTCGAGGTCGCGCCGGCCGACGGCGATCTGCAGGTCCCCAGGCTTCTCGTCGACCATGCAGTGCGCCGCGGTGAGGACCCACTGCGGTGCGATGACGGAGCCGCCGCAGAAGTGCCCGTCGCTCCCGGACGACCCCTTGGTCTGGACCGATGCCATGAAGGCGTAGCGGTCGTCGGGCACGGTCGATCCGCCGACGATGGCGGAGGCCGGGGCGAGGGCGGTGCCGACGAGGGCGAGGACCCCGGCGGCGAGGAAGGAGAGGGAGAGGCGGGTTCGGCGCATGACCGGACCAACGAGCCGGCTGCGGTCCCGTTACGGCGGCCTGGGAGGATCGGTGGCCATGAGCACCCCCTCGCGCCCCACGGCGGACGTCTCCGTCCGCGTCGGCTGGGCCGACGACGCCGAGGCGATCGCCGCCGTCCAGGTGAAGGCCTGGCGGCGGGAGTACGTCGGGCTGCTACCCGACGAGGTGCTCGCCTCGCTCGACCCGGCCGACTTCGCCGAGGCCTGGCGCGCGTCGATCGGCTCACCAAAGGACGCGCGCAACCGGGTGCTCGTGGCGCTGGAGCGCAACACCGTCCGCGGCTTCGCGGTCACCGGCCCCGCCCAGGACCCCGACTGCGACCCGGTCTCCGACGGCGAGGTCGTGGAGCTGACCGTCGACCCCGACCACACCCGTGCCGGGCACGGCTCGCGGTTGCTGCAGGCCGCCGCCGAGACGCTGAAGGCCGACCGGTTCGCGCGCGCCGTGTTCTGGCTGGCCAGCACCGACGACGCCCGCCGTGCCTTCGTCACCGGCGCCGGCTGGGACACCGACGGCGCCCACCGCGAGCTCGACCTGCACGGCGACGGCTCCGTCCGCGTCAAGCAGGTCCGGCTGCACACCGACCTCTCCGACGTCTGAGGCGGCACCGGCTGGCCTCGGCGACGTTTGCCCGTCGGGTGGGCGGGGCAACCGAACGGCGTCGCCGTGCGTCTGAAGAGATGTACGACCAGGGCGGCGGCGCCGACGCCGTCGCGGTCCCACCGAAGGAGCCGTCGATGCTCGGTCCGCTGCCGGTCCTCTACCGGGTCACCGTGGTGGTCGTCGCTCTCCTCGCCTCACTGGCCGCCGGGGCCTGGCTGGCAGTGTTCACACCGGTGCCCACCCCCACCGGCACCGGCCTGCTGGTCGGCCTCGGTCTCGGCGTCCTCTCGGCGACGGTTCTCGTGCACCAGACACCACAACGGGTGCGCTGAGCAAGGCTCGTAGTCTCGGCGGGTGACCCCACCCGCACTGCCCGCCTCCGAGCGCACGGCCATCGTGCGGGACGGGATCGCCGTCGGCGTCGCGACGGGCGCGTACGGCGTGTCCTTCGGGGCCATCTCGGTCGCCTCGGGGCTGGACGTGTGGCAGACCTGCCTGCTGTCGCTGCTGGTGTTCACCGGCGCCTCGCAGTTCGCGCTCATCGGGGTGATCGGCGCCGGCGGCGCGCCCCTGTCCGGCGCGGTGACCGCACTGCTGCTGGGCACCCGCAACACGCTCTACGGCCTCCGGCTCGCGCCGCTGCTCGCCTGGAAGGGCTGGCGGCGCCTCGTCGGGGCGCAGCTGGTCATCGACGAGTCCACCGCGATGTCGGTCAACCGGGACTCGACGGCGGCCGCCCGGGTCGGGTTCCTGAGCACCGGGATCTCGGTGTTCGCGCTGTGGAACCTGGCCACGGCGATCGGCGCGGTGGCCGGCAACGCGATCGGCGACCCGCGCACCTACGGCCTCGACGCGGCCGTCGGGGCGGCGTTCCTGGCGCTGCTGTGGCCCCGGCTGGCCGACCGCCGCAACCAGGTCGTCGCCGCGCTCGGCGCGGCCGTCGCGCTCGCGCTGGTGCCGGTCACCGCCGCCGGTGTGCCGGTGCTCGCGGCGGGTGGCGTGGCGCTGCTGGTGGGCGTGACGAGCCGCCGGCCGGACCCGACGGAGTTTCCCGACCCGCCTCGGGGGCACGGCGGGCCCGAGCACCCGGCGGACCGGACCGACCGGGAGGACGAGCGATGAGCGCGCTCTGGGTGGCGGTGCTGGTCACCGCCGTCGGCTGCTACCTGCTGAAGCTGGCCGGGCTGTCCGTGCCGCAGGCCGTTCTCGACCACCCGGTCGTCGAGCGCGTGGCGGACCTGCTGCCGGTCGCGCTGCTCGCCGCGCTGGTCGGCGTCCAGGTCTTCGCCGACGGGTCCTCGCTCGTGCTGGACGCGCGCATCGTCGGTCTCGCGGTGGCGGTCGTGGCGCTGCTGCTCCGAGCTCCTTTCCTCGTGGTCGTGCTCCTGGCCGCGGCCGCCGCCGCCCTGGTGCGGCTGCTCTGACGAGCGCTGGGCACCGGCACGGAGCACCCCTAACGACGGTGCAGCGCGAGGATGGCCACGTCGTCGTCGCGGTTCGGGTCGCGCACCTGGTCCACGACCCGCGGCAGCCCAGCGGCGAGATCGTCGGCGACCAGGCCGGCGGCTGCCGCAGCAAGCCGTCCCTCGCCGTCGTCGAGAGCCTCGTCGCGACGCTCGATGAGCCCGTCGGTGAACATCAGCACGATGTCACCGTGCCCGACGTCCACCTCGGTGACCTGGCGCTGCCCACCGCCGACGCCCAGGAGCAGCGGGTCAGACGGGGCCAGGACGCGGCTCGTGCCGTCGGCCCGCCGCAGCAAGGGTGAGGGATGCCCGGCGCTCACGAGCCGGAGCCGTGCCGTGCCGTCGGGCGCGGTCTCGACGAGGCCGTATACGACGGTGACGAGCTGCTCGGGGTCGAACATGGTGAACATGCGGTCCAGCCCGTCCATGACCTCCTCCGGAGCGGGGTCCTGGGCGATCAGGGTCCGGATGGCGGCCCGCATCTGAGCCATCGTGGAGGCGGCCTCGACGCCGCGGCCCATCACGTCGCCGACGAAGACGGCGATCCGGCCGTCCGGCAGCACGACGACGTCGTAGAAGTCGCCGCCGGCGTCGGTGCGTCCGGCTGCCGCGTAGTGCGCGGCCACCGTCCAGCCGTCCGGCTGCGGCAGCCGAGCCGGGAGCACCGCTCGCTGCAACCGTGAGGCGAGGTCGCGCAGCTGGGAGTGCAGCTCGGCGTTGTCGATCGCGACCGCGGCCCGGCGGGCCAGGTCCTCCAGGAACTCCACGTCGGCGGAGGTGTACCGGTAGGCCGACGTCCCGGTGACCCAAGAGATCACGCCCAGGACGCGATCGCGTACCCGGAGGGGCGCGGAGACGGCGCTCCGGAAGTGCAGGTCGCGCAGGATCTGCAGGTGCTCCGCGTCCGTCGCAGCCGCGGCGAGCATGTCGTCGGTGATGTCGCCGATGAGCTCGGGTTCCCCGCTCCTGATCACCTGGTAGGCGCCACGAGGCGCGTCCGGGTCGGGCGGGTACCGCTCCTGGAGCTCGAGGATCCGTTCGGAGGTGAAGGCGTCCGGGTGGGCGAGCGCCAAGGGACGCAGCTGCCCGTCGACGAGCAGCTGGATCACGCACCAGTCCGCGAAGTCGGGGACGGCCAGCCGTGCGACCGCGTTCAAGGTCGCCTCGTAGTCCAGGCTGCTGGCCAGCTCCGCGCTGGCGTCGGCCAGGAACTGCAGGCGCTCCTCACGCAGCTGCACCTCCCGCTGCGCCGCGATGCGGGTGATGGCCTGGGCGCAGGCGTCGGCGCAGACCGCGAAGAACTCCAGCCCGGCCGCGTCGACGTCCCTGTTCCCGTCCCAGGACAAGGTGACGGCCCCCAACGCATCGGCGTTCCCCTGCAGCGGGAGGCACACCAGGGTGCGGTCGCCGTCACTGGCCAGCTCCATCGACGGGTACGCGGCGAGAAGCTCCGCCCGCCCGCTGAACACCAAGGGTCGCCCGGCCCGCACGGAGTCCGCGGCCGGCGTCGTGCCCGCCAACGGGTACCGCGCCCACCGCTCGGCCACCCCGTCCCGGGCACCCCGCACCGCGACCAGGCACAGGTCCGTCCCGTCGACCACGGACAACGACCCCACCGTCGCCTCGGCCGCGTCGACCAGGTGCCCGACGACGACCTCGCCGACCTCGGCCACCGTCGTGGCGGCGAGCAGCTCGCCGGTCACCGCCGCCAACCGCCGGAACCGGACCGCCAGGTCCAGCGGCTCACCGATTCGCTCAGCCATCGCGGCCCGTCACGCCGAGGGGCTGTCCGCGGCTCGGGCCCTGCCGGCCGGACGTCGAGCCGGTGAGGGCAGCGAAGCACGTCACGGCGCGGACTCGCCGCGACTCGGCCAGGGCGGGGAACACGGCACCATGGTGCCACCTCCGCACCGGTTCGAGCGGGCGTCCTCCGAACGACCACGTGAGGACGAGACCGGCCCCGCACCCGGAGGTGCGGGGCCGGTCCGGCCGTGCGGGGGTCGGCTACGCGGTCGCCGTCGGCGAGGCGACCTGGCCGAGGATCCGCTTCACGTCGGCCACGGACTGAGCGGACTCCAGCTGGGCCACCCGATCCTGGTCGGTGAAGACCTGGCCGAGCTGGCTGAGCACGGTGAGGTGGTCGTCGCCCGCGCCGGCGATGCCGACCACGAACTTGACCTGGTTGCCGTTCCAGTCGATCCCGTCGGGGTACCGCACGAACGACAGCGCCGTCCGCCGGATCAGCGGCTTCGCCTCGTTGGTGCCGTGCGGGATGGCGAGCCCGTTGCCCATGTGGGTCGAGACGGACTGCTCGCGCTCGTGCATCGAGTCGACGTACGACGCGTCCACCGCTCCGGTCGCGACCAGCAGCTGCCCGGCCTCGGTGATCGCGTCGTCGCGGGTCGTGGCACGACCGAGCAGGACCACCGAGTCGTCCGGGAGCAGGTCGGCCGAGCCCGTGGCCGCCGCCTCCGGCGCGGCCACGCCGCCGGCTCCGCCCGGGCCGTTGCTGGTGCGCAGCACCTCGACGACCTCGTCGTACCGGGGGCTGTTCATGAAGTTGTCGACGGTGACGTGCGCAGCCGAGGGTGTCCGGATCCGCGCACGGTCGGCGAGGTCGCGGTGCACCACCACGAGGTCCCACTCGTCGTCGAGGTTCTGGATCGCGCGGTTGACCACCGTCACGTCGCCGAAGCCCGCGTCCTGGACCTTGCGGCGCAGGACCGACGCGCCCATCGCCGAGGAGCCCATGCCCGCGTCGCAGGCGAAGACGATCTTGTTGATGGGACCGCTGTGCGGCGCACCGCTGCCCACCAGCATCGACGACGCCACCGACGTCTTGCCCTTCATCTCCTCCATCTCGGCCGTGGCGGCGGCGAGGTCACCCTCGTCGTCGGACCGGTCCATCTTGAGCAGGAACGACGCCACCAGGAACGAGACGGTCGCGGCACCGAAGACCGACAGGATGACGCCGAAGTAGTTGCCGGGCGGGATCTGCGCCAGCACGGCGAGGAACGAGCCCGGCGCGGCCGGCGCCCGGAGGCCGGTGTCGAAGATCATGTTGATCGCGATGCCGGTCATGCCGCCGAGGATCGTGGCGGCGATCAGGCGGGGCTTCGCCAGCACGTACGGGAAGTAGATCTCGTGGATGCCGCCGAAGAACTGGATGATGATGGCGCCGGGCGCCGAGGCACGGGCGATGCCCTTGCCGAAGAAGCAGTAGGCCAGCAGCAGGCCGAAGCCGGGGCCGGGGTTCGCCTCGAGCAGGAACAGGATGGAGTAGCCCTGCTCCGCCGACTGCTGGATGCCGAGCGGGGTCAGCACGCCGTGGTTGATCGCGTTGTTGAGGAACAGCACCTTGGCCGGCTCGATGAAGATCGAGGAGAGCGGCAGCAGGCTGTTGTCGACCAGGAACTGCACCGCGGACCCGAGCCACTCGATCACCTTCAGGAGGATCGGCGCGAGCGCGAACATCCCGATGACCGCCATGACGGCCGCCCAGATGCCGGCGGAGAAGTTGTCGACGAGCATCTCGAAGCCGGGCTTGATCTTGCCGTCCCAGATCGAGTCGATCTTCTTCATCGTCCAGGCCGTCGCCGGGCCCATGATCATCGCGCCGAGGAACATCGGCGCTGCGTTGCCGTCGGGCCCGATGAACAGCGGGTCGCTGGTGGCCATGATCACGCCCATGACCCCGACCGCGCCGACCACGCCTCCGCGGACGCCGTACACGAGCTTGCCGCCGGTGTAGGCGATCAGGATCGGCAGCAGGTAGAAGATCGACGGACCCACGACGGTGGCGACCTTCTCGTTGGGCGTCCACCCGTCAGGGATGACGAACGCGGTGAGCAAGCCCCAGGCGATGATCGCGCCGATGTTGGGCATGATCATGTTCGACAGGAACGTCCCGAACTTCTGGACGTGCACGCGCGCGCTCGTGCGCGGTGCCGACTCGGTGGTGGTTGCTGTGGCCATCTGAACCCTTCCAGAGACGCTCTGGCGTGACCCTCATCACCAGAATGACGGCAGTCTTACGCATGAACGGGCACATTGCCAAGCATTCGGGCAGAAAATCTGTGTCCGTTTGTGTGGTAATCGCTGTGGGACACGGCTAGGGTCGGGTCAAGATCCACGCCTCGACGACCCGAAAGGACCCCCGATGAAGGCTCTGCGCTTCTACGCTCCCGAGGACGTGCGGCTCGAGGACGTCCCGGAGCCCGAGTGCGGACCCGACGAGGTCAAGCTCAAGGTGAAGAACTGCTCGACGTGCGGCACCGACGTCAAGATCTTCTACAACGGCCACCAGAACCTCACGCCGCCGCGGATCACCGGCCACGAGATCGCGGGCGAGGTGGTCGAGGTCGGCGCCGACGTCAACACGACCTACGGCTCCGACTGGCAGGTCGGCGACCGCGCCCAGGTCATCGCCGCGGTCCCGTGCGGCGAGTGCTACGAGTGCAACAAGGGCTGGATGGCGGTGTGCCAGAACCAGACCTCGGTCGGCTACCAGTACGACGGCGGCTTCGCCGAGTACATGATCGTGCCGAAGCAGGTGCTCAAGGTCGACGGCCTCAACAAGATCCCCGACAACGTGGGGTACGACGAGGCGTCGGCCGCCGAGCCGTTCGCCTGTGCGATCAACGCCCAGGAGCTGCTCGGCATCGAGGAGGGCGACTCCGTCGTCGTCTTCGGCGCCGGCCCGATCGGCTGCATGCACATCCGGATCGCCCGCGGCGTGCACAAGGCGGGCCCGGTCTACCTCGTCGACGTCAACGCCGAGCGGCTGAAGATGTCCGCCGACGCGGTGCAGCCCGACGAGACCATCAACGGCTCCGAGGTCGACGTCGTCAAGCGGGTCATGGAGCTCACCGACGGCCGCGGCGCCGACGTGATCATCACGGCCACCGCCGCCAACATCACCCAGGAGCAGGCCATCTCGATGGCCGCGCGCAACGGCCGGATCTCGTTCTTCGGCGGCCTGCCGAAGACCGACCCGTTCATCAAGTGCGACTCCAACCTGGTGCACTACCGGCAGCTGCACATCCACGGCGCCAACGGCTCGGCCCCCGAGCACAACAAGCGCGCGCTGGAGTACATCTCGACCGGCCAGGTCCCGGTCAAGGACCTGATCACGCGGCACATCCCGCTGGACGACGTCCTCGACGCGTTCTCGATCGTCAAGAACGGCGAGGCGATCAAGGTCACCGTCGAGCCGTGACCGACGGAGTCGGGCACGGCGTGCGACGGGGAGGTTGAGCAAGCCCCACGGCCGAGCCCGCGAGGCCGTGACGGGCGCGTCGAAACCCGGCCGTTGCTAGCGTGCCCGGCATGAACGACCCGGCACCGGTGGAGCACACCTGCTGCGCCCCGTCGCTCCCGCGGTCCTCCGACCGGGAGGCGTCGGGGCACGCTCCGCCGGTGCCGGGTCCTCCTGCGTCCGGGGTGCAGCTCGACCTCGTCGCGCTCGAGGGAGGGACGTTCGCGATGGGCGATCCGTTCGGCGAGGGCTACCCCGCCGACGGCGAGACGCCGGTGCACGACGTCACGCTGGCGCCGTACGACCTCGGCGCGACGACCGTGACCAACGCCGAGTTCGCGGCGTTCGTGGAGGCGACCGGGCACGTCACCGACGCCGAGCGGTACGGCGTCTCCGCGGTGTTCCACCTCGCCGTCGCGGCCGCCGACGACGAGGTCCTCGGCCGCGTGGGCGCCGCCCCCTGGTGGCTGGCCGTGCGCGGCGCCGACTGGCGCCACCCCGAGGGCAGCCGCTCGGTCCTCGCCGACAAGGCCGACCACCCCGTGGTGCACGTGTCCTGGCGCGACGCCGCGGCCTACTGCGCGTGGAGCGGCACCCGGCTGCCGACCGAGGCCGAGTGGGAGCACGGCGCGCGGGGTGGGCTGGCGCGGGCGCGGTTCGCGTGGGGCGACGAGCTCACACCCGACGGCGCCTGGCGCTGCAACATCTGGCAGGGCACCTTCCCCACCGACAACACGCGCGAGGACGGCTTCCTCACCACCGCGCCGGTGCGGTCGTTCCCGGCCAACGGGTTCGGGCTCTTCGAGACCGCGGGCAACGTGTGGGAGTGGTGCGCGGACTGGTTCTCCCCCATGGCGTACCGCGACCACCCCGACGGCAGCGCGCCCGAGCGCGGCACCGAGCGGGTCATGCGCGGCGGTTCGTTCCTGTGCCACGCCAGCTACTGCCACCGCTACCGGGTGGCCGCGCGCTCGTCCAACACCCCGGACTCGACGGCCGCCAACATCGGCTTCCGCGTCGCCCGGTGACCCGGCCGGCTCCCCGGCCGGGCCCGGAGGTCAGCCGTGCCCCAGCAGCCGGCTGACCTCCGCGGTAACCCGCAGCAGGTCGGGGACGAGCTCCTCGACCCGCTCCTGCTCGAGCCGGCTGGTCGGCCCGGTGATCGAGATGGTCGCCGCGATCGAGGCGTCCTGGCGGCGCACCGGCGCGGCCATCGTGTTGACGCCCGGGATGGTCTCCTCGAACGCGCTGGCCCAGCCGTTCTCGCGGCAGGACCGGACCGAGGCGATGAAGTCCTCGGCCGGCGGCGGCGCCACCGGCACGACCTGCGACGGCCGGTGCGCGCGGATGATCCGCTCGACCTCCTCGTCGGGCAGGTCCGACAGCAGCACCCGGCTCGGCGCGCCGGCCCACAGCGGCAGCGCCTTGCCGATCTCGAACGTCCGGCGCAGCTCCGAGCGGCTCTCCACCTGGTCGATGTGCAGCAGCTCGTCGCCCACGCGCACCGACAGCCCGACGGTCTCGCCGGTCAGGTCGCGCAGCGTGGTCATCGGGCCGGAGGCGATCGCGCGCAAGTCGATCCGGCGCTGGTACGCCGTCCCCAGGACCAGCGTCAGCGGGCCGAGGCCGTAGCGCCGGCTCGAGCGGTCCTGCACCGCAAGCCCGGTCTCCACCAGGGCGGCGAGCATCCGCTGCGCGGCGCTCTTCGACACGTCGACCTGCGCGGCGAGCTCCCGCACGGTGAGGTCCTCGTCGGCGCGGGCGAGGGTGTCCAGCAGCCCCACGACCCGACGTACGCTCTCGCTCATCACACCATCCCTGGTCCCCGGCACGACACGAAACTAAAGTATTTCAGTCGTGTTTGACATGGACAGTCCCGGCCTTCATGCTGTGTCCCGATGGTCGAAGGACTGTCCCCATTAGCGGGACGATAGCAGAGTGGAGTGCACATGCGCAGGAAAGTCGTGATCGACAGTGGCGAGGTCTCGGACGCCTCGATCCGGCAGGTCGCCTCGGCGAGCCTGATCGGGTCGGTGGTCGAGTGGTACGACTTCTTCCTCTACGGCACCATGGCCGCCCTGGTCTTCAACGCGGAGTTCTTCCCCTCGGTCGACCCGGTGACCGGCACCATCGCGGCGTTCGCGACGTTCGCCGCCGGCTTCGTCCTCCGCCCCCTCGGCGGGGTGATCTTCGGTCACCTCGGCGACCGGCTCGGCCGCAAGCCGATGCTGGTCGTGACGATGATGATCATGGGCCTCGCGACCTTCGCGATGGGGCTGCTGCCGACCTACGACGCGATCGGCGTCGCCGCACCGGTGCTGCTGGTCGCGCTCCGCATGCTCCAGGGCATCGGCCTCGGCGGCGAGTGGGGCGGCGCGGTGCTGCTGTGCGTCGAGCACGCCCCGCAGAAGCACCGGGGCTGGTACTCCTCCTGGCCGCAGCTCGGCGTGCCGATCGGCCTGCTGCTCTCCACCGGCTCGGTCAAGGCGCTCGGCCTGCTCGGCGAGGAGGCGCTCGTCGAGTACGCCTGGCGGATCCCGTTCCTGGCCAGCATCGTGCTCGTCGCGATCGGCCTGTTCATCCGGCTCAAGATCGACGAGCCGCCGGCGTTCCGCGAGCTGGTGCAGGACGACGCCCGCGTGCGGATGCCGCTGCTCGAGGTGGTCCGCCGCCACCCCAAGGTCACCCTGCTGGCGATGGGCGCCCGGATCAGCGAGAGCGTCACGTTCAACGTCTACAACGCCTTCCTGGTCACCTACGTCGTCACCGTGCTCGGGCTGCCGAACACCCTCGCCCTCAACGCCCTGCTCGTCGCCGCTGTGGTCGGCTTCGGCGTGATCCTGTTCTCCGCCTCGGTGTCGGACCGGATCGGCCGCCGCCCGGTGTTCGCCGCCGGCGCCGCGCTCGCGTTCGTCTCGGCGTTCCCGATCTTCGCCGGCATCAACACCGGTTCCCAGCTCTGGATCACCGTCGCCGTCGTCGTCGGCTGGGGCGTCGCCGCCTGCACGATGTTCGGCCCCGAGGGTGTGCTCTTCGCCGAGCTGTACCCGACCCGGGTCCGCTACAGCGGCATGTCGACCGTCTACCAGCTCGGCGTGCTGCCTTCCGGCGCGGTCGCCCCGCTGATCTGCACCTCGCTCGTCGCGTGGGCCGGCTCGTCGTGGCCGGCCGCCGTCTACGTCATGGCGATGGCGGCGATCACGCTCGTCTCGCTCGCCTTCCTGCCCGAGACGTACCGCCGCGCGCTGCACGGCCAGGACCACGCGGGCGAGGCCGCCATCGACGACTCCCTGACGGAGGTCTCTGCATGAGCAGCCCCCGGAGCGAGCGCCGGGACGCCCGACCCGATGTCGTGGTGATCCTCGCGGACGACATGGGCTACTCCGACATCGGCTGCTTCGGCGGTGAGATCGAGACGCCGCACATCGACCGGATCGGGCGGGAGGGCGTGCGGCTCACGCAGTTCTACAACACGGCGCGGTGCAGCCCGTCGCGCGCGTCGTTGATGACCGGCCTGCACCCGCACCAGGTGGGCGTCGGGATCCTCAACTTCGACGACAGCCCCGACGGGTACCCCGGCGACCTCGCCGAGGAGTCCGTGACGATCGCCGAGGCGCTCAAGGGCGCCGGCTACGCGACGTACCTGTCCGGCAAGTGGCACCTGTCCAGCGACATGGACAACCCCAACGCGAGCTGGCCGACGCGGCGCGGGTTCGACCGCTTCTTCGGCACGCTCGAGGGCGCCGGCAGCTTCTACCAGCCGCGCACGCTGACCCGGCAGGAGACGAACGTCGAGGAGGAGGGCGAGCAGCCGGGCTGGTTCTACACCGACGCCACCAGCGAGCACGCGGTCCAGTTCATCGAGGAGCACGACCGCGACCGGCACGACGACCCGTTCTTCCTCTACCTCGGGTACACCGCGCCGCACTGGCCGCTGCACGCGCACGAGGAGGACATCGCCCGCTACGACGGTCGCTTCGACGCCGGCTGGGACCGGCTGCGCGAGGAGCGGCTGGAACGGCTCGTCAAGGAGGGCCTCTTCGAGGGCGACACCGAGCTGGCCACCCGCGACCCGCGCGTGCCCGCGTGGGACGGCGTCCCCGACAAGGACTGGGAGGCGCGCCGGATGGAGGTGTACGCCGCCCAGGTCGACCGGATGGACCAGGGCGTCGGCCAGGTCCTCGCGACGCTGGAGCGGCTCGGTCGGCTCGACAACACCCTGGTGGTGTTCCTCTCCGACAACGGCGGCTGCGCCGAGGAGATGCCGCCGGACTCCGTCAAGGACTTCGTCACCGCGTTCGTGCCGTTGAAGGAGCAGACCCGCGAGGGCGAGACGGTCGTCCCCGGCAACGTGCCCGGGCTGATGCCGGGCAGCGAGGCGACCTACCAGAGCTACGGACGCTCGTGGGCGCACCTGTCCAACACCCCGTTCCGGGAGTACAAGCACTGGGTGCACGAGGGCGGCATCGCCACTCCCCTGCTGGTGCGCTGGCCCGATGGCATCGACTCCTCCGTGCGGCCCGTGCTCGACCGGCCGTTCCAGCTCGTCGACGTGCTGCCGACCGTGCTCGACGCGGCCGGGGCGCCGTACCCGGCCACGCGGGGTGAGGTCGCCGTGCCGCCTGCCGAGGGCCGGTCGATGCTCGAGGCGCTGCGCGGCGAGGAGGTCCCCGACAAGGACCTCTTCTGGGAGCACGAGGGCAACTCCGCGGTCCGCTCCGGCCGGTGGAAGCTGGTGCGCAAGCACGGCCAGGACTGGGAGCTGTTCGACATCGCGGCCGACCGCACCGAGCAGCACGACCTGGCCGCCGAGCAGCCGGAGATCGTGCAGGTGCTGGCGCAGCGGTACGACGCCTGGGCGGAGCGCTGCGGCGTGATCCCCCGCCAGGTGGTGCTCGACCTGTACGCGCGGCGCGGCAAGGGGCTGCCGCCGGAGTAGCCGGGCCGGTCGTGCTCGGCGCGCTCAACCGCAGAGCGCGGCCTCGCGGACGACGTCGATCGTCCCCCCGGCCAGGCGGCCGTCCCCGTTGACGAGCACCACGACGGAGCGGCCGCGCTCGGGCATCGACCACGCCTCGGTGGCCAGGCCGGGGAGCCGGCCGCTGTGCCCGAGCGCCGTCCCGCAGTCGGTCTCGACGGCGGCGAGGCCGAGCCCATAGCCGTTCCAGCCGGCCACGTCGTCGTCGCGGATGTCGGTCATCTCCGCGAGCCGCTCGTCGTCGAGGAGCTCGCCGGAGAACAGCGCGCGGTAGAACGTCGCCAGGTCGTCGGCCGTGCTCGTCACGCCCCCGGCCGCGCCCGCCCAGTAGACGTCGAGCCAGGTCAGGTCCTCCAGGCCGTCGTACACGCGCACCAGGCGTGGGCCCGGGTGGCCCTCCGTGGCGAGCCGGGTGTCGCGCAGGCCGAGGGGCTCGAACAGCCGCTCCCGCATCACCGCGCCGATGTCCTGGCCGGTGACCGCCTCGACGACCATGCCGAGCAGGACGAAGTTGATGTTGCGGTAGACGAACAGCTCGCCAGGCTCTGCCTCCAGGGGAGCCTGGGCCACCAGCCGGACGTACTCCTGGTCCGTGACCCCGTGCCGGACGCGGTGCCCGCGGACGTACCTGCTGTCGTCGGCCTCCGGCAACCCGGACACGTGCCCCAGCAGGTCGCGCAGGGTGATCCGGTCGCCCGCGTCGAGGACGCCGGGCAGCCAGGTCTCCACGGTGTCGTCGAGCCCGAGCTTCCCCTCCTCGACCAGCTGCAGCACGATCGTCGCCGTCATCGACTTGGTGATGCTCGCGATCCGGAACCGGTCGTCGGGACGCATCGGCGTGCCGGCCCCCAGGTCGGAGACGCCGAACGCGAGCGTGGCCGTCTCGTCGTGGTCGGCGAGCGCCACGGTCAGCCCCGGCACTATGCCGGCGTCCGCGTTGGCCTTGGCCGCCTCGGTGATCGCGTCGACCCGGTCCTCGAACGTGTCGCCCGCGGCCGCCGCCGACGCCGCCGGGCTCGGCGCGGAGTCGGACACGTCCTCGGTGGGCGAGGCCCCGCCGTCGCACCCCGCCAGGCAGGTCGCGGCGGCGAGCACGCCTGCGACGGCTGCTCGCCGCCGACGCACGTGTCAGCGGCTCCCCACATCGCGCGCCTCCCCCCGTCACGTCAGTGGACGCGGGTGCGACCACGTCCATGGTGGTGGTCGATGTCCGGGCTGCCCATCACCCGATCGGGTCAGGTCGCGCCGATGTCGACGCGGCCGTCGACGACGGTCCAGTAGGGGTTGTGCGCGATCTCCCACAGGTGCCCGTCGGGGTCGGCGAAGTAGCCGGAGTAGCCGCCCCAGTCGGTGCGTGCGGCCGGCTTGACGATGGTGCCGCCGACCTCTTGCACGCGGGCGAATGCCAGGTCGACGGCCGCCTCGGACGCGAGGTTGAGCGCCAGGGTGACGCCGCGGTAGGTGGGCAGCTCGTCGGCCGGGACCGGCTCGGTCGCGGCGTCCTCGGCCAGGGCGTCGTAGCCGTAGAGACCGACCCACGACCCGGACGTCCGGAACCAGGTGATCCCCTCGGCCTGGTCGCCGCGCTGCTCCCAGCCGAGGTCGCGGTAGAAGCGCGCGGACCGGTCGAGGTCGGCGACCCCGAGCGTGACGATGGTGAAGTTGGCGGGCACGTCGCTGGGCATGACCGCATCCTGCCGTGCGGCGCCGACATCCGGACCGATCGGGAGCACCGGGACACAGACGAGGGGCCGTCACAGCGCGGGTGACGGCCCCTCTTCCCCTGGGTGGGAACTGGGAGCCCGCCTGGGAGGACCGGGCTCACCATCCAGGGTGACGGGCGGCCGAGGCGCACGGAACCACCAGCCGAGTGCACGTTCATGCGTTGCACAAGCCTGCAAGATGGGACGGGTGTCCACATGCTGAACCCGGCCGTCCCGGGGGGTGGTCAGAGCGCGGCGTGCCGGTGCAGCTCGATGGCGTGCCGGGCGGCCGCCCGGGCGCGGCTGCGGTCGCCGGCGGCGTCGTAGGCGAGCGAGAGCCGGTACCAGGCCTGCCAGCGGTCGGGGTCGGCCTCGGTCTCCTCGCGCACCTTGGCGAAGTGCTCGTCGGCGGCGCTGCGGTCGATCCGCCCGGACGGGCGGCGCGGGAGGTCGTCCAGACCGGCGTCGAGACCACCCTCGTCGTCGAGCTCCTCGGCCAGGCGCGCGCACTGCCGGCCGAACCACAGCTCCCGGGCGACGAGCGCGAGCCCGAGCAGCGGCGCGACCAGGACGGCCAGTCCGAGGAGCACGCCGACCGCGCCGCCGGACTGGACCATCGCGGCGCCCTTGAGCATCGTGAGGACGGCGTAGAACACCACGAGCACGACCATCAGCGCGATCGTCGCCTTCAGCATCGGGCGCATCAGGACAGACCCAGGTAGCTCTCGAGCCCGACGGTGAGGCCGGGGTGCGCGGCGACCTGGCGGAGGCCGAGCAGCACGCCGGGGGTGAACGACACCCGGTCGAGCGAGTCGTGCCGGATGGTGAGGGTCTCCCCCGGCCCGCCCAGGATGACCTCCTGGTGGGCGACCAGGCCGCGCACGCGCAGCCCGTGCACCCGGATCCCGTCGACGTCCGCACCCCGGGCGCCGTCGAGCGAGGTGGACGTCGCGTCCGGCACCGGACCCGACCCGGCCTCGGCACGCGCGGCCGCGATCAGCCGGGCCGTGCGGGTCGCCGTACCCGAGGGGGCGTCGGCCTTGTCCGGGTGGTGCAGCTCGACGACCTCGACGGACTCGAAGTACGGCGCCGCCTCCGCGGCGAACCGCATCATCAGGATCGCGCCGACGGAGAAGTTGGGGGCGACCAGCACGCCCGTCGCGGGGCTCGCGTCGAGCCAGCCGCGCAGGGTGTCGAGCCGGGCGTCGTCGAAGCCGGTGGTGCCGACGACGGCGTGGATGCCGTGCTCGACGCAGTGGCGCAGGTTGTCCATGACGACGTCGGGGTGGGTGAAGTCGACGACCGCCTGGACGCCGCGCTCGGTGAGCGCGCCCAGGTCGTCACTGTCGTCGCCGGTGTCGACCTGGGCGACGAGCTCGAGGTCCTCGGCCGCCTCGACCGCCCGGCACACCTCCGCGCCGACCTTGCCCCGGGCGCCCAGGACGCCGACCCGCATGCTCGCTGCCACGCGTCCAGGGTAGGGCGCGGGCCCTCCGGTCGGTCCGGCGGCCTTCGCCCTGGACATTCGACTCAGACCTTATAGCCATTGAATGAAGGCTGTGGTCTAATGGCAACGGAGATCAGCCCTGCGCCTGATGGCGGAGAGGGAGGTGGGGACCATGGCCGCGACACCTCGCGTCACCGTGCTCACCCTCGACCAGCGGCGCAGCCGTGCCGGCGACGACGCGGTCCCCGGCCTGCTCGCCGACCTGGCCGACCTCGGGGACCGGCTGCTGCGCCCGTTCCAGCGCACGGCCGGCGACGAGGCCCAGGCGGTGACGGACGACCGGGACACGGCCGTCGAGGTGGTCGCCCGGGCGCTGCGGTCCGGACGCTGGAACCTCGGCATCGGGGTCGGGGCGGTGCGCACCCCCCTGCCCGCCGAGACCCGGGCCGGGTCGGGCGACGCCTTCGTCGCGGCCCGGGAGGCGGTCACGCGGGCGAAGAGCGACCTGCACCGGCTGGCCGTCGTCGCCCGCCCCGAGCGGCCCGAGGCGGTCGAGCTCGAGACCGTCCTGGGTCTGTGGGCCGCCGTCGTCGAGCGTCGTACCGAACGCGGCTGGGAGGTGCACGACCTGCTGGCGTCCGGGCTGTCGTACGGCGAGGCCGGCGAACGACTCGGGATCAGCCAGTCGGCCGTCTCCCAGCGCGCGCGGGCCGCCGGGCTCGTCGACGAGCGACGCGCCCGGGTGCTCGCGTCGGTGCTGTGGGGCAGGCTGCTCTCATGACGACCCTCCTCGTGCTGTCCGGCCTGGCCGCCGCGCTCGCGGCGTCGGGCTGCGCCGCGGCCTGGCTGCTGCCGGCCGGGCCCGGGCGCGACGCCGGCGTCGTCGCGCTGCTCGTGGGCACGGCGGTGCTCTGCCTCGTGGCGGCGGTCCCCGGCCCGGTCGCGTCCGAGGGGGACGACCTGGCCTGGCTGCTGCCCGTGGTGCTGGCGCCGGTGGGCGTGCTGGGCGGCGGGCCGGTCACGGCGCTGGTGCTGCGGCTGGCCGACCGCGAGGAGCCGGGCTCGTCGGGCCCTGGCCAGTTCGAGCAGGCGGCCGCGGTGCTGCGGGGCGGCGCCTGGATCGGCGTGTTCGAGCGCGCCGGCATCGTCGCGTCGCTGCTGGGCGGTTGGCCCGAGGGCATCGCGGTCGTGCTGGGACTCAAGGGCCTGGGCCGCTACTCCGAGCTCAAGGGCGGCGACCAGCCCGGCGGGGCGGGCGGCGGGGTGGCCGAGCGCTTCATCATCGGCACGTTCAGCAGCGTGCTGTGGGCGGCCGCCTCGGCCGGCGCGCTCGTCGGGCTCGTCGGCTGACGAGCCCGCGACGCCCGACCTCACCGAGCCGCGGTCGTCACGGCAGCAGCGTGATGAGGTACCGCGACGCCCGCCCGGTGCCCTCGTCGAGTGTCATCGTCCCCGACGCGCCGGCGTAGTCCCCGGTGCCCCCGGTGACCGCGAGCTCCGGCAGGGCGGTGGCGCCCTCCCGGAACAGCACCTTGCCGTGCACGGTCAGGTCGCCCCGGCCGAACAGCGTCAGGGTCCCCCAGCACAGCAGGCGGAACGCCGACGGCCGCGCAGTGATGATCGTGCACGTGACCGCGTCGCGTCCGACCCGCTCACCGCCGTGGAAGAGCTTCTCGGTGAACGTGAAGGTGTCTCCGAGGCTCTCGTTCTTCTTGCCGATGTCGTTGTACTGCTCGTGGACCGTGATCGCCTTCAGCCGGAACTCGCTCGCCCCGAGATCACCCATCGCGCTCGGTGATCCGACCACGAAGCTGCTGATCGCGACGATGCCGGTCCCGAGGACCGCTGCTGGTCTCCTCATGCTGCCCCCGCCCTTCGTGACGTGACCGCACGGCGGTCGCCGGTCAGTTCCGAGACTGCAGGGCTCCGAGCGTC
Organism: Nocardioides iriomotensis; assembly: GCF_004168035.1. Classification (GTDB taxonomy): domain Bacteria; phylum Actinomycetota; class Actinomycetes; order Propionibacteriales; family Nocardioidaceae; genus Nocardioides_B; species Nocardioides_B iriomotensis. Next base: position 237,187 of record NZ_SDPU01000021.1, on the reverse strand, counting down.
TCTGTACATGGCACGAAGGCGTCATCCGCCACACGGGTCGCGCCGGGGCCGCCGGCGCCGATCGCGCCCCGGCTTCAGGCCGGCAGCGCGTCGAACGGCCCGACCACGGCCAGCGTCTGGTCCTGGCCGAACAGGTTGCGCGCCAGCGTCGCCACGTCGTCGAGCGTGACGTCGTCGACCCGGCGGATCACCTCGTCGAGGCTGGGCAGCTCGTCGTAGAGCAGCTCGGCCTTGGCGATCCGGGCCATCCGCGACGCGGAGTCCTCCAGCCCGAGCACGAGGCCGCCGCGCAGCTGGCCCTTGCCGCGCTCGAGCTCCTCGGCGCTGATGCCGTCGGCGGCGAGGCTGCCGAGCTCGCCGCGGACGACCGCGAGCACCTCGGTCACCTTCGACGGCAGGCAGCCGACCGCGACGGCGAACGCGCCGGCGTCGGCGTAGTGGGCGGCGTAGGAGTACACGGAGTAGGCCAGCCCGCGGTGCTCGCGGACCTCCTGGAAGAGCCGTGACGAGGTGCCGCCACCGAGTGCGGCGTTGAGCACGCCGAGCGCGTAGCGGCGGTCGTCGGTGCGGACCAGGCCGTTGACGCCGAGCACGAGGTTGACCTGCTCGAACGGCCGGCTGACCACGACCTCGCCGGTCGTGCTGCGCCGGGCGCGCTCGCCGCGGCGTACCGGGACGGGCTTCACACTGGTGTCGGCCAGGAAGTTGGCGCGCGAGAACGCCTTGCGGACCAGGCGTACGACGGTGGCGTGGTCGACGTTGCCGGCGACCGCGACGACGGTGTTCTCCGGCACGTAGCGGGAGCGGTAGTAGCGCGCGATCTGCGCCCGCGACAACGCCTTGATCGACTCGACCGTGCCCGCGATCGGGCGGCCGAGCGGAGAGGAGCCCCACGCCTTCTCGGCGTAGAGGTTGTTCACGACGTCGTCGGGGTCGTCGTCGTGCATGGCGATCTCGTCGAGGATCACCTCGCGCTCGGCCTCGACGTCGTCACTCGCGAGCGTCGACGAGGTGACCATGTCGCCGAGCACGTCGACCGCGAGCGGCAGGTCCTGGTCGAGGACGCGCGCGTGGAAGCAGGTGTACTCCTTCGCGGTAAACGCGTTGAACTCGCCGCCGACCTCGTCGAGGGCGACGGAGATGTCGAGCGCGGACCGCGAGGGCGTGCCCTTGAACAGCAGGTGCTCGAGGAAGTGCGACGCTCCGGACAGGGTCGGGGACTCGTCGCGGGACCCGACGCCGACCCACACGCCGATGGCGGCGGACCGGACGCCGGGCATCGCCTCGGTCACGACCCGCAGCCCTCCCGGGAGGACGGTACGGCGTACCAGTCCCCCGTCCTGCTCGGACAGGAGGGTGCGGGTCGTGCCGGGCTTCTGCTGGGCTGCCGAGACGGCCAAGACCTACTCGGCGGACTCGGCGGTGTCGGCGGACTCGGTCGACTCGTCGCCGGCCGTGTCGTCGTCCTCGACGACCGGGATCAGCGAGAGCTTGCCGCGGTCGTCGATCTCGGCGATCTGGACCTGGACCTTCTGGCCCACGGAGACGACGTCCTCGACGGCCTCGACGCGCTTGCCGCCGGCCAGGGAGCGCAGCTTGCTGATGTGCAGCAGGCCGTCCTTGCCCGGGAGCAGCGAGACGAAGGCACCGAAGTTCGTCGTCTTGACGACCGTGCCGAGGTAGCGCTCGCCGACCTCCGGCATCGTCGGGTTCGCGATGCCGTTGATGATCGAGCGGGCGGCCTCGGCCGACTCGCCGTTGGTCGCGCCGACGTAGATCGTGCCGTCGTCCTCGATGGTGATCTGCGCGCCGGTGTCGTCCTGGATCTGGTTGATCACCTTGCCCTTGGGGCCGATGACCTCGCCGATCTTGTCGACCGGGACCTTCATGGTGATGATCCGCGGGGCGTGCACGGACATCTCGCCCGGAACGTCGATGGCCTCGTTCATGACCTCGAGGATCGAGTGGCGGGCGTCGCGCGCCTGGGTCAGCGCGGCGGCCAGCACGTCGGCGGGGATCCCGTCGAGCTTGGTGTCGAGCTGGAGGGCGGTCACGAAGTCCTTGGTGCCGGCGACCTTGAAGTCCATGTCACCGAACGCGTCCTCGGCGCCGAGGATGTCGGTCAGCGCGACGTACTCGGTCTTGCCGTCGACCTCGTCGGAGATGAGGCCCATCGCGATGCCCGCGACGGCCGCGCGCAGCGGCACGCCGGCCTGCAGCAGCGACAGCGTCGAGGCGCAGACCGAGCCCATCGAGGTGGAGCCGTTGGAGCCCATGGCCTCGGAGAGCTGGCGGATCGCGTAGGGGAACTCCTCGCGGGTGGGCAGCACGGGGAGCAGCGCGCGGCGCGCGAGCGCCCCGTGGCCGACCTCGCGACGCTTGGGCGAGCCCACGCGGCCGGTCTCACCCGTGGAGAACGGCGGGAAGACGTACTTGTGCATGTAGCGACGCGTCTTCTCCGGGGAGAGCGTGTCGAGCTTCTGCTCCAGGGTCAGCATGTTCAGCGTGGTGACACCCAGGATCTGGGTCTCGCCGCGCTCGAACAGCGCCGAGCCGTGCACCCGCGGGATCACGCCGACCTCGGCGTACAGGTCGCGGATGTCGGTGAGGCCACGGCCGTCGATGCGGACCTTGTCGCGCAGCACCCGCTCGCGGACGAGCTTCTTGGTCAGCGAGCGGAACGCCGCGCCGAGCTCCTTCTCGCGACCCTCGAAGTCGGCACCGAGGCGCTCGAGGACGGCGTCCTTGACCTCGTCCATCCTGGCCTCGCGCTCCTGCTTGCCCGCGATGGTGAGCGCGGGGGCCAGGTCGGCGGCGGCAGCGGCCTCGACGGCGGCGTAGGCGTCGTCCTCGTAGTCGAGGAAGATCGGGAAGTCCTGCACCGGCTTCGCGGCCTGCTTGGCCAGCTCGGCCTGCGCCTCGCAGAGCTGCTTGATGAACGGCTTGGCGGCCTCGAGACCGGTCGCGACGACCTCCTCGGTCGGCGCCTTCTTGCCGGCGCGGACCAGGTCCCAGGTCTGCTCGGTGGCCTCGGCCTCGACCATCATGATCGCGACGTCGCCGGTCTCGGTGACGCGGCCCGCGACGACCATGTCGAACACGGCCTCCTCGAGCTGGCTGTGGTTCGGGAACGCGACCCAGTCACCGTCGATGAGCGCCACGCGGGTGCCGCCGACCGGGCCGGAGAACGGCAGGCCGGAGAGCTGGGTGGACAGCGACGCGGCGTTGATCGCCAGCACGTCGTACGGGTGGTCGGGGTCGAGCGCCATCACCGTGATGACGACCTGGACCTCGTTGCGCAGGCCCTTCTTGAACGTCGGGCGCAGCGGGCGGTCGATCAGGCGGCAGGTGAGAATGGCGTCCTCGCCCGGGCGGCCCTCGCTGCGGAAGAACGAGCCAGGGATCTGGCCCGCGGCGTACATCCGCTCCTCGACGTCGATCGTCAGGGGGAAGAAGTCGAAGTGGTCCTTCGGGTGCTTGCCGGCAGTGGTGGCCGACAGCAGCATCGTCTCGTCGTCGAGGTAGGCCGTCACCGAACCGGCGGCCTGCCGGGCCAGCAGCCCGGTCTCGAACTTCACGGTGCGCTGACCGTGCTTACCGTTGTCGAGAACCGTCTCGACGGCGTAGATCTCGGGTCCCTCAGTCATGGGTGTCCCTTCTTCTCTCGCGGAGCGATCACGCGAGGGGCGCCTCAAGCTGGGTGCCGGTCTTCGATCGAGGCCCGCAGAGCGCGTCTCGGGTGGTCGAGCCTGTCGAGACCAGAGGTGTTCTGAGGGCCACTACCGAGGACCGGGGCCAGGCGCCCGTGGTCGCTCCTGATGGTGGTGTGTGTTCAGTTGTGTGCGGCCGTCGTACGGCGCCAGGGAGACCCTAGCCACCAGCGGCCGGATGTGGCAGGAGCGGCACCCCTGGACGGGATGCCGCTCCCGTCAGCAGGTGCAGCTCAACGGCGCAGGCCGAGACGCTCGACGATCGAGCGGTAGCGGTTGATGTCTTCCTTCTGCATGTAGTTGAGAAGGCGACGGCGCTGGCCCACGAGCAGGAGCAGGCCACGACGGCTGTGGTGGTCGTGCTTGTGCTCCTTGAGGTGCTCGGTGAGGTGAGCGATCCGGTGGCTGAGCAGCGCGACCTGGACCTCGGGCGAGCCGGTGTCGCCGTCCTTGGTTGCGTACTCGGCGATGATCTTCTTCTTGGTCTCCGCGTCGGTACCAGTAGCCACGCGCAGCTCCCTTCGGTTCTCTCGTTGCGCGGCGCGCCGGGGCCTGTTCACCCGGGCACTCTCTGTCCGCGGCCGTTCTGACGGCATGGATCGCCCCGGAACCCTCCGGGGCAACCGCACAAGGCTATCTCAGGGGCCGCGCGAACCCTAAATCGAGCGAGCGGCCGACCCGGCTCGAACATCCCGCGCTGGACCGCCGACCCGGCTCGAACCTCCCGCCGGGAGACGTCGAGTCGGCGCGTCTTGCCCCCGCGGACCGGCCGAGTCGGCGCGTCTTGCCCCCGCAGACCGGCCGAGTCGGCGCGTCCTGCCCCTCGTTGCCCGGGCCGCCGGCCGCCGTACCGCGGCACTTCCCCAGGCGTGTGGACGCTTCCCCAGCGTCATGCGCCTTGTGAAGCGTCCACAACCCCGCGTTACAGCTGCCGACGGCGCCCGCGTCCCGGGCGGGGCGTCCCGGTGGCAGACTGCCTCGGGTGGAACGTGTTCTCGGCGTGTGCAACCTGTGCGAGGCGATCTGCGGGCTGGTCGTGACGCTCGACGACGGCCGGGTGACCGACGTCCGCGGCAACCCGGACGACCCGCTGTCGCGGGGGCACGTGTGCCCGAAGGCGATCGCGCTGCAGGACGTGCACGCCGACCCCGACCGGCTCCGGCGCCCGGTGCGGCGGGTGGGTGACACGTGGCAGGAGGTCTCCTGGGACGAGGCGCTCGACCTGGTCGCCGACAACCTGGCCCGGGCGCAGCGCGAGCACGGCCGCGACGCGCTGGCGATCTACCTCGGCAACCCCAACGTGCACAGCATCGGCTCGATGACGCACGGGACCGCGATGGTGAAGTCGCTGCGGACCCGCAACAAGTTCAGCGCCACGTCGGTGGACCAGCTGCCGCACCAGCTCCTCGCCTACCTCCTCTACGGGCACCAGCTGCTGCTGCCCATCCCCGACATCGACCGCACGCAGTACTTCCTGGTCCTCGGCGGCAACCCGATGGCGTCTAACGGCAGCCTGATGACCGTGCCCGACTTCCCCGGCCGGCTGCGTGAGCTCAAGGCGCGCGGCGGCCGGATGGTCGTGCTCGACCCGCGCCGCACCGAGACGGCCAAGGCCGCCGACGAGCACCACTTCGTGCGGCCCGGCTCCGACGCGTTCGTGCTCCTCGCGCTGGTGCACGTGATCCTCGACGAGGGCCTCGAGAGGATTCCCTCGTACGTCGACGGGGTGAGCGCCGTGCGCGACGCGGTCGCGGCGTTCACGCCCGAGCGCGCCGAGGCCGCGAGCGGTGTGCCCGCCGACGTCGTACGGCGGATCGCGCGGGACGTCGCGACGGCGGAGTCGGCGGCGGTCTACGGGCGGATCGGCGTGTCCGTGCAGGAGTTCGGGCTCGTCGCGCAGTGGGCGGTTCAGGTGCTGAACGCGATCACCGGCAACCTCGACCGGCCCGGCGGCGTGATGTTCACCCGTCCCGCGGTCGACGTGGTGCGCCGCGGCTTCGTCGGGCGCGGCCACCACGACGTGTGGCGCAGCCGGGTGCGCGGGCTGCCGGAGTTCGCCGGCGAGCTGCCGGTCGCGACGATGGCCGACGAGATGCTCACGCCCGGCGACGGGCAGGTGAAGGCCCTGCTGCTGCTCTCGGGCAACCCGGTCTCCTCGACGCCGGACGGCGCGCGGCTCGACCGGGCGATCGCCGGGCTCGACTTCGTGGCGGCCGTGGACTTCTACGTCAACGAGACCACCCGGCACGCCGACGTGATCCTGCCGCCGACGGGCGCGCTGGAGCGCGACCACTACGACCTGGTGTTCCACGCGCTGGCGGTGCGCGACACGGCGCGGTTCACGCCGGCGGTGCTGCCGAAGCCCGACGGCGCGATGCACGACTGGGAGATCTACCGCGAGATCGCGCTGCGCACCGCGCGCCTGGTCGGGCGGAAGCGGCCGCTCCGCGCGCGGCTCGTGCAGGAGGCCCGGCTGCGGCTGTCCCCCACCCGCGTCGTCGACCTGCTGCTGCGCACCGACGAGCGCCGGCTGTCGGTTCGGAGGCTGCGCGCCTCCGGAGCCGGCCTCGACCTGGGGCCGCTCCGGCCGCAGCTCCCGGGACGCCTGCAGACACCCGGTCACCGGATCGACCTGGCGCAGCCGCTCGTGCTCGACGACCTCGCCCGACTGGACGCCGTACCCCCGCCGGAGGAGGACGGCCTGGTGCTCATCGGGCGCCGCCACCAGCGCGACTGCAACTCGTGGATGCACAACAGCGAGCGGCTCACCAAGGGTCGGCCCCGGCACCAGCTCCTGATGCACCCCGACGACCTCGCCACCCGCGGCATCGACGACGGCGCCGAGGTGACGGTCACCAGCCGGGTCGGCAGCGTGCGGGTCGAGGTCGCCGCCAGCGACACGATGATGCGCGGCGTGGTGAGCCTCCCGCACGGCTACGGCCACGCGCGCGAAGGTGTGCGGATGCGCAACGCCACCGGCGTGCCCGGCGTGTCGATCAACGACCTGACCGATCCCGAGCGGCTCGACGTCTCCGGCAACGCGGTCCTCAACGGCACCCCCGTCACCGTCACCGCCTGATCCGGGCAGCCAGCGAGCGCGCGGGAGGGTCTGGTCAGCGGCTGAGCGCCTCGCGCACCGCCGCGCGGGCGGCGGCTGGGTCGCGCGCGGCGAGGGCGGCCTCGGCGGCGTGCTCGCAGGTGTCCATCGAGACCTGGCCGAGCTGCGCGCCGACCGGCTTCACGGCGGCGACCGCCATCGACAGCGACGTGATGCCCATGCCGACGAGCGCGGTGGCGAGCAGCGGGTCGGCCGCGGCCTCGCCGCAGACGCCGACCGGCTTGCCGGCCTGCTTGCCCGCCTCGGCGGTGATCGCGACGAGCGCGAGGACGGCCGGCTGCCAGGGGTCGGTGAGGTGCGCGAGGTCGCTGGCCATCCGGTCGGCGGCCATCGTGTACTGGGTGAGGTCGTTGGTGCCGATCGACAGGAAGTCGACCTCCTCGAGGAACCGGTGCGCGAGCAGGGCCGTGCTCGGCACCTCGACCATCACGCCGGCCTTGAGCCCGCGGTCGCGGACCTGCTCGGCGAAGGTGCGGGCCTCGTCGACCGTCGCGACCATCGGCGCCATCACCCACGGCTGGGTGCCGGTGTTCTTCGCGGCCAGCGCGATGGCGTCGAGCTGCCGCTCGAGCAGGCCAGGGTTGCCGAAGGACAGGCGCAGGCCGCGTACGCCGAGCGCAGGGTTCTCCTCGCCCTCGAGGGTCGCGAACGCCACCGGCTTGTCCGAGCCCGCGTCGAGCGTGCGGATGACGACGTACCGGTCGGTGCCGAAGGCGGTGAGCACCGCGCCGTACAGATCGGCCTGCTCCTCGACGGACGGCTCGTCCTTGCGGTTGAGGAAGCACAGCTCGGTGCGGAACAGGCCGCTGCCCTCGACCGGCCCCTCGGCGGCCTTGGCCGCGGAGGCGCCGTCGGCGACGTTGGCGAGCACCTTGACCGGGGTGCCGTCGGCGGTGCGGGCCGGTCCGGTCCAGGCCTCGATGACGGCACGGCTCTCGCGGGCCTCGACGACCCGACGCTCGGCGTCGGCCTCGTCGGGGCCGACCTCGATGTCGCCGGTGGTGCCGTCGACGAGGACCTTGGCGCCGCTCGTCAGGGCCATCACGCCGTGCGCGGCGACGATGCAGGGGATGCCGAGCTGGCGGGCGATGATCGCGGTGTGGCTGGTCGGGCCGCCGCGCTCGGTGACCAGCGCCAGCACCTGGTCCGCGTCGAGCAGTGCGGTGTCGGCGGGCGCGAGGTCCTCGGCCACGAGCACGCTGGGTACGTCGGGGGTGGGCACGCCGGGCTCGGGAGCGCCGACGATCTCGGCGGTGAGCCGCTTCTCCAGGTCGCGCAGGTCGGTGACCCGCTCGGCCATCAGCCCGCCCATCGACGAGAAGAGCTCGGCGAACTGGTCGACGCTGCCACGCAGGGCGCCCAGCAGCTTGTCGCCGCCGTCGACGCGGCCGGACACGGCACCACGCAGGCCCTTGTCGCGGGCGAGCCCGGCGGTCGCGGTGAGCACCTCGGCGGCCGAGCCGTGCGCGGCCGAGGCTCGGTCCGCGAGCCGGCCCGACACCTTCTCGACGGCGGCGTCGTAGGCCGTCATGGCCTCCTCGGCCGACGGCGACGTCGCCTCGAACGCCGCGACCTGGTCGGCCGGGATGTCGGTGCGGGCGAGCAGCACGGGTCCGTACGCGACGCCCGGGACGACGGGTGTGCCGGTCAGCGGGGATGTGAACTGCGTCATGGCCAAAGTAAACATGCGGCGCGCTTGACAGTCAACACATTCGGGCGTAAAACAACAGACACGCAGATGACCTTGTGCCCTGTGTCACGAAGGAGGCCCGTTGTACGCCGAGGAACGCCAGCAAGCGATCGCCGACCTGCTCACGCAGCGCGGTCGTCTCTCGGTCACCGAGCTGGCGGACCGGTTCACGGTGACCACGGAGACCGTGCGCCGGGACCTCTCGACCCTGGAGCGTGCCGGAATCGTACGACGCGTGCACGGCGGCGCCATCCCGGCGGCGTCGCTGTCCGTGCTCGAGGTCGCGGTCAACGAGCGCGACCAGGCGCAGAGCGACCAGAAGGACCGGGTCGCCGAGGCCGCGCTCGCCTACCTGCCGACCAACGGCGGCAGCGTGCTGCTCGACGCGGGCACGACCACCGCCCGGCTGGCCGGCCTGCTCCCCCTCGACCTGCCGTACACGATCTTCACCAACGCCGTCCCGATCGCCGGGCGGCTGGCCGGACGCGCCAACGTGGACCTCCACCTGCTCCCCGGCCGGGTCCGCCGCACCACGCAGGCCGCGGTCGGCGAGGACACCGTCGCGGCGATCTCGCGGCTGCGCACCGACGTCGCGTTCGTCGGCACCAACGGGCTCAGCATCGCGCACGGCCTGAGCACCCCCGACCAGAGCGAGGCGGCCGCCAAGAGCGCCATGATCCGCAGCGCGCAGCGCGTCGTCGTGCTCGCCGACTCCTCGAAGATCGGCCACGAGAGCACGGTCCGCTTCGGCGACCTCGAGCAGGTCGACGTGCTCATCACGGACGACGGCCTCAGCTCCGACGACCAGGCCACGCTGAAGGCCCACGACATCGAGGTGGTGGTGGCATGAGCGGCCTCATCGTGACGTTGACGCCGAACCCCAGCATCGACCGGACCATCGAGCTCACCTCGATGCTCGAGCGCGGCGCCGTCCTCCGGGCCGCCACCGTCACGTCGCAGTCGGCCGGCAAGGGCGTCAACATCTCGCGGGCCGCGGTCGCCGCCGGCGTCCCCACGATCGCCGTGCTGCCGGCCGCGTCCGACGACCCCTACGTGCTCGAGCTGCTGCGCGACGGCATCGACTGCCGCCCCGAGCCTCCGGCTGGCGACGTCCGGATGAACGTCACGATCACCGAGCCCGACGGCACCACCACCAAGATCAACTCCCCCGGCGCCACTGCCGACGCCGCCACCCTCGACCGGCTGAGCCACGCGCTCGTGCAGCGGTCCGCGCAGGCGCGCTGGGTGGTGCTGGCGGGCTCGCTGCCGCCGGGCGCCCCCGCCGACTGGTACGCCGCCGTGGTGCGCGACCTGCGCGAGCTGGACGTCGCGGTCGCGGTGGACACCTCCGGGCCGCCCCTCGACGAGGTGTTCGCGCACCTCGACAGCGGCGCCCCCGACCTGCTCAAGCCCAACGCCGAGGAGCTGGCGTCGATCGCCGGAGGCGACCCCGACAAGATCGAGGCCGACCCGCTCCTGGCCGCGAGCGCCGCCGCCGTGCTCGTCGAGCGCGGGGTGGCGGCCGTCCTCGCCACGCTCGGTGCCTCGGGCGCCGTCCTGGTCACGCCCTCGGGGGCGTGGCACGCCACACCACCGCCGACCACCGTGGTGAGCACGGTCGGTGCCGGCGACTCCAGCCTCTTCGGATACCTGCTCGGATCGCTCCGCGACGCCGAGCCCGCCGATCGTCTGCGTCTGGCCGTGGCCTACGGCAGCGCAGCCGCGGGCCTGCCGGGAACCACCATCCCCACTCCCGACACGGTCCACCCCGAGCTCGTCGACGTGGCCGAGCTGTCCATCCCTCAACCCCAACGAGGATCTTGATGACCGCCTCCACCCCGATGATCACCGAGGAGCTCGTCCGCCTGGACGTCTCCCTCGGTGCCGACAAGACCGAGACCATCCGCGGCCTCGCCCGACTGGCCGCGGACGCCGGCCGGACCGGCAACGCCGACGGTCTCGCCGCGGACGCCCTGGCCCGTGAGGCCACCTCGTCCACCGGCCTGCCCGGCGGAATCGCCATCCCGCACTGCCGCACCGAGCACGTCGACGTACCCACCCTGGTCTTCGCCCGGCTCGAGCCCGGCACCGACTTCGGCGCCAAGGACGGACCGGCCGACCTGGCGTTCCTCATCGCCGCGCCGGCGGGCGGGGACGCCACCCACCTCGAGGTGCTGACCCAGCTCGCCCGCGCCCTGGTCCGCCCGGAGTTCACCGACGGGCTGCGCCAGGCCGAGACGCCGGCCGACGTGGTCAGCCTGGTCGACTCCGTGGTCAAGCTGCCGGCGCCCGCGGCGGCCCCGGCGGGTGCCGCACCCGCCGCCGCGGCGGCAGCCGAGCCCGCCCCGGCCGCGCGCCGGAGCATCGTCGCGGTGACCGCGTGCCCGACCGGCATCGCCCACACCTACATGGCCGCCGAGGCGCTCGAGGCCGCCGCGGCCCGCGCCGGCGTCGACATCCACGTCGAGACCCAGGGCTCGGCGGGCTCGACGCCGCTGTCCCGCGACACCATCCACGCCGCGTCCGCCGCGATCTTCGCCGCCGACGTCGGCGTCCGCGAGCGCGGCCGCTTCGCCGGCCTCCCGGTCGTCGCCTCCGGCGTCAAGCGCGCCATCGACGACGGCGACGCGATGATCGCCGAGGCGCTTCGCTTCGCCGACGACCCGAACGCCCCCCGCGTCGAGGGCACGGCGACCGCCGGCGACTCCTCCTCGACCGGCGAGGAGTCCTGGGGCCTGCGGATCCGCCGCGTGCTCATGACCGGCGTCTCCTACATGATCCCGTTCGTCGCGGCGGGCGGTCTGCTGATCGCGCTGTCGTTCCTGCTGGGCGGCTACACGATCGTCGGGCCCGGCCAGGAGATCGCGACCACCAACTCGCTGTTCAACCTGCCCGACCTCCAGGCCGCCGGGCTCGAGGACGCGCTGTTCGACAGCCCGCTGATGGCCTACCTCGGTGCGGTGCTGTTCACCCTCGGCGGTACGGCGTTCAGCTTCCTCGTCCCGGCCCTGGCGGGCTACATCGCCTACGCCATCGCCGACCGGCCCGGCATCGCCCCCGGCTTCGTGATGGGCGCGATCGCGGTGATCGTGAACTCCGGCTTCCTGGGCGGCATCGTGGGCGGCGTGCTCGGCGGCCTCGTGGCGCACTGGATCGCGTCGTGGAAGGTGCCGGTCTGGATGCGCGGGCTGATGCCGGTGGTCGTCATCCCGCTGCTCGCCACGATGATCTCCGGTGCCGTGATGCTGATCGTCCTCGCCAAGCCGCTGGGTGCCCTGATGAGCGCCCTGCGCGACGGCCTCAACAGCCTCTCCGGCGGTTCGGCGATCATCCTGGGGGTCGTGCTCGGCCTGATGATGGCCTTCGACATGGGCGGCCCGCTGAACAAGACGGCCTACACGTTCGCGACGGGTGGTCTCACGGCCGCCGCGGTCGCGTCCGGCGACGCCCCCGAGCTGACGATCATGGCCTCGGTCATGCTGGCCGGCATGGTCCCGCCGCTCGCCCTCGCCCTGGCGACCGTCGTACGACCGAAGCTGTTCAACGTCGCCGAGCGCGAGAACGGCAAGGCCGCCTGGCTGCTCGGAGCGTCCTTCATCACCGAGGGCGCGATCCCGTTCGCGGCCGCCGACCCGGCCCGCGTCATCCCGTCGATCATGGCCGGCTCGGCCGTGACGGGCGCGCTGTCGATGGCGTTCGGCGTCACCCTGTCGGCCCCGCACGGCGGCATCTTCGTGTTCTTCGCCGTCGGCCACGTCTTCTACTTCTTCCTGTCACTGCTGATCGGCGTGCTCGTCGCGGCCGGCCTCGTGATCCTGCTCAAGTCCCTGTCCCACACCGACGCCGAGGAAGTCACGGCGACCGCCTGACCCGCACCACCCCACCGGTTCCACACACCACCCCCGCAAGGAGATGTGAATGCCCACCAAGACCGTGTCCGTCGGCTCCGCCGTCGGCCTGCACGCCCGTCCGGCCGCCCTGATCGCGGAGAAGGCCGGCTCGCTCGGCAGCACCGTCACGCTGTCCGTGCCCGGCGGCTCCCCCGTCGACGCGAGCTCGGCGCTGCTGATCATGACCCTCGGCGCCAAGAAGGGCGACCAGGTCGAGGTCAGCGGCGACGCCGACGGCGACGTCGACACGATCGCGGCGATGGTCGAGCAGGACCTGGACGCCTGAGGACCCGCCCTGTCGGAGAAACACCTGATGCTGGGATTCCGTCACGTCCGGGGCGATGCCTCGCCCCGGACGTGACGGGACCGGCCCGGAACCTCAGGCGTCGGCGCGCAGCGCGAGGTACACCGCGCGCATCCCGACGGCCCGCTCGAGCTCGGCCAGCACGCTGCCGAAGAACTGCACGCGGTAGGTCTCGTCGGTGACCGTCGACACGGTCAGGTAGAGCGCGCTGAACGACGCCAGGAAGATCGACACCTGGATCAGCGTGGGGCCGACGACGTTGGCGTACCCGTCGGTCCAGGTCTCCACGACGGCGCCGTTCATGATGAGCGACCCGAACACCATGAAGAACAGGAACACCGTCACCGCGAGCAGCAGCACCTGGGCGGCCTGGATGACGAGCAGCACCAGCACGAGGTTCCAGCGCTCGAAGCCGGTGACCTCCGCGTGCCGGGCCACGTCGACACCCTCGTCGAGCAGCCGGTCGCAGTCGGCCTCGAGGGGCGTGCCACGGCAGGCCTTGCGCAGCAGCCTCTCGTCGACGTCGTCGTCGGCGCGGTCGACCTCTTCCGGCAGCCGCACCAGCAGGAACCCGACCGCGAGCACGCCGAACAGCAGGGCGACCAGCCAGAGCGTGGACACCGCGAGGTGAGACGAGACCTGCCACACCTCGGCGTTGATGAACAGGAACGTCACGAACAGCAGCAGCAGTGGCAGCGCGCGGCTCATCATCGGCAGCAGCGTGCGCAGGCTGCCGAACGTGCGGCTCAGCGCCCAGCCCACGATCGGCCGCGCCTTGAGCGCGGTCAGCGCGTAGAAGGCCGCGGCCAGCAGGCCGAGGCTGACCAGGGTGGCCGGGGCGGCGACGAACTGGTCGGTGACCCAGGCGAGGGCGACGCCCGCGGCCGCGGCCGCCAGGCCGATCAGCACCAGCAGCGGGACCGTGCGGCGCAGCCGCAGCGCGGCCTTGGCCTCGCGGCGCTGCTCGGGCACGAAGTAGGGCAGGCCGTGCCGCACGAACCACAGGTCGGTGGCCGCCCGGACGTCGGCACTGCTCGCGGCGTCAGGCACCGAGCAGGTCCCGGGTACGGCGGACGTCGTCGTGCATCGTCTCGACGAGCTCCTCGACGCTGTCGAAGCGCAGCATGCCGCGGATCCGGCCGAGGAAGGACACCTCGACCTCGACGCCGTACAGCTCGAGGTCGTCGCGGTCCAGCACGTAGGACTCCACGCGCCGCTCCCGCTCCCCCGCGAACGTCGGGTTGGTGCCGACGCTGATCGCGGCGGGGAACTCCTCGCCCGTGTCGAGCCGTCGCAGCCGCCCGGCGTACACGCCGTCGGCGGGGGCCGCGGCGACGCCGCGGGTGGGCACGTTGGCGGTCGGGAAGCCGAGCTCGCGGCCGCGCTTGTCGCCCTCGACGACGACCCCGCGGACGGTGAACGGGCGACCGAGCGCCTCGGCGGCGCCCTCGACGTCGCCGGTGGCCAGGCAGTTGCGGACGTACGTCGACGACCAGACCTGCGGTCCGCCGTCGAGGGCGATGCCCTCGGCGGTGAAGTCGAGCTCGGCGCCGAGCTCGTGCAGCGTGGCGACGTCACCCGCGGCCCGGTTGCCGAACCGGAAGTTGGCACCGACCACGACGGCCCCGGCGTGCAGCGCGTCGACGAGCACGGTGCGGACGAACTGCTCGGGGGTCCAGGCGGCGACGTCGCGCGAGAACGGCAGCACGAGCACCGCGTCGACGCCCGCGTCGGTGAGCAGCCGCACCCGGGTCTCGATCGTGGTCAGCGTCGGCGGCGCGTGCTCCGGGCGCAGCACAGCGATCGGGTGCGGGTCGAAGGTCACGGCCACGACCCGGTCGAGCCCGCACTCGCGGGCGACGTCGACGGCCCTGCGGATCACGTGCTGGTGGCCCAGGTGCACGCCGTCGAAGTTGCCGATCGTGACGACGGAGCGGCCCAGGTCGGCCGGGACGTCGTCGAGCGAGCGCCACGTGTCAGTCGCCGAAGTCACGCCGGAAAGCCTCCCACACGCACGGCGCGCTCAACCGGTGAGGACGGCCACAGGCGTGGCCCGGTCCCCCTGCTGCCGGTAGAGCGCGAGGAACGCCCCGCCGGGCGCGAACACCGCCACCGGCTCGTCGCCGGCGACCCCGAGGTCGACGCCGAGCGGGCGACCGTAGGTGACGTCGCGGGCGCCGTCGACGTCGAGGTCGTACGTCGGGAAGCAGCGCCGGGCCACCTCGCCGATGTCGAGCATCGTGAACGTGTCGCCGAGCTGCTCGAGCGTGTGCGCGTCGGCGAGGGTGAACGGCCCCACGGCGGTACGGCGGAGCGCGGTGAGGTGTCCGCCGACCCCGAGCTCCGCGCCGAGGTCACGCGCCAGGGCGCGGACGTAGGTGCCGCTGCTGCACCGGACGGAGAGGTCGACGTCGACCCACGGGCCGTCGTGCCGCACGCCGGTCACGACGAGCTCGTGGACGGTCACCTCCCGCGCGGGCAGGTCGACGGCCTCACCGGCACGCACCCGGGCGTAGGCCCGCCGCCCGTCGACCTTGATCGCCGAGACGGCGGAGGGCACCTGCTTCAGGACGCCGACGAAGCCGCCCGCGGCGGACCGCACGTCGTCCTCGGTGAGGTGCTCGGTGGCGGCGTGCGCCCCGAGCTCGCCCTCGGCGTCGTCGGTCGTGGACCCGGCGCCGAGACGGACCGTGGCGTCGTACGCCTTCTCGGTCAGCATCAGGTGGCCGAGCAGGCGGGTGGCGCGGTTGACCCCGACCAGCAGGACGCCGGTCGCCATCGGGTCGAGGGTGCCGGCGTGCCCGACCTTGCGGGTGCCGGCGAGCCGGCGGAGCCGGGCCACGACGTCGTGCGAGGTGAGGCCCCCGGCCTTGTCGACGACCACGAGCCCCGCGTCCACCGGGGCGGTCACTCCCCGGCGTCGACTTCCGTGTCGTCCTCGTCGTCGACCCGAGGCTTCTTGTAGGGGTCGGCCTCACCGGCGTGCACGGCGCCCGCCGCGGACGCGGCGACCGCCGCGTCGGACTCGCGCGCCTTGGCGAGCAGGTCGTCGAGGTGACGGGCCGACTCGGGCAGCGCGTCGTGGATGAACTCCAGCGACGGCACGTGCCGCATCCCGAGCTGCTTGCCGACCTCGCTGCGGATCAGCCCCTTCGCCGACTCGAGGGCGGCGGCGGTGCTGGCGAGCTGGTCGTCCTCACCCATGACGGTGTAGAAGACCGAGGCGTTCTGGGTGTCCCCGGTGACCCGGACGTCGGTGACGGTGATGAACCCGAGCCGCGGGTCCTTGACCCGTCGCTCGAGCATCTCGGCCACGACGACCTGGATCCGGTCCGCGACCCTGCGCACCCGTGGGCTGACCATGCTGCTTCTACTCCTGGTTGGGGCCCGGATCCTGCCCGGGCACGGCTCCCTGCGTGGACGGTGAGGGGTCAGCTGCGGATTCGCTTCGCTCTCCGCAACGAACCCCTCACCGGCACTGCCACGTCCTGGATCAGGACCTGGGGATCTCTCGCATCTCGAAGGCCTCGACGACGTCGCCCTGCTTGATGTCGTTGAAGCCCCGGATGACCAGACCGCACTCGAAGCCCTCGCGGACCTCGGACGCGTCGTCCTTCTCGCGGCGCAGCGAGGCCAGGTCGGCGCTCTCCACGATGACGGCGCCGTCGCGGATCAGGCGCACCTTGGCGTTGCGTCGGATGACGCCGCTGGTGACCATGCAGCCCGCGATGTTGCCGATCTTGGAGGACCGGAAGATCTCGCGGATCTCGGCCTGGCCGAGCGAGACCTCCTCGAACTCCGGCTTGAGCATGCCCTTGAGGGCCGCCTCGATCTCCTCGATCGCCTGGTAGATGACCGAGTAGTAGCGGATCTCGACGCCTTCCTTGTCGGCCATCTCCGTCGCCTTGCCCTGCGGGCGGACGTTGAAGCCGATGATGATCGCGTCGGACGCGGCCGCCAGGTCGACGTTGGTCTCGGTGATCGCACCGACACCGCGGTCGATGACCCGCAGGCTGACCTCGTCGCCGACGTCGATCTTGGCCAGCGAGTCCTCGAGGGCCTCGACCGAACCGGAGACGTCACCCTTCAGGATGAGGTTCAGCTCCTGCGTCTCGCCGGTCTCCATGGACTTCATGAAGTCCTCGAGGGTACGGCGGACGCGACGCTTGGCCTGCATGGCCGCACGCTCGCGCGCCTCGCGCTTCTCGGCGATCTGGCGGGCCATCCGGTCGTCCTCGACCACGATGAAGTTCTGGCCGGCGCCGGGGACGGCGGTCAGACCGAGCACCATGGCCGGACGCGACGGGTCGGCCTCCTCGATGTTCTCGCCGTACTCGTCGAGCATGGCGCGGACACGGCCGTAGGCCGGACCCGCGACGAGGGAGTCGCCGACGCGGAGCGTTCCGCGCTGCACGAGCACCGTCGCCACCGGACCGCGACCGCGGTCGAGGTGCGCCTCGACCACGAGGCCCTGGGCGTCCTGGTCGGGGTTGGCCCGCAGGTCGAGCGAGGCGTCGGCGGTCAGCACGATCGCCTCGAGCAGACCTTCGAGGTTGAGCTCGGACTTGGCCGACACGTCGACGAACATCGTGTCGCCGCCGTACTCCTCGGGGACCAGGCCGTACTCGGTCAGCTGACCGCGCACCTTGGCCGGGTCGGCCTCGGGCTTGTCGATCTTGTTGACCGCGACCACGATCGGCACGTCGGCCGCCTTGGCGTGGTTGAGCGCCTCGACCGTCTGCGGCATGACGCCGTCGTCGGCCGCGACGACCAGCACCGCGATGTCGGTCGCCTGCGCACCACGTGCACGCATGGCGGTGAACGCCTCGTGACCCGGGGTGTCGATGAAGGTGATCCGGCGCTCGCTGCCGTCGACCTCGGTCGCGACCTGGTAGGCACCGATGTGCTGGGTGATGCCACCGGCCTCCTTGGCGACGACGTTGGCACTGCGCAGCGCGTCGAGGAGCTTGGTCTTTCCGTGGTCGACGTGACCCATGACGGTGACGACCGGCGGGCGGGCCGCGAGGTCCTCCTCGTCGCCCTCGTCCTCACCGAACTCGAGGTCGAACGACTCGAGCAGCTCGCGGTCCTCGTCCTCCGGGGACACGATCTGCACGACGTAGTTGAGCTCGTCGCCGAGCAGCTCGAACGTCTCGTCGTTGACGGACTCGGTCGCGGTCACCATCTCGCCGAGCGAGAACAGCATCTGCACCAGCGACGCCGCGTCGACGTTGATCTTCTCCGCGAAGTCGGTCAGCGACGCACCGCGCGGCAGCCGCACGGTCTCGCCGTCGCCCTTGCGGACGCGCACGCCACCGATGGTCGGGGCCTGCATGGCCTCGAACTCTTGACGACGCGCGCGCTTCGACTTGCGTCCGCGGCGCGACGGACCGCCGGGACGCCCGAAGGCACCCTGGGTCTGACCGCGCTGGCCGGGACGACCGCCACCGGGGCGGCCACCGCCACCGGGACCGAAGCCGCCACGACCCGGAGCGCCGGCGCCCGCGGGGGCACCGCCACGACCCGGAGCACCACCGCGGCCCGGAGCACCGCCACGGCCCGGTGCGCCACCACGGCCGCCACCGGGGCCGCCCGGGCGACCGCCCGGACCGGAGCCGAACGCGGCCGGAGACTTCGGCATCATCGCGGGGTTCGGCCGCGGCATGCCCGGACGGCCTCCGCGGTCACCGCTCGGCAGGCCACCGGTGCGACCGGGGCCGCCGTCCCGACCGGCCGGCGGACGCGGCGGGCGGTCGCCCGCCGGGCCGGCGTCGCGACGGGGCGACGGGCGGCTGCCCATGCCCTGGGTCGACGAGAACGGGTTGTTGCCCGGGCGCGGAGCACCCGGTCGCGCGGCCGGCTTCGGCGCGGCCGGCTTCGGCGCGGACGGGGTGGCCGGTGCGGCCGAGCCACCGTCCGACGCGGCGGGTGCCTCGGGTGCCTCGGCGGCCGGGGTCTCGGCACGCGCGGCCGGAACCTCGGGCGCCGGGGCCTCGGGCGCAGGAGCGGCCGGCTTGGGGCCGGGCTTCGGCCCGGCGGCCTTGGCGGCCGGCGCCCGCTCCTCCACCGGGGCGGCGGGCGCCTCGGCGGCGGGCGCGGGGGCCGGTGCGGCCGGCTTGGCCGCGGCCTTCTTGGCCGGAGCAGGCTTCTCCGCCGGCGCCGCGGGCGCGGGTGTCTTGGCGAGCTCCTCGCCGTAGGTCTTCTTGAACTTCATCTCGACGGGGAGCTCGATCGTCGACGACGCCGACTTGACGAACTCGCCCATCTCCTTGAGCTTCTCGAGAACAACCTTGCTCTCGACGCCGAGCTCTTTGGCGAGCTCGTGGACTCGGGTCTTAGCCACGCTTCTCCTTCTGGCCCGAGCCACAGACGGAGTGGTCGGACCGTTAGCTGGTGTGCAAGCTCATCGGAAAGTACTCATCGAGTGCTCATGAGCTGATGCTCCAATTTCTGTTCGGTCAGGTCCTGACGGTTGGTCGTGCTGCGTGCTACTGCTGCTCACCGGCGAGCCCGGCGACGTACTCCTCCACCCGCCCGCTGGCAAGCCGACCCGAGACCCTGAGGGCCCGTGGGAAGGCTCGTCGGCGCAACGCGAGAGCGAGACACGCGGGTGTGGGGTGCAGGTGCGCCCCGCGGCCCGGCCGACGTCGGTCGGGATCCGGGACGACCTCGGTGAGGCCCTCGCCGGAGTCGATCGCGACGACTCTCAGCAGCTCTTGCCTGGTGGCCCTCGTCCGACATCCCACGCACGTCCGGAGTGACACATCGTGCGGACGCACGTGATCATCGGCTTGTCGCACCACCGTGGTCCAGTCTAGCGGTTCGCCCGCGTTGCGCCGAAACGAGTAACCCCCGGCGCGTTCGCCCCAGGGGTCACACGTGTCATCAGCCCGTCGGTGCGGGTGCCTCGTCGGAGCGGATGTCGATCCGCCAGCCGGTGAGGCGGGCGGCGAGGCGGGCGTTCTGGCCCTCCTTGCCGATCGCCAGCGACAGCTGGAAGTCGGGCACGACGACACGGGCGGAGCGGGCCTCGAGGTCGACGACCTCGACGCTGGTCACCCGGGCCGGGGACAGGGCGTGCGCCACCATCTCGGCGGGGTCCTCGGACCAGTCGACGATGTCGATCTTCTCGCCGTGCAGCTCGTTCATCACCGCCCGGACGCGCTGGCCCATCGGCCCGATGCAGGAGCCCTTGGCGTTGACGCCCGGCACCGTGGACTTGACCGCGATCTTGGTGCGGTGGCCGGCCTCGCGGGCGATGCCGCAGATCTCGACCGTGCCGTCGGCGATCTCGGGCACCTCGAGGGCGAACAGCTTCTTGACCAGGTTGGGGTGGGACCGGGACAGCATCACCTGCGGCCCGCGCATGCCCTTGCGGACGCTGACGACGAGGCACTTGATCCGGGCGCCGTGCTCGTAGGTCTCCCCCGGCACCCGCTCGGCGGCCGGCAGCAGCGCCTCGAGCCGGCCGAGGTCGACCATCACGTCCTGCGGGTCGCGACCCTGCTGGATCACGCCGGAGATAATGTCGCCCTCCTTGCCGGAGAACTCACCGAACTTGATGTCGTCCTCGGCGTCGCGCAGCCGCTGCAGGATGACCTGCTTGGCGGTCGTCGCGGCGATCCGGCCGAAGCCGTCGGGGGTGTCGTCGTACTCGCCGACCACGTTGCCCTCGTCGTCGGTCTCGGCGGCGTACACCGTGACGTGCCCGGACCTGCGGTCGAGCTCGACCCGCGCCTTCTCCACCGCACCGGGCGTCTTGTGGTACGCCGTCAGCAGCGCCTGCTCCAGCGCCTCGACGACGATGTCGAAGGAGATCTCCTTCTCGCGCTCGAGGGCGCGCAGCACGGTCATGTCGATGTCCATGCGTCAGCTCTCCTTCCGGTTGAACTCGACCTGCACCTTGGCCTTCGCCACGTCGGCCAGCGCGACCTGCTCGGTGCCGCCGCCCTCGACGTCGAGCGCGACGGAGGTGTCGTCGCTGCTCGTGACCCGGCCGGTGACCGTGCGGCCGTCGCGCAGCGCGACCTTCACGAGCCGGCCGGCGTTGCGCCGCCAGTGCCGCGGCAGGGTGAGGGGCCGGTCGACACCGGGCGAGGTGACCTCGAGGGTGTAGGGCTGCTCGCCCATCACGTCGGACTCGTCGAGGAGCCGGGAGACCTCCTTGGTCGCGTCGGCGATGTCGTCGAGCGTGACGCCGCCGTCCTTGTCGACGGCCACGCGCAGCAGCCGGCGCTTGCCCGCGGGAGTGAGGTCCACCGCCTCGAGGTCGAGGCCCACAGCGCTCAGCGGGTCGGTGAGGACCCCTGCAAGTCGGTCCCGGGTCTGGTCGGTGCTCACGGGCGTCCTTCCTGCGTCTGCTGTTGTGGTGCCTCAACCCTAGGGCATGACGCCACAGCCCGGACGGCTGGATAGAGTCGCCCGGTGAACGCCCCGCCGACGACGCCGGTCACCCGGAGGACCGCCCTCGTGGCGGCCGCCGGATCCCTCGTCGGCGTCGCGGCGTGCAGCCCCAACGCGTCGCAGGCACCGGCCCGCCGACAGGCTCGACGCAGCCAGGCGGCCGAGCCTCAGGTCGACCCCGACGTGCTGCTCGCGGCGACCGTGCTGGCCGACGAGCAGCGGCTGCTCGACCTCGTCGACGCGACGCTCGCCCGCTTCCCCGGGCTCACCGACGTGCTGACCGCGGCGCGGGACGCCCACGCTGCGCACGTGGCTCTGCTCGAGGAGGCGGCGCCCGACGAGCCGCTGCCGAGCGCCGGCCCGTCGGCGTCCTCGGCTCCGGAGCCGGAGGCCGAGGCGGCGGTTCCGCACGACCGGCGCCGTGCCCTGATGCGGCTGGCCCGCCGCGAGGACGACCTGGCCCTGGTCGACAAGCGCAGCGCGTTCGCCGCCGAGTCAGGGGCGTTCGCCCGGGTGCTGGCGAGCATGGCCGCGTCGGCCGCGCAGCAGGCCACGCTCGTCCGTCAGGTCGCGGAGGGCGCTGGATGACTCCCGAGGAGGCGCTGCAGGCGACGCTGGCCGGCGAGCACGCCGCCGTCTACGTGTACGGCGTGCTCGGCGGACGCGTCTCGTCGTCGGCCGAGCCCGGGCTGGCCGCCTCGTTGCGGGCGGCGTACACCGTGCACCGGGGGCGGCGCGACCAGGTCACCGCGATCCTGCTGCACGCGGACGCCGAGCCGGTGGCCGCCGAGGTCAGCTACGAGCTGCCCAACGCCGCGACGACCGCGGCCGACTGCCGGGCGGCCGCCGCGGAGATCGAGGAGCGTTGCGCGGAGGTCTACGCCGCCGCCGTCGGCAGCACGGCCCGGGCCAACCGGCAGTGGGCGATCGACGCGCTGACCGACTCGGCGGTGCGGGCGCTCGGCTTCGGCGCGCAGTCGATGCCGTTCCCCGGCGTGCCCGAGCTCTGACTCCTCGGGCGGCCGGCCCCCGGCACAGGGCGCGCCCCGCCCCTCGGAGGAGGGACGGGGCGCGAGGACCCGGGAGGGAGCTGGTCGTCAGGCCCGGTAGGCGTTCCACATGTCCGCGGCGCGGGCGGCCTGGCCCGGCGTGAACTGGTCGTAGCAGGAGTCGTAGGAGTAGTCCATGTAGTTGTGGATGGAGTCCAGACCCCCGCCGGCGCAGGAGTCCTGGCCCTCGGGACAGCCGTTGGTGGCGGTGCTCTGCGCCGGGGTGTCGGCGACCTGGTCGCCACCCGACGGCTCCTTGCAGCCGCCCTCGAACACGTGGAACAGCCCGAACCAGTGGCCGGCCTCGTGCGTGGCGGTCTCGCCGAGGTTGTAGTTGCGCTCGGTGCCGCCGGGCAGGCTGCTCCACAGCACCCGGATCCCGTCGATCGCGCCCTGGTTGCGGTAGTCCCAGGGGAAGGTCGCGATGCCGAGGTAGTTGAACTCGACCAGCCAGATGTTCAGCGCGTTCGCGCCGCCCTGGCGGGTGAGCTTGCGGTACTGGTTGGAGTTCTTGTCGTTGTGCCAGGTGTCGTTGTAGTAACGGTCGGTGCCGGCCAGCGTGAACGTGATGCCCAGGTCGGCGGCCGCCGGCGACTCGTCACCGGCGTAGGTCGTGTTCAGCACCGCGATCTGGTCGCTGATCTGCTGGTCGGTCACGTCTCCGGTGCCGTCGGCCGCGGCCATCACGTGCACGTAGACGGGCACGGTCACGGCGAGCAGCGGCTTGCCGGCCTGGTTCGGCTTGGCCGGGGCGACGCCCCGGGCGGCGAGCCGGTCCCTGGTCGTGGCCTGGATCGCCTTGGCCTCCTGGGAGGAGACGTGGCGGTGGTCGGTACCGCGCCCGCCCTTGGCGGCCGAGCCCGCGCCGATGCTGGCCGGGTCGAAGCACCCGGTGCCGCGATCGCCCCGCGGGAGCGCGGCCTGCGCGGGCGTGATCGCGCCGGCGACCAGGAGGAACGCGGCACCGGCGACCGCCGCCCCGCGTCGGAGGGTCCTGCTTCGGGTCATCAGAGGGTCCTTCAGAGGTGGGAGTGGGCCGGCGCCGTTGCACCGGCCGAGACGATCGTGGCGGGGGCGCTCCGGGAACTCACGTACCACCGGCCCCACCCGTTTCGGCGTGTTCCACCGCAAACTGATGAAAACCGGACAAAGGCGCACGGCCGGGACCTGTGGTTCCCGGCCGTGCGCCGTACCTCGCGTCGTGCCCCGACGGAGGGACTGGGACTGCTACCCGCAGGCGTCAGACGCGGTAGGCGCCGAACATCTGCTGCATCCGCGTGGTCTGCCCCGCGGTGAACTCGTAGTAGCAGGAGTCGTAGGAGTAGTCCATGTAGTTGTGGATCGGGTCGAGGCCCGGCAGCGAGCACGAGTCGCGACCGGTCGGGCAGCCGCTGGTCGCGGAGCTCTGCGCCGGGGTGTCGGACACCTCGTCGTTGGTGCTCGTGCAGCCGCCCTGGAAGGTGTGGTACAGCCCGAGCCAGTGGCCGGCCTCGTGGGTCGCGGTCTCGCCGAGGTTGTAGTTGGCGATGCTGCCGCCGGGCAGCGAGGCGTAGTGCACCCGGATGCCGTCGACGGCCCCGTTGCGGCTGTAGTCCCAGGGGAACGTCGCGATGCCGAGGTAGGCGAAGTCGACGAGCCAGATGTTCAGCGCGTTCGCGCCGCCCAGGCGGGTCTGGCTCCGGTACGTCGAGCTCGACTTGTCCTGGTGCCACTGGGTGTTGTAGTACCGGTCGGTCCCGGCCAGCGTGAACGTGAAGCCGGTGTTGGACGCGCTGCCCGACTCCTGGCCGCCGTAGGTCTTGTTGAGCACCTGGATCTGCTGGGCGATCTGGGTGTCGGTCACGTCGCCGTTGCCGTTGGCGTCGGCCATGACGTGCACGTAGACGGGGATGTTGCCCGCCTGCGGGACGCCCGAGGCGCCCCCGCCGCCGCCCGGCTTGCCCTTGCCGTGGGCGAGGATCTTCGCGGTGCGCTCCTCGATGGCCCGCTGCTGGGCCGGGGTGATGTCGCGGTGGTCGCGCTCGCCGAAGCCGTGGCCGCCGCGGGCCGCGGCCCCGGTGGTCACAGCGGCTCCGGCCGCGGCCGGGTCGAAGCACGCCGGGCCACGCTCGCCGGTGGGCAGCGCGGCCTGGGCGGGGGCGGAGAGTCCGCTGAGGGCCAGCAGGGTGGCGCCGGCCAGGGCGGTCGCACGGGACAGTGTGCGGAGACGGGTCATGTCCAGGTTCCTTCCCGAGAACGTCGCCCGGGCACCCGCCCGGGGACCCGCCGATCCTGCCCAGTCCGGACAGGTCAGCGGAAGGGGCGACTCGTGCAGGTTTGCGCAGGTGCCGAATCGTGCAGCGGGTCGACGGACCGCCTCAGCGCCAGCCGGCCACCACGGTGAGGACCTCCGCGAGGCGCTGGACGACGGCGTCGGGCCGGCCCTCGCTGTGCCCGACCTGCGTGCGGGGGATGTCGCTGTGCGGCACGTGGATCGTGCGCATGCCGACGTTGCCGGCGCCCCAGATGTCGTCGAAGAGGCGGTCACCGACGAAGGCGCAGCGCGCCGGGTCGTCCACGCCGACCGCGTCCATCGCCGCGCGGAACGCCTGCGGCGCGGGCTTCGTCCACGGGATCTCGCTGGTGTAGACGTCGCCGTCGATCAGGTGCAGCACGCCGTCGCGCTCGAAGAACTCCTCGTGCCAGGCGCGCGGCCACACCGTGTTGGACAGGACGCCGACCTTGACGCCCTCCTCGCGCAGCGCCTCGAACAGCGGCCCGACGTCGGGGTCGGTCGTCGTGTGCGGGGACCAGAAGTCGCGGTACGCCGTCAGCAGCGACTCGTCGTGCTCGAGCCCGGCCTCCCGGAAGAGGTCGGCCACCGTCGCGCTGGTGTGGTGATCGCGGCTGCGGGACCACACCGCGTCGCCGGCACGGCGCAGCAGGTCGGCCGCGTCGTCGGGCGGGTCGACCACGGCCGCCAGCAGCGCCTCGGCCTCCTCGCCGAAGTCGACCGTGTGCCAGGGCGTGAGGGTGCCGCCCCAGTCGAACAGGACGGCCTCGACCTCGTGGACGTCGTCGCGGGCCCGGACGGGTTCAGCCACGGACGACCCGGACGACGTGGTCGGGCACCTCGTCGAGCGCGACGTCGGTGCGCTCAGCCGTCGCCCGGTCCTTGACCTCGACGACCCCGTCGGCGAGGCCCTTGCCCACCACGACGATCGTCGGCACGCCCAGCAGCTCGGCGTCCTTGAACTTCACGCCGGGCGAGACCTTCTGGCGGTCGTCGTACAGGACGGTGAGGCCCTGGCCGTGGAGGTTCTCGGCGAGCGCCGCGGCGGCCTCGAAGACCGCCTGGTCCTTGCCGGTCGCGACCAGGTGGACGTCGGCCGGCGCGACCTCGCGGGGCCAGACCAGGCCGAGCTCGTCGTGGGTGTTCTCGGCGATGGCGGCGACGGCGCGCGAGACGCCGATGCCGTAGGAGCCCATCGTCACCGTGACGAGCTTGCCGTTCTCGTCGAGCACCCGCAGGTCGAGCGCGTCGGCGTACTTGCGGCCGAGCTGGAAGATGTGGCCCATCTCGATGCCGCGCGCGGTCTCGAGCGTGCCGCCGTCGGTGTCGAAGCAGCGGGGACAGGGGTCGCCCGCGCGCACCTCGGCCGCCTCGATGGTGCCGTCGGGGGTGAAGTCCCGGCCGGCGACCAGGTCGATGACGTGGCTGCCGTCGACGTCGGCGCCGGTCACCCAGCGGGTGCCCTCGACGACCCGGGGGTCGACGACGTAGCGGATGCCTGAGGCGTTCTTCTCGCCGAGCGCGCCGGGGCCGATGTAGCCCTTGACGAGCGCGGGGTTCGCGGCGAAGTCCTTCTCCTCGAAGGCCACCACCTCGGTGGGCTCGAGCTGGCCGCCGAGCCGCTTCTCGTCGACCTCGCGGTCGCCGGGCAGGCCGATGGCGAGCGGCTCGCGGGTGCCGTCGGGGTGCTTGAGCACGACGAGGACGTTCTTCAGCGTGTCACCGGCGTGCCAGGGCCGGTCGTCGCGCGGGAACTTCTCGTTGAGGTGGTCGACGAGCGTCTCGATGGTCGGGGTGTCGGGCGTCTGCTCGGCGTGCGCCGCGGGGACGCCGTCGTACGCCACGGGCTGGGGCGCGGCGACCTCGACGGCCTCGACGTTGGCGGCGTAGTCGCAGTGCGTGCAGCGGACGTAGGTGTCCTCGCCGTTGTCGGCGCGCGCCAGGAACTCCTCGGACTTCGAGCCGCCCATCGCACCGGCGGTGGCCTTGACGATGACGTACTCGAAGCCGAGCCGGTCGAAGGTCCTGATGTAGGCCTCGCGGTGCGCGGCGTACGACGCGTCGAGCCCCTCGTCGGTGGTGTCGAACGAGTAGGAGTCCTTCATGATGAACTCGCGGCCACGCAGCAGCCCGGCGCGGGGACGCGCCTCGTCGCGGTACTTGGTCTGGATCTGGTAGAGCCAGACGGGCAGGTCCTTGTAGGAGGAGTAGAGGTCCTTCACGGCCAGCGTGAACATCTCCTCGTGCGTTGGGCCGAGCAGGTAGTCGCCCTGCTTGCGATCCTTGAGCCGGAAGATGCCGTCGCCGTACTCCGTCCAGCGGCCGCTCGCCTCGTAGGGCTCGCGGGGCAGCAGAGCGGGGAACTGGAGCTCCTGCGCGCCCATCCCGTCCATCTCCTCGCGGACGATGCGCTCGATGTTGCGCAGCACGCGCAGACCCAGCGGCAGCCAGGAGTAGAGGCCCGGCCCCGCACGCCGGATGTACCCCGCGCGCACGAGGAGCCGGTGGCTCGGCACCTCGGCGTCGGCGGGGTCCTCGCGCAGCGTGCGTACGAACAGGGTGGACATCCGCAGGATCATGCGGAGAAGGCTATGCGACCACCTTCGGGCCTCGCGAACCAGTTAGTCACGGCGGTGGCGGAGGCCGCGCCGCGGTGGTCGAAGACCGGTCGCGAGCGAGCGAACGCATCTCGACAACCCCCTGTGGAGAAGGGATCTGGACGCGGCCGGACTGTCGGTGGTCCCTGGTCTGATGGACACATGGCAGCGACGACGGCACTCGAGCAGGCGGACTCCTCCGCCGGCATCCTGGGTGCCGTCCGCGCCTCGCGCGTGACGGCCGACCGCGAGGAGGCGCGGATCCTCGCGCTGGCCGTGGACTGGGCTGAGCTGCACCCCGACGACGAGCTCGCGGTCGCGGAGCTGGCCGCGGCGCTCCGCATCTCCACCGACGCCGGCCGGTCCCTGCTCGACGAGGCCGTCGAGCTCGCGCACCGACTGCGCCGCACCTGGGCCCGCGTGCAGGCAGGCGACCTCCCCGCCTGGCGGGCGCGCCGGGTCGCCAGGTCCACGCTGCACCTCTCGCGTGACGGTGCGGTCTACGTCGACCGGCACGTCGCCCCGTTCGCGCACCGCATCGGCCCCGCCCAGCTCGACCGGCTCATCGAGGAAGCACTCGTCAGGTTCGAGCCCGACGTCGCAGACCAGCGACGGCTCGCCGCAGCGGACGCGCGGCACGTCGCCATCCACACCGAGCAGGTCGGCTACGACGGCACCGTCCACGTCCAGGGCGACCTCGACCTGGCCGACGCGCTCGACCTCGACGCAGCGCTGAGCGCGGGCGCGGCGCGGCTGGCCGATCTCGGCTGCACCGACTCGCTGGACGTGCGGCGTGCCCACGCACTCGGCGAGCTGGCCCGCGGCACCGACCCCTCGTTGGACCTTCCCGGGTCAGGCCGGAACGTGGTGCTCCACGTGCATGTCACGCCCGACGCAATCACCGACCAGCCCGGGACCCACCTGGCGCGGGTGGACAACACCCGGTCGTTCGTCGACGCCGACCAGGTCCGCACCTGGTGCGGCACACCCGGCACCACCATCACCGTCCGGCCGGTGCTCGACCTCGCCGAGCACCTGTCCTCCTCCGCGTACGAGACGCCGGACCGGCTGGCCGAGCAGGCCACCCACCTCGACGGCACGTGCGTCTTCCCCTGGTGCACCCGGTCCGCCCGTCGGGCGGACTGCGACCACGTCCGGCCTCATGCCGAGGGTGGAAGCACCTGCTCGTGCAACATCGCCCGGCTCTGCCGACGCCACCACCGGCTCAAGACCCACACGGGCTGGACCTACACCGTCCTCGAGCTCGGCTCCTACCTGTGGACCAGCCCGCACGGGCTTCAGCTCCTGCGTGATCGCGAGGGCACTCTCGACGTCACCCCGTCGTCGGGTGCTCGAACGGCAGAGCCCGGCCGGCACCTGCTCCTCGTCCCCGAGACCTGACCACCCCGCTCCACACCCCGCCACCCAGCGGGGCTCGTGGCATGCCCGCCGCCGTCAGGGTGCGTCGAACCAGACCAATGTCATCTCCACGTCAGGGTGGCTGTGCGCGCGACGCACCTCGCGCACGTCCGGCCACCCCCAGGCACGCAGGTCCTCGGCGATGCCGGGCACGCCCCGGTCCTCGTTGGTCTTGCCGACGACGAGCCGCCCGCCGGGGCCACGAGGTGGTCCCTCAGAACATCACGGTCGTGAACTCGGCGGTCTGCGTGAAGCCGACCCGCTCGTAGACCCGCCGCGCGGGCGTGTTGTGCTCGTTGACGTAGAGCGACACGACCGGCGCGACGTCGGCGAGCGCGAGGTCGACGACGGCGGCCATGCCGGCGGTCGCGAGACCCTCCCCCCGGCGCTCGGGCGCGACCCAGACGCCCTGCACCTGGCAGGCGTACGGCGACGCGGCGGCGACCTCGGCCTTGAACACGACCCGCCCGTCCTCGATGCGGGCGTACGACCAGCCCTTGGCGATCAGCTGGGCGATCCGCGCGCGGTAGAGCGTCGCTCCCCCGCCGGCCTCGGGCGAGACGCCGACCTCCTCGGTGTACATCGCGACGCAGGCCGGGTAGAGCGCCTCCAGGTCCTCCGCCGTCGTACGGCGGACGAGCGGGTCGGCCGCGACCGCGGAGCGCGTGCGCATCTCGAGGTGCGGCTGGTGGCGCCGGACCTCCCGGCCGGGCCCCCACGACTGGCTGAGCAGGTCCCACATCGGGTCCACCTGGTCCGCCGGACCGACGAGGGTGGCGCACCGGCGCGGCGCCGACGCGGCGCGCTCCGCGAAGGCGCGCACCGCGTCGAGGTCGGCGTTGACCGGGACGAGGTTGGCCGCGGCGTGGCACGCCGCGACCAGCTGCCCGTCCACGCGGTAGCCCCACACCTCACCGCCGAGCCACCGCGGGTCGAGCCGGGTCAGCCGCGCACGGTAGTCCGCGAACACGTTGACGACGGGGTCGCGCGCCGTGAGCTCCTCCATGTCGGGGAGGTCGGCGGGCCCCAGCAGGTGGAGGCCGTGGTGCGTGCGGAGCACGCCACGGAGCCTAGGCCATGGCGGGCCTCACCCGTGAGGGCGCACGGACCCGGTCTGGCCAGCGTCGCCAGACGAGCGAGGCACCGAGCGCGAGCAGTGCGCCGAGGAACCAGAAGCCGCCCAGCGCGACGACCAGCGAGATGTCCGGACCGATCTCGGATCCGGTCGCCAGCAGCAACGCGACGGGTGCCCCCGCAGCCACGACGCCGGCCAGCACGCGCAGGACGACCGGCCCCCGATCCGAGGCGGCGAACCCGCCCAGGACGACGAGCGGCAGGAACAGCATCCCCGGCCCGGCGAACAGCAGCAGCGTCGGCAGGACGGCGAGGCGCCACCAGCCGCTGCCGTGTCTCTGCCGTGCCGCCGCCACCACCCCGAGGCCGACGCCGAACCAGCCCGCGAGGCCGAGGATGAACAATGTCCCCTCCCACGAGAACGACGGGTCCTCGGACACCAGCCGCATCCACCCGCGCGCCAGCACACCCCAGCCGACGCCGAGCAGCAGCCCGGTGCCGATCGTGCGCGCGGCCCTCATCGGACGACCACCGGCAGGCAGGCGAGCCGGTCGCCGGCGGTCCCGTTGGGCGCCGTCGGCAGAGCGTGCACGACGACGGACCGCTGGCCGGGCTGGATCTCGAAGGGGACGGTCGCGAACGCGTGCCCCGACCCGCCGGCGTTGACCTGGAAGTCGAGCCAGACCTCGGTGTCCCGGCTGATCTCCGGCGTGGTGTCACCGGCCAGGGAGTCGGTGTTGTAGTGCGCCTTCGCCGCACCGCCGTCGCCGGCGACGCAAGGTCCGACGTGCAGGTGCGCGCCGAAGACGCGCTCGCTCGCGGTCTTCTGCACGTGCTGCAGCCGGAACGTGAAGCTCGTCGAGCCGTCGTGCCGGACCACGGTCAGGCCCGCAGTCGCCCCGTCCAGCGGGTCGACCCGCCCCGGCTGCAGGTCGCGCAGGTCGTCGACCGCGACCACCGCTCCCCCGCCGTCCCCGTTACCGGCCTGCGCCGGCTGCAGCGCGAGCGCCACGGCCGGCACCGCCACGCCGAGCGCCACCGCCCCCCGCAGCACGGTCCTCCCCTGTCGTCCCATGTCCCCTCCTGTGTGCGTTCAGCTTTCGTTGCGATCACCGGGACAGACGGCCGTGCCGGCCCGCCGGGTGACAGTCGGAAAAAGAAAAGAAATCTCGCCACGCCTGTCACCCGCTGGCGGATCTCGGCCGTCAGGCTCTTTGATGACCACCATGGAGGGGGCGGAGACGCGGATGGCCGGGGGGACCGTCGAGGCCGCGACGCGACCGGTCGACAACGTCGACGCGCTGGTCGTGCTCCTGTACCAGTCCGAGGCCCCGCGCCTGGTGCAGATGGCCCGGTGGTTCGTCGACGACACCACCGCCGCCGAGGACCTGGTCCAGGAGGCGTTCATCCGGCTGACCCGGCACGGCCACCGGATCCGCGACGAGGACCGGGCGGCGGCGTACCTGCGCTCGATCGTGATCAACCTGGCCCGCGACCACAACCGGCGCGGCCTGGTGTCCCTCCGGCACCGCCCGCCCGCGGAGATCGACCCCCACTCCGTCGAGGACCACGTGACCCGCAACGAGGACGTCTCCGAGGTGGTCGTCGCGCTGCGCGCGCTGCCGAGGCGGCAACGCGACTGCGTGGTGCTGCGCTACTACCTGGACCTGTCGGTCGACGAGATCGCCGAGACGCTGGGCGTCTCGCGCAACTCCGTCAAGACCCACCTGACCCGGGGGCTGAAGAACCTGTCCGACGACCTGGGAGGACTCCGATGAGCCAGCTCGAGGACCGGCTGCGCGAGACCCTGACGAGCGACACGAGCGGCGCCCCGTCGCCGGACCTGTTCGCCCGGGTGCGCGACAGCATCGACGGCGACCGGGTACGGCGGCGTACCCGCAACCGTGCCCTGGCGCTCGGCGCCGCGGTGGTGGCCGCCCTGGCCGCCGCCGTCCTGATCCTGACCCCCTACGAGAACGGACGGCCTGCCATGCCCTGGTGGTTCCTGGAGCTCTTCACGACCGGTGTGCTGGTCGCCATGGCGCTGTGGCTCGGCCCCTTCATCAAGCGGTTCGGCCGGGCGTACGCCGCCGACGTCTTCCACGACAACCCGCTGACCGGCAAGAGCTACATCGTGCTGACCGACATCGTGTACTACCTGATCTTCGCGGCATACATCCTGTTCACGGTCAACTTCGAGCGCGCGATCGACTGGAACCCGACCGTCGACGCCGACCAGCTCAAGGTCGAGACGGCACGCATCGCCGGCATCCTGCTGATCATCGGCGTGCTGCACGGCGTGAACATCGTGCTGATGCCGGTGCTCGGCCGGCTGTTCTCACTCAACCGCCAGCTGTCGGGCACGCGCGAGCGGTGAGGTCCAGGCGACGAGCACCCCGACGAACGACGCGGCGGTGCAGGCGAACATCGTGGCCTGCACCCCGAGCGTGCTCGCCAGCGCACCCGCGAGGAACGCCCCACCGGTCCACCCGACGCCCCACGACAGCATCCGGCCCGCGGTGTTGACCCGGCCGAGCAGGTGCTCGGGCGTGACCTCCTGGCGGTAGGAGATCGAGTTGATGACGACGGTCGTGTAGAAGACGCTCCACACCAGCAGGGAGAGCGCGCCGAGCCGCCAGTCCGTCCAGATCGGGGTGAGCACGCCGAGCGCCGCCGAGAACGGCAGCGCGACGAGCGTGACCCGGGCGGGCGTCGTACCCCGCAGGAGGCGCGGCAGCGACAGCGAGGCGACGATGCTGCCGATCGCCCACGACCCGTAGACGATGCCGAAGCGCAGCCCCTCGGTGCCGATGTCGAGCTGCCGGTCGGACCAAACGACCATCAGCGACACGAAGCCGCCCCCGGCCACGCACTGGGTGAACCCGACGATCGTCATCGTGCGGATGCCGGGGTGCCGCCAGAGGTAGCCGAGGCCCTCGCCGATGTCCTCGCCGATCCCGCGCAGCGACAGCGGCTTGCGCACCCGGGTGTCGTCCTGGAGCGGCCGGGCGATGCCGGCGAGCAGCAGCGCCGACGCCGCGAAGCTGAGCGCGTCCAGGGTGAGCAGCGTCGCCGGGTGCGCGAACGCCAGCGCGAGGCCCACGAGGGAGGGCACCACGATCTCGGCGAGGTTCTGCACCGTCCACACGTAGGAGTTCGCCTGCGCGACGCGGCCGCGCCCGACCAGCGTCGGCAGCGCCCCGAAGGCGGCGCCGTCGAAGAACACGGCGAGGGTCGGGCCGAGGAACGCGACGGCGAGGATGTGCGGCACGGTGAGCACGTCGAGCCAGTGCGCGACGGGCACGCTGGCGAGCAGCGCCGCGCCGAGCAGGTCCGCGCGCACCATCGTGACGCGGCGGTTCCAGCGGTCGCCGAAGGCGCCCGCGAGCAGACCGAACAGCAGGTACGGCGCCGCCTCCAGCGCGGTGACGAGCGCGGTGAGCGACGCCGAGCCGCTGAGCCGGTAGACCAGCACCGGCAGCGCGATCAGGGTCGTGATGGTGCCGACGAGCGAGAGCCCGCGTGCGGCGACGTACCTGAGGAAGTCGTGGTCCCGCAGCAGCGGCAGCGGGACCGCGGCGTCAGCCGACGGAGACGGTGGCACCGCCACCCTCGCCGTCGACAGGCTCGCCCATCTCCTCGGCGATCCGCATGGCCTCCTCGATCAGGGTCTCCACGATCTTCGACTCGGGAACGGTCTTGATGACCTCGCCCTTGACGAAGATCTGGCCCTTGCCGTTGCCGGACGCCACGCCGAGGTCGGCCTCGCGGGCCTCGCCCGGCCCGTTGACGACGCAGCCCATGACGGCGACGCGCAGCGGCACCTCGAGCCCCTCGAGACCGGCGGTCACCTCGTCGGCGAGCTTGTAGACGTCGACCTGGGCGCGGCCGCACGACGGGCAGGAGACGATCTCGAGCCGGCGCGGGCGGAGGTTCAGCGACTCCAGGATCTGCAGGCCGACCTTGACCTCCTCGACCGGCGGCGCGGACAGCGACACCCGGATCGTGTCTCCGATGCCCTTGGCCAACAGCGCGCCGAAGGCGACGGACGACTTGATCGTGCCCTGGAACGCCGGCCCGGCCTCGGTGACGCCGAGGTGCAGCGGCCAGTCGCCGCGCTCGGCGAGCATCTCGTAGGCCTGCACCATCACGACCGGGTCGTTGTGCTTGACCGAGATCTTGAAGTCGTGGAAGCCGTGCTCCTCGAACAGCGACGCCTCCCAGACGGCCGACTCGACGAGGGCCTCGGGGGTCGCCTTGCCGTACTTCTCCAGCAGCCGCTTGTCGAGCGAGCCGGCGTTGACGCCGATCCGGATCGAGGTGCCGCGGTCCTTCGCGGCGGCCGCGATCTCCTTGACCTGGTCGTCGAACTTGCGGATGTTGCCGGGGTTCACGCGGACGGCGGCGCAGCCGGCGTCGATCGCGGCGAAGACGTACTTCGGCTGGAAGTGGATGTCGGCGATGACCGGGATCTGCGAGTGCTGCGCGATCTGCGGCAGCGCGTCGGCGTCGTCCTGCGAGGGGCAGGCCACGCGCACGATGTCGCAGCCGGACGCGGTGAGCTCGGCGATCTGCTGCAGCGTGGTGTTGACGTCGGCGGTGAGCGTCGTGGTCATCGACTGCACCGACACGGGCGCGTCGCCCCCGACGAGGACCTTGCCCACCTTGATCTGGCGAGACTTCCGGCGCGGCGCGAGCACCGGCGGCGGCGCGGCGGGCATGCCCAGGTCGATCGAGGTCACGGGGTTCCTTTCGAAAGGTCGGTCGGGACGGTCGAGGTACGGGGTCAGCCGACCTGCACGGGGACGACGATGTCTGCGTAGATGAGCACCACGCTCATCACCGCGATGGCGCCGGCCATGACGTAGGCGACCGGCAGCAGCTTGGCGGTGTCGAAGTAGCCGGGGTCGGGCCGGCGGAAGACCCGCGCCACGCCGCGGCGCGCGGCTTCGTAGAGCGCGCCGGCGATGTGCCCGCCGTCGAGCGGGAGCAGCGGCACGAAGTTGAACATGCCGAGGAACAGGTTGAGCGCGCCCAGCATCCCGACGATCCAGAACAGCCGGTCGACCAGCGGGACCTGGTGGGCGGAGGTGACCTGGCCGGCCGCCCGGCTCGCGCCGACCACGCTCATCGGGCTGTCGTCGGCGCGCTCCTCGAGGCCGACCGCGGCACGGCCGACGTGGTAGAGCTTCACCGGGAGCGAGCCGATCGCCTGGATGGTGTCCCGGGTGTTCGCGGCCATCGTGGTGACGACGTACCCGGGGCCCTGGCGGACCAGGTTGCTGGTCGGGACGACGCCGAGGAACCCGACCTTCTCCACCTCGTCGCGGTCGGTGAGCGAGGGCCGGTCGGACACGCGGGTGTTGGTCACCGCCGTCATCGGCTCGCCGTCGCGCACGAACGAGATCTCCATGCGGCCGCCGGCGTTGGCGCGGATCAGCGTGGTGACCTGGTCCCAGGCGGTGACCTCCTCGCCGTTCAGCGCGGTGATCCTGTCGCCCGGCTGCAGCCCGGCCTCCTTGGCCGGTGCGACCGGGTCGGTGTCCCTGCAGGCCCGGACCTTGGTCACGCCGGGCTTGGCGGCGACGACACAGTCGGACACCTCGTCGACGGTCGTGCCGAGGGTGCCGTGGCCCATGAACAGGATGCTGAAGCAGATGAAGGCGAGGACGAGGTTCACCGTCGGCCCGCCGGCCATGACGATGACCTTCTTCCACCACGGCAGCTTGTAGAAGAGGCGGTCCTCGTCGCCCGGCTCGACCAGCTCGTACTCCGCCGCGCGGGCGTCGCTGATCACCTGGGTGAACATGCCGGTGTTGGACTTGCGGACCTTGAGACGTCCCTCGGCGTCGACCTTGTCCTCGCGCCCGGGCGGGAGCATGCCGACGAGCTTGACGTAGCCGCCGAGCGGGACCGCCTTGACGCCGTACTCCGTCTCGCCGCGGCGGGTCGACCACAGCGTGCGGCCGAAGCCGACGAAGTACTGGGTGACCTTCACGCCGAACTTCTTGGCGGGGTACAGGTGGCCGACCTCGTGCAGCCCGATGGACACGGCGATGCCGACCACGAACAGCAGCACGCCCAGCGTGTACATGAGCACGGTCAGCATCGGGACAGGTCCTTCTCGGGCGGTCAGGCAGCGGCGGCGCGGTCGCGCGCCCAGGCGTCCGCGGCGAGTACGTCGTCGACGGTCAGGTCCGTCATGTTCGAGGGTACGTCGTGGGCGGCGAGCACGCGCTCGATGGTGGGGACGATGTCGGTGAACCTGATCTCACCGTCGAGGAACGCCTGGACGCACACCTCGTTGGCGGCGTTGTAGACGGCCGGGGCGGTGCCGCCCAGGCTGCCCGCGCGGCGCGCCAGCGCCACGGCCGGGAAGGCCTCGTCGTCGAGCGGGAAGAACTGCCAGGTCTCCGGCCGGGTCCAGTCCATGCCGGGCGCGGCGTGCGGCACGCGGTCGGGCCAGGCCAGCCCGAGCGCGATCGGGATCAGCATCGACGGCGGGCTGGCCTGGGCCAGCGTCGAGCCGTCGTCGAACTCGACCATCGAGTGCACGACCGACGTCGGGTGCACGACCACGTCGATCCGCTCGAAGGGCAGGTTGAACAGCAGGTGCGCCTCGATCACCTCGAGACCCTTGTTGACCAGCGTCGCCGAGTTGATCGTGACCAGCGGGCCCATCGACCAGGTCGGGTGCGCCAGTGCCTGCGCCGGCGTCACGTCGTGCAGCTCGTCGCGGCTCCGCCCGCGGAACGGCCCACCGCTGGCGGTGAGGACGAGCCGTCGTACCTCGTCGAAGCGGCCGCCGCGCAGGCACTGGGCCAGCGCGCTGTGCTCGCTGTCGACGGGCACGATCTGGTCGGGCTTGGCGAGCGTGGTGACCACGGGACCGCCGATGATCAGCGACTCCTTGTTGGCCAGGGCGAGCGTGTTGCCGGCCTCGAGCGCCGCGACCGTCGGGCGCAGGCCGACCGCGCCGGAGATCCCGTTGAGCACGACGTCGCACTCCATCGCGGCCGCCGCGATAGACGCCTCCTCCCCGAGGTCGGCGAACGCCGGGGAGAGCTCGCGGACCTGCTCCGCGAACAGGTCCTTGTTGCCGCCGCCGGCGGTCAGGCCGACGACCCGGAACCGGTCGGGGTGGCGGCGCACCAGCTCCAGCGCCTGGGTGCCCACGGACCCGGTGGAGCCCAGGATCACGACGTCACGGGGGCGAGCGGCTGCGGAAGTCACCGCACCATCCTGCCCGAGTCGTGGCAACCGACACGGATTCGCTCGCCGACGGTGGTCTACACCGCGGTTTTCGTCCGAGGCCGGCAGAAATCCGTCCGGGATCCGTAGCGGCTCGCCGCGGCCCTGGCCTACGCTGCCCCCATGACCGACGCCGCAGACCACGCCGCCGGAGGGCCCGGGCTCCCGCAGGAGCGGCGGCTCGTCACCGAGATCCCCGGTCCCGTGTCGCGGGCCAAGTTCGCCCGCCGTCAGGAGCACGTCGCCGCGGGGGTCGGCACCACGCTGCCGGTGTTCGTCGAGGCCGCCGGGGGCGGCGTCCTGGTCGACGCCGACGGCAACTCGCTGATCGACCTCGCCTCCGGCATCGCCGTGACCAGCGTCGGCAACAGCGCCCCGGCCGTCGTCGAGCGGGTCAGCGAGCAGGTCGCGGCGTTCACGCACACCTGCTTCATGGTCACGCCGTACGACGGCTACGTCGACGTCGCGGAGAAGCTCGGCGAGCTGACGCCGGGCACGCACGCGAAGAAGTCCGCGCTGCTCAACTCCGGCGCCGAGGCCGTCGAGAACGCCGTCAAGATCGCCCGTGCCTTCACCGGCCGGCAGGCGGTCGCGGTGGTCGACCACGCCTACCACGGGCGCACCAACCTGACGATGGCGATGACCGCGAAGAACATGCCCTACAAGCACTCGTTCGGCCCGTTCGCCGGTGAGGTCTACCGCGCGCCGATGTCCTACCCGTTCCGCGAGCCGGCGCCGATCACCGGCGAGCAGGCCGCGGAGCGCACGATCGACGTGCTGGAGAAGCAGGTCGGCGCCGCGAACCTCTCCTGCCTGGTGATCGAGCCGATCCTCGGCGAGGGTGGCTTCGTCGTACCCGCCGACGGGTTCCTGCCGCGGCTGCGGGAGTGGACCGAGCAGTCGGGGATCGTCCTGGTCGCCGACGAGATCCAGACCGGCTTCTGCCGCACCGGCGACTGGTTCGCCTGCGACCACGAGGGCGTCGTGCCCGACCTGGTGACCACCGCCAAGGGCATCGCCGGCGGCTTCCCGCTGGCCGCCGTGACCGGCCGCGCCGAGATCATGGACGCCGTGCACGTCGGTGGCCTGGGCGGCACCTACGGCGGCAACCCGGTCGCGTGCGCGGCGGCGCTCGGTGCCATCGAGACGATGCAGAAGAACGACCTCGCCGCGGCCGCACGCCGGCTCGGCGAGGTGATGACGCGCAGGCTGGGCGAGATCCGCGAGGAGCACGCCTGCGTCGGAGACGTCCGCGGCCGGGGGGCCATGGTCGCGGTCGAGATCGTCGGCACGGACGGGCACTCCCCCGAGCCCGTCCGTGCCGGCCGGATCTCCGCGCACTGCCACCAGCAGGGTGTCGTGACACTCACCTGCGGCACCTACGGCAACGTGCTGCGGTTCCTGCCGCCGCTGGTGATGCCCGAGCCGCTGCTCGAGGAGGCGTTCGACGTGGTCGCGGAGGCGTTCGCCGCCACCGCCTGACCTGCCGACCGATTGCGCGTTTCCCGGCGAATCGGGCGTGCAGTCCCTACCCTTCTGCCAGGAGGTAGGAGCGTGGGCGTTTCCGCTGTGGGTCAGTCCGGCCTGTCGACCCGGTCCGTCCGGTCGATGCTGGTCGTGATCTTCGTGCTGCTCGCGGCGGCCATCTACTTCTACGGCCCGATGGTGGCGCCGGGCATGGAGCGGGCCGCGGCTGACGAGTGCAACGAGTACGCCGGGGGCAACTTCCGGTCCTACCGCCTCGACTGGGTCAGCTGGCCCGACGCCGACCCGCACTGGAGCTGCTGGGACGCGCGCAACCCCGAGGTGAGGGCCGTCGACCTCGGCTGGTGGACCAACCCGTTCAGCTGACGAACGACCCGACGCGCAGCAGGTTGCCGCTGCGGTCGACGACCGCGAACTCCCGGATGCCGTAGTCGGTGTCCACCGGCGGCATGATCCGGCTGCCCGTCGGCGGGTCGGGGTCGACCAGCCGCGCCCACTCGTCGTGCAGCGCCTGGGCGTCGTCGACGTACGCGTAGCAGCTGAACGCCGTGGTCAGGGGGTCCACGCCCGGGTCGGCGTAGAAGTGCAGGTGCAGGTCGCCGCGGCGCAGGATGCAGTAGCCGTAGGTCTCCGGCGGCTCCCCGACGCTCTCGAACCCGAGCCGCCCCCAGAACTCCAGCGTCTCCGCGAGGTCGCGGCTCGGCAGGATCGGGACGGTCCGCTCGGTCACGCGAGCTCCTTGATCCCCCAGGGCGACCCGTAGGCCGTGAGCAGGTCGAGGAACGGTTGCGCGTCGAACGCCTCCGGCCCGAGGACTCCGGCGCCGGACCAGGTGCCGTTGGCCAGCAGCTCGAGCGCGACCACGGGGTTGACCGCGGTCTGCCAGACCACGCACTGGTGGCCGTACTCGCGCATCGACCACTCGTTGTCGACCACGTGGTACAGGTACGTCGAGCGCGGGGCGCCGTCCTTGCCCGTGCCGGTGACCCAGAGGCCGGCGCAGGTCTTGCCCTTCATCCGCGGACCGACGGTCGCCGGGTCGGGCAGCACGGCCGCCACGACGTCGCGCGGGCTGACCTCGACGCCCTTGACGCGCACCTTGTCGGTGCGGTCGAGGCCCAGCGTGTGCAGCACCTTGAGGATGTTGATGAACTCGTCGCCGAGGCCGTACTTGAACGTCGCCCTCCGGCAGTCCACCCAGCGCGGCATGAGGAGCACCTCCTCGTGCTCCACGTTGACGCACTCGACCGGCCCGATCCCCTCGGGGAAGTCGAAGACCTCCGGCTCGCTGAACGGCGGGGTCGTGTGCCACTCGCCCTTCTCCCACACCACCGGCGGGTTGAGGCACTCCTCGATCGTGGTCCACATCGAGAACGACGGCGCGAAGATCTCGTTGCCGTCGTCGTCGGTGACGACGAGGTTGGCGCCGTCGCGGGTGCCGAGCTCGTCGATGTCGCTGAACAGGTGGTCTGCGGCGTACCGCGCGAAGACGTCGGACAGCCCGGGCTCGACGCCGATGCCGACGAGGGCCAGGCGGCCGGCGGCCTCCCACTCCCCCGCCTTGGCGAACTGCTCGTCGCCGAGCTTCACCCCCGGCGTCTCGTACGGCGTCTCGGGGTGCGGCTTGCTCAGCGACATCGCCATGTCGAGGTAGTCGGCCCCGGCGGCGAAGGCGCCGTCGAAGATCGGCATGTCGAAGACCGGGTCGACGGCGTTCATCACGTGCGTGACGCCGTGCTTCCGCACGAGCCGCTCGACCGACTCTGCCGACGAGG
Source organism: Nocardioides iriomotensis (assembly GCF_004168035.1). GTDB lineage: Bacteria > Actinomycetota > Actinomycetes > Propionibacteriales > Nocardioidaceae > Nocardioides_B > Nocardioides_B iriomotensis. The sequence continues at coordinate 197,150 of NZ_SDPU01000021.1, read as the reverse complement.
CGTCGACCTGGGCGGCCACGAACCGGGGGTCGGCCTCGGCGGCACGCTCGGCACGGCCCTGGTCGTAGTCGGCGACGACGATCTGCTCGAAGAAGTCACGCCTGGACGCGATGGCGGCGAAGGCCGAGCCGACGCCGCCGGCGCCGACGAGGAGGATGCGCACCTCTCACTCCCCGACGTAGTGCATGACGTGCTTGATGCGGGTGTAGTCCTCCAGCCCGTACATCGACAGGTCCTTGCCGTACCCGCTGTGCTTGAACCCTCCGTGCGGCATCTCGGAGATGAACGGGATGTGGGTGTTGACCCAGACGCAGCCGAAGTCGAGCTTGTTGGACATCCGCATCGCGCGCCCGTGGTCCTTGGTCCACACGCTGGAGGCGAGGCCGTACTGCACGCCGTTGGCCCAGGCCAGCGCCTCGGCCTCGTCGGAGAACTTCTGCACGGTGATGACCGGGCCGAAGATCTCGGTCTGGATCTGCTCGTCGTCCTGCTTGAGGCCGGACAGCACGGTCGGCTCGTAGAAGTAGCCCTTGTCGCCCTGCCGCGCGCCGCCGGTCTCGAGGCTCGCGTGGTCGGGCAGCCGGTCGACCATCCCGGCGACCCGCTCGAGCTGGTTGGTGTTGTTGAGCGGGCCGTAGAGCACGTCCTCGTCGTCGGGCATGCCGGTGCGGATGCCCTTGGCCGCCTCGGTGAGCGCGGCCACGAAGTCGGCGTGGGCACCGGGGCCGGCGAGCACGCGCGTCGCGGCGGTGCAGTCCTGGCCGGCGTTGAAGTAGCCGGCCTCGGCGATCGACTGCGCGGCCGAGGCGATGTCGGCGTCGTCGAACACGATCACCGGCGCCTTGCCGCCGAGCTCGAGGTGCACCTTCTTGAGGTCGGTGGCCGCGGACTTCGCGACCTCCATGCCGGCGCGCACAGAGCCGGTGATGGCGACCATCTGCGGCGTCGGGTGCTCGACCAGCGCGCGGCCGGTGTCGCGGTCGCCGCACACGACGTTGAGGACACCCGGCGGCAGGAACTCCGCGGCGATCTCGGCGAGCAGCGTCGAGGAGGCCGGGGTGGTGTCGGACGGCTTCAGCACGACGGTGTTGCCGGCGGCGAGGGCCGGCGCGACCTTCCAGATCATCATCAGCAGCGGGTAGTTCCACGGCGTCACCTGGCCGACGACGCCGATCGGCTCGCGTCGTACGTACGACGTGTGGTCGGCCATGTACTCGCCGGCCGACCGGCCCTCGAGCACGCGCGCCGCGCCGGCGAAGAAGCGGAAGTGGTCGGAGGCGTAGGGCATCTCCTCCGACATCGTCAGGCCGAGCGGCTTGCCGGTGTCCTTGCACTCGACGGCGTTGATCTCCTCGACGCGGGACTCGATGGCGTCGGCCAGCTTGAGCAGCGCGTTGGAGCGGTCCTGCGGGGTGCTGCCGCCCCAGCCCGGGAACGCCTTGTCGGCGGCGGCGTAGGCGCGGTCGAGGTCCTCCTTGCCGGACATCGGGGCGGTCGCGTAGACCTCGCCGGTGGTCGGGTCGAGGACGTCGTAGGTCTCGCCGGAGGCGGCGTCGACCAGCTCGCCGTTGATCACGTTGCGGAACGCCTTGTCAGCCATGCCCATCCCATCTCGTGCCGTGTCGGTCTTGGTCGAAACCCTAACGAGGCGACAACGGAATCGGTAGGGCTGACCCGGGCAGGCAACGAAATCTTCATGAATGGCCCGATCTGACCGCCGGTGTCAGTCGCCGAAGACGCGCACCCCGTCCACGTACGTCGCGCGCACCCGGGTCGCCCCGATCTCCGCCGGGTCGCCCGCGAACGGGTCCCGGTCGAGCACCGCGAGGTCCGCGAGCCGGCCCGGCGCCAGCGTGCCGGTGTCGTCGTGGTGGTTGGTGCGCGCCGACCCGCTCGTGTACGCCGCGAACGCCTGCGCGAGGGTCAGCGCCTGCTCCGGCAGGAACGGCTCCGTGCCCGCGCGGCCGCTCTCGCCGTAGGCCCACCGGTTGACCGCGACGTGGATCGCGGCGAGCGGGTCGGGCGTGGTCACCGGCCAGTCGCTGCCGGCCGCGAGGGAGGCGCCGGCGCGGGCGAGGTCGCCGAACGGGTACTGCCAGCCGCTGCGCTCGTCGCCGAGGAACGGGATCGTCATCTCGACCATCTGGTCGTCGAGGTGCGCCCACAGCGGCTGCAGGTTGGCGGTGACCTCGAGCGCGGCGAAGCGCGGCACGTCGTCGGGGTGCACGACCTGCAGGTGCGCGACGTGGTGCCGGTTGCCGCGCGGCCCGTTGGCGGCGCGGGCGGCCTCGAACGCGTCGAGCGCCTCCCGCGCGGCGCGGTCGCCGATCGCGTGGACGTGCACCTGGAAACCCTCGGCGTCCAGGCGCGTCACGTGGGCGCGCAGGGCGACGGGGTCGACGAAGGAGAGCCCGAAGTTGGCGGTGTCGTGCCCGCATCCGTCGAGGTACGGCGTGGTCATGCCGGCCGTGAAGTTCTCGGCGATGCCGTCCTGCATCACCTTGACCGAGCCGGCGACCAGACGGCCGCGCGTGTAGCGCTCGCGCCGCGCGAGGAGGTCCTCGACCTGCTCCTCGCCCCGGTCGCGCCGCCACCACAGCGCGCCGCGGACGCGCGCGGTCAGGGTGCCCGCCTCGACGGCCCGCAGGTAGGCCGGCGAGGCGTCGGCCCCGCCGGCGTAGTCGCCGAGGATGGCGTCCTGCCAGGCGGTGATCCCGCACGCATGGAGGTAGGCCTGCGCCTCCAGCAGCCCGGCGTAGTAGTCGTCCTCGGAGGTCGGCGGCACGAGGTGGTCGACGAGGTGCATCGCGCCCTCGTGCAGCATCCCGGTCGGCTCGCCGCCCGCGTCGCGCTCGATCCGGCCGTCGGCCGGGTCCGGCGTGTGCCGGTCGATGCCGGCCAGCTCCAGGACGCGGCGGTTGACCCAGGTGCCGTGGTGGTCGCGGTTGACCAGCACGACCGGCCGGTCCGGCACGACCGCCGACAGGTCGTCGGCCCGCGGCCCCGCCGTACCGAAGACGGACATGGTCCAGCCGCCCCCGACCACCCAGGCCAGGTCGGGGTGCGCCGCGGCGTAGGCACCGACCGCGTCGAGGTAGTCCTCGCGCGTGTCCAGGTCGGCGAGGTCGCAGCGCAGCCGGAGCAGGCCGCCCTGCACCGGGTGCACGTGGGCGTCCTGGAACCCCGGCAGCACGAGACCGCCGGCGAGGTCGACCTCCTCGGCCCGCTCGCCGGCACCGACGTACGACCCGAGCTCACCCTCGGACGCGAGCGCGCGCACGCGCCCGTCGGCGACGACGACCCCGTGGCCGGGGCGGTACGCGTGGCCGTCGAAGGCCGCTCCCCCGCGCAGCACCAGCACCTCTCGACCCATCGGCCCCTCCTGTTCACGCTCATCCGGCCGTCGCGACGGAATCCGCACCTGCAACGGCCAGAAGATCACGACTTGGACAATCTAGCCGCTCCTGCGCCACGGAATCCCTTGCAGTTCACTTGCATTCGACACAGGCGCTCGGCACGATGGTCCCCATGGACGACGAGACCTACGGCGACCTCCAGCGCTCCGCGCGCGAGCACCTCTGGATGCACTTCACCCGGCACTCGAGCTACGAGAAGGCCGACGTGCCGATCATCGTCCGGGGCGAGGGCGCCTACATCTGGGACGCGAAGGGCACCAAGTACCTCGACGCGCTCGCCGGCCTCTTCGTCAGCCAGCTCGGCCACGGCCGCGAGGACCTCGCCGAGGCCGCGGCCCGCCAGGCCAAGGAGCTGGCGTTCTTCCCGCTCTGGTCCTACGCCCACCCCAACGCGATCGAGCTCGCCGAGCGGATCGCCGGCTACGCCCCGGGGGACCTCAACAAGGTCTTCTTCACCACCGGCGGCGGCGAGGCCGTCGAGACCGCGTGGAAGCTCGCGAAGCAGTACTTCAAGCTCACCGGGCGGCCCACCAAGCACAAGGTCATCTCCCGCGCGATCGCCTACCACGGCACGCCGCAGGGCGCCCTGTCGATCACCGGCCTGCCGCCGATGAAGGCGCCGTTCGAGCCGCTCGTGCCGTCGACGTTCCGGGTGCCCAACACCAACATCTACCGCGCTCCCGAGTTCCTGCCGCACACCGACGGCAACGCCGACCCCGAGGCGTTCGGGCGCTGGGCGGCCGACCAGATCGCGGTCGCGATCGAGAACGAAGGCCCCGACACCGTGGCCGCGGTGTTCCTCGAGCCGGTGCAGAACTCCGGCGGCTGCTTCCCGCCGCCGCCGGGCTACTTCCAGCGGGTCCGTGAGATCTGCGACGAGTACGACGTACTCCTCGTCTCCGACGAGGTGATCTGCGCGTTCGGCCGGCTCGGCCACTACTTCGGCGCCGAGCGCTACGACTACCAGCCCGACATGATCACGTTCGCCAAGGGCGTCACCTCCGGCTACGCGCCGCTGGGCGGCATGATCGCCACCGATGAGCTGATGGAGCCCTTCCGCCACGGCACGACGACGTTCCTGCACGGCTACACGTTCGGCGGCCACCCGGTCTCGACCGCCGTCGCACTGGCCAACCTCGACGCGTTCGAGAACGAAGGCATCAACAAGCGGGTCCGCGAGAACGAAGGCGCCTTCCGCGCCACCCTCGAGAAGCTCTACGACCTGCCGATCGTCGGCGACGTCCGCGGCGACGGGTTCTTCTACGGCATCGAGCTCGTGAAGGACAAGGCCACCCGGGAGACGTTCAACGAGGCGGAGTCCGAGAAGCTGCTGCGCGGCTTCCTCTCGAAGGCGCTCTACGACGCCGGTCTCTACTGCCGGGCCGACGACCGCGGCGACCCGGTCGTGCAGCTCGCCCCGCCGCTGATCTGCGACCAGGCGCACTTCGACGAGATGGAGCAGAAGCTGCGCGACGTGCTCTCCCGCGCCGTCGACCTCCTCTGAGCTGCCGGCCGGGGTGAGATCCTCCGCAGGTGGATGAGCGAACCACGAGCGCGGTGAGCTGGCTGCTGGCGGCGGACGAACCGGCGGTGGCTCACCTCACGCGGCGAGACCTGCTCCGCGAGAACGCCCTGCCCGACCCGGCCGCGGTGCTGGCCGGACCGTGGGTCACGGCGTTGCTGGCCGGGCAGCTGGCCGACGGCGGGTTCGGTGCCGACCCCTACCGCAAGTGGACCGGCGTGCACTGGCGGTCGGTGTCGCTGGCGGAGCTGTCCGTGCCGGAGGACGAGCCCCGCGTGGCTGCCGCCGCCGAGCATGTCCTGGCGTGGATCGTCGACAGCCTGAGGCATCCCCCGCGCGAGGTGGACGGCCTGCCTCGCTCGCACGCGAGCATCCACGGCAACGCGCTCGGCGCGTGCACGCGGCTGGGACTCGCCTCGGACCACCGCACGGAGCGGCTGGCCGAGGCGATCATCTCCTGGCAGTGGCCGGACGGCGGCTGGAACTGCGACCACCGGGCCGACGGACACCGCTCGTCGTTCCACGAGTCGCTGCGCACCGCCTGGGGCCTGCAGGAGTACGCCGCGGCGACCGGGCATACGGGGGCCCGGGAAGCCGCGGCGCGCGCCGTCGAGCTGTTCCTCCAGCATCGGGTGTTCCGCCGCGGTGGGACGGGCGAGCCGATCAACGCGCGCTGGCTGTCGACGCCGTACCCGTCGTACTGGCACTACGACGTGCTCACGGCCTTGCTCGTCATCACCCGGGGCGATCGCTGCACCGACCCTCGGGCCGCCGATGCACTGGACGTTCTCGAGCGCAAACGCCGACCCGACGGCAGGTGGAACGCGCAGGCACAGTGGTGGCGCGCCGCCGACAGCAGGACCACACCCGAGGTGGTCGACTGGGGAAGCGCCGGCCAACCCAACCTGATGGTCACGCTCAACGCACTGCGTGTGCTCACTGCCGCCGGCCGGCTGACCGTCGGTCGGTGACCGTCGCTGCATTCGCCCGGGTTCGGATCGCCGCTGGGGCTGGGCCCGGCCACTTGTATGCCGTCACGGTGGGAACCGCCGGCGCACCTCGCGCGCGTTGGACGACGGTCATCACTGGGTCCCGGCTCTGAAACCCGGCTCAGTCACCCGGCGACGTCGACCACGCATGCCGACGGCCCCGCCCGTGGCGGGGTGCGGGGGCGTGGTGGCTACGGGTCGGGGACGAGTAGGAGGTGTCCGCTGCCGAATCCGCGGTCGAGGCGATCCGGGCGGGTGACGTCGGTGGTGCCGGTGCGGTCGCGGAGCAACCTGAGTCCGTGCGGGCTGGTCCACAGGTAGCTGCCGCGTTCGAGCACCGTGTAGTGCCAGGCGGTGTGGGTCTTGAGGCGGTGGTGGCGCCGGCAAAGACGGGCGATGTTGCACGAGCAGGTGGTCCCGCCCTCGGCATGCGGGTGGACGTGGTCGCAGTCGGCCGACCGCGCCGGCCGCGAGCACCACGGGAACACGCAGGTGCCGTCGACGTGGGTGGCCTGTTCGGCGAGCCGGTCCGGGGTCTCGTAGGCCGTGCCGGACAGGTGCTCGTCGAGGTCGAGCACCGGCCGGACGGTGACGGTGGTGCCAGGGGTGCCGCACCAGGTGCGGACCTGCTCGGCGTCGACGAAGGAACGGGTGTTCTCGACCCGGGCCAGGTGAGGTCCTGAAGCGTCGCAGTCGGTGAGCGCTCCGTCGGTCACGTGGACGTGCAGTACGACCTCACGGCCGGGCAGCGGCAGCGTCGGGTCGGTGCCGCGGGCGAGCTCTCCGAGCGCGTGCGCGCGACGCGCGTCGAGCGAGTCCGTGCAGCCCAGGTCGGCCAACCGAGCCGCGCCGGTGATCAGGGCGGCGTCGAGGTCGAGCGCGTCGGCGAGGTCGAGGTCGCCCTCGACGTGGACGGTGCCGTCGTAGCCGACCTGGTCGGTGTGCACCGTGACGTGCCGGCCGTCGGCGGCCGCGCGGCGGCGGGCGTCGGCGAGGTCGGGCTCGAACCGGACCAGCGCCTCCTCGACCAACCGGTCCAGCTGCGCGAGCCCGACCCTGTGCGCGAACGGCGCGACCTGCCGGTCCACAAAGGCGGCACCCTCACGGGGCAGGACGATCGTGGAACGGGCGACCCGCCGGGCACGCCACGCGGGCAGCTCACCGGCCCGGACCCGCCGCCAGGTCTGCGGTAGCCGATGCGCGAGCTCGACCGCCTCGGCCAGCAACGACCGGCCGGCGTCGGTGCTGATCCGCAAGGCCGAGGCGAGCTCCGCGACACAGAACTCGTCCACCTCAGGTGTCCCGGCTCCGGCCAGGAGAACCGGCCGGTCGGTCGAGTGCATCGCAGCCCAGTCCACGGCGAGGGCCAGGATCCGGGCTTCCTCACGGTCAGCAACCTCACGCGCCGACCGGACGGCAGCCAGCACCGCGGCGGGAGAGTCCGCCTGCTCGGGTGCCGGGTGCGCTGCCATGACTCATTCGATCATCGAGGACCGACAGTTTCGGTGTCGTAGCCTCGCCGGGTGACTCTCGGGACGTGGCGGCTGGGCGAACACGACGTACGACGGATCGGCTTCGGGGCCAAGAGGCTGTACGGCGACCGCGGCGAGGTCCTGGCGCTGCTGCGACGCGTCGTCGAGCTGGGCGTCAACCACATCGACACCGCGACGTTCTACCCGTCGCAGCCCGCGCCGGAGCTCGGCTTCAACGGCATGCGCACGCTGGGCTGGGCCAACGCGATGCTGCGCGAGGCGCTGTCGCCATACCCCGAGGACCTGCTGATCGCCACCAAGGTCGGCCCCGTCGCCGACGGCATGGCGCGGCCGGACCAGCTCCGCGACCTGGTCCTGGAGAACCTGCGCGACCTGGGCCGCGACCACCTCGATCTCGTCTACCTGCGCCAGCACGGGCTGCCTTCGATCGCCGAGCACCTCGGCGTGCTGGTCGAGCTGCGTGACGAGGGCCTGCTGCGGCACATCGGCCTGTCCAACGTGCGTGCACCCCTCGTCGACGAGGCGGTGACGCTGACACCGGTCGCCGCCGTGTCGAACCGCTACGGCGTCGACTTCGGCCGGGCCAACGACGACCTGCTGCGATCGTGCGGCGAGCGTGGCATCGCGTTCGTGCCGTTCTTCGCGCTGGCCGGGGAGGGCCGCGAGGCCGGCGGGGTCGCGACCACCGACGCGGTCCGAGCAGTCGCCGCGCGCCACGGCGCCACCGAGGCCCAGGTACGGCTGGCGTGGACGCTGGCGCAAGGCGCGCACGTGCTCGCCATCCCCGGCACGGGCAACCCGGACCACCTGGTCGAGAACCTCGCCGCCGGCGACCTCGCGCTCGGTGAGGAGGACCTGGCCCTCCTGGGCTGACTCAGCTGTCGAAGCCCAGGCCCACCTTGTCCATGGCCTTCAACCAGAGGTTCTGCCGCCCGGCGTTCTGGTCGGCCTTCGCCATCGACCACCGGGTGAGCTGGACGCCGGTGAAGCGGATCGGCTCGGGCGGGAACGGCAGCGGCTTCTCGCGGACCATCCGGAGGCGGGTGCGCTCGGTGTCGGCTCCGCCGAGGAGGTCGAGCATGACGTCGGCGGCGAAGCGCGTCGCCGCGACACCGAGGCCGGTGAAGCCGAGGGCGTAGGCGAGGCGGCCGTCGTACGCCGTCCCGTAGAACGCCGAGAAGCGCGTGCACGTGTCGATCACGCCGGCCCAGCGGTGCGTGAAGCGGAGCCCCTCGAGCTGCGGGAACACCTCGAAGAACTGCGACGCCAGCAGCGCGTGGGTGCGGCCGGACTGCTCGAGACGCGGGTCGATCCGGCTGGCGTAGTGGTAGACCGCGTCGTAGCCGCCCCACAGGATCCGGTCGTCGCGGGTGAGGCGGTAGTAGTGGAACATGTTCGACGCGTCGCCGACCCCCTCGCGGCCGGACCAGCCGACCGCGGCGCGCTGCTCGGGCGAGAGCGGCTCGGTCATCAGCGCGTAGTCGTAGACCGGAACGGTGTAGAGCCGCAGCCGGCGCAGCAGCGACGGGAACGCGTTGGTCGCGAGCACCACCTTCGCCGCGCGGAGCTCTCCGTAGTCGGTGTGCACACGCAGACCGGCGCCGTCCCGGTCGACCGCGCGGACCGAGGTGCGCTCGTGCACGCGCACGCCGAGCTGCACGCACGCGTCGCGCAGTCCCCAGGCCAGCCGGGCCGGTTCGACCATCGCGGTGGCGTGCGGCTCCAGCAGCCCGCCGAGGTACGTCGGGCTCGCGACACGCGCCTGCGTCTGCGCGGCGTCGAGCAGCGAGACGTCGTGACCCGCTGCCCGGAGCGACGCGGCCAGCTCGGCCAGGTCGTCCACCTCGTGAGCGGCGGCGGCGGTCGTGAGCTCGCCGGTGCGCTCCCAGTGGCAGTCGATGCCGAAACGGTCGACCGTCGCGCCGATGCCGTCGAGGTTCTCCGCGCCGAGCCGGTCGAGCGCGGTCAGCTCCTCGGGCCAGCGGGCGAGCCCGTTGCCGTGCCCGTGGGTCAGGCTGGCGGACGCGAAGCCGCCGTTGCGGCCGCTGGCCTGGTCGCCGCAGCGGTCCTGCTCCAGCACGACGACGTCGAGCCCGGGGTCGCGTTCCTTGGCCCGCAGCGCGGTCCAGAGCCCGGCGTACCCGCCGCCGACCACGACCAGGTCGGCCGTGCCGTCACGGTCGAGCGCGGGGAGCGCCGCGGGGCGGGCCGGGTCGTCGAGCCAGTACACCTCCGGCGCCGCGTCGACGAGCGCCGGGTGGGTGTGCCGGGTCATCGCTCGCGGCGCCGCTGCAGGACTCCCCCACTGAGCACGAGCAGGAGGGCGATCGCGAACATCACGGTGCCGATCACGTTGACCTGCGGCGGGATGCCGCGCTGGTTGGCGCCCCACACGAACATCGGGAAGGTGATCGTGTTGCCGTGGTTGAAGTTCGTGACGATGAAGTCGTCGAACGACAGCGAGAACGCCAGCAGCGCCGCGGCCAGGATGCCGGGGAACACCAGCGGGAAGGTCACCCGCCAGAACGTCTGCCACTCGTTGGCGTAGAGGTCCATCGCTGCCTGCTCGAAGCGCGAGTCGAGGCCGGCGAGCCGGGCCTTCACCGTCACGACCACGAACGACAGGCAGAACATGATGTGCGCGACGAGGATCGACCAGAAGCCCAGCGTGCCGGCCAGCCCGGCCGTGGTGAACAGGGCCAGCAGCGACGAGCCCATCACCACCTCGGGCGTCGCCATCGGCAGGAAGATCAGCAGGCTCGTCCCGGCACGCCCGCGGAACCGGTGCCGCACGAGGGCGAACGCCACCAGGGTGCCGAGGATCGTCGCGAACACCGTGGCGAGGAAGCCGATCTCGATGCTCTTCACCACGGACTCGCACATCCCGGCCGGCGCGCACGGGTTGAGCCAGTTGTCCCAGGTGAAGGCCTGGAACTCGTAGTTGAGCCGGCTCGTCGGGGCGTTGAACGACATCAGCACCACGAAGAAGATCGGCAGGAACATGTAGCAGAGCACCAGCAGCGCGATCACCATGACCACGTGCTCGCTGACCCAGCGTCCGACGCGCGACATCAGAGCAGGTCCTCCGTCCCGGCCCGGCGGACGTAGAAAACGACGAGGCAGACGATCGCCACCATCAGCAGCACCGAGCTCGCCGCGGCGGCCGGGTAGTCGAGCTGCACGAGGAACAGGTTGTCGATGACGTTGCCGATCATCCGCTGCTGCGGCGTACCGAGCAGCTCGGAGTTGATGTAGTCACCAGCGGCCGGGATGAACGTCAGCAGCGTCCCGGCGACCAGGCCGGGCGCCGACAGCGGCAGCGTCACCTTGCGGAACGACGTCACGCCGCTGGCATAGAGGTCCTTGCTGGCCTCGATCAGGCGTGGGTCGATCTTCTCCAGGCTCGCGTAGAGCGGCAGCACCATGAACGGCAGGAAGTTGTAGGTCAGGCCGGTGACGACCGCGACGGGCGTCGCGAGCAGCCGGCCGTCCTCGGGAATCAGCTGGAGGGTCTTGAGCGTCTCCACGATCAAGCCGTTGTCGGAGAGGATCGACTTCCACGCCAGCGTGCGCACGAGGAAGCTGGTGAAGAACGGCGCGATCACCAGCACCAGCATGAGGTTCTTCCAGCGGCCGGCCTTGAACGCGATCGCGTAGGACAGCGGGTAGCCGAGGAAGATGCAGGCGATCGTGGCGATCAGCGCGTAGCCGAAGGAGCGGAGGAACTGCTCCTGGTACTGGACCAGGACGTCCCAGTAGTTGGAGAACGACCACGTCATGGCGTAGCCGGTGTCGAGCGAGCCGTTGGGGTCGTAGAGACCGGTCGCGACCAGCTGGACGGTCGGAACGAGGAAGAAGATCACCAGCCACAGCAGGCCGGGAAGCAGCAGGAGGTAGCCGACGCGGCCGCGACGGCGCTCCTGCTCGACCTCGCCGGCACCCGGCCCGCCCGCCTCGGCCGCGACCTGTCCGCCGAACTGGGCGACACTCATGCTGTGGGCGCTCCGCTCAGCGCGGCGTAGGTCTCGTCACCGGCGTGGGCGTCCTGGTCGGCGTCGAGGAGGAACGTGTGGGCGGCGACCCAGTGCAGGTCGACCTTGTCGCCGACCCGGAACTGCTCCCGGGCGCCGGTGTTCTGCTCGAAGACGGTGAGCTCCTGGCCCCAGGGCATCTTCACGAGGTACTGCGTGCTGACGCCGATGAAGCTGACGTCCGTGACGGTCCCGGAGGGCAGCACGTTGTCGTCGTAGCTGCCCTCCTCGACGCCGGCAGCGCCGAGGAAGACCTTCTCCGGCCGCACGCCGACCCACACCTGTCCGTCGGTACGGCGGGCGCGGGCGACCGGTGCCGCGATCCGGGTCCCCTGGACGTCCACGACGAGGGCGTCGCCGTGGGTGTCGAGGATCGAGGCCTTCACCAGGTTGGACTGACCGAGGAAGTTCGACACGAACGTCGTGGCGGGGTTGTCGTAGAGGTCGGCCGGCGCGCCCATCTGCTCGATGACGCCCTTGTTCATCACGGCCACGGTGTCGGCCATCGTCATGGCCTCCTCCTGGTCGTGGGTGACGTGGATGAACGTGATGCCGACCTCGGTCTGGATCCGCTTGAGCTCGATCTGCATCTGCCGGCGCAGCTTGAGGTCGAGCGCGCCGAGTGGCTCGTCGAGCAGCAGCACCTGGGGCCGGTTGATCAGCGCCCGGGCGAGGGCCACCCGCTGCTGCTGGCCGCCGGAGAGCTGCGCGGGCCGGCGCTTGGCGTAGCCGCCGAGCTCGACCAGCTCGAGCATGTCGTCGACCTGGCTCTTGACGTCCTTGACGCCCCGCCGGCGCAGCCCGAAGGCGACGTTCTCGAAGATGTTGAGGTGCGGGAACAGCGCGTAGTTCTGGAAGACGGTGTTGACCGGGCGCTTGTAGGGCTTGAGCCGGCCGATGTCGTCGCCGCCGATGGTGATCGTGCCCGCCGTCGGCTCCTCGAGCCCGGCCACCATCCGCAGCGTCGTGGTCTTGCCGCAGCCCGACGGACCGAGGAGGGCGAAGAACTGGCCCGAGGCGACCTCGAGGTCGAGGTCGTCGACGGCGGCGAAGCCGCCGAACCGCTTGGTGACCCCCGTCAGGGTGAGGTCGGCACCCGCACTGCGCCCGTCGGCCATCGTCACGCTCCGATCACGTCAGCGAACATCTGCTGGTACTTCTGCTCGGTCTTGGTGTCCAGCGCCATGAAGTCGTAGCCGTTGGCCAGCGTCTCGGAGGTGGGGAAGATGAGCTGGTTCTCGGCGAGGTCCGGGTCGATCTTCGTCATCGCGTCCTGGGCGCCCTGGACCGGGCAGATGTAGTTGACCCACGCGGCCAGCTCGGCGGCGACCTCCGGCTGGTAGTAGAAGTCCATCCAGGCCTCGGCGTTGGCCTTGTGGAAGCCCTGGTTGGGCACCATCATGTTGTCGCTCCAGAGCGAGAGGCCCTCTTCCGGCGCGACGAACTTGATGTTCGGGTTGTCGAACTGCAGCTGGATGACGTCGCCGGACCAGGCCTCGCAGGCGACGACGTTGCCCTTGACCAGGTCCTGGGCGTAGTCGTTGCCGGTGAACGCGCGGATCTGGCCGGCGTCGACGGCCTCGCCGAGCCGGTCGATCGCCGTACCGAACTCGTCCTCGGTGAAGTCCTCGGGGTCGGCGCCGGTCATCAGCAGCAGGAACACCATCGTGTCGTGCATCTCCGACAGCAGGGTCACCTTGCCCTTGAGGTCGGAGCGGGTGAGCAGGTCCTCGAAGCTGCCGACCTCGTCGACGAGGTCGGCGTTGTAGGCGATGCCGGTCAGACCGCTCTGCCACGGGACGGAGTGCTTGCGCTCGGGGTCCCAGCTCGGGCTGCGCAGGCTCTCGGCGAGGTTGGCCTGGACGTTCGGCAGCTTGGACTTGTCGAGCTCCTGGATCCAGCCGAGGTCGATCATCCGCGCGGCCATCCAGTCGGTCGGCACGATGATGTCGCGGCCGGTGGGCTGGCAGTCGGCGAGCTGGTTGCGGACGATGCCGAAGAACTCGTTGTTGTCGTTGTAGTCGGTCGTGTAGTCGACCTTGATCCCGCTCTCCTTCTCGAACTTCTGGAGGGTCGGGTAGACGGTCTGGCCGTTCTTCTTGGCCTCGTCGATGTAGAGCGGCCAGTTGGAGATGGCCAGCGTCTTCTCCGTGGCGGACTTGTCCTCGGTCTGGCAGCTGGCCTCGGTCTGCTGGGCGGCCGGCGTGCCGCAGGCGGACAGCAGCGAGGGCGCGCCGACGGCGAGGCCGGCGAGGCTCGCGCCGCGCAGGAAGCCTCGGCGGCTCAGGCCTCGGCCGGAGCGCAGCTGGGCCCGGACGAGGGCTTCGAGAGCGAGTCGGTCGTGGGACATCGAGGAACGGTCCTCCCTCAGCACGGGGGCAGCTGACAGACCGGCACGGTGCAGCGCTGCGACCGAGGCGGCTGGTGTGGATACTGTCAGAGGCAGGGGGTGCCCACAAGGGATTCGGTGGACACGTAACCTCCCCGCAACGAATTCCTATGGTTTGTGAGGGCAGATTCTTTGACGGCTCTCAGTTCCCCTGCCACTATCCCCCCATGAACGCACGAAGCGGGAAGAACGGCGGGAACGCTGTCGTGCTCGACGACGTCTCCAAGGCGATCATCGAGGAGCTCCAGCAGGACGGGCGGCGCTCGTACGCCGCCATCGGCAAGGTCGTCGGCCTGAGCGAGGCTGCCGTGCGCCAGCGCGTCCAGCGGCTCATCGAGGGCGGCGTCATGCAGGTCGTGGCCGTGACCGACCCGCTGGAGCTCGGCTTCGCCTGCCAGGCGATGATCGGGATCCGGGTCCGGGGCGAGCTCGAGCCGATCGCGGACAAGATCGCCGCGCTCGAGGAGGTCGACTACGTCGTCATCACCGCCGGCTCCTACGACCTGCTGGTCGAGGTGGTCTGCGAGAGCGACGAGGCGCTGCTCGAGGTGCTGTCGACCAAGATCCGCGCGATCGAGAGCGTCGTGTCCACCGAGACGTTCATGTACCTCAAGCTGAAGAAGCAGACCTACTCCTGGGGTGTGCGCTGAGCACTCGCACGACCCGCCTGACCCCGTCGTACGACGGGCTCTCGCTGTGGCATGCCACCGCCGGCGAGGACTGGACGCCGCGGGCGCCACTGCCCGGTGACCGGGAGGCCGACGTCGCGATCGTCGGTGCCGGCTTCACGGGCCTGTGGACCGCCTACTACCTGCTGCGGGCCGACCCGACCCTGCGGGTGGTCGTGCTGGAGGCGGAGGTCGCCGGGTTCGGCGCCTCCGGCCGCAACGGCGGCTGGTGCTCCGCGCTGTTCCCGAAGAGCCTCGCGGCCCTGGCCCGGCTACCCGGGTCGAGCCGCGAGGCAGCACTCGCGCAGCACCGGGAGATGCGCGCGACCGTCGACGAGGTGCTGCGGGTCGCCGACGCCGAGGGCATCGACGCGCAGGCCCGTAAGGGCGGCACGGTCGTGGTGGCGCGCAACCTCGCCCAGCTCCGCTCCGCCCGGGCCGAGGTCGAGCACGCCCGGTCCTGGGGCCGCGACGAGCGCGACGTGCGGCTGCTCGACGCGCGGGAGGCCCGCACCCGGCTGGCCGCGGCCGGCACCGTCGGCGGGACCTACACCGAGGACTGCGCGGCAGTCCACCCGGCCCGGCTCGTGCGCGGGCTGGCCCGGGCCGTGGAGCGGCTCGGCGGCACCGTCCACGAGCAGACCCGCGCGCTCGGCATCGAGCGGCACCTGGTCCGCACCGACCGAGGCACCGTGCGGGCCGACGTGGTCGTCCGCGCGACCGAGGGCTACACCCCGGGGCTCGACGGCGAGCGCCGCACGGTCGTCCCCGTCTACTCGCTCGTCGTCGCCACCGAGCCGCTGCCCGACGACGTCTGGGCCCGGATCGGGCTGGCGGCCCGCGAGACGTTCAGCGACCACCGCAACCTGATCGTCTACGGGCAGCGCACCGCCGACGGCCGGCTGGTGTTCGGCGGCCGCGGCGCGCCGTACCACTTCCGCTCGCGCACCCACCCCGCGTTCGACCAGGAGCCCGCGGTGTTCGCGCGGCTGCGCGCGAGCGCGACCGCGATGCTCCCCGCCCTGGAGGGCGTCTCGTGGACGGACGCCTGGGGCGGCGCGCTCGGCATCACCCGTGACTGGTGCGCGTCGGTCGGTCTCGACCGGGTCACCGGGCTGGCCTGGGCCGGCGGGTACGTCGGCGACGGCGTCGGCACCACCAACCTGGCCGGCCGCACCCTGCGCGACCTCGTGCTCGGCCACGACACCGAGCTGACCCGGCTCCCCTGGGTCGGCCACCGGTCGCGCCGCTGGGAGCCGGAGCCGCTGCGCTGGCTCGGCGTCAACGCCGGCCTGCGGGTGATGACGATCGCCGACGCCGAGGAGCGGCTGACCGGCAGGCCGAGCGTGCTCGCCCGCGCGATGGCACCCTTCGTCGGCGGCCACTGACCCTCGCGTCCACCGCGCCTGCTGCGCACGACGGCTGAATATGAGTAACTTGGTCGTCTAACACTCGTCAGCGCTCAGGAGGAGCCGTGCCCCAGGTCGTCACCGTGCCGGTCAGCCAGCTCGGCAACCGCAGCTACCTCGCCCACGACGGCCGCCACGCGCTGGCGATCGACCCACCCCGCGACGTCGAGGCGCTCGAGGCCGCCGCAGAGGAGGCCGGGGTCCGGATCGTCGCCGTCGCCGAGACCCACGTGCACAACGACTTCGTGTCCGGCGCGCGACGGCTCTCCGACCGGCACCGGGCCCGGCACCTCGTGGCGGCCGCAGCGCCGCTCCGCTTCCTCCGCTCCCCCGTGTTCGACGGCGACAAGGTGCAGGTGGGCGACCTGCAGGTCGAGGTGATCGCGACGCCAGGGCACACCGCGGAGCACCTCGCCTTCCTCGTGACGACGGACGCCGGCGAGGCGCCCGCGCTGTTCACCGGCGGCAGCCTCCTGTTCGGCACCGTCGGGCGCACGGACCTGCTCGGAGAGGAGCTCGCCGAGCCGCTGGCGCGTGCCCAGCACCGCTCGGTGCGCCGGCTCCACGACACGCTGCCCGGCGAGACCCGGCTGCTGCCCACGCACGGCTTCGGCAGCTTCTGCGCCTCCACGACGGCGGACACCCCGGAGGGATCCACGCTCGCCGACCAGGCCGCCACGAACCCGGCCCTCACCACCGAGGACGAGGACACGTTCGTCCGGGGCCTGCTCGCGGGGTTCGGCGCCTACCCGCGCTACTACGAGCACATGGCCGAGCTCAACCGGCACCAGCTTCCGCCGCCTCCGGCGCCCGCGCCGCTCGACCCCGCCGGCGTCCGGTCGGCCGTCGCGGGCGGTGCCCGTCTCGTCGACCTCCGGGACCGGGAGGCCTACGCCCGCGCGCACCACGAGGGCTCGTGGGGCGTGGAGTACGGCGACCAGGCGGCGACGTACCTCGGCTGGCTCGCACCCTGGGGCCAGCGCCTCGTCCTCGTCGCCGACGACACCGAGCCGCTCGAGCGCGCCGTCGTGGACCTGCAACGGATCGGCGTCGACGACGTGGCGGTCGGCGAGGTCGAGCCGCACCCCGGACCCGAGCCGGCGACCGGATGTCCCGGCTACCGGCGCCTGCGCTGGGAGGACCTGGCGGACGCGCGGACCGACGGCGAACCCTTCGTCCTGGACGTGCGCGGCCGGGACGAGTTCGACGACGGCCACGTGCCGGGTGCGGTCAACGTGCCGCTGCACGAGCTCGTCCCGGACCACGAGGCACTCCCGGACGGGGAGGTGTGGGTGCACTGCAGGAGCGGCTACCGGGCGTCGATCGGCGCCTCCCTCCTGCACGCCGCGGGCCGTCCCGTCGTGCACGTGGACGACGACGTGGAGCGGTCCGCCGCGGCGGGCGTCTCACTCACGACGACGGACGGTTGACGTTCCCCCGTCAAACTGCACTAAGTTACTTGTGTTTGTTGACATGAACCTGTGGGCTCCGGCCCGCTCTCTCTCGGAGGTTCTGCATGCACAGAAGAAGACTGTCCCCGCGACGGCTCGTCGCCGGGACCGCACTCGCCCTGGCCGTCCCCCTGGCCCTGGGCGTGACCCCGGTGGCGGCGACGTCGTTCACCAGCCCGCTCGAGGACCTCGGGGGCCTCGGCGACCCGACGGGCGACACGACCGGTGACCTGACCGGCACCGTGACGGGCACGATCGGCAGCACCGTCGGCGCCGTCGGCGACGTGCTCCAGAAGAAGTCGACCATCACCGGCAGCGACGGCAAGAGCTACTGGGTCCAGAACAACCTGGACACCCAGAAGGTCGAGGCGACCGCCGAGGACGGCACCGCCCAGGAGTACCTGATCGTCTGGGCCGGCGACGTCAACGTCGCCGACAAGAGCGGCAAGGAGCTGACCACGCTCCCCGGCACCGTCGGGCCGGACACCGTCGGCCAGAAGGACCTGCCGGGACCCGACTTCCTCGCCGTCGTGGACGCCACCAAGGGCTCGCCGACGTACGGCGAGGTCGTCAACACCGCCACGGTGGGGCCGCTCGTCGAGAACGAGCCGCACCACATGCAGTACGTCTGGCACAAGGGCGACAACATCTTCGCCGGCGGGCTGTTCACCGACGTGACCTACGTGTTCGACGTGTCGCAGCTGCCGGAGCTGTCGATCAAGGGCGTCAACCTGCCCACCGACACGCTCTGCGGCTCGGTGCCGGACGCCTACTGGGTCACCGAGGACGGCGGGGCCTACGGCACCTACATGGGCGGCCCGGACCTGCCCGGTCCGTGCACCTACACCGACGGCTCCACGCGCGTCGGCAACGGCTTCGGCGGCAGCCCCGGCGAGGTGGTCCGGCTCGACCCGGACGGCAAGACCATCAGCGAGGCTCCGGCGACCCCGGAGACCGCCGAGACGACGGAGCGGTGCGACAACATCCCGCTGCTGCCGCAGTCGACGTGCGCCAACCCGCACGGCATCCAGGCTCGTGAGGACCTCGACATCCTCGTCACCAGCGACTACAACGAGCCGCGCAACATCATCCTCAACCCGGTGCAGGCGCCGTCGTCGTACCTGCGACGCCCGACCGTCCGCACCTGGGACATCTCCGACAAGGACCACCCGAAGCTGAAGGCGGTGTCGTTCCTCCCGGACGGCCCGCGCAAGGGACTGGTGGCCCACCACGAGGAGAACCGGGCCGTCATGGAGACCACCGTGACGAACCTGCCGGAGCACAAGGGCGCCTTCGCCCAGACGATGCAGGGCGGCGCGATCTACTACGCCCCCGACATCACCGCCGACAAGCCGGAGTGGCGCGAGGTGTTCGACCTGACCGCCTCCAACAAGCACGCCGGCAGCGCGAACCCGTACGGCGGCGGCTCCAACGGCGGCTGGGTGCAGACCAGCCCGGACGACAGGTACCTGTACCACGCGGTGATGGGCCGTCCCGCCAGCGGCGACGACCCCGGCTCCGCGCCGTACATCCTCGTGCTCGACATCCAGCAGCTGCTCGCGTCCGGGGACTCCCCGCAGTGCTCGATCGACACGCTCGACGAGGTCACCGCGGGTGGGGACGAGAGCGACTGCCCCGCCATCGTGGACACGTTGCCCGCTCCCGGGCAGCCGCACTGGGGCGCGCTGGACAACCTCGAGCTCGGAGCGGACGGGAAGTACCGCGAGACGACCAGCCCGGACCGGCTGGCCTACGCCAACTACTTCGTCGCCCGCACCGGCCTGAACGGCGACCACCGCGTGTGCGTCGCCGACCAGGCCGAGGACGGCACGCTCAGCCTGGACGAGGAGTTCCGGGACGAGCGGACCGGGACGCCGTGCATCGACTTCGACCGGGCGGCCTGGCCGCACGGCGAGTACGGGCCGGCGAAGCCGCACTCGATGCTGTTCGTCACCGCCGACGATGACATCGTCGACTGACCAGCCGAGTGACACCACCCGTGCGGGGGGCCGGCCGACGCCGGCCCCCCGCCCGGGGGCACTCCCCCGCATCGTGGTCGCGACGGTCGCCGTCGCGGCCGTGGTGACCGCCGCCCTGGTCCTGCCCCGGACCGACCGCACGGCGGTGGCTCCCGCCGCCGCGCCCACCCCGGATGCGCTGCCCGCCTATGCGCCGCTCGCGCCCGACGGGTCGGGCGACACCCTCGACCAGGTCGGGTCGCAACGGCAGGCCGCGGTCGAGGTGCTCGGCGGCGAGCTCGTCCCCGGACAGCCGCTCGTGGCGCGCCAGGTGCACGACGACGTGCTGTTCACCGTCACCGTCACGCCGGCGCGACCCGGCCCGAACCTGGTCCGGGTCGACACCCGGTCGATGAACGGGACCGGACGGCACACCGTCACGGCGCGCGGCGGCTCGCACGACGGCGCACCCGTCACCGTCGGGCTCGCCGACGGGCCGTCGGTGCGCGCCTCCCCCCGCCCGGGAGTGGGCGGGCTGTGGGCACGCGTGCGGCTGCCCGAGGGCGCCGGCCAGGTGCTGGTCAGCCACGGGCGGGACCACCGCGTGCCGTTCCCGGTCGACACCGGCTCGGGCACCCCGGCCTCCCCCGCGACGACCACGCGCGCCGACGGCGCCGAGTGCGCCGTCGCCCAGGCTTCCGCCCGGATGGCCGGCGGCACCGACGCGGCGCCCTGCCCCAGCGACGCGCTCGGGACGGCCGACGCCGACGCCCTGCGCCAGGTGGTCCGGCTGCTCGCCGACCGCGGCGCCCGGGTGCTCACCCTCAGCAGCGACGACTCGGCCCGCGGACGGGCGGCCGGGGACGTCGTACGCCGGACCGCGACCGCGGCCGGCCTCCCGGTGCGCGGCACCGACGAGGTCGACCCGTCGAGGCCCCGGCCCGGCAGCGCCCTCCTGGTCACGTCCGGCTGGACGGCCGGCGCGGAGGTCCTCGCCACCACGGCCCGCGCGCAACGACGCGGCGCGGTCCACGACCAGGGCGTGTGGCTCGCGCCCTGGCTGCTCACCCCGCAGCTCGTCGACGCCGTCCCCGGCGTCGTGCTGCCGCTCCGCTTCGACGTCCGAGGCGAGGAGGCGGTCCGGTTCACCGGCGCGCTGCAGCGGCTGCTCCCCGGGAGCACGCCGACCGGGTCCGGCTTCCTGGCGTGGGCGCAGGCCCGCGGCGTCGTCGGACCCGAGCCGGCCAGCCTGTACGCCGCCTCCCGGGCGGCGTACCTGCCGGCGAGCTCCGGCCACGCGACCCACCAGTCCGACGTCGCGTGGTTCCCCGGCGGCACGGTCACCCGCGTCAGCGGCCCGCTCGCCGCCCCGGAGCAGCCCGTCCCTCGCAGTGACAAGTGACAAGGAGAAACGTCATGTCCGTCGCCGATCGCGTCGGCGCCACGGGCCGCAGCCGGTCCGTCGCGCCCTCCCGACCCGCCCCGCCCGCCGCCGAGCAGCCACCGCCCCAGGTCGGCGTGGTGCTCGCCGCGCTGCTCGCCTCGCTCGTGCTCGCCGGTCTCACGTTCGTCACCGCCGGCTGGGTGATGTTCACGCTGTTCCTGATCGGCCTGGCCCTCGGCCTGGTGCTGTTCCACAGCCGGTTCGGCTTCACCTCCGCCTGGCGGCAGCTGGTCTCCGTCGGCCAGGGCAAGGCGCTGCGCGCGCACATGCTGATGCTCGCGGTGGCCTGCACGCTGTTCGCTCCGCTGCTCGCCGGCGGCGTGAGCCTTTCCGGCGAGCCCACGATGGGCTTCGTCTCACCGCTGGGGTCCGGCGTCGTCATCGGCGCGTTCCTGTTCGGCGTCGGCATGCAGCTCGGAGGCTCCTGCGCGTCCGGCACGCTGTTCGCGATCGGCAGCGGCCAGACCTCGATCCTGATCACGCTCGGCGGCTTCATCGCCGGGTCGGTGCTCGGCGCGTACCACTTCCAGTTCTGGGCCGAGTCGATGCCGACCGGCCCCGCCGTCTCGCTGGCGACGAGCACGCCGCTCGGGTACGCCGGCGCCTGGGCGGTCTCGCTGGCCGTCATGGCCGCGATCGCCGGGATCACCGTGGTGGTCGGCCGGCGCCGCAACCCGCCCCCGGTCGAGCACCCGCCGTCGGCGCGCGGCGTCGCCCGCGCCCTGCGCGGCTCGTGGCCGCTGTGGGCGGGCGGGGTGCTGCTCGCCGGGCTCAACGCGCTCACCCTCGCCGTCTCCGGCCAGGGCTGGGGCGTGACGTCGGCGTTCGCGCTGTGGGGCTCGAAGTGGCTGTCCTGGTTCGGCGTCGACGTGGCGTCGTGGCCCTACTGGCAGCAGGAGCTCAACGCCCCGAAGCTCGAGGCGTCCGTGCTGCTCGACAAGACGTCGGTCATGGACTTCGGCGTCATCCTCGGCGCCATGGTCGCCTCGGCGGCGGCCGGCGCGTTCATCGTGCACCGTCGGATCCCGGGCCGCCTCGCCCTCGGGGCGGTGATCGGCGGCGTGCTCATGGGGTACGGCGCCCGGATCGCCTTCGGCTGCAACATCGGCGCCTACTTCGGCGGCATCTCGTCGTTCAGCCTGCACGGGTGGCTGTGGGGCGCGATGGCCCTGCTGGGCACGTTCGCCGGCCTGCGGCTGCGGCCGCTGTTCGGGCTCACCAACCCGAAGCCCGTCGACAGCGTCTGCTGACCGACCGCCCCGCCGTACCACCGTCACCGGACGCCGGTGGCCCCGACGTCAAAGACTGTCGAGGCCACCGGCGTTTCGGCGTCGCATATGCGCGGTTTCGGCCGGACCAGCGGTTACCTTCATCGCGACACGCGAGTGTGCAGGTGGGGGCCTGCGGGGTGACAGGGGTGGTGATGGACCAGGGCCGGGTCGTGCGGCTAGGCGTCGGCGGGGCCGCTGTGGGGGCTGTCCTTCTCGCCGTGGCCGCGTTCGGTGCGCTGCGCGCCGTCGACGCGCTCGACGACCGCGTCGACGCCCAGTACTCCGCCTATGCACGGCTGAGCGGCAGCCTCGACGGCATGGGCCGCCGGCCCGGCACCGAGGCGGCCTCGGCCACCAGCCGCGCGGTGCAGAAGGTCGTCGACTCCGGCATCGCCGCCGGGGACAGCGAGGCGCTGGAGACGCGTCTGGCCCTGTGGATCGAGGACACCTCCGACCCCGTCGCCTTCGCCGCCCTCGAGGAGCAGACCGCGGCCATCGGGGAGGACCTCTCCCGCCGGCAGGCACGGGCCGACCTGTACGCCCTCGGCCTGACGGGCGCCCTGCTCGCGCTGCTCGCCCTCGGCACGCTGCTCGGGCTGCGCCGGTTGTCCGGCCGCCAGCGCGCCCTCGCCCGCGAGCTCGTCCACCACGAGCGCGCCGGCGCCGACGCCCGCCGGATGTCGGCGCTCGTGGAGACCAGCCCGGACCTGGTCGCCGTGCTCGACCACGACTCCACGCTCAGCTACGTCAGCCCGTCGGCGTCCGCGATCCTCGGGATCCTGCCCGAGCACCTGGTCGGCCGGCGGCTCGTCGACCTGCTCTCCGCCCACGACTCCGCCACCGTCGCCCGGCACCTGGTCACCGCGCGCGGCGGCGACCACGACGTCACGCTCCGTCTCGACGCCGGCGAGGGCCGGCTCCAGGTGCTCACCGGCACGCTCGCCGACCGGTCCGACGACCCGTCGATCGAGGGCTGGGTGCTCACCGTCCGCGACGTGACCGAGCGCCACGACCAGGAGGACCGGGCCAACGAGCACACCCTGCGCGACCCGTTGACCGGCCTGGCCAACCGTCAGCTGTTCCGCGACCGGCTGGAGCACGCCACCGACCGGCTCGCCGTACGCCAGGAGCCCCTGGCCGTCCTCATGTGCGACATCGACGACTTCAAGCACGTCAACGAGAGCCGCGGGCACGGCGTGGGCGACCAGGTCCTCGCGGAGTTCGGCACCCGCCTGCAGGCCGAGCTCAGCCCGGCCGACACGGTGGCGCGGATGAGCGGTGACGAGTTCGCGGTGCTGCTCGAGGGCCGCGACGCCGACGGTGCCGAGAAGATCGCTCGGCGCATCCTCACCCGGCTCAACGAGCCGTTCCGCTTCGAGGACACCGCTGTGTCGGCCCACGCCAGCATCGGCATCGCCGTCGCCCCTGACGCCGACGTCACCGGCTCCGACCTGCTGCGCAACGCCGACGTCGCGATGGCCTGGGCCAAGGACCGCGGCAAGGCGACGTTCGCCCACTACGAGCCCGGCCTGCACGCGCTCGCGCTCGAGCGGCTCGCGATCCGCGGCGAGCTGCAGCACGCGATCCGCGACAACGAGTTCGTGCTGCACTTCCAACCGACCGTCGACCTGCGCACCGAGACGATCACCGGCTTCGAGGCGCTGGTCCGCTGGCAGCACCCCACGCGCGGTCTGCTCGCCCCGCAGGCGTTCATCTCGATCGCGGAGCAGAGCGGCCTGATCGTCGAGCTCGGCCACTGGGTGCTGCGCGAGGCCTGCTTCGCGGCCGTCGGCCTGCAGACCGCGCTGCACCAGCCGACGATGTCGGTCAACGTGGCCGCGCAGCAGATCGTGCAGGCCGACTTCGTCGACTGGGTGGTCGCCGCGCTCGAGGACTCCGGCCTCGCCCCGCGCCACCTCGTCCTGGAGATCACCGAGTCGGTGCTCCTCGACGACATGGCCGGCGCGGTCGAGCGGCTGGCCGTGCTGCGCGACCTCGGCGTGCACGTGGCGATCGACGACTTCGGCACCGGCTACAGCTCGCTGGCCTACCTCTCCCGCCTGCCGGTCGACATCCTCAAGGTCGACAAGACCTTCGTCGACAACGTGTGCGACGGCCGCGAGGGCGCATCGGTCACCGAGGCGATCATCGCGATGAGCCGCACGATGCAGCTCACCACCGTCGCCGAGGGCGTGGAGCTCCCCGAGCAGGCCGCGTGGCTGAAGGAGGCCGCCTGCACGATGGGCCAGGGCTACCTCTGGTCGCGCCCGGTCGACCTGGCCCGCGCGCACCACCTCATGCGGGCCGGCGTCCCCCGCCAGCGGGTGCGCGCCGAGGCGCAGCCCCGCCACGCCGCCCCCTGGGCCGACGACTCGCTCGGCTGATCACTCCCGGCGCAGCGCCGGCCGGATCGTGTCGAGCACGCCGGCGTCCTCGATCGTGGACGGCACGGCCGGGTCGGCTCCGTCGGCGATCTCGCGCATCGTCTTGCGCAGGATCTTGCCGGACCGGGTCTTCGGCAGGCCGCCCACGACGGTCACCTCCCGGAACGCCGCCACCGCGCCGATCTCGTCGCGCACCCGCGCCACCAGCTCGCGCGCGACGTCGTCGGGGTCGTTGGTCACGCCGGCCTTGAGCACCACGAACGCGCGCGGCAGCTGGCCCTTGAGCTGGTCGGCGACGCCGATGACGGCGCACTCGGCGACCGCCGGGTGCGCGGCGATGACCGCCTCCATCGACCCGGTGCTCAGCCGGTGCCCCGCGACGTTGATGACGTCGTCGGTGCGGCCCATCACGAACAGGTAGCCGTCGTCGTCGACGTAGCCGCCGTCACCCGAGAGGTAGTAGCCGTCGAAGGCCGACAGGTACGACGCGACGTACCGGTCGTCGTCGCCCCACAGCGTCGGAAGGGTGCCGGGCGGCAGCGGCAGCCGCAGGCAGATCGCGCCCTCGGTGCCGACCGGGGCCGGCTTGCCGTGCTCGTCGAGGATCTCGACGGCGTAGCCGGGGACGGGCACGCTCGGCGACCCGGGCTTGAGCGGCATCGGGTCGAGACCCCTCAGGTTGGCCGCGATCGGCCACCCGGTCTCGGTCTGCCACCAGTTGTCGACGACCGGGACGCCGAGCGCGTCGGTCGCCCACTGCCAGGTGTCCGGGTCGAGCCGCTCCCCCGCCAGGAACAGCGTGCGGAACCGGGACAGGTCGTGGTCGGCGAGCAGTGCCGCCGACGGGTCCTCCTTCTTGATCGCGCGTACGGCGGTCGGCGCGGTGAACAGCGCCTCGACGCCGTGCTCGGCGACCACGCGCCAGAACGCGCCGGCGTCCGGCGTCCCGACGGGCTTGCCCTCATAGAGCACCGTCGTCGCGCCGCAGATCAGGGGCGCGTAGACGATGTAGGAGTGCCCGACGACCCAGCCGACGTCGGAGGCGGCCCACCAGACCTGGCCGGGATGCACGTCGTACACGTGCGGCAGCGACCACGCCATCGCGACGGCGTGGCCGCCGTTGTCGCGGACGATGCCCTTGGGCTTGCCGGTGGTCCCCGACGTGTAGAGCACGTACAGCGGGTCGGTGGCCCGCACCTCGACGCACTCCGCGGGCGAGGTGAGGCCGGCCTTCATCACGAGGTTCCAGTCGTGGTCGCGGCCCTCGACCATGGTCGCCTCGAGCTGGGGCCGCTGCTTGACCACGACGGCGTCGGGCGCGTGCTCGGCGAGCTCGAGGGCGCGGTCGACCATCGGCTTGTACTCCACGACGCGGGTGGGCTCGATGCCGCACGACGCGGTGACGAGCACCTTCGGCTTCGCGTCGTCGATGCGCACCGCCAGCTCGTGCGGCGCGAACCCACCGAACACGACGGAGTGCACGGCGCCGATCCGCGCGCAGGCCAGCATCGCGATCACGGCCTCGGGGATCATCGGCAGGTAGATGACGACCCGGTCGCCCTTCCCGACGCCGAAGTGCCGCAGCGCGCCCGCGAAGGTCGCCACCTTCTCGACGAGCTCGGCGTAGCTGAACGACTGCGTCGTGCCGGTGACCGGGCTGTCGTAGACCAGCGCGGTGCGGTCGCCGTGGCCGGCGACCACGTGCCGGTCGAGGGCGTTATAGCAGGTGTTCAGGGTGCCGTCGGGGTACCACCGGTAGAACGGCGGCCGGTCGTCGTCCAGCACGCGCGTCGGCTTGTGGATCCAGTCGACCAGCCCGGCCTGCTCGGCCCAGAACCCCTCGGGGTCCTCGATGCTGCGCCGGTGCACCTCCGCGTATCGCTCCATGCCCCGACCTTAGGCCGTGCCCCGGCGCCGCGGCACGGGTCAGCGCAGGCCGTTGGCGGCCGTCCGCGCGGGCTTCCTCCCCGAGCGCAGCCAGGCGTCGAAGAACCGGCCGAGCCGCTCCCCCGACACCTCCTCGGCGAGCCGCTCCAGGCCGCCGACCCGGGCGGTGCCGTCGCCGTTGCGCTGCACCCAGGTGCGCAGCAGCCGGGCGAAGTCGTCGTCACCGATCCGGTGCCGCAGCGCCTGCACCGCCATGCCGCCGCGCTCGTAGACCGCGAACCCGAACAGGTGGTCCTTGCCGGGGTCGGCGAGGTCGGGGTCCCAGACCGGGTCGTCGGCGGCGTACCCCCGGTAGCGGCCGAGCAGCGCCTTCTGCGCGGACTGCCCGCCGTGCGCCTCGGCGTAGCGCCACTCGAACCAGGTCGCGAAGCCCTCGTTGAGCCAGATGTCGCGCCACCGGTCGACCGAGACGTAGTCGCCGACCCACTGGTGGGCGAGCTCGTGCACGACCGTGTCGCGGCCGTAGCGGCCGTTGCCGAGGAAGGGGTACGTCGGGCGGCCCTGGTTCTCCAGCGCGAACCCGGCGAACAGCGACGTCGTGACGCCGCCGGTGGAGCTGAACGGGTAGGGGCCGAGCTGGGTCTCCAGCCAGCGCACGATGCCCGGCGACCGGCGCATCAGCTTCATCGCCTTGGCGCGGTTGGTCTCCTCGAGGCCCGTCGACACGGCGTTGAAGTAGGGCAGCCCCTGGGCGACGCCGCTCTCGATCTGGAACCGTCCGGCGGCGAAGAACGCGAGGTAGGTCGCCATCGGGTCGGGCACGTGCCAGCGCCAGGTGTCCCAGCCGCCGGCCGAGGTGGTGCCGCCGAAGTCGCCGTTGCTGATCGCCTGCTGGCCGGCCGGGACGGTGACGGCGATGTCGAAGGTCGCCTTGTCGCGGGGGTGGTCGTTGGACGGGAACCACCACGCGGCGATGTGCGGCTCGTTGGTCGCCATCACCTCGGTCGGGCTGCTGATCCACGGGTTCACGCCGCCGCGGTAGACGTCGTCGGGCACGCCGGCGTAGGTGACGGTGGTCGTGAACGTGCCGCCCTGCGGGATCGGCCGGCTCGGCGTGACGACGAGCTCGTGGCCCTTCTGCGAGAAGCGCACCGGGGTGCCGTCCACGGTGACGGTGGCGGCCGGGAGGGCGAGGTCGAGGTTGAACCGCGACAGCCCCTGGGTCGCCCGGCTGGTCACCGTCGTCGTCCCGTCGAGGCGACCCGACGACAGGGTGTACCGCACGCCGATGTCGTAGTGGTGCACGTCGTAGCCGCCGTTGCCGGCCTTGGCGAAGTACGGGTCGCCGATGCCCGGTGCGCCCGGTGCCGTGCGGGCCTCGGCCGCGCCGACGACGCTCGGGACGGCGAGCAGGCCGGCGGCCGCGACGAGCGCGGTCAGCCGGCGGCCGCGGGCGGCGAGGGACACGGAACCTCCGAGACGGTGGGACTGCTTGGCCGGCCCAGCCTAGGGCGCGTGGAGGACCCCCGTGGCCGGTCGCAATAAACGGTTGCGAAGCGTGACCTGCGTCCTCCACCCTGGTCCGACGAGACCGGTGGGCCCGCCGCGAGGCGACGGCCCGGAGTGAGAGGGGTGACCATGCGCGTCCTTGTCGTTCGCGTGCCCGCGACCCCCTCGATCAACTCTCACTCCAGGAGCCACCACCGCGATGTCCTCGCGTCACACCTCGCGCGCCTCTGAGCGCGCCCTCGCCGAGCTCACCGGCACTCGTGAGCAACGACCCACCGACCTGCCCTGGCCGGACCTCGAGCCGGTCGACCTCGCCGAGGTCGACGAGCGCTTCGTCTTCGACTTCCGGTCGTACGACGACCCGGGCGACGACCAGCGCTGGTCCACGTGGCACAGCGTCGAGCCGCTGTGCCGGGGACCCGAGCCACGCCCCGACTGGCTCGTCACGTCCCAGGCCGCGGTCGACACCGAGCTCGGCGTCCTCAAGACCGGCAAGGAGGCCGACGTGTTCCTCGTCGAGCGCGCCGTGCCCGACGACCCGTCGCAGGCGGTCGTGATGGCCGCGAAGCGCTACCGCGACGAGGACCACCGGTCCTTCCACCGCAGCAGCACCTACACCGAGGGCCGCCGGACCCGGAACTCCCGCGACGCCCGCGCGCTCGCGAAGCGCACCGCCCACGGCCGCGCCGTCGCCGCCGGGCAGTGGGCGTGGGCGGAGTGGGAGGCGCTCAAGCGGTTCTGGGAGGCCGGGGTGCCGGTGCCCTACCCGGTGCAGATCGACGGGACCGAGATCCTCATGGAGCTCGTCCAGGTCGACGGCCAGGCCGCGCCCCGGCTCGCGCAGACCCGTCCCGGCCCCGAGCTGCTCCGGTCGTACTTCGAGCAGCTGCGCGACGCCATGGCGGCGTTGGCGCGGCACGGGGTCGCGCACGGCGACCTCTCGCCGTACAACGTGCTCGCGGCGGGTGAGCGGCTGGTCGTCATCGACCTGCCGCAGGCCGTCGACATCGTCGCCAACCCGCAGGGCATGGACTTCCTGCTGCGCGACTGCGCCAACGTCTGCAGCTGGTTCCGCTCCCGCGGGCTCGACCCGGAGGTCGCCGACGAGCACACGTTGTACGGCGAGCTGCTGGCGTCGGCGTTCTAGGGCCGGGCTCTAGTCTGCGGAGATGAGCCGGACACCACCACGCGTCGGGGACACCGCCGAGATGTCGCGGACGATCACCGACGACGACATCGCCCTGTTCAGCCGGATCAGCGGGGACTTCAACCCGCTGCACTACGACGAGGAGGCGGCCCGGGCGTCGCGCTTCGGCGAGATCGTCGTGCAGGGCGGGATCACCAGCGCGATCCTCAACGCGGTCGTCGCGGAGAAGCTGCCCGGGCCCGGCACGGTGTTCCTCAACGTCACGTGGGACTTCAAGGCGCCCGGCCGGCCCGGCGACACGATCACCGGCCGGGTCGAGGTCACGGCCGCACGCGAGGACAAGCCCATCACCGAGCTGCGCACGACGGTGCACCGCGACGACGGCACGCTGCTGCTGGAGGGCACCGCGGTCTGCTGGACGATGGACCTGGCCTGACGATCAGGCCCGGCGACGGGCCAGCAGCGTCGCGTCCTCGATCTCCATCGTGACTCCGTCGCGGGTCGCGGTGCGCGGGCGCTCCTCCGCGACGACCACCTCGAAGTCGTCGGGCAGTCCGGGCAGCAGCTCCGCGGCGACCCACATCGCCCGGCGGTGGCTCTCCGACAGCTGGGTGAAGACCTCCGACGGCGCGTGCCCGACGAGCAGCAGGTGCCCGCCCGGCGCGACGGCCGCGGCGAGCCGGCGCCCCACGTCGACCATGCCGGCGTCCGGCGGGTGCAGGAAGTGCGAGGTCACCAGGTCGAACTGGCGCCCGTCGGGCGCGAAGCTGCGCGCGTCCACCTGCCACCAGTCGCACCGGTCGCCCACCCCCGCGGCCTCGGCGTGCCCGGCCGCGCGGGCGAGCCCGTTGGCCGAGAAGTCCGCGCCGGTCACGGTCCAGCCCTGCTGGGCCAGCCAGATCACGTCGCCGCCCTCGCCGCAGCCGACGTCGAGGGCGGTGCCCGGCGTCAGCGCCGCCGCCTCCGCGACGAGCTGCGGGTTGGGACGGCCGCTCCAGACCGTCTCGGCGCCGGAGTAGCGCTCGTCCCAGGCGTCGGGCTCGAACATCTCGGTGTGCCCGGACTGCTGCGGCTGGTGCTCGTGCCGGGGCTGGTGGTCGTGCTCGCTCATGTCACCAGGGTGCGGCACCCGCGACCGACGTGACAAACCGTGTTGCTGCTTCGGCAAACCGGCACGCACACCCTAGGCTGGCCGTCGTGCCCGACCGCCGTCCCGCCACCCGCGAGATCGAGACGCTGGAGGAGCTGGACCGGCTGGTCGCCGCCGGCGCCACCTCGATGCGGCACTGGCGGCTGCAGTCGCTGGACCTGCGCGGCCGGAGCGACACGCTGCGCCGGCTCGACGCGCGGGGCGCGCTGCTGCTGGGGTGCCGGCTGCTGCCCGACGACGAGGAGCACCTGCGCCGGCAGGGCGCGCTGCTCTTCCCCCGGGTCCCGCACGTGCCCGTCGACCCCTACCGCGCCGCGCTGTACTCCCCCACCGACCTGTACCGCGACCTCGAGCAGGGGTACGACGCGACGCTCGACGCACGCGCCTACGCGTGGTCGCGCGCCTCCGACGACATCGCCGACCACCTCGCCCAGTCGCTGCACGACCATGCGATCGACGACGCCCTCGCCGAGTACGTCCGGGGGCGGCGCATCGTCGGCGTGATGGGTGGTCACGCTGTCGAGCGCGACTCGGCCGGCTACGCGGAGGCCGCCCGCCTCGGGCGCGACCTGGCGCGGTCGGGACTGACCGTCGCGACGGGCGGCGGTCCCGGCGCGATGGAGGCGGCGAACCTGGGCGCCTACCTCGGCGGCCCCGAGGACGGTGCGCTCGACGAGGCGCTGACCATGCTGGCGGACGCGCCTTCCTACCGCGCGGCGACGACGGCGTGGGCGCGGGCGGCGTTCGCCGTACGCGAGCGGTGGTCGGGAACCGAGTCGCTCGGCGTGCCGACGTGGTTCTACGGCCACGAGCCGCCGAACGCGATGGCGACGCACGTGGCGAAGTACTTCAAGAACGCCATCCGCGAGGACGTCCTGCTGCACCTGTGCGACGCCGGGATCGTCTTCCTGCCGGGGAGCGCGGGCACCGTGCAGGAGGTGTTCCAGGATGCGTGCGAGAACTACTACGCCCCCGACGCCGACGTCGCCCCGATGGTGCTGGTCGGCGTCGACCACTGGACCCGCGAGCTGCCGGCGTGGCCGTTGCTGGAGGCGCTGGCGGCCGACCGGACGATGGCCGCACGCGTGCACCTCGTCGACGACGTCTCCGACGTGGTCGGGCTGCTCGGTCCCGGCTGACCGGGCTCAGAGGGCCAGCGACTTCGCGGGCACGTGCGTCTTGGCCTCGATGTCCCAGGCCGCCCGGCTGAGCAGCTGGTGGGCCAGGTCCGAGAGCGCGCGGGCCGCGGCGAGCTCGTCGCCGATCAGCGGCTCCGAGTCGTCCCGCGGGTTGCGCCGGCTCATGCCCCGGCCGCGGACCTCCAGCTTGTTGTCGAGCTCGAGCACGGCGTCGACGTGCGTGTCGTCACCGTCCTCGTGGATCGCGATGGTGACGTTCCAGGTCTTGTCCTTCATGCGCCGGCTCCTCCGGTGAGGGTGGGTGCGACGCAGCCTCCGGGGGTGTCCTCAGTCTGCTCCCGGGACGCCGCGACCGGAACCCCGGATCACTCGTGGGCGGCCAGCTGCCCGCAGGCGCCGTCGATCTCGCTGCCGCGGGTGTCGCGCACGGTGGTCGGGACGCCCTTGGCCTCCAGCCGGCGCACGAACTCCCGCTCGTCCTCGCGGCGCGACGCGGTCCACTTCGAGCCGGGGGTGGGGTTGAGCGGGATCAGGTTGACGTGCACCCAGCCCCAGTCGCCGTACGACGTGAGCACGTCGCCGAGCAGGTCGGCCCGCCAGGCCTGGTCGTTGATGTCGCGCATCATGGCGTACTCGATCGACACGCGGCGCTTGGTCGTGCGGGCGTACTCCCAGGCCGCCTCGACAGCCTCGTGCACCGACCAGCGGGTGTTGATCGGGACCAGCTCGTTGCGCAGCTCGTCGTCGGGCGCGTGCAGCGACAGCGCCAGCGTGACCGGGATGCCCTCCTGCGCGAGCTGGTTGATCCGCGGCACCAGCCCGACGGTGGAGACGGTGATGCCGCGCGCGGACATGCCGAGCCCGTCGGGTGCCTTGTCGGTGAGCCGGCGGACCGCACCGATCACGGCCTTGTAGTTGGCCATCGGCTCGCCCATGCCCATGAACACCACGTTGTTGACGCGGCCCGGGCCGCCGGGCACCTCGCCCCGCGCGAGCGAGCGGGCGCCCGCGACGACCTGCTCGACGATCTCGGCGGTCGACATGTTGCGCTGGAGGCCGCCCTGGCCGGTGGCGCAGAACGGGCAGGCCATCCCGCAGCCGGCCTGTGACGAGACGCACATCGTGGTGCGGTCGGGGTAGCGCATCAGCACCGACTCGACGAGCGCCCCGTCGAAGAGCTTCCAGAGCGTCTTGCGCGTCGTGCCCTTGTCGGCCTCGAGCGTGCGCAGCGGGGTCATCAGGTGCGGCAGCAGCCCGGCGACGAGCTGCTCGCGGTCCGCGGCCGGCAGGTCGGTCATCTGGTCCGGGTCGTCGACCAGGCGGGAGAAGTAGTGCGTGGCGAGCTGCCGCGCCCGGAACCCGGGCAGCCCGAGACCGGCCACCAGCTCCTTGCGCTCGGCGGCGGAGAGGTCGGCGAGGTGGCGCGGGGGCTTCTTGCGGCCGCGCGGCTCGTCGAAGACGAGGGGAAGGGTCTTCACAGGCTCCGATGACTCCGTCATACGGTGCCCAGTCTCCCATCCGCGGGGCCCACCGGCCGAATCGAGCGCCTCCACGAGGACCGCGACGCGACGTGACGGGACCCACGTTCGCCTCCGGGGCGGGTCGGCTCAGTCCTCGTCGTCGCCCCGGTCGCCCTGGTCGCCCTGGTCGCCCTGGTCGCCCTCGTCGCCCTGGTCGCCCTCGTCGCCCTCGTCGCCCTGGTCGCCCTCGTCGCCCTCGTCGCCCTGGTCGCCCTCGTCGCCCTCGTCGCCCTCGTCGCCCTGGTCGCCCTGGTCGGCGTGGCCCTCGTGGTCGTCGTCGGCGTGGTCCTCGTCCTCGCCCTGGTCGTCGGCGTCCTCGCCCTGGTCGTCGGCGTCCTCGCCCTGGTCGTCGGCGTCCTCGCCCTGGTCGTCGGCGTCCTCGTGCTCCGGCGCGTCGGCCTCGTCGGCCTCGTCCTCCGCGTCGGCCTCGTCGACGTCCGGCTCCTCGACCTCGTCCACCTCACCCTGGTCGTCGGCGTCCTCACCCTGGTCGTCGGCGTCCTCGACCGCGGGCTCCTCGACGTCGTCCTGCTCGTCGTCCTGCTCGTCGAACGACGTCGCGGGCGCCACCGGAGCGGGCTGGTCGGCGGTCAGGGCGCCCGCGGCGTAGGCGCCACCCGTCGTGACGAGGGCGACGGCCGCCGCGGCCGCGACGATCTTCGGAACCGAGAGCTTGCGCACGAGCACACCTTCCATCGGGGAGTGGGCAGCTGCCGCACCGGCCAGCAGCTGGAGGAACGCCGGGTCGGGCGCCGGGGTCGGCACCTCGGCGCGCAGCGCGTCGGAGACGTCGCGGCGGCTCGGCTGGTTCCTCACGCCTGCTTCATGTCGCGAGCGTCCGATCGCGTTACATTCGCCCCGTCCTGTCCCGGATCCGAGGGGCTGCCGTGGTTGCCCATCCCCCCGCAGGCGTCGTCGAGCGGGCACGTGCCGGCGACGCCGAGGCGTGGCGGCTGCTGTACGACGCCTACGCCGGCCGCCTCCTGGTGTGGTTGCACACGCTCGGCACCGGGGACGTCGCGGCCGCCGCCGAAGACGTCGCCGCGGAGGTCTGGCTGACCGCCGCGCGCCGGATCGGGTCGTTCCGGGGGGACGAGCAGGCGTTCGCCGGATGGCTCTTCGGCATCGGGCGCCACCACGTCGCCAACGTGCGCCGCCGGTCGAGGCGGCGGGCCACCACACCGAGCGACGCACCCAGCGTGGACGAGTCCTGGGGCGTGGTGGACGACGTCGCCCTCACCGTCGTGGCGCGCGACGACGTCGCCCGGCTGCTCGCACTGCTGCCACCGCGCGAAGCCGAGGTGGTGGCGGCGATCGACGTGGCCGGGCTGGACGCGGCGACGACCGCCGCCGCGCTCGGCATCAGCCCGACCGCCGTACGCGTCGCGCGGCATCGGGCGCTCGGCCGCCTGCGCACGCACCTCGCCGACGGCTGAGCGTCAGTCCAGGAGCCCGTCCCGCAGCGCGCCGGGGAGGTACGGCGCGAGCGGCAGCCGAGGGATGAGCGTGGCCTGGAACGCGTGGTACACGTCCGGCTTGCCGTTCCACGTCACGCCGCTCAGCCGGTTGTCGCGGTCCAGCTCGTGGCGCCACGAGCCGTGGCCCCGGTCGATGAAGTAGGTCGCGGCGTGGTCCCACCAGGTGGCGTACCACTGCGCGTACGACCGGTCGCCGGTGGCCTCGTGCAGCGCGGCGGCGGTCGCCGTGGCCTCCGCCACCACCCAGTGCATCCGCTCGTGCACGACCGGGTGGCCCTCCCAGTCGACGGTGTAGACGAAGCCGTCGCGGCCGTCGACGGCCCAGCCCTCGGCCACCGAGGCGTCGAACAGCGCCTTGGCGTCGTCGAGCAGCCACGCCGGCGCGTCCGCGCCGAGCTCGGCCCGCAGGTGGAGCGCGAGCCGGGCCCACTCGAGCCAGTGGCCGATCGTGGCGCCGTACGGCCGGAACGGGTGGGCCGGCTCCGCGATGTTGTAGTCGAGGATCGGCGTCCAGGACGGGTCGAAGTGCTCCGGCAGCCGCCAGTGGTGGGCGGGCCCGAGCGTGTGCACGACCCGCTCGACGACGCGCAGCGCCTTGTCCAGCAGGCTCCGTTCGCCGGTCGCCCCCGCCGCCGCGAGCAGCGCCTCGACGGTGTGCATGTTGGCGTTGACGCCGCGGTAGTCGTCGACCTTCTGGAACGGCTCGTCCCACTCCTCGACGACCATGCCGTGCTCGTCGTCCCAGAACCGGCCCAGGTGCACCTGGAGGGCCTCCTCGAGCAGGCCGCGCGCACCGGGCCGGCCGGCGCAGGTGGCCGAGGCGGTGGCCAGCACGACGAACGCGTGCTCGTACGCCGTCTTGGCCCGGGTGGCCGGGATGCCCTGCACGTCGACCGTGGCGTACCAGCCGCCGTGGTCGTGGTCGTGGAACCGTCCGGCCAGCGCGGCCAGACCGTGGTCGACCAGGGGCGCGCAGCCCGGCCGGCCGAGCATGTGGCCCAGCGCGAACACGTGGGTCATCCGGCACGAGATCCACAGCTCGACGGGACGGTCGAGGTCGGGTCGCCCGGCCCCGTCGAGCCACGCGAACCCGCCGGCCGGGTGCCGGGAGTAGCGCGCGAAGTCGAGCAGCCGGTCGCCCTCGGCCTCCAGCCAGCGGTGGTGCGGGCCCGGCCCGAACCAGGTCTCGGCGCCGGTGGTGGGCGTGCTCATCGGCCGGCCAGGTCGGAGTAGCGGTCGCCGACGCGGTACGTCGCGACGCCGAGCGTCGAGTCGGACTGGCCGTAGTAGGCGAACCACGTGTCCTTGAAGTGCACGAGGCCCTCGACGAAGGTCACGTTGGACACCAGGCCGTGGGTGTCCTCGTGGGTGGTGGGCTCGAGCCAGGGCCGGTTCATCTGCGCCAGGATCCGGGTGGGGTCGGCGGGGTCGAACAGCAGCTGGCCGCAGGTGTAGCGGACCGTGCCGTCGTCGTTCTTCACCGCGGCGTTGTGCAGCAGCAGGATCAGCCCGTTGTTCGTGACGATCGGCTGCGGCCCGACCTCGACGAGGAACTCCCCGAACGTGCCGGGTCCGGTGGGCACCATCAGCGGCTCGTCGTTGGAGCAGGGCTTCCAGTGGATGAGGTCGTCGGACCAGGCGTACCAGATCGAACCCTCGCCGAAGTACATCAGGTAGCGGCCGTCGATCGGCACCGGCAGGATGCCCCCGGCCTTGCTCCACGGGGCGTCCTGCCCGTTGCCCTGCGGCAGGAAGGTGTTGAAGTCCGGGAACATCGGCCCGTGCTTCTCCCACGTGACCAGGTCGGTGGAGGTGGCCAGGCAGAGCAGCGCACTGGTGCGGTCCCAGCCGGTGTAGGTCAGGTAGTAGGTGCCGTCGACCTCGGTGACCCGCGGGTCCTCGCAGCCGAACCGGTCGTAGTCCTCGCTCGGCGACAGCACCGGCTCCGGGCGTCGCTCGAAGTGGATGCCGTCGTCACTGGTGGCGTAGCCGACGTGCGACACGATGTCGTCGGCGTGCGCCCGGTAGAGCAGGACGACCTGGCCGTCCTTGACGATCGCGGCCGGGTTGTAGACGCTGCCGGACTCCCAGCCGTCCCCCTGCGGGGACATGATCGGGTTCTGCTCGTAGGGGCGGAACGGCCCCAGCGGGAACTCGGCGTGGGCGTGCTGGTGGGCGGACATGTGCTTCCTCGTTCTCGTCTCGGTGTTCAGGTCAGCGGCGCACGGTCGCGAAGCCGCCCGCGGGGACGGCGACCGCGACGGTGCGGGCGGTGGTGGTCGTGCCGGCGAGTCGGCGACCGGCGCCGTCGTACGTCGTGACGGTGGCACGTCCGTCGCCGGGCACGCTCACCGTCGTGCGGGCCGTCCGGTCGGACGACGTGCGCAGCAGCGCGGTGCCGTGCGCGTCCTGGTCGAGCACGAGCCGGGACACGGCGGGCTCGACGATGACGGCGTCGAGCGCGACGTGGCCGCCGCGCGCGGTCAGCGTGACGGACCCGGCGTCGCGCGGCAGTGCGTCGAGGCCGTCAAGCGGGAGCAGCAGGGCCGGGGCGGGCGAGTCGCCCCGCTCCCCCACGTCGCCGGCCTCGACGGAGCCGAGCGTGCGGTCTCCGGCGGTGACGACCAGCCGGCCGGAGCCGGGTCGCTGGTTGACGACAGGGAGGACGAGTCCGCCGTCGTGCCGAGGCAGGTCGACCCGGACGGAGCCGCCCGCGGGGACGTCGACGTAGCCGGTGCCGCCGTACTGCGACTCGCCGGTCCACAGCGAGTCGGGCGCGACGGCCGACGCGCCGCCGGCCAGGCGGCCGGTCTCGGCCTCGACCGCGGTGCTGCCGACCCGCTCGGCGAGCGTGCCGGCACGCACCTGCTGGGCCACGGCGGGGTGGTCGTCGAGCGCGAGCATCGAGAGCAGGCCGTGGATGGTCGACTCGGCGCCCGAGTTGTGGTTGACGGTGCCGTCGTTGTTGATGCCGTCGAACGTACGCCCGGTGGCGGGGTCGTACATCCGCACGCCGGCGGGGTTGGCCCCGAAGTACCAGCTGCCGACCACGCCGGCGAGGTCGGTCGCGGCGTCGCGGGTGCCCGGGCGGGCGGCAGCCGTGGCGAGCAGGGACTGCAGCCGCGAGTCGGCGCCGTAGGCGATCTGGGAGCGGTCGATCCGGCCGGGAAGCCGACCGTTGTCGTGGCCGCCAGAGGTCAGCAGCCACGGGTCGAAGGTGAACGAGTCACGCACGGCCGGTCCCGCGACGCCGGCCCGGGCGAGCGCGGCCGGCATCTGCGCGCCCCAGCCGTGCCAGAGCGACCGGGACAGCGCCCAGGGGCGCACGGCGCCGAACGGCCAGGCGGTCGCGCTGCCGCCCGCGAGGTCGGCGATGCCCTCGGCCAGCCGGTCCATGACGGTGCCGGCCCGGGCCGACCCACCCGCCTGCTGGTAGGCGGCGAGGCCGAGGACGGCCTCGGCGCTGGCGTCGCCGCCGTCGGCGACCAGCCACGCCG
Organism: Nocardioides iriomotensis; assembly: GCF_004168035.1. Lineage (GTDB taxonomy): Bacteria > Actinomycetota > Actinomycetes > Propionibacteriales > Nocardioidaceae > Nocardioides_B > Nocardioides_B iriomotensis. The sequence continues at coordinate 159,398 of NZ_SDPU01000021.1, read as the reverse complement.
GCGCCTGCGCGCCGTCGATGTCGAGGTGCTCGCCGTACCGGTCGAGGACCTGGCGGTCGACGGCGTCGACCGCCAGCTCGAGCCGGTCGCGCAGGAACGCGGCGAACGCCGGGTCCTCGTCCGCGAAGGCGGCGTAGCCCTCGCCGAGCGCCCAGATGGTGCGGGCGAGCCAGTAGGACGCGTCGCTGTCGGACGGGTCGGGCAGCTCGACCGGCTCGGCGCTCGGGTTGAGCGTGCCGTCGGGCTGCATCCAGAGCAAAACGTTGCCGGCGTTCGGGCCGGTGGCGGTCTGGAGGTAGGTGACGCCGCGGAGCATCTGGTACGCCGCGTCGCGGCTCGTCGCGTCGCCGGTCTGCTGCCAGTGCCGGAGGTACACGACGGCGGCGCGGGTCATGTCGTCGGCGTTGAAGGCGCCCTGGCCCCAGGTGTCGGTCGCGGCGTCGTACCGGCCGCCGCCGACGTGCTTGTAGGTCCCGTCGGCGTTCGGCTCGGCGTAGGTCCACAGCGTGCCGACCGACGGCTCCTCGGCCAGCCGGTAGGTGGTGTGACCCTCCTGCGCGGGCGGGGTGACCTCGACCGACAGCCAGTCGAGGTGGTCGAGGTTCGTGAGCGGGGCCGCGGCCTGCTGCTGGTCGGCGACGGTGGCCGCGCCGGCGCCCACGGGCACGAGCGTGCCGGAGAGGCCGACGACGGCCGCCGCGGCCGCGGCCGCGCCGAGCCGCCGGAGATGGCGGGGTGGTGCGTGCATGGTGTTCTCCCGAGAGTGGTGACGGAGGCGCGGGTCAGCCCTTGACGCCGGATCCGAGGTCGGAGCTGGTGAAGTGCCTCTGGAAGGCGACGAACAGCACGACGGCGGGGGCGGCGAGCACCACCGCGCCGGCCAGGATCGCGCCGTACGGGTTGTCCGCCCGGCCGGCGATGTTGCTGATGTAGTTGGCCAGCGACACCGCGAGGGGCTGCATGTCGGCCTCCTTGGTCACCAGGAACGGCCAGAGGAACTCGTTCCACGGGCCGATGAAGGTGATCAGCGCCGCGGTCAGCACGGCCGGGCGCACCAGGGGCAGCGCGACCGACCAGAGGATCCGCAGCTCGCTCGCCCCGTCGAGCCGGGCCGCGGCGAACAGGTCCTCCGGCAGCTGCAGGAAGAACTGCCGGAACATGAACACCGCGGTCGAGTTGATCGCGAACGGCAGGATCATCCCGAGGTAGGAGTCGGCCAGGCCGTAGCCGCGCACGACCATCACGTACAGCGGGATCACGAGAAGCTGGAACGGGATGATCTGCACGAGCAGCATCACCGCGAACAGCATGCCCTGGCCGCGGAAGTGCAGCCGGGCCAGCGCGTAGCCGGCCAGCAGCCCGAACACCAGCGTGAACAGCAGCACGCCGGTCGTGAAGATGCCGGAGTTGGCCAGCGACTGCAGCAGGTGCACGCGGTCGTTGATCGCGGCGTAGTTGTCGAGGGTGTAGCCGCCGGTGGGCAGCACGCCCTTGAGCGACGTGTCCGGCTCGGGCTGCAGCGACCCGCGCAGCATGTAGTAGAAGGGGAAGACGAAGAGGAGCGCGCCCGCGTAGAGCAGGACGGTCCTGGGCCAGCTGCGGGTCATGTCAGTCCCTCTCCAGGATCTTCTTGTTGACCAGGGAGATCATCAGCACGCCGATCACCAGCACCACGCCGATCGCGGCGGCGAGGTCGGGGCTGCCCTGCTCGATGCCCTTCTGGTACATCACGAGCACAGGTGAGGCCGACGCCCCGTTGGGGCCACCGCCGTTGGTGAGCAGGTAGGGCTCGGTGAACAGGTTGGCGCCGGTGATCGTCGCGAGGATGACCACGAGCGTGGTCGCCGGGCGCACCCCTGGCACGGTCACGTGCCAGAACTGCCGGATCCGGCTCGCGCCGTCGGAGGACGCGGACTCGTAGAGCTCCCTGGGCACGTTCTGCAGCGCCGCGAGGTAGAGCAGCACCGAGAACCCGAGCTGCTTCCAGGTCACGAAGACCGCGATGAGCGGCATCGCCAGCCCCTTGTTCACCAGCCACGAGGGGTCGGGCGCGAGCCCGCCGAGCAGCTGGTTGACGAAGCCGCCCTGGCTGAACAGGAACAGCCAGACCGCGACCAGCGCGACGCTCGCGGTCACGTACGGCACGTAGTAGGCGACCCGCAGGAAGCTCCTGCCCCGCACCGCCGCGTTGAGCGCGGAGGCGAGCACGAGCGCCAGCACGACGGTCAGCGGCACGTTGATGAGCAGGAACTCCACGACGTTGCCGAACGCCTGCTGGACGTCGGGGTCGCCGAGGACGGTCTTGTAGTTGTCGAGACCGACGAACGGGCGCTCCACCTCGGCGCCGGGTGCGGCGAAGAAGTAGTCGTGGAAGCTGATCCACACCGCGAGCCCGAGCGGGTAGGCGAACACGACCGCGAGGAACGCGGCGTACGGCGCCGCGAACGCCAGGCCCAGCGGCTGGCGACCGAGGAGGGTCGCCAGCCGCCGGCGCGGCGCCGGGGGCGGTTCGTCCGGGGTGAGGGTCGCGGAGCCGCGTGGCTCGGCGACCGGGACGGTGGTCACGACCGCTCCGTCAGGACTGGCCGGCGAGCTCGGTGGCCTTCTCGGCGGCGCCGGACAGCGCGTCGTCGACGGAGGACTCACCGAAGATCACGGCCGAGGAGTACTGGTCGCGGAACGTCTGCCAGATCTCGATGGAGTTCGGCACGTTCGGCACCTCGACGGTGCGCGAGGCCTGGTCGGCGAACGTGGCGTACTCCGGCTTCTCCTTGAAGTAGTCGGGGTAGGCCTCCGCCAGGTCGGCGCGCAGCGGCATCTGGCCGGTCATCTCCAGCAGCTGGCCGTCCTGCTCCTCGCTGGTCGCGAACTTCAGTACCTCCCACGCCGTGCCGCGGTTCTCGCACGCGGAGTAGAGGCCGATGTTCTTGGCGTCGGAGAACGTGTAGGTCTCCTCGGCGCTGGTGCCCGACGAGGTCGGCACCGGCGCGGCGCCCCAGTCGACCGAGTCGCCGTAGACCGAGATCGCCCACGGGCCGACGATCGCCATCGCCGCCTTCTCGTCGGCGAAGGAGTCGCCGTTGTAGGCCTCCTTCTGCGCGAGGCCCTCGTCGTACATGGTCGCCCAGAAGTCGGCGACGGCCTTGCCCTGCTCGGAGTCGAACGTCGCCTGGCCGTCCTCGACGAGCTGGCTGCCTCCGGTCTCGGCGGCGTACAGCGGGTAGAAGTCGAACCAGGACTGGAAGAACTCGCTCGTCGGCGCGGGCCAGATCGCGGCCTGGGCAGCGCCGCTGTCGACGACCTTGCGGGAGGTGTCGAGGAACTCGTCGTACGTCGCGAGCGGCGGGTTCTCGGGGTCGACGCCCGCCTTCTTCATCAGGTCCTTGTTGTAGAAGATCATCACCGGGTTGGACTTCCAGGGGATCTGGTAGAACTTCCCGTCCTCGGACTTGTACTGCTCCGCGACGTCACCGCTGCGGGACTCGATGTAGTCGGTGCCGCCCTCGAAGTCGTCGAGCGCGACGAGCCCGCCCTGCTTCTGGAACTGCGGCACGGCCGCGGGCGAGGTGTTGAAGACCAGGCACGGGGCGTTGCCGGCGGTGATCGCGGCGGCGATGACCTCCTCGGAGGTCTTGCCGGCGGGGATCTCCTGGGCGGTGACCTCCTCGTCGGGATGGTCGGCGTTCCACTTCTTGACCATGGCCTTGCCCCAGGCGACCTCCTCGGGGTTGTTCGACAGCCAGATCTTGATGGGTCCGGTGGACTCGGTCGCCCCGGAGTCTCCCGAGTCACTGCCGCAGGCGGCGGCGGTCATCCCGAGAGAGAGGGCGACCAGGGAGGTGCAGATCTTCCTGGTCAACATGTGAGGTGCTCCGTTCTTGGACTGGTCTGAGATCGGTGCTGGTGGTGCGGGCCTTGCGTGGTAGTTCCCTGGGTTCGTTGTTGTCAGCGCGCCGGAGCTCCGGTGGACGCGCGGACCACGAGCCGCGGGGACTCGAGGTCGGGCTCGGTGGCCTCCCGGCCGTCGACGAGCTCGAGCAGGCGCCGGGCTGCGGCCCCTCCCCAGGCGACGACGTCGGTGGCGACGCTGGTGAGCGGTGGCTGGACGTGGGCGGCGAGCTCGGTGTCCTCGTAGCCGACGACCGACAGCTCGCCCGGCACGTCGACGCCGCGCGCGTGCGCGACGGCGAGGCCGGCCATGGCCATCACGTCGTTGGCGTAGACGACAGCCGTCGGCGGCTCCGCCAGGTCGAGCAGGGTGCGGGTCGCGGCGGCGCCGGACTCGGCGGAGAAGTCGGTCTCGACGCACGGGCCCTCCGGCAGCCCCGCGGCGGCGAGCGTCTCCGCCCAGGCCTGCTTGCGGGAGGTGCCGTGCACGTACGCCGCCGGGCCGGCCACGTGCGCGATCCGGGTGTGGCCGAGGTCGATCAGGTGCTGGACGGCCGCCGCGACGCCGGGCTTGTCGTCGACGCCGACCGCCGGGAAGAAGCCGCCGCCCAGCGCCGGCCCGACCACGACCGCCGGCACGCCGATCTCGGCGAGAAGGGCGATCCGGGGGTCGTCGACGAGCAGGTCGGTGACGAAGACGCCGTCGACCCGGCCGCCGTGCGCCAGCCGCCGGTAGCTGTCGTGCTCCCGCTGCTGGTCGGCGACGACCTGCAGGAGCAGGGCGTAGTCGTGCGCGGCGAGCTCCTGCTCCACCCCGGCGATGAACGACGGGAAGAACGGGTCCGCCCGCAGCGTCTCGGGCTTGCGGGCCAGCACCAGGCCGACAGCGAACGCCCGCGACACGGACAGCGCCCGGGCCCGCGAGCTCGGCGTCCAGCCCAGCTCGCGCGCGGCGGCGAGGATCCGCTCGCGGGTGTCCGCGGCGACGCCGGGCCGGTTGTTCAGCGCGAACGAGACCGCACCCTTCGACACGCCCGCGGCCCGGGCGACGTCGCTGATGGTGGGTCGGCTCACCTGCAGCACTAAACCGGTTTAGAGGGAGCGCGTCAAGGGATCGGTCCAGACCGGGGCCGCGGCGGGCCGCGGCGGCGGCTCAGCCGCGCGGGACCTCCCAGACGTCGGGCATCCGTAGCGCCGCCCACGCGTCGAGGTCCGCAGGCTCCCCCGTGAGCGCCGCGCGCAGCACCGTCCAGGCGGTGCCGTGGCCGACCAGGACCACGTCGTCGACGGGGTGCCGCGCCAGGATCTCCCGCACCGCCGGGACCAGCCGCGCCTCGAGGTCGGCGAGCGGCTCCCACTCCGGCATCGACCGCTCCCCCGGCCGCGCGAACGCTCGCCGCACGGCGTCGTGGAAGTCACCGCGGTCGTCGAACCAGCGCGCCTCCCGGCGGTGCTCGACGAGGTCGGGAGCCACCCGGACCGGAGTCGTCGTCAGCCGGCGTGCGGTGGCCAGGGCCTTGGGCTCCGGCGAGGAGTACCAGCGGGCCCGCCGCGGGAGCCGCTCGGACACGGCCAGGGCGGCAAGGTCGGGCAGGCCCGCCGGGTCGAGCTCCCAGCGGTCGGCCGGCAGCGCCGGGTCCACGCGCGGACGGGCGTGCCGCACGAGGTACAGGCGCGCCACGACCCGGCCCGTCAGAAGACGAGGTAGTGCAGCAGCAGGTAGGTCGGTGCGGCCGTCGCCAGGATGGAGTCGAGCCGGTCCATCAGGCCGCCGTGGCCCGGGATGATCTGGCTCATGTCCTTGATCCCGAGGTCGCGCTTGATCACCGACTCGCACAGGTCGCCCAGGGTGGCCGCGACGACGGCGACCAGGCCGAGCAGCACCCCGACCCACCAGGCTCCGTCGAGGAGGTGGTCGACGAGCAGCCAGCCGGCGACGACTGTGAAGAGCGTCGAGCCGGCGAAGCCCTCCCAGGACTTCTTGGGCGAGATGACCGGGGCCATCGGGTGCTTGCCGAACAGCACGCCGGCCGCGTAACCGCCGATGTCGGAGGCGATGGTGACCAGGATGAACGTGACGATGGCGAGGTCGCCGCGCGGCTCGGCCAGCATCAGCGCGACGAAGCCGCCGAGGAACGGGACGTAGAACGCCGTGAAGGCGGTGGCCGTGATGTCCCGGACGTAGCCGGGCACGCCGCCGCGCAGCCGCCACAGCATCGCCGTGAGCACGGTGACGGCGGTCGCCGTACCCATGGCGGGGGCGCCCCAGACGTACGCCGCGAGCACCATGACGATGCCGCCGACCATCAGTGGTTCGCGCACGAGGGTGATCTCGCGGGCGCTGAACGCCTGGCCCAGCTCCCAGATCGCGACCGCAACCGCGGCGACCACGATGAGCATGAAGCCGGGCTTCCAGAAGAACAGCGACGCACCGATCGCGACCAGCAGCACGATCGCGGACCCGACAGCCGCCGGCAGGTCGCGGCCGGCGCGGCTGGGCTTCTTCTCCGCCGCGGGAGGGGTCGCCGACGCCGCGGCAGGGCTGTCCGCCCCGGCCACGGGGGTGTCGTCGGGCGTGCTCATCGCCGTCGCTCGTGCGCTCGGGTCTACCTGCCGGTCAGACCTCGAGCAGCTCGGCTTCCTTGTGCTTGAGCATCTCGTCGATCGAGTCGACGTGCTTCTTGGTGAGCCCCTCGAGGCGCTTCTCGGCGCCGGTCACGTCGTCCTTGCCGATCTCGCCGTCCTTCTCGAGGCGCTCGAGCGCCTGCTTGGCGTGACGGCGGATGTTGCGCACCGAGATGCGGCCGTCCTCGGCCTTGGTCTTGGCGAGCTTGATGTACTCCTTGCGACGCTCCTCGGTGAGCTCGGGAAACACCACCCGGATCGTCTTGCCGTCGTCGGTGGGGTTCACGCCGAGGTCGGAGTCGCGGATGGACTTCTCGATCGCGGAGAGGGCGCCCATGTCGTAGGGGGCCACGATGATCACGCGCGGCTCGGGCGCGGTGAACGACGCGAGCTGCTGCAGCGGCGTCGGGGTGCCGTAGTAGTCGGCGGTGAGCTTGTGGAACATCGACGGGTTGGCGCGACCGGTGCGGATCGCCGCGAAGTCCTCTTGGGTCACGGCCACGGCCTTGTCCATCTTGGCGTCGGCCTCTTTGAGGGTCTCGTTGATCACGGCTGCTCCTTGGTCGTTGGTCGTGCGACGGCCGCCCGCTGCGGGGCGGTGCGGGACTCAGACGTCCCGGGACACCGTCGTACCGATCTTCTCACCCGACACGACGCGGGCGATGTTGCCCTCGACCGACAGGTTGAACACGATCATGTCGATGTCGTTGTCGCGGCACAGGCTGACCGACGTGGCGTCGGCGACCTTGAGGCCTCGGGTGAGGAACTCGTCGTACGTGAGCTGGTCAAACTTCACCGCGTCGGGGTTGCTCGCCGGGTCGGCGTCGTACACGCCGTCCACGCCCTGCTTGCCCATCAGGATGACCTGGGCGCCGATCTCGAGCGCGCGCTGGGCGGCGACGGTGTCGGTGGAGAAGTACGGCATGCCGGCGCCGGCGCCGAAGATGACCACGCGACCCTTGTCGAGGTGGCGCATCGCGCGGCGGGGGATGTACGGCTCCGCGACCTGGCCCATCGCGATCGCGCTCTGGACCCGGGTCTCGACGCCCTGCTTCTCGAGGAAGTCCTGGAGGGCGAGGCAGTTCATGACCGTGCCGAGCATGCCCATGTAGTCCGCGCGCGAGCGGTCCATGCCGCGCTGCTGCAGCTCCGCGCCGCGGAAGAAGTTGCCGCCCCCGACCACGACCGCCACCTGCACCCCGGAGCGGACGACCCCGGCGATCTCACGGGCGATGCCGTTGACGACGTCGGGGTCGACTCCCACCCGACCACCGCCGAACACCTCGCCGGAGAGCTTGAGCAGGACGCGTCGGTAAGCCGTCACGGGCAGTCCCTTCGATTGAGGTGCGGGCACAGAAGAAGGCCGGTCCCGAGCGCGTTGATGTGCTCCACGGAACCGGCCTCCCTGCGAGTTCGTCGACGTTCGTGGGTCGACCTGAACCCTATCTGGTCAGGCGCCGACCTCGAACCGGGCGAAGCGCTTGATGGTGACACCGGCCTCGTCGAGGACGGCCTTCACCGACTTCTTGCTCTCCTGCACCGACGGCTGGTCGAGGAGGGCGACCTCCTTGAAGAAGCCGTTGAGGCGACCCTCGACGATCTTGGGGAGCGCGCCCTCGGGCTTGCCCTCCTCGCGCGCGGTGGCCTCGGCGATCTCGCGCTCCTTCTCGACGATGTCCGCCGGGACCTCGTCGCGGGAGACGTACGTCGGGCGCATGGCGGCGACCTGCATGGCGGCGCCGCGGGCGGCGTCCTCGCTGGCGCCGTCGTACTCGACGAGCACGCCGACGGCCGGCGGCAGGTCGGCCGCGCGGCGGTGCATGTAGGTGACGACCGGGCCGTCGAAGTAGGCGACGCGGCCGAGCTCGATCTTCTCGCCGATCTTCACGGCGAGACCGTCGACTACCTCGCCGACGGTGCTGTCACCGAGCTTGACGGCCTTGAGCGCCTCGGCGTCGCCGGCCTTGGCCTCGTTGGCAGCCTCGGCGATCTGCTGGGCGGCGGCGATGAACTCGTCGTTCTTCGCGACGAAGTCGGTCTCGGAGTTGAGCTCCACCAGCGCGCCACCGGCGTTGGCCACGAGGCCCGCGGACGCGGTGCGCTCCTCGCCACGCTTCTTCATCTTGTCCTGGCCCTTGACGCGCAGGATCTCGACGGCCTTGTCGAAGTCGCCGTCGGCCTCCGTGAGCGCCTTCTTGGCGTCCATCATGCCCGCGCCGGTCTGGTCGCGGAGCTTCTTGACGTCGGCAGCGGTGATTGCCATGTCTGTGCACTCCCTCGTGCTTCGTAGTGGTGCTGCGATGACTGCGGTCGCTGCGGGGCAGCGGGGCGGGCGCGTCGACGCCCGGGCGCGGGTGCCGACCGGGAGTCCCGGCGGCACCCGCGCGTGGCGGGTCAGGCCTTGTCGCCCTCGGCGTCGGCGGGCGCCTCGGCAGCAACCTCGGCCGGAGCCTCGGCAGTGGCCTCGGCAGTGGCCTCGGTCGCGGTCTCGGCCGGAGCCTCGGTCGCGGTCTCCGCGGCGGCGTCGGCGGCGGGGGCCTCGGACGCGGCACCGGTCGCCTCGGCGGCCGGAGCGACCGGGACCTCGGCCGCGGTGTCGCCGCCGGTCGCGGCGGTGGCGGCCTGGTCGGCGTCGCCCTGCAGGAGCTCGCGCTCCCACTCGGCCAGCGGCTCCTCGGCGCCCGGGGCGCTCTCACCCTCGCCGGCCTTGGCGCCCGAACGGGCGATCAGGCCGTCGGCGACGGCGTCGGCGACCACGCGGGTCAGCAGCCCGACGGCGCGGATGGCGTCGTCGTTGCCCGGGATCGGGAAGTCGACCTCGTCGGGGTCGCAGTTGGTGTCGAGGATGCCGATGATCGGGATCCGGAGCTTGCGGGCCTCCTCGACGGCGAGGTGCTCCTTCTTCGTGTCGACGACCCACACCGCGGACGGCGTACGGGTCATCTCACGGATACCGCCGAGCGTCTTCTCCAGCTTGTCGCGCTCGCGCTTCATCTGGAGGAGCTCCTTCTTCGTGCGGCCGGAGCCGGCCACGTTGTCGAAGTCGATCTCGTCGAGCTCCTTGAGGCGGTTGATCCGCTGGTGCACGGTCTGGAAGTTGGTGAGCATGCCGCCCAGCCAGCGCTGGTTGACGAAGGGCATGCCGACGCGGGTCGCCTGCTCGGCGATCGCCTCCTGGGCCTGCTTCTTGGTGCCCACGAACATGATCGTGCCGCCCTTGGCGACCGTGTCCTTGATGAAGGCGTAGCTGCGGTCGATGTAGGCCAGCGACTGCTGCAGGTCGATGATGTAGATGCCGTTGCGCTCGGTCATGATGAAGCGCTTCATCTTCGGGTTCCAGCGGCGGGTCTGGTGCCCGAAGTGGACGCCGCTCTCGAGGAGCTGGCGCATGGTGACGACGGCCATGGCTGTCGGTCCCTCTTCCGTGTTCATGACCCGGGGGGCGTCCGGCAGCCGGCGCGAGCCCGCTGCCGACCCGCCGGGTCGGCTCTCAGTTGTCGCAGGTGACGGGTGTCCCCTGCCCTGGCGCCCGGCGCCGTCAGGACCCGCGCCGGATCGCTCCGGTGAGGGACTGAGTGACGGTCGCCCGCGGTGGCCCGTCGCCCGGCCTGTCAGGCTGGACGGCGACCCGGAGCGGAACGAGCGCGCGAAGTCAACCCGCATGCACGGGTTGCTCCGGCGAGTCTATCCCGCGGCGGCAGGTGGCCGCCAATCGGCGGATCCGGCCCCGGTTCCCGCCCGGTTCACTCCACAGCCGCCCCGTCCCGGCCCCTGTCCCCAGGCTCCGCCGTCCCCACCTCCCTGCGTCCCCACTGCCCGCGACGCTGCCTCCATGCACCCACGAACCCGCGCCCTGGCCGTCCTCGTGCCGGCCCTGATCCTCCTGCTCGCCCCGGGCGTGCCGGCGGCGGCCGACGACCTGGCACCCGTCCCGACCGGCGCCGCCGTCTGGCCGCTCTCCCCCGTCCCTGAGGTCGGCGAGCGCTTCGACCCGCCCGACACCCGCTGGGGCGCCGGCCACCGCGGCGTCGACCTCCGCGGCACGGTCGGGCAGCCCGTCCGTGCGGCGCTCCCGGGCCGGATCACGTTCGCCGGGTCGCTGGCCGGCCGCGGGGTCGTGGTGGTCGACCACGGCGCCACCCGCACCACCTACGAGCCCGTCGACCCCTCCGTCTCCGTCGGCGACGCCGTCCGCGCCGGCGACCGGATCGGCACCCTGCAGCTCGGCGGGTCGCATTGCTTCCCGGCCGCGTGCCTGCACTGGGGCCTCCGGGCCGGCGAGGCCTACCTCGACCCGCTCACGCTCGTCGGCGCCGGACCGGTCCGCCTGCTGCCGCTCGGCGCCGACGCGCACGGCGCCGCGACGCTCCGGCACGGGACGTCCCTGCCGGCCTGGGCTGTCGCGACAGGCGCGTCACCGGCTCCGTCGGCCGCCCCGCCCTCGGGCGCCGGGCCGGCCGGCACGGCCGCGCTGTGGCGCGGTGGGCCGGCCCCGTGACCGCCACGGTCAGGCGCGCGGGTGCGCCTGCCGGAACGCCTGCCGCAACCGGTCGGTCGTCACGTGCGTGTAGATCTGCGTCGTCGCGAGCGAGGCGTGCCCGAGCAGCTCCTGCACCGAGCGCAGGTCGGCTCCGCCCTCGAGCAGGTGCGTGGCGGCCGTGTGCCGGAGGCCGTGCGGACCCAGGTCCGGCGCGCCGGGCACGTCGGCCAGCCGCGCGTGCACCATCGACCGCACCGCGCGCTGGTCGAGCCTGCCGCCCCGGGCGCCCAGGAAGAGCGCCGGACCCGATCCCGACGCCGCCAGCTCCGGCCGGCCGCGGCGCAGCCAGGTGTCGAGGGCGCGCTCCGCCGGCCCGCCGTACGGGACCGTGCGCTCCTTGCGGCCCTTGCCGAGCACCCGCACCACCCGTCGTTCGTGGTCGAGGTCGTCGACGTCGAGCCCGCACAGCTCGCCGACCCGGATGCCGGTGGCGTACAGGAGCTCCAGCACCGCCACGTCCCGCAGGCCCACGGCACTGCCGTCGTCGGCCCGGGTCGCGGCCGCTTCGAGCAGCGCGCGGGCCTCGTCCGCCCGCAGCGCCGGCGGTAGGGTGCGCCGCGCCTTCGGGGAACCCAGCTGCGCGCCGGGATCGGTCTCCGTGCGGCCGGTCCGCAGCAGCCAGGCGCTGAACACCCTTGCGGCCGTCGCCCTCCGGGCCATCGTCGTGCGCGCCTTGCCGAGCGTCTGCTGCTGGGCCAGCCAGCTGCGCAACGTCCGGAGGTCGATCGTGGTCACGTCGACGTGCCCCAGCCGGGCGGCGTGCTCGAGCATCGCGGACAGGTCGCCGAGGTACGCGCGCACCGTGTGCGGGGTCAGGTCGCGCTCGGAGACCAGGTGGCGCTCGTAGTCGGCCAGCACGGCCGCCATCGCCTCCGGCAGCTCGGCCTCGTCCATGCCGCGAGTCTAGGAAGGCACGGCGGCCTCCCCCGGCATTGCCGCCGCGGCGTCGCCCGGGTCCTCGTCCGGGTCCTCGCCACGGTCCGGGCCCGCGCCCGTCGCCCGGTGCGCCCGCGCGAGCCGCCATTGGTCGCCCCGCCTCTCGACCGCGCCGGTCGCGAGCAGCGCCTCGAGGGCCTGGCGGGTGGCGCCGACAGAGAGCCCGGCGGTGCGGGCGATGGCGGTCGCCGGCGCTCCTCGGACGACCGGCGTCGCCTCGAGCACGCGCCGCTGGGTGGCTGGTAGCCGGTCGCGCGCGGTCTCGGGTCCGCGCGCGACCGGGGCCAGGTCGTCGCCGAGCGCACCGAGCAGCTCGACGACGTGGGCCGCCTCGGTGACGAGCTGGGCCTCGCGGGTGCGGAGCATCTCGTGCACGCCCTGGCTCGGTGCGCTGGTGACCGGGCCGGGCACGCCCATGAGCACCCGGCCCAGACGGCCGGCCCAGTTGGCGGTGTTGAGGGCACCGCTGCGCAGGGCCGCCTCGACGACGACGGTGCCGCCGGTGAGTGCGGCGATGACCCGGTTGCGAGTCAGGAACCTCAGCCGCGTCGGAGCGCAGCCGGGCGGCAGCTCGCTGACCACCAGGCCGGTGGCGGCGATGTGTCCGAGCAGGGCGGCGTGACCGGCGGGGTACGCGCGGTCGACGCCGCAGGCGAGCACCGCGACGGTCGGCCCGTCACCGGCGAGGGCGCCGCGGTGGGCGGCCCCGTCGATACCGAACGCGGCACCGGACACGACCGTGAAGCCGGCAGCGGCGAGGTCGTGGCCGAGGCTGCCGGCGATGTCGCCGCCGTAGGTCGTGGCGGAGCGCGAGCCGACCACGGCGGCGGACCGGGCGCAGGCCTCGGCGAGTCGCAGCGGGCCGCGCACCCAGAGCCCGAGGGGCGCGCCGCCCTGGCGTTCGACCGGTTCGCAGCGGTCGAGGTCGTCGAGCTGGGTCGGCCACTCGTCGTCGCCGGGGACGACGAAGCGGATGCCGGCGCGCGCCGCCTCGTCGAGCTCGCGGACCGGGTCATGGCCGCGCAGCCGTTGCGCGATGTCGGTGAGGACGCCGTCGAGGTCGCGTTCGTCGCGCAGGTGGTCGTGCACGCGGGTGGCGCCGAGCTCGCGGACGACGCGCTGGACGCGCAGGTCGCCGGGCTCGCTGAGCCGGCTCAGTGCGGCGCGCGCGACCCGCTCGTCGTCGGTCGGGCCGGTCACGACGCCGCCTCGACGGCTTCCACGGCCTCAGCTGCCTCGCCCGGCTCGACGGTCTCCGCGGGATCGACCGGGACGGGTGCGGGACGGACGAGCGTGCGCAGCTCGAGCGGGCGGCCGGTGCGGAGCCGGAGCGCGGTGTCGACCTCGACGGGCCCGGGGCGGCCGACGCCGGCGAGGTCGGCGACCGTCCAGGCGAGCCGGTGCACGCGGGTGGCGCCGCGGCGGGTGAGGACGCCGGCGTACAGCTCGGTGTCGAGGCGCTGCTGGGCGCGGGGGTCGAGCGGGAACCGTTCGGTGAGCACCGGGCCGGGTACGTCGGTGTTGAGCCGCCAGGGGGTGCCGGCGTAACGGAGCGCCTGGCGTTCGCGGGCGGCGACGACGCGGGCGCGGACCGCCTCGGAAGGCTCGGGTGCGCCGAGGGGGTCGTGCAGCTCGTGGGGGCGGACGGGTTCGACGTGGCGGGTGATGTCGATGCGGTCGGCGATCGGCCCGCTGATCTTCTTGCGGTAGTCGCGGCGGCGGACCTCGGTGCAGGTGCAGCGGTTGTCGCGGTGGTGGGGTGCGTACTCGCCGCAGGGGCAGGGGTTGCAGGCGAGGACGAACATCGTGTGGGCCGGGTACGTGGCGGTCTCCTCGCCCCGGGCGATGGTGATCTCGCCGCTCTCGAGGGGCTGGCGGAGCGCCTCGATGATGTCGGTGTGGAAGAGCGGGAACTCGTCGAGGAAGAGGCAGCCGGTGTGGGCGCGGCTGAGCTCGCCGGGCCGGACCCGACCGGTGCCGCCGCCGAGCAGGCTGGTGCGTGAGGCGGAGTGGTGCGGGGCGAAGAACGGCGGCCGGCTGATCATCGAGCTCCCGGGAGGTAGTACGCCGGCGAGCGAGTGGATCGCGGTCAGCTCGAGCGACTCCTCCAGCGAGAGGTCGGGCAGGATCCCGGGGATGCGCTCGGCCAGCGTGGTCTTGCCGGCGCCCTTCGGCCCGCTCAGCATCAGGTGGTGCCCACCGGCGGCGGCGACCTCGAGGGCGAACCGTGCGTCGGCCATGCCGAGCACCTCGGCGAGGTCGAGGTCGGCGATCCGCTCCTCGCCGCGCCAGGAGAGCAGCGGCCCGGAAGCCATCGGCTCGACCGGCTTGGCGTCGGGGATCTCGTCGCCGCGGAGCAGCGCGACGGCCTGGGCGAGCGAGCGGAGGCCGAAGACCTCGACACCGGGGACCATGGCGGCCTCGTCCACCTGCGGCTCGGGTACGGCGACCCGGGTGAGGCCCTGGGCCTTCGCCGCCATCACCATCGGCAGCACGCCCGGCACGCAGCGGAGGCGGCCGTCGAGGGACAGCTCGCCGACGAACACGTAGCCCTCGAGCATGCGCGGGGTCGGCGGCTTCGGGGCGTTGTCCTTCTCGTCGTCGCGCAGGGCGGGCCGGCCCGCGGCGGCGAGCACGGCCAGGGCGATCGCGAGGTCGAAGTGCGGCCCGCGCTTGGGCAGGTCGGCCGGGGAGAGCAGGATCGTCACGCGGCGGGTGACCGGCCAGGTGAACTTCGAGTTGGTGACGGCGGCGCGGCACCGGTCGCGGCCCTCGGAGATCGAGGTGTCGGGCCGGCCGACCAGCGCGGTCGCGACGAGGCCGGGCGAGACGTCGACCTGCACGTCGATGAGATGTCCGGTGGCACCGCTGAGGGCGATCGTCCGGGCGGTGGCGAACCCCATCAGGCCACGCCCCGCACGTGGTCGATGCGGGCCGCGCCCGCGGCGGGAGCCAGCACGGCGACGAGGTCGACGCGCACCTCGGGCGGCCGGACGCCGCGCTGCTCCATCCAGCGGGCGGCGAGCAGCTGCAGGCGCGCCGCCTTGGTCGCGTCGACGGCCTCGTGCGGCGAGCCGTGGGTCATGTCGCGCCGGGTCTTGACCTCGCAGACGACGAGGACCTGACCGTCGCGCAGGACCAGGTCGATCTCGCCGACGTCGCAGCGCCAGTTTCGGTCGAGCACGACCATCCCCTGCTCGACCAGGTGGCGCGCGGCGACCGTCTCGCCGTGCGCCCCGAGTGACTCTCGCTGTCGTGCCGTTGCTGTCATGAGGGTGACGATCGCGCACGTCGCGAGTCACTATTACCGCACGAAGCACGGCCTGTGGAGGGGCAACGACGATGAGACAGTTGTGGACGATTCCCGGCTAGTCGCTCAACCCTCGGTCACTCGAGCTTCGAGTGGCCCAGAGAACCAACTCCGTCACAACAGATGACGACGGCGTGCCGGACGGACCCGTTACCAGCGCCGATCCGGGGCACCCCGAGCCGACGTCCCGTTAGTCAACAAGCAACAGGGACTTCTTTCCGGCTCCCACGTACGGGATGTAGTTGCCGTTCGGGTCCAGTGGAGGATCCGGCAGCGCCTTGGGGTTGAGGAAGATCACTTTGACGGCCTGGAGGCTCGGGTTCCCATTGCTGCTGGTGAGAGTGAGGCCATTGTCCGGCGAGACATCATTCGTGAGTCGGGTTGTGGCATCGGGCTGCTCCCCGATGAATCCGGGACGAAAGTCGACAATCTGGTAATTCTCACACGATCCACAGTCGGGCTGCCGACCGAGTACAGGTATGAGCACGAAGCGCGAAGACTTGTATATCGTCTGACTAATCACGACATCCCCGGAGTATGTCCTTGCGCTTACGTCGCCTACCGTCACGTCATCATTTGTGAAGAAACAGCTCAACACGTCGTTGTTGATTTCCTTGCCCAAAAGCACCGTTGTCGCGGGCTTTCCGTCCTCTGCGCATCCAGTTCCGTCGTCGACATTGGTCAGCAAACCAGCGTATTCCCCACTGACCCCGGTAACGAAGCCCTTCTCTGCCGCCTCGCTGGGCAACCCTGGCTTCGTCCCCACACAGTTGGTGCCGTCGTACGGCCACTCGTGAGCGTCATTTACTCCATCACTGCATACATAGTCCGGCGGCGCCAACCTCGCGGTAGGGAACGGCGCCAGTCCGTGCTCCAACCCGAGCGCAATGTTGCGTGCAATTTCCCCCGGCTCACCGCCCGCGTTCGGAGAAGTTTCCCGGTCCAGACTCAGCGTCCCGAAGTTGCCTTCACTCGGGCCCTCTTCACATGAGAGCGTGGCATTGCCCACCGCGAGAGGCAGAGCCACCAAATTGTCCTGGTTGTCAACGATCGGGGTCCATGCCTTCTGGCTAGCGCCCGCTCCATTGGCACTTTTCTGCCCGAATACACGCACAAACCATGTCCCTTGCGTGCTTATTACGTTCGCTGGCACCGAGGCCAGATTGATTTTGGTCGTTCCCGTCACCGTCCATGCGGCTGGCGTGACACCGATATCCACGTACGTAGGAGCAGGGGGCGTTGACTCGCCAGACTGATAGAAGCCGATCTTGGTGACCGTGTTGAGGTTAGTGCCATTGATAACAAGCGGGACGTTCGTAGAAGGTGACGGATTGTGCGCAATGGCCGGAGGGTCGGACGCCGGACTGGTTTCCAAAGACGTGGCAGTGACGAACGACGTATAAGTGCTCGAGTTTCCCGCATCCGCGAGGTTCACGTTCGTGGCGGCATGCCCGGGCGCAGGCTGGGAGAAGGTTTGCTGACCATAGTCGCAAGGCGCGAAAGCGTAGAAGGGAAGCGTTTTCATCAACGGAGTCTTTATTTCGACAGTCGCCTGACCCCCTACGTTAACGCTGTCAAAACCCAGAACGGACGCGAAACCAAAGTCGACCTGCCGCGGCTGACTGATCACACTGAGCTGGTTAGGGTTTGCCGTAAACGATCGAAACCCGTTGCTGTCCGGCTCGTTCCAGACGCCGTAACCAGCTTCTCCATCCCCGAGCCGACAGTTGAGAAGCTCTCCGGCTGTGGTGACTTGCGTGGGCGATACATCAGGTCCAGTTGGCAAGTTGCGATTGAGATAGGCGACCGCGTCCACAATCGCGGGGTCGTCGACCTTGGGTTTGGTCCACGAGTACGGCCCCTGAACACATACGCTTCCGGCGGCCACTTTGGGGAGGTTTTCGCCGGCGCCACCGGCCAACGCCGAGAAGTCGGCGCGCCTTTGCATCCCGCTCTTTTCCACGAGTGCATGCCCGATGTCGACAGTCAAAGCGCATACTCCGAGCAGCACGAGAGCAGCGATCGCGACCACAATCGCCACGACCCCACCCTCGTCTCGGGAGCGACCCAAAGAACGATTCATGTGCAGCCGCCTCCGGTCGGCACGGTGTTTTCGATTCGCCCAAAGCTCGTGCGAACAACCTCGCCATCATTCGGCACCGGAATGAATGGGAAATGCAGGTTGATTGCCTGGAACTTGACCGTGAGTGCGACTCTCCCACCAACATTGCCGGGAGCCGACACCTCTGAGTTCGACGAGTTGTAGTACACGGGGCCGGTCGCCGTCGTCGAGCCGTCCTCCTTGAAGAAAGTCAACCCCGCGGCAGAGGTGGTTGAGGCGGGCCCCAGCCGCTTGTGGATGTACGCCCTCAGAGTCGAGTTGTCCTGGCAATCGCCGACCGTCAACTCCCGGACGGCGCCGCTGGCTGCACTGGTGCCTGACTGCATCGCGTAGAAGTACAGCCCGTACTGGATGATGCCGAACACGAGATAGATCAGCGGCAGCATGACGAGGGCGAACTCGACCGCTGTCGCTCCGCCGTCATCGCGCCGTCGCAGAACCGCCACGGGTCCCCTCACTCTCCGCATCCGCTCGGACCGAGACCGATTCGATGAATCTCCTCGCGAGAAGGCTAGCGACGGGATGCGGCCTTGTGTCCGTTTTTACCCAAACCGCTCGGACCAGCGAACGGCTTGCCTAGTTCTTCGGCAGCTCGATGTCCGCCGGGGACAGCTCCTCGACGTTGACGTCCTTGAAGGTCAGCACCTTGACGTTCTTGGCGAACCGGGCTGGCCGGTACATGTCCCACACCCAGGCGTCGGTCATCGACACCTCGAAGAACACGTCACCCGCCTCGGTGCGCGCCTTCACGTCGACCTGGTTGCAGAGGTAGAAGCGCCGGTCGGTCTCCACGACGTACTTGAAGATCGCCACCACGTCGCGGTACTCGCGGTAGAGGTGGAGCTCCATCTCGGTCTCGTACTTCTCGAGATCCTCCGCGCTCATCGGCCCACCTCCACGTGTTCGAGCTCCACAGCCGTGGACTCAGCGTCATTGTTACCGACCATGGCCAGATCGTCCGGCACCGGCTCTCCGGCGGCGATGTACGCGGCGCGCCGCACGTTGACGAACCGGCGGCGGTGGATGTCGCACGGCCCGTGCGTCTCCAGGGCGGCGGTGTGCGTGGCGGTGATGTAGCCCTTGTGCGTCTTGAAGTCGTACGCCGGGTAGCGCGCGTCCATGCCCGCCATGATCCGGTCGCGCGTGACCTTGGCGATGACCGAGGCGGCGGCGATGCAGGCGGCGACCCGGTCGCCCTTCCACACGGCCAGGCCGGGCACCTCCAGGCCGTCGACCGGGAACCCGTCGGTCAGCACGTACGACGGACGCACGTCGAGCCGGGCGAGGGAGCGTCGCAACGCCTCGACGTTCGCGACGTGCATCCCGAGCCGGTCGCACTCGTCGTGCTCGACGACCACCACCGACCAGGCGAGCGCCCGCGCGAGCACCTCGTCGTAGCAGCGCTCGCGTGCCTTGGCGGTGAGCAGCTTGGAGTCGGCGAGGCCCGGCACCTGGCCGCGCTTGCCGTCGGGCAGGATCGCGGCCGCCGCGACCAGCGGACCGGCGCACGCGCCGCGCCCGGCCTCGTCGACACCCGCGATCGGCTCGAGGCCGGCCCGGCGGAGCGCCCGCTCGTAGCCGTACAGGCCGGCGTCGCGGCGGATCGTCAGTCCTCGGGGCAGCGCACTCATCTCGTCACCATCGTGACACTCGGGCCGGGCAACGGGTCAGTCGACCGACTCGAAGGTCGCCGGTCGCTGCAGGAGCTTGGCGTGGCCCAGCGGCCAGACGACGGCGAACACCTTGCCGACCACGTCGTCGACCGGGACCTGACCCCCGCCCGGGTCGCCGAGGTGGACGCGGGAGTCCGCGGAGTTCGACCGGTTGTCGCCCTGCACCCAGAGGTAGCCCTCCTCGACCTTCACGTCGAAGTCGATCATCGAGGGCTGCTGGCCGGGCGCGAGGTAGGCGCCCTCGTTCAGCGGGACGCCGTTGACGGTGATCCGGCCGCGCTTGTCGCAGCACTTCACCCGGTCGCCGCCGACACCGATGACCCGCTTCACGAGGTGGCCGCCCGTCGGGTAGAGGCCGAACAGCTCCAGCGCCTTCGCGACCGGGTTGGACGACTCGCCCGCGGCCGCGTCGAGCCAGCCGCCCGGGTCGGCGAACACCACGATGTCACCGCGCTGCGGCTCGCCGTCGCCCCAGTAGGACACCTTCTGCACGAGGATCCGGTCGTTGAGGACGAGCGTGTCGTTCATCGAGCCCGACGGGATGTAGAAGGCCTGCATGAACAGGGCCTTGATGACGATCGCCAGGACCAGTGCGACCGCGAGCAGCAGCAGGGACTCCTGCCACAGCGGCAGGCTGGCGCGTGCCTGGGCGTGCCTCCGGGTGCGGTCCGTCGGGGAGGGAGACGCAGAAGACCGCGGCTCCTGCTCGGTGTCGTCGGTGTCCGACGTACCGGCGGGGCCGCGGTCCTCGTGTCGCTGCTGGTCCGTCACGCAGCGAGCCTAGGTCAGCAGGCTCAGCTGGCCGGGGTCGCCTCGCGCTTCTCCTTGATCTTGGCGGCCTTGCCGCGCAGGTTGCGGAGGTAGTACAGCTTGGCCCGGCGCACGTCACCGCGGGTCACGACCTCGATCTTGTCGAAGATCGGCGAGTGGAGCGGGAAGGTCCGCTCGACACCGACGCCGAAGGAGACCTTGCGGACGGTGAAGGTGCGGCCGACGCCGGAGCCCTGGACGCGGATGCAGACGCCCTGGAAGACCTGGACGCGGGAGCGGTTGCCCTCGACGACCTTGACGTGGACCTTGAGGGTGTCGCCGGCGCGGAACTCGGGGAGGTCCTCGCGCTTCACCGAGGCGGCGAGCGTGTCGATGACGTTGGTCATGATGTCTCCTCGTAGGCGCCACAGGTCACCCACGGAACGGGATCGTCAGTTCGTGTCGATCCGGTGGAGCGCCGCGCGGGACACCCCCTGTGGCAGGAGGCCCGCCGACTCCCGTTCCTCGTGGGCACGGACCGTCGGGACGCACGGATCGACGGATCAGTCTGCCACAGCCGCGTCAGCGACCGCTAATCGAGCGCGGCACCCGCTTGCTCATCCCGACGACCCCTGGGCGGACCTCCCCGTGGGAGCGGTAGCCGGCCTTCTTGTAGATCCGCTGGTTGCGGGTGCTGCCCGCTCCCGTGAACAGCTCGTACGTCGTCGCGTCCGGCGGCGCCAGCGCCTCGATCCGGGCCAGCAGCATCCGGCCGAGGCCCCTCCCCTGCAGGTCGGGGGCGACCATCAGCCGGCCGATGTCCCAGCCGGTCCCGTGCAGCCGGCCGCGCACCGCGCCGACCAGCCGGCCCTGCGCCCGCGCGACGAGCACGGTGCCCTCGGTGATCCAGGTCCGCACGTCGTCGTACGACTCGGTCAGCGCGTCGATCAGCACGCCCGGGTTGCTGTGCATCTCCTGCACCCAGCACGCCCGCTGCAGGGTGAGCAGCTCACCCGCGTCGGACGG
Organism: Nocardioides iriomotensis; assembly: GCF_004168035.1. GTDB lineage: Bacteria > Actinomycetota > Actinomycetes > Propionibacteriales > Nocardioidaceae > Nocardioides_B > Nocardioides_B iriomotensis. The sequence goes on along the minus strand of NZ_SDPU01000021.1, from coordinate 138,528 downwards.
CTGCACGGTGCGCACCTCGAGGTCGTCGACGACGGCGGACGGGTGCAGCAGGTCGGGCCGGCGCTCGGCGGTACGCCGGACGGCCTGGTCGTGCCGCCAGGCCGCGATGCGTGCGTGGTTGCCGCTGAACAGCACGTCCGGGACGTCGAGGTCCCGCCACGACGGCGGCTTGGTGTAGACGGGGTACTCCAGCAGCCCGGCCGCGCCGTGCGACTCCTCGGTGAGCGACTCCGGGTTGCCCATGAACCCGGGCAGCAGCCGCACCACCGCCTCGGTCACCACCAGGGCCGCGACCTCGCCGCCGTTGAGCACGTAGTCGCCGATCGACACCTCCCGCACGTCCCAGCGGGTGCGGGCGTGGTCGACGACACGCTGGTCGATGCCCTCGTAGCGGCCGCAGGCGAACAGCAGCCGCGGCTTGCTCGCCAGGTCCGCGGCCAACGCCTGGGAGAACGGCTCCCCCGAGGGCGTCGGCACGACCACGACCGGGGCGTCGCCTTCGGCGGTCAGCGCGTCGAGCGCCTCCCCCCACGGCTCGGGCTTCATCACCATGCCGGCGCCGCCGCCGTACGGCGTGTCGTCGACCGTGCGGTGCCGGTCGTGCGTCCAGTCGCGGAGGTCGTGCACCCGCAGGTCGAGCAGCCCGGCCTCGCGGGCCTTGCCGGGCAGCGAGAGACCCAGCGGCGCGAGGTACTCGGGGAAGATCGTGACGACGTCGACCCGCACTTCTCACTCCTCGTCGAGCGGCGTGAGGAGCCCGGGGCGGTCGGCGACGACCAGGCGGCCACCAGCGATGTCGACGGTGGGCACCAGTGCGGTCACGAACGGCACGAGCAGCTCCTGCCGGTCCGGTGTCCGCACGACGACGAGGTCCTGCCCGCCGCCGTGCCGGATCGCCGCGACCTCACCGACGGCCGTGCCCTCGGTGGTCTCGACGGCCAGCCCGACGAGCTGGTGGTCGTAGAACTCCTCGGGGTCCTCGGGCGCCTCGTCGAGCGGGACGTCGGCGGCGAGGACGAGACCGCGCGCGGCCTCGGCGGCGGTGCGGTCGGGGATCTCCTCGAACCGGACCAGGAGCCGGTCCTGGTGCCAGCGCACCGCCTCGACGGTGAGCGCGGCGGGGCGACCCGGTCCGTGCGGCGCACTGCCGCGGGGGGTCTCGGTGGCGAGGACCGCGCCGACGGCGAACCGGCGGTCCGGCTCGTCGGTGCGCGGCTCGACGGACAGCTCGCCGCGGATGCCGTGCGGCTTGCCGATCCGGCCGACCACGACCTGCGTGGTGCTCATCGGTGCTCCTCGGGACGGGCGCGGGAGGGGTGAGGCTGGGTGGGCAGACGCGGAGCGGGAGGCCGCCCGAGGGCAGCCTCCCGCTCCGTTGTCATTGCTCGGTGTCGCTCCGGTGCCGCTCAGCGGCGACGGCGGTCGACGTCGACGAAGTCGATCTTCGCGCCGCCCTTGCCGGCGAGCGCACCGATCACGGACCGCAGCGCCTCGGCGGTGCGGCCCCGGCGGCCGATGACCTTGCCCATGTCGTCGGGGTGCACGCGCACCTCGAGGATCGAGCCGCGACGCAGCTGCTTGTCGCGGACCGTCACGTCGTCCGGGTGCCGGACGATGCCACGGACCAGGTGCTCGAGCGCTTCGGCGAGCACGAGGCTCAGGCCTCGGTCTTCTCGGCGGCGGCGGCCTCGGCCGGCTGCGCCTCACCCTCGGCGTCGCCGCTGGCGGCGGCCGCCTCCGGCGTCTCACCGGCGCCCGCCTCGGCGGCGGGAGCCTCGGCCGGAGCCTCGTCGGCGGCCGGCTTCTCGGCCTTCTTGGACGCCTTCTTGGTGACGGCCTCGGTGGACGGCTCGCTGCCGGCCTCCTTGAGCGCCTCGTTGAAGATGTCGGCCTTGGTGCGCTTCGCCTCGGCGAGCTTGAGGGAGCCCTCGGCGCCTGGCAGGCCCTTGAACTTCTGCCAGTCGCCGGTGACCTTGAGCAGCGCCTCGACGGCCTCGGACGGCTGGGCACCCACGCCCAGCCAGTACTGCGCCCGCTCGGAGGTGACCTCGATCAGCGAGGGCTCCTCCTTGGGGTGGTACTTGCCGATCTCCTCGATGACGCGACCGTCCCGCTTCTTGCGGGAGTCGACGACGACGACGCGGTAGTACGGCGCACGGATCTTGCCCATGCGCTTCAGGCGAATCTTGACGGCCACGAGTGTGGTGTCTCCTTGAGGATCGTGATGGGGTGAGCACCCTCGCGCACCGGTGGGGCCGGGCGGAGCGTGCTGCGCGGTGCCGACGCGGCCGGGTGAGAGGGTCCGGGCGCGCACGACTCAGCCGGATATTCTGCCAGAGACACCGGGCGCAGCTCCAATCGCACGATCCGCGCGGGTCAGGGGGTAGCAGATGAGCACGTTCGTCCCACCCGCCCGGGTGACCGCGCCGCCGCGTCTCACCGAGCGGTACCCCTGGCTGTTCCCGGTCGCGGTGCTCGTGCACCGCGCCCGGCGGCGGCTGACCTGGACGTTCTCGCGCACGTCGTACGCCCACGACCGGAGCTCCGAGCCGCTCCCGCACCGGGTCCGCCGGCACCGGTCGCTGCTGCTCCGCCAGCTCGGCGACCTCGGCGGCACGGAGATGGACCTCCAGCACGGCAAGGTCACCAACCTCCGGCTCGCCGCGGCCCGCGTCGACGGGCTGGCCATCCGGCCGGGCGAGACGTTCTCGTTCAACCGCGTGGTCGGCAACTGCACCCGCCGCAAGGGGTACGTCGAGGGCATGCGGCTGTCCAACGGGTCCGCGCGGCCGGGGGTGGGCGGCGGGATCTGCCAGCTGGCCAACCTGCTGCACTGGATGTTCCTGCACGCCCCGCTGACCGTCGTCGAGCGGTCGGAGCACTCGTTCGACCCGTTCCCCGACAACGGCCGGGTGCTGCCGTGGGGCGTCGGCTGCTCGATCGTCTACAACTACGTCGACCTCGTCGTCCGCAACGACACCGACCGGACCTTCTCGCTGCACGTGACCGTCGGCGACCGCTACCTCGAGGGCGACCTGCGGGTCGACGCTCCCCTGCCGACGTCGTACCGCGTCGAGGCCCGGGACGAGCAGTTCCTCGAGCACGACGGGCGACACTTCCGCCGCAACGAGATCTGGCGCACCAGCATCGACAAGCGCACGGGCGTCCCCCTCGGCGACGAGCTCGTCAAACGCAACTGCGCCCTGGTGATGTACCTCCCCGACGGCGTCTCCGTCGCGCACGTCTGACCCTCCGTACGCCAGGCGACATTATTGAACATGTTCAAGAACTGCTGCTACCGTCATGGGTGAAGAGTTGAACATGTTCAAACCACCGCCCAGGAGCTCCGATGACCATGACCGTCCTGACCTACCTCACGTACCTGCTCGTCGCGGTCCCGCTCACCGTCTGGGTCGCCCAGACGCTCAGCAGCAACGGCCGGGTGTTCCTCGAGGACGTCTTCTCCGGCAACGACGACCTCGCCGACGCGGTGAACAAGCTGCTGGTCGTCGGCTTCTACCTGCTGAACATCGGCTTCGTGACGCTCTACCTCCGTGTTGGCACCGAGGTGGCCGACCTGCGCGGCCTGGTCGAGACGCTGAGCGTCAAGGTCGGCATCGTGATGCTGGTGCTCGGCCTGGTGCACTTCTGCAACGTCTACGTGTTCAACGCGATCCGCCGGCGCAGCCGGATGGAGGCGCTGCGCTCCGCCCCGGTCCCGCACCAGGGCTACGTGTTCCCGGCGCCCCCGACCGGCCCCACGCCGCAGCCGCAGGCATGAGCACGCCCATCACCGGCCTGACGGTGCTGTACGACGCCGGCTGCCCGCTGTGCTCGCGGTTCCGGGACTGGCTGGGCCGGCAGGCGCTGCTCGTGCGGCTGGACCTGGTGCCGGCCGGGTCGGCCGAGGCCCGGCACCGGTTCCCCGGCCTCGACCACGCCCGCACCCTCCAGGTCATCACGGTGGTCGCGGACGACGGCCGGGTGTTCACCGCCGAGCACGCCTGGGTGATGTGCCTGTGGGCCACCGCCCGGCACCGCGCCCTCTCCGAGCGGCTCTCCCGGCCGGAGTGGCTGCCGGCCGCCCGGGCGGTCGCGGCCTCGATGGCCGGCCTCCGCCACCTCGTGACACCCGCGACGGCCGGACCGGCCGGGAGCGCCGGAGGAGGTGACTACCCTGTCGACTGTGCCGGAACCTGCCAGCCGCTCCCCCAAGGGTGAGCAGACCCGACAGGCGATCGTGGCGGCCGCGCTGGACCTCTTCCGCGAGCGCGGCTACGACCGGACCACCATGCGCGGTGTCGCGGAGGCGGCCGGCGTCTCGCTCGGCAACGCCTACTACTACTTCTCCTCCAAGGAGCACCTGGTCCAGGCGTTCTACGACCGGGTGCAGGAGGAGCACCGGGCCGCCGCCGAGGACGTGCTCGCGCGCGAGACGACCTTCGCCGGCCGCCTGCAGGGCCTGCTCGACGCGTGGGTCCGGATCGCGCAGCCGTACCACGAGTTCGCCGGCAAGTTCTTCAAGAACGCCGCCGAGCCGACCAGCCCGCTCTCGCCGTTCAGCGAGGACTCGCGGCCCGCCCGCGACGCCAGCACCGCGCTGTTCCGCGAGGTGCTGGACGGCTCCGACCTCAAGCTCGCGCCGGCGCTGCGCGCCGAGATGCCCGAGCTGCTGTGGCTCATGCACATGGGCGTCGTTCTGTTCTGGGTGTACGACGGCTCCCCCGACCAGCGCCGCACCCGGGCCCTGGTCGCGCAGGCGGTGCCGCTCGTGGACAAGCTCGCCCGGATGACCCGGCTGCCGCTGGTGCGCGGCGTGGTCGACGACGTCGTCGGCCTGGTCCGCGCGGTACGCCCCTGACCCGTCAGGCGACCACGTTGCCCCGGAGCACGATCCGGGTCGGAGCCTTGAGCACCCCGAGGTCCTCGCGCGGGTCCCGGTCGTAGACGACGAAGTCCGCCTCGGACCCCTCGGCCAGGTTGCCGTCGAGGCCGAGCCAGGTCCTGGCCCGCCACGAGGCCGCGCCCAGCGCGTCGTGCGGGCTGAGCCCGTAGTCGACGAGGCCGCGCACCTCGTCGCCGACCAGCCCGTGCCCCAGGCCGCCGCCCGCGTCGGTGCCGGCGTAGATCTGCACGCCCGCCTCGTACGCGGCGCGGATCGTGTCCTTCCGCGACGCGTGCAGCCGCCGCATGTGGTCGGCGTACGCCGGGAACTTGTCCTCCCCCGCCGAGGCGAACTTCGGGAAGTTCTCGAGGTTGGTCACTGTCGGCACCAGCGCGACGCGGTTGGCCGCCATCGTGTCGATCAGGTCCGGCCCCAGCCCGGTGCCGTGCTCGATGCAGTCGATGCCGGCGTCGATGAGGTCGGGCAGCGCGTGCTCGCCGAACACGTGGGCGGTGACCCGCGCACCGCGGTCGTGGGCGGTCTTCATCGCCTCCTGGACCGCCTCGCGCGTCCAGGACGGGGTCAGGTCGCCGGCGTCGCGCTCGATCCAGTCACCCACCAGCTTGACCCAGCCGTCACCGGAGTCGGCCTCGCGCGCCACGTAGGTGGCGAGGTCCTCCGGCTCGATCTCGTGGGCGTAGTTGCGGATGTAGCGCTGCGTCCGCGCGATGTGCCGGCCGGCCCGGATCAGCCGCGGCAGGTCCTCACGCTCCTGGATCCAGCGGGTGTCGGCGGGCGAGCCGCAGTCGCGCAGCAGCAGCGCGCCGGCGTCGCGGTCGGTGAGCGCCTGGCGCTCCTGCACGTCCTCGGGTACGGCGCCGTGGGCGTCGAGCCCGACGTGGCAGTGCGCGTCGACGAGCCCGGGCACGATCCAGCCCTCGGCCACGAGCTCCGCCGACGCGACGGGCTCGTAGGTGACCCGGCCGTCGACGACGTACAGGTCCCGGCTCTCGCCGTCGGGCAGGACCGGGCCACGGAAGCGGAGGACGCTCATGAGCGCGACGCTAGCGTGTCGCCATGGACGACCACCGCACCGAGTTCAACGACCCCACGACCGTCGAGGCGCGGCGCACGTCGTTCGGCGCGGGCGCCGCGACCTACGACGCGGTCCGGCCGCGCTGGCCGGAGCCGACCGTGCACTGGCTGGTCGGCGAGCCGGACGGTCCGCTCCGGGTGCTCGACCTCGGCGCAGGCACCGGGCTCGGCACCCGCTCGATCGCCGCCCTGGGTCACGAGGTGACCGCGGTCGACCCGTCGGCGGAGATGCTGGCCGCGCTGGACCTCGCCTCCGCCGCGCTCCCCCGCGAGGTCGGCGCTCGCATCACGACGCTCCTCGGGCGCGGCGAGGAGCTCGACGTGCCGGACGCGTCGCACGACGCCGTCACCTGCTTCCAGGCCTGGCACTGGGTCGATCCCGACCTCGCCGGCCCCGAGTGCGCGCGCGTGGTGCGGCCCGGGGGCGTGCTGGCGCTGGCCTGGAACTCGTGGAGCGACCGCGAGCCCTGGCTGCGTGAGCTCGGCGAGGTCGTGGGCACCCCGGAGATGGTGTGGGACCCCGAGCGGCACGGCGCGACGGCGACCGACCAGACCGCGAGGATCGGCGGTTTCGAGGCGCCGGAGAACATCCAGTTCGGACTCGAGCAGACGCTGACCGTCGAGGAGCTCGTGCTGCTGGCGTCGTCGTGGTCGCCGGTGGCCGTGCGTGACGACCGCGACGCCGTGCTCGACCGCGTCCGCGCGCTGGGCACCGAGGTCGCTGGTGACGAGCCGACGCTCGTCTTCCCGTACGTCAGCGACTGCTGGCGCTACCGACGTCGGTAGCCCAAGGGTGACCCAGGGGTCACCCTGCGACTACCGATATCGGTAGTCCGGCAGGAGCGGGCTCACTTCAGGTACTTCGACAGGTCCTTCGGCAGCTCGATCGACGACGGGTCGAAGTCCTCGTCGGCCCCGGCCGGGAGCCCGAACGGGTTGCCGCCACCGGAGGCGCCGTTGCCCGAGGCCTTCTGCTGCGCGGCCTTCTCCTCGGCAGCGCGCTTGGCGGGGTTGCCAGAGCCGCGCTTGGCCTTGCCCTTCTTCGGCGCCTGCTTGGCCTTGGACCGCTTGCCGAGACCCATGCCGGGCATCCCTGGCATGCCCGGCATGCCACCGCCCTTGGCCATCGACATCATCATCTTGCGGGCCTCGAAGAACCGGTCGACGAGCTGGTTGACGTCGGAGACCTGACGGCCGGAGCCCTTGGCGATGCGGGCGCGGCGCGAGCCGTCGATGATCTTGGGGTTGGCCCGCTCGGCCGGCGTCATCGACTGGATGATCGCCTGGATCCGGTCGATCTCGCGCTCGTCGAAGTTGTCGATCTGGTCGCGGAACTGCGCCATCCCGGGCAGCATCCCCATGATCTTCGACAGCGAGCCGAGCTTGCGGATCTGCTGCATCTGCTCGAGGAAGTCGTCGAGCGTGAACTCGCCGCCCTGGCCGGTGAGCTTGGCCGCGGCCTTGGCCGCCTGGTCGGCGTCGAACGCCTTCTCGGCCTGCTCGATCAGGGTCATGACGTCGCCCATGTCGAGGATGCGCGAGGCCATCCGGTCGGGGTGGAAGACGTCGAAGTCGGTGAGCTTCTCGCCGGCCGACGCGAACATCACCGGCTTGCCGGTGACGGACCGGATCGACAGCGCGGCACCACCGCGCGCGTCGCCGTCGAGCTTGGTGAGGACGACGCCGTCGTACCCGACACCGTCGAGGAACGCCCGGGCGGTGTTGACGGCGTCCTGGCCGATCATCGCGTCGACGACGAACAGGGTCTCGTCGGGCTCGACCGCGTCGCGGATGTCGGAGGCCTGCTGCATCATCTCGGCGTCGACGCCGAGGCGGCCGGCGGTGTCGACGATGACGACGTCGTGGAGGGTACGGCGGGCCTCCGCGACACCGGCCTTCGCCACCGCGACCGGGTCGCCGACGCCGTTGCCGGGCTCGGGCGCGAACACCGTCACGCCGGCCCGCTCACCGTTGACCTGGAGCTGGTTGACGGCGTTGGGGCGCTGCAGGTCCGCGGCGACGAGCATCGGGCTGCTGCCCTGCTCCTTCAGCCACAGCGCGAGCTTGGCCGCCAGCGTGGTCTTGCCGGCACCCTGGAGGCCGGCCAGCATGATGACCGTCGGCGGGTTCTTCGCGAACCGCAGCCGCCGGGTCTCGCCGCCGAGGATCTCGACGAGCTCCTCGTTGACGATCTTGACGATCTGCTGCGCGGGGTTCAGCGCGCCGCTGACCTCCTCGCCGCGGGCCCGCTCCTTGACGGCGCCGACGAACTCCTTGACCACCGGCAGCGCGACGTCGGCCTCGAGCAGCGCGATCCGGATCTCCCGGGCGGTCGCGTCGATGTCAGCCTCCGAGAGCCGTCCCTTGCCGCGGAGGTTCTTGAAGGTGTCGGCAAGCCGGTCGGAGAGTGTGGCGAACAAGTCTGGTCAGTCCTTCGGCGCGCGGTGGCGGGCGGCGGCGTGCGGCCGGCCCGGTCAGTCAGACGTCAAGGGTAACCGTCGGCGCGAGCGCCTCCCGGACCGCGTGCACCGCCTCGGCGGACCGCTCGTCGGTCAGTGCGGCCGCGCCCGGCTCGACCACGTAGAACACGTCGACGGCCTGCGGCCCGAGCGTCGCGACGTGCGCGGACCGCACCGAGACGTCGCAGTCGGCCAACGCCCGGCACACCGACCAGACGACGCCGGGACGGTCGTCGACACGCACCTCGATCACGGTCGCGTCGCTGGAGGCGCCGTGCCGCACGAGGACCGTCGGCTCCAGCGCGTCGGGGTCGGCCCGCCGGATCCGCTCGCGCGGGTCGAGCCGTCCGCCGAGCACCGCGTCGAACCGCTGCCGCACCACCGCCGGGTCGAGGCCGTCCTCCGCCACCTCCCACACCGACACCGCGAAGTCTCCCTGGGTCCACGCCCGCGCCGCCCGCACCGTCAGCCGCTGTACGGCGAGCGCACCCGCGGCGTCCGCGATCAGCCCGAGGCGGTCCCCCGACACGACCGTGACGGTGGAGCCGTGCTCGCTCGGCTCGACCACGACGTGCACCGAGGACGGGTCGTCGCGCAGCCGGGACGGGACGTCCACCGGCTCGGTGGGGTCGAGGTCGTCGAGGCTCGGCGAGGCGCCGCGCAGCCGGGCCCGCACCCGGCGGGCGAGGTCGCGCACGAGCGTCGCGCGCCAGTCCGTCCACGCCTTCGGCGAGGTGGCACGGGCGTCGGCCTCGGTCAGCACCTCCAGCAGGTCCAGCGTCTCGACGTCGACGACCCGCTCGGCGACGAGCTCGACGGTGGCCGGGTCTTCCAGGTCGCGGGTGGTGGCGGTCTCGGCGAGCAGCAGGTGCCGGCGTACCAGCCGCCGGACCAGCGCCTGCTCGCGCTCGTCGAACCCGATCCGCTCCGCCACCGCCCCGGCGACCGGCTCGCCCGCGACGCTGTGGTCCTGGAGGCCGCCCTTGCCGATGTCGTGCAGCAGCGCCGCCACCATCAGCACGTCGGGGCGGCCGACGCGGCGGATCAGCCGGGACGCCTCGATGCAGGTCTCCACGACGTGCCGGTCGACGGTGAAGCGGTGCACGACGGAGGCGTGCGGCAGCAGCCGCATCCGGTCCCACTCGGGCAGCACGTGCTCCAGCGACCCGGTCTGGTCGAGGGTCTCCCACACCTCCAACAGCCCCGGGCCCGCGGCGAGCAGCCGGACCAGGAGGTTGCGCGCGTCCTCCTCCCACGGCGCGGCGATCGCGGTGGTGCCGCGGGCGAGCCGGGACGCGGTGGCGGGGGCGAGCACCAGGGACCGCTCGGCAGCCTCGGCGGCGGCACGCAGCAGCAGGGTCGGGTCGTCGTCGACGTCGGTGCCCTTCGTCAGCACCACCTCGCCCTTGCTGACCGCGACGCCCGGGCCGACGCGCACGAGCTCGGGAGCCCGCCGCCGGGCCGCGCTCGGGCGCTCGAGCACGGCGTCGACGCGGTGCCAGGTGACGCGGGACAGGTGCGCGAGGCGGCGCCCGATGCCGCGGACGTGCCGCTGCACCGCGTCCTCGTCGTCGTGCCCGAGGCGGGACGCGAGCTCGGCCCAGACCTCGGGGGCGACCCGGTCGGTCGCGCGGCCCACGACGGCGTGCAGCTCGTCGCGGACGTCGAGGAGCTGCTGGCGGCTGCGCTCGAGCTCGGTGTGCGGCACGTCGACGAGCCACGTGGCGACGAGCGCCTTGAGCAGCGTGGCGTCGCGGAGCCCGCCGAAGGACTCCTTGAGGTCGGGCACCGCGGCGTGCGCGAGCTCGCCGGCGCGCTCGGTGCGCGCGGTCAGCATGCGGTGCAGGTCGGGCAGCTGGCGCCGTGCGTCACGGCGCCAGTGCGCGAGCACCTCGGTGCGCAGCCGCAGCGTGACGTTCGGGTCGCCGGCCAGGTGCCGCGCGTCGAGCAGGCCGAGCGCGACCCGGGGGTCGTCCCGCGCCGCCCGGGTCACCTCTGGCAGCGCGCGGACGGAGTGGTCGACGTCGGCGCCGGCGTCCCACAGCGGGTACCAGACCGTGCTCGCCACCGTGGCCACGTCGACGGTCTCGAGCGGGTCGAGGTGCACCAGGACGACGTCGAGGTCGCTGCGCGGCGCCAGCTCCCCGCGGCCGTAGCCACCGACCGCCACCAGGGCGACCCCGCTGACCGCGCTGTCGACGGCCCCGTCCAGCGCCTTCTCCAGCGCCGTGCGGCACAGCTCGTCGGCGGTGCGGGTGCGCTCGGCGCGTTCCGCGGCGGTCATGGCCGGCCTCCTTCGTCCTCGAGCTGTCCCAGACGTGCGACGGGGCGCCGGCCCGTGGCTGCAGCCACGGACCGGCGCCCCGGTGCCATCAGCGGGCGCTCAGAGCGCCGCTTCGTCGCGGTCGCCGGTGCGGACCCGGACGACCGAGTCCACCGGCTGCACCCAGACCTTCCCGTCGCCGATCCGGCCGGTCTGCGCGGTCTTGACGATGATGTCGACGATGTCGGCGACGTCGGCGTCCTCGACCACGATCTCGAGCCGGATCTTGGGCACCAGCGCGATGTCGTACTCCGCGCCGCGGTAGACCTCCGTGTGGCCCTTCTGCCGGCCGTAGCCGCTGACCTCGGAGACCGTCATGCCGGCGACACCGAAGGTCTCCAGCGCCTCGCGGACGTCCTCCCACTTGTGCGGCTTGATCACCGCGGTGACGAGCTTCATGCGTTCGCTCCTTCCTGGACCGCCGTCTTCTCGGTGAGGACCGAGGGCCGGCGGCTGCCCGAGGCACTGCTGAGGTCGTACGCCGACTCGCCGTGGTCGGCGAAGTCGATGCCCTCGACCTCGTCCTCCTCCGGCAGGCGCAGGCCGATGATCGCCTTGACGGCGAGCCCGACGACGAGCGTCGCGACGGCCGACCAGGCGACCGCGAACAGCGCGACCAGCACCTGGACCACGAGCTGGCGGACACCGCCACCGTAGAAGAGGCCGGTGCTGGTGGCCAGGAAGCCGATGCCGACCGTGCCGACGAGGCCGCCGACCAGGTGGACGCCGACGACGTCGAGCGAGTCGTCGTACCCGAGCTTGTACTTGAGGCCGACCGCCAGCGCGCAGAGCGCACCGGCCACGGCACCGAGGATGATCGAGCCGACCGGCGACAGCGCACCGCACGCCGGGGTGATTGCGACGAGGCCGGCGACGACACCGGACGCGGCGCCGAGCGAGGTGGCCTTGCCGTCGCGGACCTTCTCGATGAGCAGCCAGCCGAGCATCGCGGCGCAGGTGGCGACGGTGGTGTTCAGCCAGACCAGGCTGGACTCGGCGAGCCAGTACTGTCCGGCCTCCTCGCCGGTGAGGTCACCGGGCACCCAGGAGCCGACGTTGAAGCCGAACCAGCCGAACCAGAGCAGGCCGGCGCCGATCATCGTCAGCGGCAGGCTGTGCGGGCGCATCGGCTCCTTGCCGAACCCGAGGCGCTTGCCGACGAGGATCGCCAGGACCAGGCCCGCGACACCGGCGTTGATGTGCACGACCGTGCCGCCGGCGTAGTCGATCGGCGCGACCGCGGCACCGCCGTCACCCGGGAACAGCAGGTCGGCGAGGCCGCCCTGGACACCGCTCAGGAAGCCGCCGCCCCAGACCATGTGGGCCAGCGGGAAGTACGACAGCGTCACCCACAGCGGCAGGAACAGCAGCCAGGCGGAGAACTTCAGGCGGTCGGCCACCGCGCCGCTGATCAGGGCGGCGGTGATCGCGGCGAACGTCAGCTGGAAGCCGACGCCGAGCAGCGAGGCGCCCTCGACCCCGTTGAGCCCGAACGTCTCGAACGGGTTGTTGAAGAGCATCGCGACGTCGGACTCGCCGTACGACATCGACCAGCCCCACAGCACGTAGACGATGCCGACGACGCCCAGCGCGGCGAACGACATCATCATCATGTTCAGCACGGACTTGGAGCGGCTCATCCCGCCGTAGAAGAGCGCCAGCCCGGGCGTGATCATCAACAGGACAAGAGACGCTGACGCCAGCATCCAGGCTTGCAAGCCGTAGTCCATGGAACCTCCATCGGAAGAGATCAGGGCGACGACGACCGGTCGACGGCGCTGTCCCCCCGGCCGACGCCTGATGCCCAGAACTCTCGGGCGTGGATGTTTCACCGCCCGTCGGTCCACGTTGCGCGGAGGTGACGCTTCCCGGCGCTGTGTTACAGCCAGGTGAACGAATTTTCCGGCGCGAGCCTCCCCTTGTCGGTTCCGGAACTAGCAGTATCGTTAGTGTCATGGCAGACCTGGACGTCCCTCGACGCCGCGGCCGCGGCCGTCCACGCGACCCCGAGACCGACTCGAAGATCACCCGCGCGGCGGCCGAGCTGCTCCTCCTGCGCGGGTTCGACAAGACCACCGTCGACGAGGTCGCTGCCCGGGCCGGAGTCGGCAAGGCGACGGTCTACCGGCGGTGGCCGTCCAAGGAGGACCTCGCCGTCGCCGCGATGGAGACGTTGTACTCCGCGGAGTTCCCCGAGCCGGACACCGGCACGATCGAGGGCGACCTGGCCGCCAACTACCGGTCCTTCATCGCGTTCGCCAACACCGACACCGGCCTGGCCTACCTGCGCATGTCGATCACCGAGTCGCTGCGCGACGAGCGGATCGCGGCGCTCTACCGCTCCTCCACCGAGCGCCGGGAGAACGACGCCCGCGCGTCGCTGCGGCGGGCGATCGAGCGGGGCGAGGTGCGCCGCGACGCCGACGTCGACACCGCGGTGCAGTACCTCGGCGGCATCGTCACCGCGCGGGTCATCCTCGGCCGGCCGCTACCGCAGCTCGAGGACGTCGACACGCTCGTGCAGTTCACGCTGCGCGGCATCCGCCGGTAGCCGACCCGACGCTTGCCGCCGTACGGCGGTGCGGGCTCAGGCGCTCTCGGCGCCGAGGAGCGCGTCGACGAACGCCTCGGGGTCGAACGGCGCGAGGTCGTCACCGCCCTCGCCGATGCCGACGAGCTTGACCGGGACGCCGAGCTCCCGCTGCACGGCGACCACGATGCCGCCCTTGGCCGAGCCGTCGAGCTTGGTCAGCACGATGCCGGTGACGTCGACGACCTCACCGAAGACCCGGGCTTGCGTCATGCCGTTCTGACCGGTGGTCGCGTCGAGCACGAGCAGCACCTCGGAGACGGGCGTCTGCTTCTCGACGACACGCTTGACCTTGCCGAGCTCGTCCATCAGGCCGGCCTTGTTCTGCAGCCGGCCGGCGGTGTCGACCAGGACGACGTCGGCCTCCTGCTCGATGCCGGCCTTGACCGCCTCGAACGCCACGCTCGCCGGGTCGCTCCCCTCGGGGCCGCGGACGGTCGGCACGCCGACCCGCTCGCCCCAGGTGGCCAGCTGCTCGGTGGCGGCGGCGCGGAACGTGTCGGCCGCGCCGAGCACGACGTCCTTGTCCTCGGCGACCAGGACCCGGGCGAGCTTGCCGACGGTGGTGGTCTTGCCGGTGCCGTTGACGCCGACCACGAGCACGACGCCGGGCTTGCCGTCGGCCCGGTCGACGTGCAGCGCGCGGTCGAGGGTCGGGTCGACGAGGGTGACGAGCTCCTCGCGCAGGATGTCGCGGACGGAGGCGCCGGTGCTGCCCTCGACCTTGACCCGGGTGCGCAGCCGGTCGACGAGCTCCTGCGTGGGCGCGACGCCCACGTCCGCGGTGAGCAGGATGTCCTCGATCTCCTCCCAGGTGTCCTCGTCGATGACGTCGCGGGACAGCAGGGCGAGCAGGCCGCGGCCGAGCGGGCTCTGCGAGCGGGCGAGCCGCTGGCGGAGCCGGACCAGGCGGGAGGCGGTCGACTCGGGCTTCTCGACCGGGGCGGGCGCCTCGATCGTGGGGAGGTCGGCGTCCTCGACGGTGCGGGTCGGGGTGTCCCGCGGGACCGCGGCGTCGTCACCGACACCCGGCTCGGCCTCCGTCTCGGTGTCGGCGGGGGCCACCACCTCGGGCGGTCCCTCGCGGTCGAGGGTCGGGGTGCTCCGTCCGCGACCACGCGTCGCGACCAGGCCGGCGATGCCGCCCACCAGGACGACGGCGACGGCGATGATCAACCAGAGGTACTCCACGCCCACCATCCAACCAGAGGCGGGGCGACGGTCCGAGGGCCCGGGTCAGCGCCCGGTCAGCCCCGGGTCAGCGCTGAGACGTCTCCCCGACGTGCTGGGCGTGCCGGCCCGGAGCGGCCGGCTGGGCCGGTACGACGGGCTGAGCCGGCTCGGGCTGCGCGGCGGCCTGCTCGCGCTGGTTGTCGAGCGTCGGCAGGGCCTCGACCCCCTTGCGCATCGCGTCACCGACCCAGGGGGCGTTGGGAACCTCCTCGCCGCGGTGCGGGTAGGCGACGTAGAGCACCACCAGCCCGGCCAGCGCAAGGATGACCAGCATGGCGACGAGGACGGAGATCACAGTCTTTACCTTCCCGGGGAACCGAGGACGGAAACCATCGTGCCAGGTGCTGGACAACGGTCCCAATCGCCGGGATCAGTCCGCTCCGGCCCGGACTCAGTCCGCGGGCGCCGTCGGGACCAACGCCTCGGCGACCGCCCGGATCGCGTCGGGCAGCGGGCGGACCGGCCGGTTCCCGGGCCCGGTGGTGTTGTCGACGTACACGTGCACGAACCGGCCCTCGGCCGCGGCCTCGTCGCCGTCGCCCTGGAACAGGCCGATCCGGTAGACGACCGACGACGTCCCGACCCGCTCGACGGCGAGGCCGGCCTCGACGGGGGCCGGGAACCCGATCTCGCGGAAGTAGCGGCACGAGGTCTCCGCGACCACGCCCACGGCGGGCAGGGTGCGGACGTTCACCCCGGTCGCCTCGATGAGGTGCGCGTTGACGGCGGTGTCGAACATCTCGTAGTAGACGGCGTTGTTCATGTGGCCGTAGACGTCGTCGTCGGCCCAGCGCGTCGTCATCGTGCGCCACACGACGTAGTCGCCGCGGGTCGGCCGCGGCGGTCGCTCCCCCATCAGGCGGGCTCCACCTCGCGCAGCCGCTGGCTGATCACGGCCGAGATGCCGTCGCCGCGCATCGTGACGCCGTAGATCGCGTCGCCGACCTCCATCGTGCGCTTCTGGTGGGTGATGACGAGCAGCTGGGAGTTCTCGCGCAGCTCTTCGTAGATCTCCAGCAGGCGGCCGAGGTTGGTGTCGTCGAGCGCCGCCTCGACCTCGTCGAGGATGTAGAACGGCGACGGGCGGGCCTTGAACAGCGCGACCAGGAACGCCACGGCCACGAGCGACCGCTCACCACCGGAGAGCAGCGAGAGGCGCTTGACCTTCTTGCCCGGCGGCCGGGCCTCGACCTCGATGCCGGTGGTCAGCATGTCGGACGGGTCGGTCAGCACCAGCTTGCCCTCACCGCCCGGGAACAGCCGGGCGAAGACCGAGTCGAACGCCGTGCGGACGTCCTCCCAGGCCTCGGTGAAGACCTGCTCCACCCGCTCGTCGACCTCGCGGACGATGTCGAGCAGGTCGCGCCGGGTCTTCTTGAGGTCCTCGAGCTGCTCGGTGAGGAACTTGTGCCGCTCCTCCAGCGCCGAGAACTCCTCGAGCGCCAGGGGGTTGACCTTGCCGAGCATCGACAGGGCGCGCTCGGCGGCGCGAAGCCGCTTCTGCTGCTCCTCGCGCACGAACGGCACGGGCTCGGCCGGGACGGTCTCCTGGGTGGTCCCGTCGGTCTCGGGCGGACCAGCCTGGACCGGCGGCACCAGCTGGTCGGGGCCGAACTCGGCGACCAGGGCCTCGACGTCGAGACCGAGCTCCTCGAGCGCGCGCTCCTCGAGCTGCTCGATGCGCATCCGCTGCTGGGTGCGGGCCATCTCGTCGCGGTGGACGGTGTTGACCAGCTCGTCGAGCTCGCGGCCGAGGTCGCGGAGCCGGGCGCGGACCGCCATCAGCTCCTCCTCGCGGCCGCGGCGGGACTGCTCGACGGCCGTGCGCTGGTCGGCGGCCGCGGCGATCGAGACCTCCAGCCGCTGCAGCACGACGGTGACGGCGCGGGCGACGGCCTGGGCGACCTGGCCCTCGCGGATCATCCGCTCGCGCCGGGCGGCCGCCTTGGCGCGGGCGTCGCGCTCGGCCTGGGCGGCGCGGACCAGCGAGTCGGCGCGGCCGGCCAGGGCGCGGGCGCGCTCCTCGGCGGTGCGCAGCGCGAGCCGGGCGTCCATCTCGTGGGCGCGGGCGGCCTTGGCGGCCTCGGCGAGCCGGTCGCGCTCGTCGGTCTCGGGCTCCTCGTCGGGCGCGGCCTCCGCCGCGGCGAGCCGCTCCTCGAGGTCGGCGAGGCCGGTGACCGCCTTGTCGCGGGCCTCCTCGGCCTGGGCGATCGCGGCGGCGATCCGCTCGGCCTCGCCCTTGGCGGACCGGGCGAGCGCCCCGAGCTGGCCGAGCTCCTCGGCCACGGCCGCGAGGTGGGCGTCGGACTCGTGCAGCTTGGCGAGCGCGACGTCGACCCGCTGCCGGGCCTGGCTGCGCTCCTCCTCCAGACGGGACAGGTCGAAGGTCAGCCGCTCGCACCGGTGCGTCGCCGCGGTGAGCTGCTCGGCGGCCTCGTCGACCGCGGCCTGCACCTCGATGAGGCTGGGCCGGCTCGAGGATCCACCCGACACGAAGTGCGCCCCGAGCACGTCGCCCTCGCGGGTGACGGCGGTGAGGTCGGGCATCTCGCGGACGAGCGCTCGGGCGTCGTCGAGGGTGTCGACGAGCGCGGTCTTGAACAGCACGCGGCGCAGCGCGGACCGCAGGGCGTCGGGACACTCGATGACGTCGAGGGCGTACGTCGCGCTCGACGGGAGGCCCGGCCAGGTGCTGTCGTCGGGGGCGGCACCGCCGAGGAGGATGCCGGCGCGGCCGAGGTCCTCGCTCTTGAGGTGGCCGAGGGCGACGAGTGCGGCGTCGACGTGCTCGACGGCGACCGCGTCGGCGGCGGAGCCGAGCGCGGCGGCGACGGCGGTCTCGTAGCCGGAGCGGACCGACAGCAGCGCGGCGACCGACCCGAGCAGCCCGCTCACGGAGTCGGAGGCGGCGAGCAGTGCGCCGGCGCCGTCCTTGCGGTCGAGGCCGAGCTCGAGGGCCTCCTTGCGGGCGGCCAGGGCGGTGCGCTCGCGCTCCGCGGTCTGGGCCTCCTCTCGGGTCTTGGCGAGCCGGTCCTCGAGGTCGCCCAGCAGCGAGGCGGCGGCCTCGTGCTCGGCGTCGAGGCCCTCCTCCCCCGCGTCGAGCCCGGCGACCCGGGTCTCCAGGGCGGTGAACTCGCGCTGGGCGCGCTCGCCGCGGGCGAGCACCTCCCCGCGCGACGTGGTCAGGCGGCCGAGCTCGTCCTCGGCGGCGGCGGACCGGCTGCGCAGCGCGTTGACCTGGCCGTGCAGCCGGGCGAGTCCCTCGCGGCGGTCGGCGGCGGCCCGGACCAGGCCGGCGACGCGGCGCTCCTCCTCCTGGTGGGCGGTCTCGGCCTCGCCGCGGCCGGCGACGGCCTGCTCGAGGCCGGCGCGGTTGCGCTCGACCTCGGCGGCGATCTCGCGCTCCTGGCCGCGGACCCGCTCCGCCTCGGCCTCGAGCTGCTCGGGGTCGCGGCCGGAGGACGACTGCTGCTCGTCGGCGGTCTCGGCGGCGTTGCGCACCCGCTCGGCGGCCAGGCCGGCGGTGCCCTTGAGCCGCTCGCGCAGCCCGGACAGCGCGAACCAGGTCTCCTGCGCCTTGGCCAGCGCCGGCAGGTCCTCGCGCAGCGCGGCCTCCAGCGACGACTCGGACTGGCGGGCCTTCTCGATCGCGGCCTCCACCTCGGCGCGCCGCTCGATCAGGACGGTCTCGTCGGCGAGCTCCTGCTCGAGCGCGGTGCGCGCGGTCACCAGGTCGTCGGCGAGCAGTCGCGCGCGGGCGTCGCGCACGTCGGCCTGGACGACGGCGGCCCGGCGGGCCACCTCGGCCTGGCGGCCGAGCGGCTTGAGCTGGCGCCGGATCTCGCTGAGCAGGTCGTTGAGCCGGGTGAGGTTGCCGTCGGTGGAGTCGAGCTTGCGGAGCGCCTTCTCCTTGCGCTTGCGGTGCTTGAGGACGCCGGCGGCCTCCTCGATGAAGCCGCGGCGGTCCTCGGGCGTCGCGTGCAGGATCGAGTCGAGCTGGCCCTGCCCGACGATCACGTGCATCTCGCGGCCGATGCCGGAGTCGGAGAGCAACTCCTGGACGTCGAGCAGGCGGCAAGACTGGCCGTTGATGGCGTACTCGGACCCGCCGTTGCGGAACATCGTCCGGCTGATCGTGACCTCGGAGTACTCGATCGGCAGGGCGCCGTCGGCGTTGTCGATGGTCAGCGCGACCTCGGCGCGGCCGAGTGGCGGGCGGCCCGCCGTACCGGCGAAGATGACGTCCTCCATCTTGCCGCCGCGCAGGGACTTGGCGCCCTGCTCGCCCATCACCCAGGCGAGGGCGTCCACGACGTTGGACTTGCCGGAGCCGTTGGGGCCGACGATGCAGGTGATCCCCGGCTCGAGCTGGAGGGTCGTCGCCGACGCGAACGACTTGAACCCGCGGAGCGTCAGGCTCTTCAGGTACAAGGTGGAGCTCCTCACGGGTCGCCGGTGGGTCAGCTGATGGACGACATCGTGCGTGTGCTGCCGTGGGGAAGATCAGCGGGCGACAGCCTACAAGGCGGCGACCCCGGTTTCGGGCAGGACGCCCTCCTTCAGGACCCGGGGCGGCGCGAGCCCCGCCGCAGGTAGGCCGCGGCGACCAGGGCGACCGCGACCAGGGCGACGGGGAGTCCCTGGGCCGGTCCGAGCGCGACCGGGCCGGCCAGCGGCGTGCTGGACGTCCCCGGCAGGTCGACCCGGTAGACGTCGAGGCCGCGGACCAGGTCGACGGCGTACACCAGGTTGGTGCTCCTGCCGGTCCGGACGCCGTTCTTGCCGTAGACCGGCACCCAGTAGGAGTCCCAGACCTCGGAGACGCCCCAGGTCGCGTGCCCGTAGGGCTTCAGGTCGCGCGGGTCGCGGACGTCGACGAGCTGCATCCCGCCGCCGTAGAAGCCGACGGAGACGATGCCCGAGGGGTGGTAGTCGAACCAGTGCGCCGAGCAGAACGCGTACGCCGGCACCGGGAAGCTGCCGAGGTCGGCGAGCTCGACCTTGTCGAGCGGCACGATCGCGTCGGGGGTGCCGTCGAGGCGCTTGACCCACCAGGTCTGGAACGACCCGGCCTGCGCGCAGTCGACCTGCTCGTAGTCCTCCTCGGTCACCAGCAGCACGTTGCCGTTGGCGAACGACGGCGCGGCGTCGGGCTTGAAGGCCTGGGCGTTGGGCCGGAAGGAGTTGTGGTGGATGAAGTCGTTCCAGCCCGGGTACGCCGGGTCCTCCCCGCGCCCGGCGGCGCCGGTCGTGGTGACGAGGCGGGGGCGCGTCGGCGTGGTCACGTCGAAGACGGCCGAGCCGTCCCAGCCGGTGTGCGTGCCGAAGCCGGCGCCGTCGAAGTTCCACTTGTGCCCGGCGGTCGGCGACGCGAACGCCTGGGTGCCCGGGGTCGCGGGGTCGGAGTCGACCTCGACCGGCGCGGTCAGGTCGGTGAGGTCGAAGATCGAGAAGGTTCCCGAGCCGCTGTCACCCGCGGAGTAGGCGTAGCGGCAGTCGGTCTCGTCGATGCACGCGACCGTGTGCGTCGAGGTCGTCCCCGGGGCCCGGCCGGCGATCCTGGGTGCGGTCGGGTCGGTCACGTCGACGACGACGAGCTCGTTGCCGCCGACGTTGACGTGCTGCGGGTCGGACGGCGAGGCCTGGACGGTGTCGACGCCGATGAGCGTGAACCGGCGGATGCCGTCCTTCTTCCTCCGCTCCCCGCAGTTCATCGCCTCGTTCTCGAACAGTGCGTTGGGCAGCACCCCGACCTGGGTCGGGTTCGCCGGGTCGGCGACGTCGAAGACCCGGACGGACTCCATCCCGGAGGTGACGAAGAGCGGCGCGGTGCGCAGGAAGCATCCGGAGATGCCGGTCGTCCCCGGCCGGTTGGCGACCAGGTCGACGTTGTCGCTGGTGACCAGCGGGATGCTCGCGTCGGGCGAGACGGTGCCGAGGATCTCCTGGATCCGGTCGTGGTCACCGTGCGCGTGAGCCGGGGCGGCGGTGAGTGCGACGAGCGCCACCGGGGCGACCAGGGACATGACGAGACCGGCCGCCGCGGCGACCGGTCGGGTGAGCTGGTGGTGGTGGCGTGTCATCCGGGAGCCTCTCGCCTCGTCGACCCGAGTGGGTCGTGGAGTTCAACGAGAGTGCCCCGCAGAGGTCACGTCATAACGAGACGTCGGATCTCCGGCGCCGGGAACGCCTGCGTCAGGCGTGCTCGAGGGTCAGCAGGGGCTCGTCGTGCACCGCGGCCGCGAGCGCGTCGTTCTCGGCCTGGAGGCGCAGGACGTGCGCTTCGAGGTCGGCGACGTGCTGGCGGAGGCGGCGGTTCTCTGCGGCGAGCTGGGTGGCGATCCGGGGATCGGTGCTGCTCATGTAGCCGAGGAGGGCCTTGGCCATGGACGGTTCCTCCGGTGGATGGGAGAGGGGGCAGGCACACCCGGCGTCCGGCTGGATCCCAGCCGGGTGCAGGAGGGGGTGCTCGTCTGCAAGCGTCCCACGCGGGCCGGGGACGGTCAATCCCGGGCTACCAGGGGGCTACGGTCGTCGGGTGAGCCGCGCTGACAGCCGATCGGGGAGCCACCCGGGGAGCCGCCCGCTGCAGATCGCCGCGTGCCGCTCCGAGTGCGCCTGGGCTGCCACCGGGGAGCGGCTCGCCGACGAGGACCTGTTCGCCTGTGGGGCTGCGGGAGCGAGTGGGTGACGTCGGAGGCGTGGACGCCGATCGACTGGACCGGGGTCGTGCCGGAGCCGGTTCAGCGGGCGCGGGAGCGGCGCGGACGAGGCTGACAGACCGGGCAGAAGTATGACGAACGGTTCATGAAGGACACGCGCACGATCGGCGTCCCGCAGCGCGCGCAGGGCTGCCCCTCCTGGCCGTACGCGTGCAAGGACCGGTCGAAGTAGCCGCTCTCGCCGTTGACGTTCACGTAGAGCGCGTCGAACGACGTGCCGCCCTGCTCGAGCGCGGCGCCCATCACCGCGCGCACGCCGGTCAGCACCTCGGTGACGTCGACCCGGCGCAGCCGCCGTCCCGGCCGCTCGCCGTGGAGCCGCGCCCGCCAGAGCGCCTCGTCGGCGTAGATGTTGCCGACGCCCGAGATCACCGTCTGGTCGAGCAGGATCCGCTTGATCCCGGAGACCTTGGCGCGCACGCGGGCGGAGAAGAGGTCGTCGTCGAACTCGGGGTCCATCGGGTCGCGGGCGATGTGCGCGATCTCCGACGGGAGGTCGGCGCCGCCCGGGGAGACCGCGAGGCCACCGAACATGCGCTGGTCGACGAAGCGCAGCTCGTACGGCGCGTCGAGGCGGAGCCGCACGCGCAGGTGCCGCTCGTCGGGGGCGTCGGCGGGCTGAACCAGCATCTGCCCGCTCATGCCGAGGTGCCCGAGCAGGGCGTCGCCGCTGTCGAGCGGCAGCCACAGGTACTTGCCGCGGCGCCGGGCGCCCTCGACGCGGTGCCCGGCGAGCCGGGCCGCGAAGTCGTCGGGACCGGCGAGGTGCCGCCGGACCGGACGGAGGTGGAGCACGTCGACGCCGGTGATCGTCCGGCCGACGACGTGGGCGTCGAGGCCGCGGCGGACCACCTCGACCTCGGGCAGCTCGGGCACGGCGGGATCGACCGGGTCCCGGCTCAGCCGGTGGCCGTGGCCGGCGGCGTCACCGGGGCGGTGCCGAGCTCGCCGTGCTCGTCGGCGAGAGCGCGGTAGGCGGTCTCGGCGGCCTGCTGCTCGGCCTCCTTCTTGGAGCGGCCGGTGCCGTGGCCGTAGAGCCGGTCGCCGACCTGGACCTGCGCGGTGAAGGTCTTCTCGTGGTCGGGGCCCTCGTCCTCGATGACGTACTCGGGCACGCCGAGCGAGTGTCCGGCGGAGAGCTCCTGCAGCGACGTCTTCCAGTCGAGGCCGGCGCCGAGGCGGGCGGCGCTCTCCATCAGCGGGTCGAACAGGAGGTGGACGACCTGGCTGGCGTTCTCGAATCCGCCGGAGAGGTAGACCGCGCCGATGACGGCCTCGACGGTGTCGGACAGGATCGAGGCCTTGTCGCGACCGCCCGTCGTCTCCTCGCCGCGGCCGAGCTTGATGTGCACGCCGAGCCCGATCGTGCGGGCGACCTCCGCGAGCGCGCGTGCGTTGACCACGGCGGCGCGGAGCTTGGCGAGCCGGCCCTCGGACAGGTCCGGGTGGGCACGGAACAGCGTGTCGGTGACGACCACGCCGAGCACCGAGTCACCCAGGAACTCGAGCCGCTCGTTGGTCGGCAGGCCACCGTTCTCGTAGGCGAACGAGCGGTGCGTGAGGGATCGCTCGAGGAGCTCGGGGTCCAGGACCGGACCGCCGAGCGCCTCGCGCAAGTCGTCGTACGACGGCTCGCTCACGTGGCCGAGCGCCTCAGAGGACCTGACGGCGGTCGGCGCGCGCGCCGTACTGGCCGCACTCGGGGCAGGCCCGGTGCGGGAGGTGCTTGGCACCGCAGGCGGGGTTGGCGCAGCTCACCAGGGAGGGCGCGGACGCCTTCCACTGCGAACGACGGTGACGCGTGTTGCTGCGCGACATCTTCCGCTTCGGAACCGCCACTTCACTCACTCCTCTTGTCGGCCGGGTCTCCGGCTGATTCGTCGTCTTGCGTCAGGCCGGCGAGCGCCGCCCATCGCGGGTCGATCGGCTCGTCGTGCCGGTGTCCCGGGTCGTCCGCGAGCCTCGCCCCGCACTCGGGGCACAGGCCCGGACAGTCGTCCTGGCACAGGGGCTGGAAGGGCAGTGACAGCACGACCGTGTCCCGCAGCACGGGCTCCAGGTCGAGCAGGTCACCTTCCATCCGGCTGACACCGGACTCCTCGTCGTCGGCGCCTGAGTCCTCGTCCTCGTAGACGAAGAGCTCCTGGAGATCGACCTCGACGTCGTCGTGGATCGGCTCCAGGCACCGCACGCACTCGCCCTCCAGCCTGGCCGCGGCCGTGCCGGTGACGAGGACGCCCTCCATGACCGCCTCGAGCCGGAGGTCCAGCTCGATGGGCGACCCTTCGGGGACGCGAAGCACTTCGATGCCCAGATCTGCCGGCGCCGGCGCCTCGAAGGTCTTCGTGCGTTGCGACCCCGGGCGGCGGCCGAGCTCGCGAGTGTCGAGCACGAGCGGCGCTCTCGGGTCGAGACGCACAGCAGGTCCTTCGTGGTGACGGTTGGGGCGGATCACGGATCCCACACTCCCGCCAAGGCGAGGGCGCAGAACCGCAGGTAAGCGTACCGAAGGGTGCCGCTCGCCACCAAAACGGCGACCGGCGCCCCGGACGGACCGGCTCAGCCCTCGAGGTGCTCCGGGAGGCGGATCTTGGAGACTTCGTCGTCGGTGAGGTCGTGCATGTCGGTGCGCCCGGCGAGCCGCTCACGACCGCGGCGTACGGCGTCCATGGTCTTCTCGAGGCTGATCTCGAAGTTGGCCAGCTTGCCGTCGACGTACTCGTCGGTCTCGGCGCGCAGCTCGGCGCACTCGACCTTCGTCGCCTCGAGCAGGGCGTCGGCCTGGTGCTTGGCGACCCGGTAGACCTCGGTGTCGGAGATGATCGCCTCGCGCTCGTTGCGGGCCGCGGCGATGATCTGGTCGGCCTCCTGGCGGCCGCCGTCGACCACGGACTCGCGGTCGGCCATCACCGCGTCGGCGTCGCTGAACGCGACGGTCAGGCCACCGCCGAGCTCGTCGATGAGCGCGAGCAGCTCCGCGCGGTTGACGACCGCCGAGGCCGACATCGGCATCGACCGCGCCTCCTCGACGAGGCGCCGGATCTCGGCGAGCTTCGCGTGCACGTCCACCTTGTTCTCACTGTCCTTACTGATCGTCGCCGAGCAGCGTCGGCGGCTCCCTCCCCAGGGAGAGTGTCGGATGGCGCCCTGGGGCGCGCCTTACGACGATACGGCGTCGCAGGTCAGAGTCCTACTTACCCGCCAGCCGCTCGTTCAGACGCGCGAGGACGTGGGCAGGGACGAGCTTGGAGACGTCGCCGCCGAACATGGCGACCTCCTTGACCAGGCTCGAGGCGAGGAAGGAGTACTCCGGGCTGGTCGGGACGAAGACCGTCTCGATGCCGGCGAGGCTGGAGTTCATCTGCGCCATCTGCAGCTCGTAGTCGAAGTCGCTGACCGCCCGGAGGCCCTTCACGATGGCGCGGACGTCGTGCTGCTTGCAGAAGTCGGTGAGCAGGCCGTCGAAGGAGTCGATGCGCACGTTGTCGAAGTCGGCGCAGGCCTCGGTCAGCATGGCCATCCGCTCCTCGGGGCTGAACAGCCGGTGCTTGGACTTGTTCACCCCGACCGCCACGACGACCTCGTCGAACAGCGTCGCCGCGCGGGCGATGATGTCGAGGTGACCGTTGGTGACGGGGTCGAACGACCCCGGGCACGCGGCTCGGCGCACGGATGGCTCCTTCAGGTCACGGGAGGCGTGGGCGTGGCTGCGGCGTGACCGTACCAAAGCACGGTCTCGCCGTACTTCTTCTCCCGGTCGCCGTCCAGCCCCTCCGGCCAGGTCGGCGGGCTGCCCCGGCGGCCGCGCTCGACGACGACCACGGCGCCCTCGGCGAGCCAGTCGTGGTCGCGCAGCGCGACCAGGTCGGCGTCGACGTCCTCGGCCGACAGGGGGTACGGCGGGTCGGCGAAGACGACGTCGTACGGCGCGCGTGGCGGGTGGACCAGCGTGCGCGCGACCGAGGCGGCCACGACCTCGACGCCGTCGAACCCGAGCGTGCGGACGTTGTCGCGGATCAGCGCCGCCGTGCGGCGGTCGTGCTCGACGCAGGTGACGACCCCGGCGCCGCGCGAACGCGCCTCGAGGCCGATCGCGCCCGAGCCGGCGTACAGGTCGAGGAAGCGCAGCCCGGTCAGGGAGCCGAGCGTCGCCTCGAGGGAGGAGAACAGGGCCTCGCGCACGCGGTCGGAGGTCGGTCGCGTCGCATCGCCCGTGGGCGCCTTGATCCGGCGGCCGCCGGCGGTACCGCCGATGATCCTCGTCACGGCCGTCAGGCCTTCTCGAGGTAGTCGGCCTGCTCGGTCTCGCGCAGGCGCTCGATCTGGGCGAGGAGCGCGGGGTGCTTCGCGAGGGACGGGTCGTCGGCGACGACCTGCTCGGCGACGGCACGGGCGTCGGCGATGACGTCCTCGTGGCGGATGACGGAGAGCAGCTTGAGCCCGGAGCGCTTCCCGGACTGGGAGGTGCCGAGCACGTCGCCCTCGCGGCGGTACTCCAGGTCGAGGCGGGAGAGCTCGAAGCCGTCGGTGGTGCCTGCGACCGCGGCGAGCCGCTCGCGGGCGGGGCTGCCGTCCTCGGCGTTGGTGACGAGCAGGCACAGCCCGGGGTGGCCGCCGCGGCCGACGCGGCCGCGCATCTGGTGGAGCTGGGAGACGCCGAACCGGTCGGCGTCGAGGATCACCATCGCCGTCGCGTTCCCGACGTCGACGCCGACCTCGATGACCGTCGTGGAGACGAGCACGTCGACCTCGCCCGCCGCGAAGGAGCGCATGATGCGGTCCTTGTCGTCGGGGGCGAGCCGACCGTGCATCTGCTCGATGCGGAGGCCGTGCAGCGGCCCGGCCTCCAGCATCGGCGCGACCTCGGCGACGGCCGCCAGGCTCGTGGCCGGCGCCTCGTCGGTGTCGGGCAGCTCCTCGTCGCCCTTCGCGGTGTCGTCGATGCGCGGGCAGACGACGTAGCACTGCCGGCCGCTGTCGACCTCCTCCCGCAGCCGCGCCCAGACCCGGTCGAACCAGGCGGGCTGGTCGCGCAGGGGCACGACGTTGGTCTGGATCGGCGCGCGGCCCTGGGGCAGCTCGGTGAGCGTCGAGGTCTCGAGGTCGCCGAACACCGTCATCGCCACGGTGCGCGGGATCGGCGTCGCGGTCATGACGAGGACGTGGGGCGGGGCGTCACCGGCCTTGTCGGTGAGCGCGGCGCGCTGCTCGACGCCGAAGCGGTGCTGCTCGTCGACGACCACGAGACCGAGGTCGAGGAACCTGACTTTGTCCTCCAGCAGCGCGTGGGTGCCGACGACGATGCCGGCGTTGCCGACCTGGATGTCGGAGAGCACCTCGCGCCGGGCCGTCGTGCCGGTCGAGCCGGTCAGCAGCGCGACCTGCGTGGCCTCGGCGTCGCCACCGAGCATCCCGCCCGCGGCGAGGTCGCCGAGCATCGCGGTGATCGAGCGGGCGTGCTGCTGGGCGAGCACCTCGGTGGGGGCGAGCAGGGCGGCCTGGCCGCCGGAGTCGACCACGCGCAGCATGGCACGCAGCGCGACGACGGTCTTGCCGGAGCCGACCTCGCCCTGCAGCAGCCGGTGCATCGGGTGGCCGGCGGCCAGGTCGTGCAGGACCTCCTCGGACACCGCCTGCTGGCCGGCGGTGAGCGTGAACGGCAGCCGCTCGTCGAACCGGTCGAGCAGCCCCTCGTCGCGACCCGTGCGCGGCGTGGCGTCGAGCGCCTCGAGCGACGCCCGCCGCTGCGCGAGGGCGGTCTGGGTGACGAAGGCCTCGTCGAAGCGCAGCCGCTTCTCCGCCGCGCCCTTCTGCTCCCAGCTGTCGGGCCGGTGGATCCACTCCAGCGCCTGCCGCGCCTCGAGCAGGCCGTGCTCCCGCCGTACCGCGTCGGGAAGGACGTCGGGTACCTCGACGAGCATCTCGAGGGCGAGCTTGATCGCCTCCTCGAGCTGCCAGGACTGCACCGTCGACGTGGCGGGGTAGATCGTGAGGAGGTCCGGCATGGACTCGAACTCGGCCAGCGCGGCGTCAGCCTGATCCTCGTCGCCGGCGCCGAAGATCTTGGTCTGCGGGTTGGCCAGCTGCCAGTCGTCGCGGAACCGGCCGACCTTGCCGGAGAACAGCCCGGTGGTGCCCTCGACGATCGTCTTGGCGCGCCACTCGGCGAGGTGCTTCTTCTTGTCGAAGAAGGTGAGCGCGAGCCGGTCGCGCTCGGTCGCGACGACGACCTCGAGGCGGTAGGCCATGCCGCCGCGGCGGCGGTCGGGGTAGCTCTTGAGCGTGGACTTCACCACCCGCGCCACGAAGGTGATGTGCTCGTCGAGGGTGAGGTGGCCGAGGTCGCTGACCGCGCCCTTGTCGACGTACCGGCGTGGGTAGTGGCCGAGCAGCTCGCCGACGGTGCGGTAGCCGAAGGCCTTCTCGATCTTGCTCGCCGAGGAGCCCGCGACGGCGGAGAGCTTGGAGTCCCAGGTGACGCCGGTGGCCATCAGTGCACGCCCCTCACTCGACGCCGATCAGCAACGGGTAGCGGTCCTGGCCGCCCTCGTAGACGACGACGTCGACCATCGGGCGGGTGCGGGCGAGGTAGTCGGCGGTGCGCTCGGCCAGGTCGGTGCCGTCCTGTCCGGCGACGAGCGTGACGAGCTCGCCGCCACCGCCGAGGAGCCGCTCGACGACGTCGACGGCGACGGCGGTGAGGTCGTCTCCCACCACGACGAAGTCGCCCTCGACAGCACCGAGCACGTCGCCCGGCTCGCACGGCCCGGCCATGGTGATCGCCCGGCGGGCCGCGACCGTGACCGCGCCGTTGCGGGCGTGCCGGGCCGCGGCGGTCATCTCGAGGACGTCCTGCTCGAAGGTCCGGCCCGGCTCGTGGACGGCGAGCGCGGCGAGGCCCTGGACCTGGGCGCTGGTCGGGATGACCGCGACGCGCACGTCGAGCTCGTCCCGGGCGGTCTGGGCGGCGGCCTCGGCGGCGGCCACGCTGTCGCGGTCGTTGGGCAGCACCACGACCTCCGCTCCCCCGCAGCCGCTGAGCGCCTCGAGCACCTGCCCGGTCGACGGTCGACGGCCGGGACCGCCGGGGACGACGGTCGCGCCGGCCTCGGCGAAGAGCCGCCCGAGCCCGTCACCGGCGGCGACCACGACGACGCGGCGGCCGGTGCGGCGGGCGCCGGCGCGAGCGGCCCGGGCGCCGACCTGCTCGGCGAAGTGGGTGACCCGGATGCGGTGCGGCCGCCCGGCGACGATCCCGGCCTCGACGGCGGCGCCGACGTCGTCGACGTGCACGTGGACGTTCCAGAGGCCGTCGCCACCGACCACGACGAGCGAGTCCCCGAGCGGGCCGAGCGTGGCGCGGAGCTCGGGGACGCGGTCGTCGTCGGCGTCGAGGAGGTACATCACCTCGTAGGCCGGCCCCTCCTCGGTGAGGTCGCCCGTGGGCAGCGGCACCGGGATGGTGTGGGTGCCGATCCGGACGTCGGCGGTGACCGGCCGCTTGCCCGTCACCGTCGTCTCGGCGGCGTCGAGCACGACGCACAGCCCGCGGCCGCCGGCGTCGACGACCCCGGCGTCGCGAAGGGTCTGGAGCTGGTCGGGGGTGCGCAGCAGCGCCTCGCGGGCGGCCGCGGCGGCGGCCCGGATCACGTGGCCGAGCCGGTGCCGCTCGTCGGCGGCCGAGGCCGTCGCCGCCTCGGCAGCGGCGCGCGCGACGGTGAGGATGGTGCCCTCGACCGGGTTGCCCACGGCGGCGTACGCGGCCTCGCTCGCGGCCGTCATCCCCTCGGCGAACACGACCGCGGCGCGCTCGTCCGGCTTCGCCTCGGCCATCCTCTTGCAGTGGGCTCCGACGAGCTGGGAGAAGATCACGCCGGAGTTGCCGCGAGCGCCGAGGAGCGCCCCCCGGGCGAAACCGGCCAGTGCCGCGACGAGGTCCCCGTCGGGTGCGGCGTCGAGCAGCCCCTCGCGGGCCGACTCGAAGGTGAGGAACAGGTTGGTGCCGGTGTCGCCGTCGGGCACCGGGTAGACGTTGAGCGCGTCGATCTCCTCGCGCGCGTCGGCCAGCGCGGCCAGCGCGACGTCGGTGAACCGGCGAAGGGTGGGCAGGTCGATCGCCGCCAGGGTGTCGGGGCCAGGTCCGACCACACACACCTCCCGGTTGGCTCGATTCGAGCGGTCAGGGTAGCGTCCCGCTCCCCGCCGACCGCGCTGTGCTCGCGCACGGCGCCGTCGCCGATTAGGAGCGACGCGACGGGATCGGATACTCTTGTGCGGTTGCCCGCTGAGACGCGGGCACTGCGTCGTACGAAACCCTAGCTATCCCCAGGAGTTCACGGTGGCTGCCGTCTGTGACATCTGCGCCAAGCGCCCGGGCTTCGGCCACAACCGGCCGTGGTCGCGCAAGATCACGAAGCGTCGCTTCAACCCCAACATCCAGCGCGTCCGCGCGACGGTGAACGGTGCCCCGAAGCGCCTCAACGTGTGCACCGGCTGCCTGAAGGCCGGCAAGGTCTCCCGCTGACCTGCCGACCCGGCTGACGCAGCCACGATCGAAGCCGCCCCTCGGGGCGGCTTTCGTCGTTCCTGGGCCCGCCGACCCGGCTCGAACCTCCCGTCCAGACCCGCCGACACGGCTCGAAACTCCCTCGGACTGACAAAGCCGCTCGCGTGACCCTGGGTTGGTGGGGTCGTCGACACGGCGCTTGCCGCCCCCTCCGCCGCTTCGCTCCCCCGGCGGCGCCAACCGCCGGGTCGACTCCGCCTCATTTCCTCGCTGCGCTCAGAAATGAGTGTGGCCGGCGGGGCCCTCGTACGTCGCGCCGTCGACCGTCACGCCCTCGCCCTGGGCCACGGTGCCGATCGCGACCCAGCCGTCGGGCAGGGCGGTGCCGGCGGGGAACGTCGCGGCCAGCGGGTGGTCGTCGCCGCCGCCGAGGATGAACCGCATCGGGTCCGCGCCGAGGGCGGCGCCGACGGCCTGGAGCGGCTCCGCCAGCTCGAACGCGCTCGTCGTGATGTCGATGGCGACGCCGCTGGCGGCCGCGAGGTGGCCGACGTCGGCGACGAGGCCGTCGGAGACGTCGATCATCGCGGTGGCGCCGGCCATCCGGGCCTGCGGCCCCGCGTCGTACGGCGGCTCGGGGCGGCGGTAGGCGTCCACGAGCTTGCGGGGCGAGCGGAAGCCGCGGCCCAGGACGGCGAGCCCGCCGGCGGCCCAGCCCTGCCGGCCGGCGAGCGCGAGGACGTCGCCCGGCTGCGCGCCGGAGCGGCGGACGGGCTCGCCGTCGACGTACCCCAGCACGGTCACCGCGACCACGACCTGGTCGGCGGAGGTGAGGTCGCCGCCGACGACGCTGGCGCCGACGAGCGCGGCCTCGTCCGCGATCCCGTCGGCGAGGCCGAGGGCCCAGACGGCGGGCAGGTCGGGCGGCGCCGCGAGACCGATGGTGAGGGCGGTCGCGACGCCGCCCATCGCGTTGAGGTCGGAGAGGTTGGCGGCCGCGACCCGGTGGCCGATGTCCTCGGCCTCGGCCCAGTCCCGGCGGAAGTGCCGGCCTTCGACGAGCACGTCGGTCGACACGACGACCCGGCCCGTCGGCACCGCCACGACGGCCGCGTCGTCGCCGGGACCGATCAGCACGTGCTCGCCCTGGGCGAAGCGGCGGGCCAGCTCGGCGATGAGCCCGAACTCCCCGAGGTCGGCCAGGGTGGTGGTCGCGGTGATCGCCGGCGTGCTCATGCCGGCCATTCAAACGGATGGGTCTCGTGCCTGGTTACGGGAGGGCGCGACCGCACGATAGGTTGGGCGCGCAAAGCGTCCCGACCGTCGAGACCCCCAGGAGACCAGCATGGTGGTTCAGGCCTACATCTTGATCCAGACCGACGTCGGCAAGGCCGCCGAGGTCGCCGCCGAGATCGCCGAGGTGAAGGGCGTGACGATGGCCGAGGACGTCACCGGGCCGTACGACGTGATCGTCCGCGCCGAGGCGCGCAACGTCGACGAGCTGGGCAAGCTGGTCGTGGCCAAGGTGCAGAACATCAGCGGCATCACCCGCACGCTCACGTGCCCGGTCGTGCACATCTGACGTTCACGTCGCACCGCAGCACCACCCCGCACATGCCTCGACGGCGCCCCGTTCGCACGAACGCGGGCGCCGTCGCCTGTCTCGCCCTCCTCACCTCCGGCTGTACGGCGGGTGCGGTCGACGTCGCGCGCACCGACCCGGGCGACGACGCCGCGGCCTGCGAGCGGCTCGTCGACGCGCTGCCGCAGACGCTGGCCGACCTGGAGCGGCGCGACGTCGACGACGCGGCCGCCACGACGGCGGCCGCCTGGGGCGACCCGCCGATCGTGCTGCGCTGCGGGGTCGGCGAGCCGGCGTCGTTCGACGCGCTCTCGTCCTGCCAGATCACCAACGGCGTGGCCTGGTACATCCCCGACGAGCAGATCACCGGCCGGGCCGTCGACATCACGATGACCACGATCGGCCGTGAGCCGGGCGTCGAGGTCCGGATCCCGGCCGACTACTTCCCGCCGGCCGCGACGATGGTCGGTCTGGCCGCCCCGCTCACGGAGCACACCGAGAAGGTCGAGCGCTGCGGGTAGCGGTCAGCGCAGGCCGGTGTCGCGGTGCAGCGCGAGCTGCACCAACCGGTCGACGAGCGCCGGGTAGTCGAGCCCGGAGGCGGCCCACATCCGCGGGAACATCGACGACGGCGTGAACCCCGGCATGGTGTTGATCTCGTTGATCACCAGCCGCTCGTCGGGCAGCAGGAAGAAGTCGACGCGGGCCAGTCCCTCGCAGGACAGCGCCTCGAAGGCGCGGGCGGAGATCTCGCGCACCTGGTCGGAGATCGCCTCCGGGATGTCGGCCGGCACGTCGAGCCGGGTGTGCTCCTCGGGCAGGTACTTCGCGGCGAAGTCGTAGAACTCGTGGTCGCCACCGATGCTGATCTCCGCGACCACGCTGGTGTCGGGAGGGTTCGTGCCGAAGCCCTGGATGACGCCGCACTCGATCTCGCGACCGCCCTCGGCCGCCACCTCGACGAGGACCTTGGGGTCGTGCCGTCGGGCCTCGGCGACGGCCGCGTCGAGCTCGCTCGCGTCGTGCACCTTGCTGATCCCGATGCTGGACCCGCCCCGGCACGGCTTCACGAACACCGGGTACCCGATCGCGTCCACCGACTCGTGGCACGCCGGACGGTCCTGCTCCCACTCGCGTGCGGTGATCACGGTGTAGGGCAGCACGGGCAGGCCCTGCGCCTGGAAGACGATCTTCATGTAGTGCTTGTCCATGCCGACGGCCGACGCGAGCACGCCGGCACCGACGTAGCGCACACCCGCCATCTCCAGCAGGCCCTGGATCGTGCCGTCCTCACCCCACGGGCCGTGCAGCAGCGGGAACACGACGTCGACCTCGCCCAGCGTGCGCGGCACCGAGGCCGGCTCGTGCACGACCAGCTCGCTCGACCGCTCGGCGTTGGCGAGCGCGACCGTCGCCCGCGACGCATCGACCTCGGGCAGCTTGTCGGCCGACGTGATCGCGAGCCGCTCGGGGTCGGACGACTCCAGCACCCAGCGGCCCTCGTGCGTGATGCCGACCGGGACGACGTCGTACCGCTCGGTGTCGATCGCCTTGAGCACGCTGCCGGCCGTCGAGCAGGACACCGCGTGCTCGTTGGAGCGGCCGCCGAACACCACCGCGATGCGGGGCTTGCGGGTGGTCTCGCGCTGCTCGTCCATGGTTGGCGACCCTACCCGCCGCCGTTCCCGGCGCTCGTAGGGTGGAGGCATGTCCGAGCCCCACTCCCCCGCCGCCCGCGCGCTCCGCCCCGGCACGGTCGCCGTCACCGCAGGCCGTCCGCCGCACGAGGCGGACAACCCGCTGAACGCGCCGATCACGATGGCCTCGACGTACGTCGCCGGCGGCGCGACCGAGTACGGCCGCTACGGCAACCCGACCTGGGCGGCCTTCGAGGAGGCGCTCGGGGCGCTGGAGGGCGGCCGCGCGCTGGCGTTCTCCTCCGGGCTCGCCGCCGTCTCCACGCTGCTCGACCTGGTCGGCAGCGGCCAGAAGGTCGTCGCGCCCCGGCACGCCTACCTCGGCAGCATCCACCAGATGGCCGACCTGGAGGCCCGCGGCCGGATCACCGCCGAGCTCGTGGACGTGACCGACACCGAGTCAGTGGTCAAGGCCTGCGCCGACGCCGCGCTGGTGTGGATCGAGTCGCCGACCAACCCGGCGCTCGAGGTGGCCGACATCCCCGCGATCGTCGCTGCCGCCCACGAGGCCGGCGCGTACGTCGTCGTCGACAACACCTTCGCCACTCCCCTGCTGCAGCAGCCGCTGTCGCTCGACGCCGACGTGGTGCTGCACTCGGCGACGAAGTTCATCTCCGGCCACAGCGACGTGCTGCTCGGCGCCGTCGTGACCCAGGACGACGAGCTGTACGACGTGCTCAAGAAGCGCCGCGACACGATCGGCGCGACGCCAGGGACGCTCGAGGCGTGGCTGGCGCTGCGCGGGCTGCGCACGCTGCACGTCCGGCTGGAGCGCGCCCAGGCCAACGCGCAGGAGCTGGTCCGCCGGCTCCAGGAGCACGGCGCCGTGGGCGAGGTGCGCTACCCCGGCTTCGGCGCGATCATCTCGATCGTGCTGGCCGGTGGCGCGATCGCCGCCGACCTGCTGACCCACAAGACCACGCTGTGGGTGCACGCCACCAGCCTCGGCAGCGTGGAGTCGACGTTCGAGCGGCGCCGGCGCTGGAAGTCCGAGCCGGCCACGATCCCCGACGGCCTGGTGCGGATGTCGGTCGGCATCGAGGACGTCGACGACCTGTGGGACGACCTGGCCGCCGCGCTCGACGACCTCACCACCTGAGCGCCGCGCGCGACGCGGGCACGTGCCTCAGTCGCGCTCGTGCTTGGCTTCCTTGCTGATCAGCGCGGTCAGCATCTCGGCCGCCGTCATCTCGCCCTCGACGACGGCGTGCACGGCCTCGACGATCGGGGCGTACACGTCCACGCTGCGGGCCAGGTCGAGCAGCGACGAGCACGACTTCACGCCCTCGGCGACCTGCCGCGTCGACGCGGTGATCTCCGCGGTCGTCATGCCCTGGCCGAGCTTCTCGCCGAACGTCCGGTTGCGCGACAGCGGTGACGAGCAGGTGGCGACGAGGTCGCCGAGACCGGCCAGCCCCATCAGCGTCATCGGGTCGGCGCCGAACTGCTCCGACAACCGGGCGGTCTCGGCGAGACCCCGGGTGATCACCGACGCGGTCGTGTTGTCGCCGAAGCCGAGCCCGACGGCCATGCCGACCGCGAGACCGATGACGTTCTTGTAGGCACCCCCGAGCTCGCAGCCGATCACGTCGGTGCTGGAGTACGGCCGGAACGTCGACGAGTGGCACATCGCCCGCAGCCGCGTGACGTTGTGCTCGTCGCCGCAGGCGACCACGCTCGCCGCCGGCTCGCGCATCGCGATCTCCTTGGCGAGGTTGGGGCCGCTGACCACACCGACCCGGGCGAGGTCGGCGCCGGTCTCCTCGACGATGACCTCGCTCATCCGCTTGAGCGAGCCGAGCTCGACACCCTTCATCAGCGACACCAGCAGCGCGTCGGGCGGGATCAGGTCGACCCAGTCGCGGAGGTTCTCGCGGAACGTCTGCGACGGCACCACGAAGAACACACCCTCGGCGCCGGCCAGCGCCTCCGCCGGGTCGTGCGTGGCGCGGATCGACTCCGGCAGCTCGACGCCCGGCAGGTAGTCGGTGTTCTCGTGCTTGTCGTTGATCGTCGCGCAGAGATCCTCACGTCGGGCCCAGAGCGTGACGTCGTTGCCGGCGTCGGCGAGCACGATGGAGAACGCCGTACCCCACGAGCCCGAGCCCATCACGGCGACCTTGGTCATCAGCGCTCTCCGTTCCGGCGCGAACGCCGCTTGGCCGGGTCGTTGGGGTTGCCGATCTCCCGCACACCGCGCCTGCGCGGGTCGAACCGCTCGGCGGGCGCCTTCTCGCCGCGGATGTCCTCGAGCTCCTTGGTGATCGCGTCGAGGATCCGGTCGGTGGCCCGGCGCAGCACGTCGGGGGTCAGCTTCTGGCCGCGCAGGTCGTCGAGGTCGACCGGGTCACCGGCCTTCACTGTGATCGTCTTGCGGGGGAACAGCCGCGGCTTCTTCGCGTACGGCGCCAGCACGTCCTGCGGCCCCCACTGGGCGACCGGGATCACGTCGACGCCGGCGGTGAGGGCGATCCGCGCCGCACCGGTCTTGCCGGTCATCGGCCACAGGTCGGGCTCGCGGGTGATAGTCCCCTCGGGATAGACCACGACGCACTTGCCGTCCTGGACCGCCTCGACCGCCGCGTTGAACGCCTTCTGTGCGTCGGTGGTCAGCCGGTAGACAGGGATCTGGCCGGTCGCCCGGATCAGCCTGCCGAGGACCGGGATGTCGAACACCTCGGCCTTGGCCAGGAACCGGACCAGCCGGCCGTGGCCGTAGAGGAAGTGCGCGAACGTGAACGGGTCGATGTGCGACACGTGGTTGCTCGCCACGACACAGCCGCCCCGGGCAGGGATCTTCATCCCGTCGATCCAGCGTTGCCGGGTGATCAGCCGGAGCAGCGGCTCGACCAGCGCCACGCAGAAGCCGAACGCGAGACCGCGCCGCTCCTGGAGCTTGCGGGGGTAGGACAACGCGGACCCTGCTTCCTTCCGGTGTGACGAGCGACCGTTCGGGCTGAGGTTACTCGCCGGGAGGCCCCACGCGCGCACCCGCGTGCACCTGACAGGATCGCGTGGTGCGCTTCGGTGTCGTCGTCCCCGTCAAGCCGCCGAAGATCGCCAAGTCGCGGCTCGGCGGGCTGGGCGAGGACGTCCGCCAGGAGCTGGCCGCCGCGTTCGCCGCCGACACCGTCGCCGCGGCCCTGGCGTCCTCGTCCGTCGACGTCGTCCTCGCCGTCACCGACGACCACCGGCTGGCGGCCGAGCTCCGCGACCTGGGGGCCGAGGTGATGCCGGACGTCGCGGTCGACGACCTCAACGCCTCGCTGCTGCAGGCCGTCGCCGAGCTGGTACGGCGGGCTCCGGGCCTTCGCCCGGCGGCGATCTGCGCGGACCTGCCGGCGCTTCGTCCGGCCGAGCTCGACCGGGCGCTGGCGGCGACGCTGCCGCACGACCTGGCGTTCGTCGCGGACGCCGACGGCATCGGCACGACGCTGCTCTCGGCGGCCGCGCGCCCCGACTTCCGGCCGGGCTTCGGCCCCGGGTCTCGCCTGGTGCACCTCGACCACGGCGCCGTCGAGGTCGGGGTCGACGACATCGACAGCGTGCGGCGCGACGTCGACACCCCGCGCGACCTCGCCGCCGCCCTGCGGCTCGGTATCGGCCCGCGCACGTCGTACGTCACCGCCGAGCTGTTCTGAGGGCTGCCGGCGACGGCTACGCTCGGCGCATGCAGGCCACGGTCTCCCGCTTCGACCACGAGACACGCGACGGCGACGTGCTGCTCGACGACGGGCTCGAGCTGCCGTTCCCGCCCTCGGCGCTGGACGGCACCGGGCTGCGGATGCTCCGCCCCGGGCAGCGCGTGCGCATCGAGCGCGACGACGCCGGTGCCGTGACCAGCCTGCAGATCCTCACGCTGGCGTAGCCGGACAGCGCGTTCCTCAACGCGGAAGACAGAGCGACGGGCCGCCCCCGGAGGGACGGCCCGTCGTCGTGCTGCTGGGTGACCGGGCGGGTCAAGCCTTCTTCGCGGTCTTCTTCGCCGTGGTCTTCTTGGCCGGAGCCTTCTTCGCCGGAGCCTTCTTCGCCGGGGCCTTCTTCGCTGCCGCCTTCTTGGCGGGAGCCGCCTTCGTGGCCGTGGTCTTCTTCGCCGCGGTGGTCTTCTTCGCCGCGGTCTTCTTGGCCGGAGCCGCCTTCTTCGCGGTGGTCTTCTTCGCCGCCGGCGCCGCCTTCGTCGCCGTCTTCTTGGCCGGAGCCGCCTTCTTGGCGGTGCTGGCCGCGGTGGCGAGCGTGAGCTTCGGCAGCTTCTTCGCCCCGGAGACGACCGCCTTGAGGTCGGCACCCGCGGAGAACTTCGGGATCGCGGTCTTCTTCGCCTTGATGCGCTCGCCCGTGCGGGGGTTGCGCACCCAGCGCGCGTCGCGGACGCGCTTCTCGAAGGAACCGAAGCCGGTGATGGCGACCTTCTCGCCCTTGGCGACCTCACGCGTGATGGTGTCGATGACCGACTCCAGCGCGTGGGCGGCCTGCTTGCGGTTGCCCTCGAACCGCGCGGCGAGGGTGTCGATCAGCTGACTCTTGTTCACTTGCTTCCCTTTCGTGAACGTGGGGGGTCGAGCCCCATGCTCGACGTCTAACGGGAACGCTAAGCACAACAGCGGCGTCGAACAACGACCAAACACGCGTTTTCCCTTGTGTGTCGAGGAAAACTTGCGGTTTCGGCCGCTTCTGGAGGGTCAGGCCCTCAGAGCGTGGCGGGCTTCCAGTCCGGTCGCGTCGACTCGAACACGTCGATGTCGGCCTCGTGGGAGAGCGTGATGCCGATGTCGTCGAGCCCCTCGAGCAGCCGCCAGCGCGTGTAGTCGTCGATCTGGAACGGCGCCGTGATGGCAGCGGCCTGGATGGTGCGGGCCTCCAGGTCGACCACGATCTCCGTGGTCGGGTCGGCCTCGATCTGCTTCCACAGCTGCTCGACGACGTCCTGCGTCACCTGGGCCGCGACGAGCCCGGCCTTGCCGGAGTTGCCGCGGAAGATGTCGGCGAAGCGGCTGGAGATCACGACCTTGAAGCCGTAGTCCATCAGCGCCCACACCGCGTGCTCGCGCGACGAGCCGGTGCCGAAGTCGGGACCCGCGACCAGCACGGAGACGCCCTGGTGCTCGGGTCGGTTGAGCACGAACTCCGGGTCGTTGCGCCAGGCGCCGAACAGCCCGTCCTCGAAGCCGGTGCGCGTGACCCGCTTGAGGTACACGGCCGGGATGATCTGGTCGGTGTCGACGTTGCTGCGTCGCAGCGGCAGTCCGGTGCCGACGTGGCGGGTGAACTTCTCCATGTCCGTTGGTGCTCCTCGGTACGTCGGTCGGGTCAGGCCAGCGGCGGCAGGTCGTCGGGCGAGGCGAGCGTGCCGGTGACGGCGGTCGCTGCCGCGACGAGCGGCGACACCAGGTGGGTGCGCCCGCCCTTGCCCTGCCGGCCCTCGAAGTTGCGGTTGGACGTCGACGCGCTGCGCTCCTGCGGCGCGAGCTGGTCGGGGTTCATGCCCAGGCACATGGAGCAGCCGGCTCCGCGCCACTCGCCGCCGGCCTCCTTGAACACCACGTCGAGGCCCTCGTCCTCGGCCTGCAGCCGGACCCGCACCGATCCCGGGACGACGAGCAGGCGGGTGCCGTCGGCGACGTGGCGGCCCTTGATCACCTCGGCCGCGGCACGCAGGTCCTCGATCCGGCCGTTGGTGCACGAGCCGACGAAGACGGTGTCCACCTGGATGTCGCGCATCGGCGTGCCGGCGTCGAGACCCATGTACTCCAGGGCCTTCTCGGCCGCGACCTTGTCGCCCTCGTCCTCGAAGTCGGCGGGACCGGGCACGGCCGCACCGAGCGGGACGCCCTGGCCGGGGTTGGTGCCCCAGGTGACGAACGGCGTCATCGTCGACGCGTCGAGCACGATCTCGCGGTCGAACGTCGCGTCGTCGTCGGTGCGCAGGGACTTCCAGTGCTCGACGGCGGCGTCCCACGCCTCGCCCTTCGGCGCCTCGGGACGGCCCTCGATGTAGTCGAACGTCGTCTGGTCGGGCGCGATCATGCCGGCCTTGGCGCCCCACTCGATCGACATGTTGCAGATCGTCATCCGGGCCTCCATCGAGAGCTCCTCGATGGCCTGGCCGCGGTACTCCACGATGTAGCCCTGGCCGCCGCCGGTGCCGGTGTGCGCGATCAGCGTCAGCACGAGGTCCTTGGCCGTGACACCCGCCGGCAGCGATCCGTTGACCGTGACGGCCATCGTCCTCGGCCGGGCCTGCGGCAGCGTCTGGGTGGCGAGCACGTGCTCCACCTCCGACGTACCGATGCCGAACGCGATCGCGCCGAACGCACCGTGCGTCGAGGTGTGCGAGTCGCCGCACACGATCGTCATGCCGGGCTGGGTCAGGCCGAGCTGCGGGCCGACGACGTGCACGATGCCCTGCTCGACGTCGCCGAGCGGGTGCAGCCGGACGCCGAACTCCGCGGCGTTCTTGCGCAGCGTCTCGACCTGGGTGCGCGAGACCGGGTCGGCGATCGGCTTGTCGACGTCGAGGGTCGGGACGTTGTGGTCCTCGGTCGCCAGGGTCAGGTCGGGACGGCGCACCCGGCGGCCCGCGAGGCGGAGCCCCTCGAACGCCTGGGGCGAGGTGACCTCGTGGATGAGGTGGAGGTCGACGTACAGGAGGTCGGGCTCACCCTCCGCCGTCCGGACGACGTGCTCGTCCCACACCTTCTCCGACAGGGTCCTGCCCATCACCGCGCTCCTTCGTCAGCTGGTCCATCCGACTCATCGTGACACCGACCGTGACTTGCGATCCAGATTCCGAGACGGCATTATCAGCATATGGACAATTCCAGCGGAGTCGGCGTCCTGGACAAGGCCGCCCTCGTTCTCTCGGCGCTCGAGTCCGGACCGGCCACCCTGGCCGGCCTCGTCGCCGGCACCGGCCTGGCTCGTCCGACGGCTCACCGTCTGGCGGTCGCGCTGGAGCACCACCGTCTCGTGGCCCGCGACATGCAGGGCCGCTTCGTGCTCGGGCCGCGCCTGGCCGAGCTGTCCGCGGCCGCCGGCGAGGACCGGCTGCTCGCCGCGGCCGGACCCGTCCTCGCCCGGCTCCGTGACATCACGGGCGAGTCCGCGCAGCTGTGGCGCCGCCAGGGCGAGTACCGCGTCTGCGTCGCCGCCGCCGAGCGTCCGTCCGGGCTCCGCGACACGATCCCGGTCGGGTCGCAGCTGACCATGCGCGCCGGGTCGGCCGCGCAGGTGCTGCTGGCCTGGGAGGACCCCGAGCGCATGCACCGCGGCCTGCAGAACGCCGCCTTCTCCGCGACCGCGCTCTCCGGCATCCGCCGGCGCGGCTGGGCGCAGTCCGTCGGCGAGCGCGAGCAGGGCGTCGCGTCCGTGTCGGCGCCGGTCCGCTCCCCCAGCGGCAAGATCATCGCTGCCGTGTCGGTGTCGGGCCCGCTCGAGCGGCTCTCGCGCCAGCCCGGCCGGATGCACGCACCCGCGGTGCTCGCCGCGGCCGAGCGGCTCTCCGAGTCGCTGCGCCGCGCCGCCGAGTAGCCCCGAGCAGCGCCGCGCAGCGCCGAGCGGTCAGCCCGCGGTCAGCAGGCCGACGCCGAGGCTGACCAGCGACGCCGCGAGCACCGCCGCGCCCGCGAACACCAGCGCGATGAGCCCGTTGGGCCGCTCCCGACCGGCGCCCATCGACGAGAAGAAGAAGCCGCCGGGCATCAGCAGTGCGGCCACCGCGACCCCGGCGCGCGACAGCCAGTCGAGGAGGCCGGCCTGCTCCGTGCTGTCGGCGAGCACCTGGCAGAGCAGCGCCAGGATCAGCAGCACCCCGGCGTGCGCGTGGCCGGCGCGTGCGAACGCGAGCTGGAACGGCGTCGCGGGCGCCGAGCCGCGCACCAGCTTGACCATGTACATGCCACCGGTCTCGACGGTGACCAGCGCGAGCAGCAGGATCCCGGCGAGGACGCGGGACTCATCGGACAGCATCAGCGTCTCCTCTCGTACGGCGGTCGGCCGGATCGGCGAGCAGGTCGGCGACCAGCTGCGCCAGCACGTCGTGCGAGCGCGCCGAGGGGTGGAAGCCGTCGGCGGCGAACGCGCCCTCGGGCTCGAGCAGCCGCGCCGGGAGGGGCAGGTGGAGCACGCCGTACCGGCGGGCGACGTCCCTCCCGACCCGGTCCATCCGGACGGCCCGCGCGCCGAGGACGGCCGCGACCGGCCGCGGCAGCCGCGGGAACGCGCGCACCGGCGGCATGCCGAGCAGCACGACCCGGCCCGACGAGAGCGCGGTGACACGGGCGAGCAGCGCGCCGAGGTCGCGGCGCCAGAGCGGCAGCGGCGTGAGCCGGGTCAGGTCGTTGACGCCGACCGACACCACGACCACGTCGGCCGCGGCCACGTCGTCGGCCGCGACCGCGCGGTCGAGCAGCCGGGCGATCCCGCGCGAGGTCAGGCCCGACCGGGCCCGCACGACCCAGGTCGCACCGAGACGCGCGGCCAGCCGGGCGGTGACCGTCTCCTCCGGGCCGCGCAGGCCGTCGCCGGCCGTGACGGAGTCGCCGAGCCCGACGACCAGGAGCTCGTTGGATAGTTCCACTCTCCAATATTGGATAGTGCGACTCTCCAATGTCAAGATGGGCGGCATGTGGATGTCCGAGCTCGCCGCGGCGAGCGGCCTGCCCGTCGCGACCGTGAAGTACTACCTGCGCGAGGGGCTGCTGCCGGCCGGCGAGGCGACGGGGGCGACCCGGGCCCGCTACGGCGAGGAGCACGTGCGGCGGTTGCGCCTGGTGCGCGCGCTGACCGAGGTGGCCGGCCTGCGGCTGGAGGCGGTGCGGGCGGTGCTCGCCGCGGTCGACGACGAGGACCGGTCGTTCCACGACGCGATGGGCAGCGTCCACCACCGGCTGACCGGTCCCGGCGCCGAGCCCTCCCCCGGGGCCGTCGCGCAGGTGGCGGCGCTGGTGGAGCGGCGCGGCTGGCACCTCTACGAGCCCAACCCGCACGCGCTCGCGCTCGCCCGGGCGCTGGACGCGCTGAGCGGCCTCGACCGGCCGGCCGACGACGCACTGCTCGACGACTACGCCGACGCGGCCCAGGCGGTGGCCGAGCGCGACATCGCCGCGGTCGGGCGCGAGGACCGGGTCGCCGGCGCGGAGCACGCCGTCGTCGGCACGCTGCTGCTCGAGCCCGTGCTGCTCCTCCTGCGCCGGATGGCGCAGGAGGACGCGTCGGCGCGGCTCGGCTGAGCCCGGGCGGACGTCCTAGAACAGGGCGTCCTGCTCGAGCTCGAGCAGGAGCTGCTTGCGCTCCAGCCCGCCGGCGTAGCCGGTCAGCGTGCCGT
This sequence comes from Nocardioides iriomotensis, assembly GCF_004168035.1. Lineage (GTDB taxonomy): Bacteria > Actinomycetota > Actinomycetes > Propionibacteriales > Nocardioidaceae > Nocardioides_B > Nocardioides_B iriomotensis. The sequence goes on along the minus strand of NZ_SDPU01000021.1, from coordinate 96,114 downwards.
TGGCGCCGACCACCCGGTGGCACGGGATGACGATCGGGATCGGGTTCCGCCCGTTGGCCAGGCCGACCGCCCGCGAGGCCGCGTTGGTCATGCCGAGGCGGTGGGCGATCTCGCCGTACGACGCGGTCTCGCCGTACCCGATCAGCGTGAGCTGCTCCCACACCCGCTTCTGGAAGTCGGAGCCGTCGGGCCGCAGCGGGAGGTCGAACTCCTTGAGGTCGCGGGCGAAGTACGCCGCCAGCTGGCGCGCCGTCTCGACGAGCAGCGCGTCGTCGTCGACGCGGTCACCGACGGGTCGGTGGGCGGAGACCGCGGCCGCGCGGGCGGCGGAGGTGTACGGCGAGACGCCGGGTCCGGGGGCGCCCGAGAACTCGATCGCGGTGACGGCACCCTGGTGGGCGACGACCTTGAGCGGGCCGACGGGCGAGTCGACGGAGGTCCACATGTCAGTTCTCCTTCGTGCGAGAGCCTAGAACGAGGTCGGGGCTCAGCACGTCGAGCGACGACCAGAGGTGCAGGAGGGCGTAGGAGCGCCAGGGCGCCCACGTCGCGGACCGAGCGGTGAGCGCGGGCTGGGCGTCGAGTCCGGCGTCGAGGCCGCGGAGGGCGTTGCGCACGCCGATGTCGGTGGGCAGGAACACGTCGGGATGGCCGAGCGCGCGGAGCGCGATGTAGTCGGCCGTCCACGGCCCGATGCCGGGCAGGGCGAGCAGCCGGGTGCGGACCTCGGCACGGTCGAGGCTCCGGTCGAGGGGTACGTCGCCGTCCGCGAGGGAGCGACACAGGCCGACCAGCGCCCGCCCGCGCGCACGCGGCATCGGCAGCGACTCGGGGTCGTGGGCGGCCACGACCCCGGCGGTGGGGAAGAGTCGCTCCCCCGCGTCGCCGTAGGGCTCACCGAGCTGGGCGACGAGCCGGCCGGTGACGGTGTTGGCGGCGGCGACCGAGACCTGCTGGCCGATGACGGTGCGGATCGCCACCTCGTCGCCGTCGACGTGCCCCGGCACCCGCAGCCCGGGGCGGGCCCGGACCAGCCGCGCGAGCAGCGGGTCGTCGGAGAGGGCGTCCTCGACCGTCAGCGGGTCGGCGTCGGCGTCGAGCAGCCGGCGGCACCGCTCGACGGCGGCGGCGACGTCGCGCAGGTCGTCGACGCGGAGCCGGCAGCGGACGTGCCCACGCTCGGTGACGCCGTCCGGACCGTCGTCGAGCTCGAGCACCACCCGCCCGGCGCCGTGCGGGAGCCGGAGCGTCCGGGCGTACCAGCCCGGGCCCCAGGTCTCGATCCCCGCGACGGCGTGGGCGACGGTGAACGCCAGCATCTCGCGGGCGGCGTACGGCGCCCGCACGGCGAGCCGCAGCTCGAGGTCGCCGCTCCCGGTCGTCGCCGGGTCCCGCCGCCCGCGGCGCCGGGCGCGCAGCTCGGTGGGCGTGGCGGCGTACACCTCACGGACCGTGTCGTTGAACTGCCGCACGCTCGCGAAGCCCGCGGCGAACGCCACGTCGGCGAACGGCATCGACGTCGTCTCGACCAGCACCCGCGCGGTCTGCGCCCGCTTGGCTCGCGCCAGGGCGAGCGGACCGGCGCCGAGCTCGGCGGTGAGGATCCGGCCCAGGTGGCGCGCGGTGTAGCCGACTCGATGAGCCAGCCCCTCCACGCCGTCGCGCTCGACGACGCCGTCGGAGATGAGGCGCATCGCGCGACCGGCGACGTCGGCGGCGACGTCCCAGTCGGGCGAGCCCGGGGTCGCGTCGGGCAGGCAGCGCTTGCAGGCCCGGAAGCCGGCTGCCTGGGCCGCGGCCGCGGTGCGGTAGAAGCGGACGTTGCGGCGCTGCGGCGTGATCGCCGGGCACGACGGCCGGCAGTAGATGCCGGTGGACGTGACCGCGGTGTAGAAGACGCCGTCGAACCGGCGGTCGCGGCTCTTCACCGCCCGGTAGCAGGCCTCGGTGTCCTCGATGTCCATGGGCACCATCCTGGCCCACCCCACCGACGTTTACTGGCGGGAATCGGACACGACCGTCAGGGTCACCTGGTCGCGACGTTCTTGAAGGCGTTGACGCCGACGTTGCCGAGGAACTCCACGACCCGGAGGCTCACGCGCAGGCCCACCACGGCGACCGCGACGGTCAGCGCCAGGCGCACCTCGTCGTCCGACCTTCCCGTCGCGTCGGCCAGCGCCTCGGTCACCCGGTGGACACCACTGCTCTGTGTCATGCCACCACTCCCCGCCCGCACCGGCAGCGCCGGCATCACCCGGAGCGGGTGGGTCTCACGAGGGAACGCACGGGTCTCGTCGGGTCTCGTCGGGAACGCAACAGGCCCCAGCCCGGAGGGCTGGGGCCTGTCGTCTGTACCCCCGACGGGATTCGAACCCGCGATATCGCCATGGAGCAGAGTGCGGCGTGCCGGCACGCAACAGGCCCCAGCCCGGAGGGCTGGGGCCTGTCGTTTGGTACCCCCGACGGGATTCGAACCCGCGCTACCGCCTTGAGAGGGCGGCGTGCTAGGCCACTACACAACGGGGGCCTGAAGCGGTCGAAACTCTAGCGGGTGCTAGTGATTCGGCCAAATCGCTGGGGTACTAGGACTCGAACCTAGACTAACTGGACCAGAACCAGTCGGGCTGCCAATTACCCCATACCCCATGGGATGCGCTCCTTGCGAAGCCCGGACGAGAATACACGTGCGGGTCGGTGCTGACCAAAACGGGCAGACCTCGCACGCCCGCTCACCCGGTGGGCGTGAGCGGGCTCACGCGGGCACGGGTGTCGAGGCCGATGCGTCCGGCGTCGCGGGTGGCTCGGCGGGCGGTCGGGTGTGGGTCTGCACACCCAGCCGGTTGGCCAGCAGCACCACGAGGACGGTGTAGACACCGGCCTGCGTGAGCGTGATCGGGATGTTCCACCACGACGCCTCGGAGACGTTGAGGCTGGACCCGATGTCGCCGAAGAGCAGGGCCGCGCCGAGGGCGAAGAAGTTGTTCAGGATGTGCATCGCGATGCCGGCCTCGAGGCCGCCGGTGCGGATGATCAGCCAGCCGGCGATGAACCCGAACGAGAACCGGTCGAAGAACAGCGGGAAGTTCTGCGCGCCGTGGGCGGCCGCGAAGAGCAGCGACGTCAGCAGGATCGCACCCCACTTGGAGACGATCTCCGCCGCGCGAGAGGTGTTGAACTTCAGCAGCGATCCGGCGGCCTGCATCAGGTAGCCGCGGAAGAGGTACTCCTCCCCCGCGGCCTGGAACGGCGTGGTGAACAGGACGATCAGCGCGAGGCCGACGGTCTGCGCGGTGAAGTCGTTGAGCTCGGTGCCCAGCGACGCGTCGCCGCCGGCGGGCACCACCATGCTGACGGCGAGCTGCGCGGCGAGCGCGATCACCGAGATGCCGACGCAGGCCCAGAAGAACCCCCAGCGCATCTTGGGTGCGACCGAGGTCAGCCAGCGCGGTCGCATCCGGTGCGCGACGCGGATGGCCAGCCAGGAGACCAGGATCATCGCGCCGAGCGAGAGGTTGAGCAGCAGCAGGAAGGCCGGGCCGATGTCCTCGAGGTTGGCCAGCGACGTGAGGTTGTCGAACATGTCGCCGGGTCCCGAGACCGCGAGCACGATGATCGCGATCGCGGCCAGCACCTGGGTGAGCAGGAAGCCGCCGGCGAGCACGGCGAGCCCGACCAGCGGCCGCCACCAGCGGTAGGTCCAGGTGCGCAGCATCTGGTGGTACGGCGTCGGCTCGGGGTGCGGGAAGGCCGGGTAGGCCTGGCGTACCGCCGTCGGCGCTCCCCAGGCCGCCGCCGCGTGGCTCGACGGGGCGGGGTAGGCGGCCGGGACGGCGCCGTACGCCGGCGGAGGGAAGCGTGGCGCGGGGGGACGCGGCGGTGCCCAGCCCTCCGCGGGCCGGCTGCCGGGCTGCTGCTGGTCGTCGGTCATCCCCGTGTCCCCCGTCGTCCTAGGCGGTTTCCTGCGCGCTCGCCAGCCGGCCGAGCGAGCGCTCGCGGCCGAGCAGCTCGAGCGACTCGAACAGCGGCGGCGAGACCCGGCGCCCGGTGAGGGCCACCCGGACCGGACCGAACGCGTTGCGCGGCTTGAGGCCGAGCTCCTCGACCAGCGCTGTGCGCAGCGCCTCGTCGATCGCCTCGGTGGTCCAGCTGTCGAGGCCCGCGAGTGCGTCGTGGGCGGCCTTCACGACCCCGCGGCCGTCGGCATCGAGCAGCTTCTCGACGTCGGCGGGGTCGCGGGTGAAGTCGGCCTCGTCGACGAGCAGGAAGCCCAGCATCGTGACGCCCTCGGTGAGCTTGCCGATGCGCTCGTGGACGAGCGGCACGGCCCCGTCGAGGATGCGGCGCTGCTCGTCGGTCGGCGGGTCGGCGACGAGCTCGGCGTCCCGCAGGTAGGGCAGCAGCCGCTCGGTGAGCTCCTCGACGGTCAGCAGACGCATGTGGGAGGCGTTGATGGCCTCGCACTTCTTGAGGTCGAAGCGCGCCGGGTTGGGGTTGACGCGGCCGATGTCGAAGGCCTGCACCATCTCGTCGACCGTGAACACGTCGCGGTCGTCGGCGATCGCCCAGCCGAGCAGGGCGATGTAGTTGAGCAGGCCCTCGGGCAGGAAACCGGCCTCGCGGTAGCCGAGTGCGTTGGCCTCGGGGTCGCGCTTGGAGAGCTTCTTGTTGCCCTGGCCCATGACGTAGGGCAGGTGGCCGAACTGCGGCATGACGCCGTGCCCGACGCCGATGTCGGCGAGCGCGCGGTGCAGCGCGATCTGTCGCGGCGTCGACGAGAGCAGGTCCTCGCCGCGCAGCACGTGGGTGATGTCCATCAGCACGTCGTCGACCGGCGCCACCAGGGTGTAGAGCGGGTGGCCGTTGCCGCGCACGAGGACGTAGTCGGGCACGTGCTCGGGCTGGAACGTGATCTCGCCGCGCACCAGGTCGGTGAACGTGATCGGCTCGCCGGGCATCCGGAACCGCAGCGTGGGCTTGCGGCCCTCGGCCTCGTAGGCCGCGACCTGCTCGTCGCTCAGCGCGCGGCAGTGGCCGTCGTAGCCGGGCGTGCGACCCTCGGCCTTGGCCTTCTCGTTGCGCTGCTCGAGCTCGTCGGCCGAGCAGTAGCAGGGGTAGGCGTAACCGGACGCGCGGAGCTTGTCGGCGACGTCGGCGTAGATGTCGAACCGCTCGCTCTGGCGGTACGGCGCGTAGTCGCCGCCGACCTCGGGGCCTTCGTCCCACTCGAGGCCGAGCCACCGGAACAGGTCGAGCAGCGCGTCGTACGACTCCTGGGTGTTGCGCGCGGCGTCGGTGTCCTCGATGCGGAACACGAACGTGCCGCCGTGGTGGCGCGCGAACGCCCAGTTGTAGAGCGCGGTGCGCACCAGCCCGACGTGCGGGCTGCCTGTCGGGGAGGGCGCCATCCGGACGCGGACGTTGCCGCGGTTGCTGCCCACGCTGTCAGTCACGGGAGACCACCTTGTTGGTCAGGGAGCCGATGCCGGCGACGGAGACCTCGACCTCGTCACCGACGTTCATCGGGCCGACGCCGTCGGGGGTGCCGGTCATGATGACGTCGCCGGGCAGCAGCGTCATCACGGAGGAGACGAACGACACCAGGGTGGGCACGTCGAAGATCAGGTCCTTGGTCGTGCCGTCCTGCTTCACGTCACCGTTGAGGTGCGTGGTGACCCGCAGGTTCGTCGTGTCGAGCTCGGTCTCGATCCAGGGCCCGATCGGGCAGAAGGAGTCGAAGCCCTTGCCGCGGGTGAACTGGCCGTCCTTGCGCTGCAGGTCGCGCGCGGTCACGTCGTTGCCGACGGTGTAGCCGTAGATGACCTCGCCGACGCGCTCGGGCGCGACGTCGCGGCAGATGCGGCCGATGACGACGCAGAGCTCGCCCTCGAAGTGCACCTCCTGCGACTGGCGGGGGTAGAAGATCGGGTCGCCGGGGCCGATCACCGAGGTGTTGGGCTTGATGAACATCATCGGCTCGTCGGGCACGTCGTTGCCCATCTCGGCGGCGTGCGCAGCGTAGTTGCGGCCGATGCCGACGACCTTGCTGCGCGGCAGGACCGGCGCGAGCAGGCGGACCTCCTCGAGCTTGAACTGCTGGTCGGTCAGCTGGACCCCGACGTACAGGGGGTCGCCCGCCAGGGCGACCACCGTCGTGTCGTCAGCCGGGATGCCGAGCTCGTCGACATCGCCGGTGACCACGCCGTACTGGGGGTCTTCTCCGGTCGTGAATCTCGCGATACGCACTCCCCGAGCCTACCGGCGGGTCACGTGCCGGGACGCATCTACCCTCGTGCCTGTGGAGGTGCTGACGACACGGCAGGCGCGGGCGCGCCGGACCGCGCACGAGGCGCGCGTCGACGCCTGGGTCGCGCGCCACCTCGAGCGCCGCCGCGAGGGTCTCCCGCACCCGGTCCACGACTTCCTCTTCAGCTACTACTCCCAGCGGCCGGCGGCGCTGCGCCGCTGGCACCCGGGGTACGGCGTGGTCGTCCCCTCGGCCGAGCACCTGTCCTTCAAGGGCTACACGTCCGTGCCGGGTGGCGCGACCGTCGCCGACGAGCACGTCGCGTCGCAGCACGTGCTGCTGACCACGCTGCTGCGGCTGCTGCGGGCGACCGCGTCGCGGCCGGCGCAGCTCGGCTGCTTCGGCATGCACGAGTGGGCGATGGTCTACCGGCTCGACCAGGAGTCCGTGCGGCACGCGTCCTTGCCGCTGCGGCTCGGCCCCTCAGGCACCGACGAGGTCGTCGAGGGGCACCGGATCGCGTGCAGCCACTTCGACGCGTTCCGCTTCTTCACCGCGCCGGCCCGGCCGCGCAACACCCTGCAGCCCGGCCGCGACGACCGGGCGTCGTTCGAGCAGCCGGGCTGCCTGCACGCCGGGATGGATCTCTACAAGCACGCCTTCCGGCTCACGCCGATGGTGCCGTCGGAGCTCGTGGCCGACTGCTTCGCCCTCGCCCGCGACATCCGCGTGCTCGACATGCGCGCGTCGCCGTACGACCTGAGCGGGCTGGGCTACTCCCCCGTCCGCGTCGAGACGACGGAGGGCAAGCAGGAGTACGTCGCCGCGCAGCGGTCGTTCGCCGAGCGCGGCGCGCCGCTGCGGGACGCGCTGGTCAAGGAGTGCGAGCGGCTGCTGGCTGGTTGAGGAACCACCGGTGCCCGAACGGGTCCCGCACGACGGCGACCCGCCCGACCGGGTTGTCCTCCGGCCCACGGTCGAGCACCGCACCGCCGCCGACCATGGCCTCGACAACGCCGTCGACGTCGTCGACCTCGAGGTGCAGCGTGACGTCGTTGCCGCGACCCGGCGCGGGCGCCTCGACCTGGATCTCCGGGTGCTCGTCGGCCATCATCCAGCGCGCGTCACCGTGAGCGTTGGAGACGGTGAGCTCGCTGTGCCCGACCCGCCCGTCGGGCATCACGATCGGGTCGAACGTCACCCGCGCGCCGAGGTGCGCGACGTACCAGTCGAGGGCGGCGCGGGCGTCCGTGACGGCGATGTACGGCGTGAGCGACATACGGCTCACCTCACCAGCAGGGCGGGTGCCTGTCCAGCCACGGCACGGCCTCCTCGACCTGCGCGGCCAGCGCGAACAGCACGTGGTCCTGCCCCGGCCGCGCGGCGAGCATCACGCCGACCGGCAGCCCGTCGGGTGTCACGTGCAGCGGCAGCGAGACCGCCGGCATGCCGGTGACGTTCCAGGCGGAGGTCCAGGGCGTGAACTCCTTCTGGTTCTGGAAGTCCTTGGCCGGGTCGGCGTCGTCGCGGAGCGCGCCGACGGGCAGGGGCGGCTGCGCCAGCGTCGGGGTGAGCACGGCGTCGTACGGCGCCAGCCGGGTGAGCGCGCGCGCCGCGATCCGGCGCAGCTCGCCGAGCGCGAGGCCGAACTCCGGCCCTGACACCTTGCGACCGAGGTCGCCCAGCCAGCGAGTGAGCGGGCGGAGCTCGTGCTCGCGGCCGGGTGGCGCGGCCGACAGCGCGGTGAGCACGGCCCAGCAGGTCTCGAACACCCGCGTCGCGTCGGGCGGCAGCGGCACGTCGACGTCCTCGACGTCGTGGCCGAGCGCCTCCAGCAGCCGGCTCGCGTCGTCGTAGGCACGCAGCACTTCGGGGTGCACGTGCGCGTCGGCGATCACCGGGTCGGCGAAGCGGGCGACCCGCAGCCGGCCGGGCGCGCGGTCGCACCAGTCGAGGTACGTCTCGTCGCCGGGCAGCGGCGCGGCCCAGAACGGGTCGCCCACCGCAGGTCCCGCGATCACGTCGAGGAAGGCGGCGGCGTCGCGCACGGTGCGCGCGAGCGGTCCGGCGATGCCGAGGCCGACCGGGTCGCCGTACATCGGGCTGCCGCTGACCCGGCCGCGGCTGGGCTTGAAGCCGACGAGCCCGCAGCAGCTCGCCGGGATCCGGATCGACCCGCCACCGTCGGACCCCTGCGCGACCGGCACGAGCCCGGCCGCGACCGCTGCGCCGGCGCCGCCGCTGGAGCCGCCGGCCATCCGGCTCAGGTCGTACGGCGTGCGGGAGGGCGGCGCGACGTCGGGCTCGGTGTAGCAGGGCGAGCCGAACTCCGGCGTCGACGTCTTGCCGAGGCTGATCGTCCCGGCGTCCTCCATGCGCAGCACGACCTCGTCGGACACCTGCGGCACGTAGTCGCTCATCACCGCCGAGCCGAAGGTCGTGCGGACGCCGGCCGTGAGGTTGAGGTCCTTGACCGCGGTGGGGACACCGAACAGGGGCCCGCCCTGCCCGGCACGGGACTCGGCCAGCAGCGCCTGCTTCCGGGCGAGGTCGTCGGTGATCGTGACGAACGCGCCCACCTCGTCGGAGAGCCGCTCGACCCGGGCGAGGTAGTGGTCGACGAGCTCGACCGGCGACACCTCGCGGCGGCGTACCGCCTCGCCCTGCTCCAGCGCGGTCAGGTCGTGCAGCTCGGCCATGGGCCGACGCTACAACCCCGATTCGTCCGCGACTGCTCAGCGCACGACGGACGCAATATCGCGGACGAATCGGGGTCTACCGGGGCCTCTCGCCCTGCCGGCGCAGGCCGAAGGTGACGCCGTCGACCAGGGCGCCCCACGAGGCCTCGATGACGTTGGCGCCCACGCCGACGGTGACCCACGACGACTCCCCGTCGGTCGTCTCGATCAGCACCCGCGTGACGGCGTCGGTGCCGTGGCCCTGGTCGAGGATCCGCACCTTGTAGTCGATGAGCTCGAACTTCGCGACCTCCGGGTAGGCCTGGCCGATCGCCTCGCGGAACGCGTGGTCGAGCGCGTTGACCGGGCCGTTGCCCTCGCCGGTGGTGATGATGCGGGCGCCGCCGGCGTGCAGCTTGATGGTCGCCTCCGACACCGCCTCGCCGCCGGGCCGGGAGTCGGTGATGACGCGCCAGGACTCGACGTCGAAGTACGACGGGCGGACCCCCTCGACCTCCTCGACGAGCAGCAGCTCGAAGGACGCGTCGGCCGCCTCGAAGGTGTGGCCCTGCGACTCGAGCTCCTTCACCCGCTCGGTGACGCGGGTGACCAGGTCGCGGTCGCCGGCCAGGTCGAAGCCGAGCTCGCGGCCCTTCAGCTCGATCGACGCGCGGCCGGCCATGTCGCTGACCAGCAGCCGCATGTCGTTGCCGACGGCGACCGGGTCGAGGTGCTGGTAGAGGTTCGGGTCGACCTTGATCGCGCTGGCGTGCAGGCCGGCCTTGTGCGCGAAGGCGCTGACCCCGACGTAGGGCTGGCGCGACGCGGGCGGGAAGTTCGTCACGTCGGCGACGGCGTGGGCGATCCGGGTGGCCTCCCGGAGCAGCCCGCCGGGCAGCACCTGCCGGTCCAGCTTGAGCTCGAGGTTGGCGACGACGGAGACGAGGTCGGCGTTGCCGGTGCGCTCGCCGTACCCGTTGAGCGTGCCCTGCACGTGCGTCGCGCCGGCCTCGACCGCGGCGAGCGTGTTGGCGACGGCGCAGCCGGTGTCGTTGTGGCAGTGGATGCCGACGCGCACCCCGGTCGACTGGATGACGTCGTCCACGACGTCGCCGACCCAGGGCGGGAGCATGCCGCCGTTGGTGTCGCAGAGCGCGACCACGTCGGCGCCGGCGTCGTACGCCGTGCGGAGCACCTCGAGCGCGTAGTCGCGGTTGTCGCGGTAGCCGTCGAAGAAGTGCTCGGCGTCGAGGAACACCCGCTGGCCCTCGGCCTTGAGGTGGCTAACCGTGTCGCGCACCATCGCGAGGTTCTCCTGGAGCGTGGTGCGCAGCGCGAGCTCGACGTGCCGGTCGTGCGACTTGGCGACCAGGGTGACCACTCCGGCGCCGGAGTCGCGCAGGGCCGCGACGAGCGGGTCGTCGGCGGCCTTCACGCCGGCCCGGCGGGTGGCGCCGAACGCCGCGAGCTGGGCGTGGTCGAGCTTCAGCTCGTCCTTCGCGCGCCGGAAGAACTCGGTGTCCTTGGGGTTGGCGCCCGGCCAGCCGCCCTCGATGTAGCCCACGCCCAGGCCGTCGAGCTGGCGCGCGATGGTCAGCTTGTCGGCCACCGAGAGGTTCAGCCCTTCCTGCTGGGCGCCGTCGCGGAGCGTCGTGTCGTAGACGTGGAACTGGTCGGTGGTCACGCGGGGTCCTCTGGTCCGGGGGCGGATCGGCGGCAACAAAAAGACCTCCCGTCGGGAACGAGAGGTCAGCGCGATCGGCGGGTGCCGGTCGCGCTAGCTGATAATGATCTGCCGCTGCACGCTCCCGAGTCTGCCACCCGCGTCCGGGTCATGGAACCGTTGTCCCAGGATCCGATCGGGCGTACCCGAGCGCCACGCAGGTGACGTCGTCGCGCCGGACGCCCTTGTCGAAGCGGCGTACGACGTCGCCGACCCGCAGCACGACCGCGTCGGGCGTCCACGGGACGATGCCTGAGAGCGCGGCGACGAGCCCCTGCTCCCCCAGCTCGTTGCCCTCGGGGTCGCGCGCCTCGACGACGCCATCGGTGTAGATCAGCACCAGCTCGCCGGGCGCGAGACGCATCTCCTCGGCCGTCCAGCCCGACGACACCGACGAGACGATCGGCCCGGTCTGCTCGAGCTGCGCGCGGACCCCGGCAAAGGGACCACCGAGGACCAGCGGCGCGGGGTGCCCGGCGTTGACCCAGACGAGCCGGCCGTCGTCGTGGACCTCGACGACGGCGGCGGTGACGAAGCGCTCGTCGTCGCGGACGGTCCAGATGGCGGCCCGCTCGAACGCGTCGAGCAGACCGAGGTCGGTCGCGAGCAGGGCTCCGAGCCGCTGCTTGAACGCGAACGCGACCAGCCCGGCCTCGGGGCCGTGCCCGGAGACGTCGGTGACGAGGGCGGCGGTGCTGCCGCTCGGCCGGTGCAGGACGTGCCACGTGTCGCCGGCGAGCACGCCCTCGGCCGCCAGGACGGTGCCCGAGACCGCGACCGGCCCCACCTGCTGGGGCGAACCGCCGGCCAGGGCGGAGCCGAGCGCGGCCACCACCGGGCTGTGCTGCAGCAGCGCCTCGGTCGCACCCCGCGCGGCGTCGAGCTCGGTGAGGATCCGCCGCCGCATGCTCTCCGCGTCGTGGGACACCGCCGCGATCTCGGGCGGACCCTCCACGATCACCTCGTCGTCGAGGTGACCACCGGCCACCGCGCGCATGCGTCGTCGCAGGGTCTGCAGCGGGACCAGCGCCCAGCGGCGCAGGAGGTACGCCGTGAGCCCGACGATGAGGACGACGGCGCCGACCCCGATCACGCCGGTGAGCCGGAGCAGCCGAAGGTTCTCGCGGTCCTCCTGGCGGGCGGCCGCGAGCCGGAGGTCGATGAGCGTCTGCAGCTGCGCGACCTGGACGCGCACCTCCTCGAACGCCCGCTTGCCGCGCCCGACCCGCACCAGCTCCTGGGCGACGTCGAACTCGTCGGCCCGGCGGGCGGCGATCTCCGGCCGGGCGCCGACCTGCTGCCAGGTCTCGGCGGCCGTCTCGACCTCGTCGATCGCGGCGAGCATCTCGGCGTCGTCGGGGAACTCCTTGCGCAGCGACGCCAGTGACCGCGCCACGTCACGGCGGCCCTCGCGGTAGGGGTCGAGGAAGGCGTCGTCACCGGTGAGCACGTAGCCGCGCTGACCGGTCTCCTGGTCGACGAGCCCGACGAGGAGTGCGCGCGACTGCACGCTGGCCGGCTGGAAGCGGGAGGCGACGAGCATCCGGTTGTCGTTCACCCGGTTGATCGCGAGGACGAGGACGACCGTGACGGTGGTGATCACGACGGCCAGGAGCGCCAGCAGTGCGATGAGCCGCATGCTCAGCGACACGCGGTTCATCGGACGAACGCGAAGAAGGTGCGGCCGGGGTCGAGCGGTTCGGTGCGTCCGCCGTACCGGTGCACGCCGACGCGGTACGTCGTGTCGGCGGGCATGTCGAGGGAGACGAGCTCGAACTCCGCGTCGGTGAACCAGGCACCGATCGCGTCCGTCGGCTCGACGTCGTCGCGGCCGCGACAGGTGCCGCGAGTCCACACCACGTGCGCTCCGGGTGCGGCGAGCTGGCGGGTGGTGCGGATGGTGGCCCGGACGTCCTCGTCGCCGAGATTGCCGAACACGCCGCACCAGAGCACGAGGTCGGCGGGCACCATGCCGGCGTAGCTGTCGGTCCGTCCCGCGTCGCCGCGGACCACCTCGACGCCGTCGAGCCCGGCGGCCGACGCGACGTCCTCGGCCCGCTGGGCGAGCGCGTCGTCCAGCTCGACGAGCCGAGCGGTCACCCGCGGCGCCGCCGGGTGCCCGGCGAGCACCTCGAGCAGGTCGCGGCCGTCTCCCGCGCAGGCGCTCACGATGCGCAGCGGACCGTCGCCGGCCCGGTCGAGCCAGGCCCGCAGCGACGCCTGCACGGAGCGGAGGCGTCGCGAGAGGTCGGAGCCAGGGTCGTCGTAGTCCCGGTACCAGTCGTGCCAGTCCACGTCAGCGCCCGTCCTCGTCAGAGCCAGGCCCGCAGCGTGCCGAGCAGGGTGCCCTCGCGCCACGGCGGTCCGGGCTGCGGCGACCAGGAGGGCTCGCCGGCCAGCAGCATCCACGCCAGCGCGCCCAGCACGATCGCGACGCCCGCGACGACGGTCCAGCCGATCCACACGTCGCGGGTCACCGACACGACGCCGCGGCGGACCGGCAGTCGCAGCCGCTTGGAGCCCGGGCCGGACCAGAGACCGAGCGTGAACAGGGCCCCGGTCGCGACGAGCAACGCGGCGGAGGGGGCCCGGAACAGCAGCCCGGCCACGCCGAGGATCGAGGCGAGCGTCCCGGCCCAGACCAGCAGGAGCAGGGTGCCGCCCGTGGCGACGACGAGGTACCAGGGAGTGGTCAGCACGGTCAGCGGTGCGTCGTACCAGGCCCGGCGGCCGCGCCGGTGCTGCCGCTCGCGCGCGGACTCGGTGGTCCACGACAGGGTGCGCACGACGAGCGCGAGCACGGCGAACGTCGCGAAGGCGAGGTACGGCGCGACGCCGAACGCGACCGCTCCGGTCGCGAACCCCCCACCGAGCAGGAGCGACCGCTGCAGCCGCGCGCTGCCGCTGCTCGGCTGCCGCATCGCGCCCGCGGGCAGGAGTGACGGCGGCCGTGAGGCGCGGGCGGCGGCAGCGGGCTGCTGGAACGGCTCCCGCGCCGGGACCACGGGCGGTGCCAGCACGGTGAGCGGCTTGGTGCCGGGCGTGGCGGGCTGCACCGTCGTGGTGGGTGCGGCGCCGTGGTCGGCGACCATCCACGGCATCGTGGGCGGCGGGTCGGCCGGCGCCGCGGCGTCGGCGGGGGCGCTCGACGGGGTGCCGCCGCGCAGCGCGGCCACGACGGCGCCGGTGGTGGGCCGGTCCTCGGGTTCGGGCGCGAGCCCGGCGAGGACGAGGGGGTAGAGCGACTCGGGGACACCGGACAGGTCGTGCTCACCGCGGCGGACACGGTCCATGATCGCCATCGCGGGGCCGGTGCCGAACGGCGGTCGGCCGGTCGCGGCGAACACGACGGTGGCCGCCCAGGCGTGCACGTCGGAGGCGGTGGTGGCGTCCTCGCCGTACAGGATCTCGGGGGCGAGGTAGCCCGGCGTGCCGAGCAGCCAGCCGGTGTGGGTCAGCCGCGGGTCCTCCGCCAAGCGGGCCAGGCCGAAGTCGATCAGCACCGGCGAGCGGCCCTCGAGCAGAACGTTGGACGGCTTGATGTCGCGGTGCAGCACGCCCACCTGGTGCACCGCGATCACCGCCTCGGCGAGCCCGGCCGCGAAGTGCCGCAGGTCGTCGTCGCGGATCCGGCCCTCGGCGCGGACGTGCTGGTGCAGCGACAGCCCGGGGACGTAGCGGGTCGCGACGAACGGTGTCTCCCCCCACGGGTCGGCGTCGAGCACCTCGGCGACCCGCGGGCTGGTGACCCGCCGCAGCGACTCGACCTCGCGCGCGAGCCGTTCGCGGGCCTCGTCGTCGCCGATGACGTGCGGGCGCAGCACCTTGAGCGCGACGCGGCTGCCGTCGGGCGCCTGCGCGAGGTGGACGACACCCATGCCGCCCTCGCCGATCTTGGCGAGGACGCGGTAGTCGCCGACGTACAGGTCGGTCGGCGTCTGCGGGCTGGTCGTCACGGCACAACGGTACGGGAGCGCGGCCCCCGCGGAGGCGTCCGACGCGACAACCGGGTGGTCAGCGGCCGATCTTGGCGTACGCCGCCTCGGTGGCCTCCTTCTGCGGCAGCCACCAGGCCTCGTTGGCGCGGTACCAGTCGATCGTCTGGCGCAGGCCGTCGTGGATGTCGGCGTACTGCGGCCGCCAGTCCGTCTCCGCGCGCAGCTTGGAGGAGTCGATGGCGTAGCGCAGGTCGTGACCCGGCCGGTCGTTGACGTGCTCGAACCAGTCGGCCGGCTTGTCCATCACCTCGAGCAGCAGCCGGATGATCGCGCGGTTGTTCTGCTCGCCGTCGGCGCCGATGAGGTAGGTCTGGCCGACCCGGCCCTGCTCGATGATCGCGACGACGGCGTCGTTGTGGTCGTCGACGTGGATCCAGTCGCGGACGTTCTCGCCGCTGCCGTAGAGCTTCGGCTTCACGCCCTGGAGGATGCCGGTGATCTGGCGCGGGATGAACTTCTCGACGTGCTGCAGCGGGCCGTAGTTGTTGGAGCAGTTGGACAGCGTGGCCTCGATGCCGAAGCTGCGGATCCAGGCGCGGACGAGCAGGTCGGCCGAGGCCTTGCTCGCGCTGTACGGCGAGGACGGGTTGACCGGGGTGAGCTCGGTGAACCGGTCGGGGTCGTCGAGCTCGAGGTCGCCGTACACCTCGTCGGTGGAGATGTGGTGCAGCCGGACGCCGTGCTTGCGGACCGCCTCGAGCAGGCGGTAGGTGCCGATGACGTTGGCCTCCATGAAGGGCCAGGGGTTCGACAGCGAGTTGTCGTTGTGGCTCTCGGCGGCGAAGTGCACGACCACGTCGGCGTCCTTGACGAGCGAGTCGACGAGCTCCTCGTCGGCGATCGAGCCCTTGACGAAGCGGATCCGGTCGGCGACCGGCGCCAGGCTGGCCTCGTTGCCGGCGTAGGTCAGCGCGTCGATCACCGTGACCTGCCAGTCGGGGCGGGTCCGGGCCGTGCGCAGCACGAAGTTGGCGCCGATGAAGCCGGCGCCACCGGTCACGAGCACTCGCATCTGTCTGTCTCCTCTGGGTTCGCTTCTCAGGACTGGTCGGTGATGGGGCGGGCCGGGTCGGTCGCGTCGGCGGTCTCGCGCAGGCCGGGCGGGCCGTCGGTGCCGCCGGGCGACCACTCGTGGAACTCCACCTCGAGCGAGAACCGGTGCGCGAGGTAGCGGTGGTCCGACAGCGCCATCGGGGTGCCCTCGGGCGTGCGGGCGAGGCGGCGTACGACGAGGAGGGGGGTGCCGGCGGCGACCTCGAGCAGCGCGGCGTCGTCCTCCCCCGCGACCGCGGCGGTGATGGTCTGGTGGACGGAGCCGACGTGGTGGCCCTGGCGGGCGAGGGTCTGCCACAGCCCGGGCTCGCTCGCGTCGTCGCGCGAGAGCCGTCCGGCGAGGGGGCCGGGCACCCACTCGGTGACGAGGTCGAGCGGCCGGTCGGCGACCGTGCGCACGGACCGGCAGCGGAGCGCCTCGTCGGCGGCGGCCGGGCCGGTGAGCGCGAGCGCTGCCACCACCGGCGCGGGCGGCACTTGCCAGCCGAACGACACGACGCGGCGGGTGAGCTGCTCGCCCGACGCGGCGACGGCCGAGGCGGCGTGGCTGAACGACCCGAGCGCCAGCGGCTGCGAGAACGACCCGCCGGCGACGAACCACCCGGCGCCGCGCCGGCTCTCGACGAGCCCGCGCTCGCGGAGCAGCTCGAGCGCCTTGCGCACGGTGACCCGGCTCGTCGCGTAGCGCGCGCCGAGCTCGGCCTCGCTCTCGAGCTGGCCGGAGCCGCCGACGTCACCGAGCGCGATGCGCTCGCGCAGGTCGTCGGCGACCTCACGGTACCGGGCACTTGTCATAGAGTTGTATTGCACATGGCAATACAACTGCTGTCAAGCCTGGGGCTGCCGGTTCAGCAGACCTGGTGCATCCAGCCGAAGGTGTCCTCGGCGCGGCCGTACTGGATGTCGACCAGGGTCTGCCGCACCTTCTGCGTGACCGGGCCGGCGTCGGTGCCGTTGCCGCTCGTGACCTCGCCACCGGCCCACTTCAGGGTGCCGACCGGCGTGACGACCGCGGCGGTGCCGCAGGCGAAGACCTCGGCGATCCGTCCGGACGCGACACCCTCGCGCCACTCGTCGACCGAGAACCTGCGCTCGTCGACCTGGTGGCCGAGCTTGCCGCACAGCTCGACGATCGAGGAGCGCGTGATCCCCTCGAGGATCGTGCCGGACAGCTCGGGGGTGACGATCGAGCCGTCGTCGTGGACGAAGTAGAGGTTCATCCCGCCGAGCTCCTCGACGTACTTCCCCTCCGCGGCGTCGAGGAACGCGACCTGGTCGCAGCCCTGCTCGATCGCCTCCTGCTGCGCGACGAGCGAGCTGGCGTAGTTGCCGCCGGTCTTGGCCGCGCCCATCCCGCCGCGGCCGGCGCGGGTGTACTCCTCGCTCAGCCAGATCGACACCGGGACGGGGCCGCGGGCGAAGTAGGCGCCGGCGGGCGAGGCGATGACCATGTAGGTGACGTGCTTGGCCGGCCGCACGCCGAGGAACACCTCGGAGGCGAACATGAACGGCCGCAGGTACAGGGACTTCTCCCCCGCCGGGTCGGGCACCCAGCGCTCGTCGGCGCGCACCAGCGCGTCGACCGAGGCGACGAAGTCGCCGACCGGGAGCTCGGGCAGCGCGAGCCGGCGCGCGGAGCGCATCATCCGCTCGGCGTTGGCCTCCGGCCGGAACGTCCAGACCGAGCCGTCCGCGTGGCGGTAGGCCTTCATCCCCTCGAAGATCTCCTGCGCGTAGTGCAGGACCGCGGTCGCGGGGTCGATGCTGAGCGGGGCGTACGGCGTGACGCGGGCGTCGTGCCAACCCTGGTCGGGGGTCCACTCCACGACGTACATGTGGTCGGTGAAATGGGTGCCGAAGCCCGGCGCGGCCAGGATCTCCGCCAGGCGCGCGTCACCGACGGGGTCGGTCGACGGCGTGACGGAGATCTCGAACGAGGTCTCCATGTGGTGCACGTTAGCCCACTGTCTAGGTCAGGCGAGCCGCGACGGCGTCGCCGATCTCGGCGGTGCGCAGCGGGGTGCTACGACCGGTGGTGCCGTCCTCCCCACCGGTGACGCGAGCGGCGAGCTCGTCGACCACGGCCTGCTCCACCGCGCGAGCCTTCGCGTCGAGGCCGAGGTGCTCCAGGAGGAGCGCCGCGGACAGGATCGCCGCGGTCGGGTCGGCCTTCTGCTGGCCCGCGATGTCGGGGGCGGAGCCGTGGACGGGCTCGAACATGCTCGGCGCGGTGCGGTCGGGGTTGACGTTGCCGCTGGCGGCCAGGCCGATGCCTCCGGTGACGGCGGCGGCCAGGTCGGTGAGGATGTCGCCGAAGAGGTTGTCGGTGACGATCACGTCGAACCGGGCCGGGTCGGTCGCGAGGAAGATCGTCGCCGCGTCGACGTGGAGGTAGTCGACGGTGACGTCGGCGTACTCCCGCCCGACCTCGGCGACGAGCCGCGACCACACCTGGCCGGCGTGGACGAGCACGTTGGTCTTGTGGACCAGGGTCAGCTTCTTGCGCGGACGCTTCTGCGCCCGCGCGAACGCGTCGCGGACGACGCGCTCGACACCGAAGGCCGTGTTGATGCTGACCTCGGTGGCGATCTCGGCCGGCGTGCCGGCCCGGACCGTGCCGCCGTTGCCGACGTACGGCCCCTCCGTCCCCTCGCGGACGACCACGAAGTCGACGTCCCCCGGGTTCGCCAGGGGTGAGGTCGCTCCGGGGTAGATCCGCGAGGGACGCAGGTTGACGTAGTGGTCCAGCTCGAACCGCAGCTTGAGCAGCAGCCCACGCTCCAGGATGCCCGGCGGGAGGTTCGGGTCGCCCGGCTTGCCACCGACGGCCCCGAGGAGGATCGCGTCGTGTCCGCGGATCTCCTCGAGCACGGAGTCGGGAAGCACCTCACCGGTCGCGAGGTACCGCTCGGCCCCGAGGTCGTAGCGGGTCGGCTCGAACTTCGCCTCGTCCCCCGCGACAGCCTCGAGGACCTTGAGGGCCTCGGCGGTCACCTCGGGTCCGATGCCGTCGCCGGGGATCACGGCGAGCTGGAACGTCTGGCTGGCTGGGCTCACTGCTGCGGTCACCCGGCGAGGCTAGTTGTCGTCGGGTCGCTGGCCGCCGTTGTCTCGCAGGTCGAGTCCGGCCTGGACGGCCGCCTGCTCGTCCTGCGGGGCGTTGTTGTCGTAGTGCCGGCTGGGACCCCACTCGGGGTACATGTCGTACATCGTGATGCTCCGTCTGCTTGGTCGTGGATCGAGAGAGAGGACTGCTGGGCAGCGGTCCGGCGGGGTGTCCACCGGGTCTCGCGCTCGTGAGTTCCGAGTGCGCGTCGTCGCCGACGCCGGGACTCCGCTGCCAGCGGTGAAGGTCGATCCTCGGACCCACGGGTCACGTGATGGTGCGAGGGAGGGATCTCAGAGAGAGCTTCGCGGTAGCGCTTGCTTCTGCGGTGCTCGCGGCGGAGGTTCTTCGTGAAGGGCCAGACATGCCGAACTCCGCGGCGAGGTGGCCCTAGCTACCAGGCCCCGCCACGGCGGTCGATAAGTACGAAGAAGCTCCGCATGATGGATCCACGGTAACGCCGGACGTCCTGCGGCGCAGGCGGGTTTTCCCAGGTTTCCATAATGTGAGATCGCCGCCCGGCCACCGGACAACTTGCGGGCGGGTGGCATGATCCCCGGGATGACCACCCCACCACGCTGCTCGCTGCGCCCGCACCGCGTCGGGGACCCCGGATGAGCGCCCCACCCGAGCTCCCCGAGATCGTCACGCGCGCGTTCGACGTGTCCCGCAAGCGTGGCTACGCGTCGTTCTGCCGCAACGAGACCGGGCGGCTGCTGGCCACCCTCGCGGCGACCCGCGCCGGGACGCTGGCGGAGCTGGGCACCGGCTGCGGGGTGGGTACGGCGTGGCTGCGCTCCGGCATCCGCGAGGACGCCACCATCGTCAGCGCCGAGCTCGACGCCAAGCTGGCCGAGGCCGCAAGCGAGATCTTCAAGGGTGACGACCAGGTCGAGGTGGTCGCGGCCGACTGGTCGACGCTGCGCGACCGCGGGCCGTTCTCCCTGCTGTTCCTCGACGCGCGCGAGCCCAAGGACTCCGGCGCCGACGCGATCGTCGACCTGGTCGAGCCCGGCGGCGTGGTCGTGCTCGACGACTTCACGCCGTGCTCGTCGTGGCCGCCGGTCTACGAGGGCCGGGTGGACATCCTGCGGGAGCAGTGGCTGACCGACGACCGGTTCACGACCGTCGAGGTCATGGTCGCCGAGGACGCCTCGGTGCTCATCGCCACCAAGCGCTGACCACCGTTGTCGGTCGTCCGGGCGTGACCTGGGGGTCACGCTCGGACGACCGATCTCGGTTTGTTTCAACTACAACCATCCGGGTAGTCTTTCTCCCGAGGGGAGTACTTCCACCCGTCCGGATCGGTCAGTACGGCGCATCGCGTCCCGGTCCGGAGCCGGCACCCAGCAGGGCCTGCCGGTGAAGGAGACCTCAGACCACGCCCTGCGTGACCGTCGTTCCGTCGGCGGCGCGCTCGACCCGTCTGAGGAGAACCCATGCCACCCACGGCTGCCGCGGGCACGTCCCCCGCGCTCGACTCGATCGGCTCTCCCACCCTGTGGGCGGTGGCGATCGGGCTCGTCCTGGCGCTGCTCGCGCTGGACTTCGCCCTGACCCGCCGTCCGCACGAGGTCTCCATGAAGGAGGCGCTCGGCTGGTCGGCGTTCTACATCGCGCTCCCCCTCGCCTTCGGCGGCTGGGTGTGGGCGCAGCACGGCTCCGAGCGGGGCGTCGAGTACCTCACCGGCTACCTCGTCGAGAAGTCGCTGAGCGTCGACAACCTGTTCGTGTTCATGCTGCTGCTCGCCGCGTTCGCCGTACCGGAGGTGCTCAAGCAGCGGGTGCTGCTCTACGGCATCGTCGGCGCGCTGGTCCTGCGCGGCATCTTCATCGCGCTCGGCGCGGCCGCGATCTCGCGGTTCGACTTCGCGTTCCTGGTGTTGGGCGCGGTCCTCGTGCTCACCGCGGTCAAGATCCTCAAGGACGCGGTCAGCGGACACGACCACGAGGTCGACAAGGACGGCCTGCGCAGCGTGAGGTTCCTGCGCCGGTTCATGCCCGTCACCGAGGAGTACGACGGCCCGCGCATGCTCGCGAAGCTCGACGGTCGCCGCGCGCTCACGCCGTTCGCCGTCGTCGTGGTGGCGGTGCTCGCCACCGACGTGGTGTTCGCGGTCGACTCGGTGCCGGCCGTCTACGGGATCACCAGCGACCCGTTCCTGGTGTTCGTGACCAACGCGTTCGCGCTGCTCGGCCTGCGCGCGCTCTACTTCGTGCTCGAGGGCGCGATGAGCAAGCTCGTGCACCTCGGCTACGGGCTCGCGGCGATCCTCGCGTTCATCGGCGCCAAGCTGGTGCTGCACTGGGCGCACCTGCGCTGGGAGTCGGTACCGGAGATCCCGACGCTCGCCTCGCTGGGCGTGATCGTCGGCATCCTGGCGGTCACCGTCGTGACCAGCCTGGTCGCCAGCAACCGCGCCGAGCGGCGCGACGCCGAGCGCGACAGCGACGAGCCGGAGCCCGTCGACCTCACTCGGTGAGGTCGACGGTCCTCGCCGAGACGGCGTCCATGGCCTCGCGGATCTCCTCCAGCACGTCGACCGGGATGACCGAGTCGACGGAGAGGGCCACGAGGGCGTGGCCGCCCTTGGTGTCGCGGGCGACCTGCATGCCCGCGATGTTGACCTGGGCGTCGCCGAGGATGCGGCCGACGGTGCCGACCATGCCGGGGCGGTCCTCGTAGCGGAAGAACGCGAGGTGCTCGGTGGGCTCGATGTCGACGTCGTAGCCGTCGACCTCGACCAGCCGCTCGCGCTGGGCGATGCCGATCAGCGTGCCGGAGACCGAGACCTGGGTGCCGTCGGCGAGAGTGCCGCGCAGCGTGATCAGGTTGCGGTGGTCGGGGCTCTCGGGATCGGTGACGAGCCGGACCGCGACGCCGCGCTCGGCGGCGAGCAGCGGCGCGTTGACATAGGAGACCTGCTCCTCGACGACGTCGGCGAAGACGCCCTTGAGCGCCGCGAGCTCGAGCACCTTGACGTCGTACTGCGTGATCTCGCCGCGCACCTCGACGTCGAGCTGCTGGGCGACCTCGCCGGCGAGCGCGGTGAAGATGCGGCCGAGCTTCTCGGTCAGCGGGAGGCCCGGACGGACGTCCTCGGCGATGACGCCGCCCTGCACGTTCACGGCGTCGGGGACGAGCTCGCCCGACAGCGCCAGGCGGACCGACTTGGCGACGGCGATGCCGGCCTTCTCCTGCGCCTCGTCGGTGGACGCGCCGAGGTGCGGCGTGGCGACGACGTTCTCGAACTCGAACAGCGGGCTGTCGGTGCACGGCTCCGAGGCGAAGACGTCGACACCGGCGGCCGCGACACGACCCTCCTTGAGGGCGACGTACAGCGCGTGCTCGTCGACGATGCCACCGCGGGCGGCGTTGACCAGCACGAGGTTCGGCTTGACCTTGGCGAGCTGCTCCTCGCCGATCAGGCCCAGGGTCTCGGGCGTCTTGGGCAGGTGGACCGACATGAAGTCGGCCTCGGCGAGCAGGTCGTCGAGCGTCACGAGCCGCACGCCCATCTGCGCGGCCCGGCCGGCCTGGACGTACGGGTCGTAGGCGATCACCTTCATGCCGAACGCGCTGAGGCGCTGGGCGACGAGCACGCCGATGCGGCCGAGACCGACGATGCCGACGGTCTTCTCGTAGAGCTCGATGCCGGTGTACTTGCTGCGCTTCCACTCGCCGTCCTTGAGGGCGGCGTTGGCGGGCGCGACGTGGCGGGCGGCCGCGAGCATCAGCGCGACGGCGAGCTCGGCGGCGGAGACGATGTTGGACGTCGGGGCGTTGACGACCATGACGCCGCTCTGCGTCGCGGCCTTGACGTCGACGTTGTCGAGGCCGACGCCGGCGCGGGCGACGACCTTCAGCCGCTGCGCGGCGGCGAGCGCCTCGGCGTCCACCTTGGTGGCGGAGCGGACCAGGATCGCGTCCACGTCGGCGATCGCGGGCAGCAGCTCGGCGCGGTCGGCGCCGTTGCACCGACGGATCTCGAAGTCGGGACCGAGCGCCTCCACGGTGGCGGGGCTGAGCTCTTCGGCGATGAGTACGACGGGCTTGCTCACGGCGATGTCCTCGGAAGTGTCTCGGTGATGGTCGGCTCGAGGTGGCCGTCGTCTCCGCGGTCGAATGACGGTGATGCGCGGAGGCGGCCGATGCACGACGCTGTGCCCACCGGGAACACTACCGGACGGTTCAGTAACCCGTGGGAGGTGTCCGGGGCGCGTCAGCCCGTGCCTTGCCCCGACCTCGTTCAGTCGCAGCCTTCCGGGCCGCAGACCGCGCCGTCCGCCCCGTCGGCGCTCGGGTCGCCGACCACCTGCAGCTGAGGGTGGCTGTCGGCCCACGCCCGCTCGAGCACCTGGGTGAAGACCTCGACCGGCTGGGCGCCGGAGACGCCGAACTTCCGGTCGACCACGAAGAACGGCACCCCGCTCGCCCCGAACGCACGCGCCTGGTCGACGTCGGCGCGGACCGCGTCGGCGTACTCGCGCGACGCGAGCACCACGTCCACCCGGCTCGGGTCGAGGCCGGCGTCGGACGCGGCCTTGCGCAGCACGTCGTGGTCGGTGACGTCCTCGGCGCGCGTGAAGTACGCGGTCATCAGCGCCTCCTTCAGCTCGGCCTGCACGCGCGGGCCGGACTCGGCGAGCGCGAGGTGCAGCAGCCGGTGGGCGTCGACGGTGTTGGCGTGCAGCGTGCGGTCGAGGTGGTACTCCAGCCCGACCTCGGCGGCCACCTGCGTGACCTGGTCCTGCATCTGCCCCGCCTGCTCGACCGAGACGCCGTACTTGCGCGCCAGCATGCCGACCACCGGCTCGGTCGCCGGGGTGGGCGCCGAGGGGTCGAGCTCGAACGAGCGGTACTCGACCTCGACCTCGTCGCGGTGCGGGAACGCGGCGAGCGCGCTCTCCAGGCGGCGCTTGCCGATGAAGCACCACGGGCACACGACGTCGGACCAGATCTCGATGCGCATGTCGGGCACAACCACACGAAGGCCACGGATCTTCCCGTTCCGCTCGCGACCTCGGTCACGCCGGTTCGACGGCTGGCTCAGCCCTCCCGGCGCAGGATCCGCGCCACCTCGGCCTGACCCTTGCTCTCGGCGTGCTGGAGCGCGGTGACGCCGTCGCCGTCCGCGATCGCCGGGTCGGCGCCGGCGTCGAGGAGGGTCAGCACGATCTCCTGGTACGGCGCGCTCCCGTCGCCGAGGATCACCGCCTCCAGCAGCGCGGTCCAGCCGAGGTCGTTGACGTGGTTCACGTCGATCCCGGTGCGCACGACGCGGCGGACGTAGGCGACGTGGCCGCGCTCGCTGGCCGGGATCACCGAGATGCCGCCGTAGCGGTTGCGGATCGTCAGGTCGGGGTCGGCCGGCAGCAGCGCCTCCAGCATCGCGACGCTGCCGGTCACGCCCGTCACAAGCCAGGGCGTGTCGTGCCGGTCGTCGAGCGCGTCGGGATCGGCGCCGAGCGCGACGAGCAGGCGGGCGACGGCGACCCGGTCGAACGTCGACGCGAGCAGCAGCGGCGTGCGCTCGTGGTCGTCGCGGGTCTCGGTCCGCGCGCCGGCGCGGAGCGCGAGGGTGGCCACGTCGGCGTCGCCCTGCCGGGCGGCTCGGAGCAGTCGGCGGTCGTCGGCGGCGTCGCCGCGTTCGGACGGCGTCACGTCCCTCGCCGCCGAGAGCAGGTCGGCGAGGTCACCTCGCGCCCCGGCGTCCGCCGTACCGACGGAGGCGCCGCGGGCGAGCAGCACGCGCACCCGGTCGCGGTCGCCGTCCGCGACTGCGCGCTCGAGCGGCGACGGCTCCGGCGCCTCGGAGGTGGGCGAGCTGCTCATCGTGGGCTCCTCCGGGGTCGGGGTCGCGGCCTGCTCTGGCGTGCAGGCGGCCATCAAGGTGGCCGCGAGCAGCGACACGACCGGCAGCCTCCTCATGCCGTCGATGATGCCGTCTCGGATCTAGGCTCCGACCATGGCGGTCAACCGGTCGCGCCGGGCGCGGGCCGCGCGCAAGCGCAAGGTGCGGATGGGTCGGGTCGAGCACGACCTGACGCCCGAGCAGTGGGCGACGCTGCAGGAGCTGTGGGGCGGCTGTGCCTACTGCGGCGCGTCCGACGGTTCGATGCAACGCGACTGCGTGCTGGCGATCTCGCGCGGCGGCCGCTACACGCTGCTCAACGTCGTCCCCGCCTGCGCGTCGTGCAACGCCAGCAAGTGCAACGACGAGGTCACCGGCTGGCTGCGCCGCAAGCGGCTCGACGAGAAGGCCTTCCTGACCCGGTACGGCGAGGTGCAGGCCGTGCTGCGCTCCTCACCGGCGGGTCAGGCGAACAGCGCCTGACCGACGTGCTCCCCCGGCCTCGTGCCGGGCGGGACGGCGAACAGCGCAGAGCCGGTGAACTTCAGGTACTCCATCATCGCGTCGTTGTGCGCCATGGAGTTCTGCACCGGGATGAAGTGCGTGCGCGGGTCACGAACGAACGCGAGGAAGAACAACCCGGCGTTGAGCCCGCCGAGGGCGTCGGTGCCGTCGACGAAGTTGTAACCGCGACGCAGCATCCGCACGCCGCCGTTGTGGTCGGGGTGCACGACGGAGACGTGCGAGTCGGTCGGGATGATCGGCCCGCCGTCGCCCTTCATCGTGAAGTCGGGCCGGTGGAACTCGCCGCCGCCGGACAGGGGCGCGCCCTCGGCCTTGGTGCGGCCGATGAACTTCTCCTGGTCGCCGAGCGGCTGCCGGTCCCAGACCTCGACGGTCATGTTGACCCGCCGGGCGGTGAGGTACGAGCCACCGACCATCCAGTCGCCGGCCCGGTCGTCGCCGTCGGCGACCCAGACGTGCGCGTCGAGCGCCCTGCGCTCCTCGGCCTTGACGTTGGCGGTGCCGTCCTTGAAGCCGAACAGGTTGCGCGGGGTCTGCTGGCTCGTCGACGTGGACGACGTACGGCCGAAGCCGAGCTGCGACCAACGCACCGCGACGGTGCCGAAGCCGATCCGGGCGAGGTTGCGGATCGCGTGCACGGCGACCTGCGGGTCGTCGGCGCACGCCTGCACGCACAGGTCGCCGTCGGAGCGGGCCGGGTCCAGGTCGTCGCCCGGGAAGTGCGGCAGCGGCGCCAGTGCGGCCGGCTGCTTGCCCGCCAGGCCGAAACGGTCGGTGCCGTCCTCGCTGCGGAACAGCGTCGGACCGAAGCCGAAGGTGATCGTCAGCCCCGACGCCGGCAGGCCGATCGCCTCGCCGGTGTCGTCGGGCGGGAGGTCGTAGTCGCCCTCGGTCGGTCCGACCGGCCCGGCGGACCGGCCCTGCGTCATCCGGGCGGCCGCCTCGGTCCACGCCTTCAGCAGAGCCACCAGCTCCTCGCGGGAGTCGGTCGTGACGTCGAAGGCGGCGAAGTGCAGGCGGTCCTGGGCCGGGGTGACGATGCCGGCCTGGTGGTCGCCGTGGAACGGGTAGGTGCGGGAGCCGGCGGCGGCCGGGGCGCCGTCGTGCCCCACCGCCTCGGCGCCCGCGATGCCGAGACCGGCACCGACGCCGACGGCGCCGATGCCGGCCCCGAACAGGGTGCGACGGGAGACGCGACTCATGCCACCACCGCGGCTGTGAGTCGGGAGAGGGGCTCGGACAGCGCGTTGACGGCGTCGGCGAGCTCCTTCACCTCGGCGTCGGAGAGCTCGTCGTAGGAGACGAAGCCGTCACCACGCCTGTGCTGGTCGAGCAGCGTCTGGAGCTCGTCGAAGCGGCGGTCGAGCGTGGCCGCGAGCTCCTTGTCGTTCCCCTCCAGCACCGGGCGGACGCCCTCGAAGCCGACCCGAGCACCGTCGACGTTGGCCTGGAAGTCCCACAGGTCGGTGTGGCTCCAGAACTCCTCCTCGCCGGTGACCTTGCCGGTCGCGACCTCCTCGAGCAGGCCGCGCGAGCCGTTCGCGATCGCGTCGACGCCGAACGTCATGTCCTGCACGCGGCTGTCGAGCTCCTCGGTGTTGGCCAGCAGGTCCTCGGCGTACGTCGTGCGCTGCTTCGGTCTGAGGGCGTCGTACGGCGCCGGCGGCCAGAGGTCCTTCTCGAGGCGGTGCCAGCCAGTCCACTTCTGGCCGGGCTCGAGGTCGGCCTCGCGGAGGTCCATCTCGGGGTCGAGGTTGCCGAACGACTCGGCGACGGTCTCGATGCGCTCCCAGTGCACGCGGGTCGACGCGTAGAGCGCGCGGGCGCGGTCGTCGTCGCCGCTCTCGTAGGCGTCGACGAAGGCGCGCGTGCCCGCGAGCAGCTGGGCGCTCTGGTCCTGCACGTAGGCGGCGTAGTTCCGCGAGGCCTGCTCCACCAGGGCGGCGTCGTCGGCGGAGACCGCGAGCGCCTTGCCGGAGTCCTCGACCTGGAAGTCGGCGCGGATGCCGGTGCCCTTCATGCCGGGCTTGCACGCGGTGACGTACTTCCCGGTCGGCGCGGTGACGACGAGGTTGCGGGTGAGGCCGGGGCCGATGTTCTCGACCTCGCCGACGATGCGCAGGCCGTCCTGGTCGAGCAGGTAGAACTCGGTGACCTTGCTGCCGGCGTTCTCGACCTTGAAGGTCAGCGTGCCGGACGGGGCCTCGGTCGACGAGACGTCGCAGCCGTCGTCGGTCGAAGTGACGGCGAGCGTGCGGTCGTCGCCGTCGCCCGAGGCGCCCCCGCTGTTGTCGGTGCACGCCGAGGCGAGCAGGCTGACCGCCACGAGCGCGGTCAGGGTCAGGGTGCGGGTGCGGGTCACGAGGCGGTCCTCCGGCTGACGGGGGCGACGGGGGCCGCCGCCGCGCGCCGGTGCGCGGCGTACCAGAAGGCGGCCATGACAGGGATGACGTAGAGCAGCCAGACGGTGCCCTCGAGCGCGGTCGTGGCCGGGGAGAAGTTGAAGACGCCCTTGAGCACGGTGGCGTACCAGCTGGACGGGTCGAGCACGTTGCTCACGTCGAACATCAGGTCATGCTCACCTGGCAGGAAGCGTGCTTCCTGCAGGTCGTGGACGCCGTACGACAGCACGCCGCCGGCGACGAGCACGAGGAAGGCGCCGGTCCACGTGAAGAACCTCGACAGGTTGATCTTGAGCGCGCCCTTGTACAGCAGCCACGCGAGTACGGCGGCCGTGGCGATGCCGGCCGCGGCGGCGAGCAGCGGGCGCACGGTGCCGCCACCGTCGGCGGAGATCGCGTTCGTCGCGGCCCACAGGAACAGCGCCGTCTCGAGGCCCTCACGGCCGACGGCCAGCGCGCCGACGACGAGGAGCGACCAGCGTCCGGCCTCCGCGGCCAGGTCGATCTTGCCGCGCAGCTCGCCGGCGATGCCGCGGGCGGCCGAGGCCATCCAGAACACCATCCAGGTCACGAAGCCGACCGCGACGATCGACAGGGTGCCGCCGATCAGCTCCTGCGCCTCGAAGGTGAGGCCGCGCGGGCCGAACGTGAGCAGGGCACCGAAGGCGAGGCTGACGGCGACGGCGATGCCGATCCCCGCCCAGACGCGGGGAAGCAGGTGCCGTCGGTCGGACTTCACGAGGTAGGCGACGAGGATGCTGACGATCAGCCCCGCCTCCAGCCCCTCGCGCAGGCCGATGAGGTAGTTCGCAAGCATGGGGACAGGCTCCTTGAACTAACTTAGGGTCGCCTTACCTTACTTGCGCGGAGCAAGAGTCGTACAGCCACTCCCCCGTGACCCGTGCCACCCCCGGCCTCCCCGTCCCCCGACGCGGCGAGAGGCCACTTTCCCACCAACACGCCGGGAGTGTCGGTGGGAAAGTGGCCTCTCGCGGGGTCCGCGTCAGCGGGTGGCGGTGCCCTCGGTGTAGTCGGAGTCGTGCGACTTCACCCAGGACATCAGCTTGCGCAGCTCGCGGCCGGTGCCCTCGATCGGGTGCTGCTCGCCCTTGGCGCGCAGCTCCTTGAACTCCGGCGCACCGGCGTCCTGGTCGTCGATGAACCGCTTGGCGAAGGCGCCGCTCTGGATGTCGGCGAGGACGGCCCGCATGTTGTCCTTCACGTGCGGGTCGATGACGCGCGGGCCGGAGACGTAGTCGCCGTACTCCGCGGTGTCGGAGACCGACCAGCGCTGCTTGGCGATGCCGCCCTCGTACATCAGGTCGACGATCAGCTTCAGCTCGTGGAGGCACTCGAAGTAGGCGACCTCGGGCTGGTAGCCGGCCTCGATCAGGGTCTCGAAGCCGTACTGGACCAGCTGCGAGGCGCCGCCGCAGAGCACGGCCTGCTCGCCGAACAGGTCGGTCTCGCACTCCTCGGTGAACGTGGTCTTGATGCCGCCGGCGCGCAGGCCGCCGATGGCCTTCGCGTAGGAGAGCGCGAGGTCCCAGGCCTTGCCGGACGCGTCCTTCTCGACGGCGACGAGCACCGGGACGCCGCGGCCCTCGGAGAACTCGCGACGGACCAGGTGGCCCGGGCCCTTCGGGGCGATCATCACGACGTCGACGCCCTCGGGGGCCTGGATGTAGCCGAAGCGGATGTTGAAGCCGTGCCCGAAGACGAGCGTGTCGCCGGCGGCGAGAGCCGGGGCGATCTCCTCGGCGTACAGCTTCCGCTGGTGCTGGTCGGGCGCGAGGATCACGACGACGTCGGCCTCCTCCGCGGCCTCGGCCGGGGTGAGGACGCGCAGGCCCTCGGCCTCCGCCTTCGCACGGCTCTTGGAGCCGGGCTGCAGGCCGACCCGGACGTCGACGCCGGAGTCGCGCAGGGACAGCGCGTGGGCGTGGCCCTGGCTGCCGTAGCCGATCACGGCCACGTTCTTGCCCTGGATCACGGACAGGTCGGCGTCGTCGTCGTAGAACATCTCAGCCACGGGGGGCTCTCCTTCTGGGTCTCTTCTCGGGGTACGTCGGACGTGGTGCGTGTGGTCAGGCGGGGCGGGACTGGGCCGTCGACCCGAGGTCGGCCGGCACGGGGACGGGCTTGAGGGTCCGGTCGGTGATGGAGCGGCCGCCGCGGCCGATCGCGACCATGCCGGACTGCACGAGCTCGCGGACGCCGAACGGCTCCACGACGCGCAGGAAGTCCTCGAGCTTGCCCTGGTTGCCGGTGACCTGGACGGTGATCGCGTCGGTGGCGACGTCGACGACCTTGGCCTTGAACAGCTGGACGATCTCCAGCACCTGGCCGCGGGTGTCGACGTCGGCCTTGACCTTCACCATCAGCAGCTCGCGCGCCACCGACTGCTCGGCGTCGAGCTCGACGATCTTGATCACCTCGACGAGCTTGTTGAGCTGCTTGGTGACCTGCTCGAGCGGGGACTCCTCGACGTTCACCACGATGGTCATGCGGGAGACCTCGGGATGCTCGGTCGGGCCGACCGCGAGGGAGTCGATGTTGAAGCCGCGCCGGCTGAACAGGCCCGCGACCCGGGCCAGCACGCCGGGCTTGTTCTCCACGAGCACGGAGAGGGTGTGCCTGCTCATCAGATGTCGTCCTCCTCGAACACCGGCGCCATGTCGCGCGCGAACTTGATGTCGTCGTTGCTGGTGCCGGCGGCGACCATCGGCCACACCATCGCGTCCCGGTGGACGCGGAAGTCGACGACGACCGGGACGTCGTTGATCTCCATCGCCTTGTTGATCGTGGCGTCGACGTCGTCGGGCGACTCGCAGGCGAGGCCCACGCAGCCGTAGGCGTCGGCGAGCTTCACGAAGTCGGGGATCCGCTTCGACTGCAGGTCGGTGTTGGAGTAGCGCTCGTTGTAGAACAGCGTCTGCCACTGCCGGACCATGCCGAGCGACTCGTTGTTGATGATCGCGACCTTGATCGGGATGCCCTCGATCGCGCAGGTGGCGAGCTCCTGGTTGGTCATCTGGAAGCAGCCGTCGCCGTCGATCGACCAGACCGTGGTGTCGGGACGGCCGACCTTGGCGCCCATGGCGGCTGGGACGGAGAAGCCCATCGTGCCGAGGCCGCCGGAGTTGATCCAGGTGCCGGGCTTCTCGTAGCCGATGAAGTGCGTCGCCCACATCTGGTGCTGGCCGACGCCGGCGACGTAGATCGAGTCGGGACCGGCGATCTTGCCGAGCCGCTCCAGGACGTACTGCGGCGCGAGCGAGCCGTCGGCGGGCTTGTCGTAGCCGAGCGGGTACTTCTTCTTCACGCCGGCGAGGAACTCGACCCAGGCCTCGTAGTCGCCCTGCCGGCCCTGCTCGGCCTCGGCCTGCAGCGCCACGACGAGGTCGGCGATCACCTCGCGGCAGTCGCCGACGATCGGCACGTCGGCGTGCCGGTTCTTGCCGATCTCGGCGGGGTCGATGTCGGCGTGGATCACCTTCGCGTTGGGCGCGAACGAGTCGAGGTTGCCGGTGACCCGGTCGTCGAACCGGGCGCCCAGGCTGATGATCAGGTCGCTGCGCTGCAGGCCGGCCACCGCGGCGACGGTGCCGTGCATGCCGGGCATGCCGAGGTGCTGCGGGTGGCTGTCGGGGAACGCGCCGCGCGCCATCAGCGTGGTCAGCACGGGGATCCCGGTGGACTCCGCCAGCACCCGCAGCTCCTGGGCGGCGCCGGCGCGGATGACGCCGCCACCGACGTACAGCACCGGGCGGCGCGCCTCGAGGATCAGCCGGGCGGCCTCGCGGACCTGCTTGGCGTGCGGGCGGGTCACCGGGCGGTAGCCGGGCAGGTTCAGCTCGGTCGGCCACCGGAAGGTCGTCTGCGCCTGCATCGCGTCCTTGGACACGTCGACGAGCACCGGGCCGGGCCGGCCGGTGGAGGCGATGTAGAACGCCTCGGCGACCGTCCGCGGGATTTCGGCCGGGTCGGTCACCAGGAAGTTGTGCTTGGTGATCGGCATCGTGATGCCGCGGATGTCGGCCTCCTGGAACGCGTCGGTGCCGATCGCGCTGCTGGCCACCTGGCCGGTCACCGCGACCATCGGGACGCTGTCCATGTGGGCGTCGGCGAGCGGCGTGACCAGGTTGGTCGCGCCGGGGCCGGAGGTCGCCATGCAGACGCCGACGCGTCCGGTCGCGGCGGCGTACCCCTGGGCGGCGTGGCCGGCGCCCTGCTCGTGGCGGACGAGGATGTGCCGGAGCTTGGTCGAGTCGAACAGCGGGTCGTAGGCCGGGAGGATCGCGCCACCCGGGATGCCGAAGACGTTCTCCGCCCCGGCGTGCTCCAGTGCCGTGATCAGGCTCTGCGCGCCGGTCATCGGGGTGCCGGCGCCGGGGGTACCGCCTGTGTCGCCCATCGCTTCCTCGTGCCTTCCTGGTCTGTCTCGGTCGTGCGTGCCCAACAAAAAACCCCTCGGCCCGACGGGCGGCGAGGGGTGGACGCGGCGGTGCGGTCGTGGAGGCCGTCAGCCGTCGCGTCGCGGGCGTACAAGAAGCTGGTCACGCATGGCACCAACCGTCGCCGTCCGACCGCTCCGCCGTCAAGCAAGTGTGACAGGCGTCCCATGATGTGGAACGCGAGTCTCACTCACTGAACTCTACCGAGGGGCCGGACCTGGCCTCCGTCCGCGTCGAAGTTGGCGGGGTCGAGCCAGACCTGCTGGGCCGCCTTCACGGCGGGCCACTCCTCGTCGGTGATCGAGAACCAGGCGGTGTCACGGTTGCGGCCCTTGTAGACGAGCGCGTTGCGGAAGGTGCCCTCGTAGGTGAAGCCGAGCCGCCGCGCGGTCGCCTTCGACGGTGCGTTGAGGTCGTCGCACTTCCACTCGTAGCGGCGGTAGCCGAGGTCGTCGAAGACGTGCGCGGCCATCAGGTGCATGGCCTCCGTCGACGCTGTCGTACGGCGCAGCGCCGTGCCGAGCAGGATCCCGCCGACCTCGACGCTCCCCTGCGCCTCGTCGATGCGCAGGTAGCTCGCCAGGCCGGCCGGCGTCCCGTCGGCCAGGAGCACCGCGACCGAGACGGACGACGGGTCGGCGACGGTGCCGGCGATGCGGTCGCGGAAGGCTCCGGGGTCGGGGAACGGCCCGTCGGCGAGGTAGGTCCACAGGTGCTCGGTGCCGCGCGCGGCACACGTCGGGTAGAGCGCGTCGGCGTGGCCGGCCTCGAGCGGCACGACCGAGCAGGTCCTCCCGACGAACGGGCCGGGCCGCGGCCGGGCGCGAGGCGTCCAGCCGGGGACGGGGTCGCCGACGGGGAGGCCGTGCTCGCTGGTCCGGGTCACGCCCGGGAGCCTAGGCTGCTCGCATGCCGCTGCACGTGGCGCGCCTGTATCGCGCCGCCCGCGGCGCCGGCGCGTCCCGGCGCGCGGCGCTCGACGCCCTCCTCGTGTCCGCCCTCGCGCTTCTTCGCTCGGCGACCGGGGTCGCGGAACGCCCTGGCCTGCGCAACGCGTGCCGGCACTTCGCCTGGCAGGCCTGCCTGACCGCGCGGCACGGCGAGGACCTCGCCAGCGCCGTCGCCGAGGAACAGGAGCGCGGCAGCACGCGCGCCGAGGACTCGGCGGTCGACCGTCACAACAACGGGGTGGGCCGGCGGTACGGCGAGCTGCACGCCGAGGCGCTCCGGGCGATGCCGGTCCGCCGCGCGGTGACGCTCCTGTGTGACGCGGCGCTGCCGATGTGGCGCTCGGGCGAGCTTCAGGTGGTCGCGCCCGTCAGGCACCGTCATCGGTGAAGGCGGGCAGGCCGTCGATGCTGGCGCGGTTCTTGGCACGGCGGTAGTCGACGACGCCGTCGGCGCCCTTGCGCTCCATGTGCTCGGGCAGCAGGTGCCGCTCCCCGACGACCTCCATCAGCGGGACGCCGTACCCGCACGAGTCGGACACCCGCTCCACGTCGACGACGATCACCGCCCGGGCACCACGGGTCTCGGCGAACCGCGGGAGCCAGTCGGCGAACTCGTCGTCGTAGAGCGACACCACGCGTCCGCGCCCGTGCAGGCGTACGACGTCGGGCGACCGGTCGAACGAGCAGAACATGAGCGTGATCCGCCCGTTGCCGGGCTCGCGCAGGTGCGCGATCGTCTCCGCTCCCGAGGCGGTGATGTCGAGGTAGGCGACGGTGTGCTCGTCGACCACCACGAACGTGCCGCCGATGCCCTTGGGCGAGACGTTGACCCGGCCGTCGGCCAGCGGCGCGGTCGCGACGAAGAAGACGTGCTGCGCCTCGATGAACGCGCGCAGGCGCCCGTCGATCCCGTCGTGCACCTTCCCCATCGCGACCGGTCCGGGCGTCAGCCGCAGACCGCGCCGTGCGCGGCGGACTGCACGACCTTGGCGTACTTGCCGAGCACGCCGCGGGTGTACTTCGGCGGCAGCGGCTCCCAGCCCTCCTCGCGCTTCTTCAGCTCCTCGGCGTCGACGACCACGTCGAGCGTCCGCCCGGCGACGTCGAGCCGGATCCGGTCACCGTCGCGGACGAACGCGATCGGGCCGCCGTCCACGGCCTCGGGCGCCACGTGGCCGACGCAGAGGCCCGTCGTACCGCCGCTGAACCGGCCGTCGGTGAGCAGAAGGACGTCCTTGCCGAGGCCGGCCCCCTTGATCGCGCCGGTGATCGCGAGCATCTCGCGCATGCCGGGACCGCCCTTGGGACCCTCGTAGCGGATGACGACGACGTCGCCGGCGACGATCTGGCCGGCGGCCAGCGCGTCCATCGCCTTCCGCTCGCCGTCGAAGACGCGCGCGGTGCCCTCGAAGACGCTCTCGTCGAAGCCGGCCGACTTCACGACCGCGCCCTCGGGGGCCAGCGAGCCCTTGAGGATCGTGAGGCCACCCGTCTTGTGGATCGGCTCGGAGAGGTGGCGGATCACCGCGCCGTCGAGCGGCGGCGGGGCGATTGCGTCGAGGTTCTCGCGCATCGTCCTCCCGGTGACGGTGAGGACGTCGCCGTGCAGCAGCCCCTCCTCGAGCAGCGCGCGCATGACGACGGGGATGCCGCCGACCTTGTCGACGTCGTACATGACGTACTGGCCGAACGGCTTGAGGTCGCCGAGGTGCGGCACCCGGTCGCCGACCCGGTTGAAGTCGTCGATCGTGAGCGGCACCTCGGCCTCGCGGGCCATCGCGAGCAGGTGCAGGACGGCGTTGGTAGAGCCGCCGAGCGCCATGACGACCGTGATGGCGTTCTCGAACGCTTCGCGGGTCATGATCTGGCGGGCGGTGATGCCCTGCCGGAGCAGGTTGACCACGGCCTCGCCGGAGCGGTGCGCGAAGCCGTCGCGGCGGCGGTCGACGGCCGGCGGCGACGCCGAGCCCGGCAGCGACATGCCGATCGCCTCGGCGACGGCGGCCATGGTGTTGGCGGTGTACATGCCGCCGCAGGCGCCCTCGCCCGGGCAGATCGCGCGCTCGACGCGGTCGACCTCCTCGCGGGTGATCTTGCCGGCGAGGCAGGCGCCGACGGCCTCGAAGGCGTCGATGATCGTGACGTCGCGACCGTCCACCTGGCCGGGCATGATCGAGCCGGCGTACAGGAAGACCGAGGACAGGTCGAGCCGCGCCGCGGCCATCATCATGCCGGGCAGCGACTTGTCGCAGCCGGCGAGCAGCACCGAGCCGTCGAGCCGCTCGGCCATCATCACGGTCTCCACCGAGTCGGCGATGACCTCGCGCGAGACCAGCGAGAAGTGCATGCCCTCGTGGCCCATCGAGATGCCGTCCGAGACGGAGATGGTGCCGAACTCCAGCGGGTAGCCGCCCGCCGCGTGCACGCCGTTCTTCACGGCCTTCGCGAGCCGGTCGAGCGAGAGGTTGCAGGGGGTGATCTCGTTCCAGGACGACGCCACGCCGATCTGCGGCTTCTCCCAGTCGTCGTCGCCCATGCCTACCGCGCGGAGCATGCCGCGGGCGGCGGCCTTCTCCAACCCGTCGGTGACGTCGCGGCTGCGGGGCTTGATGTCGGGGGCGTCAGGCATGTCGTGATGCTAACGCCGTACGGCGAGCCGCCGGGTCAGAGCGCCGCGGCGCGGACGGCCATCACGTCGGGGAGGTTCGCCGCGATCTCGCGCCAGGTGTCGCCCTCGTCGGTCGAGGCCCACACGCTGCCGTTGCGGGCGCCGAAGAAGACGCCGACCGGGTCGTGCTGGTCGGTGCACATCGCGTCGCGCATCACGCCGACGAAGAAGTGCTCGGGCAGGCCGTCGTCGAGGGCCTCCCACGTCTCGCCGGCGTCCTTGCTGCGCCAGACCCGGGCCTCGCCGTCGACGGGGTAGCGGCCGCCGCTGCCGGACAGCGGGAAGAGGTAGACGGTGTCGGGGTCGTGCGGGTGCACGACGACCGGGAAGCCGAAGTTGGCCGGCAGGCCCTGCTCGATCGACTGCCACGTGGTGCCGCCGTCGTCGGAGCGGTAGACGCCGCCGTGGTTCTGCATGAACATCCGGTCGGGCCGCGCCGGGTGCCGGGCGATCTTGTGCACGCACTGGCCGAACTCGGGGTACTGGCTGCCCTCGGGCAGGAACTCCGCCTGGACGCCGGTGTTGTGCGCCTCCCACGTGGCGCCGCCGTCGGTGGTGGCGTAGACGCCGCCGGAGGAGATCGCGCAGGTGATCCGGTCGGTGTCGGTCGGGTGCGGGACGATCGTGTGGAACGCCTGGCCGCCGTAGCCGGCGCCCCACTCGGGGCGGTGCGGGTGGTCCCACAGCCCGCGCACCAGCTCGAAGGTCTCGCCGCGGTCGTCGGAGCGGAAGACCGCGCCCGGCTCGGTGCCGGCCCAGACCGTCGTGTCGCCGACGCCCGGCTGGATCTGCCACACCCGCTCCAGTGAGGTGCCGGTGTCCTCGGGGAACCCGATCTTGCCCTCGACCCAGGTCTCCCCCAGGTCGTCGGAGTGCATCAGCTTGGGCCCGACCCAGCTCGACGAGGGCGAGGCGAACAGCCGGACGGACCCGCCGCGGGTGTCGATGCAGCAGGAGTAGACGTCCTCCATGTCGAAGTGCGGCCCCTGCAGCTCCCAGGTCTCGCGGTCGTCGCTGCGGGCGATCCACAACCCCTTGCGCGTGCCGATCATGACGATGCTCTGGCCCATGACGCTCTCCCCTGTCCCGCAGTGCAGCTGCCGTCCCGCCCGCCGGTCGGCAGGGTGATTGTTCCAGTCAGGAACACTACGCTGGTGGGGTCATGAGTCAAGACCTCCCGACCACGTCGTACGCCCTCCTCGGGCTGCTGACGTTCGGCGACGACCTCACCGGCTACGAGCTCAAGCAACGGGCCGACCGGACGCTGCGCTTCTACTGGGTCTCCCCCGCGATGAGCCAGGTCTACACCGAGCTCGAGCGGCTCACCGACCACGGCCTGGTCAGCCCCCGGGAGGCCGGGCCCAACCAGAAGTCGTCGAAGTACCGGATCACGGCGAAGGGCCGCCGGGAGCTGACCCGCTGGCTCGAGGAGGCGCCGGCCGGGTTCCCGACGCTCAAGCACCCGGTCGCGCTCCGGCTGCTCGTCGGGCACCTCGTGGACCCGAGCCGCACCCGCGCGCTGCTCCGGTCCCACCTCGACGAGCTCGCCGCTCACCGGGCCGACCTCGAGGGCGTGCGCGAGAGCCTGGTCGGCCGGGACGCACCGGGCGACGCGTTCCGGTACCCGTCGCTCGTCGCCGACTGGGGGCTGGAGTACCTCGCCGGCGAGCAGGCCATCATCGAGAAGCTGCTGCAGCGGCTCGACGAGGAGGGTTGACCCGATGACCGACGACACGAGCCGCCTGGGCTTCACCCCCGGCCGGCCGCCGGAGTGGGATGTGGAGCGCTTCCTCCACGGCGACGAGGTGGAGACGGCGCTGATCACCGTGGAGCGCAACCGGCGGACGTTCGCCTGGAAGTGCGCCGGAGTCGGAACCGCCGGGCTGGCGTTGCGGCTGGATCCCTCGTCGGTGACGTTGGGTGGACTGCTCCGGCACCTGGCCTGGGTGGAGGAGCTCTACTTCCAGCACCGACTGGCGGGCCGCCCGGCCATGGCTCCCTTCGACGGGCTCGACCCCGAGACCGACTGGGAGGACTGGCCGTGGCGCACCGCGGCCGACCGCACCCCGTCGGAGCTGCGCGACGAGTGGGTCGAGGCGGTGCACCGCTCCCGAGCCTCCCTGGCCGAGGCGCTGTCGAGCGGTGGGATCGACCAGACGACCCACAGCGGGACGAGTCTGCGTCGGTTGCTGGCCGACCTGGTGGAGGAGTACGCACGCCACACCGGTCATGCCGACCTGCTCCGCCAGGCGGTCGACGGCAGCACGGGCGAAGGACCACCCGGGGACTTCCCCGTGCCCTAGCCGAGGAGCCGGGCGTGCAGGGCGTCGAGGTCCTCGGCCGCCATCGGGTCGCGCTCGAAGCCGCGCACGACCCCGTCGCCCCGCCACCGCGGCACGAGGTGGACGTGGAAGTGCGGCACCTCCTGGCCGGCGGCCTCGCCGGAGCTCTGGAACAGGTTGAGCCCGTCGGCACCGAGCCGGCCGACCAGCAGCCGGGAGACCTCCTCGACCAGCGGCGCCACCACGTGGAGCACGTCGGCGCCCCCGTGCAGGAGGTCGGGCACGTGCGCCGTCGGTACGACGAGAGCGTGCCCGCGCGAGAGCGGCGCGATGTCGAGGAACGCCACGGCGCCCGGCCCCGAGCCGATCACGAACGCCTCGGCCTCGCCGGCGACGATCTGGCAGAAGACGCAGCCCGGCTCGCTCATGTCAGTAGTCCCCGTCCATCACGTTCTCCAGCGGCTCCCCGGCCGCGAACCTGGCCAGCTGCGCCCGCACCAGGGCGTAGGAGCGCGGCTCCATCGCCGTGCTCGCGCCACCGACGTGCGGCGAGATGAGCAGGTTGGGGCAGTCCCACAGCGGGTGGTCCTCGGGAAGCGGCTCCGGATCGGTGACGTCCAGCGCGGCGCTGACGCGGCCCGAGCGCAGCGCGTCGACGAGCGCGTCGGTGTCGACCACCGCCCCGCGCGCGACGTTGACGAGCAGCGCGCCGTCCTTCATCCGGTCGAGGAACGCCGCGTCGACGAGCCCGCGCGTGCCGTCGGTCAGCGGCACGATCAGCACCACGACGTCGGCCTCCGGCAGCAGCCTCGGCAGCGCGTCGAACCCGTGCACGCCCTCGCGCTCCGTCCGCGCGACGCGCACGACGTCGACCTCGAAGCCGTCGAGGCGGCGCTCGAGCGCCTGCCCGATCGCGCCGTACCCCACGATCAGGACGGTCGAGTCCGCGAGCGCGGGCCGGGTGCCGTGGACCCAGGTGTGCGCGTCCTGGGCCCGGACGTAGCCCGGCACCCCGCGCAGCGAGGCGAGCATCAGCGTGACCGCGAGCTCGGCGGTCGACGCGTCGTGGATCCCCCGGCCGTTGCAGAGCGTCACGCCGTCGGGCACGAAGGGCCGCACGTGCTCGACGCCGGCGGTCTGCGTCTGCACCACTCGCAGGGAGGTCATCCGCGCGAGCACGTCGACATCGGCCTTCGAGAAGCGGTACGGCGGCACGTAGAAGGCCACGTCGCCGACCGAGGCCGGCACGTCCTCGCTCGGGTCGACCACCTCGTAGCGCAGGCCCGACGGCGGGTCACCCAGCGCCTCGGGGTCGAAGGGCAGCCACACGAGAGGTTCCGAGGCGGTCACTCGGCGACTGTAACCACGGGCTGCGAGCCGGAGTTCACCTGGTCGTCACACGACGTTGACGGCCCCGAAGCACCTGCGACCTAGGTTCGGTCACGTCGAGCAGAGGCGATCCGAGGAGGCGTGGTGCAGGTCAGGTCGTTCAGCCAGCAGCTCAGGTCCGTACCCCGCCGCGCCCTGAGCTGGCCGGTGACCAGCCAGGAGGTCGCCCGTCGCAACGCGATCCTCGCCAGCACGGCGCTCACGCAGCGCCGGGTCGAGCTGCTCGAGGTCGAGGAGTTCCTCGCCACGTACCTCGAGAAGCGGGCCGCCGGCCCCGCCCTCGCGCACCGAGCCGGCTGACGCTCGCGCCGGCGCGCGGGCGGTGCGGGCCGGCGAAGGCCGGTAGGGCACACTCCGGGGCATGTCGAGCGCGCGACCCGGCCGGGCCCTCCGCTTCTACGACGTCACCAGTGCCGACGGCACCCGCCTGCGCGCCTGGACCAACGACGCCGACGGCCCGACGGTGCTGCTGTGCAACGGCCTGGGCACCAACCCCTACGCCTGGCCGGCGCTGCTCGACTCCGACTGCGGCGTCCGCGTCGTGTCGTGGAACCACCGCGGCGTCGGCGGGTCGGACCGGCCCGACGACCCGGAGCGCGTGGGCGTCGACGCGTTCGTCGAGGACGCGCTGGCGGTCCTCGACGACGCCGGCGTGCACAAGGTCGTGGTCGCGGGCTGGTCGATCGGGGTCAACACGGCCTTCGAGCTCGCCGTGCTCGCACCGGAGCGCGTCTCCGGGCTGTTCGCGGTGGCCGGCGTGCCCGGAGGGACGTTCTCCTCGATGGGTGCGCCGCTGATGCTGCCGCGCCCGGTACGCCGCCCGGTCGCGGTCGGCGTGGCGAGCGCGATGCAGCACCTGGGCAAGGTGGTGACGCCGGTGACCAGCCGGCTGCCGGTCGGACCGCTCACCGCGCAGGTGCTCACCCACAGCGGGTTCATGCTGCCGGTCGGCGCGGGCGGCGGCGACCTCGCGGACGTGCAGCGCGCGGTCCGGGAGTTCCTCACCACCCCGATCGACTGGTACATGCACCTCGCCCGCGCCGCCGCCGAGCACCCGCGGGTGTCGCTGCGCTCGATCCGGGTGCCGACGGCGTTCGTCGCCGGGCACTACGACGTGCTCGCCTCCGCCCACGACATGCGCACCGCCGCCGAGCGGATCCCCGACGCGTCGTACGAGGTGCTGCCCGGGTCGCACTTCCTCCAGCTCGAGCACCCGCAGTTCGTGCACGAGCAGCTCCTCGCGCTGGTCGCGCGGACCGGTCAGGAGCCGGGCGTCGCCTGAGCCCGGCGGAGCTCGCCGAGCCGTTCGCGAAGGCCCGGGTCGCTCATGACCAGGTAGACCGCCGCGCAGTCCTCCGGCCCGGTCGCGCCGGGCTCGCACAGGGTGCACGGCTCCCCGGGTCGCAGCGGGCAGCGGGGTACGGCGGGCACGACATCGACGCTAGGCGCCGCACGCGCCGTCGCCCCAGGGCCGAACGACCCGACCTGGAAGGCTTCGGGGCGCCGCGTTGTTGCGCCGGCATGAAGAACATCGGGTTCCTGTCGTTCGGTCACTGGTCACCCTCGCCGCACTCCCAGACGCGCAGCGCCTCGGACGCACTGCTCCAGTCGATCGACCTCGCGGTCGCCGCGGAGGAGATCGGCGCGGACGGCGCCTACTTCCGCGTGCACCACTTCGCCCGCCAGCTCGCCTCGCCGTTCCCGCTGCTGGCCGCCGTCGGGGCGCGGACGAGCCGGGTGGAGATCGGCACCGGCGTGATCGACATGCGCTACGAGAACCCGCTCTACATGGCCGAGGACGCCGGCGCCGCCGACCTGATCGCCGGCGGCCGGCTCCAGCTCGGCATCAGCCGCGGCTCACCGGAGCAGGTGGTCGACGGCTTCCGCTACTTCGGCCACGTCCCGACCGACGGCTCCGACCACGCGGAGATGGCCCGGGAGCACGCCGCCCTCTTCCTCGACGTCCTGTCCGGCAAGGGTTTCGCCGAGCCGAACCCGCGGCCGATGTTCCCCAACCCGCCGGGCCTGCTGCGGATCGAGCCGCACTCCCCCGGGCTGCGCGACCGGATCTGGTGGGGCGCCGGGACCCGGGCCACCGCCGAGTGGACCGCCGAGCAGGGGATGAACCTGATGAGCTCCACCCTGCTCACCGAGGACACCGGCGTGCCGTTCCACCAGCTCCAGGCCGAGCAGATCCAGATGTTCCGCGACGCATGGAAGGCCGCGGGCCACGAGCGCGAGCCGCGCGTCTCGGTGAGCCGCAGCATCTTCCCGATCGTCTCCGACCTGGACCACGCGTACTTCGGCCACGAGACCCGCAGCCAGGACCAGGTCGGCTTCCTCGACGGCGGCAACGCCCGGTTCGGCAAGACGTACGCAGGCGAGCCCGAGCAGCTCGTGAAGGAGCTGGCCGACGACGAGGCGGTCGCGGCCGCGGACACGCTGCTGCTCACGGTGCCCAACCAGCTCGGCGTCGACTACAACGCGCACGTCCTCGACAGCGTGGTGCGGCTGATCGCCCCGGAGCTCGGCTGGCGCTGATGGCGTGTCGTCGCGCGGATACTCCGATCGACGGAGTATTCATGTGACATGAGCAAGCCCCTGCAGGAACCGACGTTCCTCATCCTGACCGCGCTGCTGGAGCAGTCGCAGCACGGCTACGCCCTGCTCGCCGACGTCGAGCGGCTCTCCCAGGGTCGCGTGTCGCTGCGCGTCGGCACGCTGTACGCCGCCCTCGACCGGCTCACCGGCGAGGGTCTCGTCGCGGTCGAGTCCGAGGAGGTCGTGCGCGGCCGGCTGCGCCGCACCTACTGCCTCACCGGCGCCGGTGCCGACGCGGTCGCCGTCGAGGCCGACCGGATGGCGGATCTCGCCCGCACCGCGCGCACGCGGCTGCGCCGGCTCCGCCCCGCGGTCGGCGGTGCCCGATGAGCGCCGAGTCCCGCTACCGGTTCCTGCTGCGTGCCTACCCGCGCTCCTACCGCGCCGTCCGTGGCGACGAGATGCTCGACGTCCTGCTCGCCGCGGAGGAGCAGCGCGGTCGATGGTCGCTGCTGCCCGAGGCCGCGACGCTGGTGGGGCACGGCCTGGTCGCCCGGGTGCGGCAGTCCCCTGGCCTCCGGGTCCCGGCCTCGGTGGGCGTCGCCGGCGTGGCCCTGGCGCTGCTGCTCGCCGTGCTGGGCGCGGCCCAGCTCAGCCAGATGGGGCTGCGCGGCCTCGGCCTCGACGGCTACCCGCACGCGTGGCAGGTCTGGCGGGTGTGGGTCGACCCGCGCTGGCCGGTCCAGGTCGCCTGGGTCGCGACCGCCGGGGCGCTGGTGCTCCGGCGGTACCGGCTCGGCGTGCTGCTGGCCTGGACGGCCGTGCTCCTGCACGGATGGCTGGTGCTGGCCGGCATCGCCACCGGATGGTCGCTGTGGTGGGTCGGGGCGGTCGGGCCGGCCTGGTTCATCTCCGTCAACGCCACGCAGGCCTCCTGGTTCGTGCTGACCGTGACCGCCGCACTGCTGCTCGGCGGCCCGGCCCGCGCCCGACGCGGCGTGGAGGCGTTCCCGGTCGGCCGTTGGGCGCACGTGCTCGTCGCCGGCCTGGTCGGGTGCGTGCTCGCGGGCGTGGCCGCGCCGGTCGTGTTCCGGCTCGGCGACTCGATGGACGTGCGGCTGGCCGAGAACCTCCGCGGCGGCTTCGTCCCCCTCCTGCTCGCATCGGTGGCCGTCGTCGCCCTGCTGCGCCGCTCGCCGTACGGGCGGGGCGCGGTGGCGCTGCTCGCCGTCGCCGGCCTCGTCCCGGTGCTCGCGCGCTGGTCGGACCCGGCGGCCGTCGTGCTCGCCGGCGGCACGCTCTTCGTGGTCGGGTACGTCGCCGGCGCACAGCGGTCGCGAAGGCTGGGCTGAGCCCGGGACTACCGTGGTCGGGGTGAGAACCGCACTCGCCGTCCTGCTGTCGACGTCGGCGCTGCTGCTCTCCGCATGCACCCAGCCCGAGGGCGACCCCGGCGGGCTCGGCCCGCAGCAGCCCACCCCCCAGCCGTCGACGCAGACCGGTGAGCCGGCCGAGCCCAGCGAGCAGTCGAGCGAGTCCGCCGGCCCGGTCCGCCCCCACGTCGTCGGCACGGTGGCCCGCAACCTCGCCGCTCCGTGGGGCGTCACGTTCCTGCCCGACGGCAGCGCCCTCGTCTCCGAGCGCGACACGACGCGCGTGCTGGCGATCCCGGCCGGTGGCGGACGTCCGCGCGAGGTCGGCCGGCTCGGCATCGCCGCGCCGCAGGGCGAGGCCGGCGTCCTCGGGCTCGCCACCTCCCCGACGTACGACGACGACTCGCTCGTCTACGCCTACGTCTCCACCGCGGAGGACAACCGCGTCGTCCGCATGGAGTACGACGGCCGCCGCCTGGGCCGGCCCGACCCGGTGCTGACCGGCATCCCGAACGGCTTCATCCACGACGGCGGGCGGCTGCTCTTCGCCGACGACGGCAACCTGTTCGTGTCCACGGGCGAGACCGGCGACGAGCAGCTCGCCCAGGACCGCGACTCCCTGGCCGGCAAGGTCCTCCGGATCACGCCCGACGGCGACCCCGTGGCCGACAACCCGGTCGAGGGCTCGCCGGTGTGGACGATGGGCCACCGCAACGTGCAGGGTCTGGCGTTCGACGAGCACGGCCGTCTCTGGGCCAGCGAGTT
Source organism: Nocardioides iriomotensis (assembly GCF_004168035.1). Classification (GTDB taxonomy): domain Bacteria; phylum Actinomycetota; class Actinomycetes; order Propionibacteriales; family Nocardioidaceae; genus Nocardioides_B; species Nocardioides_B iriomotensis. The sequence continues at coordinate 52,105 of NZ_SDPU01000021.1, read as the reverse complement.
CGGCGCCGACACCTGGGACGAGCTCAACCTGATCAGCCGGGGACGCAACTACGGCTGGCCGCTCCACGAGGGCCGCGCCCCCGACCCGCAGGACGCCTACCGCGACCCGTACGTGCAGTGGCGCACCTCCGAAGCCTCGCCGAGCGGGCTCGCCTACCTCGACGGCTCGCTGTGGATGGCATCGCTGCGCGGCCAGCGGCTGTGGCAGGTCCCGGTCAGCGAGGAGGGCACCGGCAAGCCCCGCGACTGGTTCGTCGGCGACTACGGCCGGATGCGCACCGTCGTCGTGGCTCCCGACGGGAACCTGTGGGTGACCACGTCCAACCGCGACGGCCGCGGCGACCCCGCCGCCCAGGACGACCGGATCCTCGAGGTCGCGCTGCGCTGACGACGCGCCGCGGGAATCCTCCAGACCCGGGGTACCGGTGCCGATACTCACTCCGTGGCACGCAAGGTCAACCCGTACCCCGACACCAAGGTCCCCACCGCCCAGCAACGGCACTTCATGAACCGGCTCGGCTGCGGGTACTCCCGGTCGACCTTCAAGGCCATGCGCAAGGCGGGGTCCCCCGAGGCCTGGTTCGAGAAGCAGCTGCGCCCCGAGAAGGTCAAGGAGGCCAAGCTCGCCCGCAAGCTGCCGTACTGGTACGGCGAGGCCCGCACCGACAGCCCCGTGACCAAGTGGTCGAAGCAGGCCCAGCAGGTCAAGGGCGGCTGGGAGTACGCCCTCGACCTTGCCAACTACTCCCTGCTGCGCCGCATCCACTCCGAGCGCCAGGTGCTCGAGAACCTCGTCGACTTCTGGTCCAACCACCTGCACGTCGGCGCCTCCTCCGACCTCGGCTGGGTGCACCGCTGGTCGTACGACGAGACGATCCGCCGGCACGCGCTGGGCCGGTTCGACGAGATGCTCGCCGACGCCGCGCTGCACCCGTCGATGCTGCTGTTCCTCGACAACTGGCGGTCGGTCCGCGGCGCCCCCAACGAGAACCAGGGCCGCGAGCTCCTCGAGCTGCACACCGTCGGCCGGGCGGCGGGCTACACGGAGCAGATGGTCAAGGACTCCGCCAAGATCCTGTCCGGCTGGACCGTCGACGCCTTCAAGACCTGGGACCGCTTCTACGACCCCGCCAAGCACACCACCGGGCCGGTCCAGGTGCTCGGCTTCACGGCCGGCAACACGTCCGCGGACGCGCAGGAGACCACCAAGGACTACCTCCGCTACCTCGCCCACCACCCCGCGACCGCCCACAACATCGCCCGCAAGCTCGCGGTCCGCTTCGTCTCCGACACACCGTCGACCCGGCTCGTCAACGACCTGGCGAAGGTCTTCCGGAAGTCCGGCACCGACATCAAGGCGACGATGCGCGCGCTGGTCGCGCACCCGGAGTTCAAGAAGAGCAAGGGCAACCTCGTCCGCACTCCGCTCGACGACTTCGTGGCGACCGCCCGCGCGCTGGACATCCGGGTCCTCAAGCCCGCCGGCGACGACGCGTTCGCGCGCGTCGCGTCGTGGGCGGTGCAGAGCACGCCGGCGTACCACTGGCCGCGTCCGGACGGCTCGCCCTGGGGCGGCGCCCAGTGGACGTCGCCCGCGCGGATGCTCGGCTCCTTCCGGATGCACTGGAACCTCGGCGCCGGCTGGTGGCCGAGCAAGGGCGTGAAGTACAAGGACGGCGCGGCGTTCCTGCCCGAGAAGCAGATCCGTCTCGACGCCTGGGTCGACCACCTGTGCCGCGAGATCCTCGGGCGCGAGTCGAGCCCGCGCATCGTCGACGCCGTCTGCACCACCGTCGGGTACGGCGGCGGCGAGAAGGTCACCAAGGACCACCAGGCCGCCGGCTGGATGTTCGTCCGGATCCTCGGCGTGCTGCTCGACTCCCCCGACCACATGCACCGATGACCACGCACAGGGATGAGACCGCGATGACCACCACCTCCGGACCCGCCTGCTGCGACGAGCTCGCGCAGGCCACCCGGCTGAGCCGCCGCCGGCTGATCCAGGGCATGGCGGCCGCGGGCGCGACCGGGGTGGCCACCTCACTGTTCGGCGACGCGTTCCGGCAGACGGCGTTCGCCGGGCAGCCCGGCGGCAACGTGCTCGTCGTGCTGAGCCTGCGCGGCGGCATCGACGGCCTCGGCGTCGTCGTGCCGCACGGCGACCCCGGCTACTACACCGCGCGGCCGCGCATCGCGGTGCCGCGCGAGTCGCTCGTCGCGCAGGACGGGTTCTTCGGCCTGCACCCCGCGATGCAGCCGCTCGAGTGGCTGTGGAGCGCGGGTGAGCTGGCGGCCGTCCACGCCGTCGGCCTCCCGGTCCCGAATCGCTCGCACTTCTCCGCCATGGAGGAGATCGAGGACGCCGACACCGGCTCGGACGCCCGCCGCGGCTGGGTGAACCGGATGATCGGCCTCACCGGCACGACCGACCCGACGACCGGCATCCACCTCTCCACCGCCGCGATGCCCACGCTGATCGCCGGGCCCACGCCGACCATCGCCGTCGACCGGGTCAGCCAAGTCGCGATGATCGGCGCCGACAAGGCCGACGAGTGGTCGCGGCGCCGCCGCAAGGCGCTCGGCACGATGTGGCGCGGCAAGAGCGCGCTCGGCCCGGCGTACCGCTCCGCCGCCGCGACCGTCGACAAGATGGCGCCCCTGGCGCGCACGCCGTACACGCCGACCGTCGCCTACCCGACAGGCGGCGCAGCCAACGACCTGTCCGAGGCGCTGCGCGACACCGCCCAGCTGATCAAGGCCGACCTCGGCACCGAGGTGGTGTCGATCGACTACGGCACCTGGGACCTGCACAGCGACTACGGCACCCTGGAGTGGGGCGACATGCAGAACCTGATCGCCGGGTTCGCGAAGGCCCTCGACGCGTTCATGCGCGACCTCGGTCCGCTGCGCAGCCGGGTCACGGTCGTGACCATCAGCGAGTTCGGCCGGCGGCTGATGGAGAACGGCAACGGCGGGCTCGACCACGGCTGGGGCAACATGATGCTCGTCGCCGGCGGCGGCGTCCGCGGCGGCGCCTACTACGGCGCCTGGCCGGGCCTCGGCACCGGCCGCGAGGCCGACGCCGACCTGCGGGTCACGACCGACTACCGCAACGTGCTCGGCGAGGTGCTCGCCCGGCGGTTCCCGGACCGGTCGCTGGCGTCGGTGTTCCCGGGGGTGACGTACGCGCCCCGCGGCGTGATGCTCTGACCCTCCGCGGGCGGTCGATCGCCCCTGGTTCGCATGACCCCGCAGCCGGCGGGGAATGACCCGGGTGCGACACGTCCCCGTTCCGGGACGTGCGCGGATCGTCAGGGGGAACCATGTCGACGGGTGAGGTGCGGAGCGACGCAGGTCGCCGAGGTGGCGACCAGGACCGTGGACGTGGTCGTCCCCGCAGGAAGAGCCGGGTGTTCGGGCGACCGGCGGTGCTGGTCGTCCTGGTCGTCGTCATCGGGATGTTCGCCGTGCTGTTCGCCCTGCTGGCGGTGGGTACGTACGCCGAGAAGCACCGGATGGCCTCGGCCGGGATCTGTGCGACGGCGAGCGACGACCACTGCCTGGAACGGGTGCCGGGGTACCTCGACGGACCGAGCTTCAAGAAGGGGCCGGGGTCCCGGTGGGCCCTGCGCGACGGCGCCGAGATGGCGCACGGCTTCGACTCGTTCACGATGCCGACCCAGCAGTCGCTCGAGCTGGAGGCCGTGGGTGGTGACACGGTCGTCAACGGGCTGGCCTGGGACCGGGACATCGTCGCGGTCGAGCTGCCCGACAAGACGTGGGTGAAGACCGACGAGTTCGGCGACAGCGGCTGGTTGATGTTCGCGCTGTTCGCGGCGTTCAGCCTCGCCGGTGCTCTGGTCACGACCGACCAGCTGGCCGTCCGTCGCCGGGGCGGTGTCCGCTGGTGGTCCGCCGACACGTCGGTGGTCGACGACTGGACGTCGACACGGTGGATGGCGTTCGGCGTGCTGTTCTTCCTCACGTCCGTGGGCGGGATGCTGCCGCTGATGTTCGCCGGCTCGTTCGTCGGAGCACTGGTGGGCACCGGGACCGGGCTGCTCCTGGGCGTGTGGGCGATGACCGCGGTGTGGCGTCGCTCGGCGCGACACGCTTCGACGGTGGTCCGGCCCCGGGGCTAGGACTGGCCGACGCTCTCCCGCTCGGCGTCGAGCGCGGCGGCCACCCGGCGGTGCGCCGCCCAGATCGGCTCGGGCAGGCCGTCGAACTGGGCGAGGTGCTCCTCGCGGTAGCCGATCTCCTGACGCCAGCGCTCCACGTCGATGGTGAGCAGCGTGTCGAGGTCGGCGAGCGTCCGCTCGTCGAGGCCGGCGAGGTCGAGCTCGTCCCGGGCGGGCAGGATGCCCACCGGCGACGGGACGCCGGTGACCTCGCCGCTCCTGAGCCGCATCAGCCACACGAGCGGCCGGAGGTTCTCCCGGTAGCCGGGCCAGATGAACCGGCCCTCGGCGTCACGCTGGAACCAGTTGACGTGGGCGAAGATCGGCTGGTTCCTGGCCTGGCCGATGACGTCGAGCCAGTGCTGGGCGTAGTCGGCCTCCGGGTAGGACAGGAACGGCCGCATCGACATCGGGTCGTAGCGCAGCACGCCCTCGAGACCGTCGGCGGCGGCCGTCGCCTCCGCACCCAGGGTGAGGCCGTCGTACACCCCCTCGGCGACGTCGGTGATCGCGCGGATGAGCGGCTCGCGGTCGCGGGTGCGGCCACCGAAGATGATCCCGTGAATCTCGACGCCGCGCGGGTCGTCCCAGTCCTTCGCGACGTTGGGGACGTTGGCGAGCTGGGTGGTGAAGCGGGAGTTGGGGTGCGCCCAGGGGTCGTCGGCGTGCTCGGGAGCGCGGTCGGCGATCCGCTCGCCCTTCCAGTCCAGCCAGCCGTCGAGGTCGGTGGGCTTGTCGCCGCGGCCCTCCCACCAGACGTCCTGGGTCCGCTCGTTGTAGGCGACGTTGGTGAAGATCGCCCCGCTGCCGGGGACGATCGAGTCGATCGCGGTCGGGTTGGTCCGCTCGTTGGTGTCCTTGGCGACGCCGAACACGCCGTTCTCCGGGTTGAACCCGCGCAGGACGCCGTCCTCGTCGACCCAGATCCAGGCGATGTCGTCGCCGTAGAACTCCACGTAGTAGCGGTCGCCCAGGGCCTCGGGCGCCAGCGTCATCGCGAGGTTCGTCTTGCCCGACGCCGACGGGAACCCGCCGGCGATGTTGTACTTCCGGCCGGTCTGCCGGTCGGTGATGCCGAGCAGCATGAACTGCTCGACGAGGAAGCCGTTCTTCCAGCCGTCGTAGGAGCCCTGCCGCAGGCCGTGGGCGATCTTGCCGAGCAGTGCGTTGCCGCCGTACGACGAGCCGAAGTGCAGGATCGTGCGCTCGTCGGCGAGGGTGACGAAGTGGCGCTTGTCGTCGGGCGTGCCCTGCCCGAGGTTCGCCAGGTCGCCGGTCACGTGCACGCCGCGGACGAAGTCGTCGCCGAGGTCGTTGACGTTGTCGGCACCGACCCGGGACATCCTGATCATCTGCAGCACGACGCCGCGGTTGTCGGTCAGCTCCACCCCGGCGGCGTACCGGTCGAGCGGTGAGCCTGCCGGAGCCATCAGGTAGGGGATGACGTACATCGTCCGGCCGGCCGAGGCGCCCGTCATCAGCTCGACGAGCTTCTCCTTCGTCTCGGCGCCGGGCCGCCAGTTGTTGTAGGTCCCCCTGTCGCGCTCGTCGCCGGTGGCGACGATCGTGCGCTCCTCGGCTCGGGCCGTGTCCTTGACGTAGGAGCGGGCGTAGTAGCGACCCTCGCCGGCCGGGACCAGCTCACCGGCCTCGAGCGCCTCGGCGACGAGACGCTCGTCGTCGGCCGCGGAGACCACCTGCACGGAGGAGGCACCGGTCACGCCGGCCCAGTGCTCGACGAACTCCTGCACGTGCCGGTTCGTCAGGCCCGCGGCCTCGAGCACCGCCGCCACGTTCACCACCGCGTCCACCATGAGAGCTCCTCGTCGTCGGAGAGTCAGCCTGACCGCACGATACACAACCTGAAGAATTCTTCACATGGTGTAACGTGGCCCGTCGGAACGGCCCGTCCGAGCAGTTGTGGAAGGGAGCCAGGCATGGGTGTCCCGCTGTACCAGGCCAAGGCGGAGCTCTTCAAGACGCTCGGGCACCCGGCCCGGATCCGGATCCTCGAGCTCCTCAGCGAGCGCGACCACGCGGTGCACGAGCTGCTCGAGCAGATCGAGATCGAGCCGAGCAACCTCTCCCAGCAGCTCGCCGTGCTGCGCCGGACGTCGATGGTCGTGTCGCGGCGCCGCAACGGCGAGGTCGTCTACTCCATCAGCGTGCCCGAGGTGCGTGACCTGCTGCTGGCGGCGCGCACGATCCTCTCGGGGCTCATCGCCGTCCAGGGCGAGCTCGGCGACGAGCTCACCGACGCCGCCTCCCCCGCGCGCACGCGCTGACGTCGCCGTCCCGTGCCCGGCCTGACCGTCCGCGACCTGAACCGCACGCTGCTCGCGCGCCAGCACCTGCTGGAGCGCACCACGATGCCGGCGCTCGCGATGGTCGAGCACCTCGTCGGCCTGCAGGCGCAGGAGAACCTGCCGCCGTACCTCTCCCTCGCCGCGCGGCTCGACGGCTTCGACCCGGACGCGTTGAGTGACGCGCTCGAACGCCGCGAGGCGGTGCGGTTCCTGACCATGCGCGGCACGATCCACGTCCTCACCGCCGACGACGCGCTCGCGCTGCGGCCGTGGGTGCAGGTCGCGCTCGACCAGCAGAGCGGCAGCAACCAGATGAACCGCGACGCGCGGCACGTTCCCGTGCCCGACGTGGTCGCGGCGACCCGCGACGTCCTGGCCGACGGCCCGCTTCCGGTGAAGCAGCTCGGCGAGCGCCTCGCGGAGCGGCTCGATGCACCCGCCGGCGCGCTCGCCCACGTCGCGCGCGAGCGGGTGCCGATGGTGCAGGTCCCGCCGCGCGGGCTCTGGCGCCGGTCGGGCGGCGTGGTCTACGAGACCGTCGAGAGCTGGCTCGGCCGACCGACGACCGAGCTCGAGGTGCCCGCCCTCGTGCGCCGCTACCTGCGCGCGTTCGGGCCGGCCACCGCGGCCGACATGACGACCTGGTCGCGGGTGACGCGGCTCGGTCCGGTGTTCGCCGCGATGGCCGACGAGCTCGACGTCGTGGAGACCGACGACGGCAGGCGGCTGTACGACGTACCCGGGGCGCCGCGGGTCGACGGATCGGCGCATGCGCCGGTGCGGCTGCTCGGCGCGTACGACAACGTCTTCCTCTCCCACGCCGACCGGGCGCGCATCGTGCCCGAGGAGCACCGCACCCGCTGGGCCGGCACCAACGGCGGCGTCGGCAGCACCGTGTGGGCCGACGGGTTCATGGCCGGGCTGTGGTGGTGGCGCGACGACGCGGTCACGGTCGACCTGTTCCGGCCCTTCACGCGCAGCGAGCGCCGCGAGCTCGACGACGAGATCGACCGGGTGACGGCCTTGCTCACGGGGTAGCCGTGCCCGACCCTGAGCACATGTTCCACGACGACAGCCGCGCGCTGCAGGACCGCTTCGACACCCGTCGCATCGCCGACCGGATCGCCGAGGTCCTCGTCCACGACAGGGTCGACGACCACCAGGCCGCGTTCATCGCCGAGCGCGACATGTTCTTCCTGGCGACCGCCGACGCCGACGGCGTGCCGACCTGCTCCTACAAGGGCGGGGACCCGGGGTTCGTCCGGGTCGTCGACGAGCGCACGCTGGCCTTCCCGAGCTACGACGGCAACGGCATGTACCTCTCGCTCGGCAACGTGGCCGCCAACCCGGAGGTGGGGCTGCTGTTCATCGACCTCGTCGGCGGCAACCGGCTCCGCGTGCAGGGGCGCGCGAGCCTCCACCTCGACGACCCGCTGATGGCGGAGTACGACGGCGCCCAGCTGGTCGTGCGGGTCCACATCACGCAGGTGTTCCCCAACTGTCCGCGCTACATCCACCGCTACGAGCAGGTACGGCGCTCGTCGTTCGTGCCGCGGCGCGGGCAGGTCACGCCCGTCCCGGACTGGAAGCGCGCCGACTGGGCGTGCGACTACCTGCCCGCCGGCGACCCGGCGCGGGAGCCGGCGCGGGAGCCGGCGGAGTGATACCGATATCGGTAGTCGAAGCGTGACCCCTGGGTCACTCCTGGACTACCGATATCGGTAGTCAGCGCCAGCGGGTGCGGGCGAGCAGCGCGGCCGTCGCCGCGACCCCGGCGGTCGAGGTGCGCAGCACGGACGACCCGAGCCGCACCGGCTCGGCGCCCACAGCGGCGAAGGCGGCGAGCTCCTCGTCGCTGATCCCGCCCTCGGGCCCGACCACGATCACGATCTCGCCGCGGCCGGGGACCGGCAGGTCGGCGAGCGGTCCGGAGGCGGCCTCGTGCAGCACGACCGGGACGGACGCCTTCTCCAGCAGCGCGGTCACCTCGTCGGTGCCGACCGGCTCGGCGACCTCGGGGAACCATGTGCGACGGGCCTGCTTGGCCGACTCGCGCGCGGTGGCGCGCCACTTGGCCAGCGACCTGGCCGCGCGCTCGCCCTTCCACACCGCGACCGAGCGGCTGGCCGCCCAGGGCACGATCACGTCGACGCCGACCTCGGTCAGCATCTCGACGGCGAGCTCGCCGCGGTCTCCCTTGGGGATGGCCTGCACCACGACGACGCGCGGCAGCTCGGGCTCGCTGGTGGTCGACTCCTCCACGTCGAGCGTCAGCGACCTCTTGTCGGTGCGCGTCACCGTGCCGACGACCGCCGTACCGGCGCCGTCGGTGAGCACGACCCGCTCCCCCGCGCGGATCCGCTTGACCACCACGGCGTGCCGCGCCTCGTCGCCGTCGAGGACGACCTGGCTGCCCGGGGTGGCGCCCGCGACGGCCGGGTGGACGAAGACCGGCAGGGTCATCGCGGGTTGAAGGCGTCGCGGAAGCGGCCGAACACCGACTTGGGCGGCGCGGTGCGCACCGTGCCCTCCGGCGACTCCTCGTGCCGGATGGCGGCGAGCTCCTTGAGCAGCTCCTCCTGCCGCGGGTCGAGCCGGGTCGGGGTCTCGACGACGACCCGGACGACGATGTCGCCGCGGCCGCTGCCGCGCAGGGCGGGGACGCCGAGCCCGCGGATCACCTGCTCATGCCCGGACTGGGTGCCGGGCCGGATGTCGAGCGCGACGCTGGTCTCGACCTCGCTGTCGGACTCCGCGCCCTCCTCGACGAGGTCGGCCTCCAGCAGCGGCAGGTCGAGCGACGTGCCGAGCGCCGCAGCGGTCATCGGCACCGTCACCTGGCAGTGCAGGTCGGCGCCGTGCCGCGCGAACACCGGGTGCTCGGCGACGTGGATCTCGACGTACAGGTCACCGGCCGGCCCACCGCCGGGACCGACCTCGCCCTGCCCAGAGAGCTGGACGCGGGTGCCGGCGTCGACGCCGGCGGGGATCTTCACGTTGAGGCTGCGGCGGGAGCGGACCCGGCCGTCGCCCGAGCACTCGCGGCAGGGCTCGGGGATGATCGTGCCGAAGCCGCGGCAGGCGGCGCACGGCCGCATCGTGCGGATCTCGCCGAGGAACGAGCGCTGCAGGTGCACGGTCTCGCCGCGCCCGTGGCAGGTCTCGCAGGTCGTGGGCGAGGAGCCCGGCGCGGCGCCGCTGCCCTGGCACAGCGTGCAGAGCACCGCGGTGTCGACCTTGAGCTCGCGGGTGGTGCCGAACGCCGCCTCGGCGAGGTCGACCTCCAGCCGGATCAGCGCGTCCTGGCCACGCCGCACGCGCGGGCGCGGGCCACGGCCGCCGCCGGCCGCTCCCCCGGCGGCACCGCCGAAGAACGCGTCCATGATGTCGGTGAACGAGAAGCCGGCACCGGCTCCCGCGAAGCCGCCGCCGGCGCCGTTGAACGGGTCGCCGCCGAGGTCGTACATGCGGCGCTTCTCCGGGTCGGAGAGCACCTCGTAGGCGCGGCTGACGTCCTTGAACCGCTCCTGGGTCTCCGGGTCGGGGTTCACGTCGGGGTGCAGCTGCCGGGCGAGCTTGCGGTAGGCCTTCTTGATCGTGTCGCCGTCCGCGTCGCGCGGGATCCCGAGGGTCTCGTACAGGTCCTGACTCACGTGTCCGTCTCAGCTCGTTCCGTGTGTGCGTGGTGGTTCGGGCGCGACGAGGTCAGCCCTCGTCGAGGATCCGGCTGACGTAGCGCGCGACCGCGCGCACCGCCGCCATCGATCCGGGATAGTCCATGCGGGTCGGTCCTACGATGCCGAGCGACGCCAGCGCCTCGTCACCCGGGCCGTAGCCGGTCGCGACCACCGAGGTCGACGACAGCTCCTGGTAGGGGCCCTCGGCGCCGATGCGCACCGTGACGGTCGAGGACGAGGTGGCCTCGCCGAGCAGCCGGAGCAGCACGACGTGCTCCTCCAGCGCCTCGAGCATCGGCCGGATGCTGGTGTCGAAGCCGTCGCCGAACCGGGCGAGGTTCGCCGTACCGCCGACGACGACGCGTTCGTCGGACCGGTGGTCGCTCATCGCCTCCACGAGGGAGGCGACCAGGGCGGCGACCGGGGCGCGACGGCCCTGGTCGAACTCGTCGGGCAGCTGCACCAACCGGTCGGCGGCGTCGGCGAGGCGCTCGCCGATGACCGCCCGGTTGAGCCGGCTGCGCAGGTCGGCCAGCTCCTCTTCGCCGAGGTGCTCGGCGAGCTCGACCACGCGCTGCTCGACCCGGCCGGTCGACAGGATCAGCACCAGCAGCAGCCTGGCACCGCCGAGGTGCACCAGCTCGACGTGGCGGACGGTGGAGCGCGAGAGCGTGGGGTACTGGACGATCGCGACCTGCCGGGTCAGCTGCGCGAGCAGCCGGACGCTGCGCTGGACCACGTCGTCGAGGTCGACCGCGCCCTCCAGCAGGGTGGTGATCGCGCGCTTCTCGGCCACCGACAGGGGCTTGACCGTGCTCAGCCGGTCGACGAAGAGCCGGTAGCCCTTGTCGGTCGGGATCCGGCCGGCGCTGGTGTGCGGCTGGGTGATGAACCCCTCCTCCTCCAGTGCGGCCATGTCGTTGCGCACGGTGGCGGGGCTCACGCCGAGCTGGTGGCGGTCGACCAGCGCCCGGGAGCCGACCGGCTCCTGGGTGGCGACGTAGTCCTCGACGATCGCGCGCAGCACGTTGAGCTTGCGGTCCTCGACCACCGGCCACCTCCTCGTCTCGTCCACGGTCACGACGCTCGTCCGCCCGCGCTCCGGCACTCGGCCTGCCACTCGGCTTGGCACTCGCGGGATCCGAGTGCCAAGCCTACTCGCCCGCCCACGGTCCTTTCGAGTCGCGGACCGGTCGTAGGTTGGGCGCCATGGCCATCCCCCACGACACCGGCTTCGCCGAGGTCGGCGACCGCTGCTGGGTCGCCCGCTTCGAGTTCCTCGACGTCAACGTCGGCCTGGTCGGCGGCGACCACGGGCTGCTCGTCGTCGACACCCACGCCTCCGAGGTCGCGGCCCGCCGCGTCGTCGAGCACGTCCGGGCCCTCGGTGTCGGTGACGTCGTCGGGGTGGTCAACACCCACCAGCACTTCGACCACACGTTCGGCAACGTCGTGCTCGTCGAGGAGTACGGCGACGGCCTCCCGATCTACTCCCACGACTCGGTCCCGGCCGACCTCGCGGTCTCGGCTCCCGCGCTCCAGGCGGAGGCCCGCGCCGACGACAGCCGGCCCGAGCACGCCGACATCGCGGCGACCCGGGTGCTGGCGCCGACCACGACGTTCTCCTCCGCCAAGGCGGTCGACCTCGGCGGCCGGTACGTCGAGCTGGTCCACCCCGGCCGCGGCCACACCGGCGGCGACGTGGTCGTCCGGGTCGGCGACGCCGACGTGCTGTTCGCCGGCGACCTCGTCGAGGAGTCGGCGGCGCGCAGCGGCGTCCCCGGCTTCGGCGACGACTGCTTCCCGATGGAGTGGCCGATCACGATGGACCTCGTCCTGCAGCTGCTCGACCCGGGCTCGGTCGTCGTACCGGGGCACGGCCTGCCGGTCGACAAGGACTTCGTCGAGGAGCAGCGCAGCGCGATCGGCATCGTGGCCGAGACGATCCGCGACCTCGCCGGCCGGGGCGTGCCCGTGGCCGACGCGCTCGACGCGACCGAGTGGCCCTACCCGAAGGAGGAGCTGGCGCGCGCGGTCGCCCGCGGCTACGCCCAGCTCCCCCGCTCGGCGCGGTCCCTCCCCTTGCTGTAGGTCAGCGCGTCCGGCCCGTGCCACAGCCGCCGTGCCACGCGGACGTCCCGCCGTGGTGGCGGCGGTGCGCCCGGGCGAAGAACAGCGCGCCGAGGCCGATGAACACCAGCCACGGGGCGTTGAGCAGGATCGCCAGGCCGACCAGCACCAGCACGAGCGGCAGGAACGGCATCCGGAATCCGCGCTGCGGGCCGCGGGTCGTGCCGGGGCCGGTGAACGGCGGCCCCGCCGCCCACGAGCCGGGACCGCTCGGCCGGCTGCGGGCCCCGGCGCTGCTCGCCGCGACCGCGAACGGGTGCGGGCCGGGCAGGTCGGTGAACAGCGGCCGGAGCGACGACTCGGTCTTGGCGGTGTACGCCACGGCGGCCCGCTCGTCGTACTCCTCCTTGGTCAGCCGACCGGCGGCGTAGTGCTCGCCGAGCGCGTTGACCGCGCCCTCGCGCTCCTTGTCACCGATCCGCATCTCACCCGCGGTCACCGTCGTCCCCTTCCGCGAGAAGCCCGTAGAGCTTGCGGCGCGTGTCCGCGAGGATCTCGGCGGCCTCCGCCTGCTGCTGCCGGGTGCCGGTGGTGACGACCTGCCACACCGCGCCCATGACCTGGCCGATGACCGGCTTGAGGTCGTGCCCGCCGTGGGCCTGCTCCGCCTCGGCGGCGTCGTCGAACGAGCGCCAGGTGGCGGCGAGCTCGTCGGGGTGCTCCTGCACGTAGGTCCGGCCGGCCTCGGTCAGCGTGAGCAGCCGACGACCCTCGCTGTCGTTGCCCTCGACCAGGCCCTCGTCCTCGAGCTGCTGGACGGTCGGGTAGACCGAGCCGGGGCTCGGCTTCCACGCGCCGCCGCTGCGCTCGGCGATCTGCTGGATGATCTGGTAGCCGTTCATCGGCTCGACCGACAGCACGTCGAGGATCGCCGCGCGCACGTCGCCGCGGCGGACCCGCGGACCGCGCGTGGCGGTCTGTCCCGACTGGGCCAGGCCGATCAGGCCCTGCAGCCACGGGGGCGGTCCGCCCCACGAGCCGCCGCGACCGCCGGGTCCCCCGTGGCCGCCTCGTCCGTGACCCGGGTGCCCCGCGCGGGGGTCGTCCCAGGGCATGTCCCAGGGATTGTGTCCCATGGTTTCCTCCTTGGAGAAGCGAGAGAGCTGTGCTCGGAGCCAGCGGCTCCAACGTCATGTCGCGAGTGTTTCGCGATAGGTTGACGATATATCGCGACTGTTCTTGGAGCAAGGCATTTCCGCGGTCGATCTCACACTCGCGCCGGCGGACGGCGTGCCGCCCAGGCCGGGCCTCCGGCCGCCCCTAGCCTGCTTCGGTGCCTTCCCACGACCGGTACGGATCCGACGTCCTGAACACCGACTGGCGCGCCCCGAAACGCGGCCGCGCCGTCGAGATCGCCGCCGACGCCGGGCTCGTCGTCGAGGAGGTCACCACCGACTGGTGCGGTGAGATCGTCAAGGTCGAGCGCGACCTGCACACCGTGATCCTCGAGGACCGGCGCGGCAAGCGCCGGACGTTCCCACTCGGCCCCGGCTTCCTCCTGGAGGGCGTGCCGGTCATCCTCGTCGCGCCGACGAAGCAGGGCCCGGCCAGGCCGACCCGCACCGCCTCAGGCTCGGTCGCCGTCCCGGGCACGAAGGCCCGCGTCGCCCGGGCCAGCCGGATCTTCGTCGAGGGCCGGCACGACGCCGAGCTGGTCGAGAAGGTGTGGGGCGACGACCTCCGCGTCGAGGGCGTCGTCGTCGAGTACATCGAGGGTGTCGACGACCTGGCCGAGCAGCTGCGCGACTTCCGCCCCGGTCCCGAGCGCCTCGTCGGCGTGCTCGTCGACCACCTGGTGGCCGGGTCCAAGGAGAGCCGCATCGCGCAGGCCATCGCGAAGAGCCCGGTGGGCCGGCACGTGCTGATCGTCGGGCACCCGTACGTCGACATCTGGCAGGCCGTGAAGCCCGAGCGGCTGGGCATGAAGGCCTGGCCGACCATCCCCCGCAACGTCGAGTGGAAGAAGGGCGTGTGCCAGAGGCTCGGTTGGCCACACCGCGACCAGGCCGACATCGCCCGGGCCTGGAAGCACATCCTCGGTCGGGTGTCGTCGTACGCCGACCTTGAGCCCGCCCTGCTGGGTAGAGTCGAGGAACTGATCGACTTCGTGACCTCAGCGCAGGAGGTGTGATGAGCTACCCACCCCCACCGGGCAACACGCCCGGTCCCTACGAGCCCGGCGCAGTCCCGGCGGTACCCACCGCCGAGGAGAAGAACTGGGCGCTGGCCTCCCACGTCGGCTGCTTCGTGGCGGCGTGGATCGCGCTCGGCTTCCTCTGCCCGCTGGTCATCATGCTGGTCAAGGGCAACGACTCGGCCTTCATCCGCAGGCACGCCGTCGAGTCGCTCAACTTCCAGATCTCGTTGCTGATCTACGCGGCGGTGAGCTTCGCGCTGATCTTCGTGCTGGTCGGCTTCGTGCTGCTGCCGATCCTCGGCATCTTCGCGCTGGTCGTGATCATCCTCGCGACGATCAAGGCGGCCAACGGCGAGTTCTACAAGTACCCGCTCACCATCCGGATGGTGCACTGAGCAGGTCGCGCACGACGGCGTCGGCGAGCAGCCGGCCGTCACGCGTGAGCACGAGCGGGTCACCGTGCTCGAGCAGGCCGCGGGTGACCAGCCCGGGCACCGCGGAGCGTCCGCCGTCGTCGAGCACGTCGGTCGGCAGCCCGTCACTCAGCCGGGTCTCGAGCAGCACCCGCTCGACCCGGCGGGTCTCGGCGTCCAGCACCTCCCGGGCGAGCGCGGGGCTGACGCCTTCGCGTAGGCGCGCGGCGTACGCCGTGGGGTGCTTGACGTTCCACCACCGCACGCCCCGGACGTGCGAGTGCGCGCCGGGGCCGACGCCCCACCAGTCGGTGCCGCGCCAGTAGGCCAGGTTGTGCCGGCACGCGCTCTCCGGCCGGCGCGCCCAGTTGGAGACCTCGTACCAGTCCAGCCCGGCCGCGGTCAGCAGGTCGTCGGCGAGGAGGTACTTGTCGGCGAGGTCGTCGTCGTCCGGCATCGGCACGTCGCCGCGGCGGACCTGCCGGGCCAGCGCCGTGCCGTCCTCGACGATCAGGGCGTACGCCGACAGGTGGTCGGGCTCGCAGGCGAGCGCGGACTCCAGGGACGTGCGCCAGTCCTCGAGCGACTCCCCCGGCGTCCCGTAGATCAGGTCGAGGCTGACCTCGTCGAAGCCGGCGGCGCGGGCCCACTCCACGACGCGCGGCACGCGCCGCGGGTCGTGCGTGCGGTCCAGCACCCGCAGCACGCGCGGCACCGCCGACTGCATCCCGAACGACACCCGCGTGAAGCCACCCTCGCGGAGCGTGGCCAGCGCGGCCTCGTCGACCGAGTCCGGGTTGGACTCGGTCGTCACCTCGGCGTCGGCGGTCAGGCCGAACTCGTCGCGAATCGCGTCGAGCAGCCGCACCAGGTCGGCGGGCGGCAGCAGCGTGGGTGTGCCGCCGCCGAGGAACACGGTGCTCACCGGCGCGTCCACGTCGCCGAGCACGCGACGCGCGAGCCGCACCTCCTCGACCGCCGTGTCGGCGTACGACGCCTGCGAAGCGCCGCCGCCCAGCTCGGTCGCGGTGTAGGTGTTGAAGTCGCAGTAGCCGCAGCGCACCGAGCAGAACGGCACGTGCACGTAGAACGAGAGGGCTCGCGACCCGACGCCCGCCAGCGCCGACTCCGGGAGGGATCCGTCGGCAGGCGCGGGGTCACCCTCGGGCAGCGCGGACGGCATGCCCCGATCGTGTCACGCGGTCGCGACCCTCAGGCGTAGAGGGCGTCGATGCGCTCCTTGTAGTTCTCCTCGACGACGTTGCGCTTGACCTTCATCGACGGGGTGAGCTCTCCCGACTCGACCGTGAGGTCGTGGTCGAGCAGCTCCCACTTCTTGATGGTCTCCCAGCGGTTGAGGTGGGAGTTGAGCTCGTCGACGTACCCGGCGACCATCGACTTCACCTTGTCGCTGTTGACGATCTCGGTGTACGACGCGCCGGCCATGTCGTTCTCGGCGGCCCAGCCGGCCATCGCGTCGGGGTCGAGCGTGACCAACGCGATGCAGTAGTTGCGCTCGTTGCCGAACACCAGGAACTGGCTGGCGTACGGGCAGACCGCCTTGAACTTCGACTCGATCGCGGACGGCGCGATGTACTTGCCGCCCGAGGTCTTGAAGAGCTCCTTGATCCGGCCGGTGATCTTCAGGAAGCCGTCGGAGTCGATCGAGCCCTTGTCACCCGTGCGCAGCCAGCCGTCGTCGGTGAGCGACGCGGCGGTCTCCTCGGGCAGGTTGTGGTAGCCGTCCATGACGCCCGGGCCCTTGATCAGGATCTCGTCGTTCTCGCCGAGCTTGACCTCACTGCCGGGCATGACCGGGCCGACGGTGCCGAACTTGTACTGCTCGGGGTGGTTCACGAAGGAGCCGGCCGACGACTCGGTGAGGCCGTAGCCCTCGAGGATCAGCACACCCGCGGCGTGGAAGAACTCGGCGATGTCCTGGTTGAGCGCGGCGGCGCCGGAGATGAAGAACCGGACCCGTCCGCCGAACCGCTCGCGGACCTTGCTGAAGACGAGCTTGTCGAACAGGCCGTGCTGCTTCTCGAGCAGGAACGGGATCGGCTGGCCGTCGCGCTTGCGGCGGTCGTACTCGAGGCCGACCTTGAAGGCCTGGTTGAAGATCTTCTCCTTGAGGCCGCCCTCGGAGGCCTGCATGGTGACGATCCGGCCGTGCGCCTTCTCGAAGATGCGCGGGGCCGCGCCCATGAACGTCGGGCGGACGACGGCGAGGTTGTCGACGATCTTGTCGACGCGGCCGTCGATGGCGGTGGCGAAGCCGCAGGCGAGCTGGGTCGAGAGCAGCACCTTGCCGAACGAGTGCGCCATCGGCAGCCACAGGAACTGCAGGTCGTCCTCGTGCAGGATGTCCTGCGCCTGGATGGCCGCGCCTTCGTAGGTCCACGAGCTGTGCCGCAGCCGCACGCCCTTGGGGCGGCCGGTCGTGCCGGAGGTGTAGATGAGCGTGGCGAGGGCGTCGGGCTGGATCTTGGCGATCGCCTCGTCGACGGCGCCCGGGTCGTTCTTCAGCAGCTCGGCGCCGGCGTTCTCGAGGTCTTCGAGGCCGATCACCCAGTCGCCGTCGGCCGCGCCGTCGAGCACCACGACCTTCGACAGGTGCGGCAGCTCGGACTTGTGCTGCCGCAGCTTGGCGACCTGCTCGTCGTCCTCGGCGAAGACCACGACGCACTCGGAGTCGGCGAGGATGTAGGCGACGTCCTCGGCCATCGTCGACGGGTACACCGTGGTGGTGGCGGCACCGGCGCACATGATCGCCAGGTCGGCGAGGATCCACTCGTAGCGGGTGCCCGACGCGATGCCGACGCGCTGCTCGGGCTCGACGCCGAGCGACAGCAGACCGGCCGCGAGGCGGCTGACCTTCTCGCCGGCCTCCGCCCAGGTCACCGACTCCCACGACTCGCCGACGGGGTAGCGGAAGGCCTCACGGTTCGCGCTGGCCTTCACCCGCTCCTGGAACTGCACGGCCACGTTGGCGGGCCGGTTCTCGATGAACGAGAGGTCGTAGCTCACGGGTGACACGGTCGATCGCTCTCCCTGTTCTGTGCACGGTGGCGCGGTCCCACGCACCCGGCGGCGGACTGGATGCAGGACAACCTAGAACACCCGGCTACCGATGGGTAGGGATCCCCCGGGTTCGTGGGGGTTCTCACTGATTCGTGACCGTCGTCACCGTCAGACCAGGCTCGCGACGTACTTCTCGGCGGCCTGGACCGCCTCGGGATCGATCCGGTCCAGACCGATCAGGCGCGGCAGCAGGTCGCGCTCGGTGGTGAGCGCCCGGAACATCGTGGACACGCTGACGTCGTGGTCGGGACGGTGCTCCACGACCACCTCGTCACCGGCGGCCAGGGTGCCGGGCTCGAGCACCCGGAGGTACGGGCCCGGGCGGCCGACCCGTGTGAAGCGCTTCTGCCACTGCCGGGCGTCGTAGTCGTGCAGGCCGAGCCAGTTCTTGAACACCGAGCAGGGGATGCGCACCGAGACCACCTCGAGCAGCGTCGTCCCGATCCGCCACTGCTCCCCCATCACGGCCTCGTTGACGTCGATGCCGGTGGTGGTGAGGTTCTCGCCGAACAGGCCGGGCCGCACCGGACCGCCGAGCTGCGCGGCCCAGTAGTCGCTGTCCTCGCGGGCGAAGGCGTAGACGGCCTGGTAGGTCCCGCCGTGGTGCTTGGTGTCGGCGACCTCGTCTCCCGCCAGGCCCAGCAGGCCGACCTCGACCGGCCCGGTCACCGGGCGCTTGTCGATCGCGGTGCGCTTGAGGCTGCCGGCCCACGTCTCGTCGCGGGGCAGGCCGACGTTGACGGAGACGACGCGGGCGGGGGATGTGAACACGGCACACAGTCTGCCGGACCGCGCGTCGCCGGGCGCGCGGATTTCGGCGCCGCAGTCAGTCCTGCACGGCCTTCACGATCGTGATGCACCGGGTGATCCACTCCCGGTCGTCGGCGGTGAGGCCGCGGCCCTGCTTCTGGGCGTCCTCGATGGCCCAGTAGGCGTTGAGCACCAGCCGGACCACGACCCAGGCGCGGGCCCGGTCCTCGTCGAGCTCGGCGGTGTCGACCAGGGCGAAGAACCGGTCGCGCACGTCGTCGCGGATCCGGCCGCGCGCGGTGACCTCGTCCCACCGGTTCCAGAGCATCGGGGCCGGCTCGGCGTGCACGTCACCGGACATCGCCTGCGGGTCGATCGCCAGCCACGGCTCGCGGTCGCCGGCCAGGCCGTTGAAGTCGTGCAGGTCGTGGTGCATCAACGTGCCGGTGCTGGCCGGGTCGGTCGCCAGGTCGCGGTACGTCGCCAGCGCCTGCTCGACCAGCCGGTGCGGGATCGGGGCGTCGCGCGGCAGGCCCGCCAGCGGCCCGGTCCAGCGTTCGACGTACGACGTGAAGGTGCGCAGCTGCGGCGGCGCCGGGACGTGCAGGCGGCGGTAGAGCCCGCCCACGACCTCGGCGCTCTCGACGTACCCGAGCGAGGAGAGGTCGCGCCGGTGCAGCCGCTCGAGCAGCAGGGCCCGGCGGTGCGGGTCGGCGCGAAGCAGGCGGACGGCACCCTCGCCGGCCCAGCGCTGCAGCGCCAGGTGCTCGTGCTCGGTCTCGTCCTCGGTGTCGATCGTGACCTTGAGCGCAGCGGGCTCGCCGTCGCGGTCGTGCACCGGCAGCACCCAGGAGCCGAAGCCGTGCATCGCGTGGTCGCCCGCGGGGTCGAGGGTGAGGTCCCACTCCTCCAGCAGCTCCGCCATGGTGCGCGGCAGCCGGTCGAGCCAGTCGGCCCAGTGCTCCCCGAGAAGCGCGCGCTCGCGCAGGCCGGCCGGTGGTTGCAGCACCGACTACTTCTTGCCCTTGTCCCCGGTGTCGGAGGTCGAGAGCGCGGCGATGAACGCCTCCTGGGGGACCTCGACGCGGCCGACCATCTTCATCCGCTTCTTGCCCTCCTTCTGCTTCTCGAGGAGCTTGCGCTTGCGGGTGATGTCGCCGCCGTAGCACTTGGCGAGCACGTCCTTGCGGATCGCGCGGATCGTCTCGCGGGCGATGACACGAGCGCCGATCGCTGCCTGGATCGGCACCTCGAACTGCTGACGCGGGATGAGCTCGCGCAGCTTGCCGGCGAGCGCGACGCCGTAGGAGTACGCCGCGTCGCGGTGCACGATCGCGCTGAAGGCGTCGACGGTCTCGCCCTGGAGCAGGATGTCGACCTTGACGAGGTCGGCGGCCTGGTCGCTGACGGGTTCGTAGTCGAGCGAGGCGTAGCCCTTGGTCCGCGACTTGAGCTGGTCGAAGAAGTCGAACACGATCTCGGCGAGCGGCAGCGTGTAGCGCATCTCGACGCGGTCCTCGGACAGGTAGTCCATGCCCTGGAGCTGGCCGCGCTTGGTCTGGCAGAGCTCCATGATCGCGCCGATGTAGTCGCTGGGGCTGAGGATCGTCGCCTTGACGACGGGCTCACGGACCTCGGCGATCTTGCCGGAGGGGTACTCGCTCGGGTTGGTGACGGTGTGGGTGGCGCCGTCCTCCATCTCGACCTCGTAGACCACGTTGGGGGCGGTCGAGATGAGGTCGAGGTTGAACTCCCGCTCGAGGCGGTCGCGGGTGATCTCCATGTGCAGCAGACCGAGGAAGCCGCAGCGGAAGCCGAAGCCCAGCGCACCCGACGTCTCCGGCTCGTAGACGAGCGCGGCGTCGTTGAGCTGGAGCTTGTCGAGGGCGTCGCGCAGCGTCGGGTAGTCGTCGCCGTCGATCGGGTACAGGCCCGCGAACACCATCGGGTTGGGGTGCTTGTAGCCGCCGAGCGGCTCGGTCGCGCCGTGGTTCTGGCTGGTGACCGTGTCACCGACTCGGGACTGGCGGACGTCCTTCACGCCGGTGATGAGGTAGCCGACCTCGCCCACGCCGAGGTCGCCGGCCTTGACCGGCTCCGGGGAGATGACGCCGACCTCGAGCATCTCGTGGGTCGCGCCGGTCGACATCATCTTGATCCGGTCGCGGTGGGTGAGCTTGCCGTCGACGACGCGGACGTAGGTGACGACACCGCGGTAGGTGTCGTAGACCGAGTCGAAGATCAGCGCCCGGGCCGGGGCGTCGGCGTCGCCCACCGGGGCCGGGGTCTGCGCGACGATCTCGTTGAGCAGCGCCTCGACGCCGAAGCCGGTCTTCGCCGAGACCTGGAGCACGTCGGACGCGTCGCACCCGATGATGCCGGCGAGCTCGGCGGCGTACTTCTCGGGCTGCGCCGACGGCAGGTCGATCTTGTTGAGCACCGGGATGATGTGCAGGTCCGCGCCGATGGCGAGGTAGAGGTTGGCCAACGTCTGCGCCTCGATGCCCTGCGCGGCGTCGACGAGCAGGACCGCGGCCTCGCACGCCTCGAGCGAGCGGGACACCTCATAGGTGAAGTCGACGTGGCCGGGGGTGTCGATCATGTTGAGGACGTAGGTGCCGGCCTCGGCGCCCGCCTCGTTGTCGGCCGGCACCGTCCACGGCATCCGGACCGCCTGGCTCTTGATCGTGATGCCGCGCTCGCGCTCGATGTCCATCCGGTCGAGGTACTGCGCCCGCGCGCTGCGCTCGTCGACCACGCCGGTGAGCTGGAGCATCCGGTCGGCCAGCGTGGACTTGCCGTGGTCGATGTGCGCGATGATGCAGAAGTTCCTGATGATCGCGGGATCGGTCTTGCCCGGGATCGGGGCGTTCGACAGGGACACAGGCGGCTTTCTTCGGATCTCTCGGCAGGGATGCGGTGCGGTCGCCCATCCTCCCACGCGACCCGCGCCGACAACGATTCGTCTGCGACTCACGGGGTGATCCACACGGGCGGGTCGCAGACGAATCCGGCCGGGACGCGGGTTGAATGGCCTGCTGTGACCGGACCCCAGGACCTCGCCACCGTCGAGCCGGTGCCGCACGGCCGCACCGCCCGGCGGCTGGACTGGCGGCTGCTGCCGCCCGCGCTGCGGCGCACGATCGCCGACCGCCTCGGGTCCCCCGTCGCGACGGCGGAGTCGCAGGACAGCGGGTTCACACCCGGGTTCGCGTCCGTGCTGACCGGTGAGGACGGCACCAGGCTCTTCGTGAAGGCCGCCAGCAAGAAGGCGCAGGCGCCTTTCGCCGCGGCCTACGCCGAGGAGGCGCGGAAGAACGTCCTGCTCCCCCACGAGGTTCCCGCACCCAGGCTGCTGTGGAAGTACGAGGACGACCTCTGGATCGTGCTCGGCTTCGAGCACGTCGCCGCCCGGCCCCCGGCCCGGCCCTGGCAGCGCGACGAGCTGGTCGCCTGCCTCGACACGCTGGCCGTGGTCGCCGAGGCACTGAACCCGGTGCCGCCCGGCTGGTCGCTGAAGCCGATCGAGCGCGAGATCCCGGCGCTTCTCACGGGCTGGCAGCACGTGCGGAAGGCGTTCCCGGACTGGCCGCACCTCGAGGACGCCGAGGACCTGGCGGCGTCGTACGACGACTTCCCGGGCAACGACGCGTTCACGCACACCGACGCCCGCGACGACAACTTCCTCCTCGCACCCGGCCGCCCCGCGATGCTGTGCGACTGGAACTGGCCCGCCCTCGGCCCGGTCTGGCTCGACGCGGTCGACCTGCTGGTGTCGGCGTACGGCGACGGGCTCGACGCCGACGCGCTGCTCGCCGAGCACCCGCTCACCAAGGACGCCGACCCCGACCACGTCGACGCCTGGCTCGCGATGCTGGCCGGGATGATGCTGGACGCCCGGGACCGGCCGCGGCCCAACAGCTCGCCGTACCTGCGGGTCCACGCGAACTGGTGGGGCGAGGTCACCTGGGCGTGGCTCGCGTCACGTCGCGGCTGGGCCTGAGCGGTGCCGCTCGATTTGGGCGGCCAGCGCGCCCGCTGGTAATGTCGTCGCTTGCGTGTCCGCCGGTCGGCGTGCCCGCACACCGACTCTCCACCCTGACCACCAAGACACAGCAGAGGCTTGCCCCGTGGCGAACATCAAGTCCCAGATCAAGCGCAACCGACAGAACGACGCTGCGCACGAGCGCAACAAGTCCGTGAAGTCGGCGCTGAAGACCGCCGTGCGCAAGTTCCGCGCCGCTGCGGACGCCGGTGACAAGGACGCCGCCCTCGCCGCCGCGCAGGACGCCGCCAAGCAGCTCGACAAGGCTGCCTCCAAGGGCGTCATCCACAAGAACCAGGCCGCGAACCGCAAGTCGGCCATCGGCAAGAAGGCCGCGTCGCTCTGACCCAGGGCTGACACCGGCACGCCGGAGTCTTCCCACGAGGCGCTGTTCCCCGTCGGGGGCGGCGCCTCGTGCTGTTCCTGCACGCGGCTACTGACGCGCGGCGCGGGGGTCGCTCAGCGACCGGAGCGGGCGCCGGCCACCCGGAGCACCATGCGCTCCAGGGCGTAGGCGGCGTCGCTCGACGCGCCCTTCACGTCGGCGTCGGCCTGCGCCACCGCGGTGATCGCCTCGGCGACGCCCCGGTCGTCCCAGCCGCGGGACTGCTCGCGCAGGACCCGGATCTTCCACGGCGGCACGCCCGCCTCACGGGCCAGGTCGGCCTCGCGCATGCCGCGGGGAGCGGCCATGAACCGGGCCAGCCCGCGCAGGCCGTTGGCGAACGCGCTGGTGACCAGGACGGTCGCGGTCCCGCTGTCGAGGGCCCAGCGCAGCTCCTCGAGCGCGGCCGCCGTACGGCCGTAGAGGGCGGCGTCCGCGACCGCGAACGACTTCACCTCGGCGCGGCCGGCGAAGTAGCGCTTGACCACGGACTCGCTGATCGGCTCGTCGGGGAAGTCGCTGGTCAGCTGGTGCGCCGCACCCGCGAGCGCGCGGAGGTCCTGGCCCACGGCCTGGACGAGCAGCGCGCTCGCCTCGTCGTCGATCCGGCCGCCGTGGCTGCGCACCTCCCCGGCGACGAAGCGGCCGAACTCCGACGGCTTCAGCGTCGCGGACTTCACCTCCGTCACCAGCGGGAGCTTGCGCAGCTTGTTGAGCACGCCGGTGCCCTTCTGGCCCCCGCTGTGCACGAGCACCAGGCCGACCTCGTCGCTCGGGGCGGCGGCGTACTCCACCAGCCCGTCGACCGACTCGTCCGGCAGGTCCTCGAGCTCGCGCACCACCACGCAGCGGATCGAGGAGAACAGCGACGGCGCCGCCAGGTCCCCCAGCGCCGCGATCGTCAGGCTCGCCGCCATCGTCTCGCTCTGCTCGGACTCCGGGTCGGCGGCCCGGACCGCAGCCAGCGCCGACGAGACCGTGCGCTGGTTGAGGAACTCCTCCGGACCCGTCACGAGCAGGACGTGGCCCAGGATGTCGGACGCCTTCGGGTTCGCCATGGTGCGGTCAGCCTGCCACACGGCACCGACGTCCCACGCCGTGACCGGTGGCGTGATGCGTACCCGTCGCGACGTCGGGTACGCGATCCGAGACCCGGCGTACCGAGTGACCGACGTGCGACAGGAGGAGCCGCGTGCAGCCCGAGCTGATCGGTGGGCGCTACCGCGTCCGGCGTGCCGTCGGCCGCGGGGGCATGGGCACCGTCTGGCTGTGCCGCGACGAGACCCTCGCGCGCGACGTCGCGGTCAAGCAGGTCGGACTGCTCCCCGGCGAGTCCTCGACCGACACCGCGCGGGCCCTGCGCGAGGCACGCGCCACCGCGGCCCTGAGCCACCGGAACGTCGTCGCCGTGCACGACGTGGTCCAGGAGGACGGCGCGGTCTGGCTGGTCATGGAGTACGTCCCCTCCCGCACGCTGTCTCAGATGATCGCCGACGGCGGCCCGCTCGAACCAGGACGCGTGGCGGCCCTCGGCGCGCAAGTCGCCGACGGGCTGTTGGCCGCGCATGCCGCCGGCCTCACCCACCGCGACGTCAAGCCCGGCAACGTGCTCGTCGCCGGCGACGGCACGGCCAAGATCGGCGACTTCGGACTGTCCCGGACGGCCGAGGACACGACGCTCACCTCGACGGGCATGATCTCCGGCACGCCCGGCTACCTCGCGCCCGAGGTCGCGCGGGGCGCCACCCCCTCCCCGGTCTCCGACGCCTGGGCGTTCGGCGCGACCCTGTACGCCGCGGTCGAAGGACGCGCTCCGTTCGGAGGCGACAACGCGCTCGCCGTGCTCCACCAGATCGCGCACGAGGACGCGGACCGACCCCGGCGAGCGGGCACGCTCGAACCGGTCATCAACGGCCTGATGGCGCGCGACCCCGCGCAGCGTCTGTCGCTGCGAGATGCCCACGAGGAGCTGCGTCGGCTCGCCGCCCGACCGCGCGAGCAGACCCGCGAGCTCGCACCACCGACCCCGGCCGCTCCCCTCGCCCCGCCCGCGGCCGAAGCGACACGGCCCGCCACACAGCCGGTCGAGCGGCCCGCCGCATCGCCACCTCCTGGCCCCACCCCCGACGACGCGAGCCCGCGACGTCGCCGTCCCGGCCTGGTCGCCGCCGGCGTGCTGGCGCTGCTCGTGGCCCTGGTCGCCGCGTTCGTGGTCGTGCAGCTCGGCGACGACGGCCGAACGGGCACCCCGGGCTCCGGAACGGGCGCAGCCGACGACCCGTCCACACCCTCGGAGAGCGGCGGCAGCTCGCCGACGCCCGACCGGCAGACCACGAACAGCCCATCGGCCGGCGACCGGAGCGCGGGCGGCTCTGCCGGCTCGGCACCCGGCGGCGGCCAGGCGGTGGCGTTCGTCGACGGCTACTTCGACACCGTGCCGGACGACGTCGACGCCGGCTGGGCGATGCTGAGCCCGGCGTACCAGGCGGAGACCGGCCGCGGGTCGTACGACGGTTTCTGGGCAGAGGTCGCCGACGTGGACGCCACAGACCTCTCTCCTGTCTCGGGTGGCGACGCGGTGGAGGCCACGGTGACGTACGAGTACACGGACGGCCGCACGGTCGAGGAACGCCAGCTCCTGCAGCTGGTGCCCGGCGACGACGGCGGGCTGCGGATCGACGGTTACCGGACGATCTGACTCGCCGGGCGCGCAGCCGGAGCCGGCCCCGGTCCAGCACGACCGCGACGTCGCCCGACTCGTCGGTACGTCGCACGACCGCGCCCGAGGCCTCCAGCGCGCTGATCAGCGCCGGAGCCGGGTGCCCGTAGTCGTTGCCCGCCCCGACCGACACCAGCGCCACTCGCGCGCCGAGGCCCGTGAGCCAGGCCGTGTCCTGGAACCGGCTCCCGTGGTGCGGCACCTTCAGCACGCTGACGCGCAGCCCCGGGTACGCGCGCGCCAGTGCCGCCTGTGCCTCCGGCTCCACGTCACCGGTGAGCAGCACGCGCACGCCGTGCACCTGGACGAGCAGCACTAGGCTCGCGTTGTTGGCCGCTGAGCCCTGCTCACCGGGACTCGGCGGGTGCGCGCCGGGCGCGAGCACCTGCCAGGTCACGGCACCCACCCGCTCGACCTCGCCCTGCGCCGGAACCCGCACCGGCACGCCCGCCTCCGCGGTGGCCGCGCTCACGGCCGCCGCACCGCCCGGCGGGTCGCGCAGCCCGGTCGTCAGCACCTCACCGACGTCCTCCTCGCCCAGCACCCCCTGTAGACCGCCCACGTGGTCGGCGTGAAAGTGAGTCAGCACCAGCACGGGGACGGCCGCGACCCCCAGGCGGTCGAGGCAGCGGAGCATCGGCGCCGGTTCGGGGCCGGTGTCGACGACGACCGCCCGTCCGTCGCCGGCGTTGAGCACCAGGCCGTCACCCTGGCCGACGTCGCACGCCACCACCACCCAGCCGTCGGGTGGCCACCCCAGCGTCGGCAGCGGGCGCAGCACGACCAGCGCCAGCACGACGACCGCACAGGCGGAGCGACGCCGTCGCGCCAGCACCCACCCCGACCACCAGCCCACACCGACGCAGACCAAGGTGAGAAGCAGCAGCGGCAACGGCTCGGCCGCCCAGCCGACCGAGGCCGCGGGCAGGCGAGCGAGGTGGACCGCGACCAGCACGATCCAGCCGCCGCACCACCCGGCCACCAGCCCGAGCAGGGCGCCGACGGCCGGGACGACGAGGTACGTGAGTCCGCCCACGAGCCCGAGCACGGTGGCCGGCGCCACCACCGGCGCCACGGCCATGTTGGCGACCACGGCGACGAGACTGACCTCGCCGGACAGCCCGGCCACCACCGGCGTGCAGGCCAGCTGCGCCGCCAGGGGTACGGCGACCGCCTCCGCGGCCCACCGCGGCAGCCATCGTGCCAACCGGTCGCGGAACGCCGGAGCGAGGAACAGGATGCCGGCCGTCGCCAGCACCGACAACGCGAACCCGGGCGACACCACGAGCCAGGGGTCGACCAAGAGCAGCACGACCGTCGCGACCCCGAGCGCGCGGGCGCCGCGGGTGCGTCCGTCGCGGCCGAGCGACATCAGCGCCACCGAACCCATCGCCGCCGCCCGGACCACGCTCGGCTCCGGCCGCGCCAGCACGACGAAGCCGACCACGCCGAGCACCCCCAGCAGCGTCAGCCAGCGGCCGCGCACGCCGACGCCCCGTGCCACCAGGAGCAGGAACCCGACGACGAGCGTGAGGTTCGTGCCGGACACCGCAGCTAGGTGGGTGAGGCCGCAGGTGCGGAAGGCCTCGACCACCGCCGTCGACATCGTCCGGTCGTCCCCCACGACGAGCGCCGGTACCAGCGCCCGCGCGTCGGGACTGCCCCGGACGGCGTCGCGGATGCCTGCGCGCACCGCCTCGGCGCCGGCGAGAAGCTCCGACGGCGCGGCGAGAAGCGCCGGCGCGCCGGCCCCGGTGAGCACCGCACCGACCGACGGGTCGTCCGGCGGGGTGAGCCGGGCGGTGCCACGGACGAGCGACCCCAGCTCGACGTCGGCCCAGGCGGCGTCGCCGATGAGCACCACCGGCGTGCGGACCGCGAACCTCTGTCCCCGCCCCACCACCTCCGTCACTGTCAGCCGGGCGACCACGAAGTCGCCGAACCGCCCCTGCCTCGTCACCGGGTCGGACGTCACGCGGGCCGTGATCGTGGCGACGGCGCGCTGCTCGGCGAGCCGGGCCACCGGCCCGGTGGTGTTCGCCTCGGCCCGCACCACGACACCGGCCGCCACGGCTGCACCGACGAGCACGGCACCGACCGCCACCCCGGCAGGCCGCCCGCGACGCCGGAGCCCGGCCACGCCGGCCAGCCCGACGGCGACGAGCGCGGCTCCGACCCAGCCCGGGGTCAGCAGCGCCACCAGTCCCCCGGCCCAGGCGGCGACGCCGAGCAGCACCATCCGCAGGTCGGTGCGCGGCTCGTCGTCGACCTCCTCGCTCACAGCGTCACGAACGGGGCCATCTCGGCCAACGTGGCGTCGCCGATGCCGGACACCTCGAGCAGCTCGTCGACCGCACTGAACGCCCCGTGGTCGGCCCGCCACTGCAAGATGGCGGCCGCGGTCACCGGTCCGACCCCGGGCAGGGTGTCGAGCTCCTCGGCGCCGGCGGTGTTGATGTTCACCATCGGGGCGGCACCGTCCGCACCGGGAGCGGCCGCCGCGGCCGAGGGCGCCACCCCGGCGACGGAGCGCACCCCGACGAGGACCTGCTCGCCGTCGACGAGGAGGCGGGCGAGGTTCAGCCCGGTGAGGTCGACACCGCGCCGGGCGCCACCGGCCGCCTCGAGCGCGTCGACGACCCGGGAGCCGGCGGGGAGCCGGACGATGCCGGGCCGGCGGACCTTGCCCGCGACATCGACGACCACGTCGGGGCCGGCCGACGACCCGGAGGGCACCGGACCGGACGCCACCGGGCCGGGCGGCGACGGGCCGGGCGGCGCGGAGACGAGCGGTTCGACCTCACTCGTGACCGGTGTGGCAGCGCCGGTCGTGACGAGCTCGCCCGGGTCCGCGGCCCGCACCGACCACCAGGCGAGGAAACCGAGTGCGGCAGCGACGAGCACCGCGACGACAGTGAGCTGGGAGGGACCGACGCGGATCCGGCCCTGCAGCGTCGACGGCAGCCGGTCCTCGACCCAGCCGCCCGCCCGGGAGGGTGCGCCTCTTCGGGCGGCGTGCCGCCCCGCCGGCGCCCTCGCCCCGCCCGGCGGATCTGCAGGCGACGGGGCTGGCCGAGGCGAGGCACCAGCGGGAACAGGAGGCTCGCCGGACCCGGTGCCGACGTCGTGCGACGGGGGATCGACCGGGTCGGCCCGGATCGCGGCGAGCTCGGCGCTCAGCAGCTCCAGACGCCGGCGTGCCACGTCGGCGGCCTGGGAGTGGGAGGACCTGCGTGAGCGCATGCCAGGAACCTAGGAGCGGGCGCGGACCCACGGCGGCACCCGCGGCCGGCCCTGGGGACGAAGGGCCGCACGGTCGGGTTGTGGAGGGAAACGGGCCGGCCGGTCAGCGCGGGGCGACCACGACAGCGACCATCCCCGGCCCGACGTGCGCACCGATCACCGCGCCGACCTCGCCGACGCTGACCTCGCGGTCACCGAGGTTGGCCGAGAGCCGGGAGCAGAGCCGGTCCGCGAGCGTGCGGGCGCGGTCCTCGGCGGCGAGGTGCGCCACCGCGACATCGACCTGGTGGTCGTCGGCGGCCGTGGCGGCGAGCTCCTCGAGCCGGGCGAGGGCGCGACCGGCGGTGCGCACCTTCTCGAGCGTGGCGATCCGGCCCTCGTCGATGGTGAGCAGCGGCTTCACGGCGAGCGCGGAGCCCAGCATCGCGGCGGCGGCGCCGATGCGACCGCCGCGGCGGAGGTACTCGAGGGTGTCGACGTAGAACAGCGACGTGGTGGCCGCTGCCCGGGCGAGGGCCGCGCCCTTCGCCTCCTCCGCCGACCTCCCGGCGTCGAGGACGTCGGCGGCCGTGAGGACGGCGTACCCGGTGGCGAAGCCGAGCTGCAACGTGTCGACCGTGAGCACCGGCAGCGGTGCCTCCTTGGCGGCGAGCTGCGCGGACTCGAAGGTGCCGCTCACCTGGCTCGACAGGTGCAGCGACAGGACGGACTCGGCGCCGGCGTCGTGCGCGCGGCGGTACGCGTCGAGGAACACCGACGGCGCGGGCCGCGACGTGCTCACCGGCGTCCACTCGCGCAGCGCGGTGGCGATGGTCTCGGGCGTCGCCTCGGCGTCGACGCCCTCGTCGTACGACTTCGCGCCGATCACGACCTGGAGGGGTACGACGGTGACATCGCGTTCCGCGGCGAGCTCGGCGGGGAGCATGGCCGTGCTGTCGGTGACGACCGCGACCCGGCGAGACATGCGCGAAGGCTACCTGGGCACGATGGGCCCATGCGCATCGTCATCGCAGGAGGACACGGTCAGATCGCCCTTCACCTCGAGCGCCGGCTCGCGGGCGGCGGGCACGAGCCCGTCGGGATCGTCCGCAACCCGGACCACGTGGGCGACCTCGAGGCGATCGGGGCGCGGGCGGTCGTGCTCGACCTCGAGCAGGCGTCCGTCGACGAGGTGGCCCAGGTGGTGAGCGGCGCGGACGCGGTGGTGTTCGCGGCCGGCGGCGGACCCAACAGCGGCGCGGCCCGCAAGGACACCGTCGACAAGGGTGCTGCGATCCTGCTGGCCGACGCGGCGGAGCAGGCCGGGGTACGGCGGTACCTGATGGTGTCGGCGATCGGGACGGAGAAGGCCGACCCGGACAGCGACGAGGTGTTCCAGGTGTACCTGCGCGCCAAGCAGGCCGCCGACGACGACCTCCGGGCACGCGACCTCGACTGGACCGTCGTGAAGCCGGGCCGGCTGACCGACGACCCGGGCACCGGGCGCGTGCAGGTCGGTGCGCCCGGCTCGATCGCGTACGGCGAGGTCCCGCGCGACGACGTGGCCGCCGTGCTGGTGGCGCTGCTGGACGACCCGGCGACGGCCCGGACGACGTTCGACCTGGTCGGCGGCGACAGCCCGATCAGCGACGCGCTCGCGTCGCTCTGACGCTGGCCCTTCCCACGCGAAATGGACGCCCCCCACGCGGAATTCCGCGCGTTGAGCGTCCATAACCCCGCGTTACAGCCGCTGGCTGGGCCTCAGCCGGCCACGATGTTGACCAGCTTGGGTGCTCGGACGATGACCTTGCGGATCGTCTTGCCCTCCAGCGCCTTCTGCACGGCCGGGTCGGCCATCGCGGCGGCCTCCAGGTCGGCGTCGGCGACGTCGGGGCTGACCTCCAGCCGGGCGCGCACCTTGCCCTGCACCTGCACGACCGCCGTGACGGACTCCTCGACCAGCAGGGACTCGTCGACGGCCGGGAAGCCGACGCGGGCGACGGTGGGCTCGTGGCCCAGCCGCTCCCACATCTCCTCGGCGGTGTAGGGCGCCACCAGGCTCAGCAGGATCGCGACCGCCTCGGTGGCCTCGCGGACCGCGGGGTCGGCGGGGCCGCAGCCGGAGTCGATCGCCTTGCGGGTGGCGTTCACCAGCTCCATGATCCGGGCCACCATGACGTTGAACCGGTAGGTCTCGACCAGGTGGATCGCGTCGTGCACGGTCTTGTGCGTGACCTTGCGCAGCGACTCGTCACCCTCGGTGAACGAGGCGCCGACCGGCGCGGTGACGTCGCCGCTCAGGCGCCAGGCGCGCTGCAGGAACTTCAGCGAGCCGCCGGGCGACATGTCGGCCCAGTCGATGTCGGCCTCGGGCGGGCCGGCGAACACCATGGTCAGCCGGATCGCGTCGACGCCGTACGCGTCGATCATCTCGCCCAGGTCGACGCCGTTGCCCAGCGACTTGGACATGCCGCGGCCCTCGTTGATCACCTCGCCCTGGTTCATCAGCGCAGTGAAGGGCTCGACGAAGTCGATCATGCCCATGTCGTGCAGCACCTTGGTGAAGAAGCGGCTGTACAGCAGGTGCAGGATCGCGTGCTCGACGCCGCCGACGTACTGCGCGGCCGGCATCCAGTCGCGCACGGCCTCGACGTCGAACGGGCCGTCGGTGTACTGCGGCGAGCAGTAGCGGAAGAAGTACCAGGACGAGTCGACGAACGTGTCCATCGTGTCGCTGTCGCGCTTCGCGGCGCCGCCGCACTGCGGGCAGGACACGTTGACCCAGTCCTCGGCCGCGGCCAGCGGCGAGACGCCCTTGGGCTTCAGGTCGGAGCCCCGCAGGTCGGGCAGCTCGACCGGCAGCTGGTCCTCGGGCACCGCCACCTCGCCGCACTGCTCGCAGTGCACGATCGGGATCGGGCAGCCCCAGTAGCGCTGCCGGCTCAGCAGCCAGTCGCGCAGCCGGAAGTTGACCGTGCCGGTACCGGTGCCGCGCTCCTCCAGGATCTCGATGATCCGGGCGATGCCGGCGGCCTTGTCGGCGATCCCGTCCAGCGGCCCGCTGTTGACGTAGGCCCCGTCGCCGGAGGTGGCCTCGTAGGTCTCCTCCGGGTTCGGCTCGCCGGTGTCGACGACGCGACGCACGGGCAGGCCGAACTGCTTGGCGAAGTCCAGGTCACGCTGGTCGTGCGCGGGCACCGCCATGATCGCGCCGGTGCCGTAGTCGGCCAGCACGTAGTCGGCCGCCCACACGGGGATCCGCTCGCCGTTGACCGGGTTGACCGCGGTGACGCCCAGGTCGACACCGGTCTTCGGCCGGTCGGTGGCCAGCCGATCGATGTCGGTCTCCTTGCGGACGTCCTCCAGGTACGACGTGAACGCCTCGCGCCGCTCGGGCGCGACGATCTCGTCGGCCAGCTTGGCGTCGGCGGCGACGACCATGAACGTGGCGCCGTACAACGTGTCCGGCCGGGTCGTGAACACCGTGACGGTGCGGGTCGCGCCGTCGGACAGCTCGATCTCGAAGTCGACGTGGGCGCCCTCGGACCGGCCGATCCAGTTGCGCTGCATGGCCAGCACCTTCGACGGCCAGCTGTCCTCCAGCGGCACCATGTCGTCCAGCAGACGCTGGGCGTAGTCGGTGATCTTGAAGTACCACTGCGACAGCTCGCGCTTGGTCACCGCCGCACCGCAGCGCTCGCAGGCGCCGTTGACGACCTGCTCGTTGGCCAGCACGGTCTGGTCGTTGGGGCACCAGTTGACCGGCGAGAACTTCCGGTAGGCCAGGCCGCGCTCGCGGAACTTCAGGAACAGCCACTGCGTCCAGCGGTAGTAGTCCGGGTCGGAGGTGTGCAGCCGGCGCGACCAGTCGAACGAGATGGCGTAGCGCTTGAACGACTCGGCCTGGGTCTCGATGTTGGCGTAGGTGAACACGGCCGGGTTCTCGTCGCGCTTGATCGCGGCGTTCTCGGCGGGCAGGCCGAAGGAGTCCCAGCCGATCGGGTTCAGCACGTCGTAGCCGTGCTGCCACCAGGCGCGGGCGATGACGTCGTGCAGCGCCATCACCTCGGCGTGACCCATGTGCAGGTCGCCGCTCGGGTAGGGGAACATCGTCAGCGCGTAGCGCCGCTCGCGGCTGCCGTCGTCGGCGGGCTTGAACGGGTCCAGCTTCTCCCACACCGTCCGCCACTTCTCCTGCGTGGCGTCGACGTCGTAGCCGGTGGGCTCGTGCTCCTGCTGCTCGCTCATCTCGTCTTCCCTCGTGCGGTTCCGCTGGTGGCTGTCGGTCTTCCTGCTCGGCCCGGGTCCCGGGCACAAAAAAGCCCCTCAGGCACGAGGGGCAGCCGCGTCGACGTCGTCAGGTCAACGCGGCCAGGTAAGCAGGAGGGTCGTCCGCATGACAGCAGGTTACCGCACCCCCGCCCGGGCGCGCTCAGTCGACCGCGACGAAGGACAGCCGGCCGTCGCCGTACGACGGGATGCTGACGAGGAGGTCCAGCCGCCGCCCCGGTACGGCGGCGAACGCGACGACGTCCGGCGGGGCGTCCTCGCCCGCGTGGTGCACCGACCAGAGTCGCAGGTGCGGACGGCCGGGCCCGTTGACGGCGGCACCGCAGACGTTGAGCACCTCGTCGAGGTTCTCGGCGAGCATGTCCGGCAGGTTGCCGCGCCGTACCGCGCTCACGGCCAGCGGCGCCGGCACGAGCCCGACGGCGGCGCCGGCGTGGGCCGAGAAGCCGACGTCCGCCACCGCGACCACGCGCGCGGCGAGACGCTCGTCGACGTAGACGGCGTAGGTGGTGCGGGCGTCCTCCCCTGAGAACGGGTCGCCGGCGTCGACCTCGACGTCGCGCGCG
The DNA here is from genome assembly GCF_004168035.1 of Nocardioides iriomotensis. Classification (GTDB taxonomy): domain Bacteria; phylum Actinomycetota; class Actinomycetes; order Propionibacteriales; family Nocardioidaceae; genus Nocardioides_B; species Nocardioides_B iriomotensis. The sequence continues at coordinate 18,203 of NZ_SDPU01000021.1, read as the reverse complement.
AGCAAGGTGGTCAGGGCGTCGCGCACCTCGAACGGGGTCGGCACGTGGGCCGGCGCCTCGTGGCCGGTCTCCTCGTCCTCGCCCGGCTCGGGCGGGTCCCCCTCCCCGGTCACTGCCGCGGCCAGACCCTCCGGGGTCACCGGCTTGGCGAGCACCACGTCCGCGCCGGCGCGGCGCGCCTCGGCCGCGACCGCCGGTGACGCCGTCTCGGCGCTGACCACGACCACGCGGCCGGAGCCGACCGCCAGCCGCAGCGACGAGACGAGCTCGGCCCCCGACAGGCCCGGGACGTTCCAGCCGCACAGGACGACATCGGGACACTCCTCACGGGCGAGTTGCAGCCCCGCGCGGCCGTCCTCGGCCGGCAGCACGTCGAGGCCGTCGAGACCGGCCTGCCGCAGCGCGCGCACGAGGATCTGCCGCATCACGCGGCTCTCCTCGACGACCAGGACCTTCACGACGCCTCCCGAGACGGGACGACGCCCCGGGCGCCGGCGCCGTCGACCCCGACCCTGCCAGGCCCGGGCCGGTCAGGCGAGCAACGGCGCCGCTGGGCGTCAGAGACGCACCGTGTCGAGCACGCCCTCCAGCCGCTCGAGGCCGTGCCGCAGCTCACGGTAGGTCTCCTCGCCGAGCGCGCCCTCCCACGCCTTGTCGACGTCGAGCATCGTCTGCTGGATCACGCCGGCGGCGTCCCAGCCGCGCTCGGTGAGCCGGACGATCCGGGTACGGCGGTCGCCGCTGGCGGTCTCGCGCACGAGGTAGCCGCCCTCCTCGAGCTGGTGCAGCAGGTGGTTCATCGCCTGCTTGGACGCGTAGGTGCGCGTCGCCAGCACGCCCGGCCGCATGCCGTCGGGCCCCGGGTGCTGGAAGACACCCAGGTGCGCCGGCAGGATGTCGGCGTAGCCGGCGGCGGCGAGACCCGCCATGACCTCGTGACGCATGAGGACCGTCGGCCGGCGCAGCAGTGCGGCCGCCAACGGCATCGCGTCGACGTACTTCTCCCCCACGAGTGCCCCCCTCAGAGCAGTGGTGTGACGGTCACCGGCAAGTTCCCCCCTGCCGACGACCGCGTGGTCCCGCCATTCTGTTCTCGCGGCGGGCGTGAGGAACGCCGATTCGCGTTTTGTTTACCATGTACCAGAAACATTTACTTTGGGGCGGTATGTCCCGCTTAAGGGGTTTCGTCGCCCTCGGAGCGCTGCTCGTCGTCCGGTACGACGACCGGACGCAGCCGCGCCCAGGCCAGGAAGCACGCCGCGAAGACGATCATCCCGAGACCGGCCCACAGGTTGATGTTGACCCCGTCGGCTCGGGCCAGCTCGTCGTCGGACGTGCCGACCAGACCGGTGGCGACGAGCACGACGCCGTACAGACCGATCAGCATCGAGATGAAGATGCGGATGTCGAACGCACCCGCCTTGTGGCCGGAGCTGGGCTGGGTCATGACGACTCCTTCGGGTTACCAGAACAGGATGTTGAGCAGGACGACCAGGGCCAGCGCGACGCCGGCGAGCCGGGTCGGCTGCTGGTGCCACGGCAGGCGCGAGACCTCTTCGTGCCGTCTGGTCCGTTCGCTGCGCGAGTAGACAAGACCCTCCAGCTCGTGCTCCGGCTTGGGCTCCGTGGCGAGGCTGACCACGACGGAGACGACGATGTCGACGACGAACGCCGCGCTGGCCGCGACGAACGCACCGCCCTGCTCTCCGATCCCGATCACGCCGAGCACGTCCTCGCTCAGCACCCAGACGCCGACCGCGGCCGCCGTACCGGCGACGAGGCCGGACCAGCCGGCCGCGGCCGTCATCCGCTTCCAGAACATGCCGAGGATGAAGGTCGCGAACAGGGGCGCGTTGAAGAACCCGAACAGCGTCTGCAGGTAGGTCATGACGTTGGAGTAGCTGGCCGCGAACGTCGCCGTGCCGATCGCGATCAAGGTCGCCGCCACCGCCGCGACCCGGCCGACTGCCGTGTAGTACGAGTCCTCCTTGTCCTTCACCAGGTAGGTCTGCCACAGGTCGTAGGAGAACACCGTGTTGAAGGCCGAGATGTTGGCGGCCATGCCGGCCATGAACGACGCGAGCAGGCCCGCGATCGCGACCCCGAGCATGCCGTTGGGCAGCAGGTCGCGCATCAGGTAGAGGATCGAGTCGTTGTACGTCGCGCCGCCGGAACCGTCCTCCTTGAACTGGACGAGCTCGTTGACGGTGACCGCGGCGATCATGCCGGGAATGATGACGATGAAGGGGACGAACATCTTCGGGAAAGCACCGATGATCGGCGAGCGCTGAGCCGCCGACATGGAGTTCGTCGCCATCGCCCGCTGCACCTCGACGAAGTTGGTCGTCCAGTAGCCGAACGACAGCACGAAGCCGAGGCCGAACACGATGCCGATCACCGACAGCACCGGGTTGTCGAAGCCGCTCAACGCCGTCCCCGGCCAGGACGACAGCTGTTCCCCTCCGCCTGGGGAGCCGGCCACCTTCTCCTTCAGTCCGTCCCAGCCGCCGACCTTGTTCAGACCGACCAGGGTGAGCGGCAGCAGCGCCGCCACGATCACGAAGAACTGGAGGACCTCGTTGTAGATCGCCGCGGACAGGCCGCCGAGCGCTGTGTAGGTGAGCACGATCGCGGCCGCCACCACGAGGGAGACCCACAACGGCCAGCCGAGCAGCACCTCGACGATGCTGGCGAGCAGGTACAGGTTGATGCCGGCGATCAGCAGCTGCGCGACCGCGAAGCTGATCGCGTTGACGAGGTGGGCGGCCGACCCGAACCGGCGGTTCATGAACTCGGGGACCGACCGCACCTTGGAGCCGTAGTAGAACGGCATCATCACGACGCCCAGGAACAGCATCGCCGGCACGGCGCCGACCCAGAAGTAGTGCACCGTCGGGATGCCGTAGTTGGCGCCGTTGGCGGACATCCCGATGATCTCCACCGCGCCGAGGTTGGCCGAGACGAAGGCGAGCCCCGTCACCCAGGCCGGCAGGGAGCGGCCGGACAGGAAGAAGTCGAGGCTGCTGGAGACCGAGCGTCTGGCGAGGATCCCGATCCCGATCACGAACGCGAAGTAGAACGCGATCAGCAGGTAGTCGATCCAGTTGGCGTCCAGCCGGAGCTGGGCGTCCGCCGCCAGAATCATGGTGTGCTCCTCGCAGGGGGTCCGAGCGGGGCCCCGGGACGAGGCCCAACAGATCCCATTCCCTCCTCCGGCCCGCGGTATGCATGGCCACCACGAACTGGTCCGGACGGTTCCCCTAGGGTCGGGTGCCATGAAGGTTCTCGTCACCGGCGGCGCCGGCTACCTCGGATCGATCACCGCCAAGGCGCTCGAGCAGGCCGGGCACACGCCCGTGATCCTCGACTCGCTCCTCACCGGGCCGCGGGTCTTCGTCAAGGACCGGATCTTCTACGAGGGCGACATCGCCGACCGCGACCTGCTCGCGCGGATCGTCGAGGAGCACCCCGACATCGACTGCACCATCCACATGGCCGCACGCATCGTGGTGCCGGAGTCGGTGGAGAAGCCCTACGAGTACTACCGCGACAACGTCGCGAAGTCGCTGGAGATGTTCGACCAGCTCGTCCGGCTCGGGAAGCCCCGCGTGGTCTTCTCCTCGAGCGCCTCGCTGTACGCGCTCACCCCGGAGTTCGAGGTGACGGAGGCGGACGGGCTCGCCCCGCAGTCGCCGTACGCCCGCACCAAGGGAATGATGGAGTCGGTCCTGCAGGACATGTGCGCGGCGACCGAGCTGCGCGCGGTGATCCTCCGCTACTTCAACCCGATCGGCTCCGACCCCGACCTCGAGTCCGGCATCTACGCCCGCGAGCCCTCGCACGTCATCGGCCAGCTGGTGATGGCGGCGCAGGGCCTGAAGGACTCCTTCACGATCACCGGCACCGAGCACCCGACGCGTGACGGCACGGGAATCCGCGACTACATCCACGTCTGGGACCTGGCGAAGGCGCACGTCGCGGCCGTCGAGCGGTTCGACGACGTGCTCGCCACGGTCGACGCGCCCAGCACCGTCATCAACATCGGCACCGGTGCGGGCGTCACCGTCCTCGAGCTGATCGCGGCCTTCGAGCGGGTCTTCGGCGAGAAGGTGCCGACCACCACGGCGCCACCGCGGCCCGGCGACGCGGTCGGCGCCTACGCCAACGTCGACAAGGCGCGCGACGTGCTCGGCTGGACCGCCGACCACACGCTCGACGAGGGCATCGCCTCCGCGCTCGCCTGGGGCAGCAAGCGCAAGGAGATCCTCGGCTATGCCTGACGAGACGCCCGGCGTGCTCGACATGTTCCGCCTCGACGGCAAGGTCGCGGTGGTCACCGGGGCCTCGTCGGGCCTCGGCGTCGCGTTCGCGCAGGCGCTCGCCGAGGCCGGGGCCGACGTCGCGCTCGGCGCCCGCCGGGTGGAGCGGCTCGAGGAGACCAAGGCGCTCGTCGAGCGTGCCGGTCGCCGCGCGATCACCGTCGCCACCGATGTCGCGCGGCCCGAGGACTGCCAGGCCCTCGTCGACGCGGCGATGGAGGCGTTCGGTCGGGTGGACGTGCTGGTCAACAACGCCGGCGTCGGCACGGCCGTCCCCGCCACCCGGGAGACGCCCGAGCAGTTCCGCGACGTCATCGACGTGAACCTCAACGGCTGCTACTGGATGGCCCAGGCGTGCGGCCGGGTGATGCAGCCGGGCAGCAGCATCGTGAACATCAGCAGCGTCCTCGGCATCACCACCGCGGGCCTCCCGCAGGCGGCGTACTCCGCCAGCAAGGCGGGGCTGATCGGCCTGACCCGCGACCTCGCGCAGCAGTGGTCGGGCCGCAAGGGCATCCGGGTCAACGCGCTGGCGCCCGGCTTCTTCGCCTCCGAGATGACCGACCAGTACCCCGACGGCTACCTCGACGCGATGCAGCCGCGGCTGGCCCTCGGCCGCAAGGGCGACGCCCGCGAGCTCGCCGCCGCCCTGGTGTTCCTCGCCTCGGCAGCGGGCGGCTACGTGACCGGGCAGACGCTCGCGGTCGACGGCGGCCTCACGATCACCTGACGTTCAGCCCGCTCACGGACGGCTCTGGGAGCGGGGTGGGACGATGGAGCCATGAGCAGCCAGGCGAACGCGCGCATCCTCCGGTCCGGCCTCACGCTGGACTTCCCGCAGTCTCTGGGGGTCTACGACGAGTACGCCGACGCCCAGAAGGCGGTCGACTACCTCTCCGACCACGCCTTCCCGGTCGAGAACTGCATGATCGTCGGCACCGACCTCAAGCAGGTCGAGCGCGTCACCGGCCGGCTGACCACCGGACGCGTCGCCCTCGGCGGACTGCTGTCGGGCGTCTGGCTCGGCCTCTTCGTCGGCCTGGTCCTGTCGCTGTTCGGCCAGGGCTCGGCGCTCGGCATCATCGCCTCCACCGCGGTGTTCGGCGCGCTGTTCGGCGTCATCTGGGCCCTGGCCGGGTACGCCGCCACGCGCGGCCGCCGCGACTTCAGCTCGGTGAGCCAGATCGTGGCGACCCGCTACGAGGTGCTCGTCGAGCACAAGCACGCCATCAGGGGGCGGGAGATGCTCGCGCAGATGCCCGGCCACAGGGCGGCGAACCCGTTCGCCTGAGCCGCGGTCCCGTCGCGCGCCACGGACCGGGTCAGAGGTCGCGGAGCAGCTCGTCGAGCTTCGCGTAGCCCTCGTGAACGCCGGTCTCCATGCCGCTGGCCAGCATCGCGTCGCGCCCCTCGATCGTCTCGAGCACCGACAGCGAGTCGATGCGGGTGCGGCCGTCGCCGAGGTCGACGAACGTGTGGATGTCGAGCGAGACGCCGTCGGGCATGCCCGCCCAGGTGAACGTCTGCACGATCCGCTCGTGCGGACGCACCTCGTGGAACGAGCCGTAGAACGACGCGACAACCTCGCCCTCGCGGACGGCGTCGTACCGGTAGCGACCACCGGTCGTCGCCTCCCAGGCGTCGATGTCCATGTCGATCGAGCGCGGGCCCATCCACCGGGCCACGAGCGCGGGGTCGGTCCACGCGCGGAAGACCAGCTCCCGCGGGGCGTCGAAGTCGCGGACGATCCGGCAGGTCGGCAGCTGCGGGTCGGCCTCGATGGTGGCGTGCTCGATCCGGTCGGTGCTGTGCTGGGTGGTGCTCATGGTCGGTCTCCTCGGGGTGTGTCGTCGTCGTTGTCCATCTCCGCGAGCAGCGCGTCGAGGCGGCTGAAGCGCTCCTCGGCCTGCCGGCGGTACCTCTCGATCCACTTCGTCATCAGGTCGAACACCTCGGCCTCCAGGTGCACGGGCCGGCGCTGCGCGTCGCGGCTGCGGCTGACCAGGCCGGCGTCCTCGAGCACCTTGAGGTGCTTGGACACCGCCTGCACGGAGACGTCGTAGGGGGCGGCCAGCTCCCCGACCGTCGCGTCGGCGACCGTGAGCCGGCTGACCATGTCCCGCCGGGTCGGGTCGGCCAGCGCGGCGAACACCCGCGAGAGCCGGTCCTCGGCCGCTGCACCCATCTCGTCCTCCGTCGTACTCAACCATCTGGTTGAACAACGGTACGGCGACCCGACGCGCGTTGTCAACCACTTGGTTGAACACGTCTGGATCGGTATCACCGGCTGCCGTCCGAACTCCTGACAAGTGGTCCCCCGGACTGGCAGGATCCGCGCAGGGTCTCTCGGGTCGCCGCGCGCTGCCACGCCGCCGGGGCGGTAGCGGGAGAGGCAGCGCGGTGGCAGGACGGATCCGAGGACGGCTCGGGCGGCGCATCAGGGCGTTCGCCGCCGTGCCGCTGCTGCGCCGGTTCGCCTACCACGCGCGGCGGCTCACCGGCGACGTCGACCGCGGCTTCTTCCTGCGCCTCGCCCTGGGCCTGGCCGCCGTGGTCTTCGTGGCGGCGTTGCTGGTCGCCGCGATCGAGGGTCCCCGCGCCAGCATCGGCGAGTTCGTCTCGACGTTGTCCGCGAGCTTCTACTGGGCCGTGACGACGGTGATGGGGTCGGGCGACGCGTCGTACGTCCAGACCCCGGCCGGGTACGTCGTCAGCTGGCTGCTCGTCCTGTTCGGCGCCGCGATCGTCGCCTCCATCACCGGCGCTCTCGTCGGTTTCGTCATCGACTTCCTGATCAAGGAGGGCCAGGGAATGGGAGCAGCCGGCTACCGCGACCACATCGTCGTGTGCGGGTGGAACCCGACCGCGCGCGAGCTCATCCAGGAGCTGGGCCACGACGAGTACACGACCCGGGTCGTGGTGCTGCACGCGTCGGAGAAGAACCCCGCCGGCCAGGGCGTCTACTTCGTCAGCGGGGACACCACGAGCGCCGAGGACCTGCGCCGCGCGGGCATCGAGGAGGCGATGGCGGCGGTCGTCTGCCCGGCCGACCCGTCCAACGAGGCCGACATGCGCTCGATCCTCACCGTGATGGCGATCGAGTCGATCGCGCCACAGGTGCGCACCGTGGCCGAGGTGAACAACCCCGCCCACGTCGAGCACTTCCGGCGGGCCCGGGCCGACGAGATCGTGGTGACCTCGCGGATCGCCTCACGGCTGCTGGCCCGCTCCTCGCTGTACCCCGGGCTCGCCGAGCTGGTCACCGACATCGTGTCGGGCGGCGACGGGTCGGAGCTCTACCGGGTGAACCTGCCCGACGCGTACGTCGGCCTCTCCGTCGACGACCTGTCGGCCCGGATGCGCGCCGACCACGGCGCGACGCTGCTGGCGGTGAGCCGTGACGGGCACGCCTACGTCAACCCGCCGACCGACTTCCGGATGCAGCCCGGCGACGACGCCGTGGTCGTGGCGGTGTCTCTCGGCACGCTGGCGCCGCTGCGGCTGCAGCACGACTGACCGCGTCGGAGGCCGTCAGAGCACGACGACGGTCTTCCCGGTGACCCGACCGGCCTCGAGGTCGTGCAGCGCCTGCCCCGCCTCGTCCAAGGAGTAGCGGCGCGTGACCACGGGCGCCAGCCCACCGGCACGGTGCACGGCCAGCAGCTCCTCGATCGCTGCGGCGGTGGGGCGCGCGAGCATGCCCGTCATCCGCTGGCCGGTGAACAGGCCGAGCAGCCGGGCACGGACCTGCCGCCCCAGGCCGCCGAGCAGCGGCCCGCCGTCCTCGCCGCCGACGATGACCAGGCGCCCCTTCAGCGCCAGCACCCGGCGCAGCTCGCGCACCGAGCGGTTGCCGGCGATGTCGAGCACGACGTCGTAGCCACCTCCCCGCGCGTCGATAGCCTCCCGCCGGTAGTCGATGACGTCCTTGGCGCCCAGCCCGCGCACGAAGTCGGCCTTGCCCTCGCTCGCGACGCCGACCACCTCGGCCCCGGCCGCGACGGCGAACAGGACCGCGAACGAGCCGACGGCCCCGGACGCGCCGATCACGAGCACCCGCTCCCCCGCGCCGATGCGGGCGTGCCGGTGCAGCGCCTGGTGCGCGGTCGAGCCGGGGTCGGTCATCCCGGCCGCCTCGGCGACGTCGAGGTCGTCAGGGCGGGCGACCAGCGCCTTCGCGTCGGCGAGGGCGTGCTCGGCGAACGTCGCCCGGCCCATGCCCATGACCGCGTCCCCGACCGACCACTGGGTCACCTCGGCGCCGACCGCGGCGACACGTCCGGTCACCTCGAGGCCGGGCACCGGGTTGCGCGGGCGCCGCAGCCCGAGGGCCAGGCGGACGGCGTAGGGCTTGCCGACCGCGAGGTGCCACGCGCCGCGGGAGACACCCGCCGCCTCGACCCGCACCAGGACCTGCCCCGGCCCCGGCTCGGGCAGCGGCCGCTCCTCGACCGCGAGCGCGGTGCCGTAGCCGTGCTGGACCGCGGCCCGCATCAGCCCGGGCGTCGCTTCCGACCTCTGGTCGTCCATGGGCGTCACATCCGTCTTCATCATGCCTCCTCGACTGTCTTACACTGTAAGGAAGAGTAGGCTTACATTGTAAGGAAGTCAATGGCCGAGAGGAACCGCATGCCGAACCGAGCCCGCCGCTCCCCCGCCGACCGCGCGCCCCTGACCCGCGAGGCGGTGGTCGAGGCGGCGGTGGCGATGGCAGACGCCGAGGGTCTCGACCGGCTGAGCATGCGGCGCCTCGGCGAGCGGCTCGGCGTGGAGGCGATGTCGCTGTACCACCACGTCCCGAACAAGACCGCCCTGCTCGACGCGATGGTCGACCAGGTGTTCGCGGAGATGGCCGTTCCCCAGGGGGACGACTGGCGCGCCGGGTTGCGCGAGCGCGCCGTGGCCCAGCGTGCGGCGCTGCGGCGGCACGGGTGGGCGCTGGCCGTCATGGAGTCGCGCGCCACCCCGGGCTACGAGACGATCCGGCACCACGACGCGACGCTCGGGTTCCTGCGCCGTACCGGCTTCACGGTCCGCGCCACCGGCCACGCCTACGCGCTGCTCGACGCGTACGTGATGGGCTTCCTGCTCCAGGAGCAGCAGCTGCCGTTCGACGACGCCTCCGCGCCCGACGTGGCGGCCGGCATCCTCGACCAGCACGCCGCCGTCGAGCTCCCCCACCTCGCGGAGTTCATGAGCGAGGTGGTGCTGGCGGGCGGCTACGACTTCGCCGACGAGTTCGACGTCGGCCTCGACCTGGTGCTGGACGCGGTGGGTGGGCTCCGCACCTAGAAAGCGAAAGACCGGCCACGAGGGCCGGTCTTGTCGTGTCTGGTGGAGCTGAGGGGACTCGAACCCCTGACCCCCTCCCTGCCATGGCCAGGATGAGAGAGCCGCTGCCAGCTGCGCCGAAAAGCAGCCAGGACGCGCGAAAGGCCGGTCCTCACGAACCGGCCTTCTCGGTGTCTGGTGGAGCTGAGGGGACTCGAACCCCTGACCCCCTCCATGCCATGGAGGTGCGCTACCAGCTGCGCCACAGCCCCGCCGCCCTGGTTCGGGCAACGGCGGAAATACTAGCGGGCGTCCCCCGCCCACACGAAATCGGGGGCGGCTCTCGCGGGCGGTCAGCCCTCGTCGGGGAGACGCTTCGGCGCGGTGTGCCCGGGCGTCACCGACTCGTTGTAGCCGGTGAGCCGCAGCCTGCCGCCGTAGGTCAGCTCCTCGAGCGTCACCCAGGCGCAGTTGTCGATGCCCTGGAGCGAGGTTGCGAGCTCGGCCGGCCAGCCGAGGAGCGCGACGACGCCGATCTTCAGGGAGGCGCCGTGCGTCACCGTGACGACGGTCTCCCCGGGGCCGGCGGCGTCGAGGGCGTCCTGGAGGGCGGGCCGCATGCGCTCCTCGACCTCGGGCGTGATCTCGGCACCGGGCAGCCGCGTCATGCCGTCGCCGCGCGCCCAGGCGGCGTGCTCGGCCGGGTACTTCTCGGCGAACTCCGGCATCGTCAGGCCCTGCCGCGCGCCGATGTCGAACTCCCGCAGCCGCGGGTCCTCGACGGCGCTCAGCCCGGTCGCCTTCTCGACGTACGTGCAGGTCTCGCGCGCACGGGCCAGGTCGGAGGTGAACAGGGCGACCGGCTCCAGCCCGGCGAGGTACGGCGCGGCCGCGGCCGCCTGGGCGTGACCGAGGTCGTCGAGCGGGATGTTCGCGTGGCCCTGGCCGCGGCCGATGGCGTTCCACTCGGTGCGGCCGTGCCGGAGCACGACGAGCCGGCGGCCGGGCTGCTCCTCCGCGTCCGGAGCGCCGGCCGTGTCGAGGTCGCGGGTCACTGCCCGCGGCCGGACGTGACCGTGGCGGGCAGGTCGATCAGCGGGCAGTCGCGCCAGAGCCGCTCGAGGGCGTAGAAGGACCGCTCCTCCTCGTGCTGCACGTGCACCACGATGTCGGCGTAGTCGATGAGCACCCAGCGGCCGTCGCGCTCGCCCTCGCGGCGGACCGGCTTGGCACCGATCTCGCGCAGCTTGTCCTCGATCTCGTCGACGATCGCCTTGACCTGACGGTCGCTGGGCGCCGAGCAGAGCACGAAGGCGTCGGTGATGACGAGCTGCTCCGAGACGTCGAAGGCGATGATGTTCTCGGCGAGCTTGTCGGAGGCCGCCTGGGCGGCGGCGACGACGAGCTCGAGTGCGCGGTCGGTAGCGGTCATGCGGTGGTTGTTCCTAGCGGGAGTCCGTCCTCGGCCGCGCCGGGCTTGCGGTAGAGGTTGTGCTTGTTGATGTACTGCACCACACCGTCGGGGACGAGGTACCACACGGGGTCCCCGGCGGCCTGGCGCTCGCGGCAGTCGGTCGACGAGATCGCCAGCGCGGGGATCTCCACGATCGTGACGCGGTCGCTCGGGATGCCGGCGAGCGTGGAGCGGTCCATCTCGTAGCCCGGCCGCGTGCAGCCGACGAAGTGCGCGAGCTCGAACAGCCCGGCCGCGTCCCGCCACGTGAAGATGTCGCCCAGGGCGTCGGCGCCGGTGATGAAGTACAGCTCGGCGTCCGGCATCAGCGCCTGGAGGTCCCGCAGCGTGTCGGCGGTGTACGTCGGGCCGTCCCGGTCGATGTCGACCCGGCTCACCCAGAACCGCGGGTTCGACGCCGTCGCGATGACCGTCATCAGGTAGCGGTGCTCGGCAGGCGACACCTGCCGCTCGCTCTTCTGCCAGGGCTGTCCCGTCGGCACGAACACGACCTCGCTCAGCCCGAACCAGGACTGCACCTCACTGGCGGCCACGAGGTGCCCGTGGTGGATCGGGTCGAAGGTGCCGCCCATGACCCCCACGCGGCGCCGGGTCGGGTGGGCGGAGGGACGCCCCTCGCGCTCACTCACCCGTCACCGTCATCGAGCAGGGGTCAGGAGTGGTCGCGGCCCGCACCGAACATCAGCAGACCGAGCATCAGCACGAGCAGCACGCCGAACACGCTGACGCCGACGACGTAGGGGCTGACTGCGGGCTCGTGGGCCGCGCCCTCGGACAGGGCGGGCACCACGGTCGTGACCAGAGGCGTGAGCGACATGGGCGTCACCCTATCGCGCCGGCCGCGCCCGGGACCGGGAGGCCGACGCGGACGAGCCGCACCACCGAGACGCTCTTGAGCACCAGCAACGCCGAGGCCGCGGCGAGCGCCAGCCAGGTCCAGCCCGTCGTCAGCAGCAGCACCGCGAAGATCGCGGAGTTGGCCGCCTTGGCCGGCTTGGACCAGTTCCAGACCCAGGTGGTGCGGTCGACGACGTAGAAGTAGTTGGGGCTGCGGATGGGCCAGGCCAGGAACGCCAGGGACAGGAAGCAGTCGACGACCATGAACTCCGCGAGGTAGACCATCACCGGCAGGGCGTACTCCGGGTGCAGCCACACCAGACCGAGGTAGAAAGCGGCCGCGCAGAACCGGTCGCAGAGGATGTCGAGCACCGCGCCGATCCGGGTCTCGCAGCGCGCGTAGCGGGCGACGATCCCGTCGGCGACGTCGCCGACCCAGTAGACGGCCAGCGACAGCACGAGCAGGCCGAGATGGCCCTCGACCGCGGCCCAGGCGGCCAGCGCGACGGCGGCCAGCGTGCGGACGACGGTCAGCACGTTGGCCGGGGTGCCCAGGCGCTCGGCCGCCGGGTCGGCCCAGACGTCCAGACCGGAGTCCTCGGTCACCGTCATGTGTTCAGGCTAGCCACGCGGACTCATCCGTTCAGGGACTTCTGCATGTGGCCGGGAAATCGCACGGAGAACCGGGTCTCCCCCACCAGCGCCTGGAGCCGCTCGGCCTCCTGGAGGACGGCCCGGCGGGTGCCGTCGGAGACCTCGAGGAAGTAGTGCGACAGGAACGCACCGTCCTCCCCCAGCGCCCACGCACCGACCACGCGGCCGTCTGCCCAGATCGTGGCGCCGGCGTTGCCGACGCTGTCGAAGGCGTCCGCGCAGGCCGGGTCGAGGTACCAGCCCCGGTCCTTCCAGCCCATCGTCGTCGGGTCGAGGCTCGGCAGCAGCGCGACCCAGGACGGCACCGGTGCGTCGTCGGCGCTCTCGGCGTCGCCGGCGGCGACCCAGCCGGGCCCGTCCTCGAGCTCGACGGCCTCGGCGCCGGCACCGGCGAGCGCGTGCTTGGTGAGCGCGACCGTCCAGCCGGTCCACCACTGCAGGTCGCGCTGCGTGACCGGCCCGAACCGGCGGAGGTAGGCGTCGGCGAGCGGCACCGAGCCCTCCTGCTCGGTCAGGTCGCCGACGCCGCCGGGCATCCAGGTGTCCATCGCGTCCCAGACGTAGGCACCGCTGACCCAGCTGCCCGCCGGGCGGGTGCGCACCAGCGCACCCTCGAAGCCGAGCAGCAGCGGGATCCGGGTGTGCGCCGAGATGGTCGCGGCGTAGGACTTGCCCGGCGCCAGCCCGATCGGCACGCGCAGCTCGGGGAGCTCCTCGCCGAGCCGCCGGGTGGTCATCGGGCCCTGCTCGTGCAGCAGGTCGAGGACCTGCTTGCGGGCCCCGGCGATCCACGCGTCGGCGTCGTCGCGGCCGGCGTCGGTGAGGAACTTCGCCGTGCGGCGGTGCTCCACGGCGGCCTGCTTGCGCGTGCAGGCGGCGTGCATCCACCGGACGACCTCGGGCCGCGCGATCCACAGCGTGCGGCGCATCGCGTGGTGCCGCACGAGCGCGCGGTCGTCGTACAGGCACCGCTCGACGGCCGGGATCGACGGGTGCGCCATCCGGGCGGCGGCCGAGAGGTGGACGGTGACCGGGTCGGTCGAGTGCAGCGCGACGACCGCGTCGGTGAGCGCGACGACGTCGTCGGTGCGCAGCGCCGGCAGCAGCAGGTGCCGCCGGGCCAGCCGGGCCCGGCGCTCCGCGGTCGTGAACCTGCGCGTCATGCCGGTCATCCTGACAGCCTGCGCCGACAGGCACCTGGGGTCACAGGCTCAGCGGACGTGTCCCTCCCCGGTGACGACGTACTTCGTCGACGTCATCTCCGGCAGCCCCATCGGGCCGCGGGCGTGCAGCTTCTGGGTCGAGATCCCGATCTCCGCGCCGAACCCGAACTCACCGCCGTCGGTGAACCGGGTCGAGGCGTTGACCAGGACGGCGGCGGCGTCGACGGCCGCGGTGAACCGGCGGGCGGCCTGCTGGGAGCGGGTCACGATCGCCTCGCTGTGACCCGACGAGTGGGTGCGGATGTGCGCCAGGGCGGCGTCGAGGTCGGGGACCACCGCGGCCGCGATGTCGAGGGCGAGGTACTCGCGGTCCCAGTCCTCGTCGGTCGCGGGTACGACGCCATCGAGGGCGCCGAACCGGTCGTCGCCGTGGACGGTGACGCCCGCGTCCTGGAGCGCGGTGACGACCCGCGGCAGGAACTCGTCGGCGACGTCGGCGTGCACGAGCAGCGACTCGGCGGCGTTGCAGACGGACGGCCGGTGGGTCTTGGCGTTGAGCACGATCGCCAGCGCCTGGTCGAGGTCGGCGTCGCGGTCGACGTAGACGTGGCAGTTGCCGACGCCGGTCTCGATGACGGGCACGGTCGACTCCTCGACCACCGACCGGATCAGCCCGGCGCCGCCGCGCGGGATGAGCACGTCGACCAGGCCGCGGGCGCGCATCAGCGCCTTGGCGGGGTCGTGGCCCTCCCCCGGCACCAGCTGGACGACGTCGGCCGGCAGCCCGCTCGCCTCGGCGGCCTCGCGCAGGACACGGACGATCTCGGTGTTGGAGCGCAGCGCGCTCGACGAGCCGCGAAGCAGGACTGCGTTGCCGCTCTTGAGGCAGATGCCGGCGGCGTCGGCGGTGACGTTGGGCCGGGCCTCGTAGATGATCCCGACGACGCCGAACGGCACCCGCACCTGGCGCAGCTCGAGGCCGTTCGCGAGCGTCGAGCCGCGGACGACCTCGCCGACGGGGTCGGCCAGTCCGGCCACGTCACGGAGCCCGTCGGCCATCCCGCGCACGCGGTCCTCGTCGAGCCGGAGCCGGTCGATGATCGCCTCGGGCGTCCCGGCCGCGCGGGCGGCGTCGACGTCGGCAGCGTTGGCCTCCCGGATCGACCCGGTGGCGGCCTCCAGCGCGTCGGCCATGGCGTGCAGCGCCGCGTCCTTGGTGGCCCGGGTCGCCAGCGCCAGGTCCACGGACGCCGCGCGGGCGCGGCGGGCGACGGACTCGACCTCGTTCATGGGGCAAGCGTAGGTCGCGCCGGCGGCTGTGCGGACCGCGTCCCGCCGCGCAGACGGGTCAGAACGGCAGCGGTGTGACGTCCTGCAGGTCGACGATCACGGAGTACTCCATGCCGCGGCTGAGGTAGACGCTGCGCTCCAGCACCTCCAGGCCGACGACCTCCCAGCGGGGCAGGCCGGCCGGCTCGCGGTGCTCGTTCCACACACGCAGGGCGAGGGACGAGGCGTCGAGGAGGCTGTCGGCCTGCTCCCAGTACTGGATCTCGGCGCGGCCGGCGGCGTACTTCAGCGAGTGCAGGAACGGCCTCTGGTCGGCCAGCCGACGCAGCCCGTTGCGCACGATGAGCGGCTCGAGCGGCTCGCCCGCCACCGTGATGGTGACGTGCCAGAGTCGGATCGCCTCGGTCACCTGCCGCTTCACCTCTCCCAGGGTCGGACCGTCGAACCAGCATCGCCCAGTGTTCCGGGGTTTGACCGGGACCGTGGCGGAACACGCGAAAACGGCCCGGCGGATGTCACCTCAGGACGACGAGGTCGTCGCGGTGCACGACCTCGCGCTCGTACGACGACCCGAGCTCGCGGGCCAGGTCGCGGGTCGACTTGCCGAGCAGGCCCGGCAGCTCGGCGGAGTCGTAGTTGACCAGCCCGCGCGCGACGACAGCGCCGCGCGCGTCCACGAGGTCGACCGGGTCACCCGCCACGAACGTGCCGGTGACGTCGGTGATGCCCGCGGGCAGCAGCGACGCGCGGCGCTCGACCAGCGCGTGGACGGCGCCGTCGTCGAGGTGCACACGGCCCTTGCCCTCGGTGGCGTGGGCGAGCCAGAGCAGCCGCGTCGGGCGGCGCTTGCCGGTGGGGTGGAAGACCGTGCCGACGTCGTCGCCGGCCAAGGCCGCGGCGGCCTGCGCGGCGGAGGTGAGCACGACCGGGATGCCCGCGCCGGTGGCGATCCGGGCGGCCTCGACCTTGGTCTGCATCCCGCCGGTGCCGATCCCGGCCGAGCCGGTCCGGCCGATGCTCACGCCGGCCAAGTCGTCGTCGGACGCCACGTCGGTGAGCAGGGACGTGCCGTCGTGCTCGGGGTTGCCGTCGTACAGGCCGTCGACGTCGCTGAGCAGCACCAGCAGGTCGGCGTGCACGAGGTGCGCCACGAGGGCGGCGAGCCGGTCGTTGTCGCCGAACCGGATCTCGGTGGTGGCCACCGTGTCGTTCTCGTTGACGATCGGCAGCACGCCCATCTCGAGCAGCTTGGCGAAGGTGCGGTAGGCGTTGCGGTAGTGGCTGCGGCGGGTGACGTCGTCGACGGTGAGAAGCACCTGGCCGACGGCGAGGCCGTGCCGGGCGAACTCCTCGGTGTAGCGGTGCACCAGCAGTCCCTGCCCCACCGACGCCGCGGCCTGCTGGGTGGCCAGGTCCCGTGGGCGGCGAGCGAGCGCGAGCGGCGCGAGGCCGGCGGCGATGGCACCCGAGGAGACGAGCACGACCTCGGCGTCCCGCGCCCGGACGGCGGCCAGCGCGTCGACGAGGGCGCTGACCCGGTCGGGGTCGATGCCGCCCTCGGCCGTGGTCAGCGAGGACGAGCCGACCTTGACCACGACCCGCCGGGCGGCGGCGAGGTGGGACCGCAGGCTCACGCGTCGTCCTGTCCGGTGGCGTCGGGGTCGTCCTCGCTCCAGCCCCAGTCCTCGGGCAGCGCGTCGCCGAGCTCCTCGGTGACGGCCGCGACGTCCTCCTCGCTGACGCCGAGGCGGCGGGCCACGTCGGCGCGGGTCTCCTCCGGGGCGCGGGTGGCCATCGCCTCCTGGATCGCGCGGCGGCGCCTGGCGGCGGGACGGGACTCCTCGAAGCGGCTGTCCTCGCCGCGGCGGCCGAGGATCTCGGCACCGGCGTCGAGCATGGGCTTGAAGTCGAAGACGACCGCGTTGTCTGCGTCGCCGATGAGCACCGCGTCGCCCTCCTCCGCGCCGAGCTGGAGCAGCCGGTCCTCCACGCCGAGGCGGTTGAGCCGGTCGGCGAGGAAGCCGACGGCCTCGTCGTTGCTGAAGTCGGTCTGCCGGACCCAGCGCTCGGGCTTCTCGCCACGCACGCGCCAGCCCTCGCCGGTCTCCTTGATCGTGAACTCGGGCCCGCCGGCGGCCGCCGGTGGCCGGATCACGATCCGAGTCGCCTCGACGACCGGCTTGGCGGCACGGGCGGCGGCGACGATCTCGGCCATCGCGAACGACAGCTCGCGCAGGCCCTCGTGGCTGGCCGCCGACACCTCCAGCACGGTCAGACCGCGCTCCTCGAGGTCGGGCAGCACGATCTCGGCCAGGTCGCGACCGTCCGGCACGTCGACCTTGTTGAGCACGACCAGCCGCGGCCGGTCCTCGAGCCCGCCGTAACGGGAGAGCTCGCCCTCGATCACGTCGAGGTCACTGAGCGGGTCGCGTCCCGGCTCCATGGTCGCGGTGTCGACGACGTGCACGAGCGCGGCGCAGCGCTCGACGTGGCGGAGGAAGTCGTGGCCGAGCCCGCGTCCCTCGCTCGCGCCCTCGATGAGACCGGGTACGTCGGCGACGGTGAACGTCGTGTCGCCCGCGGTGACGACACCGAGGTTGGGCACGAGCGTGGTGAACGGGTAGTCGGCGATCTTGGGCCGGGCCCGCGAGAGCGCGGCGATCAGGCTGGACTTGCCGGCGCTCGGGAAGCCGACCAGGCCGATGTCGGCGACGACCTTGAGCTCCAGCACGACGACGCGGTCGTCGCCGGGCTCGCCGAGCAGCGCGAAGCCGGGCGCCTTGCGCTTCGACGACGCCAGCGCGGCGTTGCCGAGCCCGCCGCGGCCGCCCTCGGCCACGACCATCTCGGTGCCGGCGCCGACGAGGTCGGCGAGGACGGTGCCCCGCTCGTCGGTGACGACGGTGCCGTCGGGGACGGGCAGCACCAGGTCGGCGCCGTGCCCGCCGTTGCGGTGGCCGCCGGCGCCGTGGCCACCGTGCTCGGCGCGCCGGTGCGGGCTGTGGTGGTAGTCGACCAGGGTCGTCACGTCGGGGTCGACACGGAGGATGACGCTGCCGCCGGGACCGCCGTTGCCGCCGTCGGGCCCGCCCAGCGGCTTGAACTTCTCGCGGTGCACCGACGCGACACCGTTGCCACCGCGCCCCGCGGTGACGTGCAGGGACACCCGGTCCACGAAGGTCGGGACGGCCATGG
>NZ_SDPU01000020.1 GCF_004168035.1 Nocardioides iriomotensis | reverse complement strand
GGCGCCCTGCTGACGTCAGCAGGGCGCCCCTCGAGGAAGACTTGCGGAGTCTCTAGGAAGCCGAGCTCACTCCGCGGTCGGGATGATGTTGATGACGCGACGGCCGCGCTTCGTGCCGAACTCGACGTTGCCGCCGACCAGCGCGAACAGGGTGTCGTCGCCGCCCCGGCCGACGCCGGTGCCCGGGTGGAAGTGGGTGCCGCGCTGGCGGACGATGATCTCGCCGGCGTTGACGAGCTGGCCGCCGTAGCGCTTCACACCGAGACGCTGCGCGTTGGAGTCGCGACCGTTCTTGGTCGAGGCCGCGCCCTTCTTGTGTGCCATGAGTTCAGTCCTTCAGACGGTGTGTGACGAGTGGGGAAAGCCGTGGGAGCCCAACGCCTCAGGCGTTGATCTCGGTGACCTTGACCTGGGTGTACTTCTGGCGGTGGCCCTGGCGCTTGCGGTAGCCGGTCTTGTTCTTGTACTTGAGGATCGTGATCTTCGGGCCCTTCGTGGCACCGAGGACCTCGGCGGTGACGGACGCCTTGGCGAGCGCGTCGGCGCCGGAGGTGACCTTCTCGCCGTCGACGAGCATGACCACGGGCAGGGTCACCGAGTCACCGACCTCGGTCGGAACCTTGTCGATCTCGATGACGTCACCGACAGCAACCTTCTGCTGCTGGCCGCCACTGCGCACGATCGCGTACACCGCGGACTCACTCTCATTCGTCGGACTACAAGACTTGGCTGCGTACTCGCCTGCCAGGCAGCTGCCGGCGGGGCCGGGCGCACGCAAGAGGACGCAGTAAGCGCCGAGGATCTAGTTTACGGACGGCCACCGGCCCGGTCAAAACGAGCCGGTGGCGTCGAGACCCGGGTCGGCCGCGGGCTCAGCGCTTGCGGCTGCCCTTCTTCTTCACCGGCACGTGCGCGGCGGCCGGCTCGGGGTGGCCGACCTCCCCTGGCTCGGTCTCCGCGTCGGCGCCCGGGGTGCCGGCACCGTCCTGGGCGGCCGGGCCGGCGTCGGCCACGGCCGTCGCCGGCGCGGTCGTGCTGGGCGGACCGGCGGGGCGGCGGGCGACCCGGCGCCGCGACGACGTCACGACCGTGGGCGCCGCCGGCGGGGCCGGGGGCTGCTCGGGCTCGGGCTCGGGCTGCGGCTCCGGTTCCGCGGCGGCCGGTGCGGGCTGCTCTGCCTCAACGGGCTGCTGCGGCTGCTCGGGCTGCTCGGGCTGCTCGGGGGCCGGCGCCTGGTCCGGGGTCTCGGGCGTCGGGGGCGCGTCGTCGGTGGGCGTCTCGGGTGCCTCGCCGACAGGCTTCTCGCCGCCCTGCTTGCCCGCCATCGCCGCGAACTCCGCGGGAGACGGGCCGTGCTTGCCGTTGCCGCTCGACCCGTTGCCGCCCTGGCCGCCCGAGCCGTTGCTCTGACTGCCGGAGTCCTGGCCCTGCTGCGCGGCACCGTCGCCGTCGCCCTTGCCCCGCCGCGAGCGCCGGCTGCGGCGCGCCGTACCACCGCCGCTGCTGTCGTCGTCGGCCTTCTTCCTCGGCTCGACCGGCTCGTGGTGCACGATCAGGCCGCGGCCCTGGCAGTGCTCGCAGCTCTCGCTGAACGCCTCCAGCAGGCCGGTCCCGATCCGCTTGCGGGTCATCTGCACCAGGCCGAGCGAGGTGACCTCGGCGACCTGGTGGCGGGTGCGGTCGCGGCCCAGGCACTCCACCATCCGGCGCAGCACGAGGTCGCGGTTGCTCTCGAGGACCATGTCGATGAAGTCGACGACGATGATCCCGCCGATGTCGCGCAGCCGGAGCTGGCGGACGATCTCCTCGGCGGCCTCGAGGTTGTTCTTGGTGACCGTCTCCTCGAGGTTGCCGCCGGAGCCGGTGAACTTGCCGGTGTTGACGTCGACGACCGTCATCGCCTCGGTGCGGTCGATGATCAGCGAGCCGCCGGAGGGCAGCCAGACCTTCCGGTCGAGGGCCTTCGCGATCTGCTCGTCGATGCGGTACGCCGAGAACGCGTCGTCGCCGTCGTACTTCTCGAGCCGGTCGGCCAGGTCGGGCGCGACGTGCTCGACGTAGCTCTCGACCATGTCCCACGCGTCGTCTCCGGAGACGACGAGCTTGCCGAAGTCCTCGGTGAACAGGTCCCGGACGACCTTGAGGGTCAGGTCGGGCTCGCCGTACAGCAGCTGCGCGGAGCCGCCCTTCTCGCCGCCCTCGGCCACCTTGGCCGAGATGTCGTCCCAGCGAGCGGTGAGCCGCTCGACGTCGCGGGTCAGCTCCTCCTCGCTGGCGCCCTCGGCGGCCGTGCGCACGATGACTCCGGCGGTGTCGGGGACGATCTCCTTCAGGAGCGTCTTGAGCCGGTTGCGCTCGGTGTCGGGCAGCTTGCGGGAGATGCCGCTGGTGGTGCCGTCGGGCACGTAGACGAGGAAACGGCCGGGCAGGCTGACCTGGCTGGTGAGCCGGGCGCCCTTGTGGCCGACCGGGTCCTTGGTGACCTGCACCAGGACGTTCTGGCCGGACTTGAGGACCTGCTCGATCTTGCGGGGGCCGTTGCCGGCGCCGAGCGCGTCCCAGTTGACCTCGCCGGCGTACAGCACCGCGTTGCGGCCCTTGCCGATGTCGATGAACGCCGCCTCCATGGAGGGCAGCACGTTCTGCACCTTGCCGAGGTACACGTTGCCGATCAGCGACGTCTGCGACTCGCGCGCGACGTAGTGCTCCACCAGGACCTTGTCCTCGAGCACCGCGATCTGGGTGAGGTCCTCCCGCTGCCGGATCACCATGACCCGGTCGACGGACTCGCGGCGGGCGAGGAACTCCGCCTCGCTCACGATCGGGGCGCGGCGGCGGCCGGCCTCGCGGCCCTCACGGCGGCGCTGCTTCTTGGCCTCGAGGCGGGTCGAGCCGCTCAGCGCGGTGATCTCGTCCTCGGGGCTGCGGGCCTTGCGGACCCGGGTGACGGTGTTCTCCGGGTCGTCGGAGGCGGTGGAGTCGCCCTCGTCGCCGGCCCGGCGGCGGCGCCGCCGGCGGCGGCTGGACGACGACGTGCCGCCCTCGCCGGACTGGTCGTCGCCGCCCTGGTCGCTGGTGCCGCCCTTGTCGTCGGCCTTGTCGCCCTTGTCGGCCTTGTCGGTCTTGTTGCCCTCGGCGGAGTCGTCGGCGTCGGAGTCGTCGTCGGACCCGTTGTCGGAGGACTGGTCGCCGTTGCTCTTGCGACGACGGCGTCCGCCCCGGCGACGGCGCCGCCGGGTGGAAGCGCCCTCCCCCTGCTCGGACTGCTCGGACTGGTCGGACTCGTCGGTCCGCTCGGCCTCGTCGGCCTTCTGGTCGTCGGCGAGAGCGTCGGCCTGCGCCGCGGAGTCGTCCGCGGGAGCCTCCGCGGCCGGGGCGGTCTTGGCGGCCGCGGCCTTCTTGGTGGTGCGCTTGCGGGCCGGCTTGGCCTGGCTCACGTCGGGAGCCTGGAACAGCGGCGCTGCCGTTGGCGCCGCGTCCGCTGGCTGCTCGGTCTGCTCGGCCGGCTCAGCAGCGTCCGCCGCGGTGGCGTCGCTGTCGGTGGGGGCGTCGGGTGCGGCGGCCTTCTTGGTGGTCCGCTTCGCCGGGGTCTTCTTGGCGGCGGTCTTCTTCGCGGTCGTCTTCTTGGCCGCGGCCTTCTTGGCGGTCTTCTTCGCGGCCGGCGCAGACGCGTCCGCGGCGGCCTCGCTCGGACCCTCGACCGGGAGCGTCGGCTGGTCGGCGTCCGGCGCGGCGTCGGCGGGGGCGGTCGCCTTCTTGGTGGTCCGCTTCGCCGCGGTCTTCTTGGCGGCGGTCTTCTTCGCGGGCGCCTTCTTGGCGGCCTTCTTCGCCGCCGTCGTGGCGGCGGGGGCGGCCTCGGTCGGCGTGTCGCTCGCCGGGGCCGGAGCCTGGGTGGTGTCAGTGCTGTCGGGGGTGGCCGGGTTCTCGGCCGGGGTGTCGCTGTCGAGCATCTGCTCTCCTCGGCTCCGACGGGTACGCCGGGCCGGTGACACCGGCCGTGCGCACGTGGAGCGTGTCAGTCGCCCGAGCCCGACCGGGTCGGGTGGACGCAAGCTTGCGATGGCGGCGACGCCCGACGGAGGTCGTCCGCCTCACGCGGTCCGCGGTCACCGGCCTGCGCGACCGAAGCTGTCACCTTCGATCAGGCCGTGTCGCGGTCGGGCGCGAACGGGTCTTCCACCGTGCCGAGCTCCGTGTCGAGGGGGCCCTGCGCCAGGCGCTCGTGCAACGGAGCCCCTGACACCTCGAGCCCGGCTGCCGCACGCAGTCCGGCCAGGATGTCGTCGGGTCTCACGGACGGGGTTCCGTGCCGCAGGACCACGTCGAGTATCGCACACTCCCCCGATCCCCCGTCGGATGCCGACTCGGACGGCGACACGGCGAGCGACACCACGGCGGCGCGGCAGTCGAACGTCCGCAGCCCCTTCTTGGTCATCCGCTCGACCGAGACCTCGTCTGCGGCCAGGAACGTGGCGACCGCCGCGGACGCCTCGTCGACGGGTACGTCGACCGTGATCCGCCAGTGGCTGGCCTCCAGCCGGTCCGCCAGCGAGCCGCCCGGCGAGACCACCACCTCCAGCACGTCCAGGCCCGGCGGCAGCGCCTCGTCGAGCGCCGTACCGAGGACCGCGGGGTCGACCTCGGCGGCCATCCCGATCTCGAGGTACTCCGCCTCGCTGGCTGCGCCGGTCGGCGAGGCGCCGGCGTAGGAGATGCGCGGGTGCGGGTTGAAGCCCGAGGAGTACGCGACCGGCACCTGCGCCCGCACGAGCGCCCGCTCGAACGCCCGCGAGAAGTCGCGGTGGCTGGTGAACCGCAACCGGCCGCGCTTCGCGTAGCGCACGCGCAGCCGCTGGACCGGCGGGGCCTGCTGCTCGGGTTGTTCGCGCACGCCAGAAGCGTAGGCGGCGACCGCCCGCGTCCCGACCTCCGGTCCCGGCCGGTACGGCGTCCGGGGCGGCTGCGACGATGGCGCCCGTGGAACGACCGGGGGAGCACCAGGACACCCGGCTGGAGCGACTGCTCGTCCTCGTCGGCATCGTCGCGGTGTCGTTCAACCTGCGACCGGCCGCCGTCGCGGTGGGCCCGGTGCTCGCGGAGGTCACCGACGAGCTGGGGATGAGCTCGACCGTCGCCGGCCTGCTCACGACGCTGCCGGTGCTCGCGTTCGCCACCTTCGGCATGCTCACCCCCGGCGTGGCGGCCCGGGTCGGCCTGCACCGGGTGACGCTCGGCTCACTCCTGTTCGTGGTCGTGGGCCTCGGACTGCGCTCCCGCACCGACGACGTACCGGCGTTCCTGCTGCTCTCGCTCCTCGCGCTCGCGGGCATGGCGGCGGCCAACGTGCTGCTGCCGTCGCTGGTCAAGCTGCACTTCCCGGAGCGGATCGGCCTCCTGACGTCGATCTACACGACGTCGATGGCCGTCGGGCTCACCCTCGCCTCGATGACGACCGTGCCGCTGAGTGAGGCGACCGGCAGCTGGCGCAACGGCCTCGGCGTGTGGGCGCTGACGGCGCTGGTCGCGGCCGTGCCCTGGCTGGTGCTGCTGCGCCACGACAGCGCGCTCGAGCGCGGCGCCGTCGAGGTGCGGCTCGGCCAGGTGGCGCGCACGAGGCTGGGCTGGCTGATGGCGGTCTTCTTCGGGCTCCAGTCGATGCAGGCGTACTCGCTGTTCGGCTGGTTCGCGCAGGTCTACCGCGACGCCGGCTTCTCGCCGACCACCGCGGGCCTGCTGCTCGGGGTCATCACGATGGTGAGCATCCCGCTGTCGCTGTGGCTGCCGACGCTGACGGCGCGGCTGGCCAACCCGGCCCCGGTGATCCTCAGCCTGGTGGCCCTCTACCCGGTCGGCTACCTCGGGCTCGTGGTCGCCCCCGTCGGGGGTGCGTGGCTCTGGGCGCTGGCCCTCGGCACCGCCACGGCCGTCTTCCCGGTCGTGCTCACGCTGATCGGCCTGCGCGCCCGGACCAGCGGCGGCACGGCGGCGCTGTCGGGCTTCACCCAGGGCGTCGGCTACCTGCTGGCCACCGCCGGGCCGTTCTCCGTCGGCCTCGTCCACGACCTCACGGACGGCTGGACGGTCCCCCTGGTGCTGCTCACGCTCCTGGCCCTGCCCCAGGCCGTCACGGGCTGGATGGTGTCCAAGCAGCGGTACGTCGAGGACGAGCTGCCCGCCCGCCCGTGAGCCGCTCCGGCGCGTGGGCCGCCCTGTGCCAGAATCTGCAGGCTGTCCCCGACCCGCACCGGTCCTCATCGTCGAAGGCACGCCCATGCACCGCACCGTCACGTCCGCCCTGGTGGCGCTGCTCAGCGCCCTCGCCCTCGTCGTCGGCGCGCCCACCGCGGCCAACGCCTACACGCCGGCGCCCGGGGCGATCTTCAACAACCCGCGCGGTCCGCTCGAGTCGAAGGACCGGATCCTCACCCACATCGTCAAGACGATCGACAGCACGCCGCGCGGCAGCGAGATCCGGATCGCGGCCTACTCCAACGACCGGCCCGACGTCGCCGAGGCGCTGATCCGCGCGCACCAGCGCGGTGTCGACGTGCAGGTCGTGCTCAACGACAACTGGACCTCGGGCGCGACGCGCCGTCTGGTCAAGGTGCTCGGCCAGGACGTCGACCGGCGCAGCTTCGTGTCGATCTGCGCGGGCTCGTGCCGCGGCGGTTTCGGCAACCAGCACATGAAGTTCTACCTGTTCTCCAAGGCCGGCCAGGCCTCCGACGTCGTGATGGTCGGCTCGGCCAACCTCACCGGCTACGGCGCCCGCGTGCAGTGGAACGACCTGTACACGACCAGCGAGGCGCCGCAGCTGCGCGAGCTCTACACGACGCTGTTCGAGCAGCTCGTCCGCGACCGCCGGGTCGCCTCGCCGTACGTCCACAAGGTGGTCGGCGACTACGAGAACGAGTTCTTCCCGATGCCGTCGATGGACCAGGCCAACGACCCCGTGATGCACCGCCTGGACGAGGTGCGCTGTGCCGCGTCCGGCGGCACCGGCATCAACGGGCACACGATGATCCGCGTCGTGATGTACGGCTGGGTGGACAGCCGCGGCCTGTACCTCGCGAAGAAGATGGCCGACCTCGACCGCGCCGGCTGCGACGTGCGCGTGATCCTCTCCTCCCCCGGCGGCCGCGTGGTGCGCAACCTGATCGCCGGCGGCGTGCTCGTGAAGACCGCCGACCTGGACCTCGACCACAACAAGGACACCGGGTTCGACGACACGCCGTTCGAGGTGTTCACGCACCAGAAGTACATGACGCTCAGCGGCTCGTTCCGCGGCGAGATGAGCAACCAGGTCTGGACCGGGTCGGAGAACTGGTCCAACCTCGGCCTCCGCAACGACGAGGTGACGATCCGGATCCCGGGTGCCGCGACGCACAAGTCGTACGTCGCGAACTTCGACTACCTCTGGAAGAACTGGACCAAGTGGCTCGACCCGAGCGACGACAAGACCAGCTGATTCCGGCCCTCCCGGGTCGTGGACCCGCGGCCGACGACCGATCGCCGATGCCCTAACCTCGTTCGGGCAATCCGCGCGCACGCACCACCACGGGGGACTCCGCCCCGCGCGCATGGCCACTCGGGACCAGGAAACGGGGACACCCTCTCGTGATCAAGAAGCTCCTTGCCGCGCTCGCGGCGGCTGCCCTGCTCGTCGGCGCGACTGCCACCGGCGCGGCGGCGTACAAGCCCGAAGACGGCGCCGTCTTCAACAACCCGTGGGGCTCGTTCCCCGAGAAGGACCGGCTGCTGGTCAAGATCGCCAGCACGATCGACGCCGCCGTCCCGGGTTCGACGATCCGCATCGCGGCGTACTCCAACGACCGCAAGGACATCACCGACGCCCTCATCCGCGCCAAGAAGCGCGGCGTGAAGGTGCAGGTCCTGCTCAACGGCAACTGGACGTCGCGCCAGACGGTGCGGCTGCAGAAGGCACTCGGCAAGAACACCGACCGCAAGAGCTTCCTGCACATCTGCCAGCGCTCCTGCCGCGGCACGACGGGCAACCTGCACTCGAAGTTCTTCCTGTTCACCGACATCGGTACGGCGCAGAACGTCGTGATGTTCGGCTCGGTCAACCTCACCGGCTTCGGCGCGAAGACGCAGTGGAACGACCTGTACACGACCACGAACCGAAAGTCCCTGCACGCCGTGCTGCGCGGCGTCTTCGACGAGATGAGGCGCGACCGACCCGTCAAGCGCCCGTACATGAACCGGCCCGTCGGCGACTTCGACGTCACCGTCTACCCGCGCGTGAACAACACCAAGGACAACGACCCGGTGATGAGCCGGCTCAAGCGCGTGCGCTGCAACGGCGCCACCGGCGCGACCGGCCGCGGCGGCAAGACGATCATCCGGGTCAACATGTACGGCTGGAACGGCACCCGCGGCGTCTACCTCGCCAAGAAGGTCGCCGACCTGTCCCGCAAGGGCTGCAACATCAAGGTGCTCGAGAGCGACGCCGGCGGCCGGGTCGTGCAGATCCTGGCGCGCAACGGGGTGCTGATCAAGAGCCCCGACTACGATCGCAACAACAACGGCGAGATCGACATGTTCACGCACTCGAAGTACATGATTCTGGGCGGCCGCTACGGCAAGGACACCTCCGGCTGGCACGTGTGGACCGGCTCGCAGAACTGGTCCGACCGCTCGCTGAACGGCGACGAGCTCACCGTGCACATCCCCCGCCGCGGCGCGTTCTGGGACTACCGGCAGAACTTCGACCACATCTGGCAGCAGCGTTCGAAGTGGGTGGCCGACACGCGTCCGGACGACTCGTCGACGTCGACCGCCACGCGCACGCGGGGTCTCGCGCTCGACGGCTTCTGAGCCACATCCGGTCCCCAAGGGCTGTCCGGCTCCTGTCGTGCACAGGGTCCGCCGCCGTCGGCTGACGATGGCGGCGGACCCGGCCAACCTGGAGCCGTGGACGACGTCGCGCGCCGAGGACGGGTCCGGTCGAAGGGCTGGACCCGGCTCAGCCACGGCCTGTACGTCGTCGACCTCGACGACCTGCACGCGTCGCTGGCGGCCTGGCAGCGCGTCCTGCCGCCGCGCGCGGCGTTCACGCACCTGACCGCCGCGCGGCTGCACGGCTGGTGGCTGCCGCCGGTCCCGGCGGGCACCCCGACCTTCGCGGCGGTGCCGCACGCCGGCTCACGCCCGCGGCGGGCCGGCCTCCGGGTGACCCGGCTGCCGCAAGCCTTCCGCATCGGCCGGGAGTCCGGCCTGCCGGTCACGTTGCCGCCTGAGACCCTGCTGGCCTGCGCGCACGACATCGGGCTGCTCGACCTCGTCGTGCTCGTCGACGCGGCGCTGCACCACGGCCACACCACCGTCGAGGAGCTCGCGGAGGCCGCAACCGCCCGCCGCCGCGGGGCGCCGCGGCTGCGGGAGGCGTTGCAGTGGTGCGACAGCCGGTCCGAGTCGGCCTGGGAGTCGCTCCTCCGCGTCCTGCACGTCTCCGCCGACGTGCCGGTCGTCCCGCAACACGAGGTGCGCCACCACGGCAGGTTCGTCGCCCGGGGTGACCTCTGGCTCGAGGGCACCACGACGCTGCACGAGTACGACGGCGTCCACCACCGCTCCCCCGCCCAGCAGCGCAAGGACCTCGCGCGCGACCGGCGCCTCGCCAACGCCGGCTGGACCCGGCGCGGCTACACCGCCGTCGAAGTCCTGCACGAGGCGACTGCGATCATCCGCGACTGCGACCAGGCGCTCGGCCGCGCGCACGACCCTCGTCGGGTGGCCCGCTGGCACTGGCTCCTCGCCGAGTCGACGTTCACGACACGCGGACGTGCCCGCCTTCTCGCCCGGGTCGCCAAGCCGCCGCGCTGAGGGTCGGCCCGGCCGACCCGGAATGGGTCACGAACGACACTCGACACGCCGGCAGACCTGTCGTTCGTGACCCATTTGCTTCGGGCTCGAGCCCACACGAGGCCTCAGCCCAGCGGCTTGACCAGCAGGCTCGTGGCGGGCACGAAACCCGCCCGAGTGTAGAGCGGCACGGACCGCTCCGAGGGGCTCAGCACGATCCGGGCGAACCGCTCGCGCTCGGCGTACGACGCCGCGGCGTCGAGCAGCAGCCGGCCGAGGCCGCGGTCGCGGTGGCCGGCGTCGACGTACACGTTCGCCACGTAGCCCCATCGCGTCGGCCGGCCGGAGGCGACGTCGCCGGGGCGCGGCATCCGCTCGAAGACCAGCATGTTCAGCATCCCCACGTCCGCACCGTCGACGTCGACGAGCCAGGTGACCCGGCGGGACTCCTCCCGCTCGGCCCAGCCGGCGAAGACGCTGTCGAAGTCGGGGTCGTCGATGACCTGGCCGGCCTTCTCCTCCGCCCACGCGCGGCTCAGCCCCGCCACGGCGGCGCGGTCGGCCGAGGCGGCGACGCGCACGCGCGCCGGTGACGAGTCGGGCACGTCAGACGACCGAGAGCGGCAGCAGCTTCTTGCCGGTGGGGCCGATCTGGATCTCGGTGTCCATCTGGGGGCAGACGCCGCAGTCGTAGCAGGGGGTCCAGCGGCAGTCCTCGACCTCGACGGTGGAGTCGGGGTCGACCGCGTCCTGCCAGTCCTCCCACAGCCAGTCCTTGTCGAGACCGGAGTCGAGGTGGTCCCAGGGCAGCACCTCGGCGTGCTCGCGCTCGCGGACGGTGTACCAGTCGAGGTCGACGGGCGTGTCGGCGAGGGCGCGCGCGGCGGCGGACTCCCAGCGGTCGAAAGAGAAGTGCTCGCTCCAGCCGTCGAAGCGGCCGCCGTCGCGCCAGACGGCCTCGATGACGCGGCCGACGCGGCGGTCGCCGCGCGAGAGCAGTCCCTCGATGATGCCGGGGCGGCCGTCGTGGTAGCGGAAGCCGATCGCGCGCCCGTAGCGCTTGTCGGAGCGCACGTCGTCGCGCAGCTTCTGCAGGCGCGCGTCGGTGGTCTCGTGGTCGAGCTGCGCGGCCCACTGGAACGGCGTGTGCGGCTTCGGCACGAACCCGCCGATCGACACCGTGCAACGGATGTCGTTGCGGCCGGAGACCTCGCGGCCCTTGGCGATGACCTTCTTGGCCAGGTCGGCGATCTCGAGGACGTCCTCGTCGGTCTCGGTCGGGAGGCCGCACATGAAGTAGAGCTTCACCTGCCGCCAGCCGTGGGAGTACGCCGTCGCGACGGTCCGGATGAGGTCCTCCTCGGTGACCATCTTGTTGATCACCTTGCGCATCCGCTCCGAGCCGCCCTCGGGGGCGAACGTCAGGCCGGAGCGGCGGCCGTTGCGGGAGAACTCGTTGGCGAGGGTGATGTTGAAGGCGTCGACGCGGGTGGAGGGCAGCGACAGCGAGACGTTGCTGCCCTCGTAGCGGTCGGCGAGGCCCTTCGCGACGTCGCCGATCTCGGTGTGGTCGGCACTCGACAGCGAGAGCAGGCCGACCTCCTCGAAGCCGGACTTCTTGATCCCGTTGTCGACCATGTCGCCGATCGTGGTGATCGAGCGCTCGCGCACCGGCCGCGTGATCATGCCGGCCTGGCAGAACCGGCAGCCGCGGGTGCAGCCGCGGAAGATCTCGACGGAGTACCGCTCGTGCACGGTCTCGGCGAGCGGCACGAGCGGCTGCTTGGGGTACGGCCACGCGTCGAGGTCCATCAGCGTGTGCTTGTGCACGCGCCACGGGACGCCGGAGGTGTTGGGCGCGACGCGCTTGATCCGGCCGTCGGGGAGGTAGTCGACGTCGTAGAACGCCGGCACGTAGACCGCGCCGGACACCGCGAGGCGGTAGAGCAGCTCCTCGCGCGGGGTGCGGCCCCCGAGGCCGGGCCGCCCCTCGGCCTTCCACTCGCGGACGACCTCGGAGATCTTCAGCACGATCTCCTCGCCGTCGCCGAGCACGGCGGCGTCGAGGAAGTCGGCGATCGGCTCGGGGTTGAACGCCGCGTGACCGCCGGCGAGCACGATCGGGTCGTCCTCGCCTCGGTCACGCGCGGGCAGCGGGATGCCGGCGAGGTCGAGGGCGGTCAGCAGGTTGGTGTAGCCGAGCTCGGTCGAGAACGAGATGCCGAAGACGTCGAAGGCACGGACCGGTCGGTGGTTGTCGACGGTGAACTGCGGGATCGCCCCCTGCTCGTCACCGGCCCGCATCACCTTCTCCATGTCGGGCCACACGGAGTAGGTGCGCTCGGCGACGATCCAGTCGCGCTCGTTGAGCACCTCGTAGAGGATCTGCACGCCCTGGTTGGGCAGCCCCACCTCGTAGGCGTCGGGGTACATCAGCGCCCAGCGGACGGTGGCGTCGTCGTCACCCCACTCCTTCGGGGTGGAGTTCAGCTCGCCGCCGACGTACTGGATCGGCTTCTGCACGGACGGCAGCAGCGGCTCCAGGCGTGGGAACAGCGACTCGGCCGACGGGGCCTGGGCGGCCGCGGTGGCGGTGGGCACGGTGCAACCTCGCAGAACATTGGGGGTGCTGGGGTGAGGGAACGACCTCCAAGGGTACGTCGTCAGACGGCCGCCGCCCACCGCGCGTCCCGGCCGAACGCCGCGAGCAGCATGGTCTGCGCGTCCCCCGTCACCTCGACGCGGGGCGCGACCACGCCGGCCTCGCGGTACATGTGCTCGCGCTCCTTGAACCACGTCGACACGCCGAGGACGAGCTCGGGCGCGAGGTGGGTGTCCGCGCCGACCGCGACCGCGAGGTCCCAGCCGTGCACCAGGTGGTCGGCGCTGAGCTGCAGGACGTACTCCTCGACGTTCTCGCGCCCGTAGGACAGGTGCACCATGCCGCCGAGCGGGGCGTAGCGGTCCACGGCGGCCACCGCCGCGAGCGCCGCGTCGCTGGCCCGGCGGGCGGCGGTCACCGGGTCGCCGAGCAGGTCGCCCTCGAAGCTGTCGCCGACGTCCTCGATGGTCGCGCCCTCGAGCAGCGGGACGGTCCACAGCTCCTCGCCGACCACGTGGTTCACGAGGTCGTGGACGTTCCAGCCGGCGCACGGGGTGGACCTCCCCCAGTCGTCCGGCCCGACGGCGGCCAGTGCCCGCTGCCAGTGGTCCACGGTCCCGCGGTGCAGGGTGGCGACGTCCATGGGGCTGCTCCCTCCCGGTGTCGAGCGAGGTGCGACGGCTCGCTACCAGCGTCCTCCCCCGTGCGGTGCCGCGGCAGACCCGGACGCACTAGACCGAGCAGCACACCGGGGCCCGCGCGATCGCGCGGGCCCCGGTGGGTGGGGAGAGGTTCGGCGGTCAGCTCGTGGTCAGCGACGTGTCGTCGATGACGAAGCTGGTGGCCAGGCTCGAGTCCTCGGTGCCGGTGAACGTGAGCGTGACCGACTTGCCGGTGTAGGCCGACAGGTTCAGCGTGCGCAGCACGTAGGACGAACCCTTGTTCAGGTTCGAGTACGTCGCCAGCGTGGTGGTGACGCCACCGGACGTGGCCTGCACCCGGAGGGTGTCGTAGGCGGTGCTGGTGGTGGTCTCCTGGCTGGAGACGTACAGGTAGAACGACAGCGACGCGCTCGACGCGGCCGGGACGGAGACCGTCTGCGACAGCGTGTCGGTGTGCGTGGTGCCGTAGCCGTCCAGCCACGCCTTCCAGGTGCCGGTGCGGGCCGCGGCGCCGGAGTCGTTGGTGATGACGCCGGACGAGGCGGACCAGCCGGTCGCGCCGGACTCGAAGCCCGGGTTGGCGAGCAGGTTGCCGCCGGTCGGCGGCGGGGTGGTGCCACCGGAGAGCAGCGAGTAGAGCAGGCGGTTCGGCGAGCCGGTGCCCGCACCGGTCACCACGCCGGAGGTGGCGCCGTTGACGACCGCGCTGCCGACCGTGGCGGCCGACGCGGTCGGGTTGCCCTGGAGGTACAGCGCGGCGACACCGGCGACGTGCGGCGTGGCCATCGACGTGCCGTTGATCGTGTTGGTCGCCGTGTCGCTGGTGTTCCAGGCCGAGGTGATGCTGGAGCCGGGCGCGAACAGGTCGAGGCAGGAGCCGTAGTTGGAGAAGCTCGACCGGGCGTCGGTGCTCGTGGTCGCGCCGACGGTGAGCGCGGCGCCGACGCGCGACGGCGAGCCGTTGCAGGCGTTGGTGTTCTCGTTGCCGGCGGCGACCGCATACGTCACGCCGTCGTTGATCGAGTTGGTGACCGCCGTGTCGAGCGCGGACGAGACGCCCCCGCCGAGGCTCATGTTCGCCACTGCCGGGGTGCCCGCGGCGTGGTTCGAGGTCACCCAGTCGACACCGGCGATGACGCCGGAATTGGCGCCGCTGCCGGCACAGTCGAGCACCCGCACGGGCTTCAGCGTGACCTGCTTGGCGACGCCGTACGTCGACCCGCCGACCGTGCCCGCGACGTGCGTGCCGTGGCCGTGGCAGTCGTTGGTGCCATTGCCGTCGTTGATCGCGGTGTAACCCGAGGTCACCCGGCCGCCGAACTCGCTGTGGGTGGCGCGGATGCCGGTGTCGATGATGTACGCCGTCACGCCGGAGCCGGTGGCGTTGTAGGTGTAGCTGTTGCTCAGCGGGAGGTTGCGCTGGTCGATCCGGTCGAGACCCCAGGTTGCCGGCGACTGGGTGGCGTCGATGCTGAACCGCTGGTCGGCCTCGATGAAGGCCACGTCCGGGCTGGTCCGGAGCCGCTCCACCGCCCGGTCCGGGAGCTTGGCCGAGAAGCCGTTGAGGACCTTGCCGTAGTTGTCGAGGATCTTGCCGCCGTTCTCCTTGGCGACTGTGCGGGCGTCCTTCTCGTCGGCCGCGGTGACCCGGTCGTTCATCACGACGATGTAGCGGCCGTCGATCGCGGTGGGCTTGGCGGTGCCGATGAGCGGCGCCTTGTCGGGCTTGCCCGCCTGGGGCACGGCGGAGGCGGCCGTCGCACCGAGGGCGGTGGCGGTGACGGTCGCCGCGGCGACCGCCCCGAGGAGGGCGGCCCGGAGCCGCCGGTGCTGCGCTGAGTGACTCTGATGCGTCACGAGTTCTCCCGAGAGGTGGAGGGTCCGGCCGGTTGCCGAGACCCGGTCCTGGTACCTGCGGCCGGTCCTGCGTCACTCGTGGCGACCGGGTCCGGTTGACCGAGGAACGTAGTGACAGCAGACGATTGCGGTCACCGAGAGCGGACGTTCATGTTCGTGCAGCGCACGAACCTGCAACCCGCGACAGCCTTGACGGCGCTGGTCTAGACAGTGGTTGGGTCGACCCTCGTGAGGATGCGCATCGGGGCGCGTCCTCCCGAACAGGGAGATCCCCCTATGAAGAAGATCCGTCCGCACCGCCGATCGGCGGTCGTGCTCGGTGCCGCGGCGCTCGCCACGGTCATGACCGGCTTCGTCGCCGCTCCCGGCTCCGCCGCACCCTCCGGCGGGCCCGAGGCCCGTACGGCGGCCGCGCCCGGCCAGGCCGCGGTCGCCGAGCAGCAGCGCACGGTCGAGGCCGCCCAGGACGCCCGGGCCGTCGCCCGTGACCTCGGCGCCGACGCCGCCGGCGTCTACTACGACAAGGCGGCCGACGCGATGGTCGTGGCCGTCTCGAACCGCGCCGCCGCCGACAAGGCCCGCCGCGCCGCCGGTGGCGAAACCGTCGTCAGGGTGGTGAAGCACAGCAAGGCCGACCTCGCCGCCGTCACGAGCGACCTCGAGCAGGAGGTCGCCACGCCCGGCAGCGGCTGGGCCGTCGACACCGCCGCCAACCAGGTCGTCGTGACGCTCGACTCGAGCGTCTCGGAGGCCGACGCCGCCCGGATCAAGGACGTCGTGGCGTCGTACGGCGACGCCGCCCGGGTCGAGGAGGTCAGCGGCACGTTCAGCACCCGCCTGTCCGGTGGCCAGGCCATCTGGACCAGCGGCGGCCGCTGCTCGCTCGGCTTCAACGTGCGCAGCGGGTCGTCCTACTACTTCCTGACGGCCGGCCACTGCACGAACATCGGCAGCACCTGGTACGCCGACTCGGCAGGCTCGACCTACGTCGGCAGCACGGCCGGCAGCAGCTTCCCGGGCAACGACTACGGCATCGTCTCCACCCCGTCGGCCGGCACCGGTAACGTCTACCTGTACGGCGGCGGCACGCGCGACATCACCGGCGCCGGCAACGCGTTCGTCGGCCAGTCGGTGACCCGCAGCGGCAGCACGACCGGCGTGCACAGCGGCACGGTCCAGGCGCTCAACGCGACGGTCAACTACGCCGAGGGACAGGTCCGTGGCCTGATCCAGACCAACGTCTGCGCCGAGGGCGGCGACAGCGGCGGCTCGCTGTTCTCCGGCAACACCGCCATCGGCCTCACCTCCGGCGGCAACGGCAACTGCACCTTCGGCGGTACGACGTTCTTCCAGCCGGTCACCGAGGCGCTCGGCGTCTACGGCGTCAGCGTCTACTGAGCCACCCGCTCGCTGGCCGGCGTCCCGACGGGGCGCCGGTCAGTAGCGCGAGCGGACCAGCCGCGACGGCGCCGCGCCGAGCCCCGAGCCGGAGCGGCGGGCGATGTTCTGCAGCAGGCCGACCGCCATCAGCGTCGCGAACATCGACGAGCCGCCGTAGGAGACGAGCGGCAGGGGCACGCCGGTGACCGGCATGATGCCCAGGCACATGCCGATGTTCTGGAAGGCCTGGAAGCCGAACCAGCAGGCGATGCCCGCCGCGGCGAGGCGGCCGAACAGGTCGTCGGCGCGCGCCGAGATCGCGAGGGCGCGCCAGATGAGGACGCCCAGCAGGAGGATCAGCACGCCGGAGCCGACCAGGCCGAGCTCCTCCCCCGCCACCGTGAAGATGAAGTCGGTGTGCTGCTCGGGCACGAAGCCGGCATGCGTCTGCGACCCGTGGAAGAGGCCCTGGCCCGTGACGCCGCCGTTGCCGATGGCGATGCGGGCCTGGGTGGTGTTGTAGCCGGCGCCGCGCGGGTCGAGCGACGGGTCGGTGAACGCGAGGAACCGGTCGAGCTGGTAGTCCTCGAGCAGCCCGACCTGCACCGCGACCACGGCCGCGACCACTCCCCCGGCGAACAGCCCGCCGAGCCAGGCGCGCGGTGCGCCGGACACGGCGATCACCCCGAACACGGTGGCGGACAGCACCAGCATGGTGCCGAGGTCCGGCTGCAGCAGGATCAGCACCGCCGGCAGCCCGGCGATCGTCAGCATCCCGACCACGTCGAGCCAGCGCACCTCGCGCGAGCGCAGCGATCCCTCCGTGCGCTCGGCCACGAGGAGCGCCATGCCGATGACGACGGCCAGCTTGGCGAACTCCGCCGGCTGGATGGACAGCCCCGCGAGCACGATCCACGACCGCGAGCCGTTGATCGTGCTGCCCATGACGAGCACGAGGACCAGCCCGACCACGCTGGCGACGTACACCAGCGGTGCGAGGATCCGCACCCACCGGTGGTCGGTCGCCATCACGAGCAGGCCGAGCACCACGCCGATCGCGATGTTGACCAGCTGCTTCTTGAGGTAGGCGCGCGGGTCGTCGCCGACCAGCAGCTCGCGGCTCGACGTCGCCGACCAGACCAGCAGCGCGCCGAGCACGAGCAGGCCGGCCGCGGCGAGCACGAGCAGCCAGTCGACGCGGCCGTCGCGCACGCGCGAGGTGGTCTCGACGCGGACGCGGGGACGGGTGGCCGTCGTCAGGCTCATTCCTTGCGTCCCTCCCTGCGTGAACGGGGGGCGACGGGCGGCAGGATCGCGCCGTCCTTGGCGAACGTCGGGAGCGCGGCGGGCGGGACGGCGCCGGGGATCGCGGCCTTGCGGCGGTCGACCTTCATGCCGTCGATGCCGTAGAGGGTCTCCCAGATCTTGCGGACCGCCGGACCGGACGTGCCGGAGCCGGTGCCGCCCTGCGACACCATCATCACCACGACGTACCGCTTGTCGTACGACGCCACCCACGACGTGCTCTGCTTGCCGTAGACCTCGGCGGAGCCGGTCTTGGACCGGATCTTGACCTGGTCGAGCGGGAAGTCGATCAGCCGCCAGGCCATCGTGCCGGTGCGCGAGGTGCCCTGCAGCGCGGTGTCGATGTAGCGCAGGTCAGCCTGGGAGACCTTCACCTTCGAGGCCTTCTTCGGCTTGATCCGCTTGACGACGTTGCCCTGGGGGTCGACGACGGCCTTCGCCACCCGCGGCTCCCACAGCGTGCCGCCGTTGGACAGCGCGGCGTACGCGCGGGCGAGCTGGAGCGGGGTGACGATCGTGTCGCCCTGGCCGATGGCGAAGTTCACGGCGTCACCGGCGCGGTAGGCGAAGCCCTCGAGGCAGAACTCGCGGGCGAAGCGGTGCAGGAAGTCGGTGCCAGGCTTCCTGCCGAGCTTGCAGTAGTAGTTCCTGTTCGACTTCCAGTAGGCGAGCTTCCACGTGCGGTCGGCGATCCGCCCGGACGCCTCGCCCGGGACGTCGATGCCGGTCTCCTTGCCGAAGCCGAACATCTTCGCCGTGCTCACCAGCGGGTCCTTGGCGTTCACGTCGTCCACGTCGGAGCCGAAGCGCTGCCAGAACGAGTAGCCGACCCGGTAGAAGAAGGTGTTGCAGGAGACCTGCAGCGCCTTGTCGAAGCCGATGTAGCCGTAGGCGCCGGACTCGTAGTTCTTGAAGTCGCGGTTGCCGACGCGGAACGCCGAGGAGCAGTTCAGCCGGGTGTCGGTGCCGAAGCCGTTCGACAGCGCGCCGGCGGTCATCACCGGCTTCCACGTCGAGCCGGGCGCGAACTGGCCCTGGGTCGCGCGGAACAGCAGCGGGGTGCCGGCCTTCTCGGAGTACAGCCGCTTGAGCGCCTTCGAGGAGATGCCGCCGACCCACACGCTGGGGTCGTACGTCGGGAAGCCGGCCATCGCGACCACGCGGCCGTTGGTGGCGTCGAGCACCACCGCGGCGCCGGAGTCGGCCTCGTAGTTGCGGTTGGTCACGGTGTCGCGCGTCTGGCGGGCGGTCCGGATCGTCTGCTCGAGCTGCTGCTCGACGACGGCCTGCACGCGAGCGTCGATCGACGTGACGAGGGTGTCGCCGACCTTGCCGGCCGTCTCCCCGGTGGTGCCGAGCACGCGGCCCATCGAGTCCACCGCGACGCTCTTGTAGCCCGGGTAGCCGCGGAGGTACTTGTCGTACTGCTTCTCCAGGCCGGCGCGACCGACCACCGACGCGCCGTGCACGGACTGGTCGTCCTTCGCCTCCGCGTCGTCCAGCTCGGACTCGGTGATCGGGCTGAGGTAGCCGAGGAGGTGCGCGGCGTTGATGCCGTACGGCGACGGGTAGGCGCGGACGTTCTGCTGCTCGACGAGCACGGCCGGGAAGTCCTCGCCCTGCTCCATGATCGAGATCGCGACCTGCTGCCGGACGTCGTCCGCGACCGGGACGGGCTGGTACGGCGAGCCGTTCCAGCAGGTGCCGGTGACCGAGTCGGGCTCGCCGCAGAGCAGCGTGCGCGCGTGGATCCTCTTGTACTTCCCGCCGACGGCGTGCGCCAGCCGGCGCAGCAGCGCCTCCTGGCCGGCCTCGTCCATCTTGTGCAGCAGGGTGCGGTCGACGCTCACCACCCACGACTGACGGCTGGCGACCAGCGGACGGCCCATGTCGTCGACGATCAGGCCGCGCGCCGGCTGCACGACGAGCTCGCGCACGGACTGCTCGGCCGCCTGGGCCTGGTAGGACTCGCCGCCGAGCACCTGGAGGTACCAGAGGCGGGCGAACAGGGTGAGGAACAGCGAGAGCACCAGCGCCTGCACGACGACCAGGCGCAGGGTGCCCTTGGTCGCCGAGCTCGCGCGGACTCGGGGCGCGGCCATCAGTACGCCACCTGGGGCGGGCGGAGCCGCCGCAGCAGGGCCATCGCCGGCGGCAGCACGAACGGGGTGAGCAGCAGGTCGTAGCCGACGGCCAGCGGAATCACCGTCAGCGCCTCGGCGACGGGCACGGCCGGGTCCTGCAGGACCATCCCGGACAGCGCGAACACCGACGTGCCGATGAACGACGACGCCGCGACGGTCACCAGGGCCGCGACGGGCGAGGACCCGGCGTCCTGCCGGACCCGGCCGGCGACGTACCCGACGACGACGAGCGCGAGCGCCCAGCGGCCGGCGACGTGGTCGGCCGGCGGGGCCAGGTCGACGGCCAGGCCGGCGAGGAATCCGAGGACGGCCGCGAAGTCCGGACCGCGCACCAGCGCGGCCGCCACCACGACGAGCAGCGCGAGGTTGGGCACCACGCCGTGGATCGACAGCAACGAGAAGCCGGCGACCTGGAGCACGACCGCGAGCGTGACGACGACGGCGAGGATCGCGGCGCGGACGGCGGTCATCGGGTCTCCTCCTGCCGTGCTCCGGCGCCGAGGACCGGCCGGTCGCCCTCGGTGTTCGGGTCGACGACCACGCCGACGAGGTCCAGCGAGGTGAAGTCGACGAAGGGCTTGATCACGGCCTGCGCCGACAGCGAGCCCGGGCTGCTGCGCACGTCGGTGACGCGGCCGATCGGGATCCCGGCGACGTACGGCGCGCCGTTGCGGCTGCCCCAGGTGACCAGGACGTCGCGACGTGCCGGCGTGACCGACTGGTCGGCCAGGTCGAGGTCGAGGCGGGCGTCGTCGCCCTGCTCACCGCGCCCGCGCAGGAAGCCGACCTCCATGGTCGAGCCGATCCGGCCGCCGACCACCGACTCCTGGTCGACCACCAGCAGCACGGTGGCGGTGCTGCGCTCGGCGCGGATCACCCGGCCGACGAGACCGTCGTTGTTGATCACGGTCATGTCGGGGCTGATGCCCGAGGACGTGCCGGCGTCGATGGTGACCGCGCGGCTGAACGACTGGGCGGGACCCATGGCGACGACGCGGGCCGGGACGACGGCGTACCCGGTGTCCTTCGCTCCGGCGAGCAGGCCGTCCAGCTCGGCGGCCCGGTTGCGGTCGACCTCGGAGGTGGCGAGCCGGCCCCGGAGCTGGGCGTTCTCGGCCTCGAGCCGGGCGACCTCGTCCCGCAGCCCGCCGGTGGTGCGGAAGAAGCCGGGCACGCCGATCACGGGACGCAGCACGGCGGACGTGCCGGTCTCGACCGGCCCCACGACCGCGCCGACCGCCGAGCGCAGCGGGTCGACCGGCGAGTCGTCCCCGCCGCGGGCGTCGAGGGTGATCACGGTGAGGCCGGCGAGCAGGAGCAGCACCACGACGGCGCGGCGCGGCCGCTGCTGCGGGGAACCCGGGGAAGGAGGTCGCATGGTTCGGTCGGTCTCCGTGGCTACCGGCGCCGCGGCTCGGAGACGAGCACCTGCTGGAGCGCCTCGAACTCCTCCACGCACTTGCCGGCGCCCATGGCGACGGAGTGCAGGGGGTCCTCGGCGACGTGGACGGGCATGCCGGTCTCGTGACGGATCCGCTCGTCGAGCCCGCGCAGCAGCGCTCCCCCGCCGGTCAGGACCACACCGCGGTCCATGATGTCGCCGGCGAGCTCGGGCGGGGTCTGGTCGAGCGTGGTGCGAACCGCGTCGACGATCGCGTGGAGCGGCTCCTCGAGCGCCATCCGGACCTCGGCGGACGAGACGACGACGGTCTTCGGCAGGCCGGAGACCATGTCGCGACCACGGACCTCGGCCTCGGGCTCGTCGGGGAGCGGGAAGGCGGA
Source organism: Nocardioides iriomotensis (assembly GCF_004168035.1). Taxonomy (GTDB): domain Bacteria; phylum Actinomycetota; class Actinomycetes; order Propionibacteriales; family Nocardioidaceae; genus Nocardioides_B; species Nocardioides_B iriomotensis. The sequence goes on along the minus strand of NZ_SDPU01000020.1, from coordinate 529,441 downwards.
GCCGAGGGTCATCTTGATCTCCTCGGCCGTGCGCTCCCCGAGCATCAGGGAGTGCTCCTTCTTCATCCACGCGATGATCGCCTGGTCGAGGGTGTCGCCCGCGGTGCGCACCGACAGGCTGGTGACGATGCCGCCGAGGGAGATGACCGCGACCTCGGTGGTGCCCCCGCCGACGTCGACGACCATGTTGCCGGTCGCCTCGTGCACGGGGAGCCCGGCGCCGATCGCGGCGGCCATCGGCTCCTCGACGATGTAGACCCGGCGGGCGCCCGCCTGGTAGCCGGCCTCCTTGACCGCGCGCTGCTCGACGGCGGTGATCCCGCTCGGCACGCAGATCACCAACCGCGGCTTGGTGAAGTAGCGGCGGCGGTGCACCTGCTGGATGAAGAACCGGAGCATCTGCTCGGTCGACTCGAAGTCGGCGATCACGCCGTCCTTGAGCGGTCGGATCGCGGTGATGCTGTCGGGGGTGCGGCCGATCATCCGCTTCGCCTCGTGGCCGACCGCGACGATCTCGCCGGTGCCGGCGTGCAGCGCCACGACGGAGGGCTCGTCGAGCAGCACGCCCTTGCCACGCACGTACACGAGCGTGTTGGCGGTGCCGAGATCGACGGCCATGTCGCGGCCGATGATGCTGTTCGCCATGTGCTGGAGACCCTCGCTGCCCTGGCCGGCGGCTGCCGGCCCGTGAACCGTCGGGCGAGCACCGCGTGAGTCACACGCGTCCCACCCTTCACAGAAGGCTATGCGGGCACCAGCGCCGGACCCGGCAGGACACTCCGCGGGTCGCGCCGGAATTGGGGCGCGCGGTCGTCAGCCGCCCGTCGGCGCGGCGCGTCAGCGCAGCTCGTCGGCGCGGGCCGCCACGTGGGCGGGCACGGCCGTGCCCGGAGCGTCGGCGGAGGTCACCACGTCCCCCGCCCGCAGCCGCAGCGGCACGACTCCCGCCCAGTAGCCGGCGGCAACGTCCTCGGGCTCGTCGTCGGGATCGCCTTCGCGCACCTTGACCGACGCCTCGTGCAGCGGGAGCGCGAGCACGGTGGTCGCGGCGAGCTCCTTGCGGGTCGGCCGGCGCAGGGCGGCGGCGCGGCCGGGCACGACGTGGTCGACGAGCAGGTCCAGCGCGTGCGACAGCTCACCGGGCTCGGCGACCACGCGGGGACGGCCGATCACCACCGCGGAGCGGTAGTTCATCGAGTGGTTGAAGCCGGAGCGCGCGAGCACCATCCCGTCGAGCACCGTCCAGGTGACCGAGACGTCCTGGTCGGGGGCCTGCACCAGGCTGCGCGACGCCACGGACCCGTGCAGGTAGACCGTGCCCCCCTCGTCCGGGCCGTCGGGGTCGACGCCGAAGACGGTCGGGAGGGCCAGCGGGACGCCGTCGACGACGACGGCCAGGTGGCAGATCACGGAGGCGGCCAGGACGTCGTCCAGGCTCTCGCGCCCCGATCGGGCACGCTCCTTCTCGCGGCGCGGACTGCTGCGCTCCGTGGGCGAGAGCGGTGTCCCGGGCTCCACGGGCGGACCGGGGACGCTCAGGAGGAGAGCCGGATCTCGAACACGTCGTCGAGCCCGGTGATCTGGACCAGGCCGACCACCATCTTGCTCGGGTGGCGCAGCTCGAGGACGCCGCCGCGCTCGTCGAGCGCCTTGTGGGCGCCCAGCAGGGCCGCCAGGCCGGTCGAGTCGATGAACTCGAGGTCCGAGAGGTCCACGGCGACCCGACGGGGCGCGTCGGTGAGGTCGGCCAGCACGTCCTGCAGGTCCGGCGACGTGCTGATGTCCAGCTCGCCCGCCAGGTGCACGACGGCGTCGTCGCCCTCGCGCTGCACGTCGATGGACAGCTCCACCCGGGTCCTCCCCTTGATCCTGCGTGTGAACCGCGCGCACCATGCGTACGCCGGCCGATCCAATCTAACCCACCCTGGCGCAGCGGCCGGTGGTAGGTTCGGCGCCGGAACGGAAGGGGGTCTGTCGACGCGTGGAGGATGTTGTGCTGCCGGTCGAGCCCCCTGTGGGCGACACGACGTGGGAGGTCGTGCTCGACGCACCCCGCCAGGACGTCGGCCAGATCCTCGACATCGAGCTCAGCGGCTCCCTCAACCTCCGCCGCACCGTGATGCGGACGCTCGAGGTGACCCGGTCCCGGTTCGCCGACTGGGCCCTGGTGGTCGTGGCCGACCCCCGCTCCGACTCGCTGACCCTGTACGGCGGTGAGGACCCGCGGGCGACGACGACGGTCCGTCGCGCGGCCTCCGCCGACCTGCTGCAGCAGGTGATCGAGAGCGGCCAGCACGAGCTGCTCTCCGTCGACTCCGACGCGGTGCCGTTCGACGCGCTCACCGCGCTGATCCCGCACGAGCCGTTGCGCGACGAGGCCGCCCGGCTGCGCCCGGCCGACGTGCTCGCGCTGCCGATGGCCGCCCGGGGCGCCCCGCTCGGCGCGCTCATCCTGGTCCGCCGCTCCGGCCGCGGCTTCGACGAGACCGACGTCGCGCTGCTCGGCCAGTTCGCCGCCCGCGCCGCGCTCGCGCTCGACTCGGCCCGCATCTACGAGGACCACGCCCGGGTCACCCGCGTCCTCGAGGAGAACCTCCGCCCACCGGGCCTGCCCGTCATCCCGGGCGTCGAGCTCGCCACCAGCTTCCGCTCCGCCGCCGAGCACCTCGAGATCGGCGGCGACTTCTACGACGTCCACGGCGACGACGACTCCTGGCTGGTCGTGCTCGGCGACGTCTGCGGCAAGGGCGTCGACGCGGCCGTGCTCAACAGCCGCGCCCGCCAGAGCATCCGCACCGCGGCCCGCTACGACCGCTCTCCCGGCCGGATCCTCAGCACCCTCAACGACGTGCTCTACGACGACGCCTCCGACAAGTTCGTCACTGTCGTGTGCGCGCTGCTCACCCCGCGCGACGACGGCTCGGTGCTGGTCCAGGTCGCGGTCGCCGGGCACCCGGCTCCGCTGGTCGTCCGCGCCGGTGGCGAGGTCGAGCAGCCCGCGATCTCCGGGCGACTGGCGGGCGTGATCCGCCACGACGACCGCTACCAGGAGGTCGGTTTCGACCTGCTCCCCGGCGATTCGATGGTGCTGTTCAGCGACGGCATCTACGAAGCCAAGGGGCCGCGCGGCCTCTACGGCATGGACCGGCTGCGCACGGTGCTGGAGCGCTACGCCGGCAGCGGCGCCGTCGCGATGTGCGAGGCCGTCGAGCAGGACGTCGTCGAGCACCTCGGCGGCCACGGGCACGACGACATGACGGCGCTCGTCGTCGCGCCCCGACGGACGGGCGCCGGACAGGGGTGACCGGCCGATGACCGCCACGACACTCGATGACGTCGAGCGCTTCGACGCGGCGGTCGCCCGTGCCGACGTCGACGCCGCCCTCTCGGTGGTGCAGGACCTCCTCGACGGCGGGCTCGACCCGGTGGGCGTGATGGTGGACGTGATCGCCCCGGTGCAGACCCGGGTCGGCCGGCGCTGGCAGAGCGGGGCCTGGTCGGTCGCCCAGGAGCACGCCGCCACCTCGGTCGCGGTCTCCGCGCTCGAGGCGGTCGCCCGCGCCACCCAGCCGCAGGGCCGCGCCCGCGGACGCGTCGTGATCGCCTGCGCGGAGCGGGAGTGGCACGCCGTGCCCGCGATGATCGTCGCCGGCGCGCTGCGCACCCAGGGCTGGCAGACCATGCTGCTCGGCGCCTCCACGCCGACCGCGCGGCTGAGCCGCTACCTCCAGGACCTCGGTCCCGACGTGACCGCCGTGAGCTGCTCGGTCGCCGCCGGGCTGCCCAACGCGCGCGGCTTCATCGAGGCCAGCACCACCGCCGGCATCCCGGTCCTCGCCGGCGGCGCCGCGTTCGGTCCCGACTCGCTGCGCGCCGACCGGCTCGGCGCCACCGCCTGGGCGGCCGACGCCCGCGGCGCCGCCGCCGCGATCGAGGGCCTGCCGCTCGTCGTACCCGCGGTACCGCCGCTGCCGGGCGACCTCACCCGCGAGGTCGCCGCGCTGCGCACCGCCCACGACGCGGTCGTCGACGAGGCGCTACGCCGGACCGGCGTCGCGCCCGCCGCCGTCGACGGCGAGGACCCGATGCGCGAGTCCCTCGACCAGGCCGTCCACTCGGTCGCGGGCGCGGTGCTCACCGACGACCCGCGGTTGCTGGGCGACACCGCCGGCTGGGTGTCCGACGTGCTCCGGGCGCGCGGCTTCGACGACCCCGACGCGGCCGTCCGGGACGCGCTCGTGCACGCGATGCGGGAGTACCCACGCGCTGCGACCATGGTCGGGGACCACTGGCCCGACGTGGCGCCGCGGTCGGCCTGACCGGGCCAGGCTGCTCAGAGGTTCGGGAACCAGAGCGCGATCTCGCGCGACGCGGACTCGGGAGAGTCCGAGCCGTGCACGAGGTTCTCGCGGTTGGAGAGCGACAGGTCGCCGCGGATCGTGCCGGGAGCGGCCTTGCGGCCGTCGGTCGCGCCGTTGATCGCGCGGACCACCTCGACCGCCTCGTCGCCCTCGAGCACGGCGGCGACGAGCGCACCGCTGGTGACGAACTCGCGCAGCGGCGGGTAGAAGTCGCGCTCGACGTGCTCGGCGTAGTGAGCGTCGGCCTGCGCCGCGTCGATCTGCCGCAGCTCCAGCGCAGCGATGGACAGGCCCTTGGCCTCGAAGCGGGAGAGGATCTCCCCCACGAGTCCGCGCCGGACGGCGTCGGGCTTGAACAGGACGAGCGTGCGCTGGGTCTGCGTCGACATGGCGCGCAGCCTATCCAGCCTCAGGCGCGTCACCGTGCTCGGCCCGGTAACGCTCCTCCAGCACCGCGCGCTCGGCCTTCTCGCGGTCGATCCTCGCGCCGAGGAAGTACGACGCCGCCCAGAGCGCGCCGAACACGGCGCCGAGGAAGAACATCATCGGCACCACGAGGCCGAGCGCGACGGACACGACCTGCACGCCCCAGCCGAGGGCGTAGCCGCCGCGGCGGCCGAGCATGCCGGCCGCCAGCAGGCACAGCACCGCCAGCCCGAGGCCGATGCCGAAGGACGCCGCGAAGCCGAGGTCGGTCACGCCGGTCATCACCAGGCCGGCGAGGAACAGCACGACCGCCTGCAGCGTGAGCATGCCGGCGCACATCGACCGCTGGATCGAGCGGGTCACTCGCCACCGTCCCGCCCACGGCCCTTGAGCAGCGTGCGCGCCTCACCGACGGTGACCACCGAACCGGTGACCAGCACGCCGCCCGAGCCGTAGACGCCCTCGGTCTCGGCGAGGCCCGCCGCGACGTCGATGGCGTCGACGAGGCGGGGCGCCACGTGCACCCGGTCCTGGCCGAAGATCCCGGCGGCGACCTCGGCGAGCTCCTCGGCGGGCATCGCCCGGTCCGTGGAGTTCTGGGTGACCACGACGTGCGCGAACGAGCTCTCGAACGCCGCCAGCACGCCTTCGTAGTCCTTGTCCGCCATCACGCCGACCACCCCGACGAGCGGGTTGAACGCGAACGAGTCCTCCAGCGCCGCCGCCGTCGCCTCGGCGCCGTGCGGGTTGTGCGCGGCGTCGAGCACGATCGTCGGGCTGCGCCGGATCACCTCGAGCCGGCCCGGCGACGTCACCTGCGCGAACGCCTCGCGCACCAGCTCGACGTCCAGCGGCTCGCTCGAGTCGGGTCCGTTGAACGCCTCCATCGCGGCCAGCGCGAGCGCGGCGTTCTGCGCCTGGTGGGCGCCGTACAGCGGCAGGAAGACCTCGTCGTACTCGCCGCGCAGGCCGCGCAGGGTGAGCATCTGCCCACCCACGGCGGCGACCCGGTAGGCGACGCCGAAGTCCTGGCCCTCGGCGAGCACCGTCGCGCCGACCTCGGCGGCGCGCTCGGCGATCACCGCGGCGACCTCGGGCTCCTGCTCCGCGACGACGACCGTGCTGCCGGGCTTGATGATCCCGGCCTTCTCGCGGGCGATCTCCTCGGGCCGGTCGCCGAGGTACTTGGCGTGGTCGACGGCGATCGGCGTGATCACCGCGACGGTGGCGTCGGCGACGTTGGTGGCGTCCCACGAGCCGCCCATGCCGACCTCGACCACGGCGACGTCGACGGGCGCGTCGGCGAACGCGGCATACGCCATCCCGACGACGGTCTCGAAGAACGACAGCGGGTGGTCGACGCCCGCGTCACCCTCGGCGAGGGTGAGGTACGGCGCGATGTCGTTGTAGGTCTCGAGGAAGCGCTGCTCGCTCAGCGGCTCGCCGTCGACGCTGATCCGCTCGGTCATCGACTCGACGTGCGGGCTGGTGAACCGGCCGGTGCGCAGGCCGGTCGCGCGCACGAGCGTGTCGATCATCCGCGACGTGCTGGTCTTGCCGTTGGTGCCGGTCAGGTGGATCACCGGGTAGGCGCGCTGCGGGTCGCCGAGCAGCTCGCACAGGGCGGCGATCCGGTCGAGGGTGGGGTCGAGCTTGGTCTCCGGCCAGCGGGCGAGCAGCTGCTGCTCGGCCTCGGCGTAGGACGCGGCCCCGGTGGCGGCAGAGGGGGTCTCGGACATCGGGGCGAGTCTACGGGCGTCCGCGTCGTCGAGCCTGTCGAGGCCACGCCGGCGCACGAAGGAGGAATGCCTTCGCAGCCACGCGGGCGCGAACCGTAGGATTCCGGGTTATGACGAACCAGCCCAGTCCGCGCGACCTGTCCGAGACGACCGCACCTCCCGCGGTCGTCGTACCGGACAAGCCCGCACTGGAGGGGCTGGAGGCCCGCTGGGTCGAGCGGTGGTCGACCGACGGGACCTACGCGTTCGACCGGAGCAAGACCCGCGACCAGGTCTACTCGATCGACACCCCGCCGCCGACCGTCTCGGGGTCGCTGCACGTCGGCCACGTGTTCTCCTACACGCACACCGACCTCGTCGCGCGCTTCCAGCGGATGCGCGGCAAGGAGGTCTTCTACCCGATCGGGTGGGACGACAACGGCCTGCCGACCGAGCGCCGGGTGCAGAACTACTACGGCGTGCGGTGCGACCCGACGCTGCCCTACGACGCCGACTTCACCCCGCCGGAGAAGCCTGACGCGAAGAAGCAGGTGCCGGTCAGCCGCCGCAACTTCATCGAGCTGTGCGACGAGCTGGTGCAGGAGGACGAGAAGGTCTTCGAGTCGCTGTGGCGGACCCTCGGTCTGTCGGTCGACTGGTCGCAGCAGTACACGACGATCGGCCGCCGGTCGCAGACGGCGTCGCAGCGCGCGTTCCTGCGCAACTACGCACGCGGCGAGGCCTACCTGCAGGAGTCTCCGACCCTGTGGGACGTCACCTTCCAGACCGCGGTCGCCCAGGCCGAGCTCGAGGCGCGTGACTACGCCGGCGCCTACCACCGGGTCGCGTTCCATCGTGCCGACGGGCAGCCGGTGCACATCGAGACCACCCGCCCGGAGCTGATCCCGGCGGTGGTCGCGCTCATCGCGCACCCCGACGACGAGCGCTACCAGCCGCTATTCGGCTCGACCGTCACCTCGCCGGTGTTCGGCGTCGAGATCCCTGTGCTGCCGCACGCCGCCGCCGAGATGGACAAGGGCGCCGGCATCGCGATGTGCTGCACGTTCGGCGACCTGACCGACGTGATGTGGTGGCGCGAGCTGCAGCTGCCGGTCCGCACGGTCATCGGCCGCGACGGCCGGCTGCACCGCGAGACGCCCGAGTGGCTGTCGTCCGAGCGGGCCGCGGCGGCGTACGCAGAGCTGGCGGGCAAGACCACGTTCAGCGCCCGCGAGGCGATGGTCGCGGCCCTGCGGGAGTCCGGCGACCTCGACGGCGAGCCGAAGCCCACGCAGCGCATGACGAACTTCTACGAGCGCGGCGAGAAGCCGCTGGAGATCGTCTCCACGCGCCAGTGGTACATCCGCAACGGCGGCCGGGACGCCGAGCTGCGCAAGGAGCTCATCGACCGCGGCGGCGAGATCGACTGGCACCCCGACTACATGCGGCACCGCTACACCAACTGGGTCGAGGGCCTCAACGGCGACTGGCTGATCAGCCGGCAGCGGTTCTTCGGCATCCCCTTCCCGGTCTGGTACCCGCTCGACGACGAGGGCGAGCCCGACTACGACCACCCGCTGCTGCCGGCCGAGGCCGAGCTGCCGGTGGACCCGTCGGCGCAGGCGCCGCGCGGCTACGACGAGGCGCAGCGCGGCAAGCCGGGCGGCTTCATCGGCGACCCCGACGTGATGGACACCTGGGCGACCTCGTCGCTGTCGCCGCAGATCATCTGCGGCTGGGAGGACGACCCCGACCTGTTCGAGCGGACGTTCCCGATGGACCTGCGCCCGCAGGGCCACGACATCATCCGCACCTGGCTGTTCGCCACGGTCGTCCGCGCGCACCACGAGAACGGCGTCATCCCCTGGGCGCACGCCGCGATCTCCGGCTTCGTCATGGACCCCGACCGCAAGAAGATGTCGAAGTCCAAGGGCAACGTCGTCGTCCCGACCGAGATCCTCGAGAAGTTCGGCTCCGACGCCGTGCGCTGGCGGGCCGCGATGTCGCGGCCGGGCCTCGACTCGCCGTTCGACGAGACCCAGATGAAGGTCGGCCGGCGGCTGGCGATGAAGGTGCTCAACGCCTCGAAGTTCGTCCTGGGCAGCGTCGGCGCCACCTCGCTGCAGCCGTCGCTGGTCAGCGAGCCCGTCGACTGCGCGATGCTCGGCGGGCTGGCGAACGTGATCGACAAGGCGACCGACGCGTTCGACGCCTACGACTACACGACGGCGCTCGAGGTCACGGAGAAGTTCTTCTGGGAGTTCTGCGACGACTACCTCGAGCTGGTCAAGGAGCGGGCGTACGGCGCGCGCGGTGACGACGCCGCCGCGTCGGCCAAGGCCGCGCTCGCGATCGCGCTGCACGCCCAGCTGCGGCTGCTCGCGCCCTTCCTGCCCTACGTGACCGAGGAGGTCTGGTCGTGGTGGCAGGAGGGCTCGATCCACCGGGCGTCCTGGCCGACCGTGACCGAGCTCGGCTCCGCGGCCTCCGCCGAGCCGTCCATGCTGGCCGCCGTCGCCGCGGTCCTCACCGGCGTCCGCGGCGCGAAGTCGCAGGCGAAGGTCAAGATGCGCACGGCGCTCTCGTCGGTCACGGTCACGGGGCCGTCCGCGCAGCTCGCCGCTGCCGCGAAGGCCACCGAGGACCTGAAGGCCTCCGGCAACATCGTCGGCGACCTAGCGTTCACCCCGACCGACGACGCCGAGATCGCCGTCGCCGCGGAGATCGCTCCGGAGGACGCCGGGGCCTGAGGCCCCACCCCGATTCGTCCGTGAAACTGCGTCCGTCTCACGCGGAGGCATCGCGGACGAATCGGGTTTGGCGCGTGAGACGGCGCCTTGTGGCGGTCGTCACGCATGCGATAGACCCGATGTAACCGGTTTCTGGACCGCTTCTCGGGAGGTTCCAATGCGCGGCGTCCGCTCGACCCTGCTCTCCGTGACCCTGCTCCTCGGCACGCTCGTGCTCGTGCCGCCCCTGCCGGCGTCGGGCGCGGCGAGCGACGGGCCGCCCCGCTTCGCCGGTCCGCGCGAGACACCGTTCTTCTGCGAGTCGGCCGAGTTCCGCACCGCTGACGGGTCGATGCTCCCGCCGGCGACCGGGCCGGAGTGCGCCGTACCCACGGAGACGGACTACGTCTACCGCACCACCGGCGGTGGCTGGACTCCCCTGCCGGCCGACAAGCCGCGGCCGGCCGACCTGGCCTGGACCGACGTCGGGGGCGAGCGGGTGCCGTTCATCGTGCGGGTGCAGACCGGCACGGCCGACCGCGGCATCTACGAGATCGCCGTGCTCGACGACCCGAGCGACGGCGTGGAGCCGGACGCGACGACGCCCTCCCCCGGCTGGAACGAGCGGCTCGTCTACACGTTCGGCGGCGGCTGCCGCGGCGGCTGGTACCGCCAGGGTCCCGGCACCGGCGGCGTGCTGGTCCCCTCGATGCTGGAGCGTGGGTTCGCGGTGGCGTCGAGCTCGCTCAACGTCTTCGGCCACAGCTGCGACGACCTGCTCGCCGCCGAGGTGATGGCGCAGACCAAGCACGTCTTCGAGCAGGACTTCGGCGCGCCGCGCTGGACGATCGGCTGGGGCTGCTCGGGCGGCAGCTACCAGGGCCACCAGATCGCCGACAACTACCCCGGCCTGCTCGACGGCGTGATCGCGGGCTGCTCGTTCCCGGACGTCGGGTTCGGGACGTCGCAGATGCTGTTCGACAGCCGGGTGCTGAAGAACTGGTTCGACGCCCACCCCGGGTCGTTCACCAGCGCGCAGCAGCAGGCCGTCGCGGGCTTCGGCGTGCCCAACGCGCTGGCGTCGATGAGCGACGGCGCGAAGCGGCTCGACCCCGACGCCGAGTTCGACGGCTCGGTGCCGCCGGAGGTGCGGTACGACGCCGCGACCAACCCGACCGGCGCCCGCGGCACCGTCTGGGACCACGGCCGCAACACCTACGGCGTCGACCCGGCGACCGGGTTCGCGCGGATCCCGAGCGACAACACCGGCGTGCAGTACGGCCTGCAGGCCTGGCGCGACGGCGCGATCACCGCCGACCAGTTCCTCGACCTCAACGCCGGAGTCGGTGGGCTCGACGTCGACGCGAACCCGACCGCGAGCCGGACCACGGCGGACCCGGTGGCGCGGCACAACGCGTACGCCACCGGCCGCATGCTGTACGGCGGCAACGGGCTGGGCGACGTACCCCTGATCGACTACCGCGCCTACACCGACCAGCAGAGCGGCGGCGACATCCACATGCGCTACCAGTCGTTCAGCACCCGGGCGCGGCTGGTCGCGGCGAACGGCGACGCCGGCAACCAGGTGATGCTGACCGAGAGCGACGCGCGGGGCCTCTTCGACTCCGAGGCGCCGGTGATGACCTACGCGCTCGACGCGATGGACGAGTGGATCGCCAACGTCCGCCGGGACACGCGCCCCGGCTCCGCGCACGCCCGGGTCGCGCGCAGCAGGCCGGCGCACCTCGTCGACTCGTGCTGGACGCGCGACGGGGAGCGGGTCCGCGAGCGGCAGGTCTACCGCGGCGACACGCGCTGCAACCGGCTCTACCCGTCCTACGCCTCGCCGCGCATCGTCGCCGGCGGCCCGGTCGCGAGCAACGTGATCACCTGTCGCACCACCGCGCCGACCCGCTCGACGTACCCGACGACGACGGACGCCCAGTGGGCCCGCCTGCGCGAGGTGTTCGCGGGCGGGGTGTGCGACTACGGCCGGAAGGGTGTGGACCAGGCACCGCCCGACGGCACCTGGCTGGAGTTCACCGCGCCCGGCGTCTGGACGCGCTGACCCGACCCGATTCGTCCGCAATCGCTTCGCGTGCAACGCACGCCGTTCTGCGGACGAATCGGGGTCGGGTCGCACCTGTGGACGACGGCCGACGCCGCTGCGCCGGTCGGTGGACGATGCCGTCATGCCCACGTCCCGACGCCTCCCCGATTCGTCCGCGGACGCGTCGCCTGGCGACCCCGCGCTGTGGCGGACGAATCGGTACCCAGAGCTGCGTGACGCCGCCACTCGTCAGCTCGGCGTCCTCTCACGCGCCCAGCTGCGCGATCGCGGTTGGACCCGCCACCGGGTCGACGCCGAGCTGATGGCAGGTCGGTGGACAGCGGCCGCCCCCACGGTCGTCGCTCTGCAGAACGCCGCGCTGACCCGCGCGCAGCGCATGTGGCTCGGGGTCCTCCACGCCGGTCCGCTGTCCGCGCTCAGCCACATCACGGCGTGCGAGGTGGCCGGGCTGCGGTGGACGGTCGACCCGGTGATCCACGTGATCACCGCAAAGAGCGACGAGGTGTCGAAGCTGCCGGGATTCCACTTCAGGCAGACCCGCCGGCACTACCGCGACTGGATCGAGCGCGACTCGGCTCTGCCGCGTCTGCGGGTCCCGCACGCGGCGCTGCTCACTGCCGAACGCGACCGCTATCTTCGCCGCGCCATCGGTCTGCTGGCCGCCACCGTCCAGCAGGGCTTGGCGACCCCTGACGAGCTGCTGCTCGGCATCGACCAGATCCGCAAGCTGCGCCACGGGCGCACGTTCGCACTGACACTCGGCGACATCGCCGGAGGGGCCGAGTCGTTCGCCGAGATCGACATCGCCCGACGGTGCGAGGACGCGGGACTCGAGGCCCCGACGCGTCAGCGCATGCGTCGCGACGCAACCGGCCGGTGGCGCTTCCTCGACTGCGAGTGGGTGCTGCCCGACGGGCGGGTGCTCGTGCTGGAGATCGACGGGTCGTTCCACATGCGCAGTGACCACTGGTGGCGCGACATGCGCCGCGAGCGTGCCGTCGTGCTGACCGGACGCGCCGTCCTCCGATGCGCGAGCGTGGAGCTCCGCCTCGATCCGTCGGGCATCATCGACGACCTCCGGCAGTTCGGCGTACCGACCCGATTCGTCCGCAACCGCTCCGCGTAGGACGACCGCAGTTTCGCGGACGAATCGGGGTTGTCAGCCCGGAGGGCGCTGCAGCCAGGCCTCGAAGGCGTCGAAGTGGTAGGGGCGGCCGAGGAAGTCGGCGACGAGGTCGGCGGCGTCCTTGCTGCCGCCGGCGGCGAGGATCCGGTCGCGGTAGCGGTGCGCGACGGTGGTGTCGAACATGTCGTCGGGGTCGAAGGCCGAGAACAGGTCCTTGGCGATGACCAGGCTCCACATGTACGTGTAGTAGCCCGAGCCGTAGCCGTGCAGATGGCCGAACGACGTGTGGAAGTGCGTGTCGGGGACGTAGCCGAAGAGGTCGTACTTCGCCTGCAGCTCGACCATCAGCGCGGTGAGGTCGGCGGGCACCCGCTGGTGCAGGTAGTACGACGTCGCGGCGTAGAACATCTGGGTGCGGGCGTAGTAGCCCTTGCCGAACTCGTTGGCGGCGCGCATCTTGGCGACCAGCTCGGCGGGGATCGGCGCGCCGGACGCGTCGGTGGCGAACGTCTTCAGCACGTCGTGGTCCCAGGCCCACTCCTCGAGCATCTGGCTGGGCGCCTCGACGAAGTCCCACTCGGTCGCCACGCCGCTGAACCGGGCCCAGTCGTGGCCGCCGGCGAGCACGTGGTGGACGAGGTGGCCGAACTCGTGGAACAGCGTGACCACGTGGTCGTGCTCCATGAGCTGCTTGGAGAAGTTGCAGACCAGCACGCCCTGCGGCAGCTGCCGGCCGCGGATGCCCGGGACGAGGTCGAACTGCGCGGCGTGGGAGTACTTCCCCGGGCGCGGGTGCAGGTCGAGGTGGATCCGGCCGAGCCGCTCGCCGTCGCGGAGCACGTCGTACGTCGCCACGTCCTCGTGCCAGACGGGCACGTCGACCGGGACGTACTCGATGCCGAACAGCCGGCCGGTCACGTCCAGCAGGCCGGCGCGGACCTTCTGGAAGTCGAAGTAGGTGCGGACGAGCTGGGCGTCGACGTCGAAGTTCTCGCGCCGGATCACCTCGGCGTAGAACGACCCGTCGCGACCGTCGACCGCGGTGGCGTCGGGGTGGTCCTGCTGGAGCCGGGCGAGCAGCACCGCGACGTCACGCCGGCCGGGCGCCTCGGCCGCGTCGGCGATCCGGTCGATGAACTCCGGGATCGCCGAGCCCTTCCCGATCATCTTGACCTCGGCGTCGTACGACGGCCAGTCGGCGTAGCCGAGCAGCCGGGCCTGCTCGGCGCGGAGGGTGAGCAGCTCCTCGAGCACGCCGTCGTTCTCGGGCCAGGCGCGGTTGCGGAACTCGTGGAGCAGCGCGGCCCGGGCGTCGCGGTCGGTCGCGAACGTCATGAACGGGACGTAGTCGGGGTACTCCGTCGTGATCGTCACCTGACCGTCGTCACCGGGTGCGTGCGCCTCGACGTAGTCGGCCGGCAGCCCGTCGAGCCGGCCCGGGTCGAGGCTGATCGTGAGGACGCTGTTGCGGATGTTCTTGGAGAACTCCTGACCGACCTCGGTCTGCCGCTCCGACAGCTCCTTGAGCCGCGCTCGTACGTCGTCGTCCTGGTCGACACCGGCGCGGCGGAAGTCGCGCAGGGTCAGGGTGAGTACCCGGCGGCCGGCGTCGTCGAGCCCCTGCGGGTCGACGGCGTCGAGCACCTCGTACAGCTCACGGTCGAGCCCGATCTCGGTGAGCAGCTTCGACGCGGCCTGCTCCGCCGCCTCGGCGCGGTTGCGGACGGCCTCGTCGGGGTGCACGTTCGACATCAGCGACGCGACCGCGAAGGCGTTGCCGAGCGCGATGTTGACGTCGTTCCACAGCTCCAGCGCCGAGCCCTCGTGGCCGCCGGCCTTGATGGTGGCGACCAGCTCGGCCGCGCGGGCGAGCTCGGTGTCGGTCCGGTCGGCGACCCACGCCTCCGCGTCGCTCTCGGGCAGGGTCAGGGGGCTGAGGTTCGAGTCCGTCACGCGGCGAGCCTAGTCACGGCACGCCCCCGAGCCAACGCGATTGAAGACGCGGCTCGCGCCGGAAGTCGCGTCAGGCGGACTTCTTCTTCTTGGCCTCGGGCTCGCGCGGGATCAGCGTCGGGTTGACGTTGTCGGAGACGACCTCACCGGTGACGACGACCTTGGCGACGTCCTCGCGGGACGGCACGTCGTACATCACGTTGAGGAGGACCTCCTCGATGATCGCGCGGAGGCCACGGGCCCCGGTGCCGCGCATCATCGCGAGGTCGGCGACGGCCTCGATGGCGTCGTCGCTGAACTCGAGCTCGACGCCGTCGAGGTCGAACAGCTTCTGGTACTGCTTCACCAGCGCGTTGCGCGGCTCGGTGAGGATCTGGACCAGCGCCTCGCGGTTGAGCTTGTCGACGGTCGCGATGACCGGGAGGCGGCCGATGAACTCGGGGATCAGGCCGAACTTCAGCAGGTCCTCGGGCATGACCTCGGAGAAGATCTTGTCCATGTCGCGCTCGATCTTCGAGGGCGGCTCGGCGCCGAAGCCGAGGGTCTTCTTGCCGATCCGCTGCTCGACGATGTGCTCGAGGCCGGAGAAGGCACCACCCACGATGAACAGGATGTTGGTGGTGTCGATCTGGATGAACTCCTGGTGGGGGTGCTTGCGGCCCCCCTGCGGCGGGACGGAGGCGGTCGTGCCCTCGAGGATCTTGAGCAGCGCCTGCTGGACGCCCTCGCCGGAGACGTCGCGGGTGATCGAGGGGTTCTCCGCCTTGCGGGCCACCTTGTCGATCTCGTCGATGTAGATGATCCCGGTCTCGGCCTTCTTGACGTCGTAGTCGGCGGCCTGGATCAGCTTGAGCAGGATGTTCTCGACGTCCTCGCCGACGTAGCCGGCCTCGGTGAGCGCGGTCGCGTCGGCGATCGCGAACGGGACGTTGAGCATCCGGGCCATCGTCTGGGCGAGGTAGGTCTTGCCGCAGCCGGTCGGGCCGATGACCAGGATGTTGGACTTGGCGAGCTCGACGAGCTCGTCCTTGCCGTGCCGCTGGCTGCCAGCGGAGACGCCGGCCTGGACCCGCTTGTAGTGGTTGTAGACGGCCACGGCGAGCGACTTCTTCGCGGTCTCCTGGCCGATGACGTAGGAGTTGAGGAACTCGAAGATCTCGCGCGGCTTCGGCAGCTCCTCGAGGCCGACCTCGGTCCCCTCGCTGAGCTCCTCCTCGATGATCTCGTTGCAGAGGTCGATGCACTCGTCGCAGATGTAGACGCCGGGGCCGGCGATGAGCTTCTTCACCTGCTTCTGGCTCTTCCCGCAGAACGAGCATTTCAGCAGGTCGCCACCGTCACCGATGCGTGCCACAGGTGAGACTCCTCACGACTCGAGCCGGGCCGCGGCCTTGCCGCGGGGCCGGGGGCGGAACTGCGCCCCACCGGCTGGGTTGCGTTTGTACGTCGAACTCGAAGGTACCCCGTCGCGCCCCCAAATGGGACAGGACACGGCGAGTCGCCGGGCCGACCCGGTCCGGCCCGCGGGGGACGCGGTCCGGACCGGCTCGGACGGGTCAGATCTGGGCCGGCTGGCCCTTCAGCGACTCCAGCACGGTGTCGATCAGGCCGTACTCGACGGCGGCGGCCGCGGTGAGGATCTTGTCCCGCTCGATGTCCGCGCTGACCTCCTCCGGAGTCTTGCCGCTGTGCTCGGCGAGCATCGACTCGAGCAGCTCGCGCATGCGCAGGATCTCGTTGGCCTGGATCTCGATGTCGGAGCTCTGGCCGTAGGTGCCCTCGGTGTAGGGCTGGTGGATCAGGATCCGGCTGTTGGGCAGCGCCCGGCGCTTGCCGGGCGTGCCGGCGGCCAGGAGCACGGCGGCCGCGGAGGCGGCCTGGCCCAGGCAGACGGTCTCGACGTCGGGCTTGAGGAACCGCATCGTGTCGTAGATCGCCGTCATCGCGGTGAACGAGCCACCGGGCGAGTTGATGTAGATGCTGATGTCCCGGTCGGGGTCCATCGACTGCAGGCAGAGCAGCTGGGCCATCACCGCGTTGGCGATGTCGTCGCTGATCGGCGTGCCGAGGAAGATGATCCGCTCCTCGAACAGCTTGGCGTAGGGGTCGATGCGGCGGAAGCCGTAGGACGTCCGCTCCTCCCACTGAGGGATGTAGTAGTTCATGTCGGCACTCGCGTGCGCCGGGGCGCGGCCCGTGAGGCCGGGGATGTTGGTCGCAGTCATCGCGCGTCCCCTCAGTTCTCGTGGGCCGGACGGCCCTGGTCGGCGACCTGGCCGGCGTTCGCGACGACCTTGTCGATGAAGCCGTACTCCAGCGCCTGGTCGGCGGTGAACCAGCGGTCGCGGTCGGCGTCCTGCTCGACCTGCTCGAGCGGCTGGCCGGTGTGCTCGCTGATCAGCTTGAAGAGCACCGCCTTGATGTGCAGCGACTGCTGGGCCTGGATCTTGATGTCGGAGGCCGAGCCGCCCATGCCGCCCGAGGGCTGGTGCATCATGATCCGCGCGTGCGGCAGGGCGTAGCGCTTGCCCTTCGCGCCGGCGCAGAGCAGGAACTGGCCCATCGACGCGGCCAGGCCCATGCCCACGGTGGCCACGTCGTTGGAGATGTAGTTCATGGTGTCGTAGATCGCCATACCGGCGTCGACCGAGCCACCCGGGCTGTTGATGTACAGGAAGATGTCGGCCTTCGGGTCCTCGGCGTTGAGCAGCAGCATCTGCGCGCAGATCGCGTTGGCGTTCTGGTCGCGTACCTCGGAGCCGAGGAACACGATGCGCTCCTTGAGGAGCCGCTGGTAGATGTGGTCGTCGAGCCCGTAGGACTGTCCGGCCCCGTTCATCTGCGGAGTCGTCTCGATGTCGGTCACGCACCCGACCCTAGCCGCAACCCTCCGCCCAGCCACGGGGTATCCGGCCTTGTTCGCCAACAGCGGACGAGCGCCCACGTAGGGTGCGGCGGGTGACCCGCCCGCCCGCGCCGCTCCGCCTCCGGCCTGCCGTTCGCGTCGTCCTCGTGGACCCCGACGAGCGGGTGCTGTCGATGCGCTGGATGCTCGCCGACGGGGACAGCGTGTGGGGCATGCCGGGCGGCGGCATCGAACCCGGCGAGACCCACGTGGACGCCGTACGGCGGGAGCTGCGCGAGGAGGTCGGGCTCGACCTGGAGCCTGCGGAGATCGGCCCGTGCGTCGCGCACCGGACGCACGTGTTCGACATCGGGGAGCCGTGGGACGGCCAGGAGGAGTGGTTCTACCTGGCCCGGGTGCCGGCGTTCGAGCCACGCGGCGAGCTCGACGACGACGCGCTGGCCGCCGAGGGCATCGTCGAGGTGCGCTGGCAGACGCCGGCCGAGCTGCACGCGATCCCCACCGACGGACCGCTGCGGCTGCGCGCCGGTGCGGCCGCCTTCACCGAGCGGCTGGTCCGCGACGGCCACCCCGCCTCCCCCGTCGAGCTCGACTTCTGAGCGACGGGAACGACGAACGGCGCCGGGAGTCCCTGACTCCCGGCGCCGTCCGGTCTCTCAGGCACCCGCCGGGGGACGGCGGATGCCGGGTCTCACTTCTTCGACACCCTGATCTTCATCGTGGTGCCGTTCTGCTCCTGGATCTTGATCTCGGTGCCGGTGTTCGGCACCTTGACGCTGGCCGCGGGCTGCGCGGCGTCCCAGTAGGACTTGCTGTCCAGGAAGGTCGGCTGCGGCGCCTGGCCCCGGATGTAGTTGGCCTGGCCGTTCACGTGCAGCGTGAACGAGTCCGACTTCTCCAGCGAGAACGGCATGTCGTAGCCGGCGACGCGCGGACGCCAGAGCTGGCCGTCCAGGCGCACCAGCGGACGCGGGTTGGCGTCGATCGGCAGGATCAGCCCCTCACCCGGGTGGGTGCTGGTGTTGTTGTCCGACTGCGAGGTGTCGTAGTAGGAGATCAGCAGGCCGTCCTGGTACGGGAACCGCTCGACCCAGTCCGGCTTGGTGTTGAGGAAGCCGAAGTTGTACGGGCCGGACTGCAGGTACTTGTCGAACGACACGTAGTCGCGGTGCGACGCGAGGTAGTAGTTGTCGTACTGCTGCGTGACGGACGAGCCGACCGACGAGAAGCCGTTCAGGGTCCAGCCGTTCGGGCTGGTCTCGGCGCCGTCGGCGAGGACCGTCGTGCTGCCCGAGGTGACCTTCAGGTCGTCGGCGAAGAGGCCCGGCACGAGCGCCGGGTCGTTGCCCTGCACGCCGCCGTCGGTGACGTAGCGGAGGCGCAGGCCGATCGTCTTGCCGGCGTACGCCGACAGGTCGTAGGTCACGGGGACCCACTTGCCGTCGGTGTCACCGTCGACGCCGTTGTTCACGGCCGGGTCGGTGCCCGTGCCCGGGACGCTCTTCCAGCCGCTGCCGTCGTCGACCTCGACGTAGTAGTAGTCGAAGCCCTCCTCGATGCTGTAGTTCGCCTGGAAGGACAGTGCCGCGGAGGGACCGGCGGGCAGCGCCACCTGGCGGGCCATCGAGGCGGTGTAGTCGTCGGCCGTGCCGCTCCACCAGGACTTGGCCCCGGCGTACGGCGTCACCAGCGGCGAGGTGACCGCCTTCTTCGGCAGCACGACGACGGCGGCCTGCGCCTTGTCGGTGTTGTACTCGTGCGGGCCGATCTCCAGCGACCGGTTCTGCGACGGCAGCATGGTCTCGTAGTCGAGCCACCCCAGCATCAGCTTGTCCCACGCGCCGAGGTCCGCGGCGCGGGTGCCGAGGGCGTCGTCGTTCGGGCCGTCGACGCGGCTCTGCGCCATCAGCGACCAGTAGTTGACGCTGTTCTCGCCGCCGGCGGTGTCGTAGAGGTCCGGCAGGCCGAGGTCGTGGCCGTACTCGTGGGCGAACACGCTCATCCCGCCATTCTCCGGCTGGATGGTGTAGTCGCCGACCCAGATGCCGCTGTCACCGATCTGGGAGCCGCCCAGGCCGTGCTGGCCGCCGGTGCCGATCGGGGTGGTCTGGGTGTACCAGCGGTGCGACCAGATGGCGTCCTCGCCCTGGATCGGGTCGCCGTCGGCCTCGTCGCCGCCGGCGTGCACGATCTGGAAGTGGTCGATGTAGCCGTCGGGCTCGTTGAAGTTGCCGTTGCCGTTGTAGTCGTAGCGGTCCCACTGGTCGAACGTCGCGAGGTCGGCCTTCACCTGCTCGGGTGTCTTGCCCGCCGCGATCTGAGCGTCCCACCAGGTGTTGACGGCATCCTGCACGAGGTTCCACGTGTTTTGGCAGACGTGGCCCGAGCACACGGCCGGGTCGTTGCCATTGGTGGCGGGGTTGTCGCTGGAGCGGCCGTAGCGCGCCTCGTTGTAGCGGACCTTGACCCAGTCGGTCACGGTGCCGGCGATCGAGTAGCGGCCCGAGGACTGGCGCTCGTAGTACTGCTTGACCGACTCGTGCTCGGCGCCGGCGCCCTCGGCGCCGCCCTCACCGAAGTAGAGGTCCTGGTAGTGCTGCCGGCTGTAGTCCGGCTGCCAGACCGTCGAGTTGTCCTGGGTGCGGTCGGGCTGCGGGATCGCGTTGCGCGCCGGACCGTTGAAGGTCGTCGGGCCGGGGATGCTCGGCTCGAGGTCCTTGTCGGGGTACGACGGGTGCCGCTCGTTGCCGAACTCGGCGAGCACCACGAAGATCCGGTCGGTCTTCTCCCGGCCGAGCTCGACGTACTGCGAGTCCGTGCTCGCGGCCGCGGTGGTCGTGCCGGCGGCGTTCACGGCCGTGGGGCTCTTGACGTTGCTCACCTTGACGACGGTGCTGCCGTTGCGCCGCACCGGCGTGGCCTCGCCGTTCAGCACCTGGGTGAGCGCCTCCTCGCGCAGGGCGCGGCGCTTCTCCTCCAGCGGGTTGGGCAGCTCGTGCCCGGCGACCTCGTCGGGGTGGTCGGCGGTGACGGCCGGAGACTTCATGATGGGCGAGGCGTTGGCCGTGACAGCGGGTGCTCCGAGGGTTGTCCCCAGACCCGCAGCCAGGACCAGGCTCAACAGCCCGGCTGACTTCTTGCGCACAGTTCCTCCGTGGAATCAGCGATCGTGTCGCATCTGCGCAGCCAGAGAGGTCGGGAGGCTCAGCACCGTGGACCCGTGGACCACGACGAAGCGTTGCGGACCACGGGGTCGGAGGACCGGGTCCACGCCGAGAGACGCGCAGGGACGACCCGAGACTCACCTTGTTGCGCGGCCGCGACTTGCGGCCGACCGGAGTCAAACCCGGGGGGCGAATCCAGGCAAGACCGGACGAAGCGCCAGAGACCTCACATTTGTGCAGTGCAGAAACATGCACGGCACCGCGTCCGCTGACCGGACGATCCGCGGGTCCGCCGGCTAGCGCTCCACAGGATCCACGGCCGCGGCCGCCGCAGGCCGAGAGTCCTCCACCACCCGCTTGATCCGCGTCAGGGTGGCGGCGATCCCCGCCGCAAGCTCGCGGTCGTGTCCCTCCGCGCCGCCGATGATCGGTGCGAGCAGGGTGGTGCCGACCGTGAAGGCCGGCAGGTCGCGGCGACCGGTCAGCCGCGTGCGCCGGCCCTCGTCGAGCGCCTCCAGCCGGTAGCTCCACGTCGCGCCGCTCTCGCGGGTGCGCCACGCCACGGCTCGTTCCTCGTCGAGCACGGTCACCGTCGAGGTCGTGGGCCACGCGACGAGCCCGCGTCGGTTGAGCCCGACGAGCGTGCTGCCGACCCGGGGACGGCCGCCGCCGACGACGTACAGGCGGCGGAGCTCGGGGCTGAGCTCCGGCATCCGGAGCAGGTCGCCGACGACCGCCCAGACGGCGTGGGGCGGTGCGTCGACCTCGACGGTCGACTCGATCGGCAGCGGTGTGGGCACAGTGGGATCCTCCGGGTCAGGCGAGCCAGTCGCGGAGGGCGGCGTCGACCTCCGGGTGGTTGAGCAGGTCGAAGTGGTCCCCGTGGACGTGCAGCACGTCGGCCTCGGGGAACAGCGGGCGACCACGCCGCGGGCGGCCGGTCGCCGAGGGGAACCGCACCAGCATGTCGCCGAAGACGGCGCTGACGGGGTGTCGCGGCGAGCGGGCCAGCGTGGCGGCGACGAGGCGGTAGCGGGCGTGCGGCAGGTGCTGCAGGTCCGGTGCGAGACCGCCGCGCAGGTCGAGGATGCCGACGGAGCGGTACTCCAGGATCCGCGCGAACGGCGCGGACTCCGGGAGGACGCCGAGCGCGCGGGCGCCCGCGTGGACCGTGCGCTCCAGCGGGGCGCCCAGGTGCGGGGTGCCGAGCGTGACGACGTCGGTGACCAGCTTCGCCCACGGCTTGCGCGCCTCGGTGCGCACCGCGCAGGCGGCCCGGACGATCAGCCCGCCCATCGAGTGCCCGACGAGGGCGATCCGTCGCACCCGGACCGGCCAGGCGGCCACCAGGTCGTCGAGCAGCGACGCGAGCGCGACGCCGTTGGCGCTGATCGGCAGTCCGGTGTTGGCGCGCAGCACGACCGGCGACCAGGCGCCGTCGCGGGCGATCCGGTCGGCGTAGCTGCCGCCCCGCTCGTCGGCGTCCCGCCGCCAGGAGTCGTCACTCTCCCCCAGCCCGTGCAGGAAGACGACGACCTGGTCCGTCGCGTTCGGGTACGCCGCCGCCAGGGACGCGCGGTCGCACGGGACGTCGCGGCCCTCGACGCGCACGGACATCGTGATCGCGAGGTCCGGGGCGTCGTCGACGAGCCGGTCGCCGATCAGGCCGTTGACCGCGGAGACCAGAAGGCGGCCGCGCGGCGAGGCGTCGAGCCGCCCGCCCCAGCCGCGCTGGTCGGCGGCGCGCAGGGCCCGGGAGGTGAGCGCGAGGCCGGCGCCGACACCGGCGTACACGGTCCACGACACGGGTCCCGTCCCCGCGCCGGGAGCGCGTCCGCTGAGCCGGCGCACGCGGCGGGCGACGGCACCGTGCACGTCGCGGACGGTGCCGACGACGAGCTCGTCGGCGACGTCGGCGGCGAGCGCCGCGGCGCCGAGCAGGCCGGGTGACCCCGTCGCGGAGGGCATCCGCCGATGATGGGTGACATACCCGCGGTATGTCAACGCCGTGGCTACGGTTCGGACATGCACGACATCGTCCTCGTCGGGGTCGTCGACGCCCGCGGCCGGCTGCTCATGCAGGAGCGCGACGAGCACGCGCCGATCGACCCCGACCGGTGGAGCCTCCCCGGGGGCGGCATCGAGCCGGGCGAGACACCCTCGGCGGCGGCCGTCCGCGAGCTGGCCGAGGAGACCGGGCTGACCGGGCTGCCGCTGACGCTGCTCGCGACCCGGGTGCTGCCCTGCGAGGTCGACGGGGGCGAGGACCGCGTGAGCGTCTTCGCCGTCGCCACCGACGCCACCGACGACGACGTGGTGTGCGGCGAGGGCCGGCAGATGGTGTTCGTCGACCGCGACGCCGTGCCCGGCCTGGACCTCACCCACGTGACGCGCGACGTGCTCGCGCTCGTGCTCGCCGCGCACCCCTAGAACGGCGGCAGCCCCCGCCGGGGGCGGGGGCTGCAGCGCGTCGTGCGGGGGGGATCAGGCCTCGGCCTTCTCCTCGGTCGCCTCGCCGGCCTCGTCGACCTGCTCGGCCTCGTCGGCGGCGGCCTCGTCGGCCGGGTCACCGATGGTGCCGTCGGGACGGAGCAGCTTGAGCTCGACGTGGTTGCCGGAGGCGTCGGTCACGGTGGCGGACTCGACGATCAGGGCGAGCGCCTTGCCGCGGACGACCTCGGCCACCATCTCCGGGATGTGGTTGTGCTCCAGCATGTGCTGGATGAACTCCTGCGGGTTCTGGCCGGACTGCTGCGCGCGGCGCATCAGGTGCTCCTGGAGCTCGCCCTCGTTGACGGCGATCTCCTCCTTCTTGGCGACCTGGTCGAGCACGAACTGCGCGGCGACGGCGTCGCGGACCCGCTTCTCGAGGTCGGCCTCGAACTCGTCGACGGTCTGCTCCTCGGAGTCGAGGTACTGCTCCATCGTCATGCCGGCGAACGCGAGCTGCTGGGTGACCGAGTCGCGGCGGGCCTGGAGCTCGGCGTCGACGACGGCCTCGGGAAGCGGCACCTCGACGAGGTCGAGGATCTTCTCGAGGACGGCGTCGCGGGCCTCGGCGGCCTGCTCGAGGCGCTTGCCGTTGGCGAGGCGGGTGCGAACGTCGTCGCGCAGCTCGTCGACGGTGTCGAACTCCGAGGCGGTCTGGGCGAAGTCGTCGTCGAGCTCGGGGAGCTCCTGCTCCTTGACGGAGGTGACCTTGACCTCGACCTCGACGTCCTCGCCCTTGGCGTCGCCGCCGACCAGCTGGGAGGAGAACGTGGTGTCGGCGCCCGGCTCGAGACCGGTGAGCGCCTCGTCGAGGCCGTCGAGCATGCCGCCCTTGCCGACCTGGTAGCTCATCCCGCTGACCTCGGCGCCCTCGACGACCTCGCCGTCCTTGCGGGCGACCAGGTCGAGGGTGACGAAGTCGCCGTCGGCGGCGGCGCGCTCGACCTCGGTGAGGGTCGCGAAGCGCTCGCGGAGGTTCTGCACCTGGGCGTCGACGTCCTCGTCGGTGACGGCGACGTCCTCGACCGAGACCTCGAGGCCCTGGTAGTCGGGCAGCTCGACCTCGGGACGCACGTCCACCTCGGCCGTGAACTCGAGGGTGTCGTTGTCCTCGAGCCGGGTGATGTCGATCTCCGGCTGGGCGAGCGGCTCGAGCTCGTTGGCCTGGAGCGCGTCGACGTACAGCTTGGGCAGCGCGCTGTTGATCGCCTCGTCGAGCACCGCGCCACGGCCGACCTGGCGGTCGATGACCATCGGGGGCACCTTGCCGCGGCGGAAGCCGGGGACGTTGATCTGCTGGGCGATCTTCTTGTACGCCGCGTCGAGGCTCGGCTTGAGCTCCTCGAAGGGCACCTCGACGGTGAGCTTGGCCCGCGTGGGGCTCAGAGTCTCGACGGCGCTCTTCACAGGTGGTACTCCTCGTTCGGGGGAACAGCTTCGGTTGACGTGCTCGGACGTGCTGGGACGTGCGGGCGAGCGCCGATCGCTCGGCGGTGTGCTGCACGCGGTGTCGGGGCGACAGGACTCGAACCTGCGATCTCCTGCTCCCAAAGCAGGCGCGCTAGCCACTACGCTACGCCCCGCGGTCGGCCCCTCCAGGGGCCCCGGGCAGTCTAGAGGACACGCGGTGCACGTCCGAAATCGCCGTCGCAGCCGGACGGCCGGGCCGGGCCGCGTCGCGTGGTGCGCGTGTCATCGGCTGGTGCGCCGTGTGACAGAATGGGCGCGCTCTTCCGCACGGGTCTCGAGACCCGCGGAGCGCACGCGGATGTAGCTCAATGGTAGAGCCCTAGTCTTCCAAACTAGCTACGCGGGTTCGATTCCCGTCATCCGCTCCACGTCCCCCGTACGCCGGTCGGGCCGGCCTTCGAGCCGGCCGGTGAGCGGCGTCAGCGGCGGTGCAGCAGGAACAGCGCGCGGTCGTCGTTCATCGAGTCGTTCTGCACGATCAGCCGCCGGGCGCCGCCCTCGAAGCCGCTGCGCAGCAGCCGCTCTCCCTGGCCGAGCAGCTTGTCGATGCCGAGCGAGATGTCCCGCGTGGGTGTCTCGACCAGGCCGTCGGTGAACATCAGCAGAGCGTCGCCCTTGTTGAGCGTGCCGGTGACCGTGGTGAACTCGGCGTCGGACATCAGGCCGAGGATCGGTCCCTCGGCCTCGTGGACGGCCCAGCGGCCCGAGCCGGCCTTCATCTGCACGGCCGGCGGGTGGCCGGCGGAGCGGATCTCGAACTGCCCGGTGGCGAGGTCGAGCGACATGTGCACCGCGGTGGCGAAGCCCTCGCTCCAGTCCTGCCGGAGGAGGTAGTCGTTGGCGGCCGGGAGGAAGTTGGTGGCCGGCATCGAACCGAGCAGCCCGCCGAAGGCGCCGGACAGCAGCAGCGCGCGGGTGCCGGCCTGCTCGCCCTTGCCGGACACGTCGACGACCGCGACCTCGAAGTGCCGTCCGTCGCGCGAGAGCGAGGCGACCATGAAGTCGCCGGCGAACGACGAGGCGCCGGCCGAGCGGGTGACCGCCTCGGCGTACCAGCCCTCGGGGAGGTTCGGGATGTGGCCCTGCTTGGTGATCCGGTCCCGGAGGTCGACCAGCATCGACTCGCTGCGGGCGCCGGCGACGCCGAGCTGCGACCGGCGGAACGAGGACACGAGGATGATCAGGCCCACCGCGAACGAGACGACGACCCCGCCGACGCGGCGGCCGTCGAGCTGGTCGTTGGCCGTGGCCGCGACGACGATGACCATCACGCCGAGCACGTAGACCACGAACCACGGGAGGGTGCGCGGGTTGAGGGCGCTGCTGGCGAGCACCATCGGGATCATCAGCGAGGTGACCGGCACGACGTCGCTGCGCCACAGGGCGAACCCGAGCAGCAGGGTCACCAGCCCGAGGAACAGCAGCCAGGTGACCTCGGCGTTGCGGTAGCGCCGCAGCACCAGGCTCCACCGTCGCGACAGCGCCTGGCGTACGGGCACGGACGACAGGCGGTCGGATGCGGGGGCTGCGACCACGGTTGAACCATAGTGGCCACGCGGGTGCGACACGCTGGTTTCGCCCGGTGGCCCCGCAGCCGTCCGGGTCAGCGGGACGCGCGGGAGCGGAAGCGCGGCTGGCACCGCGGGCACCAGAACAGGTTGCGCCCCTCCAGCACCTCGGTGCGGACCTTGGCACCGCAGACCAGGCAGGGCAGGCCGTGCCGCCGGTAGACGTAGACCTCGCCGCCGTGGTCGTCGACGCGCGGCGGCCGCCCCATCGCCTCGGGCGTGTGCTCGGGCCGGACGGTGTCGATGCGCCCGGTGCGGACGCCCTCGTGCATCAGCGTCACCAGGTCGTCCCACATCGCCTGGAACTGGCCGCGCCGCAGCGTGTTGCCCGGCCGGTGCGGGTGCATCCGGTGCCGGTAGAGCAGCTCGGCGCGGTACACGTTGCCGACACCGGCAAGCACGCCCTGGTCCATCAGCAGCGCGCCGATCGGCTTGCGGCTGCGGCTGACCTTGGCCCAGGCGGCGGTCCAGTCGGCGTCGTCGCGCAGCGGATCGGGACCGAGCCTGTCGAGCACGGCCTGGCGCTGCTCGGCGGTGAGCAGGGCGCACGTCGTCGCGCCGCGCAGGTCGCCGTACGACGCCGGCGGCTCGACGCTCTCCAGCCGCAGGCGTACGGCGCCCACCGGAGGAGGCGCGGGCCCGTCGGCCAGGTCGAGCTGCCCGATCAGGCCGAGGTGCACGTGCACGAAGCGGCCGGCGTCGAACTCGACGAACAGCTGCTTGCCCCACGCCTGCGCGTCGAGAAGCGTCGTGCCGTCGATCAGCCGGGCGGCGTCGGCGAACCGGCCCTGGGGCGAGGAGGCGCGCACGGGGCGGCCGCCAAACCGGTCCCGCAGGCCGCCGGCGAGGCGGTGCAGGGTGTGGCCCTCGGGCACGGGCGGCCGCTCAGCCCTGGTCCGGACCGTGCCCGAGCGCCGAGGCGGGCAACGGCGGCAGGTTGCCGGTCTTCTCGTAGTCGGCGAGCATCCCGATCCGGCGGACGTGCCGCTCCTCGCCGGTGAACTCGGTGCCCAGGAAGACCTCCACGAACCGGGTCATGTCCTCGACCGTGTGCATCCGGCCGCCGACCGAGATGACGTTGGCGTCGTTGTGCTCGCGGGCGAGCACGGCGGTCTCCTCGCTCCAGACGAGGGCCGAGCGCACGCCCTTCACCTTGTTGGCCGCCATCTGCTCGCCGTTGCCGGACCCGCCGACCACCACCCCGAGGGCGCTCACGCCGTCCTGCTGGTCGGCGGCGACCGCCTCGGCGGCCCGGAGGCAGAACACCGGGTAGTCGTCGACGGCGTCGTAGACGAAGGGCCCGTGGTCGACGGCCTCGTGACCGTGATCGGCGAGCCAGTTGAGGAGGTGCTCCTTGAGCTCGAGGCCGGCGTGGTCGGAGCCGAGGTGAACGCGCATGGCCGGGATTCTCGCACCCGGGGTCGTCGATTCCGTCCGGGCCCGTCCGTCATCGGGGTGGAAGACTCACCCCACCGAGAGAGGAACCACCCATGACCAAGTCGACGACCTGCGCGGCCCTGCCGGCCGAGCGCGGGCACTCCGGCGACCCGGGCCAGGCCCGGTGAGGTACGTCGTCCTCCTGACCGAGACCGAGCCGGAGGCGTGGGACCACGCGACCGAGGCGGAGCGGCAGGCGGTGCTGGTGGCGCACCGGGCCTTCGACGACGAGGTGGCGCGCCGCGGCGAGGTCCTCGGCGGCCGCGCGCTCGACCGGTCCGACACCGCGACCACGCTCCGGTCCGTCGACGGCACCTGGACGGTCACCGACGGCCCGTTCGCCGAGTCGGCCGAGCAGCTCGGCGGCTTCTACGTGGTCGACATGCCGGACCTCGACGCGATGATCGCGGCGGCCAGGCTGCTGCCGACGGGCTACACGATCGAGATCCGTCCCGTCGTCGACGTCCCGGACTACTGAGCGGACCCGGTCGGAACGTGACGGCGCTCCTCGACGAGGTCTGGCACGACCACTGGGGCCGGCTGCTGGCCCTGCTGGTCGCGCAGTACCGGCGGCTCGACCTGGCCGAGGACGCCCTCGCCGACGCGTTCGAGGCGGCGGCGCGCACGTGGGGCGACGAGCCGCCGCGCAACCCGCCGGCGTGGCTGCTCACCACCGCGCGGCGCAAGGCCGTCGACCGGCTGCGCGCCGAGGCGATCGCCGCGCGCAAGCAGCCGCTGCTGGTCGTCGACGCGCGCACCCAGGAGGAGGCGGAGCGGCACATGGCCGATCCCGGCGAGCCCGTGCTCGACGAGCGCCTGCGCCTCGTGCTGATGTGCGCGCACCCCTCGCTCGCACCGGAGTCGGCGGCCGCGCTCACCCTGCGGCTGGTCCTCGGCGTGGCCACCGACGACGTCGCCCGGCTGTTCCTGGTGCCCCGGGCGACGATGGCGGCGCGGCTGACCCGGGCGCGCAAGAAGCTCGCGGCGACGGGCGTGCCCTTCGCGGTGCCCGGTCCCGACGACCTGGCCGCGCGGGTCCCGGTCGTGGCGCACGTGGCCTACCTCGCCTTCACCGCGGGCTACGCGCCGACCTCCGGCGACCAGCCGCTGCGGGCCGACCTCGCGGGCGAGGCGGTCCGGCTGGTGCGCGTCGTGCGCGAGGTGCTCCCCCGCGGCCCGGTGCTCGACGCGCTGCTGGCGCTCGTGCTGCTCCAGCACTCCCGCCGCGACGCGCGGGTGGGGCCCGACGGCGGCCTCGTGCTGCTGCCCGACCAGGACCGCTCGCGCTGGCGGCACGACGAGATCGCGGAGGCGCTGGCCCTGCTCACCCCGTGGGTCGCGGACGCACCGGCCGGGACGCCGTACCTCCTGGAGGCGCTGATCGCCGCCGAGCACGCCGTCGCGCCGACGGCGGAGGACACGGCGTGGCCACGGATCGCCGAGCTGTACGCCGAGCTGGAGGCGGTCACGGGCTCGCCGGTCGTCCGGCTCAACCGCGCGGTGGCCGTCGCGGAGGCGGAGGGACCGCTCGCCGGGCTGGCGCTGCTGGACGGGCTCGGCCTGCCCGGCAGCCACCGGCTCCCGTCGGTGCGGGCGGAGCTGCTGGCGCGGGCGGGCCGGGACGACGAGGCGCGGGCGGCGTACGACGAGGCGCTGGCGCTGTGCGGAAACGAGGTCGAGCGGCAGCACCTGGCCGCGCGGCGGTCAGCCCTCGAGGGTGGCGCGTAGGAACCTCGCGGCCTCGGCCAGCGCCTCCTCCGCGGCGTCGAAGGCCTGCGGGTGCCGCCAGAACCCGTGCACCATGCCGGGGTAGAGCGTCGTGCTGACGGTGCCGCCCGCCTCGGCGACCAGTCGGGCCAGCTCGACGTCCTCGCCGGCCAGCACGTCGTGCTCGGCCACCTGCACCAGGGTGGGCGGCAGGGTGCCGAGCCGGTCGGAGCGCAGTGGCGCGAGGTCGGGGTGGGACAGGTCGTCGGGGGTGGCGGCGTACTGCTGCCAGTACCAGGCGCACTCGTCGGCGGCCAGGCTCGCCAGCGACTCGGAGGCGTACGACGCCGCGGCCGCCTCGGGGTCGAGGAACGGGTAGACGAGCACGGCGGCCGCGAACAGCTGCGGGTTGCGCAGCGCGGCGACCAGCGCGAGGTTGCCGCCCGCGCTGTCGCCGATCACCGCCAGCCGGGTCGGGTCGACGCCCCACGACGCGCCCTGGGTGACGAACCAGGCGACAGCCGTGTCGACGTCGTCGGGCGCGGCCGGGAAGCGGTGCTCGGGCGGACGGCGGTAGTCGACGGCCAGCACGGCCATCCCGGTGCGGTTGGCGAGCCGGCGCGACTGGCCGTCGTGGGTGTCGAGGTCGCCGAACACGAAGCCGCCGCCGTGCACGAACACCAGCCCGCCCAGCTGGGCCGGCGTCCCGGTCTCGGGCACGTAGAGCCGGCAGCGCACGCCGTCGGCGTCGACGTCGACGACCTGCCCCACCGTCTCCCGGGGCTCCTCGGCCGCCACCGCGACCGCCTCGGCGCGCAGCCGGGCGATCTCAGCGGCACCGAAGCGGGGGTCCGTCACGTGCGGGCCGGCCGCCCACTGGGCGAGGACCGCCTCGGCCTGCGGGTGCAGCGCCACGTCAGCGACCGAGCCGCTCGAGCTCCTCGTCGACCACCGACGGATCGAGCTTGGTGAAGATCGGGGTCGGCTTCTCGACCGTCGTGCCGACCTCGACCGGGCGGCGCCCCCAGCGCGGCGTGCCGGAGTACTCCCCGGTGATGATCGGGTAGGTGCCGATGCCCGCCCCGTCGTCGGGGTCGAGGTCCTGCACGTGCTCGATGCGCGGCATCGGCATGAACTCGCCCTCGCCGCCGAACGTCGCCCACACCTTGTTGGAGGAGTGCGGCAGGAACGGCGCGAGAAGCACGTTGCAGTCGAGCACGCACTGCGCCGCGACGTGCAGCACGGTCGCGAGCCGGTCCCGCTGGTCGTCGCCCTTCATCTTGTAGGGCTCGGTCGCGGTCAGGTAGCGGTTGACCTCACCGACGACGCGCATCGCCTCGGCGATCGCGGCACGCTGGCGGTGCCGCCCGATCAGGTCGCCGACGGTCTCGAAGCCGGCGGCCACCGCGGCGAGCACCTCCTCGTCGACGGGCTCGAGGGCGACCGCCGCGGGCACCTCGCCGAAGTTCTTGGCGATCATGTTCGCGGTGCGGTTGACCAGGTTGCCCCAGCCGGCGACCAGCTCGGAGTTGGTGCGCTGCACGAACTCCGCCCAGGTGAAGTCGCTGTCGGAGGTCTCCGGCCCTGCGGCGCTGATGAAGTAGCGCAGCGCATCGGGCTGGTAACGGGCCAGCACGTCGTGGACGAAGATCACCACGCCGCGCGAGGACGAGAACTGCTTGCCCTCCATCGTCAGGAACTCGCTGGAGACGACCTCGGTCGGCAGGTTCAGCGCGCCGTACTCCCCGGGCTCGCCGCCACGGTCGCCGCGGCCGTCGTACGCCAGCAGCTCGGCGGGCCAGATCTGCGAGTGGAAGACGATGTTGTCCTTGCCCATGAAGTAGTACGACAGGGCATCCTCCCCACCGTGGGGCGCCGGGTTCCACCACTCGCGCCAGCGGTCGGCGTCGCCGAGCCGGCGGGCCCACTCGATCGAGGCCGAGAGGTAGCCGATGACCGCGTCGAACCAGACGTAGAGCCGCTTGGTCGGCTGGTCCTCCCAGCCGGGGACCGGGATGCCCCAGTCGATGTCGCGGGTCATCGCGCGGGGACGGATGTCCTCGAGGATGTTCTTGGAGAACTTGATGACGTTGGGCCGCCAGGTGCCCGAGGCCTCGCGGTCGTCGAGCCACTCCCCCAGCGCCTCGGCGAGCGCGGGCAGGTCGAGGAAGAAGTGCTGGGTCTCGACGAACTCCGGCGTCTCCCCGTTGATCTTGGAGCGCGGCTCCTTGAGGTCGGTGGGGTCGAGCTGGTTGCCGCAGTTGTCGCACTGGTCGCCGCGAGCCTCGGTGTAGCCGCAGATCGGGCAGGTGCCCTCGATGTAGCGGTCGGGCAGAGTGCGGCCCGTCGACGGGCTGATCGCCGACAGCGTGGTCTGCTCGACCATGTAGCCGTTGCCGTGCACCGTGCGGAACATCTCGCGCACCACGTTGTAGTGGTTGCCGGTGGTGGTCCGGGTGAACAGGTCGTAGGACAGCCCGAGGTCGACCAGGTCCTGCACGATCACGGTGTTGTTCTTGTCGGCCAGCTCGCGGGCGCTGACGCCCTCCTTGTCGGCGGCGACGAGGATCGGGGTGCCGTGCTCGTCGGTGCCGGAGACCATGAGCACGTCGTGTCCGGCCATCCGCATGTAGCGGCTGAAGACGTCGGAGGGCACGCCGAAACCGGCCACGTGGCCGATGTGGCGCGGGCCGTTGGCGTACGGCCAGGCGACGGCGGACAGGACTTTGCTCATGCGCAGAGCCTAGTGAGGAGCGCCACCGGGTTGCGCGTCGGTCGCGGGCGGCGGGACGCGGGTCACACGGTGCGGCCGGCGAACGCGGCGATCCGGTCGTACGCCGACCCGTCCGCCGGCGCCGGCTGCTCCGGGCCGAAGGCGACGGACCGGTTGTCGGCGGTGAGGTTCGCCTGCATGAACGCCAGGCCGCGTTCGGCCACCTCGGCGTCCAGGTCGTCGGTCGACCGGCCGATCGCCCGGGCCAGGTCCCACGTGTGGGTGGCGAGCTCGGCCGACTGCCAGTCGGCCGACGCGGTCTCGGCGTCGGGCCTGCCGTGCCAGGCGTGGATCAGGTCGTCCGCCGAGACCCGGAAGGCGCCGGCCCAGTCCCCGGTGATGCGGGGCGGCTCCGCGGCCCAGTCGGGCTGCTCGCCGTTCATCATCTGCAGGAAGCGCCCGGGCGTCGCGACGAGATGGTCGACCAGGTGCTGCACCGTCCAGTCGGGGCAGGGGGTCGCACGGCCCAGGTCGTCGGGATGCACCAGGGCCAGCAGGTCGCCCGTCTGGTCGAGCGCGTGCGAGAGCACTCGGACGGCGTCGTGGGTGGCGTTCACCCGTCCACCGTAGACCCGCCTCCGGGGCCGGCTCTAGGAGAAGTCGGGGCTCTTGTCGCGGGTGCGCTTGAGCTCGAAGAAGCCCGGCGTGCTCGCGACCAGCAGGCAGCCGTCCCAGAGCCGACCGGCGGCCTCGCCCTTGGGGGCGGGCGTGACGACCGGGCCGAAGAACGCGGTGCCGTCGACGGAGATGACCGGCGTCCCGACGTCCATCCCGACCTGGTCCATGCCCGCGTGGTGCGACTTCTTCAGGTCGTCGTCGTACTCCGTGGAGTCCATCGCATCGGCCAGCGACGTCGGCAGACCGACCTCGGCGAGCGCCTCCTCGACCAGCTCGCGGCTGATCTCGCGCTGCTGGAGGTGGATCCGCTCGCCCATCGCGGTGTACAGCGGCAGCAGGACGCCGTCGCCCTCGGCCTGGGCGGCGGCGATCGCCACGCGAACCGGGCCCCAGGCGGGCTCGAGCATCTGGCGGTACTCGTCGGGGATGTCCTTGTCCTGGTTGAGGTAGGCCAGGCTCATCACGTGGAAGGACGGAGCGATCCGGCGCACCTTCTCGACCTCGAGCAGCCACCGCGACGTCATCCACGCCCACGGGCAGAGCGGGTCGAACCAGAAGTCGACGGGGGTGCGGTCGTCGGTGCCGGTGGTCGTGGTGCGCGACTCGGACATGGTGCATGAGCTCCTCGGTGCAGGAACCGGACTGTCCGGTTCGATCGGTCCATACGACTATGTGTACAAACGGTCTCGATTCGTTTATTCCCCGAATCGGGTGTCAGGATGCGCACATGCCTGGAACGAACCTGACCCGGGAGGAGGCGCGCGCCCGCGCGGCCCTCCTGGACGTGGATTCCTACGTCGTCGACCTCGACCTGGCGACGGGAAGCACCAAGACCTTCCGCTCCACCACCACGCTGACCTTCCGCTGCCACGAGCCCGGCGCGAGCACCTTCGTCGACCTGGTCGGCGCCGACATCTCCGCGCTGACCCTCAACGGCCGCGAGCTCGACTGGACCGAGCTCTACGCCCAGGGCCGGATCGCGCTGCACGACCTCCAGGCCGAGAACGTCCTCCGCGTGACCGCCGACATGCTCTACAGCCACACCGGCGAGGGCCTGCACCGCTTCGTCGACCCGGCCGACAGCCGCGTCTACCTGTACTCCCAGTGCGAGGTCCCCGACGCGCGGCGCATCTACGCCACGTTCGAGCAGCCCGACCTCAAGTCCGTGTTCACGTTCAACGTGACCGCCCCGGCCGACTGGAAGGTCGTGTCCAACGCGCCGACCCCGGAGCCGGTCGCGCAGCCCGGCGGCACGGCGGTGTGGAACTTCCCGCAGACCGAGCGGATGTCGACCTACGTCACCGCCGTCGTCGCCGGCGAGTACCACGAGGTCCTCGACGTCTACGAGGGCAAGCACGGCACGATCCCGCTCGGCCACTACTGCCGCCAGTCGGTCGCGCCGTACCTCGACACCGAGGAGCTCGTGCTGGTCACGCAGCAGGGCTTCGAGTTCTTCGAGCAGGCCTTCGGCTTCCCGTACCCGTTCCACAAGTACGACCAGCTCTACGTGCCGGAGTTCAACAACGGCGCGATGGAGAACGCCGGCTGCGTGACGCTGCGCGACGAGTACCTCCCCCGCAGCCAGCAGGCCCGCTGGTTCTACGAGCAGCGCGCCAACACGATCCTGCACGAGATGGCGCACATGTGGTTCGGCGACCTCGTGACGATGAGGTGGTGGGACGACCTCTGGCTGAACGAGTCGTTCGCCGAGTGGGCCGCGCACCACGCCGCGGTGCACGCGACCCAGTACGACGAGGCCTGGACAGGCTTCACCAACCACCGCAAGAACTGGGCCTACCGCCAGGACCAGCTGCCGACCACGCACCCGATCGCGGCCGACAACTACGACCTCGAGGCCGTCGAGGTGAACTTCGACGGCATCACCTACGCCAAGGGCGCCTCGGTGCTCAAGCAGCTCGTGGCGTACGTCGGCGAGGAGGAGTTCCTCGCCGGCCTCCGCGCGTACTTCCAGAAGCACGCGTTCGGCAACAGCGAGTTCACCGACCTGCTCGACGCACTGGAGGCGACCTCCGGCCGCGACCTGCGCACCTGGGCCAACGCCTGGCTGCAGACGTCGGGCGTCAACACGCTGGCGGCCGACTTCACCCTCGACGCCGACGGCAGCTACGCGACGTTCGCGGTCGCCCAGTCCGCGGCGGCCGAGTTCCCGACGCTCCGCCCGCACCGGATCGGCATCGCGCTCTACGACCGGGCCGACCCTTCGACAGGCTCAGGAGGGCCGGCCCGCCTGGTCCGCCGCTCGTCGTTCGAGACCGACATCGAGGGCGCCTCCACCGAGGTGTCGAAGCTCGTCGGCGAGAAGCAGCCCGACCTGCTGCTGCTGAACGAGGGCGACCTCACCTTCGCCAAGATCCGCCTCGACGAGCGGTCGCTGGCGACCGTCGTGGAGTCGATCGACACGCTCGACGACTCGCTCGCCCGGGCGCTGTGCTGGTCGGCCGCGTGGGACATGACCCGCGACGCCGAGATGTCGGCCGGCGACTTCGTCGCGCTCGTGCTGCGCGGCATCGGCGCCGAGACCGACGACACCGCGGTCAAGCAGCTGCCGCAGTACGCCCAGGTCGCCATCGAGCAGTTCGCGCACCCGTCGAAGCGCGACGCGCTGCGGCTGGAGTGGGAGCAGGGCTTTTGGACCGAGCTGCGCAACGCCGCTCCGGGCAGCGACAACCAGCTGACGTTCATGAAGTGCTTCGCCGGCACCCACGGCAAGCGGATCCCGCCGTCGTCCTACACCGGCGCCGGCCGGAGCGACGAGGCCATGGCGTTCCTGGCCGGCCTCCTCGACGGCAGCGAGCAGCTCGAGGGCCTGCGCATCGACACCGACATGCGCTGGATCATCCTCACCGCGCTCGCGGCCGGTGGCCACGCCGACAAGGCCCGGATCGAGCAGGAGCTCGCGTCGGACAACACGATCTCCGGCCACGAGAAGGCCGCAGCGGCGTTCGCCGTGCTCCCGGACCCGGAGACCAAGGAGAAGTCCTGGGCGGACGGCGCGGTGCGCGACGGCACGCCCAACGAGACGCAGCGGCACATCGCCTACGTGTTCGACACCGCCGGGCAGCCCGACGTGCTGGCGCCGTACCTCGACAGGTACCTCGAGGTCGCCGACACCATCTGGGAGGACAAGGGCACCCAGATCGCGTCGACCGCGCTGGAGTACATGTTCCCGCGCGCGCTGACCAGCCAGGAGACGCTCGACAAGGTCGACGCCTGGCTGGCGTCGTCGGACGCCAACCCGGCCGCCAAGCGGTACGTCTCCGAGGTCCGCGCCGACATCGTCCGTGCACTGGCGGCGCAGGCGGCCGACGCCTGAGCGGCCCCGTCCACGCCTGACACGCACGAGGGCCCCGCACCGGTCGGTGCGGGGCCCTCGTCGTGTCGCGGGTCGCGTGCGGCCGCGGGTCAGCCGCCGTGCTGCAGCGTCGGGCGGCGGGCGTGCTCGGCGAGCTGGTGGACACCGGCGACGATGCCGCCGACCAGGTCGCCGGCCGCGAACGCGGACTGCATGGCCAGCGTGGCGAGCTTCACCTCGGCGTCGTCGAGGTCGCGCCGCGCGACGGTGCCGGTCACCACCTCGACGATCCGGGCGGCCGGGTCGACCAGGACCAGCACGGACCGGTCCGGCGCGGCCAGCGCGGCGTGCAGGCGCTGCGCGAACGGCCGCGTCTCACCGTCGGAGGCTCCGACGTACACGGAGAACTCGTAGCGGCTCATCTGCTCGGCGTCGCGGATCGCCTTGTCGATCTGGTGGCGCTGCGACGCGGTGAACGCGTCACCAGCGGCCACTGGCACCTCCCCGCTCGGGGGCGTCGCCGGCCGTCACCGTGGGCTGCTCGTCGACCTTGTCCAGACCGCCGCGGGGGCCGCCGAACCACTCCGGCTCGTTGCGCCACGCGAGGCCCGGCTGGTAGCTCGACTCGGACCGCATCATCCCGCCGAGGTACGACAGGAGAAAGATCACGAGGAACAGTGCGCCGGGGATGATCACCAGCACCAGCAGGAAGTCCAGCGCGGAGACCGGCTCCACGGGGTCCCACTGCGAGGGCGCCGCCGAAGCGGGGGCGGCGAGCGCCACGAGGGCGGCCGCGGGGGTCATGATAAGGGCGCGCCGGAGCTGGCGCGCGCGAGTCTTTCGGCGAGGCGTCGTCACGGTCACCAAGGGTATCGAACTCGGTTTGGGCACGGCGACGCCGTCTGGCTAGTGTCACGGCCCATGAGCTTCGCGACGACGTCCCTGCTGTCAACGGTCGAGGCGCCCACCTGCGCGACCGACGACGCCTGGTGCCGCGCCGTGCTGAAGGCGACCGGCAACGAGTGGCTGGCGACTGCCGCCGACTGGCTGGTCGCCAAGCCGATCGCCGTGCTCGTGATCCTGCTGATCGCGTTCACCGCGCGGTGGTTCCTGCACCGGATGATCGACCGGGTGACCAGCCGGGCCGCCGAGGGCCTTCCGACGCCGGTCCTCAAGCACCGGAAGAGCGTCGTCAAGGAGCACTCCGCCGCGGTCGTGGCGGGCCGCCGGGTGCAGCGGGCGCAGACCATGGGCTCGCTGCTCAAGAGCATCGCGTCGATCGTGATCTTCACCATCGCCGGCATCACGGTCCTCGCGGAGATCGGCGTCGCCGTCGGCCCGCTGATCGCCAGCGCCGGGATCGTCGGCGTGGCGCTCGGCTTCGGCGCGCAGAGCCTGGTCAGCGACTTCCTGTCCGGCATCTTCATGATCACCGAGGACCAGTACGGCGTCGGTGACGCCGTCGACCTCGGCGAGGCCGTCGGCACGGTCGAGGCCGTGGGTCTGCGGGTGACCCGGCTGCGCGACGTCGAGGGCACCGTCTGGTACGTCCGCAACGGCGAGATCCTTCGGGTCGGGAACCAGAGCCAGAACTGGGCGCGCACCGTGGTCGACGTACCCGTCTCGCACGAGCAGGACCTCTACCACGTGCAGGACATCCTCAAGGACGTCGCCCACGAGCTCTGGGAGGACGAGGACTTCCGCAAGGTGATCATCGAGGAGCCCGAGGTCTGGGGCGTCCAGGAGATGACGCCCGACTGGATCACCGTCCGGGTGACGCTGAAGACCGCTCCCCTGGAGCAGTGGGGCGTCGCCCGCGAGCTGCGCGAGCGGATCAAGGCCCGCTTCGACCACCTCGGCATCGAGCTCGCCCGCCCGGCCAGGGTGATCATCCACCGCGACCACCCGGCCAACGCGGGCAACGACCTGCGCGAGCCGGCGGGCGCCGCGGCCGGACGCGAAGGAACCCCGGACGGCGGGTCCGGGGCTCCCTCGACGTCGTAGCGCGAGGCCCGGTCAGGCCAGCGACGCGTCCAGCGTGATCGTCGTGCCGGTGAGCGCCTGCGACACGGGGCAGTTCTTCTTGGCGTCCTCCGCGGCCTCGGCGAACGCGTCGGCGTCGATGCCCTCGACGGTGCCCACCACGGTGATGTGCGAGCCGGTGATGCCCTTGCCGGGCTCGAAGGTCACGTCCGCGCGGGTGTCGAGCGCCTGCGGCGGCGTTCCCGCCTTGGCCAGGACGTTCGACAGCGCCATGTTGTAGCAGGACGAGTGCGCGGCGGCGATCAGCTCCTCGGGGCTGGTCTTGCCGTTCGCCTCCTCGGTGCGAGCCGGCCAGGAGACGTCAAAGGTGCCAAGGCCCGACGAGTCCAGGCTGACGCGTCCGGCTCCCTCGAACAGGGAACCTTCCCAGTGGGCGTTGGCGGTACGAGTGGCAGCCATCGGTGCTCCTTCACGTCGTGGATGTCAGGGGGTACGACGCAGAGCCTTGCCGGGTCCGGGACAATAGACAAGTGAGTGCTTCGACGGGTGAGCAGGGCGACACCTTCTACGACCAGATCGGTGGCTACGACACCATCGCCACGATCGTCGACCGGTTCTACGAAGGCGTCGCGACCGACGAGGTGCTCCGCCCCCTGTACCCCGAGGAGGACCTCGGCCCGGCGGCGGAGCGCTTCACGCTGTTCCTGGCGCAGTACTGGGGCGGGCCGACGACGTACTCCGACAACCGCGGCCACCCGCGGCTGCGGATGCGGCACGCACCCTTCAAGGTGACGCGGAAGGCCCGCGACCACTGGCTGCTGCACTTCCGGGCCGGCCTCGACGCCGCCGCGCTCACACCGGAGCAGGACGCGCAGTTCTGGGACTACGTCACGCACGCCGCGCAGTTCATGATCAACAGCTTCGACGAGGACTAGGCGCCCGGCCGGCTAACCGCCCGTGGCCCCGGTCAGGACGTCGCGCTCGCGCTCCGTGAGCGGACGCGACCGCTGCGACGACAGGTCGTAGGCCACCAGCACCGCGCTCGCCCGCGACAGCACGACGGCGGCGTCGCCCGAGCCGTCGACGATCTCGCTGTCGAGGGCGTAGGACGAGGTCCCGACCCGGGCGACGCGGGTGCGCACGACGTACGGCTCGGGCCGGAACAGGATCGGCCGCTTGTAGTCGACGTCGATCCGCGCGACCACCGTCGCGAGGTGCGGCTGGTCGGCCTCACGCATCACCTTCAGGAAGTCGATCCGCGCCTCCTGGTAGTACTCGAAGTACTTCACGTTGTTCACGTGGCCGTAGACGTCGACGTCGGAGAACCGGACGTGGCAGACGTACTCGTGCGCGCTCACGACGCGGCTCCCTCGTCGACGGTCTCGAGGAAGCGGCTCAGGACCTCGCGCTCCCGGTCGGTGACCCGGCGCGGCCGCTCCTGGGCGAAGACGTACGGCGTCAGCACGGTGCTGGCCCGCAGGTAGACCCGCCGCTCGCCGTCCGGCAGCTCGTCGAGGATCTCGTAGCCGAGCGTGAACGTCGCCGCCCGGATCCGGGTCACCCACGACTCGACCCGCACCGGCTCGGGCCGGAAGACCAGCGGCCGGACGTACTCCACCTCGTGGCGGACCACGACGACCCCCTCGGCGAGCTCCTCGCCGCCCTGGGCGGGGGCGTGCACGCGGAGCATGTCGACGCGCGCCTCCTGGAGATAGTCGACGTAGACGACGTTGTTCACGTGCCCGAGCGAGTCCATGTCGGCCCACCGCAGCGGGCAGTCGTAGATGTGACGAGCCACTCGTTCATCCTTCCAGTGCCTCGCCCTAGAGTGGCAAGGCGTCCACGGACGCATCCGATCGACCCCGACCGACCCCGACCGACCCCTCACGAGCGGAGTGCCCGATGCCCGAAGCAGTGATCGTCTCCGCGGCCCGCTCCCCCATCGGCCGCGCCAACAAGGGTTCGCTGAAGGACCTGCGGCCCGACGACCTCACCGCCACGATCGTGCGCGCCGCGCTCGACAAGGTGCCGGGGCTGGACCCGAAGGACATCGACGACCTGTACCTCGGCTGCGGCCTTCCCGGCGGCGAGTCCGGCTTCAACATGGCCCGGATCGTGTCGGTGCTGCTCGGCTACGACCACCTGCCGGGCGCCACCATCACCCGCTACTGCTCCTCGTCCGTGCAGACCACGCGGATGGCCTTCCACGCGATCAAGGCCGGCGAGGGCGACGTGTTCGTCAGCGCCGGCGTGGAGACGGTGTCGCGGTTCGCCAACGGCACCTCCGACGTGCCCGGCACGCAGAACCCGCTGTTCGCCGACGCCCGGGCGCGCACCGACGAGGCCGCGCAGGGCGGCACCACCTGGCGCGACCCCCGCGAGGACGGCAACGTCCCGGACGCGTACATCGCCATGGGCCAGACCGCCGAGAACGTCGCCACCGCCCGCGGCCTGAGCCGCAAGGAGCTCGACGAGTTCGGCGTGCGCAGCCAGAACCTCGCCGAGAAGGCGATCGACAACGGGTTCTGGGCCCGCGAGATCACGCCGGTCACCACGCCCGACGGCACGGTCGTGTCCACTGACGACGGTCCGCGCGCGGGCGTCACCTACGAGGCGGTCGCCGACCTGAAGCCCGTCTTCCGTCCCGACGGCGTCGTCACCGCCGGCAACTGCTGCCCGCTCAACGACGGCGCCGCCGCGGTCGTCGTCATGTCCGACACGAAGGCCGAGGAGCTCGGCCTCACCCCGCTCGCCCGGATCGTCTCCACCGGCGTCACCGGCCTCTCCCCCGAGGTCATGGGCCTCGGCCCGGTCGAGGCCACCAAGCAGGCGCTGGCCCGCGCCAGGATGACGATCGACGACATCGACCTCGTCGAGATCAACGAGGCGTTCGCCGCGCAGGTGGTGCCGTCATACCAGGACCTCGGCATCGACCTCGACCGGCTCAACGTCAACGGCGGCGCCATCGCGGTCGGCCACCCGTTCGGCATGACCGGCGCCCGGCTGCAGGCCACGATGCTCAACTCGCTCGACTTCCACGACAAGTCCACCGGCCTGATCACCATGTGCGTCGGTGGCGGCCAGGGCATGGCGCTGGTGCTGGAGCGGCTCTCCTGACGGTCCGGGATGATTGAACGTTCAAATACCTCGGGTTAGACTGGACGGATGACCGACACCCACGACGCGCTGTGGCTCGACGCCGCGCAGCAGCGCGCCTGGCGCGCGTACCTCGTGGGCAGCACGCTGCTCATGGACCGGCTCGACCGGGACCTGCGCGAGGCGCACGACCTGTCGCTGCCGGAGTACGAGATCCTGGTCCGGCTCTCCGAGGCACCCGAACGTCGCCTCCGGATGGCCGCCCTCGCCGACTCGCTGAGCCACTCGCGCAGCCGGGTCACCCACACCGTCTCGCGGATGGAGCGCGGCGGCCTGG
Source organism: Nocardioides iriomotensis (assembly GCF_004168035.1). Lineage (GTDB taxonomy): Bacteria > Actinomycetota > Actinomycetes > Propionibacteriales > Nocardioidaceae > Nocardioides_B > Nocardioides_B iriomotensis. The sequence goes on along the minus strand of NZ_SDPU01000020.1, from coordinate 488,235 downwards.
TCGACCGGGTCGCCTGCGTGTCCGACGGGCGGGGCGTCGAGGCGCGCCTGACCGACAAGGGCTTCGCACTCCTCGAGACCGCGGCGCACACCCACGTCCGCGGCGTGCGGGAGTACCTCGTCGCGCTGTCCACCGACGACGACTTCGCGGCGGTCGGCCGCGTCTTCGACGCCGTCACCGACCGACTGGTCTCGGCCCAGCCCGGCCTCGACATCCGCTGACCGACCTCTGATCCACCGCTGGCGCGCCGCGGCCCGGCTCCGGTCGGTTCGTCGGACCCCGGCGGTGCCAGACTCGCGGTCATGACCGCCTGGCACCGGCACGTCCTCGACCCCGTCCACACCGTCGCACCGACGGCGAGCCCCTACGACACCCCGGCCCGCACCGACCTGGTCGCGCGGGTCCGCGCGTTCGCGATGGACGAGGTGCTGCCGGTCGCCAACCGGCTCGACGCCGCGCACGAGGACATCCCCGCCGAGATCCTCGACCGGATGGGCGAGCTCGGCCTGTTCGGGATCCTCATCCCCGAGGACGAGGGCGGGCTCGGCCTCGGCGTGCTGGAGTACTGCCTGGTCTCCGAGGAGCTCGCCCGCGCCTGGCTCAGCGTCGGCAGCATCATCGCCCGCGGCAACGGCACCGGCTGCGACTCCCCCGACCCCGACACCCGCGCCCGGCTGCGCCGGCTCTCCGCGCAGGGGAAGCGGATCGGCGCCATCGCCTTCTCCGAGCCCGACGCCGGCTCCGACCTCGCCAACGTCGCCTGCGCCGCCGAGCGGGACGGCGCCCCGGACGACCCCGACGCCGGCTGGGTCGTCACCGGCACCAAGCGCTGGGTCGGCCACGCCCGGTCGGCCGACTTCATCCACCTGCTCGCCCGCACCCGTCCCCCACGCGAGGACCGCGGCCCCTCCGACGGCCTGGAGCTGTTCCTCGTCGAGAAGGAGCGCGGCTCGTTCCCGGCCGGCGTCACCGGCACGCCGATCGACAAGATCGGCTACTTCGGCCTGACCACGTGGCAGCTCGACCTCGACGGGCTCCGGCTGTCCGCCGACGCCCTGCAGGACACCGGCGAGGAGGAGGGGCAGGGGTTCAAGCACAGCCTCGGCTGGCTCAACGTCGCCCGCGCCCAGACCGCCGCCCGCGCGGTCGGCCTCTCCCGCGGTGCCCTCGAGGACGCGCTCGTCTATGCCCAGCAGCGGGTGCAGTTCGGCCTGCCCATCGCCGAGCAGCAGGCGATCCGCCACCTGCTCGCCGACATGGCCGCGGAGGTCGCCGCCGCGCGGCAGCTCTACCAGTACGCCGCCTGGCTCGTCGACAGCGGCGCCCCCGCCAATGTGGAGACGTCGCAGGCCAAGCTGTTCGCGTCCGAGGTCGCCGAACGCGTGACCAGCAAGGCCCTCCAGGTCTTCGGTGGCAACGGGTACACCACCGACTACGCCGTCGAGCGCTACTGGCGCGACGCCCGGCTGACCACGATCTTCGAGGGCACCTCGGAGATCCAGCGCCGGATCATCGCCGACGGGCTGCTCACCGAGGCCCCGCTGTCGTGACCGGCGAGGCCTGGGACCCGGCCACGGCCCTGGAGGCGGACGAGGCTCTCACCCGCGAGCGCCTCGCCGAGCTCGTCGGCGACTACGCTGGCATCGTCGAGGCCTCCGAAGGCTCCAACGCCGACGACGAGCACGACCCCGAGGGCGCGACGATCGCGTTCGAGCGCTCCCAGGTCGGTGCACTGGTCGCCCAGGCGCGCGAGCACCTCGCCGAGATCACCGCCGCCCGCCAGCGGCTCGAGGACGGCAGCTACGGCACCTGCGCGTCCTGCGACGAGGCCATCCCCCAGGGACGGCTGGAGGCGCGGCCTACCGCACGGCTGTGCGTCGGCTGCGCCTCCAGGAGTGGTTCCTGAGCCTGTCGAAGGGCTCGACCAGCCGGTGTCAGTCGCGGGTCAGGCGGCGGTGCGTGACCCGGTGCGGCCGCGCGGCCTCGACGCCGAGGCGCTCGACCTTGTTCTCCTCGTAGGAGGCGAAGTTGCCCTCGAACCAGAACCACTTCGCCGGGTCCTCGTCGTCGCCCTCCCACGCCAGGATGTGGGTGGCCACGCGGTCGAGGAACCAGCGGTCGTGGGAGGTGACCACGGCACAGCCGGGGAAGTCGAGCAGCGCGTCCTCGAGCGACGACAGGGTCTCCACGTCGAGGTCGTTGGTCGGCTCGTCGAGCAGCAGCAGGTTGCCGCCCATCTTCAGCGTGAGCGCGAGGTTCAGCCGGTTGCGCTCACCGCCGGAGAGCACGCCGGCCTTCTTCTGCTGGTCGGGGCCCTTGAACCCGAACGAGGCGACGTAGGCCCGGGAGTTCATCTCGAAGTTGGCGACCTTGATGAAGTCGAGCCCGTCGGACACGACCTCCCAAACGTTCTTGTTGGGGTCGATGCCGCCGCGGGACTGGTCGACGTACGAGATCTTCACGGTCTGGCCGACCTTGAGCTCGCCGCCGTCGGGATGCTCCTGGCCGGTGATCATCCGGAACAGCGTCGTCTTGCCGACGCCGTTGGGGCCGATCACGCCGACGATGCCGGCGCGGGGCAGCTTGAACGACAGGTCGTGCATCAGGGTGCGGCCCTCGAAGCCCTTCTCGAGCTTCTCGGCCTCCAGCACGATGTCACCGAGGCGCGGACCCGCCGGGATGTTGATCTCGGAGGTGTCGATCTTGCGCATCCGGTCGGCCTCGGCCGCCATCTCCTCGTAGCGCGCCAGACGCGACTTGCTCTTCGCCTGCCGGGCCTTGGGGTTGGAGCGGACCCACTCCAGCTCCTTCTCCAGCATCTTGGCGCGCTTGGCGTCCTTCTGCCCCTCGATCTTGAGGCGGTCCTTCTTCGTCTCCAGGTAGGTGGAGTAGTTGCCGAGGTAGCCATGGATCTGGCCGCGGTCGACCTCCGCGATCCACTCGGCGACGTTGTCGAGGAAGTACCGGTCGTGGGTCACGGCCAGGACGGCGCCCGGGTAGGACTTGAGGTGTCCCTCCAGCCACTGCACCGACTCGGCGTCGAGGTGGTTGGTGGGCTCGTCGAGCAGGAGCAGGTCGGGCTGCTGCAGCAGCAGCTTGCACAGCGCGACGCGGCGACGCTCGCCACCGGACAGGGTGTCGACGACGGCGTCCGGCGGCGGGCAGCGCAGGGCGTCCATCGCCTGGTCGAGCCGGCTGTCGAGGTCCCACGCGTTGGCGTGGTCGAGGTCGGTCTGCAGCTCGCCCATCTCGGCCAGCAGCTTGTCGTAGTCGGCGTCCGGGTCGGCCAGCTCCTCGGAGATCTGGTTGAACCGGTCGAGCTTGCCCTTGATCTCGTGGACCGCCTCCTCGACGTTCTCGAGCACGGTCTTGCCCTCGGTCAGCGGCGGCTCCTGCTGGAGCATGCCCACAGTCGCCTCGGGGTCGAGCTTCGCGTCGCCGTTGTTGGCGTGGTCGAGCCCGGCCATGATCTTGAGCAGCGAGGACTTGCCCGCGCCGTTGGGCCCGACGACACCGATCTTCGCCCCGTGCAGGAACGACAGCGTGACGTTGTCGAGGACGACCTTGTCGCCGTGCGCCTTGCGGACGTTCTGCATCGTGAAGACATACTCAGCCATAGTCCGGCCAGCCTACGGCCGGGCGGGTCGCTCCCCGACATCGGTCCCACCACGCTCACGGCCTCACGCCGCGGCCGTCGCCGCGCCCACCTCGTCCTGCGGGTTGCCGAGGCTGTCGAACCCCGTCAGGTCGACCGGCTCCTGCCGGTTGAGCGAGTCCACCTCGGCGTCGACGTCGGTCTCGGGCCGCTCGGTCCGGACGGTGCGCTCGAACCGGGCGGTGCCGCGGTTGAGGTCGGGCCCGACCATGGTCGCGTCGATGCACAGCGTCGCGGCGGTCTGGCCGTCGGCGCGTTCCCAGACGTCGGTGCGCAGCCGGCCGTGCACGATCACCGCGTCGCCCTTGCGCAGCGAGTCGCGGACGTTGTCGGCCAGGGTGCGCCAGGCCGTGACGGAGTACCACGTGGTGTCGCCGTCGACCCACCGGCCGTCGCGCCTGAGCCGCGGGGTGCTGGCGACCCGCAGGTTGGCGACGCTGACGCCGTGCGGCTCGCGGAAGGTGACGTCGCTGCCGATCCAACCGTGCAGCGTGACGAAGGTGTCGCTCATGGGTGCCTCCTCGGGGTGAGGGACGCGGGCGGTCCGCGTCCGGCGGATGAGGAGAATCTGCCGGGACGGTCCCCCACGGGCCGGAGGGGCGAGGAACACCTGGGGACGACGGCCGCGGCGGACGGGCTGGGGACGGATCCCGGCTCGCTCAGGCGCCCTTCGTCGCGACCGCGAGGCCGTCGCGGACGGTGCGGTACGCATCGAGCTCCGCGTCGATCGGCGCGACGACCAGCCGGTCGGCCACGTCACCGATGGCCGCCCGGAGGCGACGGTCGACCGAGCGCGCGCGTGACCGGGCCGACCAGCCGACCAGCAGCCGGCAGAGACCCGCGAGCACCAGGCCGAGCACGACGCCGCCGACGAGCAGGACCGTCGGGACCGGAAGACCCCCGACGTCCGGCGTCGCCGGCTCCGGCAGCTGCAGGAACCCCATGGCGGCGAGCACGCCGAGCCAGGCCAGCCCGCCCACGCCGGCGAGCAGCAGCAGCCACTGCAGGACCCGGACGAGCTGCCACCACACCGGCGTGCGGTGCATGCCGAGGTCGGTGCCGGACACCGCGGCGTCGAGCCCGTCGTTGACGTCGCCGAAGCGGGAGACCGACGCGCGGCGCACGGCGTCGGACCAGGCGGCCGGCAGCTCGGAGGTGGCGTCGTCGGAGACCGCGCGTACGGCGGAGTCGACCTGCGCGCGCTGGACGGAGGAGGCCTCGGGCAGCGACGCCCGGGCCCGGCCGGTGAGCTCCTTGCCGCTGCTGCCGAGGTCGAGGTGCAGGCGCTTGAGCGGGTCGGGCCGCAGCTTGGACAGCCACGCCGTCACCGGCCAGCCGGTCGCACGGCGGGCGCGGACCCGGGTGGCGTGCTCGACCGCCTCGACGACGACGGGCACTCCGGCGGCGTCGGCGAAGGCGTCGACCAGCGCGTCGCGGCGCGGCTTGGCGACGCCGGACGGCTTCGCGTCGCCGTTGACCCGGCGCATCTTCCCGGCGACGTCCGAGACGTCGGCCAGGAGCCGCGCGTGCGAGGCCTTCTTGGCGGCGACGCGGTCGCCGATGAGCCGCTTGAGCTCGAGGATGCCGTCGCCGTTCCTGGCCGAGACCGCGACGACCGGCACGGACCCGAGCCCGTTCTCGCGCAGCAGCCGCTGCACGTCGGCGACCATCGCGTCGCGCTGCCCCTCGGGAACGAGGTCGATCTGGTTGAGCGCGACGAGCATGATCTCGTGATGGGAGGCCAACGGCTTGAGATAGCGGTCGTAGATCGCGGCGTCGGCGTACTTCTGCGGGTCGAGGACCCACACCAGCAGGTCGGTCATCGAGACCAGCCGGTCGACCTCGACGTGGTGCGCGACCTCGGTCGAGTCGTGGTCGGGCAGGTCGAGCAGGACCAGGCCCTGCAGGTCGCGGTCCTCGCGCGGGGAGCCGAGCATGCTGTCGCGGGAGACCTGGTGCCGCTGCGGCACGCCCAGCCAGGAGAGGAGCGGCCCCGCGCCCTCGGACCCCCAGGCGCAGGCCATGGTCCACGAGGTCGTCGGGCGGCGGACGCCGATGGCGGCGAGGTCGAGGCCGGCGAGGGCGTTGAACGTCGAGGACTTGCCGGAGCCGGTCGCGCCCGCGAGGGCGACGACGGTGTGGTCCGCGCCGAGGTCGAGCCGTTCGGCGGCGCGCTCGGCGACCTCGGCGGCCTCGTCGACGAGCGTGTCGTCGAGCCGACCCCGAGCCGCGTCGGCGGCGGCCCGCAGCCCGTCGACCCGGGCTCGTGTGTCGTCGCTCCGGCCGACGAGCCGCTTGGCTCCCTCCACCAGCGAGGTCACGTCGTGGCTCCCCCGGCGTGGTGGTGCGTGGAGGTGGCCGCCTCGGCCGCGGCGAAGCGCAGGTCGTCGACCTCGCGGGCGACGGCGCGGATGCGGTCGGCGTGACCGTCGCGGACCCCGAGGCGGTCGAGGACGTCGAGGTACCGGCGGCGCTCGCCGTCGATCAGCTCCTGCACGCGGGTGTTGAGGTCCTCGCGGGCGCGTTCGGCGAGGCGGCGTACCGCCTGGTCGCCGAAGACAGCCTCGAGCAGCTTCTGCCCGACGACCGCGCTGCCGGCGGCGACACCGGCCTCCGCCCCGACGAGGGCGCCGGCGGTGTGCGCGAACACGACGATCATCAGAGCGATGCCGAGGCCGTTGACCCCGAGGGCGAGGAAGCGTGCCGTGGTGCGCTTGTCGGCGCCCTCCTCGCGGACGAGGGTGAGGACGCCGTGCTGCCAGTCGCGTACGGCGCGCTCCACCTCGGCCCGGAAGCCGCGGGACGCGCGGCCGAGGCCGGCGCCGGAGTCCTCGACGAGGTCCTGCCCGGCCTTGGTCGAGCGCCAGGAGGCCTCGGCCCGCTCGGCCGCCGACTCGGCGTGCTCGACGATCAGCGACTCCAGGCCGGACTCGACGGCCACGGTGACCCGCTCGGCCTGGTGGGGCTTGCCGCGCACCCAGCCGACGACGCGGTCGCGGAGCCAGCCGACCTTGGTCTCCAGCGAGCGGAGCAGCTCGCCGGTGCCGACGAACTCCTGCCAGCGCGCCAGCACCTCGCCGCGCAGCAGGGTGCCGTCGGCGCTGGCCTTGTCGACCTGGGTGATCGCCTCGTCGTAGGCGTCGTCGACGGCGGTGCGCAGCCGGGCGACCATCGCGGCCTGGGCGGTGCTGGCGTCTGCGACGTCGTGGCTGCGCCGGGCCAGGCTGCGGATGGCGCCGTCGAGGGTCTGCTTGACGACGGCGGCCCGCGCGTCGGTGTCGGCGGCGAGGCCGTGCAGCCAGCCGCGCACCTCGGCCACCGCGTCCGGGGGCAGCAGGCCGGCGTCGTCGAGCCCGCCCTCGTGCACCGTGAACAGCGGCGAGTCGCGCAGGCCGCGGGCGGTGAGCATCCGGGCGAGGTGGCCGGCGACCTCGTCGACCGCCTCGGGGGCGGTCCGGTCGAGCACGATGGCCACGGCGGTGCTGCGCTCGGCGGCGGCCTTGAGGAAGCCCCAGGGCACCTGGTCGGCGTACCGCGCGGCGGAGGTCACGAACAGCCACAGGTCGGCGGCCGCCAACAGCTCGGCGGCGAGCGTCCGGTTGGCCTCCTCGATCGAGTCGATGTCGGGGGCGTCCAGGATCGCGAGGCCCTGCGGGACCGCGTCGTGGGCGACCAGGTGCAGCGAGCCGGCGTCGTCGGTGGCGCCGGTGGTGCGGGCGAGGTGCGGCAGGATCCGCGCACCCTGGAACCACTCCGCGTCGGCCGGGTTGTGCACCAGCACCGGCGAGCGCGTGGTGGGCCGCAGCACGCCGGGCTCGGTGACCCGGGCGCCGACCACGGAGTTCACCAGCGTCGACTTGCCCGCCCCGGTGGAGCCGCCGACGACCGCCAGGAGCGGCGCGTCGATCTGGATCAGCCGCGGCAGCACGTAGTCCTCGAGCTGGTCGACCATCTCGGTGCGGGTCGCGCGGCGCGACTCGGCGTCGGGTACGTCGAGGGGCAGGGCGGTGTCCTGCAGCGCCTCCCGCAGCCGGACGAGCGCGGTGATCATCGCGGTGGTGCCGGGGGCCGTCATCGGATCCCTCCGGCGGCCGGCGGATAGGTCACGTAGGGCCGGAGCGCCTGCATCCGCTGGACCATCGCCGTGCCGCGGGCCGCGAAGTCGTCGGGCGCGGTGCCGCGCAGGTAGCGGTCGTGGAGGAAGCCGAGCTCGACCGCCTGCTGCTGGTACTCCTTCATCACCTGCTCGGCTCGCCGGCCACCGACGGCTCGGGCGTACGTGCGGCACGCGCGGCGCGCGGGCAGCCGCACCAGCCACGGCACCTCGGCCTGGCCGAGGAAGCCGCGGGCCGCCGCGTCGCCGAGCGAGCGGGTGAGCATCGCGGCCTCCCGCTTGCGCGCCCACACCGCGAAGCCGACCACCACGAGGAACGCCGGCACCATGGCGAAGACGTAGGTGAGCAGGAAGAACTGGCCGCCGCCGAAGAACGCAGAGCCGTTCCAGGCCGCGTGCGCCGCGACGGCGAGGGCGTACCCCACGAGCGGCGCGAGCCAGCGCGTGGCCGAGCGGGAGACGACGGCGTACCCGACGCCGACGCCGATGAAGGCGGTGAACAGCGGGTGCGCGAACGGGCTGAAGATGCCGCGCACGACGAACACGCCGACCGCGGACCCGAGCCCGCCGGGGCCGTTCCCCTCGCCGCCGACGTAGGCCGCGCCGAGGTAGAGGATGTTCTCGGTGAACGCGAACCCGACGCCGACGAGCCCGGCGTAGACGAGGCCGTCGAGCACGCCGTCGATCGCCTGGCGCCGCGACCACACGAGCAGCACGACGAAGAGTCCCTTGAACAGCTCCTCGGTGAGCGGCGCGACGATCGCCGCCGACCACGTGTCGGGGGTGCCGAGGACGAACTGGTCGGCGGCCTGCAGCACCAGCGCGCCGGCGGTCGCGACCACGGCGCCCCACGCGAACGCGAGCGCGAGCAGCCGCACCGGCTCGGGCTCGTAGCGGTCGAGCCAGAGGAACGCCGCGATGACCGGACCCACCGGCAGCACCGCGAGCACGACCCCGATGACGAGGGCACCGGGCGCGTTGCTGGCGAGCAGCACCAGCGCCATCACGGCCGAGCCGATCAGCAGCGCGATCGTGAGGACCACGGTGAACGCACGGCTGCCCCGCCGGCGCGGCGACTCGAGGAGCGCGGGCGGGACGGGCGGCAGTGTCGGCGCGTGCCGCTGCCCGAAACCGCCTGCGCCGCTCATGGGTGAAAGCCTATCGGGACCGGTACTTCCAGCCGGTCAGGCGGGCGTGCTGCGTGGGGAGCCACCGACGTACAGTGACCGCGTGAGCGACACCCAGGACAGCAAGCACACCCAGGCCGACAAGACCGCGCAGGGCACGCAGGGGCACGACCAGCCCGTGCCGGAGGCCTACGCCGCGTTCATGCGGACGGGCTGGGGCGACCGCGAGCTCGACCTGCCGCAGCACCCGGTTGCGGCGTGGGCGTCCAAGCGGCGTGCGCGCCTGGCCGAGGCGTTCCCGGGCGAGCGCCTCGTGGTGCCGGCCGGGTCGTTCAAGGAGCGCTCCAACGACACCGACTACCGCTTCCGTCCCGCGACCGCGCACACCTACCTCACCGGCAACCAGACCAGTGACGCCGTGCTCGTCGTCGAGGGCGACCACGCCGTGCTCTACGCGCGGCCGCGCTCCCCGCGCGACACCGACGAGTTCTTCCGTGACCGGCAGTACGGCGAGCTCTGGGCCGGCCGGCGGCCGTCGCTGCACGAGCTGACCGGTTCGCTCGGCCTCACCGTGCGGCACCTCGACGAGCTGCCCGAGCACCTCGCCCAGGCCGGCAAGACCCGCGTGCTCCGCGGCGTCGACGCGGCGGTGGACTCCACCGTCGACGGCGACGAGGGTCGCGACCTCGAGCTGGCTCGCGTGCTGTCGGAGCTCCGGCTGCTCAAGGACGAGTGGGAGATCGGCGAGCTCACCGAGGCGTGCGACATCACGGCGCTCGGGTTCAGCGACAGCGTGCGCGAGTGGGACAACGTGCTCACCTACGGCGAGCGCTGGATCGAGGGCACCTTCTTCCGCCGCGCGCGGGCGATGGGCAACGACATCGGCTACGACTCGATCGTCGGCGGCGGTGCGCACGCGACGACGCTGCACTGGATCGACAACACCGGCCCGATCACCCCGGGCGAGCTGGTCCTGCTCGACATGGGTGTCGAGGGCCGCAACCTCTACACCGCCGACGTGACGCGCACGTTGCCGGTCGACGGCACGTTCACCCCGCTGCAGCGCGACGTCTACACGCTCGTGTACGACGCCCAGTCGGCCGGCATCGACGCCACCCAGCCGGGCAGCTCCTTCATGGCCCCGCACCACGCCGCGATGGAGGTGCTCGCGAACGGCCTCGCCGACCTCGGGCTGCTGCCCGTCCCCGTCGAGGAGGCGCTGCGCCCCGACAGCCAGGTCTTCAAGCGCTGGACGCTGCACTCGGTGAGCCACATGCTCGGGATGGACGTGCACGACTGCGCGAGGTCCTCGCGCGAGGCGTACCACGACGGCACCCTCGAGCCCGGCATGGTGCTCACGGTCGAGCCCGGCCTGTACTTCCAGGAGGACGACCTGCTCGTCCCGGAGGAGCTGCGGGGCATCGGCATCCGGATCGAGGACGACATCCTCGTCACGCCCGAGGGCAACACGAACCTCTCGGCGTCGCTCCCCCGCGAGGCCTCCGCGATCGAGGAGTGGATGGGCAGCCTGCGGGCCTGAGCCCGGTCAGATCGCGTGCGCGGCGCGCCAGTCCTCCCACGAGGTCGGCGCCGCGCCGTCCTCGAGCTGACCGCTGACCTCGTCGGTCATCCAGGCCCGCAAGTCGCGCAGGTCCTGGTCGGAGGCCAGCGTCAGCAGCCGGCGGTCCTCGCAGAGCCGGTCGGCCTCCTTCACCGCGGCCTGCAGGGCGCGGACCTGGGCGCCGAGCTCGCGCGGCATCGCCATGTCGACGTCGATGTGGGTGCGGCCCTCCGCGGCCGCCTGCTGCGCGATCCGTCGCCCGGTGTGGCGGGCGTGGGCCGGCGAGCTCAGCAGTCCCTCGAGCCGTTGCGCCAGCGCCTGGGACTCCGGCGCGGCCTGGTCGCCCTCGAGCAGCTGGAGCTCGCGCACCAGCTCGTCGAGGTGATCGTCCTGGCGCAGGCTGAGCAGCACCGGGCAGCCCATCAGCCGTACCAGCGCCCACCCCTCCGGCAGGGCCGCGTCGAGGTCGCGAGCGGGTGACGCCGTGCTGGTGCGCGGCGGACGGACGGGGTGCTCCAGGTCGTCGTCGGCGAGCGTCAGCCAGACCCGCTTGCCGGCGCCGGTGTCCTCGACACCCCAGTCCTCGGCGAGCACCGAGACGATGCCCAGCCCGCGGCCGGTCGTCGTCTCGTCGGCGAGCGCGAGGTCGAGGTCGAGGTCGGCGGCGTCGTCGTTGAAGACGTCGGCGGGCGGCGCTCCGAACGAAGCCCGTGGCACGACCGCGTCCCCCGGCACCACGCCGTCGTCCTCCACCACGATCTGCACCGAGCGGTCGAGCGCACGCAGGCCGACCTCCATGAACGTGCTCGCGCTGTGCAGGGCCGCGTTGGCGGCGAGCTCGGTGACGCAGAGCGCGGCGTCGTCGATGAAGCCCGTCCGGCCGAGCGAGGTCAGGCCGTCGGTGACGAAGCGCCGGGCGCCGGGCACGCTGGCGGGATCGGCGGCGAGCCTGATCCGCAGCTCGGCCGTTCCGCGATGGTCCAGCACGTCGTCCTGCACCTTCGAATGATGCACGACCACCCGCGGCGCTGTCCTCCGACTTCAGCGTTCGGACACGCGACGACGTCCCGCCCCACGAGACACCGCGTTGGGACCTCCTGGCTAAATCTACTAACCTGACTCATTCAGTCATATTTGCCTCACTCGGGAAGAGAGCCCTCCCCATGCCGTACGACCGACAGGTGCGCCGTCGCCTGCTCGCCACCGCCGCCCTCGCCCTCGTGCCCCTGCTCGGCGCCTGCGCGGCGCAGCAGTCCACCTCGATCGAGCAGCTGTCCTCCGAGCCGGTGCCGACCGAGGTCCCGGACGGCACCAAGCTGGTCTTCGCCGACCAGAACGAGGAGGTCCAGACCCTCATGAAGGCGTCCGGCGAGGGCGACGCGCTCGCCGGCGACACCGAGTTCGCGAACTTCATCGGTGGTCCGGAGATCCTCGAGGCGATCCGGGCCGACGCCGTCGACGTCGCGTACGTCGGCGACACGCCGCCGATCCAGGCCCAGGCCGCGGGCGAGCTCGTGCCGATCGTCGCCGCGGTGCACAGCAGCGCGCCGGACTACCAGTTCGCCGTCCGTCCCGGCCTCGAGGTGAACAGCCTCGAGGAGCTCGAGGGCAAGAAGATCGCGTACGCCGAGGGCACCGGCCGCCAGCCGATGGTGCTGCGCGCGCTGGCCAAGGCCGGCCTGAGCAAGGACGACGTCGAGCTCGTGCCGCTGGACGCCTCGGACTTCCCCGACGCGATCCGCAACGGCCAGGTCGACGTGGCCCCGCTCAACGAGCCGCACTTCACCCGCTACCTGGGTACCGAGGGCGCGTCGGCGGTGCCCGAGGAGGAGCTCGAGGGGCTCACCAACGGCCTGCACTACGTGTACGCGCGCGGCGACTCGCTCGCCGACCCGGCCAAGGCCGCGGCGATCCGCGACTTCGTCCAGCACTTCGTGGCGGCGTACCAGTGGTCGCTCGACAACCCCGAGGACTGGGTGCAGGCCTACCACGTCGACGCACAGCAGCTCTCCAAGGAGGAGGGCCTGAGCGTGGTCGAGGCGCAGGGCGAGGTCACCTTCCCGCCGCTCGACGACGCGCTGATCGCCCGTCAGCAGGACACGATCGACACGATCCACGACGCCGGCGAGCTGCCGGAGGAGCTCGACGCGAAGGACGAGTTCGCCACCCAGTTCGACGAGGCCGTCGCCGAGGCGGTCGAGGAGGCCGGCGCGTCGAGGGGGTCGCAGTGACCACCACCCCGATCCGCCAGCAGGAGCGCAGCCACGTCGGCACGCCGACCGGCACGACCGAGGAACGCTCGCACGTCCGCCTCGCGCGGCTCGCCCCGCGCCAGCTCGGCCCCGTCGGGCTGGCGATCGGACCGCTGGCCGCCCTCGTGCTGTGGCAGGTCAGCTCCAGCACCGGCCTGCTGCCGCCGCAGCAGCTCGCGTCGCCGTGGACGGCCGTGACGACCGGCCGGGAGATGTTCACCTCCGGCGAGCTGCTGCCGCACCTGGCGGCGTCCGCGAAGCGCGCGTACCTCGGGCTGGCCCTCGGCACCGTGCTCGGTCTCGGCCTCGCCCTGGCGTCGGGCCTGAGCCGGGCCGGCGAGGCGTCGATCGACAGCCTGGTCCAGGTCAAGCGGGCGATCCCGACGCTCGCCCTGATCCCGCTCGCGATCCTGTGGCTCGGGATCGGCGAGACCATGAAGGTCGCGGTGATCGCGACGAGCGTGCTGGTGCCGATCTACATCAACACCCACGCGGGTCTGCGCGGCATCGACCACCGGTACGTCGAGCTCGCCCAGACCACCGAGATGGGCCGCGCCGAGTTCGTGCGGCGCGTCGCGCTGCCCGGCGCCCTGCCGGGCTTCCTCACCGGCCTGCGGCTTGCCGTGACGATGTGCTGGACGGCGCTGGTCGTCCTCGAGCAGATCAACGCCACCGAGGGCATCGGCTACGTCATGAACCGGGCCCGCGACTTCGGGCAGACCGACGTGATCGTCGTCGGCCTCGTCGTCTACGCCGCCATGGGCCTGCTCTCCGACAGCGTCGTGAAGGCCGTCCAGCGGCGTGCACTCTCCTACCGGAAGGGACTCGGATCGTGAGCACCCACCATGCCCCGCCCGCCACGTCCGCCGTACACCTGCGGCGGCTGAGCCGCAGCTACGGCGAGAAGACGGCGCTGTCCGTCGACGACCTGACGATCGCGCCCGGCGAGTTCGTCTGCCTCATCGGCCGCAGCGGGTCCGGCAAGAGCACGCTGCTGCGCGCCCTGGCCGGGCTCGACAACGACGTCACCGGCAGCGGCCACATCGAGGTTCCCGAGCGCCGGTCGGTGCTCTTCCAGGACTCGCGGCTGCTGCCCTGGGCGAGCGTGGTCGACAACGTCACCCTCGGCCTCAAGGGCGAGGCGAGCCGGGTCGCCGCCCGCGACTCGCTCGCCGACGTCGGCCTGGCCGGCCGCGAGTCCGACTACCCGAGCCGGCTCTCCGGCGGCGAGCAGCAGCGCGTCGCGCTGGCGCGCTCCCTCGTCCGCGAGCCCCAGCTGCTGCTGGCCGACGAGCCGTTCGGCGCGCTCGACGCGCTCACCCGGCTGCGCATGCACGCCCTGCTGCGGCGGCTGGTCGCCGAGCACCGGCCCACCGTCGTCCTCGTGACGCACGACGTCGACGAGGCGCTCAGCCTCGGCGAGCGCGTGCTGGTGCTCGAGGACGGCCGGGTCGTCCTCGACCGCCGCCCGACCCCCCGTACCGCCCAGGACCGCCTCGACGAGCGGCAGCGGCTGCTGGCCGCGCTCGGCGTCGACGAGCGGAACGCCGACCAGCGATTGGACGTGCCTGCATGACCCGCCAGCTGCACCTGAACCTCTTCATCCACGGCCGCGGCCACCACGAGGCGTCGTGGCGGCACCCGCGCTCGACGGGCGAGGCGCTCACCGACATCGGCTACTTCCAGAAGCTGGCCACGACGGCCGAGCGCGGCAAGTTCGACTCGATGTTCCTGGCCGACCACCTCACGCTCAGCACCGAGCTCGAGCACCGCGCGGCCGCCGGGCTCGAGCCGATCACCACGCTCGCGGCGCTCGCGGGCGCGACCTCGCGCCTGGGCCTCATCGCGACCGCGTCGGCGACGTTCACCGAGCCGTTCAACCTCGCCCGCCAGTTCGCCTCCGTCGACCACATCAGCGGCGGCCGCGCCGGCTGGAACATCGTCACCTCGTGGTCGAAGGGCGTCGAGCGCAACTTCGGGCACGACGAGCCGATCCCGCACGACGAGCGCTACGTGCGCGCCCACGAGTACCTCGAGGTCGTCACCGCGCTCTGGGACAGCTGGGCCGACGACGCCGTCGTCGATGACCCGTCGACCGGCGTGTACGTCGACCGGTCGAAGATCCGCGAGATCGACCACCGCGGCACCTTCCAGCAGGTGCGCGGCCCGCTGAACCTCCCGCGCTCGCCGCAGGGCCACCCGGTGCTCGTCCAGGCCGGCTCGTCGGGTCCCGGCCGGGACTTCGCCGCCCGGTTCGCGGAGGCCGTGTTCACCGCGCACATGCACGTCGGCACCGCCCGCGAGTTCTACACCGACCTCAAGGCACGCGTCCGCGGGCGCGGCCGCGACGAGCAGTCGCTGCTCGTGCTGCCCGGCATCTCACCGATCCTCGGGTCGACCGAGGCCGAGGCCGAGCAGCTCCGTGCCGAGCTGCAGGAGCTCAGCCTGTCCTCCGTCGGCCTCGCCCACCTGTCCGCCCGGTTCGGCGGCGCCGACCTCTCGCACCTGGACCTGGAGCAGCGACTCACCACCGACGACCTGCCCGACCCCGGCAGCGTCCAGGGCGCCCAGAGCCGGGCCCGGCTGATCGCCGACTTCGTGCGCGCGGAGAAGCCGACGCTGCGCGAGCTGCTCGAGAAGCTCGCCGGAGCCCGCGGCCACTTCGTCGTGGTCGGCTCGCCGGAGAAGATCGCCGACGTCATGGAGGAGTGGTTCACCGGCGGCGCCGCCGACGGCTTCAACGTGATGCCGCCACTGCTCCCGGCCAGCCTCGATGACTTCGTGGAGTACGTCGTACCGCTGCTGCAGCGGCGCGGCCTGTTCCGGCGCGAGTACACCGGCACCACGCTGCGCGACCACTACGGCCTGGCGCGACCGGCCTCGACCTAGACGGTCAGCTCGCCGGGACCACGTTCCGCGACGACAGCGCGAACCGGCGCAGGTTGTCGGCCGCCGGGTGCCGGACCCCGGACGGCCCGCGCGCGAACTCGCGAAGCACGTTGACCGTGACCTGGCGGACGAACCGGCGGGTGCGGGACCCCAGGACGTGCGGCTGGCAGCGGGCGGCCAGCGCGCAGGTCCAGCGCAGGGTGCCGGCGTTGAAGACACCCGCGCCGGACCGGTGGCTGTAGTAGACCGACTGCGCCGAGGTGGACACCCCGCCACAGGAGTACTCCACGTGGGACAGCACCTGGAGCGGCCGCGGCGTTGCGGGGACGGGGTAGACCCGATCGGCCTCGACCCCGACCAGGTGCGGGAACGCGTCACCGCCGCGAACACCGGTGCCGACGAACCCCCACCAGCCCGGCGACACGACTCGGTACGACGCATCGACCGGGAAGCACTCGTACTGCATGCCGGTCAGGGTGTGCTCCCCGGCGCGTCGACGGGGGAGGTCGCGGAACAGACCGGTTCGGCGCGGCCCGACGACCGGGTCGAGGTGGGAGTCGGAGCGGTAGCCGACGACGACCCGGGCCGGATCGGACCCGTCGCCGTTCAGCCGGATCCTCCAGTACATGGTGTTCGCGCCGAGGAACGCGAGGTTCACGCCCCGGTCGCGGGCGCGCTCCACCGCGCGGCGCATCCGTGGGGTCCAGTACTCGTCATGCCCCATCGAGACGTACGCCCGCGCTGCTCGCAACGGATGGTGCTCGAGGTGGAGATCGAGGTTGGTCAGGTACGCCAACGGGAGCCGGGCACGCTCGGCCATCAGGACGACGGGCGCCACGCCGTACAGGAGCTCGCCGGACCCCGGTGCCGGATAGGGCCGGTCGAAGCTGACCGCCCAGCTGCGCCGGTCCCCGACGGGGCCGGTGTACAGGCTGTAGCCACCCCAGTCGTTGTAGGCCTGCCACGTCGTCACCGGCGCGACGAGGACGACCCGGCCGGCGACCGACGGCGAGCGAACGACGTACGGCACGTGTGCCTCCCAGCGCGCGGTGTGCAGCTTGAGCAGGTATACCCCTGGCAGCCACCCGTCGGTGTCCACCAGTGAGGTACGCCGCCACGGCGCCACCACGGTGCGCCGCTCCAGATCGGCGAACCGCGGCGCGGGCTGCTCATGTCCGCGCAGCGGGCCGGATCGCCAGACCACGAGGCCGGTGCCGCCGCGGTACCAGCCGAGCCGGTACGCCGTCACCCGGTACGTCCGGGCGACGGTGGAGACCCGCAGGTCCACCGGCACGCCCGGGAGCGCGCTCGCCCGCGTGGTGAACCCGGCGATCTGTCCCTCGCGGGCCGGGTGCCGCAGTCGCCACCGCTGGGTACCGCGCAGCGATGACGTCCGCTCCCACTCCTGAAGGCCCGGCACACTGGTCGGCGGTGGGGCGCCCGCGGCGCCGATCACCCCGCGGCCTCGGGTGTCGCCTTCGACCGGCCCCCGAATCAGGGTCGTGCTCGTGCACGCGCCGAGCGCGAGCAGTCCGACCAGGCCGAGCGGGCCGTAGCCACGGGGGCGGCGCATCCGGCCGACACATCGGTGCTCCCCCGTCATGGCCGTCCCTCCCCCTCGTCGAGCCGAGGCCGGGGGTGCGCCGTGCCTTGACCACAGGGTGTGGCGCCAACGGCACCCGGACAATCAGCAACATGACGTATCCGTCGGCCCGTCGAGCCGAGGCGCCCCGTGCGACCCGACTGGCCCAGGTGGCGGATCCGGGAGCATGCGCGTAACGTCGAAGAGCCGAGAGTTCTTAGCGCGTGTCAAATAGCCGGCACCCTCCTTCCGGTGAACCACGAGAGAAGCCCGCCAGACCGCGCGGCTTCGGAATCCGGACATGCCGCATGGCCGTATCGTCCCCACCCACCTCGCCCGATCCCTCACCGTCTCCGATGCGGTCGTCCGCCGGACTGCACCTGGAGACCCTGTTCCCCGACGCGTCGACCACCTGGCTCGTGTTCCACGGAGAGGCCGACCTGGCCACCCGGGACACGCTGCACGACCAGCTGGCGTCGGCGGCACGGCTCGACGCCAGGTTGGTGCACCTGCACCTGGCGGACCTGACGTTCGCCGACGCGCACGCCGTCATGGACCTGTCCGACTTCGCCGACGGCGCCCGTGGCCGCGGCGCGACGGTCGTCGCGTGCGACCCGACGGCACTCCTGCGCCGACTCGCCGGCCTCCTCGGCGTCGCGCTGGCACTCGGCGTCCGCTAGCGGGCTGGTTCCTTCGCCGGCCGGCCCTTTCGCGACGTCATCGCGGCGGTCCGTGTCCTCACCGACCGACAAACCCGCGCACGGCGAACACCGCACGACGTGCGTCACCGGTCAACGGACGGTGTTGCTCGCGAGCATCTCCGACGTCGCTGAGCTCAGGACGGTGTGTTCGTCAGCACCTCGGGCCCACGTGGGTCCGGCTGGTCTCGATCTTCGAGCAGCCGGTCCAGCACGAGGCCGGACAGCGCGGTGAACACGAGTGCCCCGGGCAACGCGAAGATCGTCAGGTGTTCGCTGAGTCGGTTCTCGCCGACGGTGCTGACCACCCAGCCGAGCGGCCAGAGCCCGGTCACCGCGACGGCCCACAGCCACCGAAGCCGTGTGCGCGGAGGCAGGGCGAACGTCTGGGCGGTGCCGAGCACCATGCCGGAGACCAGGCCCATCAGCGCGACGTACTGGAGTGTCGTGCCGTACTCGGCGTTGGCGGCGCCCAACGCCAAACCGACCCCCATGCCGACCGTGGTGGCCACGATCCACCGGCGCGGGTCGAGCCGGCCCCTGCCGGCCAGCACCTGTGCCACGCCGATGACGAATCCCGCGACGGATCCACCCAGGAGGGCGGCGAGGGCGCCGTCGGCCGGGCCGGCCGCCGCCGTCCCGGCGAGTCCCGCGACAGGGAAGGCGAGGAAGGAAGCAGTCCAGATGGCCCAACGACGCAGCGATGTGTCAGCGACGTGGCTCATCGCGAGGAGGGCGTGCCTGCGCCAGGGTTGTCGCACGAGGCTGCTCGGCTCTCGACGACCGAGACGGTCCCACGCAGCGGCGCCGGGTGCAGGCGTCTGAAGCTGAGGTGGACGGGTGGTGACGCGGGGATGGACGTCATGACGACGTCGCCTTTCCACCGACGATGAGAGTTGCTCCAGTCAGAGCCGCTCAACGGTCCGGTCAGACCAGGGTACCGCCGACGTGACAGCGTGACGTTGGACATCCGGTGTGACCTGCCGATACACGCGTACTCTGGTGCTGTCGGACCGTCGAGCCAACCGCACGGGCTGCTCTCATCACCGGCAGGAAAGGTGGCGGTCGGGATGATCATCGACTTCCACGAGTCCGCGGATGAGTTCCGTGGCATCGGCATCTCCGGACGCGAGTGGCGCATCACGCCCGCTTTCACCGGGTGGCGTCTCGAGTTCACCGACCCCGGTGACGCCGCGCCCACGTTCGCCGGCGTGCACGTCTCCGTCACCGCGGCAAAGGCGGAGGCGAACACTCCGCCGTTCACCCGACGACGGCGGTAGCGACGAGGCGTTCGACCAGGAGGACAGATGACGCCGAACCAGGGTGGGAGTGCGACCTCGTCCGAGCCGCCCCGGTGGGCGCTCGACCAGGCAGCGGCCGAGGTCGACGCAGGCGAGTCGATCGTGGATCACGCGTGGGCGCTCGTGCACGCGCAGCAGCAGAGGTACGACGAGAGACACGATCAGTACGACGACCCGGACGAAGGCGGCGAGGGCTGAGCCGGCCGCCTGCAGGCGATCCACTGGACCCAGCCGCCCTCGCCCGGTAGCGGACTGTCAGTGGACGTGTGCGGGCGGTACGCGCGCATCGTTCGCCACTGGCGGGCGATCCGCTGCTGAGTCGCGCGACCACCAGCGGCCCGCCAGAACGCGCGGCACACTCATCCGGCGCGACCCGGCTCGGGTCGGGGCCCCTAGACTCGTGCTCGGCGTGGGACGTGCAGCTCGGAACCACCCGGGTGTTGGCCCGATGTTTCCCGACTGTCATTCCTACCCCCGCCCTCGTAGCTCAGCTGGATAGAGCGTCGGACTTCTAATCCGGTGGTCGCAGGTTCGAGTCCTGCCGGGGGCGCTGCCAGCGAACCAGCACCCACCCCCTGGAGGCAGAGCCGTGCGCGCAGTCGTCGTCGAGCAGACCGGTGGCCCCGAGGCGATGCAGGTGGTCGAGCGACCGGCGCCCGAGCCGGGGCCCGGCCAGGTCACGGTCGACGTGGCCGCGAGCGGCGTCAACTTCATCGACGTCTACCAGCGCACCGGCGCGTACCCGAAGGACCTGCCGTTCGTGGTGGGCTCCGAGGGTGCCGGCACGGTCACGGCCGTCGGCGAGGGCGTCGACGGCGTCGCCGTGGGTGACCGGGTCGCCTGGGCGATGGTCGACGGCGGCGGGTACGCCGAGGCGACCGTGCTGGCGGCCGAGCGCGCCGTGCGGGTCCCCGACGGCGTCGACCTCGAGGTCGCGGCGGCGGCGATGCTGCAGGGCATGACCGCGCACTACCTGTGCGAGACGACCTTCCCCGCCGGGCCGGAGCACACCGCCCTGGTGCACGCCGCGGCCGGCGGCGTCGGCCTGCTGCTGACCCAGATGCTCGCGACCAAAGGGACGCGCGTCATCGCGACGACCGGCACCGAGGAGAAGGCGGCGCTGGCCCGCGCCGCCGGCGCGGACGAGGTCGTGCTGTACCGCGACACCGACCTCGTCGAGGAGGTGCGACGAGTGACCGACGGAGACGGCGTCCACGTCGTCTACGACGGCGTCGGCCGGACCACGTTCGACGACGGCCTCACCCTGCTGCGCACGCGCGGCATGATGGTGCTGTACGGCGCGTCGTCCGGGCCGGTCCCGCCGATGGACCCGCAGCTGCTCAACCGGCAGGGGTCGCTGTTCCTGACCCGCCCCACTCTCGGGCACTACATCGCCGACCGGGCGGAGCTCCTGGAGCGGGCCGGCGCCGTGCTCGGGCAGGTGGCCGCGGGCACGCTCGACGTCCGCATCGGCGGGCGCTACCCCCTCGCGGACGCGGGCCGGGCCCACGAGGACCTGGAGGCTCGTCGTACCACCGGCAAGCTGCTGGTCCTCCCCCGCGACTGACGGGTCCTAGCGTTCCCGCTCCTGCCAGGCGGCGAGATAGCCGGAGATCTCGCCGGCGAGCTCGGCCTTCCCGTCGTCGGGCAGGAACGACGCACGCACCGTGTTGGTGGCCAGGTCCGCGACGCCGGCCTCGTCGAGGTCGAGCAGGCCGGCCGCGATCTCGTACTCGCGGGTGAGCGTGGTGCCGAACATCGGCGGGTCGTCGCTGTTGATCGTGACGAACACCCCGGCGTCGTGCATCTGCCTGATCGGGTGCTCCTCGAGCGAGGCGACCGCCCGGGTCGCGATGTTGGACGTCGGGCAGACCTCGAGCGGGATCTGGTGCTCGACGAGGTGCTCGACCAGTCGTGGGTCCTGCACCGCCGACGTGCCGTGCCCGATGCGCTCGGCGCCGAGGTGCTCGAGCGCGTCCCAGATCGTCTGCGGGCCCGTCGTCTCCCCGGCGTGCGGCACGCTGCGCAGGCCTGCGGCGCGGGCGCGCGCGAAGACGTCACGGAACTGCGGCCGGTCGACCCCGATCTCCGGGCCGCCGAGCCCGAAGCCGATGAGGCTGTCGGGCGCGTGCTCGAGCGCGTAGCCGACCGTTGCCTCCGCGGCGGGCAGCCCGAACTCGCCGGGGATGTCGTAGACCCAGCGCAGCGTGATCCCCAGGTCGCGCTCGGCGGCCACCCGGGCGTCCTCGACCGCGTCGACGAAGGCCTCGATCGGGACCCCGGCCAGCACGGAGGTGTACGGCGTCAGCGTGAGCTCGGCGTACCGGACGTTCTGCGCCGCCATCTCGCGCGCTACCTCGAAGGTGAGCAGCCGGACGTCCTCGGGCTCGCGGATCAGGTCGACGACGGCGAGGTAGACCTCGACGAAGTGTGCGAAGTCGCGGAACCGGTAGAACTCGCGGAGCGCGTCGAGGTCGCTCGGCACCGTGCCCGGGTGGCGGGCGGCCAGCTCGGCGACGATCCGCGGCGACGCCGAACCGACGTGGTGGACGTGGATCTCGGCCTTCGGCAGGCCGGCGATGAAGGTGGCGAGGTCGTCGCTCTCGGGACGGGCGGACGGTTCGGACATGGCGACCATCCTGCCGCGTGAGAAGGGCCACGCCGCGCCGGGGTGTCGTGCGGCGTCGGACCGGGCACCTGGGGTACAAAAGGTGGGGCCCCGCAAAGTATGAGTTTGCGGGGCCTCGGCTTTGTCCGGGAGGCGACGCTCCCGCACTCACGGCCGGTCCGGTCGATCCGCGGCCTCGTCACTGGCCGGTCCGGCGGATCTCTCCGCCGGCGTGGATCCCGTCTCCGTCCGATCCCGCCTCCGGGTTGCCCCGGCGGCGTGGGAGATTTCTATCCCGGTCACGGGGGCGTCACAAGGGGTTCGACAGAACTTTCTCCCCTTTTCCGGGCGCCCGCGGCGTGTCGAGCTGGACACGCCGCGCGCCTCGGTCGTGTCCCCAGGCGTTGTCCCCAGGATCCACAGGTCAGCCGGCCTGCGCGGCCTCGACGGCCTTCTGCAGCTCGGTCACCAGCTCGTCGGTCGTCGTGTACTCGAGGGTCGTCCCGTCGACCTGGACGGTCGGCGTGGAGGAGACGCCGTCCTTGTTCGCGGCGTCGGTCGCGTTGACCACCCAGCCCTCGAAGGCGCGGTCCTCGATCGGCGCGCGCACCGTCGCCTCGGCGGCCCCGGACTCCACCGCGTACTTCACGAGCTGGTCGTCGGAGAGACCGTCGGAGCCCTCGGCGGGCTGGTGCTCGTAGAGCTTGTCGTGGAACGCGAGCGCGGCGTCGGTGCCGGCCGTGTCCAGCACCGCGCCGAGGGCGTTCATCGCGCGGGTGGAGTAGTCGGTGCCGTTGGAGGCGCGGTCGAGGAACGAGATGACCCGGTACTCGACCTTGACGTCACCGCTGTCGACGAGCGAGTCGAGGGTGTCGCGGGAGGCGGCCTCGAACTGCCCGCAGTACGGGCACATGAAGTCCTCGTAGACCGTCACGGTCACCTGCGCGCCGGCGTCACCGCGGACGAGGGCGTACTCGTCGGTGATCCCACTCGGCGGAGCCGCGGTCTCGCCGGTGGCGTCGCGGGAGGACTGGACGGCGTACCCGATCCCGCCGACCAGGAGGAGCACCACGAAGACCGCGATCCCGACGACCACGTTGCGGCGGCGGCGCTCGGCCCGCTCCTGCTCGCGGCGGACGGCGGCTGCCTTCTCGCGGGTGGCGAGCGTCTCTGCCCGTCTGGTGGCGTTGGACTTCTTCTTGGACATTCCTGCTCTTCCTAGCTGTCGGAGACCGGGTCTCCGTCGTACGTCGGGGCGAAGACGATGTTGTCGAGGGCGGCGGGCGTGCCCGGCCGCCAGACGAGGTACAGCGACGCGAGCATCAGCGCCGCGTCGCGGGCGATCTCCCAGGGGTATGCGGCGGTGGCGTTCTCGACGGGCCCGCCTCCCCCGCCGAAGCAGCCGCACTCGATCGAGAGCCCGCGTGCCCAGGCCGAGGCGATGCCGACGACGAACGCGCCCATCAGCACCGCTGACACGACCGCGGCCGGCCGGGTCAGCAGGCCCAGCAGCAGGCAGAGCCCGACCAGGATCTCGAGCACGGGCAGCGAGTGCCCGACGAATGGCACCACCGCCTCGGGCAGGAGCTGGTAGTTGCGGACGGCGCGGACGCTCTCGGTGGGGTCGGGAAGCTTCAACGCGCCCGCGACGATCCACACGCCGCCGACCACGAGGCGTGCCAACACCCCCACCCATCGCATACCGGCAGGGTAGGAAGGCGGTCTGAGAGAAGCCTGAGGCCGAGGTCCCGGGGTCGACGGGACGGAGGTCCCGATCTCGGGTCGAGTAGCCTCCTACGCGTGAACGACCGTCTGGTGTGGATCGACTGCGAGATGACCGGCCTCGACCTCGGCGCTGACGCGCTGATCGAGGTGGCGGCCCTCGTCACCGACTTCGAGCTCAACGTGCTCGGCGAGGGGATCGACGTCGTCGTGAAGCCCCCGCCGGAGGCGCTCGACCAGATGGTCGACTTCGTCCGGAACATGCACACGTCCTCGGGCCTGCTCGAGCAGCTCGACGGCGGCGTGACCCTGGAGGAGGCCGAGCAGCAGGTGCTCGCCTACATCCGCGAGCACTGCCCCGAGGGCAGCCGCCCGCCGCTGGCCGGGAACACGGTGGCCACCGACCGGTCGTTCCTCGCCCGGGACATGCCCGACCTGGAGGCATACCTGCACTACCGGATCGTCGACGTGTCCTCGATCAAGGAGCTGGCGCGGCGCTGGTACCCGCGGGCGTACTTCAACTCCCCCGCCAAGTCCGGCAACCACCGTGCGCTGGCCGACATCCAGGAGAGCATCGAGGAGCTGCGCTACTACCGCGCGGCCGTCTTCGTGCCGCCGCCCGGCCCGGACACCGACACCGCGAAGTCGCTCG
This sequence comes from Nocardioides iriomotensis, assembly GCF_004168035.1. Classification (GTDB taxonomy): domain Bacteria; phylum Actinomycetota; class Actinomycetes; order Propionibacteriales; family Nocardioidaceae; genus Nocardioides_B; species Nocardioides_B iriomotensis. Next base: position 464,074 of record NZ_SDPU01000020.1, on the reverse strand, counting down.
CGGCCGAGCACGGCGGCTCCTTGACGGGCGTCGTCCCCGGGTCCGACGCCCCCGGCGAGAGCACGACCTGAGAACCGGTACACTTTCTGCCGCATGGTGGGCGTAGCTCAGTTGGTAGAGCGCTGCGTTGTGGTCGCAGATGTCGCGGGTTCAAGTCCCGTCGTTCACCCCACTCGTGCACGGGGCCCCGTCGATCGAGACGGGGCCCCGCGCCTTTCCGGGGCGGACTCAGCGCCGACGGCACGTTCGTACCGCTGATCCACGAGGACGCCTGGGCGGAAGCGGGCACGGACGGAGCGAAGCCCGCACGGTCCGCGATCCCGGGTCAGCCCGCGCTGCGCGCCTCCTGGGCGGTGGCGAGCAGCTCCTCGGCGTGGGCCAGGGCGGTCTCGGAGTCCTCCAGCCCGGCGAGCATGCGGGAGAGCTCCTTGACCCGGCCGCCGTCGTCGAGCGTGGTCAGCCCGGAGGTCGTCACGGTGCCGTCGTGGCTCTTGACCACGACGACGTGCTGGTCGGCGAACGCGGCGACCTGCGGCAGGTGCGTGACCACCAGGACCTGAGCGTGGCGGGCGAGCAGCGCCAGCCGGCGGCCGACCTCGACCGCCGCCTTGCCGCCGACGCCGGCGTCGACCTCGTCGAACACGAACGTGGGCACCGGGTGCGTCGCCGCGAGTGCGACCTCGACGGCGAGCATGACCCGGCTGAGCTCACCGCCGGAGGCGCCCTTGCCGAGCGGGCGCGGCTCGGCGCCCCGGTTGGCGGCCAGCAGCAGCTCGACGTCGTCGAGGCCCGACGGGCCGAACCGCAGGGTGCGCTCCCCCACCGCGAGACCGTCGGGGTCGTCGTGCTGGGTCACCGCGACGGTGACGACCGCGTGCGGCATCGCCAGTGCGGTGAGCTCGTCGGACACGACGCGTCCGAGCTTCGCCGCCGCCTTGTCGCGCAGGGCGGTGAGGGCGGCGCCCTGCTCGGCCAGGGTGGTCCGCAGCGAAGCGACCTGCGCGCGCAGCTCCTCGATGCGCTCGTCGGTGCCGTCGAGCTCGAGCAGCCGCCGGCTGCCCTGCTCGGCCCAGGCGAGGACCTCGTCGATGGTCTCGCCGTACTTGCGGGTGAGCGCGGTCAGCGCGGCCCGCCGCTCGGAGACCGCGGCCAGACGGACCGGGTCGGTCTCGAGGGAGGTGGCGTAGGAGGACACGTCGGCGGCGACGTCGGAGAGCAGGTAGCTGACCTCGGCCAGCCGGTCGGCCAGCGACGCGGCCTCGGCGTCATGGTCGCGGACGCCGTCGAGCAGCTTGCGGGCGGCGGAGACGGCGCCGAGCGCGTCGGCTCCAGCCTCGCCGGCCGTGGACTCCGATGACAGGCACTCGCGGGCCTGCTCGGCCGCGGTGCGCAGCGTGTCGGCGAAGCCGAGCCTGGCCTCCTCGGCGGCGAGCGCGCGGTCCTCGCCGGACTCGGGCGCGACCTGCTCCACTTCCCCGAGCCCGAACCGCAGCAGGTCGGCCTCGCGGGCCCGCTCGCGGGCGGTCTGCACGACCTCGGCGAGCTCGGCCTCGGTCGCCCGGAGCCGCTGGTAGGTGGCGGAGTAGCCGGCCCGCGCCTTGGCGGCCCGGGCGCCCGCGAACCGGTCGAGCGCGTCACGTTGGGCGGCCGGCTGGAGCAGCCGGTGCTGGTCGGACTGGCCGTGCACCGCGACGAGCGGGTCGATCAGGCCGGACAGAGCGCTGACCGGCACGCTGGCGCCGCCGGCGAAGGCCCGGGACCGGCCCTCGGCCGAGATCTGGCGGGCCACGACCAGGGCGTCGTCCTCCACCTCGCCGCCGAGCTCGTCGACCCGGGCGGAGAGCGGCTCGGACCAGCGCTCGGAGCCCTCGGTCAGGCGGACCAGGCCCTCGACCCGGGCGGTCTTGGCGCCGGTGCGGACGGCGCCGGAGTCGGCGCGGCCGCCGAGCAGCAGGCCGAGCGCGGTCACGACCATCGTCTTGCCGGCACCGGTCTCGCCGGTGATCGCGGTGAAGCCCGGGCCGAGCTCGAGCGCGCTCTCCTCGATCACGCCGAGGGAGGCGATGCGGATCTCCTCGATCATGCGGTGTCCTCCGGGAGTACGCCGTTGCTGCGGCGACGCCGCTCCGCGGCCCCCCGCCAGCCGGTGACGGGCAGGTCGAACTTCGCGACCAGCCGGTCGGTGAACGGTGCCTGGTGCAGCCGGACCAGCCGGACCGGGGTGCGGCCGCGGCGTACCTCCACCCGCGCCCCCGGCGGCAGGTCGACCGTGCGGCGGCCGTCGCACCACAGCACGCCGACGCCGTCGGTGCGCTCCTGGACCTCGACGGCCAGCACCGACGACGGCGCGGCCACCAGCGGCCGCGCGAACAGCGCGTGGGCGCTGATCGGCACCAGCAGCAGCGCCTCGACGTCGGGCCAGACGATCGGTCCGCCGGCGGAGAAGTTGTAGGCCGTCGACCCGGTCGGCGTCGCGCACACGACGCCGTCGCAGCCCCAGCGGGACAGCGGCCGGCCGTCGACCTCGACGACGACCTCGAGCATGCGCTCGCGGGCGGCCTTCTCGACGCTCGCCTCGTTGAGCGCCCAGGTCTCGGCGACCAGCTCGCCGTCGCGGTAGACGCGCACCTCGAGGGTCAGCCGCTCCTCGGAGGTGTACTGCTGCGCGACGACCGCGTCGATCGTGAACTCCACGTCGTCGTGCTCGGCCTCGGCGAGGAACCCGACGTGGCCCAGGTTGACCCCGAGCAGCGGCGTGCCGGTCTCGCGGGTCAGCTCCGCGGCGCGCAGGATCGTGCCGTCGCCGCCGACCACCACGACGATCTCGCACCCGGCCGAGGCGGCCGGCCCGGGATGGACGACGTCGAGGTCGGGCAGGTCGAGCGTGAGCTCCGCGGCCTCGTCGGCCAGCAGCCGCACGGCCAGGCCGTGCTGGGCGAGCGCGCGGCAGACGCGGGAGGCGACCTTGCGGGCCTCCTCCCGCCCGGTGTGCGCCACGACCAGCACGCGGCGGGAGCCGCGCGGGTCGGCCTGGGTCGGAGTCACGGTCCTACCTTGTCAGAGCGCTCCCCCAGGGTTGCGGTACGGCGTACCTCGTCGTCCACAGCCGCCGCGGCGACGGTGCCCGGGCCGCGGCGCAGCCAGAGGAAGAACTCCACGTTGCCCGAAGGGCCCGGCAGCGGGCTGGTGGTCACCGCCCGGGCGCCCCAGCCCCGCTCGGCGGCCGCGTCGAGCACGCTCACCACCGCCGCGGCGCGCAGCCCGACGTCGCGGACGACGCCACCCTTGCCGACCTTGTCCTTGCCCACCTCGAACTGGGGCTTGACCATCAGCGCGAGATCGCCGTCGGGGTCCGTCACGCCGAGCAGCGCGTCGAGGACCAGCCGGAGCGAGATGAAGGACAGGTCGCCCACCACCACGTCCACCGGGTCACCGATCAGGTCCAGGGTGAGGTCGCGGATGTTGGTGCGGTCGTGGACCGCGACGCGGTCGTCCTGCTGGAGCGACCACGCGAGCTGCCCGTGCCCGACGTCGACCGCCACCACCTCCGCGGCGCCGCGACGCAGCAGCACGTCGGTGAAGCCGCCCGTCGAGGCACCGGCGTCGAGGCACCGGCGGCCCTCCACCGACAGCCCGAGCGGGGCGAAGGCGTCGAGGGCTCCGGCGAGCTTGTGCCCGCCCCGGGAGACGTAGTCCGGCCCGTCGTCCCGATCCAGAACCACCAGCGCCACGTCGGTGGTCACGCCCGTCGCCGGCTTCGTGGCGACCACACCGGCGACCTTGACCCGCTTGTCCGCGATCAGCTCCGAGGCGTGCTCGCGCGATCGCGCCAGCCCCCGACGTACCAGCTCGGCGTCGAGGCGCAGGCGGCGTGGCGGCACGGGCGTGCGGTCCGGATCAGGCCTGCGGCGGCGGGGCGTCGCCGGCGTTGGCCAGGGCGCCGCGCAGGGTGTCGTGCGCGCTCTCGAACACGGCGACGTGCTCCTCGACCGGGGTGTCGTCCAGGCCGGCGAGGGACGCGAGCACGGCGTCCACCTGCGGGTGCCCGGTGGACTCCACGGCCTCGTCGGGCGCCCTGTCGACGGGCTCGGTCTCAGGGGTGGTGAAGGCGTCCTCGGTCACGGGGAAACGGTACTCGGCGCCGACACCCCGTCGACGGCACAGGGGGTCCCGGACGTGTCGAGGTGCTGCCAGGCCGCCACCGCCGCCGCGCGCCACCAGTCATCGCCGGCGCCGCCACCGGTCACGACGAGGCGACCGCGGTCGACCAGGGCGGTCCAGCCGCCGCAGCGGGCGGCGTCGCCCTCGCTCTGCTCCACCTCCGGGTGCGGCACGCCGAGGCCGGCCAGGTCGGAGGCGAGGTACGTCGGTCGCAGGTCCGGCGCGGCCGCGACCAGCTCGGCCAGCCCGGTCACGCCGGTCAGCACCAGCAGGCTGTCGTGGCCGGTGTTCGTCGCTCCCTCGATGTCGGTGTCGAGCCGGTCGCCGACGACGAGCGGGCGCCGGCCGCTCACACGCAGCACGGTCTCCTCGAACAGTGGCGCCATCGGCTTGCCCGCCACCGTCGGCGTGACCCCGGTGAACCGGCTCACCACCTCGACCAGCATCCCGTTGCCCGGACCCGTGCCCCGCGGCGTCGGCACGCTCCGGTCGGTGTTGGACGCTACCCAGGGCAGCCCGCGGCCGACCAGGATGGCGCCGTCGCTGACGGTGCCCCAGGCGAGCTTGCGGTGGTAGCCGCTCACCACGGCCGCCGGATCGTCGTCGAACTTCTGCGTGGGCACCAGGCCCTGCTCCTCGAGGGCCTCGAACAGGCCGTCCCCGCCGATCACGAACACCCGCGAGCCAGCCTCCAGCATCGAGGCCAGCAGCCGCGCGGCGGCCTGCGCGCTGGTCACGACGTCACCGGGTTCCGCCTCGATGCCGAGCTCGGTGAGGTGCTCGGCCACCACCGCGGGCGGGCGCGCGGCGTTGTTGGTGACGAACGCCAGCCGCATCCCGGCCGCCCGCGCCCGCGCCAAGTGGTCGGCCGCCCCCGGGACCGCGTCACGACCGACGTAGACGACGCCGTCGAGGTCGAGCATCGCCAGGTCGTAGGCGTCCCACAGCGCGTCGGCGCAGGCCTTCAGCACGACCGCTCCCCTTTCCGTACGATGCCCCGGTGGCCCAGGATCTCGCACCGCACCGGTCCGGCGGGCGCTCGTTCACGCTCGCGCCGTTCCGCGGTCTCCGGTTCGACCCGTCGACGGTCGGCGACCTCTCGACGGTCATCTCCCCGCCGTACGACGTGCTCGACGCGGACACGGTGCGCGCGCTGGAGAACGCCAACCGACGCAACATCGTCCGGCTGATCCTGTCACGGCGCTTCGAGAAGCCGTACGTCGCCGTCCGTGAGCGGCTCGAGAAGTGGCGCGACAAGTCCTACCTGCGCGCCGACGACGAGCCGGCGCTGTACCTGTACGAGTACACCGCCGAGGACGTCACGGTCCGCGGCCTCATCGGGCTGGTCGGGCTGCGCACCATGGACGAGCACGTGATCCTCCCCCACGAGGACGTCATGCCCGGCCCGGTGGACGACCGGGCCGTACTGATGCGCACCACCCGCACGAACCTCGAGCCGATCCTGCTCACCCACCGCGGCACCGACCGTCTCCGCGAGCTGCTCGACGAGGCCGGCGCCGACCGTCCCGCGGCCGACGTCGTGGCGCTCGACGGCAGCGCGCACAAGCTCTGGCCGCTCACCGACCCGCAGCTGCACGACGCCATCGCCGACGAGCTCGCCGCGACCCAGGCCCTGATCGCCGACGGGCATCACCGGTACGCGGCGTACCTGCGGCTGCAGGAGGAGCTCCGCGACGCCGGCAGCCCTCCGGACGCCTCGCCGTGGGACCACGGGCTGGCGATGCTCGTCGACGAGGAGCACGGGGCGCTCCGGGTCGGGCCCATCCACCGCTCGGTCGCGGCGCTGACCCTCTCGGACCTGCAGGACCTGGCCGACGACCGTGGAGACCGGCTCACGGCCTCTCGGGACCGCGAAGCCGCGTTCGCCGCCGTCGGCGGTGCCGACCCCGACCACGCGTCGTTCGTGGTCAGCGACGGACAGAGCTGGGGCGTGCTCACGGTCCCGCGGACGCACGCGATCGACGCCGCGGTCCTGCACGAGACCCTGCTGCCGGCCTGGCACATCGCCGAGGAGCAGGTGGGCTACCACCACAGCCTCGACCAGGCCCTGCACGCGACCAACCGCGCTCCAGGCCTCGTCGTCGCGGTGCGCCCGCCGACGGTCGCGGAGGTCCGCGCCAGCGCGGCGCTCGGCGTCCGGATGCCGCGCAAGTCGACGTCGTTCGGTCCGAAGCCGCGGATGGGCGTCGTGATGCGCGACCTGCGCGACGCCTGAACGTCTCCGGCCAGGGCCACGTCTCACGCACGAGCGCGTCCCGCCCGCAGCACCTCCACCTCGACCCGCGTCGCCGCCCCGTCGCCGGAGCGGTAGAAGCGCCGCCGCAGGGCGCCCTCGACCGTGACCCGGTCACCGACCGCCCACGCCGCGACGGACCGGCGTGCACGGGCACCGAAGGCCACGCAGTCGACCCAGTCGCTCGTCTGCCGCGACCCCTTGGTCATCGGTGACGGCTCCCGCGCCATCGACAGCCGGAACGTGACGATCACGTCCCCGCTGGGCAGCGCGCGCTCCTCCGGCGCGGACGTCACCCGTCCGGCCAGGCGCACCTCGTTGGTGGACACGACGGTCGTGTCCTCGTCACTCGTCCTCGTGGGCATGAGCACCACCTCCGAGACGAGCCTCGCTGCGACCGCCCCCGACCGTCCCGGCAACGAGGGCGGCCTGGGGACGACGCCCCGTCGACCGGCCCTGGGGACGGCATCCGGCTCAGCCCTCGGACGACTCGAGCTCCGCCGCGCGCTCGGCGGCGTCGGTGATCTCGTTGCCGTCGATGCCCACCGTCCGGTGGAACCACTCGACGGCCTCCTCGGTGCGGCCGGCGGCGGCGAGGGTGTCGGCGTAGGTGTACCGCAGCCGCACGACCCAGTCCGCGCGCGAGCGCGTCCGCAGCGGCGCCGCCTCGAGCGTGCGCAGTGCGGCGTCGATCTGGCCGAGGTCCCGGCGCGCGCCCGCCTCGACGATGGTCATCTCCGCCTTGAGCGGGTCCTCCAGGTTCACCACCGCGGGGTTGCGGGCGAGGTCGAGCGCCTTCTCGGGACGCCCGAGCGCACGCTCGCAGTCGGCGATCACCGGGAGGTAGTCGTTGTTGCCGTTCATCCGCTTCGCCGCGCGCAGCTCGGAGAGCGCCTCGGCGTACTCGCCGGCGTGGTACGCCGCCTCCCCGCACGCCTCGCGCACCACCGCGATGCGGGCGGCCCGCGCCCGGGCGGCCAGGGTGTGCTGGTAGGCGGTCCTGGGGTCGGTGTCGATGAGCTGCCCGGCGGCCACGAGGTGCCGCGCGACCCGGGCGGCGAGCTTCTCCGGCAGCCCCTTCAGCTGGGCGCTGACCGAGCGGTCCAGCTCCCGGCCGGTGATCTCGGGGTCGAGCGGAGGACCGTCGTACCGAGCCTGCTCCGCCGATCGCTCCGCCGGCGTGGTTGCGGCATCGCCGCGGCGCGGTGCCCGGTCGTCACGACGCGGGCCGCGCTGGGTTCCGCCGTCACCGCGGCGGGGGCCCTGGCCACGGCCGGAGCCGCCCTGCCCGCGCCCCGACGAGGCCTGCTGCCGGCCGGTGCTCCCGCCCTGGCCCCCGCGTCGGTCGCCCGACCGGCCGCCGCTGGGGCGGCCCTCTCCACGGGGACCCTGGGAACGCCTCTCGGCCACGACTGCTCCTTCGCGAGCTGCGGACTGTCGAACATCGGTTGCGCTGCCATCATCCTCGGCGGCAACCGCGGGTGCACACCGGGGTCCGGGTGCACGCCAAAACATCGAAAGGGCCACCTGAGACAGGTGGCCCTTTCGGAAAAGTTGTCCGGCGACGTCCTACTCTCCCACAACCTCCCGGTTGCAGTACCATCGGCGCTGAAAGGCTTAACTTCCGGGTTCGGAATGGAGCCGGGTGTTTCCCTATCGCTATGGCCGCCGAAACTCTATGGAGTTAGATCAACCAACTCATCAGTCATTCAGACTTTTGAAGTCGGTTCCCGACCGTAACTCGGGAACCACACAGTGGACGCGCAACATCTTTGAGGGACAAGCCCTCGGCCTATTAGTACCGGTCGGCTCCGTGTATCACTACCTTCGACCTCCGGCCTATCAACCCAGTCGTCTACTGGGGGCCTTACCCGGTTAACCCGGTGGGAAACCTCATCTTGAAACGTGCTTCCCGCTTAGATGCTTTCAGCGGTTATCACTTCCGAACGTAGCTAACCAGCCGTGCTCTTGGCAGAACAACTGGCACACCAGAGGTTCGTCCATCCCGGTCCTCTCGTACTAGGGACAGCCTTTCTCAAGTTTCCTGCGCGCGCGGCGGATAGGGACCGAACTGTCTCACGACGTTCTAAACCCAGCTCGCGTGCCGCTTTAATGGGCGAACAGCCCAACCCTTGGGACCTACTCCAGCCCCAGGATGCGACGAGCCGACATCGAGGTGCCAAACCATCCCGTCGATATGGACTCTTGGGGAAGATCAGCCTGTTATCCCCGGGGTACCTTTTATCCGTTGAGTGACGCCGCTTCCACATGCCAGCGCCAGATCACTAGTCCCGACTTTCGTCCCTGCTCGACATGTCTGTCTCACAGTCAAGCTCCCTTGTGCACTTACACTCGAAACCTGATTGCCAACCAGGCTGAGGGAACCTTTGGGCGCCTCCGTTACATTTTAGGAGGCAACCGCCCCAGTTAAACTACCCATCAGGCACTGTCCCTGATCCGGATAACGGACCTAGGTTAGATATCTAGTACGACCAGAGTGGTATTTCAACGTTGGCTCCACACGAACTGGCGTCCGTGCTTCAAAGCCTCCCACCTATCCTACACAAGCCGAACCAAACACCAATACCAAATTGTAGTAAAGGTCCCGGGGTCTTTCCGTCCTGCCGCGCGTAACGAGCATCTTTACTCGTAGTGCAATTTCGCCGAGTCCACGGTTGAGACAGCGCCCAAGTCGTTACTCCATTCGTGCAGGTCGGAACTTACCCGACAAGGAATTTCGCTACCTTAGGATGGTTATAGTTACCACCGCCGTTTACTGGGGCTTAAGTTCTGTGCTTCGCTCCGAAGAACTAACACGTCCCCTTAACCTTCCAGCACCGGGCAGGAGTCAGTCCGTATACATCGTCTTTCAACTTCGCACGGACCTGTGTTTTTAGTAAACAGTCGCTTGGGCCTGGTCTCTGCGGCCATCAACGCTTCCGGGAGCAAGTCCCATGACGTATCCGGCCCCCCTTCTCCCGAAGTTACGGGGGCATTTTGCCGAGTTCCTTAACCATGGTTCACTCGATCGCCTTGGTATTCTCTACCTGATCACCTGAGTCGGTTTGGGGTACGGGCGGCGCATAGCTCGCTAGAGGTTTTTCTCGACAGCATAGGATTATCGACTTCGTCCTTAAGGACTCCCCATCAGATCTCAGACATGTGAGACGCGGATTTGCCTACGTCTCGTCCTACATCCTTAGCCGTGGGCAACCATCGCCACGGTTCGACTACCTTCCTGCGTCACCCCATCGCTTGGCTACTACCAGTTCGGGTCATGCGCTCCACCATCACGTCCCCGAAGGGATCTAGATGGCTTTGGGCACTTAGCATCACTGGGTTCGCCATGGGCGCTATTTTGCCGGTACGGGAATATCAACCCGTTGTCCATCGACTACGCCTGTCGGCCTCGCCTTAGGTCCCGACTTACCCAGGGCAGATTAGCTTGACCCTGGAACCCTTGATCATTCGGCGGACAAGTTTCTCACTTGTCATTCGCTACTCATGCCTGCATTCTCACTCGTATCGCGTCCACGACTGGATCACTCCGCCGCTTCGCTCGCGATACGACGCTCCCCTACCCATCCACGCACCTGGACCACAAGGGCCTGGCTTACGCGTGAATGCCATAGCTTCGGTGGATAACTTGAGCCCCGCTACATTGTCGGCGCGGAATCACTTGACCAGTGAGCTATTACGCACTCTTTCAAGGGTGGCTGCTTCTAAGCCAACCTCCTGGTTGTCTGTGCGACTCCACATCCTTTTCCACTTAGTTATCGCTTAGGGACCTTAGCTGATGGTCTGGGCTGTTTCCCTCTCGACTACGGAGCTTATCCCCCGCAGTCTCACTGCCGCGCTCTCACTTACCGGCATTCGGAGTTTGGCTGATTTCGGTAAGCTTGTAGGCCCCCTAGACCATCCAGTGCTCTACCTCCGGTAAGAAACACGCGACGCTGCACCTAAATGCATTTCGGGGAGAACCAGCTATCACGGAGTTTGATTGGCCTTTCACCCCTATCCACAGGTCATCCCCCAGGTTTTCAACCCTGGTGGGTTCGGTCCTCCACGCGGTCTTACCCGCGCTTCAACCTGCCCATGGATAGATCACTCCGCTTCGGGTCTTGATCGTGCGACTCAGACGCCCTATTCGGACTCGCTTTCGCTACGGCTTCCCCACACGGGTTAACCTTGCCACACAACGCAAACTCGCAGGCTCATTCTTCAAAAGGCACGCCGTCACAAGACCGAAGTCTCGCTCCGACGGATTGTAGGCACATGGTTTCAGGTACTATTTCACTCCCCGCCAGGGGTACTTTTCACCTTTCCCTCACGGTACTTGTCCGCTATCGGTCACCAAGGAGTATTTAGGCTTAACGGGTGGTCCCGCCAGATTCACACGGAATTTCAGGGGTTCCGTGTTACTTGGGGTGACGTCTCAGAGCCATCGACTTACGTGTACGGGGGTATCACCCTCTACGCCGGGATTTTCCAATCCTCTTCAACTTCATCGATGGTTTCTTACTCTGTGTCGTCGCGGCAGCAACGACGTGACGGCCCCACAACCCTCAGACAGCAACGCCTGCCGGCTATCACACTGACTGAGTTTGGCCTCTTCCGATTTCGCTCGCCACTACTCTCGGAATCACTGTTGTTTTCTCTTCCTGTGGGTACTGAGATGTTTCACTTCCCCACGTTCCCTCCAACTGCCCTATGTGTTCAGGCAGAGGTAACTGGACATGACTCCAGCTGGGTTTCCCCATTCGGAAATCCCCGGATCACAGCTCGGTTGCCAACTTCCCGGGGCTTATCGCAGGCTCCTACGTCCTTCATCGGCTCTTGGTGCCAAGGCATCCACCATGTGCCCTTAGTAGCTTGTCTTGCTACAAAGATGCTCGCGTCCACTGTGTAGTTCTCAAGATACGGGCGGTGCCACCAGCTGGTCTGCGCTTGCCCGCGTCGGACGAGTCCGTCCTGGTGCGGGGAGTTCGCAGGGGTGATGGCCCACTGAGTGATCGGTCGCCCGATCCCTCAGGACCCAACAGTGTGCCTGATTCTCTTGCGCGCTCCTGCTCGAGGTTCCACTCCGACGAGTCGGAAGTACTGACGAGCTCTCGCTTGCGAGAGGACCAAATAATCGACGTTCCACTAGTGAGCGTCGTCTGCCGAAGGACGGATGCCTTCGCAACAGACAGCTGGACGCGCCGGCGATGCCGGTGCGCCAAATGCTCCTTAGAAAGGAGGTGATCCAGCCGCACCTTCCGGTACGGCTACCTTGTTACGACTTCGTCCCAATCGCCAGCCCCACCTTCGACGACTCCCTCCACAAGGGTTGGGCCACCGGCTTCGGGTGTTGCCGACTTTCGTGACGTGACGGGCGGTGTGTACAAGGCCCGGGAACGTATTCACCGCAGCGTTGCTGATCTGCGATTACTAGCGACTCCGACTTCATGGGGTCGAGTTGCAGACCCCAATCCGAACTGAGACCGGCTTTTTGGGATTCGCTCCACCTTGCGGTTTCGCAGCCCTTTGTACCGGCCATTGTAGCATGCGTGAAGCCCTGGACATAAGGGGCATGATGACTTGACGTCATCCCCACCTTCCTCCGAGTTGACCCCGGCAGTCTCTTATGAGTCCCCACCATTACGTGCTGGCAACATAAGACGAGGGTTGCGCTCGTTGCGGGACTTAACCCAACATCTCACGACACGAGCTGACGACAGCCATGCACCACCTGTATAGAGCCCTTACGGACCCCCTATCTCTAGGGGATTTCTCTATATGTCAAACCCAGGTAAGGTTCTTCGCGTTGCATCGAATTAATCCGCATGCTCCGCCGCTTGTGCGGGCCCCCGTCAATTCCTTTGAGTTTTAGCCTTGCGGCCGTACTCCCCAGGCGGGGCGCTTAATGCGTTAGCTGCGGCACGGAACTCGTGGAATGAGTCCCACACCTAGCGCCCAACGTTTACGGTGTGGACTACCAGGGTATCTAATCCTGTTCGCTCCCCACACTTTCGCTCCTCAGCGTCAGGTAATGCCCAGAGAACCGCCTTCGCCACCGGTGTTCCTCCTGATATCTGCGCATTTCACCGCTACACCAGGAATTCCGTTCTCCCCTGCATACCTCTAGTCTGCCCGTATCGGAAGCAGGCTCAGGGTTAAGCCCTGAGTTTTCACTCCCGACGCGACAGACCGCCTACGAGCCCTTTACGCCCAATAATTCCGGACAACGCTCGCACCCTACGTATTACCGCGGCTGCTGGCACGTAGTTGGCCGGTGCTTCTTCTGCAGGTACCGTCACTTGCGCTTCGTCCCTGCTGAAAGAGGTTTACAACCCGAAGGCCGTCATCCCTCACGCGGCGTTGCTGGATCAGGCTTTCGCCCATTGTCCAATATTCCCCACTGCTGCCTCCCGTAGGAGTCTGGGCCGTGTCTCAGTCCCAGTGTGGCCGGTCACCCTCTCAGGCCGGCTACCCGTCGTTGCCTTGGTGGGCCGTTACCCCACCAACAAGCTGATAGGCCGCGAGCTCATCCTTCACCGCCGGAACTTTCCACCACCATCAGATGCCTGAAGTGGTCGTATCAGGTATTAGCTTCGGTTTCCCGGAGTTATCCCTGTGTGAAGGGCAGATTGCTCACGTGTTACTCACCCGTTCGCCGCTCGTGTACTCCCGAAGGAGCCTTACCGCTCGACTTGCATGTGTTAAGCACGCCGCCAGCGTTCGTCCTGAGCCAGGATCAAACTCTCCGTTGAAATCTTTTGATGTCCCACCGAGGTGGGGTTCATCGACTCTTTTGGAGTAATCCCGGCAAGAGAGCCCTCCGAAGAGGGCGTCTTACCTAAAGGAATCAAACTAGTCGTCAGATACCGAGAAGCCGAAGCTCCTCGCAACCTGTCGACTGGCGTTACAAATTAATTCGTCGACTTTTGGCACACTGTTGAGTTCTCAAGGATCAAGCGCGCACCGCAGTCCAGCCTCTCGGCTTCGCTGGGGGGCAACCTGGTAAAACTTACCGGGTCTTGCTCGGCCCGTCAAATCGGGTTTCGCTCCTCCGGCCCCCGTCCGCGCCACAGCCACCGAGTCGATCCGGGGCCGCTTCTGCGCGCACCCGGGCCACCTCGGTTGAGGTGTGTGGGATGGGGTTCCGCCTGGGGCCGGTGGCCCGGCCTCTCGGCCTTGCCTCCCGCCGCTCCCTGGCGACGAAGAGAACATTAGCCAGACGTTCACGCGGCATGCAAATCGGGGGGTGGGTGTCCGCGGTCACATCGACGTTTCCGCAGGTCAGGGGCGGTTTTGGCGATGCGGGGCGTCCGGTGGACGCGGATCGGCGGCCAGGAACGGGCGCGGGGCCCGGGTCAGACGACCCGGACCCCGGCGATGTTCTTCTTCCCGCGGCGCACGACCAGCCACCCGTCGCCGACCAGGTCGGCCTCCCCCGGCGAGGCGTCGGGATCGGTGACGCGCGCGTTGTTGACGTAGGCGCCGCCCTCCCCCACGGTGCGGCGCGCCTCGCCCTTGGACTTGCAGAGGCCGGACTGCACCAGCAGGTCGACGACCGTCGGCAACCCGTCCCCGCGCGCCACTTCGGTCGCGCCCGCCTCCTGCAGGGCGGCGGCCAACGTCGCCGGTGACAGGTCGCGCAGCTCGCCGCCCCCGAACAGCGCGGCCGCGGCGGCCTTGGCCTGCTCGGTCTCCTGCTCGCCGTGCACCAGCGTGGTGACGGCGTCCGCGAGCGCCTTCTGCCCCGCGCGCAGGAACGGCTTCTCCGCGGTCTGCGCCTCGAGGTCCTCGATCTCCGCCCGGCTAAGGAACGTGAAGATCCGCAACAGCTCGCCGACCTTCTCGTCCTCGACGTTGAGCCAGAACTGGTGGAAGGCGTACGGCGACATCATCGCCGGGTCGAGCCACAGGGCGCCGCCCTCGGTCTTGCCGTACTTGGTGCCGTCGGACTTGGTGACCAGGGGTGTGGCGAACGCGTGCGCCTTGCCCCCGTCGGCCCGCCGCACCAGCTCCACGCCGGCGGTGATGTTGCCCCACTGGTCACTACCGCCGAACTGGAGCGTGACCCCGTGGTCGCGGTAGAGGTTCAGGAAGTCCATCGACTGCAGCAGGACGTAGCTGAACTCCGTGTAGGAGATGCCGCTGTCGAGACGGCGACTCACCACGTCACGGGCGAGCATCCGGTTGACCGGGAAGTGCTTGCCGACGTCGCGCAGGAAGTCGATGACCGACAGGCTGGCGGTCCAGTCGTAGTTGTTGACCATCGTGGCTGCGTTGGGGCCGTCGAAGTCGAGGAACGGCTCGATCTGCGAGCGCACGCGCTCGACCCAGTCCTTGACGATGTCGAGGGAGTTGAGCGTGCGCTCGCCGGACTCCTTCGGGTCGCCGATCATGCCGGTGGCCCCGCCGACCAGGGCGTAGGGGACGTGGCCGGCCTGCTGGAGCCGCCGGGCGGTGAGGATCTGGACGAGGTTGCCCATGTGCAGGCTGGGCGCGGTCGGGTCGAAGCCGACGTAGTAGCGGACCGGGCCTTCGGTCAACGCCGCGCGCAGCGCGTCGGGGTCCGTCGAGTGGGCGAGGAGTCCGCGCCACTCGAGGTCGTCGAGAAGGCCTGGGTCGATGCTCATGCGTCCAGCCTGCCTTACCTCAGGGCCTGGAGGGCAACCGGTTTGCGGGCGTGGACGCGCCCTGCTCCCCCGCGGTGCTCACAGCCACTGGCCGAACGCGAAAGGCTCGCGGGTGACGAGGTACGTCGCCCAGTTCATCTTCGTCACCGTGCCGTCGGCGGCCCTCGTCACGCGGAGCAGCTCGCCGTGCTCGCGGCCCGCCACGGTGCGGTAGACGTCCGTGTCGACCTTCTCGAACACCGACGACGGCTTGTGCTCGGGCAGCGCCTGGGCGCGCGCCTCGAGGCGACCCTGCTTGACCGAGAACACGAACGGGACGCCCTCGGAGTACCAGACGCCGGTGAGGCCGGCGAGGTCCTCGGGCACGGGCGGTCCGGGACGCCAGGGCTCGGGCAGCACCGGGTCGTGCTCGACGACGTGGTCGGCGAGCTCGATCGCGAACGCGGCCGGGTCGGGCGCGGACGTGGTGTTCATCAGGACCAGGCCGCCGGTGCCGCTCTCGCGGTGGGTGAACAGCCCGGTGATGTGGCCGGGCATGCCGCCGGTGTGGCCGACCCAGGTGCGCCGGCCGGAGCGGATGAGCATGAAGCCGAGGCCGAACGCGCCGGCCCACCGCTCGCGGTCGATGACGATCTGGGGCTCGCACATCTCCGCGAGCGTGTCGGCGGCCAGGACCTCCTCGACGGGCGAGGCGACGAACGACGACCAACGCGCCATGTCGTCGGCAGTGCTGGCGAGGCCGCCGCAGGGCGCGAGCGCCTTGAGGTCGAGGACGGGCTCGACGACCGGGACGTCGGTGTGCGGCGGCACGTAGTAGCCGGTGACCGCGCTGCCCGACGGGCCGACCGTCGTACGACGCATCTCCAGCGGGTCGAGGATGCGGGCGCGCAGCGACTCCCACCAGCTGCGCCCGTCGATCCGCGCGACCAGCTCCCCGAGGACGGAGAAGACCAGGTTGGAGTAGTGGAAGTACTGGTGCGGCCGGTGCACGCGCTCGGCGTCGTTGAACCCCGCCAGCAGCTGCTCACGGTCGGGGTTGACCAGGGTCTCCCAGACGTCGCCGACCGGTTCGCGCTGCAGACCGGTCACGTGCGCGAGGGCCTGCCGGACCGTGACGCCGCCGTGCGCCACCTCCGGAAGGTGCTGGTCGAGGGTGTCGTCGAGGGACAGCTTGCCCTCGTCGCGCAGCTGCATGACCAGCACGGCCGTGAACGTCTTGGTGTTGGAGGCGACCAGGAACTGGTCGTCGGCCGTCGGCCGCACCTGCGGGACGGTCACGTCGGCGGAGCCGATGCCCTCCTGCCAGACGAAGCCCCCGGCGCGCAGGACGCCGGCGAACAGACCGGGGACCCGGCCCTTCACCTGCTTGTCGAGCGCGATGCGGTGCAGCCGTTGGGTCGTGGTCTCCAGGAGGGCGGGCACGTCGGTGACCCTACCCACGCTGCTCGCGGCTCAGCCGAACAGACTCACCGTCTTGGCCAGGGTCTGGTAGACGCCGTACGCGAGCGGTACGCCGACGACCAGCCACGCCACGACGAGCAGCGCCGGGTGCACCTTGGTCCGCGTGGCGGTGCGGGTGTCGGTGGCGACGCCTCCCCCTCCCCCGCCGGCGGAGGACGCCCGGCCGGTGGGCTCGTCGGAGCCCGCCTCGTGGAACCGCTCGGCGACCGGCCGGACCAGGAGGTTGGCGACGAAGCCGACCGCGAGCACGCCGACCATCGTGAGCAGCGCGGGCCGGTAGGCCTCGGCGGTGAGCTCGCCGGGCGTTCCCTGGGCGTCGAGGAAGCCGTTGATGATCAGGGGTCCGGCGACGCCGGCGGCCGCCCAGGCTGTGAGCAGCCGGCCGTGGATCGCGCCGACCTGGAAGGTGCCGAACAGGTCGCGGAGGTACGCCGGGACGGTGGCGAAGCCGCCGCCGTAGAAGGAGATGATCACGCCCGCGAGCAGCACGAAGAGCACCGTGGCCGAGCTGCCGGTCAGGGCGAGCGCGGCGTAGAGCACCATGCCGACGCCGAGGTAGCCGAGGTAGATCGGCTTGCGGCCGACGACGTCCGACGTCGACGACCAGAGGAAGCGGCCGCCCATGTTGCAGATCGAGAGCAGGCCGACGAAGCCGGCCGCCGCGGCGGGGTCGACCGACGAGCCGCCGTCGGAGCGGAAGAAGTCCTGGATCATGGGCGCGGCCTGCTCGAGGATGCCGATGCCCGCGGTCACGTTGCAGAACAGCACGGTCCAGAGCAGCCAGAACTGCGGCGTCTTGATCGCGTTGGCGGCGGACACGCTCGCGGTCGTGACGAGGCGCTGGGACTTCACCGACGAGGGGTCGAAGCCCTCGGGCGTCCAGTCGTCGGCGGGCACCTTGATCAGCCAGGCGCCGAACAGCATCACGACGAGGTAGGCGAGGCCGAGGGTGACGAACATGGCGGCGACCGCAGAGCCGTGGGCGACCGAGGTCGTGTCGGTGGCGTCGAACGACGGGTCGTAGAAGGCGAGCAGCCGGCTCGAGATCGGGGAGGCGACCAGCGCACCGCCGCCGAAGCCCATGATGGCGAGGCCGGTCGCGAGCCCGGGACGGTCGGGGAACCACTTGATCAGCGTGGAGACCGGCGAGATGTACCCGATGCCCAGGCCGATGCCGCCGATCACGCCGTACCCGAGGTAGAGCAGCCACAGCTGCCCGGTGGCGATACCGGCCGCGCCGACGAGGAAGCCGACCGACCAGCACAGCGCCGACGCGACCATGGCGCGACGCGGGCCGCCGGTGTCGACCCAGGTGCCGAAGACGGCGGCGGACAGCCCGAGCATCACGATCGCGATCGAGAAGACGATGCCGATCGCGGTGAGGCTGGTGTCGAAGTGCGCGACGAGGGAGTTCTTGTAGACGCTCGTGGCGTAGGCCTGGCCGATGCAGAGGTGGATCGCGAGCGCGGCCGGAGGGATCAGCCAGCGGTTGTAGCCCGGCGGCGCGATCGTGCGGCTGCGGTCGAGGACGGCGAGCGTGGATGCCATGGGAACCCCCCGATGACCGAGACAGTGTGACCGCCCTCACTCGTGCCCATCCGGTTGAACGGCAAACCACCCGCCGTCACGAGGTGACGGCGGGTGGTCGTGTTGGTGCGGTGAACGGTCAGGTCAGCACGGTTTGACCGCGTCGACGGTGAAGCCCTGGGCGGTGACGCCCGCGTCGGTCACCAGGTTCAGCACGGCCGTCGGGGTGCTGATGCACGGTGTGTCGACCCCGCGCGTCCCCTTGGCCGCCCCGGTGTAGGTCGCCAGCAGCGTGCCGTTGGCGTCCTTCAGGTACAGGTAGTCGTAGTCCTTCTCCAGGTCGAGCACGGAGAAGTGCAGCTTGTACCCGCCACCGGCGGGGTTGGTGAAGGTGTAGTCGCAGTCACCGTTGTTGCCGTAGGGGTGCGGCGAGCCGAACGGCACGGACGACGTCGTGACGTCGGTGCACGGCGGCGGGGGCGGCGTGCCCGGGGCGCAGCCGTTCTTCACGCCGACGGCGTCCCAGGCCGCGCCGATGGCCGAGCGCTCCTTGCCGTTGGCGGTCGCCACCACCGTGGCGTTGCGGGCGTCGCAGAAGTTGGCGTACTCGGTGAGCGACGTGAAGCCGGTGTAGAAGATCTGCGTCGCGCGGGCCAGGCCGACGGCCGGGACGGTGATCGCGCAGTCCGGGCCGGTGTAGGTCTGGTACGGCGCGGTGCAGCCGGCGTTCTGCCCGCCGTTGACGGCCAGGTAGTAGGCGTGGTTGGCGATGCCGCTGTTGGTGTGCACGCCGCCGTTGTCGGCCGTGCCGGTGTAGCGGAGGCTGTAGTGCGCCGGGTCGCCGAACTCGCCCGGGTCGCCCATGTTGCGGAAGCCAGCGCCGGCCGTGCCCGGGTTGATGACGTCCTCGCCGATCCGGAAGTCGGGCTGCGCGGCCGGGTCGAGGCCCTTCGACTCGGCGTAGTACTCGATGGTGTTGCCCATCATGTCGCTGAACGCCTCGTTGAGCGCGCCGGACTCGTTCTCGTAGATGAGGCCCGACGTGAACTCGGTGACGCCGTGGGTCAGCTCGTGTCCGTCGACGTCGAGGCCGCCGGACAGCGGCAGGCAGCTGCGGCCGTCCCCGTCGCCGTACGTCATGTAGGCGCCGTTCCAGAAGGCGTTGCAGTAGTTGCGGTCGTAGTGCACGAAACTCTTGATGACCATGCCGTTGCCGTCGATGCTGTTGCGGCCGAACGTGTCGCTGTAGAAGTCGTCGACGACGTTCGCGTAGTAGTGCGCGTCGACCCCGGGCGCCTGGCTCGGCGACGTCATCTTGGTGTTGTTGGTGTCCCAGGTGTCGTCGGGGTCGGTCATCAGGCTGGCCGTCGTCGTGGTGTTGCCGACGTCGTAGGTGACCTGCCGTCCGTCGGCGCTCTTCAGCTCGTAGGCGGCGCCGTTCTGGGTGGTGTCGATCGTCTTGGTGTCGCCCTTGACGCCCTTGCCCGTGCCTTCGGCGATGGCGTTGTAGGCGTTGAGGATCTCGCCGTTGGCGGCGTTGACCCAGCGGACCGGGCGGGTCGCGTCGCGGATGGCGTCGACCTCGAAGAACTGCTTGCCGGTGCGCGGGTCGATGCGCAGCACGCTGGTCCAGTCGCCGCGGGCGCCGACGCGCTCCTGGACGACCTCGCGGGCATCGGCACGGTTCAGGCTCTTGGCGTTGGACGCGTCGAGGCCGGGGAAGTGCGCGCCGATCACGGCGCTGGCGGTGCCGGAGGCGTCACGGATGACCGTGACCTGGCCGCCGAGGACGGACGCGTTCCCGACGTACTGCTGGTAGCGGGTCTGGGTCAGCCCGCCGGGGAGCGTGGTGGACCAGACCTTCGTGACGTCGCCGGGCAGCCGGTAGGCCGCCGCGTCCGCGCCACTGAGGGCGAACGAGCCGGCCGTGGTGGCGGCCGGGCGTGAGGCGTCCTGCGGCTGGGCGTTCGACGACGTCGCGAGGACGAGCGACGACGCACCCAGCAGCAGGGACGCAGAGATCGCCGTGACAGAGCGATACCGCATGGGTGTCCCCTCCAGGGTTCCGAGATCGCGCCGCCGAGATGCGACGCGAGCCTCGTCACGCTATGTCGGGAACATGTGGACTTGGCAAGGGTCTGGACCGAAATTTTTCCGGCGGTCAGCCTTCCTGCAGCTCCGTCGGTGCGCCGTGGACGGCCGGGATCTGACCCATGCGGCCCTTCTGGAAGTCCTCGTAGGCCTGCATGACCTCGGCCTTCGTGTTCATCACGAACGGTCCGGCCCAGGCGACGGGCTCGCGGATCGGGCGGCCACCGAGGACGAGCACGTCGAGCTCCGGCGTCCGGCTGTCCTGCCGCGTCGACGCCTGCACGGTCACGAAGTCGCCGGCGCCGAGGACGGCGAGCTGGCCGGTGCTGACCGGACGCTGCTCGACCCCGACCGTGCCGTTGCCGTTGAGCACGTAGACGAGGGCGTTGAAGTCGACGTTCCAGGGCAGCTCGAGACGCGCCCCGGGCGCGAGCGTCGCGTGCGCCAGCGTGATCGGCGTGTGGGTGCTGCCGGGGCCGGGGTGGCCCGCGACGTCACCGGCGATCACCCGGACGAGCACGCCCGCGTCGTCGGTGGTGAGGGTGCCGAGCCGGCCGGCGCGGAGGTCCTGGTAGCGCGGGGTCACGAGCTTCTCGGCGCGGGGCAGGTTGACCCAGAGCTGGACGCCGTGGAAGAGGCCACCCTTCTGCACCAGCCACTCGGGCGGGGTCTCGATGTGCAGCAGACCGGAGCCGGCGGTCATCCACTGCGTGTCGCCGTCGGTGATCGAGCCGCCGCCGCCGTGGCTGTCGTGGTGGTCGAAGACGCCGTCGATGATGTAGGTGACGGTCTCGAAGCCGCGGTGCGGGTGCCAGGGCGTGCCCTTCGGCTCGCCGGGGGCGTACTCCACCTCGCCCATCTGGTCCATGTGGATGAACGGGTCGAGGTCGCGCAGGTCCACGCCGGCGAACGCGCGGCGGACCGGGAAGCCCTCGCCCTCGTATCCCGAGGGCGCGGTGGTGACGGTGCGGACGGGGCGCACGACGTCGCCCAGCCCGGGCGCGGGGATGCGGGGCAGGACGGTGAGGTCGGGGACGGTGAGGGCAGGCACGGGGTTCTCCCTTCCGGAGCGACGGATCCAGAGTAGTTGAATCTTGAACCGTCTGGAAGAGGGTTCTGTTCCCGAACCGCGGCACGACAAGCGCGGGGAACCTCCGTGGACGGGGGACGCCGACAGGTAGCGTGCTGCCGTGACTTCAGGGAGCGTGTCGGACAAGTACGACGTGATCATCGTCGGCGGTGGGCACAACGGCCTCGTGGCCGCGGCCTACCTCGCCGGTGCGGGCGTCTCCACCCTGGTGCTCGAGCGGCTCGACCACACCGGCGGCGCCGCCGTGTCCGCCAAGGCGTTCTCCGGCGTGCCGGCCCGGCTGTCCCGGTACTCCTACCTCGTCAGCCTCCTCCCCCAGCAGATCATCGACGACCTCCAGCTCGACCTGGAGCTCAAGTCACGCCCCACGGCGTCGTACACGCCGGTGGTGCGGGACGGCCACCACACCGGCCTCCTGGTCGAGCGGCGCGAGGCGTCCGCGACCGCCGAGTCGTTCCGCCAGCTGACCGGCGGCGACGCGGAGTACGACGCCTGGCGGCAGTTCTACGGCGAGATCGCCGACTTCGCGGGGGCCGTGGCGCCGACCCTGCTGGAGCCGCTGCGCACCGGGCGCGAGATGCGCGACCTGGTCGACGCGAAGACCTGGGACTACCTCGTCGAGGCGCCGATCGGGGCCGTGATCGAGGAGCGCTTCCGCGACGACACCGTGCGCGGCGTGGTCGCCACCGACGCGCTGATCGGCACCTTCGCCGACCTGCACGACCCGGGCCTGGTGCAGAACCGCTGCTTCCTCTACCACCTGATCGGCAACGGCACCGGCGAGTGGCGGGTGCCGGTGGGCGGCATGGGCGGCGTGACCGACTCGCTCGCCGTCGCCGCCCGCAACGCCGGCGCGACGATCGTGACCGGTGCGGGCGTGAGCGGCATCGAGGCCGACGGCACCAACGCGACGGTCACCTGGCACGACGGCGCCACCTGGCACTCCGCCGACTGCAGCTACGTGCTGTCCAACGTGGCGCCGTGGGTGCTGCAGGTGCTGCTGGGCGAGGAGCCGGCGGACCGGCCCGAGGGCGCACAGCTCAAGGTGAACCTGCTGCTCGAGGAGCTGCCGCGCTTCAAGTCGGGCGAGAGCGCCCGCAACGGCTTCGCCGGCACGCTGCACGTGGCCGAGGACTACAGCCAGCTCCAGACGGCGTACAAGGAAGCGTCGGCGGGGCAGATCCCGTCGACCATGCCCGGCGAGTTCTACTGCCACTCGCTCACCGACCCCTCGATCCTCGGACCGCTGGCGGCCAAGGGCATGCACACGCTCACCTACTTCGGCGTGCACACGCCGGCCCGGCTCTTCGAGAGCGACCGGGACGGCGCCCGCGACACCGCCGTGGGCCGCGCGCTCGACGCGATCAACGAGCACCTGGTCGAGCCGATCGAGTCGCTGCTGGCCGTCGACAAGCACGGCGAGCCCTGCCTGGAGGCCAAGGCCCCGCAGGACGTCGACGAGGCGCTGGCGATGCCCGGCGGCCACATCTTCCACGGCGACCTGTCCTGGCCGTGGGCGCCGAACCGGGCGCGGCTGGACACCCCGGCGCAGCGTTGGGGCGTGTCGACCGACGTCGAGAACGTCCTGCTGTGCGGTTCCGGCGCGCGCCGCGGCGGCGCGGTCAGCGGCATCGGCGGCCACAACGCGGCGCAGGCAGTGCTGGAGACGATCCGGGCGCGCTGACCGACGCGCCTGCCCGCCGGCCGTCAGACGGACGCCGGGTCGAGCTGGGCGATCGGGTCGGTCGTCGGCTGCTCCGAGCCGCCGGCCGGCTCGACGGTGATCGCGACCTCGGTGCCGGCCGCGGGCATGGCCATCGCCGCGCCCGTGCTCGGGTCGTCGAGGATGCCGACGGAGACCGGGCTGCCGTTCTCGATGGACCACAGCTGGTAGACGTGCGCGCTGTCGAGGCTGCGCAGGTCGCTGGTGTCGACGGCCATCTCCGCCTTGCCGGCCGACGTCGCCACGCGCAGCGGGCCATGGCTGGTCTCGACCTCGGCGACGTGGGCGTCGCCGGCCTGGAAGACCTGCACGACGGCGGCCTGCAGCCCGGACTCGTCGTCGCCGCCGAGCAGCGAGCCGACGCCGATCGCACCTCCGGCGAGCACGACGAGCGCGGCGGCCGCCGCTGCCAGTCGGGGTGCCCAGCGCCGTCGGGCGGGCGTCGTACCGGAGAGTGGGGTGACCTTCGGCGGCTTCTGTGGGGTGCGGTCGGCGGTGGCGAGCACCCGCACCTTGAGCTCCGGCGGCGGGGCGAGCGCCTCGACCTGCCCCATCCGGGCGGCGGCGTCGCGCAGCTCG
Organism: Nocardioides iriomotensis; assembly: GCF_004168035.1. Lineage (GTDB taxonomy): Bacteria > Actinomycetota > Actinomycetes > Propionibacteriales > Nocardioidaceae > Nocardioides_B > Nocardioides_B iriomotensis. The sequence continues at coordinate 440,561 of NZ_SDPU01000020.1, read as the reverse complement.
CGGACCTCCTGGCGGCAGACGGCGCAGCCCTCGAGGTGGGTGCGGAACTCCCGGGCCTCCTCGTGGCTGAGGGCGTCGAGCGCGAAGGCACCCGACAGGGTGTGCAGCTCGGTGCTCATCGGGTCCCCTCCAGGCAGTCGCGGAGACGGATCAGGCCGTCCCTCATCCGGGTCTTGATCGTCGGCAGCGGTTTGTCGAGCAGCGAGGCGACCTCGCTGTAGGTGTAACCGTTGAAGTACGCGAGGCGGACGGACTCGAGCTGGAGTTCGGTCAGCGTCTCCAGGCACTCGCGCACCGCGCCCTGCTCCTCGGCCCGGATCACCCGCTCGACCGGCTCGTCGTGGCTGACCTCCTCCGGAGTCGCCCGGCCGTCGCTGCGCCGGGCCGCCTCGTTGCGGCGCACGGCGTCGACAGCGCGGCGGTGCGCGATCGTCATCACCCAGGTCTTGGCCCGGCCGAGCGCCGCGTCGAAACGGGCGGCCTTGCGCCAGACCTCGAGGAACACGTCCTGCGTGACGTCCTCGGCCCGGGCCGGGTCGCGGACGACGCGGCGGGCCAGGCCGTAGACGGAGGCGGACAGCTCGTCGTACAGGCTCTCGAAGGCCTGGGCGTCCCCGCGGGCGACCCGGCCGACCAGCGCGTCGACGTCGGGACCGTCGTACGACGGGACGAGACGCAACCCGGGCTCACCGCTCATCCGCTTGCCTCCTGCGTGGTGGGACGGCCGCGAGCGCAGCCGTGGATCGACCTTAGTTCGCACGAGCATGCGGTGTGGATGGGTCTCGAGGAGGGGGGTTTCGGAGGGGCTCTCCGGGCGTGCCTCACGTCACGTCGGGAAGCCCCGTCCTCGATTTCATCCCGGCCGCGGGGCGCTGCTACAGTTCCACACGCTTCGCGCGCCATTAGCTCAATTGGCAGAGCAGCTGACTCTTAATCAGCGGGTTCGGGGTTCGAGTCCCTGATGGCGCACAACCCCCAGGTCGGCGGCCCACACGGCTGCCGACCTTCTTCATTTCCATGGTCCTGCCAAGGGCGATGACGCGTCGCCGGCGCTGCAGGGCACGCGCGGCCGCCGCTCCCCACCCACCACCCTCCCGGGCCACCCTGTTGGTGCCATGGACCGGCTCCCGCGACGGGCGAAGAGTGAGGGGATCCCAACCCCGTCGGAGAGGAGATCCAGCCATGGGCAAGACGGTCGTCAGGACCGAGGCGAAGGGGGACGCGTACTGGATGCTCGGAGGGCTGTACGAGGTGCTCGCCTCGTCGGAGGACACCGAGGGCACGGCCACGGTCATGCAGATGACGGTCCCCGTCGCATCGGGACCGCCGCCGCACACGCACCCCGGCTCGGAGTCGGTGTACGTCGTGGAGGGGACGGCCCGGGTCCACGTCAACGGGGAGTCGCACGACGCCGGGCCCGGCGCGTTCTTCCACTTCCCGGCCGGCACGCTGGAGACGTTCGAGCCGACCTCCACCGTGAAGCTGCTGATCACCTACCAGCCGGGAGGGATCGAGCACTTCTTCGCCGAGGCCGGGGAGCGTGCCCCGCGCCGCGAGCTGCCTCCGCCGCCCGACACCCCGCCCGACCTGGCCCGGCTCGTCGAGATCGGCGAGCGCTACGGCATGCAGATCCAGGTGCCGCCGGGCTGACGGTCCGGGCACCGCTCGTGCCCCGGGCCGGCGGTCAGCCGGACTCGGGGTGCCGGTGCTTGTGCTCGAACACCTCGGCGTGGTCGTCGAACTTCGGGTCGGCCACGAGGTACTGCGCCATCAGGCTGTCGTGCTTGTGCGGCCGCGGCTTGACGGGGTCCGGGATCACCCGCCCCTCGGCGGCGTCCCAGAACCGGTCCGCCACCGCGAACACGCGCCGGGCCAGGTGGCCGAGGAGTCCCCGGTGCGGGAGGAGCGGGTGCGGTCGGGTGGGAGCGCGGGTCTCGGCCTCGAACACCGCGCGGGCCAGCCCGTCGAGGTCCCGGGGCTCGCCGTGCTGCGCGAGCCGGGCGACGAGCTCGTTCTCCAGGCGGTTGTGCCGGTCGAGCCGGCCTCGGACGCGGGTCCAGAGGTCGGCCCAGCCGAGGCTGGCCGCGTGCGCCTCGCCGTACAGCCGGGCCTTCAGCAGCGCGAGCGCCTGCTCCAGGTCGCGGGCCGCCTCGAGGTAGTCGCTCACCAGCGGCTCGTGGTCGGGAACCGTGTGCCGCACCTCGTCGACCAGGACCTCCTCGACCGCGGCCAGGTGCCGACTGGTCGCGGCGAGGAAGGTGTCGGTCGCGGCCTGCGCGTCGCGCGGACGGCCGGGGTCGTGGTGCGGCGACAGGGCCTCGCCGAGCCGCTCCTCGATGGAGTGGTGGGTGGCGGCGACGGTCATCGCCAGTGGGTCTCCGTACGTCATGGCGCTCACCTCGTGGGGGAGTACGGACCTGACGCCGGGCGGTCGTCAGACCGCTTCGACCCAGTCTTACCCTCGCCGTACGTCGTGACAAACGCCGTGGCGGGCGGGGCCGAGCCGGTCTAGCGTCCCGGTCATGGAGAGCAGCTTCGTCAAGTCGGTCACCTTCGACTGCGCCGACGCGGTGCGTGTCGCGACGTTCTGGGCGGCCGCCCTCGGGTCCGACGTCGACGAGGACTCGACGCCGGAGAAGGCGTTCGTCGAGCCGGCCGGCTGGGGCGGCCCGACCCTGTGGTTCCAGCGGGTGCCGGAGGCCAAGTCGGCGAAGAACCGGATGCACTTCGACCTGCGCGCGCCGGGCGGCCGGATCGACGACGAGGTGGCCCGGCTGAGCGGTCTGGGCGCGACCGTCGTGCGCGACGGCGGCGGCCTCGTGGTCATGCAGGACCCGGAGGGCAACGAGTTCTGCGTGGAGTAGGGCGCCCGGAGTGAAAAGTCCGGTGGGCCCCGGTTTCGGCGGGGGCGCGTCCGCTGAGCGACCATCCCGGCAGCCGTTCGGCGCACGAATCAACCTATTCCTCGCCAACGTCACCGGCGACGGGTACGGTCGAGGGACCGGGAGCAACTCGTGCACGCCACTCGAGACGTGTCGTTCCTGGTGAACGATGAACCGGAGCCGCGGGGGATCGCGCTCCACGAAAAACGTGCCTCATGGACGCTCACGTCCCCGCCCGACACCCCTCGATCTTCCGGCTGGTCGGTTCCTCGCGCGACGGCGACTACTGGCTCGACGTCAGCGGTGAGCTCGACCTCGCCACCGACGACGAACTGCGCATCGCCCTGGCGACCGTCCAGCCACACACCGAGGGCACGATCTGGCTCGGCGTGGGTGACCTCGACTTCGTGGACGCCGCGTCCCTGCACCAGCTGCTGACGTTCGTCCGCACCGCCCGGTTGTCGGGCCGCTCCGTCGGGGTCGACGGCGCCCGCGGCGTGGTACGGCGGATGGCCGGCCTGATGGGCTTCGAGGCCGAGCTGGCCGTGGCCTAGCCGGAGGCGACCGGTCGTCCCCACGTGACCGTGGCACGCACGGCCGGGTCGACGGTCTCCCCGAGCTCCTGGTCGGGGGCGGCACCGAGCGCCGCGTTGACGGTGGAGAACGCCATCCGCTGCGCGACGAACACCGTGACCGCGACGACCTGTGCGTCGTCGAACCCGGCCGCGCGGAGCGCCTCGACGTCGCCCGCAGCCGTGCGCCCCGACGCCCCGGCGACCTTCCGAGCCCAGGTCGCCAGCGCCCTCTGCCGGTCGTCGAGCGGACCGTCGTCCCCGGCGAGCACGGCCCGCGCCACGTCGGCCCCGGCCTTGTCTGTGACCTTGCGGCCCCACGCGAGCGAGCAGTAGGAGTCACCGATCGTGCTCGCGGTGGCGAGCACGAGGATCCCGCGCTCGACGAAGGACAGGCCGGCCTCGGCGGCTGCTGCGTCGAGCTGGTCCATGACGCGGTGGTGGGCGTCGGGCAGGTGCGCCCAGACGCCGGAGAGGTTCATGACGAAGCCCATCTGTGCGACGTCGCCGTCGTACATCGCCTGGACCTCGTCGTCGACCTGGGGTGCGGACAGGAACGTCATGGACGGAAGTGTCCGGACCGGGGCGTCTCGCGGCAAGACCCGGCATCGGGCGGGTTGGGCCGGGCCGGGAAGATGGTGGGGTCGCACCGGACTCGAGACAAGGACTGTGATGCGCAGGACCCGCACCGCCGTGGCCACCACGATCGCCGCCGCCCTGCTCCTCGGCGGCTGCAGCGCCGACGACTCCGCCCCCCAGGCCGACCAGGACCCGTCGCCCTCCGCGACGAGCACGGCGACGGACGAGGCGACCGGGTCCACGGACGAGGGTGAGGGCGAGGGGAACGACAAGCCGCTCCCCCAAGGTCTTTTCGCGGACCTGACGTTCAAGGGCGACACCGTCTCCCCCAACGGCGAGCGCGTCGACCTGGGGGTCGGCGAGAAGCTCACGCTGCGGATCGACTCGGACCGTCCCGGCGAGCTGCACGTCCACTCGACGCCCGAGCAGGAGATCTCGTTCCCCGCCGGCCAGTCCGAGCGCCCGCTCGTCATCGACCAGCCCGGCGTCGTCGACGTCGAGGAGCACGAGTCGGGCACGGTGCTGCTGCAGCTGGAGGTCCGATGACGGACATGGAGTACCGCCAGCTCGGCCGCAGCGGCCTGACCGTGTCGGCGCTCGGCCTGGGCTGCAACGCCTTCGGCGCGCGGATCGACGCGGACCGCACGCAGCAGGTCGTCGACGCCGCGATCGAGCACGGAGTCACGTTCTTCGACACCGCCGACACCTACGGCCTCGGCGAGAGCGAGGAGCTGCTCGGCCGCGCCCTCGGGAAGCGTCGCGACGACGTGGTCGTCGCGACGAAGTTCGGCATGGACATGGACGGCCGCAACGGGCCCGACTGGGGCGCCCGTGCGTCGCGTCGCTACGCGCGGCGGGCGGTCGAGGCCAGCCTGCGGCGTCTCGGCACCGACCACATCGACCTCTATCAGATCCACCAGCTCGACCTGGTCACCCCGCTCGAGGAGACGCTCGAGGTGATGAACGAGCTCGTCGACGAGGGCAAGGTGCGCTACCTCGGCTGTTCGAACTTCGCCGGCTGGGAGGTCGCGGACGCCGCCTGGATCGCCCGCACCCGCGGGCTGCGGCCGTTCGTCAGCGCGCAGAACGAGTACTCCCTGTACAACCGCGCCGCCGAGGAGGAGCTCGTGCCGGCACTCGAGCGCTTCGGCATGGGCCTGCTTCCCTACTTCCCGCTCGCGTACGGCCTGCTCACCGGCAAGTACCGCCGCGGCGAGCACGCCCCCGAGGGCACCCGACTGGCTCTGGCCGCGCAGGCGCACCGGCTGGAGAACGCCGACTTCGACCGCGTCGACGCGCTCCAGGGGTACGCCGACGAGCGGGGCGTGACGCTGCTCGACGTCGCGCTCGGCGGGCTCGCGGCCCAGCCCACCGTCGGCTCCGTGATCGCCGGCGCGACGTCGGCCGAGCAGGTGGCGAGCAACGTGCGGGCCGCCGCGTGGCGCCCTCGGGGTGACGACGCCGACGTGCTGGCCGGGCTCAACGCCGCCCGCGGACGGGGCATGCGGCACGCGTCGTTCTCCCTGCGCTGAGCCCCTGAGCGGAGCGAGGCTGGCCGCTGCTCCAGACCGGGCGACGAGTTTCCTTGAAACGTGAACGGGTCCACCCCCGGTCCACCAAGATGGCGCTGCGCACTCGCCGCTCCCTGCTTCGCGGCTGGTGTCCCGCTTGCGTCGTCCGACCTTGGAGGGGAAGGCCGAACGTCGTTCGACACGAGGGTGGCCGCCCCGGCGACCACCCTCGTGTCGCGCCGGGCCGGATGGTCCCGGTCGCGGTACCGTCCCGGTCCCGCAGAACCGGTTGTTCTGCTCGGCGCCCCCGGCCCCCAAACCCGGCGTTCCGAATGTCCGTTTCGTCGTCCAGACCAGCGGGACACGATGGTTTCCGTGCCCGGTCGCCCGGGGATGACGGCATGCAGGCGGGGGCTGGACACGGGCACGACCGGCTGATCCCCTGCCGGCAGGACCCGCTGATGGCGAAGGCGGAAGCAGCATGAGCGTGACGGTGGCGGAGCGGACCGGTCGGATCAGCCGGCAGCGGAGCGGGTCGGCGGCCCCCACGACGACCCCCGAGCCGGCCCGGACCGAGCAGTCCGACCTCGAGACGCCGCCGGGGTCCGCCACCGAGTCCCGCAGCGCGCTCAGCACCCGGCTGCTGACCCAGGCCGCCGCCGAGACCGACCCGGTCGAGCGCAAGCGGCTGCAGGACGAGGTCGTCGTCATGCACATGGGCCTGGCTCGCGCCATCGCCGTGCGGTACCGCGGCCGGGGCATCGCCGAGGAGGACCTCACCCAGGCCGCCTCGATGGCGCTGCTGAAGGCGGCGCGCAACTTCGACCCGAGCCACGGCGTCGAGTTCCTGTCCTACGCCGTGGTCACGATGAAGGGCGAGGTGAAGCGGCAGTTCCGTGACTTCGGCTGGATGGTGCGCCCGCCGCGGCCGATCCAGAAGCTGCAGGCCGACGTGGCCCGCGCCCAGGGCGAGCTGATCCAGACGCTCGGCCGCTCCCCGCGCGTGTCCGAGGTGGCCGCGCACCTCGGCGCCTCCGAGGAGGACGTGCTCGAGGCGCTGTCCGCCGACGGCTGCTTCACCCCGACCTCCCTCGACCTGCCGCTCGGCGACCAGGGCTCCGCGTCGCTCGGCGACACGCTCCGCCACGAGGACAACTCCCTCGACGAGGCCGAGGCCCGGGTCATGCTGATGCCGGCGGTGAAGGCCCTGCCCGAGCGCGAGCGGCAGGTGCTCTACCTGCGGTTCTTCCGGCAGATGAGCCAGTCGCAGATCGCCGCCGAGGTCGGCGTGACCCAGATGCAGGTGTCGCGGATCCTCTCGCGCGTGCTGACCCAGCTGCGCGGTCAGCTCTCGGAGGTCTGAGCTCGGTACGTCGTCAGCGGCCGCTGACGACGTACCGCCTGACCTGCTGGTGCGCGATCTGCGCGTCGGTCCATGGGAACCGCACCCACTTCTCCTTGCCGAACAGCCGGGTCTGGTCGCGCGAGATCGCGCGGGTCGGGTCCATCGACTGCCCGTAGGTGAGGATCGTGCGGGCCGCCAGCCGGCCCTTGTCCCGGAACGCGACGGCCTGGATGTGGGAGGAGCCGTAGCTGACCGGGTACAGGCGGTCGGTGTTGGCGGCGGGCAACCGGGACGAGACCGCGTTGGCGTTGCCGGCGAAGCCCTCGCCGCCGCCGACCGGGACCGGCGGGGCGCCGTCGTCCCCGGCCACCTGGAGCTGGCCCCAGGGCGTCGCGGGGGCGACGCCCTCGTCCGCCAGGATGGCGAGCGCGTCGCGCATCGCCTGGACGACCTGCGGGCTGGTCTCGGCGAGGTTGCGGGGCGTGCCGACCGGGTCGGCGGGGTCGAACGGCGTCTCCCAGAGGACGGCGGCGTCCTGGGCGCGCTTCCAGAACTCCTGGAAGATGTGCGTACCGACGCTGTCGACGTCGGAGCGGCCGTCCCAGGCGGCGAGCACGTCGCAGGAGGCGCCGCCGGACGCGGCCTGGCAGACCTTCTGCAGGTCGCCGTTCTCGCGGGCGAGCTCGGCGCCGAAGACCCGGTTCTCGTGCTCGGACCGGCTCAGCGTGCGCAGCGAGACCTTGCGGTCCTTCGAGAGCCCGTCGGTGCCGGCGAGCCGGTCCATCACGTAGCGGTAGACCATCCGCTGGCGCAGCGACCGCTCGCAGCGCTCGCAGCCGATGATCCCGGCGTAGCCCTCCAGCCGCTGGGCCGGGTTGGGCAGCCAGAAGCTGTCGTTGGCGTTGATCACCCAGTCCTTGCGGAGCGTCGACGGCAGGTGGGACGGCCCGAACACGCCGGGGCGCTGGGCGTCGGCGTCGGTGCGCCAGGCGCAGGTGGACTCGGCGCGGGTGCCGTCGAGCGCAGGCAGGCCGGCCGCCTGGCGCAGCACGACCCCGGTCGGGGTGATGCACTGGTCGACGAGGTCGTCGGGCACGTTGGGCACGACCGAGTGGTCGGCGTACAGCACGTTGCCCCTGCGGTCCGCGGCCGTGGTGTTCACCCAGGGCATGCCGCCGCCGTGGTCCTGGCGCCGGAGCAGGTCGCGCACGCCGTCGGCCTTCGCCATGGCGTGGAAGGTGTCGACGGTGCGCAGGTGCTCGGCGTTGGCGTCGCGCAGCGCGAACACGCTCGCCGCGCTCCATGGCATCAGCTGGTCCGGCGCGTCGACGACGTATCCCTGGCCGGTGCGCCAGACGTCCTCCTGCACGGTGCGCACCGAGCCGTCGGCCTGGCGCGCCTCGACGTAGACGGTGCGGTGCTGGAGGTCCCGGGGCCCGTCCTCGGTGAGGTACTGGGTGGTGCCCGGCACGAGCTTGTACTCGTACGGCGTGAACCGGTAGGCGGTGGAGACGGTGTGGCTCCAGGCGACGTCCTTGTTCCAGCCGATGTTGACGACAGGTGAGCCGATCAGGCCGGCACCGGCGACGTCGTACTTCCCGGGGATGGTCAGGTGCATCTGGGTGAACCGGTAGCGGCCGCGCCACGGGAAGTGCGGGTTGCCGAGCACCATGCCGCGCGCGTTGGTGGTGACGTCGCGGCCGACGGCGGTGGCGTTGGAGCCGAACGGCGACTGCGGGTCCTTGCCCAGCCCGGCGAGCAGGGCGTCGCGGTCGGGCACGGCGTCGGGGGCCGGCTGGGGCGCGAAGCGGGCGGTGGTCGGCAGGTTGGGCAGGCCGGGGTCGGCCGGGCTCGGGGGTGCGGCGTCGGCCACCTGGGGCACGAAGACCCCCGTGGAGGCGAGCAGGTTGGCGGCGTAGACGGCGTACCAGATGTCGAGGGCGGTGGCGTTCGGCCGGACCCAGCGGGCGCCCTGGCAGGCGGGGTCGGTGATGTTCCTGCTGCCGCCGATGTGGCGGAGGTAGGCGTTGACCCCGGCGGCGTACCCCTTGACCATCGCACGGGTCTGCTTCCCGGGTCCGCGGACCTTGTCCTTCAACAGCTTCTCGACCACGCGCCGGTTGCGGATGTCGGTGAAGAGCGTGTCGGTCTGCAGGTTGGTGGCGTCGAGGGTGACGTGGTCCTGGTAGCGCGCGTCGGGGCCGAGGAACTTCGAACGCTTGCCCCGGGCGGTGAGGACGGTGTCCGCGAGGTTGCAGATGCTGGTCTCGGCGGCGGCGTACCCGGACCCGTAGCCGAGCGAGCCCCAGTCGTCCGCGGTGACGTGCGGGATGCCGTGCTCGGTGCGCACGATCTCGGCGCGGTACCGGTCCGGGGCGGCCGTGGAGGGCGCGGTCAGGGCCGGGACGACGACCAGGCCGGGCACGAGGACCAGGGTGGCGAGCGCGGGCAGCAGGCGACGGGGCATGCCCGGATAACGGCCGGAACTGGAACGGGTTACGGCGCGAGGCGTGCGGAACGGTGTCGGCGGGTACCGGGAGCGCAGCAGCGAGAGGAGCTGACGTGGACACAGGCAGTGTGGTGCTGATCATCGTGGTGGCCGTCGTCCTGCTGGCGGGGATCGTCTTCGCCGTGCGGGCCTCGGGTGCCAAGAAGAAGGAACGGGACCGCGGCCGGGCCGCCGAGCTCCGCGAGCAGGCCGCCGCGCAGGCGACCGGGGTGCAGCAGCGCGAGGCGCACGCCGAGGATGCGTCCCGTGCCGCCGAGCGGGCACGGGAGGAGGCCGAGCGCCTCGAGGCGGAGGCCGCCGACCGTGCAGCAGCGGCCGAGCGGGAGCGCGCCGAGCACCAGGAGACCATGCGGGCGGCCGACGAGCTCGACCCGGACGTTCCGTCGGCGGCCCCGACCACGACGGACACCGAGGCCGAGACCCGGACCGGGACCCACCGGGCCACTCCGGCCGAGTCGTCGCGGACTGAGTAGCCCTACTCTGGCGCGACCGTCCCGCTGAGCGGGAGCGTGGAGCCATGACCAGTCACACCGCCCCCTCGACGGGGTCCGCACGTTCGCTGCGCCGGCCCGCCGTCCTCGGGTTCGTCATCGGCTTCCTGGCCGCGTTCGTGGTCACCATGCTCGCGCTCGTGACGGTCGTGGCCGAGGCGGTGCACCCGGTCCTGGTGCCGGCTGCACCGCTGCTCCGGCCGATCGCCGACCGGATGGCGGACTGGCCGGGCCTGGTCAACATGGTCATCGCGGGCACGGTGAACGGCGCCGTCTACGCCGCTGCCTTCGTGCTGGTCGCGCTGGTGCTGCGGCGAGGCCGCGGCGCCTGAGCGCTGCCTCGGACGGGACCTCACGCTCCCGGACGGTTCGCGTGGCCGAGCCGCAGCCGGCGGGAGTGCGCCGCCACCCGGTCGTCGGCAGCGGGGATCCGCACGCGGTAGGTGCCGGGTCGCTCACCGGCGAAGGCCACCCGTCCCTGCTTGCTCGAGGTGCTCCGCTCGACCCTCACCCAGCCGCCGTCGGCGCGGCGCTGGAGCGCCACCCTGGTGGCGACCTCCGGGTGGATCTGCCCGCGCACCGTGAAGCGGCCGGGCGCGGTCCGGTCGCCGGCGATCGTGACGCGGGGCTTCACGAGGAAGTCGAGCACGAGGCCCCTGGCTCCGGTGGCTGCGTCGATGACGGTGACCCGGGTGGGGTGCCGGTAGCCGCGGACGCGCACCCTCGTCCGGTCGCCGGCACTGGTGAGCTCCTGGCTGCGGTGCGCGCGGGTGACGGTGTCGCGCACGACGACGCCCAGCACGCGTCCGACGAGCGGCCGTCCCGCGCCGTCGCGGACGTGCAGCCGCAGCCAGGTCCGCCGGTGCGGTACCAGCCCTCTCGGCGGGTCCACAGCCGTGATCGTGACCCCACCCGGGACCGGCCCGGGACCAGGGACGACGACCGGCAGGCCGGTGGCGGTGAACTGTCCGTAGAAGATGTTGGAGTCGTCGTCCACGGTGGGCCCGACGTCGTAGGTGAACCCGACCTCGGCCCGGTCGCCGGACTGCCGCAGCACGTTGGGGTAGACGTACTGCACGTCGCTGGCGGTGCCCGTGCCGGTGTCGACCCGACGGGTGTCGGCTCCCCACTGGCCGCCGTCGAGCCGCTGGTCGCTGTAGACGTCGCCGTTCGCCGCGTCGGACCACATGGCGATGACGGTGGTCCCGACCACGGCCAGGTGGGCCACCGCCGCGTTGTTCGTGGTGGCGCCGGGGTCGATCGTGACCGGGGTGCTGCTGACGACCTGCTCCGGGCCGGGGACACCGTTGCGGACGTCGACCGATCGGAGGATCCCGTCGGGACCGGCGAAGAGCACGACGAGGACCTCGTCCCCGCCGGCGGCGTAGCTCACCACGTTGGTGAGCGGTGTCGGGATCGTGTTCGTGCCGCCGCTGTCGACCCGGGTCGGCGGGGAGAGTGCCCCGGTCGCGGAGAGGGCCCGGACGTAGATCCGGTCGTCGGCCTCGGTCTTGTAGAAGACGTACGTGCGGTCGCCCGTCCCCTTGACCAGCCGGGGCGCGGTGGTCGCGACCGCGGGGTCGACGACCACCGGGCTGGAGTAGGTGCCCTGCGGGTCGCGCCTGACCACGCCGGAGCGTGGACCGCCGGACGGCGGGGCGCCGTAGGCCACCCAGAGGCTGCCGTCGGCGTTCTCGGCCAACGAGGCGTACTGCCGTCGCCCGTCGGCCGTCGGCGAGACGACCTCGTTCTGGAACTGGTAGGTGTCCGGCGCGGTGGGGTGGTCCGAGGTGTTGAACCGCATCAGCCGGATGTCGGAGGACTGCCACGCGAACCAGATCGTGGGGCCGTCCTGCAGCGCCCAGCCGCCCTCGGTGTCCCCGATCGGCGGACGGTGCAGCGGGTCCTGCTCCACCCACGTGACGCCGCCGTCGGTGGACTTCATCACCTGCGGCTCGTTGCCGTTGGGCTTGATGTCCTCGGTGACCCGATAGAGGTTGCCGCGCCCGTCGATCATCGGCGGGACGTGGTCGTGGGACTCGATCTCCACCCCGGGGATCTCGTACGGCGCCGCCGCCGCGACCGTCCGGTTCGCGAGCTGCTCGTCACTCGTGCGCGAGGGAGCCTCGGCTGCCCACGTCACGGCGGACGCGACGAGCAGCGCCGGGACGAGCGCGGAGGTCGACAGGAGGACGCGGAATGACACCACCTCGACTGTCCCGGCCCGGCCGGTTCCCCGAATCCCTCGATCGTCGTAGTTCGGGGCCGACCCTGCCCGTGGCGCGCCGGGTCGGGCCAGAGGTGCCTAGAGGTACAGCCCGGTCTGGCTGTCGCCGAGCCGGTCGGCGGCGACGGCGTGCACGTCGCGCTCGCGCATCAGCACGTAGGTGTCGGCGTTGACCTCGACCTCGGCCTTGTCCTCGGGGTCGTAGAGGACCCGGTCGCCGACCTCGAGCGTGCGGACGTGCGGGCCGATGGCGGCGACGCGCGCCCACCCGAGCCGCCGGCCGCCCATCGCGGCGGTGGCGGGGATGACGATGCCGCCGGTCGACCGGCGCTCGCCCTGGTCGTCGACCTTGACGAGGACGCGGTCGTGCAGCATCCGGATCGGGGTCTTCTCGGTCATGTGAGGCCTCAGCGGGTGACCCGGCGCAGCACGACCATCAGCGCCACGAAGCCGACCACGGCGCCGGCGGTCTTCAGCATGTTGTCGGTGCGCGGCGACCCGTCCGGCGCGACGTACACGGCCTTGAGGGAGGCGATCTCGCGCCGGGCGATCGTCTTCGGGCTGGCCCGGTAGGCGAGCTGGTCGATGGTGTCGGCGAGGCGCGCCCGGGTGGCCTCGATCTCGCTCTCGAGCGACTCGAGACCGCGGTTCTCGGCCTTGCTCACGTCAGCTCCTCGGCTCGTGGTGGTTCGGGGCGGGACTTCGGGCACAGACTATCCACCACTACCGGCAACGCCCCGACCGGAGGCAGGATGGAACCTGCGTCCGAGGAGATGGTGGCGATGAACGCAACGGTCGGTGACTGGCTGCTCGTGCACAACGCCCACGTCGGCGAGCACAGCCGGGAGGGCGAGATCGTGGAGGTGCGGGGCAGCGACGGCGGCCCGCCGTACCTCGTGCGGTGGACGGACGACGGGCACGAGTCGCTGGTGTACCCGGGGCCGGACGCCGAGATCCGGCACGGCTGAGGGGCCGGTCGGCCGGTCAGCGCCGGCCGATGGCGCGCGGGTCGAACCCGAACGGCAGCTCGAGCCGGTGCGCCGCCATCAGCGCGTCGTCGGTCAGCACGTCGTACGTCGGCCCGTCGGCCACCACGACGCCGTCGGAGAGAACGACGGAGCGGGGGCAGAGCTCGAAGGCGTACGGCAGGTCGTGCGTGACCATCAGCAGGGTCACGTCGAGCCCGGTGAGGATCTCGGCGAGCTCGCGGCGCGAGGCCGGGTCGAGGTTCGACGACGGCTCGTCGAGCACCAGGATCTCCGGCTCCATCACGAGCACGGTCGCGACGGCCACGCGGCGGCGCTGACCGAAGCTGAGGTGGTGCGGCGGCCGGTCGGCGTAGTCGGCCATGCCGACCTTGTCGAGCGCCTCCATGACGCGCTTCTCGAGCTCGCCGCCGCGGATGCCGAGGTTGGCCGGGCCGAAGGCGACGTCGTCGCGCACGGTCGGCATGAACAGCTGGTCGTCGGGGTCCTGGAACACGATGCCGACCCGGCGCCGGATCTCCCTCAGGTTGTCCTTGGTGACCGGGAGGCCGCTGACCGCGACCGAGCCGGCTCCCGCGTCGAGGATGCCGTTGAGGTGCAGCACGAGCGTGGTCTTGCCGGCGCCGTTGGGCCCGAGCAGGGCGACCCGCTCGCCGCGGTGGACGTGGAGGTTGACGCCGTAGAGCGCCTGGTGGCCGTCGGGGTAGGCGAAGGCGAGACCCTGGACGTCGAGGACGGGCGTGCTCATCGGTCGCTCCCCTGCCGCAGGCTGCCGGTGTAGCCGCGGCTGACCATCGCGAGGTGGACCCGCTCGCCGCGCTCGTAGGACCGGATGAACAGCGCGCCGGCGCTGCGCGCGACGACGGGCCAGTGCTTGGGGTTGCGGGCGGTGAAGCCGCGCGACTCCCGGGCGATGCGCATCCGTCGCATCTCGTCGCCGACCACGTCGACGTACCGGATCATGAAGCCCATGATCTGCACGAGCTGCTGCGGCAGGCGCAGCCGCTCGAGGCCGAGCAGCAGGTCGCGCGGCTCGGTGGTGGCGGCGAGGGTGAGGCTGGCCAGCACGCCGAGCGTGCCCTTGGCGAGCAGCGCCCACCCGGCGAGCAGGCCGTGCTCGCTGAGGCTCACGCCGAGCACCTCGACCCGCGGGCCGGTCGCGATGAACGGCATCAGCAGCGCGAACACGACGAACGGGACCTCGACGACCAGCCGCTTGAGGAGGTACGTCGGGGGCACGGTGCTGACCACGACGACCGCCGCGAGCAGCAGCAGGTACAGGCCGTAGGCGGCGAACCAGTCCTTCGGGGTGGCCACGACGACCAGCGTGAAGCCGAGCAGGGCGAGCAGCTTGTGGTGCGGTGCGGCCCGGTGGACCGGCGAGTGGCCGTGAAAGTGGAGCTTGTGGCCGTGGCCCTGACCCATGTCAGGCGTCCGTCTTGTCCCGCGCGTCGGCCCGCTCGGACTGCCCGGCGCTGCCGCGGCGGCGGACCGCGAAGCCGAGGCCGCCGGCGAGGACGAGCACGACGAGGGTGCCGACGATGCCGGCGACACCACCGGACAGCCGCGCGTCGTCGACACCCTTGGTGGCGTAGTCGGCGAACGGGCCGTCGCCGGCGGCGTGGTCGTCGGCGCTGTCGAGGAAGCCGGTCTTCTCGGCGACGTACTCCAGGCCGTCGGGGTGGCTCGAGGCGTAGAAGCTCAGGCCGCCGGCGAGCAGCAGCGCGACGACGACGCCGGCGAGGACGAAGCTGCGGGTCCTCATGCGGAGACCTCCGTGTCGGTGCGGACCTCGAGCCGGCGGGCGGCGAGGACCGGGCGGGCGCCGTGGACGAGGTCGGGCCGGACCGCGACGACGCTGCTGACGACGAGCCCGGTGATCACCGCCTCGCCGACGCCGATGAGGACGTGCCACCCGAGCATCGCGGTGAGCACGGCGCCGAGGGAGACCGGCGCCTGGCCGCCGAACGCGAACAGCAGCACGAACGTCAGCGCCGCGACGGGCACGGTGGCCAGCGCGGCGACGCCGGCGGCGACCGGGACCAGGCTCGTGCGCTTGGGCAGCAGCTTCTGGACGAGGCGGAACACCAGCCAGCCGACCCCGACCCCGACGATGCCCATGAGCGTGATGTTGGTGCCCAGCGCCGTGATGCCGCCGTCGGCGAACAGCAGGGCCTGGACGAGCAGCACGACCGACAGGCACAGCACGCCGGTCCAGGGCCCGACGAGCACGGCCGCGAGCGCTCCCCCGAGCAGGTGCCCGCTGGTGCCCGCGCCGACCGGGAAGTTCAGCATCTGCGTGGCGAAGACGAAGGCGGCGACCAGGCCGGCCATCGGCGCGGTGCGGTCGTCGAGCTCACGGCGGGCTCCCCGGAGCGCGAGGCCGACGCCCGCGACGGCCACGGCGCCCGTGGCGACCGACGTCGGCACGTCGAGGAAACCGTCCGGGACGTGCATGCCGACCTCCGTTACCTTGGTGCTCCCCCGCGCCGCGGGGCTCTGTCGAGAAGGCTACGCTATTGCACATCGTTCGCAATAAGCCACCTGGGCAGATGGTTCCTGTGCGAACGGAGAGGTACCGACGATGCCCCAGACCCGCCTCGAGCCGGGCGACCGCGCCCCCGACTTCACGCTGCCGACCGACACCGGCGAGACGGTCACCCTGTCGGACCTCCAGGGCAAGAAGGTGATCGTGTACTTCTACCCGGCCGCGATGACCCCGGGGTGCACCAAGCAGGCCTGCGACTTCACCGACTCCCTCGACTCGCTGCACGCCTCCGGCTACGAGGTGCTCGGCGTCTCCCCCGACAAGCCCGAGAAGCTGGCGAAGTTCCGCGAGCGCGACGGCCTCACCATCACCCTGCTCTCCGACGCGGACAAGAAGGTCATGAAGGCCTGGGGCGCGTACGGCGAGAAGAAGCTCTACGGCAAGGTCGTCGAGGGCGTGATCCGCTCGACACTGGTCATCGGCGAGGACGGCAGGGTCGAGGTCGCGCAGTACAACGTCAAGGCGACCGGGCACGTCGCCAAGCTGCGCAAGGACCTCGGGCTCGCGTCCTGACCGACGGGTCGCGCGCCGGGAGTGCAGGGAGCGGGCGCTCGCTCCCTACACTGGCCGGGCGCGCCCGTAGCCCAATTGGCAGGAGGCAGCAGGTTTAGGTCCTGCGCAGTGCGAGTTCGAGTCTCGCCGGGCGCACCAGCCGTCGACGCCGGGGTGGGTCGGGCGTCGTGACCTAGGGTGCGAGTCGTGAGCACCGTGGATATCCGGCCGTTCGAGGACGGCGACGCCGCCGGGATCGCCCGGCTGTCGACGACCGTCCAGTGGCCCTCGCTCACCGACCCCGCCGTCGTCCGGCAGGTGTGCACGGCGCAGGGCGCGGCGGCGTACGTCGCGGTGGCCGAGGGCTCACTCGTCGGCTGGGCGCAGGCGCTGGGTGACGGGGTGCTGCAGTCCCACCTGTCGTTCGTGGCGGTGCACCCCGAGCACCGCCGGCGCGGGATCGCGCGGCTGCTGGTGACGGCGACGTTCCAGGCCACCGGCACCAAGCGGATGGACCTGATCACCGACTCCGCGCAGGGGTTCTACGCGGAGTTCGAGCACAAGCGGATGTCGGGCTTCCGGATCTACCCGGGCGCCTGAGCCAGCCACGCCCCGAGCGCGCGGGCGCTGCGCTCGATCATCGCCGGCCAGTCGAGCGCGGACTCGTCGGCAGCGTCGGAGACGTGCTTGACCAGCCGCACGGGTACGGCGAGCCGCCGGCACGCGTAGGCCACGGCGTAGCCCTCCATGTCGACGAGGTGGGCCCGCGCGGCCAGCGCGTCACGGACCGCGGGGTCGCTGACGAAGACGTCGCCGGAGGCGAGCACGACCGCCGACGGGCCGATCTCCAGCTCGTCCTCGGGGTCGTAGCCGAGCGCCCGGATCGCGGCGGCGCTGATGTCGTGGTTGAGCACGGTGCCGACCTCGTGCAGCCCCTCGACACCGGGCCGGAGCGCGCCGGCGGTGCCGATGTTGACGACGGTCAGGCCGGCGCGGTCACGCTCGAGCAGCGCGCAGGTCGTGGCGACGGCCGCGGCGGTCTTGCCGAGGCCGGTGACGACCACGTCGAACCCGGCGAGGACGTGGGCGGCCTCGGCCTCGGTGGCCGTGACGACGAGGACCGTCACAGCCCCGTGAGCACGTCGGCGACCACGGGCGCGATCGCACGCAGCGCCTTGCCGCGGTGGGAGATGGCGTCCTTGGCATCGGGGTCGAGCTCCGCGGACGTGTGGCAGTCGCCCCCCGCCACCGTGTCGTCGGCGACGAAGAGGACGTCGTACCCGAACCCGCCGTCGCCGCGCAGCTCGCGGATCACCCGGCCGCGCATCTCGCCGTGGACGACGTGCTCGGAGATCCCGCCGGCCCCGACCGGGTAGCCGAAGGCGACCGCGCAGGTGAAGTGCGCGCCGCGTCGCTCGTCGGGCACGTCCTCGAGCTGCTGCAGCAGGAGGTCGTTGTTGGCGGCGTCGTCCTTGGCCGTGCCGGCCCAGCGGGCGGACAGCACGCCGGGCATGCCGTTGAGCGCGTCCACGCAGAGGCCGGAGTCGTCGGCGATCGACGGTAGGCCGGTCGCCGCGACGCCGGCGCGGACCTTGATCAGCGCGTTGCCCTCGAACGTCGGCTCGGTCTCCGCCGGCTCGTCGTAGGGCGCGACGTCGTCGAGACCGAGCACCTGGATGTCGGGCACGTGCTGCTCGAGCAGGCGCTGCATCTCGGCGATCTTCTTCGCGTTGCGGGACGCCACGAAGACCTGGACCCGCTGGTCGCCGTCGGTCATCCGGCGAGCGCCGTGCGCTGGATCGCGGTCAGGTCGGCGCAGCCCTTCTCGGCGAGACCGAGCAGCCCGTCGAGGAGCGGGCGGTCGAAGGGGGCGCCCTCGGCGGTGCCCTGGACCTCGATGTACCTGCCGTCGCCGGTCATGACGACGTTCATGTCGGTCTCGGCGCGCACGTCCTCCTCGTAGGGCAGGTCGAGCCGCGGCTCGCCGTCGATGATGCCGACCGAGACCGCCGCCACGGAGCCGAGCAGGGGGTCGCCGGTGAGGGCGCCCCGGCCCTTGAGGTGGGCGACGGCGTCGGCGAGGGCGACGTACGCCCCGGTGATCGCGGCGGTGCGGGTGCCGCCGTCGGCCTGCAGCACGTCGCAGTCGAGGACGATGGTGTTCTCCCCGAGCGCCTTGTAGTCGATGACCGCACGGAGCGACCGCCCGATCAGCCGAGAGATCTCGTGGGTGCGCCCGCCGATGCGGCCCTTGACCGACTCGCGGTCGGAGCGGGTGTTGGTCGAGGCCGGGAGCATGGCGTACTCCGCGGTCACCCAGCCGAGCCCGGAGCCCTTGCGCCAGCGGGGCACGCCCTCGGTCGCGGACGCCGCGCAGAGGACGCGGGTGCGGCCGAACTCCACCAGCACGGACCCCGCGGCGTGGTCGAGCCAGCCGCGCGTGATCGTGATCGGGCGGAGCTCGTCGTTCTGGCGGCCGTCGGCACGTGTCATGCGCCGAGCCTAGTGACGGCCGGGTGGTGCGAGACGACAGGGCCGCGCGCCGGCCGGCTGGTCCCCCGTACCCGCCGGTCGCCGCGCGGCCCCTCGTGGGTGCCGCTCCGGGCTACTTCGCCTCGGAGCGCAGGATGCGCCACATGCCGATGGCGATCGGCACGACGATCCAGATGGTGGTGGCCGTCGCGAGGTGCAGCCACTGCTCCGCGCCGAGCGCGACGTCGACCGGCAGCCCGGTCTGGGTGTCGACACCGATCAGCGGCTGCTGCGCGGTGGCCAGGTCGATCCACGGGGCGGCGTCGCGCAGCCACGAGATCAGGTTCACCAGCACGTTGAACACGATCGGCACGACGAAGAACACGACGATCGCGACGGCGGAGTTGAGGAACAGCAGACCGAAGGCGAGACCCTGGAGGACGCCGAGCGACTGCAGCAGGCCGAACTTCGCGACGTCGTCCACACCGAACCCGTCGAACGCGCCGGGCGCGTCGGCGGCCACGGCCGCCACGGCCGCGAAGGCCATAGCCAGGACCAGTGCGGCGAGACCGATGACCAGCGCCGCCACCGTCTTCGCGGCGATCACGAACCCGCGTCGCGGCGTGAGCGTGAACGTCACCAGCACGGTGCGCTGGCTCCACTCGCTGGTCACGAGCAGGATCCCGAGGACGGGGAGCAGGAATCCCTGCGGCGTCGACGTCGTCCCGAGGAAGTTGACGAACGTGCGCTGGTCGGTCTCGCCGTTGTCCCCGAAGATGAACAGCAGCACGACGAACAGGGCGGTCATCACCGCGATGGTGACCATCAGCCAGAGGCCGGCACGGGTGTCGACCATCTTGCGGAGCTCGACGCCGACCTGCCGGACGAACGGGATCGGCTTGGTGCCGGACACGTCGAGCGTGCGCAGCGGGCCGTCCGTGGGGTGCGACGTGGGGGCGGGGGTCGCGGCGGCGCTCATGCGGCGTCTCCTTCGCGCTGGGTCTCGGCGGTGAGCTGGAGGAACATCTCCTCGAGGCCGGCGCCGTCGGCGGGGCGCAGCTCGACCAGCGCGATCCCCTCCTCGGCGGCGACCTTGCCGACCTGGGCCGGCTCGGCGTCGGAGCGGAAGCCACCGTCGCCGGACGGGAGGGCGGTCATCCCGTTGGTCTCGAGGGCTGCCGCGATCGCGGCGGAGTCGGCGGCACGGACGTAGGTGCCGGCGGTCTGCAGCAGCTCCGCCTTGGTGCCCTGGGCGACAATGCGGCCCTGGCCGATGACGATCAGCTCGTCGGCGATCACCTCCACCTCGTGCAGCAGGTGCGACGAGAGCAGCACCGTGCCGCCGCGGTTGGCGTAGTCGCGCAGCAGGCCGCGCATCCAGTGGATGCCGGCCGGGTCGAGGCCGTTGGCCGGCTCGTCGAGGATCAGCACCGAAGGGTCGCCGAGCAGGGCGTGGGCGATGCCGAGCCGCTGGCGCATGCCGAGCGAGTAGTTCTTCACCCGCCGCTTCGCCTCGACCGGCGTGAGGCTCACCAGCTCCAGCATCTCGTCGACGCGGGACGACGGCAGGCCCATCGTCCTCGCGCCCAGGGTGAGCACCTCGCGCCCGGTGCGGCCGCCGTGCTGCGCGGAAGCGTCCAGGAGGACGCCGACGTGCAGGCCGGGGTTGGGGATGTCGGCGTACCGGTGGCCGCCGATCGTCGCCGAGCCCTGGCTGGTCCGGGTGAGTCCGGTGAGGATGCGCATCGTCGTCGTCTTGCCCGCGCCGTTGGGGCCGAGGAAGCCGGTCACCCTGCCGGGGCGGCACTCGAACGACACGTCGTCGACGGCGACGAAGTCACCGAACGTCTTCGTGAGTCCCTCCACAGTGATCATGGCTCCACCCTCTCGTCTCCGGCGGCCCGGACGCATCGGTCCGAGGGCTGCGGTGCGCCGACGAAAGTAGGGGTCCGGGTACGGCGGGCGAGACCTCCGGCGGTGTCGGCCGGGCCGACGTCCTCCCTAGGGTGGACGTCGTGCACCGACCGGACCCGAGCGCGCCCTGGCAGCCGCCCCTCACGGTCTGGTCCCACGCCTGGCGGCTCGGCCTCTCCGTGGTCATCTCCG
Source organism: Nocardioides iriomotensis (assembly GCF_004168035.1). Lineage (GTDB taxonomy): Bacteria > Actinomycetota > Actinomycetes > Propionibacteriales > Nocardioidaceae > Nocardioides_B > Nocardioides_B iriomotensis. Next base: position 419,841 of record NZ_SDPU01000020.1, on the reverse strand, counting down.
CGGTCGTGTGGAGCTCGGTCGCCCAGCGCCAGTGGCAGGAGGCGCGTGCCCTGTTCTGGGTCGACCTGCTGGTCGGCGTGGTGAGCTTCGGGGTCGTGCTGCTGCGCCGGCGGTACCCGTTCAGCACCGCCTTCTCGCTGGCCTGGGTCAGCGCCTTCTCGGGTTCGGCCGCGGGGCCGGCGACCCTGGCCGCGGTCTCGCTCGCCACCCGGCGCAGGTACGCGCAGATCGTCGCCGTCGCGCTGGCCAACTGGCTGTCCGTCGAGATCTTCGCGGCGGTCCAGCAGATCGACAACCCCGCACCGCGGTGGGTCTCGACCGGCATCAACGTCGCGGTGATCGCGGCGATGATGGCGTTCGGCATGTACATCGGCTCCCGACGCGAGCTGCTCTGGACGCTGCGCGAGCGGGCCCTGCGGGCGGAGACCGAGCAGGCGCTCCGGGTCGGGCAGGCGCGCGCGACCGAGCGCGAACGCATCGCCCGCGAGATGCACGACGTGCTCGGCCACCGGATCTCGCTGGTGACGATGCACGCGGGCGCGCTCGCCTACCGGCAGGACCTCGACCGCGGGCAGGTCGCCGCCAGCGCCCGGGTGATCCAGGACAACGCGCACCAGGCGATGGTCGAGCTGCGCTCCCTCCTCGGCGTGCTGCGCGGCACGGACGGCGACCCGGCCCCGGACCAGCCGCAGCCGACCCTGCGGGACGTGCCGTCCCTCGTCGCGGAGGCGGTCGCGTCGGGCACGGTCGTCGAGCTCGCCGTCGACGTGACCGGCGACGCCGACCTTCCCGAGCAGGTCGGCCGCACCGTCTACCGGGTCGTCCAGGAGGGGCTGACCAACGTGCGCAAGCACGCCGGCGCCGCCCACGTCGCGGTGCGCGTCACCGGCGACCGCGACAGCGGCGTCTCGGTGCGGCTGGACAACCCGCTGCCGCCCGGCCACCGGCGGCGCGGCGAGCCGGGGTTCGGCCTGGTGGGCCTGGCCGAGCGCGCCGAGCTGGCGGGTGGCACGCTGCGGTGGCGGGTGCAGGACGGCCGGTTCGTGCTGGAGGTGTGGCTGCCGTGGCAGCGGTGAAGGTGATGCTCGTCGACGACGACGCGCTCGTGCGTGCCGGTCTGGCGCTGATCCTCGGCGGCGCGCCCGACCTGGAGGTCGTCGCCCAGGCGTCGGACGGCGCCGAGGCCGTCGTCCGCGCCCGCGAGGTCAGGCCGGACGTCGTGCTGATGGACATCAGGATGCCGGTGATGAACGGGCTCGACGCCACCGAGCGCCTGCTCGCGCAGCCGCAGCCGCCGGAGGTCGTGGTGCTGACCACCTTCGACGCCGACGACCACGTGGTGCGCGCGCTCGCGGCCGGCGCGAGCGGCTTCCTGCTGAAGGACACGCCGCCCGAGCAGATCGTCGAGGCGGTACGGCGCGTCGCGGCCGGTGACCCGATGCTGTCGCCGAGCGTCACGCGGCAGCTCATCGCCCGGGTGCAGGACCTCGACGGCCACGACCGGGCCACCCGCGCCCGCGACCGTCTCGCCGAGCTCACGGACCGCGAGCGCGACGTCGCCCTGGCTCTGGCGCGCGGGCTGAGCAACGCCGACATCGCCGCCGACCTGCACCTGAGCGTGCCGACGGTGAAGGCGCACATCTCGCGACTGTTCGCCAAGCTCGAGGTCACCAACCGGGTGCAGATCGCGATCTGCGTGCACGACGCCGGGCTGGTCTGAGCGGCGAACCTGTCGGTGAGGCGTCCTAGCGTGTCCCCATGGCGTACGACGAGGAGCTCGCGGACCGCATCCGGGCGGTCGTGCAGGACGAGCCCGCACTCAGCGAGAAGAAGATGTTCGGCGGCCTGGCGTTCCTGGTCGGCGGCAACATGGCCGTCGCGGCCAGCGGGCAGGGCGGGCTGATGCTCCGCATCGACCCCGCCACCAGCGACGAGCTCGTCGACGACGTGCACGTGCACCGCATGGAGATGCGCGGGCGCGCGATGGACGGCTGGCTGCGCGTCGACGACGCGGCCGTCACGACCGACGAGGAGCTGGGGCAGTGGGTGGCGCACGGCGTCGGCTACGCCCGCTCGCTGCCACCCAAGTAGCCCACAGCATCCTCGCTCCTCAGTCCCCGGAGCGGCGACGCGTCAGGACGCCCTGGACGAGGGCGCCGGCGACGCCGAGGACCAGCCACCCGAGGGTCAGCAGCACCGTCTCGGTCGTGCCCGACGGCCGGTACAGCAGGCCGGCGTCGTCCTCCGCCAGCCGGCCCAGGCCGGACAGCACCAGGGCCGCGCCCGCGAACGCCGTGGCCCAACGGAGGAAGGCGCGCTGGTAGCGGCTGGCGAGGAACCCGCAGACGAACCCGACCGCCAGCACGAACACGACGGCGAGCAGCCAGCTCGGGTCGGAGCCGCCGAGGACGACGAAGAGCTTCGCGCCCAGCACCGCGCCCACGACCGCGCCGGTGAAGAACATCACCACGTGGGCCAGCACGAGTGTCAGCACCAGAGCCACGACCGCGCCGGCGAGGCCGATGAGGAGACCGGTCGCGAACGCGGCTCCGAAGACGTCCGCCAGCAGCCAGGACAAGCCGAACCCGGCCGTGACGACGGCGAGCCGGACCGACAACGCGCCGGCGAAGCAGAGGACGGCACCGACGGCGATCACGACGGCTGGTGACATCACGTCCCTCCCAGGACCGGCCGGACCGCACGGTCCGGGTGGACCCGACACGGTGCTGCCTGGTCGGCCCGGCGGCCTCGCCCGGCTCGGGTGAGCGGCCCGGTCGACCGGTGGTCCGGCGCGGCGCCGTCACCCCAGAATCACCCCCTGCGGACGAGTCGCCGGCCGGGCCGAAGGGCCATCGTGGGCAGCAGTGCACACCTGCGAAACGGAGGCAGCCATGCCCGATGCCCGCGTGTCCGGGAAAGACACCAAGGCGGACATCCTCGTGGTGTTCGGGATCACCGGAGACCTGGCGAAGGTGATGACGTTCCGGTCCCTCTACCGGCTCGAACGGCGCGGGCTGCTCGACTGCCCGATCCTCGGGGTCGCCGCCGACGACTGGACCGTCGACCAGCTCGTCCAGCGGGCGCGCGAGTCGATCGTGGGCACCGGCGAGGACCTCGACGAGACGGTCTTCGCCCGGTTCGCGAGACGCCTGTCGTACGTCAACGGCGACTTCACCGATCCCACGACGTACGACCACGTCGCCAAGATGATGGAGGGGGCCGCGCGGCCCGTCTTCTACCTCGAGATCCCACCGTTCCTGTTCGGCACGGTCATCGGTCGCCTGGCGGAGGCCGGCCTGACCGCGTCCGCACGGGTCATCGTCGAGAAGCCCTTCGGCCACGACCAGGCCTCCGCCCGGGCCCTCGCGGACGAGCTGCACCAGTACATCGACGAGTCCCAGCTGTACCGGATCGACCACTACCTCGGGAAGATGGGCCTCGACGAGATCCTGCACCTGCGCTTCGCCAACGAGGTGCTCGAGCCGGTCTGGAACCGCGACCACATCAGCTGTGTGCAGATCACCATGGCGGAGGACTTCGGGGTCGAGGACCGGGGCCACTTCTACGACCCGGTGGGGGCCCTGCGCGACGTCGTGGTCAACCACCTCATGCAGGTGGTCGCCGCCGCGGCGATGGAGCCTCCCGCCCGCGGGGACCCGGTCACGCTGAAGGAGGCGCAGGTGGCGCTGTTCCGCGCGGTGGTCGAGGCCGACCCTGCCCACTACGTCCGCGGGCAATACGACGGCTACACCTCGATCGACGGTGTGCGGCCGGACTCGCCGACCGAGACGTACGCCGCCCTGCGGCTCGACATCCAGAACTGGCGCTGGGCCGGCGTGCCGTTCCTGATCCGGACCGGCAAGCGGCTCCCGGCCACCCAGACCGAGCTGCGCGTGGTGTTCAAGCGGCCGCCCCACCTGGGGTTCCTCCCACGGGAGCGTCGGCTCGAGCGCAACCAGCTGGTGGTCAGGCTCGACCCCGCGACGGGGGTCCGTCTCGTCGTCGACGCCCGTCGCGCGGACGTCCCCCGCGGCGCGGGGGCCATCGAGCTCGACATGGAGTTCGCCGCCGAGGGCGGCGAGGGCCCGACGCCGTACGAGGTCCTCCTGGACGCCGGGCTGCGCGGTCAGAGCCTCCGCTTCTCCCGGCAGGACGCCGTCGAGGAGACCTGGCGGGTGATGCAGCCGCTGCTCGACGGCGCACCGCCCGTCCACCCCTACGCGCCGGGCTCGTGGGGTCCGGCCCAGGCCGACGCCGTGGCGGCGGGGTTCGGCGGCTGGCAGACGCCGTGGCTGACTCCGTGAGCCCGGGGCCGCCGGAGGCTGCCGCGCCGGAGCGCGACGGCCAGGCGCCGGCGCGTCAGGGCCTGGTCCTCGGCGCCCTGATCCTGGTCGCGGCCGTCGCCAACCTGAACCTGGCGGTGGCGAACGTCGCGCTGCCCTCGATCGGGGCGGCGTTCGACTCCTCGCAGACCACGCTGGACCTGATCGCCGTCGGGTACTCCCTCGGTCTCGCGGCGTCGGTGATCTACCTTGGTGGGCTCGGTGACCGCTACGGGCGCAAGCTGATGCTCGTCCTCGGCGTCTCGCTCGCGATCCCGGTGAGCGTGCTGGCCGCCTACGCACCGAACGACACGGTGCTGACTGCCGCCCGGGTGCTCGGAGGCCTGACCGCCGGCATGGCGTACCCGACCACGCTGGCGCTGATCACCGCCCTCTGGTCGGGGGCGGGCCGGACCCGGTCCATCGCGCTGTGGTCCGGCATCGGCGGCGCCATCGCCGCGCTGGGACCGCTGCTCTCGGGGTGGCTGCTGGAGAGCTTCTGGTGGGGCTCGGTCTTCCTCGTGACCCTGCCGCTCGCGGTCGTCGCACTGGCGCTCGCGGTCCTGTTCGTGCCCAGCCACGTGAACGAGACCACCGACCCGGTGGACCACCCGGGCGGCGTGCTGTCGATCGTGGTGGTGGCGGCCCTGGTGCTGGCCATCAACTTCGCTCCCGTGCCGGACCGGGGCCGGCTGAGCATCGGCCTCGCGGCCCTGGCGCTCGTGACGGCGGCCGCGTTCATCCTGCGGGAACGCCGCACGGCCCACCCGCTCTACGACCTCGCCATCGCCGGACGCCGGATCTTCTGGGTGGCGGCCGTCGCGGGGATCATCGTGTTCGGGACGCTGATGGGGGCGATGTTCATCGGGCAGCAGTACCTCCAGAACGTCCTCGGGTACTCGACGTTCGACGCCGGACTGGCGATCCTCCCGGCCGCCGCGCTGATGGTCCTCGTCGCCCCACGGTCGGCGAAGCTCGTCGAGAGCGTGGGCTCCAGGGTGACGCTGCTCGTCGGCTACGCCAGCTGCCTGCTGGGGTTCGTGACGATGCTGCTGCTGTGGGACGAGGGAACGGCGTACTGGGCGATCGGCCTCGGCTACGCGCTGATCGGCGCCGGCGTCGGCTTCGCCGGCACGCCCGCCTCCCACTCGCTGACCGGCTCCGTGCCGGTGAACCGGGCCGGGATGGCCTCGGGGACGGCGGACCTCCAGCGCGACCTGGGCGGGGCGATCATGCAGTCGATCCTCGGTGCCCTGCTGACCGCGGGATACGTCACTGCCGCCACGGCGGACATCTCCGGGGCCAAACCCAGCCCCGAGCTCACCGCCCAGGTCCAGGCCCAGCTGACCAAGTCCTTCGCCTCCGCCGAGGCGATCGGGCAGCGCTACCCGCAGTACGCCGACGCCATCACCGCGGGAGCCAAGCAGTCCTTCCTCGACGGCGCCGACTGGGCCTACCTGGCGGGGATCGTCGCCATCCTCCTCGGCGCGGCCATCGTGCTGCTGCGCTTCCCCGGCCGGGCCGAGGAGCGGCGTCTCCTCGGGGAGTACCACGCCCGGGACACCGCTGCCACGCCGACCGCCTCTCCGTCATCGGCGGACAAGCCTGTCTCGCCGGACGCACCGGTGCCGTCGGACGCACCGGTACCGCCCCAGAGGGCGGCGCCGGAGGGCGAGGCGACGAAGCCCGAGTCCGTCTAGGGAGCGCCGGGTCAGGACAGCCGCTCCAGCAGCCGGTCACCCACGCGCAGGGCATTGGCCATCGCGGTCAGGGCCGGGTTCACGGCACCGATGCTCGGGAAGAAGCTCGTGTCCACGACGTACAGGTTGTCCAGCTCGTGGGCCTTGCAGCTCGCGTCCAGCACCGACGTCGCCGGGTCGGTGCCGAAGCGGACCGTGCCCGCCTGGTGCGCGCAGCCGGCGAGCGGGATGTCGTTCTTCATGTAGACGTCACGCGGGATGAGGTGGTGCGGGTTCATGCCGAGGTGGCTGAGGTGCCGCTTCACCCGGCGGTAGAGCTGCTCCATCGGCTCCTGGTTGTTGGGGACGTAGCTGAGCACCACGTCCCCGTCGGCGTTCAGGGTGACCCGGTTGTCCGGGGTGGGCAGGTCCTCCACCGACAGCCAGAAGTCGACGGCGTGCTCGGCGACCCCCTTCAGCGCGAACGTCGGTGCCAGCTTCGACTCCAGCGGCTTCTCGCCGCGGTACATCGGTGCCGACGACTTGCCGACCATCTGCAGGTTGCCCATCGGGAAGTCGAAGTCCTCGTCGCCGAAGTAGAAGTCGTTCAGCCCCAGCGTCTTCTGGAAGCGGGTGTCGTTCCTCTCCTCGGAGACGGCGAGGAACGCGCGGGAGTTGTGGAACATGTAGTTGCGACCCACCTGGTCCGAGCCGTTGGCCAGCCCCCGGGGGTGGCGCTCGTCGGCACTCGCCAGCAGGACCTTGGCGGAGTTGACCGCGCCGGCCGACAGGACCACCAGCGTTCCACGGAAGTGCTCCGTGCTCCCGTTGACGTCGGCCACGACCGTCTCGACCGCCGACCCGGACGCGTCGGTCAGCAGTCGGCGCACCGTGGCGCCCCGGACCAGCGTGACGTTCTCGTGCAGGAGCGAGGGCCGGACGGCGATGACGTCGGCGTCGGACTTGGCGTTCACCAGGCAGGCGAAGCCGTCGCAGGTCGCGCAGCGGATGCACGCGCTGCGCTCGGGGTGCGCCTCGTCGAGCATGATCCCCGAGGGCGCGTGGAACGGGTGCAGGCCGACGGCGCGCAGGTCGTCGAAGAGCCGCTGGATGCGCGGCTCGTGCGACACCGGTGGGAACGGGTACTCGCGCGAGGCCGGAGGCTCGGTCGGGTCCTCGCCGCGCGCGCCGTGGACCTGGTACAGCGACTCGGCCTCGCTGTAGTACGGCTCCAGCTCGTCGTAGCTGATCGGCCAGGCCGGAGAGAGCCCGTCGTAGTGCTTGAGGTCCCCGAAGTCCCGTTCGCGGAGCCGGTACAGGGCGGCCCCGTAGAACTTCGTCGCGCCACCCACGAAGTAGTGGACCTGAGGCTGGAAGGGCCGACCGTCCTTGTCGTACCAGGTGTCCTGTGACACGTAGCGGTTGTCGACGAACACCGCCTGCGCGTCCCAGTTCTGCGGCTCGCGCGGCAGGAAGTCACCCCTCTCGAGGATCAGGATCTTCTTGCCGGAGGGAGCCAGGCGGTGCGCCAGCGTGCCTCCGCCGGCCCCGGACCCGATGATGATCACGTCGTACTGGTCGGTCATGGCTTGCTCCTCGGACGCCACGGACGATGGATGGACGGCAGGGCGCAATCAGGACGGCACGCCGGGTCGGCCGAGGTCCAGGTGCGGCCGGTCGGCCTCCTCGTCGTCCCAGGCGATCCGCGCGGGGTCGGCCGAGGCCTCGACGATCGCGGCGTGGTCGCGGTCGAAGTAGTCCCAGGCCCAGCTGAGGAAGGCGTCGGTCTTGCTGTGCGCGCCGCTGAGCAGCGTGGCGTGCACGCCCAGCCAGGCGGCGAAGGCGACCGGTCCGTCCACCTGGTGCCGGCGCTTGCCGACCTCGGCCACGGCGGCGTTGCGACCGATCATCGCCATGATGCCCTTGTCCTTGTAGTGGAACGGCTCCGTCGGCCGGCCGGCCTTCTCCCGCACGATGTTGTCCGCCACCCAGAAGCCCGACTGCTGCGCGACGGATCCCAGCTGCGGCAGCGGTACGCCTTTCGCGTCCGGGATGTTGGCGACGTCGCCCACGGCGTACGCCCCGGGGAACCCCGGCACGCTGAGGTCGGGCAGGACGTCGAGCCGGCCGCCCCGCCCGGGCTCCGGCCCGCAGTCGGCGGCCAGCTCGGCGGCGGACTCGCCACCGCCCCACACCACGGTCCTCGTGCGGATCTCGCTCCCGTCGGTGAGCTCGACCCGGTCGGGGTGCACGGCGCTGACGCCGACCCCCAGCCGGAGCTCCACGCCGGCGCGCTTCAGCTTCTTCGTGGCGTAGCGGCGCGACTTCTCCGAGAACGCCCCGAGGACCGTGTCGGCCCGGTCGACGAGGACGACCCGTCCCGGTGCGGCGAGCTGACCGTGCTTGTGCAGTGCCGCCATCAGCTCCGTCACCGCGCCGGCGATCTCCACGCCGGTGGGGCCGCCGCCCACCACCACCACGTCCAGGGGCGCCTCCTCGGGACTCGCGCCGGCCGCCACCTGCGCCAGCAGGTCGCGCAGGTGCAGCCGGAGCCGTTCGGCGTCCGGCACGGAGTACAGCGGGAAGGCGTGCTCGGCCGCCCCGGGTGTGCCGAAGAAGTTCGGGCGCGCACCGACGGCCATGACGATGTGGGACCCGGCCAGGGAGCGGCCGTCCTCGAGCTGCACGATCCGGTCGATGAGGCTCACCTTGGTCACCCGCGAGTTCACCGTCTCCACGGCCGGGTACTCGCGGAAGATCCTGCGGTGCGGGCGCGCGATGTCCTCCGCCGGCAGCTGGGCCGTGGCGACCTGGTACAGCAGCGGCTGGAACTGGTGGTAGTCGTTCTGGTCCAGCAGCACCACCTCGTGCCCCTCGTCCCCGAGCCGGTGGGCGCAGCCCACGCCGGCGAGGCCGCCGCCGACCACGAGCACAGGGTCGTTGTCGTTCACAGCGACAGCTCTGCCCGGTAGTCGGCCAGGATGATCCGCCCGGCCGCCTCGATCAGCGCGAGGTGGGAGAACGCCTGCGGGAAGTTGCCGAGGTGCCGGGACCGCTCCACCTCGAACTCCTCGGCGTACAGGCCCAGCGGCGAGGCGACCCGCAGCAGGCGCTCCATCAGCCCGGTGGCCTTCTCCATCTCACCGACGATGGCCAGCGCGGAGACCAGCCAGAACGAGCAGATCAGGAACGTGCCCTCCTTGCCGGACATCCCGTCGTCCGTCTCATCGGTGCGGTACCTGAGCACGAAGCCGTGCTCGGTCAGGTCCCGGTCGATCGCCGCGACCGTGTTGCGCAACCGCTCGTCGGTGCCGGGCAGGAACCCGAACATGCCGGCGAGCAGGGTCGAGGCGTCCAGTGCGTCGGTCTCGTAGTGCTGGCGCAGCACGCCGAGGTCGCTGACGCCCTTGGCGAGGATGTCGGACTTGATGTCGTCGGCCGCCTCGGCCCACTGTGCCCTGAGCGCCTCGTCGTCGCGGATGCCCGCCAGGCGGGAGGCGCGGTCCAGCGCCACCCAGCACATGAGCTTCGAGGAGACGTAGTGCTGGGGCGCGCCTCGCGCCTCCCAGATGCCCTGGTCCGGCTCGTGCCAGACGGCCAGCGCGCGCTCGGCCTGCGACTGCACGAGCGGCCAGAGCCGTCGGGGCAGCCGCTTGCTCCGGGCGGTGTGCAGGAGGATCGAGTCCAGCACGGCGCCGTACACGTCGTTCTGCCGCTGGTCGAAGGCGCCGTTGCCGATCCGCACGGGTCGGGCGCCCTCGTAGCCGGACAGCTCGTCGCGGGTGGTCTCGGTGAGGTCACGTCGCCCGTCGATGCCGTACATGATCTGGAGGCTGCCGTCCTCGACCGGCTCGACGTCGGCGACGAACTGGATGAACTCGTCCGCCTCCCAGTCCAGGTTCAGGTAGTGCAGCGCCTGCAGGGTGAACGTGGTGTCGCGCATCCACGTGTAGCGGTAGTCCCAGTTGCGCTCCCCGCCCGGGGTCTCGGGCAGCGACGTGGTGAGGGCCGCCACGGTCGCGCCCGTGGGCATGTAGGTCAGGCCCTTGATGGCCAGGGCCGACCGCTCCAACGGGTGCCGCAGCGCGTGGTCCGGGATCCGGGCGCGTGCCAGCCAGCGGCGCCAGAACGCGATGGTCGTCTTGACCCGCTGCACGGCGTCGTCGAGGTCGGCCGGCAGCGCGAGCCCCTCCGCCCACGACAGCGCGCACCACGCCCGCTCCCCCTTGTTGAGCACGTGCCGGGCCCGCGTCGCGCTGCCCTCGACGCCGAGCGCGAGCCCGGTGCCCAGACGGAGGGTCTGCCCGCCGCCCGAGGCGTCGGCGACGTGCCCGTCCTCGTCCTGCACGACCCACGTCGCGGGCTCGCGGCCGTAGTCGAACGCCGGCTCGCAGACGAGCTCCACCTCCACCGCCCCGTCGAGGCACTCGATGGTGCGGACCAGCAGGTGCTCGGCGTCGTCGTCCGCCGGCGGCCTGGTGTGCGGGGTCACCGTGTCGTTGCCCCGGCGTGGGCCCATGGTCAGCGCGTCGTGGACCAGCAGCCAACCCGCCGGGGTGTGCCAGGTGGTGGTGAGGACGTTCGTGCCGGGGACGTAGGTCCGCGCGGTCGGCTGGGTGATGCCGTACGGCCCGAACCGGAACGACCCCGCCCCGCGGTCGAGCAGGTTGCCGAAGGCACTCGGGGAGTCGAAGGCCGGCGTGCAGAGCCAGTCGACGGATCCGTCGGGCGCGACCAGCGCGCCGGTGTGGCAGTTGGAGAGGAACGCGTAGTCGGCGATCGGCGGGAAGGGCGAACCGGTGAGGCCCATGGTCCCTGCCTCCTTCGGGTGGGGTGGTCGCACGGACCTGTCCACGTTGCTCGACGCGAGGGACCCCTGGCATCACCCCGTAGTGATGAATCCGTTCGCCGCCTCAGTCCGCGGGCCGGGCCCGCGCCGGCGGAGGCGTCACCGGCTCGATCGTGTCGGCGATGTCCGGCACTCCCTCCTCCTCGAGGTCGCCGCGCTGGTCCAGGACGTAGAGCAGCGCGAAGCCCGGGACCACGAGGACCGCGGCGAGGACAGTGGCGAGCAGGAGCGCCGCCAGCGTCCCGCTGGGCGCGGCGGCGGCGGAGAACGTCAGCGAGGTGGGCAGCAGGTAGGGCCACTGGGCGACACCCCAGGCGACGACGGTCGCGGCGACGGTGAGCGCGGCCAGCACCCGGACCCCGTGCAGCACGTCCCTGGCCAGGAGGGTGAGGCTCGCGCCGGCGGCCAGCGCGGCGACGACCACCACGGGCAGGGCCCGTGAGGTGAGCTCGCCGAACACGTACGGCGCGTCCGAGCTCAGCACGACGAGGGCCACCACGGCCAGGGCGACACCGACGGCTCCGGCCGCGAGGGCGCGCACCCGGAAGTACCGCACCATCCCCGCCTCGCTCGCGGCGCCGGCCACCCGGACCAGGTAGGCGGCCGCGAGGTAGGCGACGAGTGCCACGCCCAGCAGGCCCACGGCGATCGACGAGGGGTTCACCCAGCTGTCCACCGGGTCGCCGGCGCGACCGCCGGCGGGCACCCGCCCGGAGAGGATCCCGCCTCCCACGGCGCCCAGGCAGTAGGGAACGAGCACCGACGAGATGGCGAACGCGCCCCCGAAGATGCGCCGGTACCTCGTCGTGACGACGGCTTTCCGGAACGCGAACCCGGCTCCACGGAGCACGATCCCGAGCGCCGCCAGCGTGAGCGGGACGAACATCGTCAACGTGATCGAGGCGAACGCCTCGGGGAAGGCCGTCCAGGTGATCACGAGCACGAAGATCAGCCAGACGTGGTTCGCCTCCCAGACGGGACCGATGCCGTGCTCGATGACGGCCCGCGGACGCGAGCCACGGTCGGCGCCGCCGGCCGCCAGGTCCCACAGCCCGGCCCCGAAGTCGGCACCACCGAACACCGCGTAGGCGGTGATCGCGAGCAGCAGCACGAGGACGACGGCGGTGGTCACGGCACCGGCTCCTTCTCCTCGGTCCGGTCGAGCGGACTGCTCGGCCCGTACGGCGCGTCGTGCTCGACGAATCCGCCGGCGCGGCGGAAGCGCCGGCTCATGCCACGCAGCACCCGCACGAGCGTGACGGCGCCGGTCAGGTAGAGCAGGCACACGACGATGAAGGTGGCCCAGACGCCCTGGTTCGCGGTCGCCGCGTCCTCGACCCGCATCCGTCCGTAGACGATCCACGGCTGCCGGCCGACCTCGGCGACCACCCATCCCGCCTCCATCGCGACCACGGCGAGCACGCCCGAGGCGGCGGCCACCAGCAGGAACGGCTTGCTCTGCGGCATCCGGCGACGGAACAGCCACGAGGCGGCGTACCAGGCCGACAGCAGGAACAGCAGCGTCCCGAGCCCGACCATCACGTCCCACGCCAGGTGGACGATGTTGACCTGCCGGGTGGTCGGACGTTGGTTCGCCGGCACGGCGTCCAGGCCCTGCACGACGGTCGACCGGCCCGTGCTCGGGTCCGACAGCCAGGACGCGAGCCCCGGGATGGGGATGCCGCCCGACACCGTGCCGGAGTCGTTCAGCTTGCCGAGCAACGTCTCCGGTACGTCCGAGCTGGTCTTCGGCACCAGCTCGATGGCGGCGAACTTGGTGGGCTGCTCGCTGTAGACCCACCGCGCCAAGGAGTCACCGACGCCCATCTGCACCGGCGTGACGATCGCGGCCAGGGTGAACGGGATGACGAAGCCGAGGTAGTGGTACCGGTCGCGGCGGCCGCGGAGCATGGCCGCGGCGTACACCGAGGCGACCATGAACCCGCCGACCATGTACGCGGCCACGAGCATGTGGGCGGCCTGCAGGGGCATGGCGTCGTTGAAGATCACCGCGAGCGGGTCGACCGAGACGACGTCGCCGGCGGCGTTCAGCGTGAAGCCCGAGGGCGTGTTCATCCACGCGTTGGCGGCGACCACCGAGGCGGCGCCGAACAGGCCGGCCACCACGATGGGGACGCCGGTCCAGAAGTGCGCCCACGGCTTGAGGCGCCGCCAGCCGAAGATGTAGATCGAGACGAAGATCGCCTCGGTGAAGAAGAAGATCCCCTCGAAGGCGAACGGCACGCCGAACACCTCACCCCACTGCCCCATGAACCGCGGCCACAGCAGGCCGAACTCGAAGCTCAGCACGGTGCCGGTCACCGCACCGACCGCGAACGTGACGGCCATGTACTTCGACCAGCGCTGCGCGAGCATCAGCGCGTCGGCGTCGTCGTGCCGCAGCGCGCGGTAGTTGGCGACCAGCGTCATGAACGCCCACGAGACGCCGAGGGGGACCAGGATGATGTGACAGGCCAGCGTGAACGCCATCTGGGCCCGGGCCCACGGAACGGGGTCCACCTGGGCGAGCGTCACCAGGACTTCCATGTCAGGCCTCCTCGACCTGGTCGACGGTTGAGCGCAGGGCTCGCGTCAGACGAGCCCGAGCTGCCGGGCCCGACGCACCGCCTGGTTGCGCCGGGAGACTGCGAGCTTGCGGAGAATGCTCCGGACGTGGGTCTTGACGGTGTTGACGGAGATGAACATCGCCGAGGCGATCTCCTCCGTCGTGAGCAGCGCGGCGAGGTGCTCCAGCACCTCGAGCTCCTTGACGGAGAGGCTCTGCCCGAGCTGGGACCCGCCCGCCGGCACGCCGTCGGGCCGGGCAGGCGGGGCGGCCACGGCCGGCGCGCCGTGCGTCGCCTCGGCGTACAGCGCCTGGCGGAGCAGCGGGTGCACGCGGAAGGTGGGTGGCGTGCCGCCGATCCGCTGCACGAACGCGTGCCGTCGGGACAGCTCCAGCAACAGGCTCTCGGCGTCGTCCTCCCCGGTCACGTCGTGGACGAGCGCGGGGTCGAGCTCCGGGCACAGGCAGGTGCTGACGAGGACGTCCTTCTCGTGCTCCGTCATCGGCTGCAGCACCTCGGCGACCAGGTAGTCGGCCATCAGGTTGTGGCTCGGCGTCAGGCAGGCGTCGATCTCGCCGGGGGTCATCGGCTTCGTCGTCCCCTGCATCGCCAGCGCGGCCATCCGGACCCCGGCCGCCCATCCCCCGGTGCGCCGGAGGAGCAACCGTGCGGTCGCGTCGGAGGCAGGGACGTCGTGCAGACGGAGCAGGTCGCGCACCTCGCGGCCGCTGAAGGCCAGGTCGTCGTTGCGCAGCTCGACGACGGAGCCGTCGACCCGGTGGCGATGCAGGGGGAAGCGCGGCTCGGCCCTGGTCAGCAGCACCACCCGTGGCGCGACGTGGCGGTCGCTCAGCACGTGCTCGCACAGGTCGGCCACGACCTCGTCCGTGAGGGCCTCGCCGTTGTCGATCACGACGACGTCCAGGTCGGCTGCCCTGCGGGCCGGCGCCTCCCCCTCGGGGACGAGACGTGGCCGCGTGCTGCGGTGCAGCGCCTGACCGACCTGGGACCAGGCGGCCGCCGACCCCGTCGCGTGGGGGTCGACACCGACCCAGGTGAGTCGAGCGGACCCGGGCAGCCGGGTCACCCAGGTCAGCGCCAGGCTGGTCTTTCCTGCCCCGGCCGGAGCCCACACGAGAGTCAGGGGTGTGCTGGAGACGGTCCGGGAGAGCCGGGCGAGCAGCCGTTCCCGGACGAGGAGCGGGAACAGCAGCCGGGGCGCGGCGGACCCGGGAGACCGCTGTTGCGGGAGCGGGTACTCCTCCGCGGACGGCGCCGGCCACGGCCCGGCGCTCGACCTCCGTGCGCGACTGACCGCGTCAGTCGTCATCGTCCTGCCCTTCGTCGCATCCTCACCACCGTCACCGGGCCGACGCGCGGGGGTCCATACCCATATCGGGTGAGCAAAGGCTGGTTAGCTCGGTGCTTCCCGGGCGTGGAATGGGGCGGTCTCCGGAGGTCGCGGGGCATGTCGGAAATTCGTGACGCGGGCCCGTTCGCGGCGGTAGGAACCGAAAGACCCCGCGCGGTGGGAGGCGTGACGAGCTCGACGGTCAGGGCGTGCCGGGGGCGCCGTCGGCGTCCCCGGGGGCGATCAGCCCGGACTCGTACGCGAACGCGATGGCCCTCGGCCGGTCGCGCAGGTCGAGCTTGTCGAGGACCCGGCCGAGGTGCGTCTTGACGGTGGTCTCCCCCAGGAACAGCTCCGCGGCGATCTCGGCGTTGCTGTAGCCGCGACCGACCATGCGCAGCACGTCGGTCTCGCGCGGGGTGAGGACGTCGAGCGCCGCGCTGCGCTCGCGCGCGGCGGGCGCGGCGCCGTACCGGGAGATGACGCCGGGCACGACGGAGGGGTCGATGACGCCTTGCCCTCGGGCGGCCCGGCGGACGGCCTCGACGAGGTCCTCCGGCGGGGAGCTCTTGAGCAGGAACCCCGTGACGCCGCGGCGCATCGCCTCGTCGACGACGGCATCCTCGTCGAAGGTGGTGAGGACCAGGACGCGGGTGCCGGGGGACGCGTCGAGGATCTGGCGGGCGGCGTCCAGACCGTTGAGCCGCGGCATCCGCACGTCGATCAGCACCACGTCGGGCGTGGTGGCGGCGACGACCCGGACGGCGTCCTCGCCGTCGACGGCCTCGCCGACGACCTCGAGGTCGGGCTCACCGTCGACCAGCAGGCGCAGCCCGGCGCGGACCATGGCCTCGTCGTCGGCGAGCACGACGCGGAGACTGCTCATGCGGGCACCACCTTCGGGGAGGGCGCGGTGACGGCCAGCGGCAGCACCGCCCGCAGGGCGTAGCCGCCCCCGTCGGACGGGCCCGCGTCGAGGGTGCCGCCGAGGACGGCGACGCGCTCGCGCATGCCGACGAGGCCGTTCCCGCCTCGCTCGCCGTGGCGTGCGAGCGGCCGCGTGGCGGGGGCGTTCGTGACGGAGAGGCGCAGGTCGTCGCGGGTGACGGTGACGGTCACCTCGGCCGGTGCCCCCGGGGCGTGCCGCAGCACGTTGGTGAGCGCCTCCTGCACGATCCGGTAGGCGGACATGTCGACGGCCTGCGGCACGGTCGCGAGGTCGCCCTCGACGGTCACCGTGACGTCGGCGTCGGTGCCTCGGACCTGCTCGACGAGCTCGTCGAGCAGCGCGAGCGACGGCAGCGGCGCGAGCGCGGCGGCCTCGCCCTCGCGGACGAGCCCGACGATCCGGCGCAGCTCGTCGACCGCCTGCCGGCCGAGCGTCTCGGCGCCGCGCAGCGTCTGGCCCTCGACCGACTCGTCGCCGAGCCGGCGGCGTACCACCCCGACCTGGAGGGTCATCACGCTGACGGTGTGCGCCACCGCGTCGTGCAGCTCGCGGGAGATCCGGGTGCGCTCGGCGGCGACCGCGACCTCGGCCTGCTTCTCGCGCTCGTGCTGCAGCGCCTCGGTGAGCCGTTCGAGCTCCGCGCTGCGCTCCTGCTCGCGGCGCAGCAGCAGCCCGACCAGCCAGGCGGGGCCGAGGATCAGCACGAAGAAGGCGAACTCCCAGGCCGACTGCCCGCTCTCCACGATCGAGGCGGCGGGGATGACGGCGGCGAGGAGGTAAGCGACCAGACCGGTGCGCAGCCCCGAGCGATAGGCCACGAGCCCCACCAGCAGCATCAGCGCGATCAGCTGCGTTCCGCCGACCGGCGGCAGCTCCGAGAACGGCATCATCGCCACGACCGAGGCGAGCAGCAGCCCGAGCCCGCCGACCGGCGACCAGCGCGCGGCCAGCATGGCGAGCCCGCACGTCAGCGCGCCGAACCAGGCGAGACCGACCTGCGCGACCTCCTCCATCCCGGCCTCCAGCACGGCGGCGCCGAGCATCACCAGGGCGGCGACGACGAAGGCGGGCGTCCCCAGACGGAGGCGGGCGCGGCGTGGCATGGCGCTCAATCTAGGCGGACCGGCACGTCCTGTACGTCGTTCCCGGACACGACCCGGGGTCCTCCCCCGGGACGACCCCGCGGCCGTCACGACGGCCCGGGATCGCACCGAGGACGGTCTCGTCGACCGATCCGGCGACCCCGTCGGCGTTCCTAGCGTTCTCGGCGTCGGCCCGACCGGGTCGGCGCCCCGGCCGGGGCATCGACCCGGCCCGACGACGAAGGAACACCGCCATGTCGACCACCGCTTCCGTCACCACCACGACCGCCGCTGCGAGCACCGGCGCCGACCCGACCACCGCGAAGGTGCTCGGGGTCCTCGGCGGGCTCTCCTCGATCGCCGCGCCGCTGCTGTTCGTGGCCGGCGCCGCGACGTCACCACCGCAGGAGAGTCCTGCGGCGGGCGACTACATCGCCTCGCTCGCCGCCGACCCGACGCTGTCGGGCATCTCGGCGAACCTCTTCCACTTCTCGTGGGTGCTGTTCGCATTCGCGGCGCTGGCCGCGACCGGGCTCGTCCGCGGTCGCCGCGGACGGGCGCTGACGCTGGTCGGCGGGCTCGCGGCGGCGTTCGGCTCGATCCAGTTCACCGGACTGCTGTACTCCGACTGGGTCAACGTCGCCACCGGCAACAACCTGGCCCTCGCCGACGCCGTGACGGTGTTCGAGGCGGTCAACGCGGCGCCGTCGATCGCGTTCTGGCTGCTCAGCGCCAAGGTGTTCGGCCTGCTCGGCTTCCCGGTGCTCTACGCCGGCCTGGCCCGCGCCGGCGTGATCAGCTGGTGGCTGGTGCCGCTGTCGCTGCTGCCGATGGTGGCGTTCGGCGTGCTCGGCGGCGCGCTCGGCATCGCGCTGGCGGTGGTGCTCTACGCGCCGTCGTACGTCGTCGGCCTCCGGCTGGTGCAGCGCGCCCGGCTCGCCCGCTGAGCCTGGAACGTCAGAGGTCGTACGTCGCGCCGGTGGCGGCGAGCTCGACGGGGCCGTCGAAGCCGGCGCGGGCCTCGCCCAGCGCCACCTGCCGGTCGTGCCACGGCGGGATGTGCGTGAGCACGAGCCGGCCGGCGCCGGCGGCCGTCGCGGCAGCGGCGGCGTCGGCGCCGGTCAGGTGCAGGTCGGTGGGGTTGTCGGCGCCGGACTGGAACGCCGCCTCGCACAGCAGCAGGTCGGCGCCCTTGGCGGCCTCGACGAGCGCGTCGCAGGGGCCGGTGTCGCCGGAGTAGGTGAGCACGGCACCGTCGGCCTCGACGCGGAAGGCGTAGGCCGGGACCGGGTGCACGACCCGGACCGGCCGGATCGTGAACGGGCCGATCGTGAGGGGACCGTCGGCGTACTCGTGGAACTCGAACTCCCCCGCCATGCCGGGGTCCTTGGCCAGGCCATAGGAGCGGGCCGCCTGGGCGGCGACGCCGGCGGGGCCGTGGACCGGGATGCGGGGACGCGGCCCGCCGGGGTGGTACTTCCACACGACGTACAGGCCGCTGAGGTCGAAGTAGTGGTCGGGGTGCAGGTGGCTGAACAGCACCGCGTCGACGTCGAGCGGCGACACGAACCGCTGCAGCGTGCCGAGCGCGCCGCTGCCCAGGTCCAGCAGGACGCGCCAGGTGCGGCTCGGGTCGTCGGGGTCGGCGGCCTCGACCAGGTAGCAGGAGGCCGGCGAGTCGGGGCCGGCGAACGAGCCGGAGCAGCCGATCACGGTCAGGCGCATCAGACCACCACCCACGACGTGGCCTGCGCGAGCTGGTGCACCGAGTCGAGCTCCGGGCCGAGGAAGCGGCGGCCGATGCCGGCGAACTCCTCCGGCTGGCCGGTGGTGAGGAACCGGTGCTGCGGCGCCGGCAGCGACGGGTCGCGCTCGAGGCCGCGCTGCACGAGCAGCTTGTAGACGTCCTTGGCGGTCTCCTCCGCGCTGGAGACCAGCGTGACCTGGTCGCCCATGACGTAGGAGACGACGCCGGTGAGCAGGGGGTAGTGGGTGCAGCCGAGCACGAGGGTGTCGATGCCCTCGGTGGTCAGCGGGTCGAGGTACTCGTGGGCCACCTCGAGCAGCTCGGGGCCGCTGGTGACGCCGGCCTCGACGAACTCCACGAAGCGGGGGCACGCGCGGGTGAACAGCGCGACGTGCGGGGCGGCGGTGAACGCGTCGTCGTAGGCCATCGACTCGGCGGTCGCACGGGTGCAGATCACGCCGATGCGACCGGTGCGGCTCGCGGCGACCGCCCGCCGCGTCGCGGGGTGGATCACCTCGACGACCGGCACCGGGTAGCGCTCGCGCGCGTCGCGCAGCACCGCCGCGCTCGCGGAGTTGCAGGCGATGACCAGCGCCTTGACGCCCTGGTCGACCAGGTGGTCGAGGCACTCGAGGGCGTACTCGCGCACCTCGCCGATCGACTTGGGGCCGTAGGGCTGGCGCGCGGTGTCGCCGAGGTACAGCACCGGCTCGTGCGGCAGCTGGTCGAGCACGGCGCGGGCCACGGTGAGTCCACCGAAGCCCGAGTCGAAGATCCCGACGGGTGCGTCTGCCATTCGCCCAGGCTAGTGCCAGGCAGGGACCGGAATCAGGCGTGAGCGACGGACGTCACGGTGCGATCCCGGTCACGCGCGTCCGTCATCCGCACGTCGCCGCCCGGCCCGACGACCAGGGTCGTGTAGGGGCAGGTGGCGGCCAGCCAGTCGGCGGCCGCGTCGCCGCGGGCGTAGCCGGCGGTCGCCCAGACGTCGGCCCACAGCAGGGTCGGGGCGACCACGGTCACCGACCCTCCTGCGCGGGCCGGGCGGCCGGTCCAGGGGTCGAGCACGTGGGCGCCGCGGTGGGCGTCGCCGGAGGTGGCGCAGCCGCCGTCGAGGAGCGGCACGACGGCGAGGGTACGGCGGGGGTCCGCGGGGTCCTCGACGCCGACCCGCCAGGGCACCCGGCCGTCGTGGGTGCGGCCGGTGCGCGCGACGAGGTCGCCGCCGGCCGCGAGGCACCAGTCGGTCCCGTCGAGCCGGTCGAGCGCGGTGGCGGCGCGCTCGACCGCCCAGCCCTTGACCAGGCCGGACGGGTCGAACCGGCGGCGGCCCGGCCGGTCGGCGTCGGGCAGCCAGACCGAGAACCACCCGTCGGTGAGCTCGTGGGCACGCTCGGCGAGCTCCACCACCTCCCGCACGACGGCGGGCGCGTCGTCGACGGTGAGCTCGCCCCGGTCGATCCGGCTGACCGCGGACCCGGGCCGGTAGGTGCTGAACGTCGTGTCGACGTACCGCAGGCAGGCGAGCACCTCGGACCAGGCGGCCGCGCCGGCGTCGGTGCCGGCGTGCCGGCCGCGGAGGACGAGCGTGACCGGCAGGCCCATGACCTGCTCGACGTACCGGTTCTCGTTCACACGCCCGCCTGGTCCAGGGCCGACTGGAGGGACTGCAGGTAGCCGACGCTGGTGACCGTCGCGCCGGACACCATGTCGATCTGGGCGCTCTGCCGGCCGAGGGTCTCCCGCACCAGGATCGGCAGCGCGTAGCTGTTGATCGCGTCGTCCTGCGGGTTGCCCGAGGGCTTCTGCAGCACGGACACGTCGGTGATCGTGCCGCCCTTCAGGGTCAGCTGCACCTGCACCGGCCCCCACTGGGTCTGCACGGTCGGACCGGTGACGGTGCGCGTGGCGCTGGGGTCGGTCCCACCCGCGGCACCCGCGGCACCCGCGGCGGGGGCCGCGGTCGCGCCGCTCGTCGTGGTCGAGGCGCTCGGGCTCTCGGCCGCGGTGACGAGCGCGCCCATCGTCGAGGTGTGGTAGCCGAAGAGCAGCACGAGGGCGGTGGCGGTGCTCGCACCGGCGACCACGATGCGCTGGAGCGGGTTCACGGTGTCACCATCCGAAGGACTCGACGTGGATCTGGTCGGCGGGGGTCCCGGCCGCCAGGGCGGTACGGCGGACGTCGGCGGCCCAGGCGTCGGGTCCGCAGACGTAGATGTCGCAGTCGGGCACGTCCGGCACCCAGTGCCGCAGCACCGCGACCGGGTCGTAGCCGTCGGCGGAGGCCGGCAGCCACCCGCCGTCGGCGCCGCGCGGGCCGGGCAGCCAGCGGACGTCGATGCCGCGCTCGGCGGCCAGGGTCCGGATCTCCTCGGCGAACAGCGGGGTGCCGGTGTACCGGTAGAGCAGGATCGCGCGGCCGGGTGCGACGTCGACGTCCTCGAGCAGGGCGCGCAGCGGGGTGATCCCGACGCCCGCGGCGACGAGGACGACGCCGCCGTCGCGCACCCGGGCCCGCGCGCTGAGCCGGCCGTAGGGCCCCTCGACGACGACGCGGGTGCCGGTCGGGATGCGCGGCACGTCGGCGCTGCCGTCGCCGAGGTCCTTGACGGTGATGCGCAGGCTGCGCCCGTCCGGGGCCGCGGACACCGAGTAGGGATGGGCCCGGGTCCAGCCCGCGCCGGTGAGGAACCGCCAGGTCAGGAACTGGCCCGACACCACCGGCAGCCGGTGCAGGTCGCGGCCGGTCACGTAGACCGAGGCGACGCCGGCCGCCTCGGGCACGACCGAGGCGACCCGCAGGTCGTGGCGCAGGGTGCGCCAGGCGGGCAGGCCGAGCCGGAACACGAGGACGGCGGCCGCGGCGGCGCCCCACAGCGTCCACCAGTAGGCGGTGGCGGCCGCCGAGGTGAGCAGCTCCTGGCCGGTCCACAGCTGGTGCGGCAGCGCGAGGCCGACGCCGAGGTAGGCGTAGAGGTGCAGCAGGTGCCACGACTCGTAGCGCAGCCGGGACCGCGCCGCCTTGATGCTGGTCACGACGACCATGACGAGGGCGGCGGTGCCGCCGGCGGCGAGCATCATCCCGGGGTAGTCGCGCACCAGCTGCCACAGCGTGCCGGGGGTGGCGAGGATCTTGCCGGCGGCGTACCCCCACGTGATGAGGGCGATGTGCAGCGCCATCAGCGTGAACGACGTGAAGCCGACGAGGCGGTGGGTCCGGGCCAGCCGGTCCTGGCCGAAGGCCCGCTCCAGCACCGGCACGCGGGCCATCAGCAGGACCTGCACGAGCAGCAGGTCGGCGGAGAGCAGACCCGTGAGCCGGCCGGCCGAGGTGAGGCCCGAGGCCCAGCCGGCGAGGTCCTGGACCCCGCCGCCGGCCACCCACCAGTAGGTGACCACGAGCAGGCCGGCCCAGAGGCCCAGCCCGGCGAGCAGCCGGGTCCGGGCGTCGCGGCGGGCCAGGGTCCCGACCGCCGGCACGGGGGTGTCGGTTCGCACGGCGGCGGGGACGAACGTGGGGGCGACGCTGGTCATGTCGTGGTGCCCGAGTCCTGGGTCCCGCCGTCGGAGCCGTCGAGACCGCCGGAGCCGTCGCCGTCCTCATCGGGGAACCCGGGCATCTGGTCGTCGGTGCCGGGCGGCGGGCCGGGGAAGACGCCGTGGCCGTCACCGTCCCCGCCGTCGTCGTCCCGGTCGCCCCAACCGCCCGGCCCGCCCTGCGGGAAGCCGCCGCGCTGGAACGACACCCGGTCGAGGTCGTTGCCGGAGGTGGTCGCGCCGAGGGCGTAGCCGCCGACGCCGCTCACGACGACGAGGCCAGCGGCGATCGCCGCGGCGGCGGGGAAGCCGACCGACCGGGCGCGCAGCCGCTTCTTCTCCGGCGCGGGTGCGGCGGGGGCGGCGTACGCCGGGGTGTCGGGAGGGGCGACGGGCTGTTCGGCCGTCTGGGGGGCCGGCTCGTCGGCGGGGCGGTCGTCCGCGATCCGCCGGGTCTCGTCGTCGGCGCCGGGCTCCCAGCGGGAACCGCTGTGCTCGGGGCTGTTCTTGTCGTCGGCCATGATGCGTCTCCGTGCGTGAGGGTCGTGGAACTGTTGACCTTCACGATGCGGGCCCGGCTTGAAGAGACGCCCTGGCCGGCCTGTGCGTGACCTGTGAGACGCAGAGCTCCTCAGACGGCGTCGCCGGCGTGGTCGTTGTAGACCCCGGCGAACTGCTGTCCCGACAGCCTCTGGATCGCGTTCATGACCTGGTCGGTGACCTCGCGGCGGGCCCGGCCGACCGGGACGCCGTCGTACTGCTGCTGGAACTGCAGCGGCTCGCCGAACTTCACGGTCACCTTGGCCAGCCGCGGAAGCGTCGAGCCGACCGGCTGGATGTGCTGGGTGCCGGCGAGACCCACGGGTACGACGGGGGCGCCGGAGGTGAGCGCGAGGTGGGCGACGCCGGTGCGACCGCGGTAGAGCCGGCCGTCGCGGGAGCGCGTGCCCTCGGGGTAGATGCCGAAGGCGCCGCCCTTGGCCAGGATGTCGAGCGCGATGTCGAGCGAGGCCAGCGCGGCCCTGGAGTCCTCGCGGTCGACCGGGATCATCCCGAGCCCGCCGAAGAAGCCCTTGGACACGGCGCCCTTGAAGCCGGTGCCGTTGAAGTACTGCGCCTTGGCCAGGAACGTCACCTTGCGCGTGGTGACGATCGGGATGACGAGGGAGTCGGCGAACGACAGGTGGTTGCTGGCGACGATGACCGGCCCGGTGTCGGGGAGGTTGTAGAGGCCCTCGACGGTGGGTCGCCAGATCACCTTGGCCAGCGGCGGGACCACCGCGTGCATCACCGGGTAGAGCATGCCGTCCGCCATGGGTTCAGCCTGCCAGGTCGGGGCGGGCGAGGACGAACGGCCCGCGCTACGGACGCGTAGCGCCGCCCGAGGACCCGGCTCAGGCCGGGAACGGCAGCTGCGGCTGCGGCGGGCCGAGCGTCGGGTCGACGCCGTCGAACATGCTGCTGATCGACTCGCCCGCGTGCACCCGGCTGATCGCCTCGGCGAACAGGTCGGCCACCGAGCGCACCTTGAGCTCGGGCCAGTCGGCCGGCGGGACCGTGTCGGTGGTGACGACCTCCTCGATGAAGGGGTGGTCGCGCAGCCGGTCGACCGCCTTGCCGACGAACAGCCCGTGCGTGCAGGCGACGGACGCGCCGGTGCAGCCGATCTCCTGGAGCTTGTCGAGCAGCTCGACGATCGACCCGCCGGTGGCGATCTCGTCGTCGAGGACGAGCGCCCGCTTGCCCGCGACGTCGCCGACGATGTCGTCGATGACCACGCGGTCGTCGGCCAGCCGGCGCTTGCTGCCGGCCGCGACCGGGACGCCGAGCAGCCGGGCGAACTGGGTCGCGGTCTTGGCGTTGCCGAGGTCGGGCGAGACCACGACGGTGTCGCTGAGGTCCTGGCCCGCGAAGTGGTCCGCGAGCACGCCGAGCGCCGTGAGGTGGTCGACCGGGACGCTGAAGAAGCCGTGCACCTGCGGCGCGTGCAGCGTCATCGTCAGCACCCGGGAGACGCCGGCCGTGGCGAGCATGTCGGCGACGAGCCGGCCGCCGAGGCTGATCCGCGAGGCGTCCTTCTTGTCGGAGCGGGCGTAGGCGTAGTGCGGGATCACCGCGGTGATCTGCGCGGCGCTCGCGCCCCGGGCCGCGTCGACCATGAGCAGCAGCTCCATGAGGTGCTCCTGGGTCGGCGGCACCAGCGGCTGGACGATGTAGACGTCGCGCTGGCGGCAGTTGGCCTGGAGCTGGGCCTGCAGGCAGTCGTTGCTGAACCGCTTGATCTCGACCGCGGACAGCTGCACCCCGAGGGAGTCGCAGATCGCCGAGGCGAGGGGACGGTGGGCCGAACCGCTGAAGACGACGATCTCTCGCACGTTGGGCGCTCCCCCGGATGGGTCGTGTGGGCGACGGGGCCGCTGGGCAACAGGTCCTCTGGGCGGCGCCACGATAACCCGCCGTACGCCGGCGTGACCATGACTCGTCCCAACCCGTTCACCGGGATCGGGTGGAGGGCCGGGCTACGCCCAAAGTTGGCCTTCGAGCTTGTCCTCGGCCTCGTCGATGGTGCCTTCGTAGGCGCCGGTGGAGAGGTACTTCCAGCCGCCGTCGCAGACGACGAACACGATGTCGGCGCGCTCGCCCGCCTTGACCGACTTGGCGGCCTGGCCGAGCGCGGCGTGCAGGATCGCGCCGGTGGAGATGCCGGCGAACAGGCCCTCGAGCTCGAGCAGCTCGCGCACCCGTCGTACGGCGTCGCGCGGGCCGACGGAGAAGCGGGCGTCGATGAGCGTCTCGTCGTACAGCTCGGGCACGAAGCCCTCGTCGAGGTTGCGCAGGCCGTAGACGAGCTCGCCGTAGCGGGGCTCGGCGGCGACGACCCTGACCTCCGGCTTGTGCTCGCGGAAGTAGCGGCCGGCGCCCATCAGCGTGCCGGTGGTGCCGAGGCCGGCGACGAAGTGCGTGACGGTCGGCAGGTCGGCGAGGATCTCGGGCGCGGTGCCCTCGTAGTGCGCGAGCGCGTTGGCGGGGTTGCCGTACTGGTAGAGCATCACCCAGTCGGGGTGCTCCTCGGCGATCCGCTTGGCGACGCGGACCGCCTCGTTGCTGCCGCCGGCGGCCGGCGAGGACACGATCTCGGCACCCCACATGCGCAGCAGCTGGCGGCGCTCCTCGGAGGTGTTCTCCGGCATCACGCACACGAGCCGGTAGCCCTTGAGCTTCGCGGCCATCGCCAGCGAGATGCCGGTGTTGCCGGAGGTCGGCTCGAGGATCGTGCAGCCGGGGCGGAGCAGGCCGTCCTTCTCGGCCTCCTCGACCATCTTCAGCGCGGCACGGTCCTTGATGGAGCCGGTGGGGTTCTGGTCCTCGAGCTTCGCCCACAGGCGTACGTCGGGCGTCGGGCTCAGCCGAGGCAGGCCGACGAGCGGCGTACCCCCGACCGAGGCCAGCAGCGAGTCGAAGCGCACCGTGGGATCAGCCCCCTGCAACGGCAGGCAGCACGACCACCTGGTCGCCGTCGTCCACCGACGTGTCCAGGCCCCCGGTGAAGCGGACGTCCTCGTCGTTGACGTAGACGTTCACGAAGCGGCGCAGGTCGTCCTGACCGTCCTTGTCCTCGACGAGCCGGTCCTTGATGCCGGGGTGGTTCGTCTCCAGGTCGTCGATCAGCTCCGAGAGCGTCGCGCCGGCGCCGGAGACGGCCTTCTCACCACCGGTGTACGTGCGCAGGATCGTGGGGATGCGGACCTCGACGGCCATGGGGCTGTCTCCTCAGCTCTTCTCGGGGGCGGCGACGACGACCTCTTCCTCGGTCACTTCGCCGTCGACGATTCTGTAGGACCTGAACTCCACCGGGCCCTCGTTATTCCCGTGCTCGCGTGTGCTGACCAGCACGTAGTGGGCCTGGGGCTCCATCGCGAGGCCGATGTCGGTGCGCGACGGGTACGCCTCGGTGGCGGTGTGCGAGTGGTAGACCACCACCGGCTCCTCGTCGCGCACGTCCATGTCCTTGTAGAGCGCGAGCAGGTCGTGCGAGTCGAACTCGTAGAACGTCGGCGACGAGGCGGCGTTCACCATCGGCACGAACCGGGTCGGGGTGTCGGAGCCCTCGGGGCCGGCGACGACGCCGCACGCTTCGTCGGGATGGTCCTTCTTGGCGTGCGCGACGATCGCGTCGTGGATCTCCTGGTCGATGCGCAGCACGTACCGAGGGTATTCGGCGGCCGGTGACCGCTCCGCCGCTGCGGAGCCTCGTCCGGATGCCGAGACGTGGTCTCGACCGGGCGGTTCCTGAGCATGTCGAAGGGCTCGACCACTCGGAACGTCAGCGCATCAGCGACTGGACCAGCGTCTCCTGCAGGTAGCCGACCCACTCGTAGATGTCGTGCACGTGGGTGCGCGGGTCGTCGTCGGGCAGCGCGAGCCAGTAGTCCTCGTCGCCCTCCTCGACGCCGAGCCGGGTGGCCAGCGCGAGTCGCACGTCGGTGAACGACCGCATCCAGGTGCCGGCCTCGGCCGGGTCGAGCTCGACGTCGATGACCAGGCCGTCCTCGGTGAGCTCCTCCGGGAGGCCGGCCTCCTCGAGGGTGTCGATGATCTGCACGGCGGACCGCGCCTTGGTGTCGCGCAGCGCGCCCTCGGTGAACCGGCGGAACTCCCCCGCCGCCTCCTCGTCGTCCGGGTACGCCGTCGGGAACAGCCGCGCCAGCACCGGGTCGTCGGGCTCGGTGGTCGGCCCGCTGAAGTCGAGGAGCTGCTCGAGCGGGTCGCCGGAGTCGGCCGGCGCGGCCACCTCGTTGCGCAGCAGCTCGACGAGCTGCGAGGCCAGCGACCGCAGCAGGTCGGCCTCGAAGCCGGTGAACGTCGCGACCGCGCCGCCCCCGCGGCGTCGCTCGAAGCCCGGGGTCATCGCGCGCCCTTCGTGGTCTCGACAGGCTCGACCACCCGGCGCGCGCTCACTCGGCCTTCTCCATCGTCGCCCAGAGGCCGTACTCGTGCATGGCCTGCACGTCGCGCTCCATCTCCTCGCGGGAGCCGTGCGACACCGTGGACTTGCCGTCCTCGTGCACCTCGAGCATGAGCTTCTCGGCCTTCTTCTTGGGGTAGCCGAAGTAGGTCTGGAACACGTAGGTGACGTAGCTCATCAGGTTGACCGGGTCGTTCCACACGACCGTCGACCAGGGACGGTCCACCCTGACGGCCTGCTCCGGCTCCTCCGTCTCGACGGGCATGGGCGTGGACACCCGACCATCCTAGGAGCCGGGACGGCGCGCGACCGGGCACCCCTACGCTGCACGGGTGACGACTGCGCTGCTCACCGACCACTACGAGCTGACGATGCTGCAGGCCGCCCTCGAGCACGGCACCGCGGAACGCCGGGCGGTGTTCGAGCTGTTCCCGCGCTCGCTGCCCGGCGGCCGCCGGTACGGCGTGGTGGCCGGCGTCGGCCGCGCGCTCGACGCGATCGAGGAGTTCCGGTTCGACGACGAGTCGCTGGCCGTGCTGCGCGACGGACACGTCGTCGACGAGCAGACCCTGGCCTGGCTGGCGGACTACCGCTTCGAGGGCGACATGTGGGGCTACGCCGAGGGCGAGGTGTACTTCCCGTACTCGCCGATCATGGTCGTCGAGTCCACGTTCGCCGGCGCCGTCGTCCTCGAGACCCTGCTGCTCTCGATCCTCAACCACGACTCGGCGATCGCGTCGGCCGCCTCACGCATGGTCGTGGCCGCCGCCGGCCGGCCATGCATCGAGATGGGGTCGCGCCGGACCCACGAGATGGCCGCGGTCGCGGCGGCGCGGGCGGCGTACGTCGCGGGCTTCGCGTCGACCTCCAACCTCGCGGCCCGGCACCGCTACGGCATCCCGTCGGTCGGCACCAGCGCGCACTCGTTCACGCTGCTGCACGACACCGAGCGTGACGCGTTCACCGCCCAGGTCGACGCGCTGGGCGCCGGCACGACCCTGCTGGTCGACACCTACGACGTGCGCGAGGCGGTGCAGACGGCGATCGAGGTCGCGGGGACCGGGCTCGGCGCGGTCCGGCTCGACAGCGGCGACCTCGGCGTGCTCGCCCACGAGGTGCGCGCACAGCTCAACGGTCTCGGCGCGGAGGACACCAAGATCATCGTCACCTCCGACCTCGACGAGTACGCCATCGCCGGACTGTCCTCCGCCCCGGTCGACGGGTACGGCGTCGGCACCTCGCTCGTCACCGGCAGCGGCCACCCCACCTGCGGCTTCGTCTACAAGCTCGTCGCCCGCGAGGGCGCCGACGGCGCGATGGTCGACGTCGCCAAGAAGAGCAAGGACAAGATCAGCGTGGGCGGCCGCAAGTACGCCCTCCGTCGCCGTACCACCCGCGGCGTCGCCGAGGCCGAGGTCGTCGGCATCGGCACCCCGCCGGTGGACGACGGCGACGACCGGTCGCTGCTCGTGCCGCTGGTCCGCGACGGCGCGGTGGTCGGCCGCGAGAGCCTCGAGCAGGCGCGTGAGCGGCACCATGCCGCGCTCGCCGAGCTGCCGCTGCCCGCACGCCAGCTCTCCCGGGGCGAGCCGGTCATCCCGACGACCCATGTCGGCGACCTGACAGGCTGAGGACATGGCGCTGCTCACCTGCGACTTCTTCTCCGAGGCCCTCGAGTTCGGGACGACGATCACGGTCGTGCTGCCGCAGCCCACGGTCGGCCAGGTCGGGGTCGACCCGGGCGCCGACGCGGACGCTCCCCCGCCGCTGCTCTACCTGCTGCACGGCCGCTCCGACGACCACACCGCGTGGCTGCGCTACACGTCGATCGAGCGCTACGCGACGGCCGCCGGGGTCGCGGTCGTGATGCCGGCGGTCGCGCGCAGCTTCTACGCCGACGAGGCCTACGGGCACCGGTTCTGGACCTACCTGTCCGAGGAGCTCCCCTCGGTGGTGCACCGGTTCTTTAGGGTCGGCGAGCGGCGCGAGGAGACCTTCGTGGCCGGCCTCTCGATGGGCGGGTACGGCGCGCTGAAGTGGGCGTTCCACCAGCCCGAGCGTTTCGCCGCGGCAGCGAGCCTGTCCGGGGCGGTCGACGTCGTCGGGCTCAGCCAGGACCCCGAGCGGCGCGACGAGCTCGTCGACCGGGTCTACGGCGGCGAGCCGGGTCCGGGCGAGGACCTCTACGCGCTGCTGGACAAGGCCGAACCGGAGGCGCTGCCGGACCTCTACCTCTCCTGCGGCACCGAGGACTTCCTGCACGACTACAACGTCCGCTTCGTCGAGGCGCTGCGCAGCCGCGGCCTCGACCCGGTCGTGGACTTCCGGCCCGGCGAGCACGAGTGGGGGTTCTGGGACACCGACATCCAGCGGGTGCTCGCCTGGCTCCCGCTGCCGGACCGCGCCGGCTGACCGCCTGGCCCGCGTGGTCCTGCTGGTCCTCGCGGCCTGACCTGACCCATCAGTCCAGCCCCTGGTGCCCACCCCAGAGCACGGCGGCCCGGTCGGCGGCCGCGGCGACCATCGCCCGCAGCTCCGGGCGGTCGGGCACCGGGAAGGACACGTAGGCGCCGCGGCCTCCCGCCGTCGGCCGGCCGTACGCCTTCGCCGCCAGCCGGCCGTCGGGCAGCAGCCGCACGTTCAGCGTCGTGAGGGTGAACTCCTCGCCGCGGCGCACGTCGGTCCAGCGCAGCTCCTCGGGGACGGTCACGTTGATCGCCAGGGCGCTGACCTCGGGCTCGGAGACGCTCATGCGGCGAGTCTCCCAGCAGTCGCCCCCGAGCGGTGGTCAGCCGATCAGGCGTACGGCGGTCGGCCGGCCCGGCGCGCCGTTCGCCAGCGGGCTGGCCAGGAACTCCTCGAGCGGGACGGGCGCGGCCCACAGGAAGCCCTGGCCGGTGTCGCAGCCGAGCTCGCGCAGCCGGTGTGCGGTCTCCTCGTCCTCGACACCCTCGGCCACGAGGTGCAGGCCGAGTGCGTGCACGAGGCCGACGGTGTGCTGGATGACGGAGTCCGCGTCGTCGTCGACACCGACGCCGATCGTGAACGAACGGTCGAGCTTGACCTCGTCCACCGGCAGCCGGCGCAGGTAGGCCAGCGACGAGTAGCCGGTGCCGAAGTCGTCCAGGGACACCCGGACGCCGAGCTCGCGCAGCGCGGAGAGCACGCCGGCGGCGGCGTCGGGGTCGGTGACGAGGCTGTCCTCGGTCAGCTCCACGACGAGCGCGGACGGGGCGACCTGCTCGCGGGCGAGCAGCGTGGCGACCCGGCCAGGCAGCGCCTGGTCGTGGATGTCGACGGCGGACAGGTTGACCGCCACCGGCACCTGGATGTCGTGCGACCGCAGCTCGCGGGCGATCCGGACCGCACCGCCCAGCACCTCGGCGGCGAGCGCCGGGAGCAGGCCGCCGCGCTGCACGAGCGGCAGGAACTCCGCCGGCGGCAGCAGCCGACCGTCCTGGTCGCGCCACCGCGCCAGCGCCTCGACCCCGTCGAGCCGGCCGTCGACCAGGGCGACCTTCGGCTGCAGGTGCAGCTCGACGTGACCGGCGGCGGAGCGGTGGCCGGCGTCCCCGGCCAGGCCCTCTCGCAGCCGGGTGAGCAGCGCCAGCCGTTCACCGCCGGCGTCGTCGTCGATGCCGGCGGTGGTGTCGAAGGCCGAGACCCGCTGCGGCGACCCCTTGGCCTGGTACATCGCGACGTCGGCCTGCCGCAGCAGGTCGCCGCGGCTTCCGCCGTGCGGGGCCAGGGTCGCGACCCCGACGGACACGTCGACGGAGAGCCGCACGTCGCTGACCTCGTAGGGCTCGCGCGTGGAGGCGACGAGTCGCCACCCGAGCTCGATCGCCGCTCGCGTGTCCGACCCGGAGGCCAGGATCGCGAACTCGTCGCCGCCGAGGCGGGCGAGCAGGTCGCCGGGCCGCAGCGCCGCTTCCGTCCGGCGGGCGAAGGCGACGAGGAGCTCGTCGCCCATGGCGTGCCCGAGGCTGTCGTTGACCTCCTTGAACCCGTCGAGGTCGATCAGCAGCAGCGACGTCGGCGTGTTCTTCCTGCCGGCGGCGTTGAGCGCGCGCTCGGCGGCCTCGTACAGCTCCCGTCGGTTGGCCAGACGAGTGAGGTCGTCGGTGCGGGCCTCGCGGTGCACGTCGGCGAGACGGGCGAGGTCCCGGAAGGTCAGCGCCGCGCGGATTCCCGCGCCGAGGATGCAGGCCGCGGCGAACACCCCGGAGACGGGCGGGAACCGGTCGCCCTGGCCGAGCTGCAGCAGCGCGAGGCTGCCCGCGGCGCTCGCCAGCGGCACCGCCATCACCCGCAGCGAACCCCCGGTCCGCTGCGTGACGAGGGCGAGCGCGTCGACCGACTCCACCTTCCGCCGGGGCAGGCAGGCGGCGGCGAGCAGCGCCACCGCCCACAGCCAGCCGGTGTCGATCCAGCCACCCTCGATGTACGTCCCGTCGACGATCTGGATCGCGGAGATGACGTCGGCGACCCCGGTGACGGCGAACCCGAGACCCAGGACGAGCAGCCACGCCTGCGCGGCCGTGCGCACGATGTAGGCCACGCCGAGGAGCAGGCAGACCAGCAGCAGGTCGAAGACCGGGTAGGCCATGTTGACGACGATCTCGACGAGCGGCGTCCCCGGCGACTGCGCGGTCAACGGCTCGAACCACACCGCGGCGGCCAGCGCCGCGGCGCCGGCACCCGCGACGAGCCCGTCGAGCCAGACGCTGAGCGGGAAGCGGCCGACCCGCGCGGTGAGGAGGAAGAAGATCGCGACGTACCCCAGCGGGTACCAGGCCAGGTAGAGGTAGTCGGCCGGCGACGGGTACGGGAACGTGTCGGCCGGCACCAGGACGAGCGTGTACCAGGCGTTCCCCGCCGTCGACGAGACGAGCGCCGCGGCCAGCGCCCACCAGCCGAAGCGCTCGCGGCGGGTGATCCCGCGCCGGACGGCGAGGACGCAGACGGCGGTGGCGACGTACACCAGGTTGAACACGCCGAAGTCGAGGACGAGGTCCATCGCGTCCGCGCCGAAGCGGGCGTCGAGGCGGGACCGGAACGGCACGGCGGCGGTGAACACCGCGCTGCCGAGGACGGCGACGACGAGCGCGCCCACGCGCACCCTGGTGCGCGCACTGCTCTGGCTGTGCACGGTTCCCTCCTCGCCCCCCGGCGCCGTCCGTGGCGCCGGGGGGTCCATCGGCAGGGACGCCGCGGACCTGAACGGACCGGTGCCGCTTTCCGGGTGTGGCCCGTATCGCTAGGGTCGGCGCATGAAGCGCGCGCTGGTCGTGGTCGACGTGCAGAACGACTTCTGCGAGGGCGGCAGCCTGGCCGTCGCGGGCGGCGCCGAGGTCGCGCACCGGATCGGCGAGCTCCTGCACCACTGGACCGAGAAGCTCCCCCAGGCCCCGTCGTACGACGCCGCGGTGGCGACCCGCGACCACCACATCGACCCGGGTGACCACTTCAGCAAGGAACCCGACTTCGTGGACAGCTGGCCGGCGCACTGCGTCGTCGGCACCGACGGTGAGGCGTTCCACCCCAACCTCGACCCGCAGCCCTTCGACGCGGTGTTCCTCAAGGGCGAGCACGCGGCCGCGTACTCCGGCTTCGAGGGCGTCTGCGCCGAGGGCACCGGCCTGGCCGACTGGCTGCGCTCGCACGAGATCACCCACCTCGACGTGTGCGGCATCGCGACCGACTACTGCGTGCGTGCGACCGCGCTCGACGCCGTGCGCAACGGCTTCGAGACCACGCTCCTGGAGTCGATGTGCGCCGGCGTCGCGCCCGAGTCCACCAAGGCCGCACTCGCCGAGATGACCGACGCGGGCGTGCGCATCAGCTGATCGACCGAGAGGCGGCACCGTGACGAAGGCACGACCGATGGTGGAGATGTTCGGCGAGCTGGCCGAGCGCCGTCGCGACCACCCCGCGCTGGTGGGCGCCGCGCGCACCGTCACCTACGGCGAGCTGTGGGAGCGGGCCAACCGGGTCGCCAACGCGCTGACCGCGGCCGGGATCGGCGAGGGGCAGCGAGTCGCCCACCTCGACCTGAACAACCCGGAGTTCTTCGAGCTGATGCTCGGCGCGGGCAAGGTCGGCGCCGCGATCGCCCCGCTCAACTTCCGGCTCACCCCGCAGGAGATGGGCCGGATCGTCGCCGACTCCGGGGCGACGGTGCTCGTCCTCGGCGCGCCGTTCGAGCCCGCGCTGCCAGCGATCCAGGCGGAGGCGCCGGGCCTGACCCGCGTCGTGCGGGTCGGCGAGGACTACGAGGCCTGGCTCGCCGAGGCGTCCGACGCCGACCCCGGCCGGACCAGCCGGCCCGGCGACGTCGTCCTGCAGCTCTACACGTCCGGCACCACGGGGCTGCCCAAGGGCGTGATGCTCACCAACGACAACTGCTCCGCGCTGCTCGACGTCGCCGACGCGTGGAACGTCGACGAGACCTCGGTGTCCCTGGTCGCGATGCCGCTGTTCCACATCGGCGGGTCCGGCTGGGCCAACGTGTCCCTGGCCCGGGGCGGCACCAACGTGCTGGTGCCGATGATCGACCCGGCCGCGCTGCTCGACACCATCGAGCAGCGCCGGATCACCAACGCGTTCCTCGTGCCCGCCGTGCTGCAGATGCTGTGCGCCGTACCCGGGGCGGACGACCGCGACTTCTCCAGCATCCGCTCGATCGCGTACGGCGCCTCCCCGATCACCTCCGCCGCGCTGAGCCGGTCGCTGCAGGTGTTCAAGGCGCCGCTGTTCCAGGTCTACGGCCTGACCGAGACGACCGGGGCGATCACCGAGCTGTCGTCGACCGACCACGACCCGGGCGGCCCGCGGCAGCACCTGATGCGCTCGGCGGGCAAGCCCTACCCCTGGGTGGAGATGAAGGCCGTCGACCCCGCCACCGGGAAGGACTGCGGGCCCGGCGAGGTCGGCGAGATCCGGATCCGCTCGGTGCAGAACTCCCCCGGCTACTGGCACCGGCCCGACGAGACCGAGAAGGCGTTCGACTCCGACGGCTGGCTGCACACCGGCGACGCCGGCTACTTCGACGACGAGGGCTATCTGTTCCTGACCGACCGGATCAAGGACATGATCGTGACCGGCGCGGAGAACGTGTACCCGATCGAGGTCGAGAGCGCGCTGTCCGAGCACCCCGACGTCGCCGACGTGGCGGTGATCGGCGTCCCCGACGAGCGGTGGGGCGAGACCGTCAAGGCGGTCGTCGTGCGGCGGCCCGGCTCGGAGCTCACCGAGGACGAGCTGCTCGCCTGGACCAAGGACCGGATCGCCGGGTTCAAGCGGCCGCGCTCGGTCGACTTCGCCGACGAGCTGCCGCGCAACCCGTCGGGCAAGCTGCTCAAGCGGGTGCTGCGCGAGCCCTACTGGGCCGGCACCGAACGCGCCATCGGCTAGCCGTCGCCCGGCCTCAGCGGCCGCGGAAGTCCGGACGGCGGCGCCCGCCGAACGCCCGCATGCCCTCCGCCGCGTCGTCGGTGCGCAGCAGGATCGTCTGACCGGTGCGCTCGCGGGTCATCGCGTCCTCGAGCATCGGCAGGGTGGCGGCGTTGACCGCCTTCTTGGTGGCGGTCTGGGCGAGCGGGGCACCACCCGCCACCCGGCGTACGACGTCCTCGACCGTGCCCGCGAACGCCTCGTCCGCGACGAGGTGGCTGACCAGGCCGGCGGCGTAGGCCTCGGCCGCGCCCAGCGCCTCGCCGAGCAGCGCCATCCGCATCGCCCGGGCCCGGCCGACCGACGCGGCCACGGTCGCCGTGGCGCCGCCGTCGGGCATCAGCCCGATGCGGGCGAAGGCCAGCACGAACGACGCCGACTCCGCCGCGACGACCAGGTCGCTCGCCAGCGCCAGGGAGCAGCCGACGCCGGCCGCCACGCCCTGGACCGCGGCGACGACCGGCCGGTCGAGCGTGGTGATCGCGCGGACCATCCGGTTGGCCCGGTCGAGCGCGCGCTCGTCGAGGTGGTCCTGCGGGTCGGGGCCGCCGATGTCGGCGCCCGAGCAGAACGCACCGCCGGCGCCGGCGAGCAGCACCACCCGCACGTCGTCGCGAGCTGCGGCCCGCTCCAGCTCGACCGCGAGCCGGTCGGCCATCGCGTCGGTCAGGGCGTTGAGCCGGTCGGGCCGGTCGAAGATCAGCCGCAGCACACCGTCGGCCGTGCGCACGTCGAGCCCCGGGGTGGCGTCGGTCATCGCGGCTCCTCCGTCATGGTGGCCAGGACGGCCCGGGTGTCCCACCGGCCCGGGTCGGTGGTGGAGCGCCACGTGTCGACCTGGGTGCGGGCCCAGCGGGTCCAGTCGAGCACGGCCCGCTCCTGGTCGTGCTGGAGCCGGAGGCACAGCGCCCCGAGGTGGCGACGCTCGGGGAACGGCCCCTCGGCCTCGGCCGCGAGCTCGGCCAGCGCGGCGAGCCGCTCGGCGGCCTCGGCCTCGAGCCGGCCGAGGGTGGTGCGGAGCTGGTCGAGGTCGCCCGCGTCGGCGAAGAACACCTTGACCATGCCCTCCGACTCGTGGCTGCGCGCGGCCGGCGGCTCGTCGAGCCAGCGCGCGAGGGCGGCCCGGCCGCCGTCGGTGATGGCGTAGGTGGTGCGCCGCCGCTTGCCGGTGAAGCCCTCCTCCGCGGTCGCCAGGCCGTCGGCGACGAGCCGCTTGGGCTCGTCGTACAGCTTCCGCTCGGCCCGCGGCCAGAACCAGTTGAGGCTGCGGCGCACCTGCTTGGCCAGCTCGTACGTCGTCCACGGGCGGAGCCGCAGCAGGCCGAGCACGGCGTAGGACGTGGTCGTCGGGTCGGAAGGCATGCCGCATCTTGACACACTGCCCTGAGCAGTATCTACTGCCGACCACCAGAGATACTGCACAAGGCAGTATGCGACCGGCGGGAGCCACCGATGAGCCCGTTCCTCGACCTCGCCCCCGGAAGCACCCTGCTCGCGGTCGTCGCCCACCCCGACGACGAGGCGTTCGGCTGCGGCGGCGCGCTGCTGCTCGCCGCCGACGCGGGGATCCGCACGGTCGTCGCCTGCGCCACGCGCGGCGAGGCGGGCGAGCCGGCGATCCCGCTCGACGACGCCGCCCTCGGCGAGGTCCGCGAGCGCGAGCTGCGCACGGCCTGCGCCGAGCTCGGGGTGGCCCGGGTCGACGTCTGGGCGTTCGCCGACTCCGGGATGACCGGCCCGCCGCCGGCCGGCTCGGTCGCGGCGACTCCGCCGGACCACCTCGCCCAGGCGGTACGGCGGGCCGTGGCGGGCGTCGCGCCGGACGCGCTGCTCACCCTCGACGCGAGCGACGGCCACCGCGACCACGCGGCGGTGCGCCGCGCGACCGAGGAGGTGGGCCGCGAGCACGACCTCGGCACCTGGCTGACCTGCCTGCCGCGCAGCCTGATGCGCCGCTGGGCGACGCACCGCGCGGGCACGGGAGGCGGCGAGGCCTACCGCGCGCTCGGCGACCTGGGCACGCCCGACGAGGAGGTCACGCACGTGCTCGACGCGATCGCGACCCTCCCCCGGCGGGAGCGGGCGATGGCGGCGCACGCCTCGCAGGCCAGCCCCTACGCGGGCCTGCCCGGGGACCTGCGAGAGGCGTTCCTGGGCGCCGTCCACCTGCGCCTGGCCCCGCCCGGGACAAACTCCCAAAGAAGTGCTTGACAGTCGCGCGACAGGGGGCGTACAACTATCCAAGAAGTCTTTGATAGTTACTCGGGGCCACCAGAAGGAGCTCGCCATGCGACGTATCACCCGCCCCACCACCCGCCTCGTCCCCACCCGGGAGCAGGTCCGCAACGCCCGGCGCCGTGACACCGAGCGCGCGACGTACCGCACCGGCACCTTCGTCCCCCGCCAGCTGACCACCCTCGGCTGACACCACCGCCTCTCGGGACCACCACCACCTCAAGGACCCCAAGGAAAGAGTCATGACCGAGCTCGTCACCCGCACCGCCGTCCCGACCGGCACCGCACCCACGCGCCTCGTCGCTGCGCTCCGCGCCGCCCTCCCCGGCAAGGTCGTCGCGCCCGACGACGCGATCTGGGACCTGGCCCGCCGGGGCTGGGTGCTCAACGTCGACCAGCGCCCGGCGGCGGTCGTCACCACCGACACCGCCGCCGAGGTCGCCGCCGCGGTCCGCACCGCCACCGCGCACGGCTACCCGGTCACGGCCCAACCCGTCGGCCACGGCGCCACCACCGCCCTGACCGGCAGCGTCGTGCTCCGCACCCGCGGGCTCGGCGGCATCGAGATCGACACCGCGGCCCGCACCGCGCGCGTCGGCGCCGGCGTGAAGTGGGGCGAGCTGCTCGCCGCCCTCGAGCCCACCGGCCTCGCCGCCCCGGCCGGCAGCAACCCCGACCCGACCGTCGTCGGCTACACCCTCGGCGGCGGCCTCTCGTGGTTCGGCCGGGCCTGGGGCCTCGCCGCGCACGCCGTCACCGCCTTCGACGTCGTCGACCACGACGGCAGACCGCTCCGCGTCGACGCGACCACGGACCCCGAGCGGTTCTGGGCGATGAAGGGCGGAGGCGGCGACTTCGGCATCGTCACCGCGATGGAGATGCGGCTCTTCCCTGCCCCCGAGCTGTTCGGTGGCCGGCTGATGTGGCCGATCGAGATGGCCCGGCCCGTGCTCCAGGCGTTCCGCGAGGTCACCGCCCAGGCCCCGGAGGAGCTGACCCTGTGGGCGCAGCTGTTCCGGTTCCCGCCCGACCCGGCCATGCCCGAGGCGATCCGCGGCCGGTCGTTCGTCTGCGTCGACCTGACCTTCCTCGGCAGCGAGACCGAGGCCAACCACCACCTCACCCGACTGCGCCAGCTGCCCGCGATGGTGCTCGACACGCTCGCACCCGTGCCGCTGGGCCGGCTCGGCGGCATCGCCGCGGAGCCGACCGACCCGATGCCGGGCCAGGAGTGGTCGGGCATGCTCGGCCGGCTCGACGCCAGCACGGTCGACCGGCTGGTCGACACCGTCGGGGCCGGCGCCGACGTGCCGCTGGCCGTCGTGCAGATCCGGCACCTCGGCGGCGCGCTCACCCGCGGCACCAGCGAGGACGGCCCGAACGGCGCGATCCACGAGCCCTACCAGGTGTTCGCTCTCGGGGTCCCGGTGAGCCCGGAGGTGTCGGCCGGCATCGAGGCCGCGTTCGGCACCCTGCGGGCCACCCTGGCGCCCGAGCTGACCGGCCGCACGTTCTTCAACTTCCTCGGCCAGGACTCCGACCCGGCGGCGGCCTACCCCGCCGGCTCGCTCGTGCGACTGCGCCAGGTCAAGGCCGACCTCGACCCGGCCGGCGCGTTCCGCAGCCACCGCCCGGTGCTCGCCTGACCGGCACGCCGACGCGGAGAAACACCCGACACCACACACGCCGCCCGGGTGTCCCCTTGCCCGGGCGGCGCGTCGGCGTCACACTGTCCAAGACTCCTTGGAGAGTCACTCGTCACCTCGATCTCGAAGGACCCCTGCGATGTCCGAAACCCGCCTCGGCCACATGCGCGCGACCGCCCACCCGTTGCGCCTCCAGATGCTGTCGCTGCTCACCAACCAGGCGCTCAGCGCCGCCGACGTCGCCCGCGAGCTCGACATCACGCACGCCAACGCGTCGTACCACCTGCGCACGCTCGCCGACGCGGGGCTGCTGGTCGTCGCCGGCGAGGAGAAGATCCGCGGCGGTGTCGCCAAGCGCTACCAGCACCCGTGGAACGAGACCAAGATGGTCGGCGTCGACGCGCCGGCGGAGGACTACGCCGGGTACGTCGGCGCGATGGCGGGCGAGCTGATCCGGCGCTACGGCGACCAGCGCCGGCCCGGCACGCTGGTCGACGCCGAGCTGTGGGTGACGCCCGAGGTCTGGCGGCAGGTGCGCGACCTCGTCATCGACGCGTCCAAGCTGATCCACGCGCAGGCTCAGCCACCCCGCACCGAGGGCACCATGCACGTCAACCTCACCGCCGCCGCCTTCGTGATGGAGGACGAGGCGTGACCTGGCGCGAGTCGATCACACCCCTCCGCAACAGCAACTTCGCCTGGTACTTCGGATCCCGCTTCGTCAACACGCTCGGCAGCATGATGGCCAACATCGCGCTGGCGTTCGCGGTGCTCGACATCAGCGACTCCCCCTCGGCACTCGGCCAGGTCCTCGCCGCGCACACCATCCCGATGGTGCTCTTCCTGCTGTTCGGCGGCGTCGTTGCCGACCGCTTCCCGCGCACGATGGTGCTTCAGCTGTCCAACCTGCTGTCGGCTCTCACCCAGGGCGCGATCGCGTTCCTCGTGCTCACCGGGACGGCCCAGCTCTGGATGGTGATCACCCTGACCGCGGTGCACGGCCTCGTCTCCGCGATCTCGTTCCCGGCGATGGCGAGCATGGTCCCCCAGCTCGTGCCGCGCGAGCAGCTGCAGAGCGCCAACGCGCTGCTGTCGCTCTCCCGCGGTGGCCTCACGATCATCGGGCCGACGATCGGTGCGCTGCTCGTCGTCACGGTCGGTTCGGGTTGGGCGCTCGCGGTCGACGCGCTGACCTGGCTGCTCAGCGCCGTCCTCCTCACCCCCGTCAAGGTTCCACCGCGCCCGGCGAGGGCCGAGCGGACGAGCACCGTCCAGGAGCTGCGCGAGGGCTGGGTGCTCTTCCGCACCACCACCTGGCTGTGGGTGATCGTGCTGGCGTTCGGCTTCCTCAACGCGATCCACACGGGCGCCTGGTTCACCCTCGGCCCGGCGATCGCCAAGGACACGATCGGCGAGCAGGGCTGGGGCTTCGTGCTCTCGGCCGAGTCGATCGGCCTGGTGCTGATGACCGTGATCCTGCTGCGGGTGCGGATCCGGCGGCCCCTGCTCTACGGGATGCTCGGCTGCTCCCTCATGGGCATCCCCATGATCGTGCTCGGCGTCGAGCCGCACCTGCTCACGCTGGTCATCGTCACGTTCGTCGCCGGCGCGGGCATCGAGGTGTTCAGCATGGGCTGGAACCTCGCGATGCAGGAGAACATCGACGACGAGATGCTGTCGCGGGCCTACTCCTACGACGCCCTCGGCTCCTTCGTCGCGATGCCGGTCGGCCAGCTGCTCTACGGCCCGCTCGGCGCCTGGTTCGGCTACCACGACGTACTGCTGTGGAGCGGCGTCGCCTACATCGCGATCGCGCTGCTCTCGCTGCTCTCGCGCTCGGTGCGCACGCTCGACCGCGCGCCGGCGACCGCGCCGGAGGTCACGCCCACTTCTCGGTGACCGCCACGAGCACCTTGGTGTTGCGGTTGGTGCCGGGCCACAGCGGCTTCTTGAACTCGGTCAGGATGCGCGAGGCCTGCGAGGTCCCGTCGATCCAGATGTGCACGGCCCGGCCCTTCACGACACCGGCCTCGCCGGGCGCGTCCCACGCGTCGATCGCCGCGGCGTCCTCGCCGGTCGGCGCCTCGCCGCGCTTGAACAGGGAGACGTAGCGCATCTCCCCCTTCACGCCAGGCGGCGCGAACGCCAGCGCGTCGTCGTACACCTCCCGCAGCTGCTCCGGGGTGAACACGATCGCGGGGATCTCGAAGCCGAACCGCCGGCCGAGCAGGTGCTCGAGCTCCTCCTCGACCTTGGCGACGCTGCGGGCCGGGGTCCGCAGCCGCACGTTGCCGGTCTGGATGTGCGTCTCGACATCGTCGTACCCGGCGTCGGTGAGGCAGGTGCGGAGCTCGGCCATGGGCACCTTGCGCTTCGCGCCCAGGTTGATCGCGCGCAGGAAGGCGACGTACGTCGGCATGACCGACATCCTGCCCCGAGCGGCGGCCCGGTGGTGCTCGATACGCCCGGGCGGGGCCTAGGAGTTCGAGAACACCGCCGGACCGCCGTCGTCCCCGGAGGAACCGGGGCCTCTGCCTGCCCAGGTCCAGGCGTACGCCGGGTCCTCCGCGGCCAGCGCTGCCTCTCCCAGGTCCAGCGGCTTGAACGTGTCGACCATGACGGCCAGCTCGTCGAAGTACTCCGCGCCGAGCGACGCCTCGATCGCCGACGGCTGCGGCCCGTGGGCGTAGCCGCCGGGGTGCAGCGACACCGAGCCGATGTTGATGCCCGAGCCCTTGCGGGCCTCGTAGTCGCCGCCCACGTAGAACATGACCTCGTCGCTGTCGACGTTGGAGTGGTAGTAGGGCACCGGCACCGAGTCGGGGTGGTAGTCCACCTTGCGCGGCACGAAGTTGCAGACCACGAAGTTCCAGCCCTCGAACACCTGGTGCACCGGCGGCGGCTGGTGGACCTTGCCGGTGATCGGCATGAAGTCCTCGATGTTGAACGTGTGCGGGTACAGGCAGCCGTCCCAGCCCACCACGTCGAACGGGTGGGTGGCGTAGGTCATCCGCGTGCCGACGATGCCGCCCGGCGCGTTGCCGCGGTGCTTGACCAGCACCTCGACGTCCTTGCCCTCGACCAGGAACGGCTCGTCGGGACCGTAGAGGTCGCGCTCGCAGTAGGGCGCGTGCTCGAGCAGCTGCCCGAACCGCGACAGGTAGCGCTTCGGCGGGTGGATGTGGCTGTTGGCCTCGATGGCGTAGAGCCGCGACGCCTCGGCCGGGACCCAGCGGTGCGTGGTCGCCCGCGGCACCAGGACGTAGTCGCCGGACCGGTAGGGCAGCACGCCGAACACCGTCTCGACCGTGCCGCTGCCCTCCTGCACGTAGACGCACTCGTCGCCCACGGCGTTGCGGTAGTACGGCGACGTGTCGGCGGCGACGACGTACGAGATCCGCACGTCGGCGTTGCCGAGCACCAGCCGGCGGTGCTCGACCGGGTTGCTGCCCGCGGCCCCCTCGGCCGCGTCGGGGAACAGCGTGTGCAGCTTGAGGTGCCGCGGCTTGAGCGGGTGGTTGGGCGTCGTGGACTGGTCGGGCAGGTCCCAGACCTGGCTGTCGACGATCGCCGACGGCACGCCGGCGTGGTAGAGCAGCGAGGAGTCGGAGGAGAAGCCCTCCTCGCCCATCAGCTCCTCGTAACGCAGCCGCCCCTCGGGGTCGCGGAAGACCGTGTGCCGCTTGCCCGGCACCTCACCGACCTGGCGGTAGAACGCCATCTCGCACCGTCCTGTAATCGGACACTCACGTCCGTTGAGCCGTACCTGCGTTAGCCTCGCACCGTGCCCGACTCCCCCGCAACCCCTGGCGCGCGCGTCCCGGAGCAGTACGTCGGCCTGGTCGACGACGCGGCCGTGTTCCCGCCCGGCGACGCCCCGCTGCCCGAGGCGCTCGCCGCGCACACCGCCCGCCGCAGCGAGCCGTGGAGCACGCTGGTCGGCAGCTTCGTGCTCAAGGACACCGACCTCCCGCAGGTGCGCGGCACGGCCGCCCGCCTCTCGGTGGTGTGCACCGGTGGCGCCGGTCAGGTGGCCGGCCCGCTCGGCCTCGCCGCCAAGCTCGGCCTCGACGTCGTCGCGCTGGAGATCGCGCTGCGCGACCTCGACGACCTGGCCGGCAACGCCCGCCGCGTGGTGGCCGCGGTCGACGAGGCGAAGTCCGGGCTCGACGACCCTGACGGTCTCGCTGTCTTCGTCGAGCTGCCCGGCCCGGCCACCCACGGCTGGCTCACTGCCGCCGACGAGGTGGCCGCCCGCGAGGACCTCGGCCTGCGGCTCAAGTTCCGCACCGGCGGCCTCGACGCCGGGCTGTTCCCGCCGGTCGAAGGGCTGGCGGCGTGGATCGACGCTGCTCTCGACCGCGAGACGCCGTTCAAGTGCACGGCCGGGCTGCACCACGCCGTGCGGCACACCGACCCGGAGACCGGGTTCGTGCACCACGGGTTCCTCAACGTGCTGGCCGCGACCCGCACCGCCCTCGACGGCGGCGACGCCGACGCGGTGCTCGCCGAGCAGGACGCCGC
Organism: Nocardioides iriomotensis; assembly: GCF_004168035.1. GTDB lineage: Bacteria > Actinomycetota > Actinomycetes > Propionibacteriales > Nocardioidaceae > Nocardioides_B > Nocardioides_B iriomotensis. The sequence goes on along the minus strand of NZ_SDPU01000020.1, from coordinate 376,932 downwards.
GGCGCTCGTCGCCGCGCTGCCCGACGCGGACACGCTCGCGCGCACGCGGCGCTGGTTCACGTCCTTCGGCTCCTGCAGCGTGACCGACCCGCGCGACGACCTGCTCGCGCTGGGCCTGATCTCCCCGGGCCCCGTCCCCGACGACACGGAGGTGTCCCCCTCATGACCGTGCCCACCTGGGTCGAAGGCGCCGCCGGCTCGCCGTACGACGTCGACAACCTGCCGTACGGCGTGTTCCGGCACGCGTCCTGGGACGGCGAGCCCGGCCGGGTCGGCGTGCGCATCGGCGACCAGGTGCTCGACCTGGCACCCGTGGCGGCCGCCGACATGCTCGAGGTGGCGCACGTCTTCGAGGCGCCGAGCCTCACGCCGCTGCTGGCGCTGGGCCGTCCGCACTGGCACGGCATCCGCCAGTGGGTCGTCTCGCTGCTGACCGACCCCGCCGAGCGCGAGCTCGTCGAGCCGCACCTGCTCCCGGTCGACGAGGTGGTGCTGGACCTGCCGTTCGAGGTGGCCGACTACGTCGACTTCTACTGCTCGCTCGACCACGCCACCAACGTCGGCCGCATCTTCCGGCCGGACGGCGAGGCGCTGCTGCCCAACTGGCGGCACCTGCCGGTCGGCTACCACGGGCGCTCGGGCACCGTCGTGGTCAGCGGCACCGACGTCGTCCGGCCGAGCGGCCAGCGGGTTTCGACAGGCTCAACCACCGGCGACGTGGTGCATGCACCGACAGCGCGGCTCGACATCGAGTGCGAGCTGGGCTTCGTGGTCGGCGCCCCGAGCACGCTCGGCGAGCCGGTGCCGGCCGACGCGTTCGCCGAGCACGTCTTCGGCGTGCTCCCCCTCAACGACTGGTCCGCGCGCGACATCCAGGCCTGGGAGTACGTCCCGCTGGGCCCGTTCCTCGGCAAGTCCTTCGCGACGTCGGTGGCCGGCTGGGTCACCCCGCTGGAGGCGCTCGAGGCCGCGCGGGTCGACCTGCCGGGCCAGGACCCGGCCCCGCTCGACTACCTGCGCGTCGGGCCGGGCGCCGGCTACGCGATCGACTTCGAGGTCCTGCTGGGCGGCGAGGTCGTGAGCCGGCCGCCGTACGCGTCGATGTACTGGTCCCCCGCGCAGATGCTGGCGCACATGACCGTCAACGGCGCGAGCCTGCGCACCGGAGACCTGTTCGCGTCGGGAACGGTCAGCGGCCCGGAGCGGGAGCAGCGCGGGTCCTTCCTCGAGCTGTCGTGGGGCGGGCGGGAGCCGTTCGGCGACGGGCGCACCTTCCTCGAGGACGGCGACACGGTCACGATCCGGGCCACCGCGCCCGGTGCGCTCGGCGGCCGGATCGCGCTGGGCGAGGTGACCGGCACAGTGGTGCCGGCGCGGTGAGCGGGGGCTACCGCACCGTCGTCGCCGAGGGCGTGCCGGAGCTCGACAAGCGACTCTCCGACGAGCTCGACGTCGTCAACGCCGCCGCGACCGTCGGCACCCCTGCCGCCCGCGAGCTCACCGTGCAGGTGCTCGACGCCGCTGGCGACCTGGCCGCCGGAGTGAGCGGCTGGACCTGGGGCGTCGCCGCCGGCATCGGCATGACCTGGGTGCGCGAGGAGGCCCGGGGCGAGGGTCTGGGCACGAGGTTGCTCGACGCGTTCGAGGCCGAGGCTCGCTCGCGCGGGTGCACGCACGTGTTCGTCACGTCGTTCACGTTCCAGGCGCCGGGGTTCTACGAGCGGCACGGCTACCGCGAGATCTTCCGCTGGGAGGGCGTCCCGACACCGGACGCCGCGGACGTGCACTTCCGCAAGGAGCTGTGAGAGACCGTCGGATTCCCTTGTGGACAAGGCGAAAACTGTCGGTGCCGCCTGGTTGAGTCTTCTCATGACGGCCCTCCTCGACGCACCGACCAGCCCCGCGGCTGCGGTCGCGGCCGCGCGAGCGACGCTGGCCGGGTTGGCGGAGGTGCTGTGGGCGGCGACGCGTCCGGAGGACTTGCTGGCAGTCACCGAGGAGCTGCAGGCCCTGCGCTCTGCCGTCGCAGCCGTCGAGGCGCGTGTCGCGGTCGAGGTCGAGGCTTCCGAAGCGGCGAAGACGGCCGGATGGGTGTCGCCGAGTGACTACCTGACCCATGTCGCCGGCGCGCGGCACGGCCACGGCTCCCGCGTGCTGCGCACCGCCCGCGGCCTGTGCGGCGACCGCACGACAACCCTGCTCGCGCTGCAGTCCGGTGACGTCTCGCCCGAGCACGCCGAGGTGATCGTCGGCGTGATCGACCGGCTGCCCACCTCACCCTCACTGCGGGACGAGGCCGAACGCATGCTGGTCGACCACGCCGCGACCCTGAACGCCTCCGAGCTCCGCAAGGTCGGCGACCGCCTGCTCGAGGTGCTCGACCCCGACGGCACCGCCCGTGCCGAGGAGCGGGCGCTGGAGCGGCTCGAGCGCTCCGCGCACCTCGGACGGTTCCTGACCATCGCCGATGACGGCATCGGCGGTGTGCGTCTGCGCGGCCGGGGCACGGTCGAGGACGCCGCGGCGATCAAGTCCGCGCTGCACGCCCTCGCCGCCCCGAGGCCCGGCACCGACCCTGACTGCGGCGAGAGCGCTCGGGACCTGCGCGACCACGGCGCCCGCTGCTGGGACGCCCTCGTCGAAACCTGCCTGAAGGCGCAGGAGACCGACGGGCTGCTGCCCGACCAGCACGGCGCCAAGCCGCGCGTGACCGTCACGATCGGCCTCGAGGACCTTCGAGAAGGTCTCGGCGCCGCGACGCTCGACACCGGCGACACGGTCTCCGTCAGCGCGGTCCGGCGGATGGCGTGCGACGCCGACGTGATCCCCGCTGTGCTCGGCTCGGCCGGCGAGGTCCTCGACGTCGGCCGGACCCAGCGGCTCGTGACCGCCGCGATCTGGAAGGCACTGGTGCTGCGCGACCAGCACTGCCGGTTCCCGGGCTGCCGCCGGTTGCCGCTCGCCTGCGACGCCCACCACCTCGTGCACTGGGTCGACGGCGGCTCCACGTCGCTCGACAACCTCGTGCTCCTGTGCCGCGGCCACCACACCCTGCTGCACGCGACACCCTGGCAGGTCCGGCTCGACCCTGTGACGCGTCGACCGGCCTTCCACCTGCGGCGCTAGGCGGCAGCCGGCATCAGCAGCGAACGCTTCCACACCGGCTTCTGCGCCGGACCGACGAGCCCCTGCTCGTCGAGGAACGCCAGCACCCGCTCGCCCATCCACGCCAACGTGGCCTGGTAGTGGGGGTTGCCCAGCGCCTGCCGCCGGGCCTCGCGCGGGTCGAGCCCCACGGCGGCGTACACGCGCGGGTTGACCAGGGTGCGCGCCACCATGAACCCCGTCTGCGCCGTGAGGGTCCGGTGCAGCGCCAGCGCCGGACGCGACAGGGTCGGCACCGCCCGCTCGACCTCCTCGCGGGCGAACGTCATGTGCCGGGCCTCCTCGAGCACGTGCACCCGCGACACCATCCTGATCAGCGGCTGGACCCGCTCGTCCTTCATCAGCTCGCGCTGCCAGCGGTCGAGGATCTCCTCCGCGACGAGGATCGAGGCGTACGCCGAGACGCCCGACGCGACCGCCTTGAAGCCGCGTCCGAGCCGGTGGACGTGCCGCGTCGCGCCGTAGGCCGGGACGCCGCAGGCGGCGATCGCGCGCCCGAACATGATCGAGTGCCGGCACTCGTCGCCGAGCTCGGTCAGCGCGTAGTGGGTCCGGGCCGAGGTGTGGTCCGCGTCGTAGAGCTCGCGGGCCATCATCTGCATGAGGATCAGCTCGAACCACAGCCCGACGCTGGCGATGCTCGACACCTCGTGCTTGGAGAGCTCGATCCGCTGCTCCTCGGTCAGCGCGTCCCACAGGGGCGTGCCGTAGAGCGACATCCGCTCCGGCTGCATGAACCACAGCCCGTCGACCAGCGGCGCGTCCCAGTCGATCTCGATCTCGGGGTCGTAGGACATGCGGGCGGAGGAGCCCAGCAAGCGGGTCGCGACGTCGGTCATGGAACCTCCCGAGTTATCTGTTACTTGAAGTAACGGTTATCGGCTAGGGTGCCCCTCGTGACGCGCAAGGTCAAGGGTTCCGACCCCCGGGACGGCCGCAGCACCCGGTGGAGCGCCCACCGGGAGGCCCGCCGCGACGAGCTGGTGCTGGCCGCGGTGGCCGCCATCGACGCGCACGGGCCGCAGGCGGGTGTCGGCGAGATCGCCGCAGCTGCGGGCGTGAGCAAGCCGGTCCTCTACCGCTACTTCGCCGACAAGGCCGACCTCCACGCGGCCGTCGGGACCTGGGGCGCCGGTGTCGTGATGGAGCGGCTGCTCCCCGCCCTGCTGTCCGAGGGCACGGTGAGGGAGCGGGTCGACCTCGGCTGCGAGGCCTACCTCGCCGCGATCGAGGAGCACCCCAACGTCTTCCTGCTGCTCGTCGCGCACCGCGTCGAGAGCGATGCCGACCCGCTCGCCGACGGCAAGGCCGCGATCGCCGCCGCGATGGCGCGGGTGCTCGGCGACACCCTGCGCGAGCTCGGCGTCGACGCCGCCGGCGCCGAGCCGTGGGCGCACGGCCTGGTCGGCCTCGGCCTCAGCACCGGCGAGTGGTGGCTGACCCGCCGCACGATGTCGCGCGCCGCCGTGCGCGGATACCTCGCTGCGTTCGTGTGGCACGCGTTCGAGGGTCTGGCGCGGGAGTACGGCGTCGACCTCACCGACTCCGCCCCCGACGACCCCGACGACCCCGACCGCGCCGACGAGCGAGGAGGCACGCCATGAGCGAGCACGAGCACCCCGGCCATGCCGACGGCGGCTACGACGGCCCCGCCCACCTGGTCACCGAGGGCGGCGACGTCCCGGTGCAGGTGACCGTCCGCGGGCTGTTCCAGCCGATCGACGGGCACTACCACTGGCACGGCCGGATCGCGCACGACGAACGGGTCGACCCGCTGGGCCAGGCCGGCGCCACGGTCGTGCTGCGCACGCCGGGTGGCGAGGCCGAGGGCCGGCTCTCCGACGTCGACCCCTGGGGCCGCTACCGGATCGCCGGCGTCGGCCGCCCGCCGTACCCCTGCACTGACGGCGACGATCCTCGCTGACCCGCCGCCGTGGAGATTTGCCACGACGGCCGGGTGGCGGCAGGGTGCAGCACATGAACCGACGCCTCGGGGCCATCGCCGCCGCTTGCACGCTCGCCCTCGCCGCCACCTCTTGCGCCGCCGACACGGAGACCACCGAGGTGGAGGGTGGCGCCAAGGTGATCAAGGAGGGCACGCTCACCGTCTGCACGCACCTGCCCTACAAGCCCTTCCAGTTCCCGCAGGGCGGCGAGACCGTCGGCTTCGACGTCGACATGATGGACCTGGTCGCCAAGAAGCTCGACCTCGAGCAGGAGATCTTCGACACCCCGTTCGAGGGCATCCAGTCCGGCGAGTCCCTCAACACCGGCAAGTGCGACATCGCCGCCGCCGGCATGACGATCACCGACGAGCGCAAGCGCGTCATCGACTTCTCCGACCCCTACTTCGACGCCACCCAGGCGCTGCTGGTCAAGAGCGACGCCAGCTACAGCTCGCTCGAGGACCTCTCCGGCAAGACGATCGGCGTCCAGGAGGGCACCACCGGCGAGCAGTACGCCAAGGACAACGCCCCCGACGACGTCGAGGTCCGGTCGTTCGAAGACCTCGCGCTGCTGTGCGCCGCCGTGAAGACCGGCCAGATCGACGCCGGCATCAACGACAACGGCGTGCTCTACGACTACGTCAAGGAGAACCCGGACACCGCGGTGGCGACCGAGTTCGACACCGGCGAGCAGTACGGCTTCGCGGTGAAGAAGGACGGCAACGACGGCCTGCTCGAGGTCACCAACAAGGTCATCGCCGACGCGAAGTCCGACGGGACCTACGACGAGATCTACAAGAAGTGGTTCGGCGACGCCCCGGCGAGCTGACCGACCGCTCCACCGTGACCCGACCGATCTCCAGAGAGGCCTGAGCCCGTGGCGCTGAGCCCACGCAAGCGTGCCCGGATCTCGCGGGGCATCCAGTACGCCGTCCTCGCCGTCCTCGTCGTGGCGATCCTGCTCGCGGTCGACTTCGGGGAGCTGAAGCGCGCGTTCTGGAACACCGAGGTCATCGCGGAGATGTTCCCGGACGTCCTCACGGTGGCACTGAAGAACACGATCATCTACACGGCGTGCGGCTTCTCGTTCGGCCTCGTCCTGGGCCTCGTGCTGGCGCTGATGCGACTGTCGTCGGTCGGCCCCTACCGGTGGGTGGCGACCGGCTTCATCGAGCTCTTCCGCGGGCTGCCCGCCCTGGTCGTCTTCATCGCACTGACGTTCGGCATCCCGCTGGCCTTCCCGGGCCGGCTGGTGCCGGGCGGCACGCTGGGCGTGGTCACGTTGGCTCTCGGCCTCGTCGGCGGCGCCTACATGGCCGAGACGATCCGGGCCGGCATCCAGGCCGTGCCGAAGGGCCAGATGGAGGCCGCGCGCTCGCTGGGCATGTCGCACACCCGCGCGATGGTGTCGATCGTGATCCCGCAGGCGTTCCGGATCATCCTGCCGCCGCTGACCAACGAGCTCATCCTGCTGACCAAGGACTCCTCGCTGATCTACGTCGTCGGTCTCGCCGCGGGCGCACAGGAGCTGACGAAGTTCGGCCGCGAGACGATGAACTCCACGAACAACATGACCGGCCTCGTCGTCGTGGGCCTGCTGTACCTGGTGATCACGGTGCCGCTGGCGATCGTCGTACGACGCATGGAAGCACGCGCGGAGAGGGCCCGATGATGACCGAACCCGCGATCGACCGCAGCGCGGCCGCCATCGACGTGCAGGACCTGCACAAGTACTTCGGCGACAACGAGGTGCTCAAGGGCATCGACTTCCACGTCGACCAGGGCCAGGTCGTCTGCGTCGTCGGACCGTCCGGCTCCGGCAAGTCGACGCTGCTGCGCTGCGTCAACCGGCTCGAGGAGCCGACCTCTGGCCGGATCGTCGTGGAGGGTGTCGAGATCACCGACCCCGACGTCGACGTCGACAAGGTGCGCAGCCGGATCGGCATGGTGTTCCAGCAGTTCAACCTGTTCCCGCACCTGACCGTGCTGCGCAACCTGACGATCGCCCAGCAGCGGGTCCGCCGCCGCAGCAAGGACGAGGCGGTCGAGGTCGCCCGCACCAACCTCGCCAAGGTCGGGCTCGCCGACCGCGAGGACGCCTACCCCGCCCACCTCTCCGGAGGTCAGCAGCAGCGGGTCGCGATCGCTCGGGCGCTGTCGATGAGCCCGGACATGATGCTGTTCGACGAGCCGACCAGCGCGCTCGACCCCGAGCTGGTCGGCGACGTCCTCGACGTCATGCGCGACCTGGCCAGCGAGGGCATGACGATGATGGTCGTCACCCACGAGATGGGCTTCGCCCGCGAGGTCGGGCACAAGCTCGTCTTCATGGACGGCGGCGTGATCGTCGAGGAGGGCGACCCGCGCAAGGTGCTCGCCGACCCGCAGCACGAGCGCACCCAGGCGTTCCTGTCGAAGGTGCTCTGACCGGACTGCTTGGGGCCCGGGGCGTCAGCGCACCCGGATGACGTTGGTCTTCGCGACCTTGTCGTGGATGGCCTGCTTCTTCGCGTCCCACAGCGGCCACAGGTGGTCGAGCAGCCAGAAGAGCGAGCCGAGGAAGCCGATCAGGGGCAGGAAGCCGGCCACGCGGTTGACGCTCTCCACGGCCCAGCGGGCGAGGATCGTCCCGTAGGCCAGCTGACCCGGCGTCTCGCGGAGCCGCACCCGGAGGCCGAGCGCGAGCTTGCCCGGGGTCGCCGCCTTCCACCGCAGGAACACGACGGTGTACACCAGCGACACCACGAGGGCGACGAGGCCGATCGTCATCAGCGGGCCGGCCATGTCCTCGGTCACCACCATCACCCCGGAACCGTCGGGGTTGCCGGACAGGATGTCGTCGGTCATCCGGTTCACTGCGTCGATGTAGTCGCGGGCCGCCGGGAACGCGATGATCCAGGACAGGACGTTGATGATGACGACGTCGATGACGTAGGCGACGGCTCGGCGCCACCAGCCCGAGAGCGGCTGCCCGTCGGGGGTCGTCGCCACCGCCACCTGGGTTCCGTAGCCGCCGGCGGCGGGGTACGACGCATATCCAGCGGGCGCGCCGGAGGGAACGGTGGCGCCGCCCGGGGTGGGCTGCGGGTAGCTGCCCGGTGCGGGCTGGAGGTGCTCGGTCCACTGCTGGCCGTCCCAGTAGCGCTGCCCCTTCGGCTCGGGCGCTTCCGGGTCGGGGTCGGGGTACCAGCCGGCGGGGATCTGCGTCATGGCCCGATCCTTCCATGCCGCGCCCAGCCGGGAGTGGCATCCGCCACGCCCCAGGGACTGAGGGTGACGGGTGGCGAGCCGGGTCCGCACGCGGCCCGCCACCCGTCGTGTGGGCACCGGTGGGTGCTTGCCGACTCCCTGGGAAGGGAAGGGAGAGGAGCCGGCGACGGTGCCCCGGGCCGCGGCCGGAGGGATGGCCGCGACCCGCGCCCACACCACCGGCGTGCTCGGCGCACCTCCCTTGGGCTTCGTGCGCGAGCAGCGCGGCGGCGTGGCGACCGGCTCTAGTCGGGCGAGGTCGCGGGCCGGAGCGTGAGCGGGTGCGGTCGTCGCCGCCGAAGTACGGCGACCCGGCCGGACGACCCGACGACGAGCAGGAGCGCGGCGGCGAGCGCGGCCACGACGAGCGGCTGCTGCCCCGGACCGAGGGCCCCGGCCGGAGCGCTCGCCGCGCGGAGAGGCGCAGGTTGCAGCGGGAGTGGCAGGCGGAGGGGCAGCGGCGGAGCCTGCAGGCGGTCCGCCGGGCCGGTCGCGGCGTCCACACCTCCCCTGGCGACCCACGGCGTGCTGTGGACCCGGGCCGGAGCCGGTCCGTCGACCGCGCGCGCAACCCCCGTCGCGCCGCGGTCGACGGGCCTGCCCGACCGGTGCCGTGCAGCGTGCGAGGAGCGCGGATCCCCTGGCAGGACGGGGGATCCGGCGTCCTCCACCGGTGTTGTGGGTGCGGGCGCGGGTGGGCGCGCACCCGGGGAAGTCGGGGTGGGGGCGACGGTCCGGCCCACGGCGTCGTTGACGTCGTTGACGTCGTCCCGGACGGTCCGCACGGCCTCGTCCGCCTGGCCGGTCGCCTGGCCGGTCGCCTCCACGGTGGCGTCGACCGCGGTCTCCACGGTGTCGTCGACAGCGGCGGCCGCCTGGTCCACCACCGGGGTGACGGGCTCGGGCACCGGCACCGCGTCGACCACGTCCGACACCGTGTCGCCCGGCAGCGGCGGGAGCGTCACGTCGGCATCGGCGCGGGTGGCCGACAGGACCAGCCAGAGTGCCGCGAGCGCGGCCAGCCCGATCAGCCGGAGGAGCAGGCCTCCGGTGGCGGTGCGGACCACCGCGCGTGCTTTCGGTGCGGACATCTCGACGCCCCCGAGCGCCTCGACAACTGGTGCAGTTCCCTTGAAGGTAAACGCTCCGGCGATATCGGACAAGGGGGGCGGTCCGGACAGCGCCGGACGCACGGGACGAACGATGACGGGCAGGTCTCCGTCATCAGGGACCGGAGACCTGCCCGTCGGCTCGGTGCCGCTCAGAGGTTGCCGCGGCGCTCCTGCTCGCGCTCGATGGCCTCGAAGAGCGCCTTGAAGTTGCCCTTGCCGAAGCCCAGCGACCCGTGCCGCTCGATCAGCTCGAAGAACACCGTCGGGCGGTCGCCGAGGGGCTTGGTGAAGATCTGCAGCAGGTAGCCGTCCTCGTCGCGGTCGACCAGGATCTTCCGCTTCTGCAGCTCCTCGATCGGCACCCGGACCTGACCGATGCGCGCGCGCAGCTCGGGGTCCTCGTAGTAGGAGTCGGGGGTGTCGAGGAACTCCACACCGTTGTCGCGCAGGGCGTCGACGCTGGCCAGGATGTCGTTGGTCGCCACCGCCAGGTGCTGGGCGCCGGCGCCCCGGTAGAACTCGAGGTACTCGTCGATCTGCGACTTCTTCTTGGCGATCGCGGGCTCGTTGAGCGGGAACTTCACGCGGTGGTTGCCGTTGGCGACGACCTTGGACATCAGCGCGGAGTAGTCGGTGGCGATGTCGTCGCCGATGAACTCCGCCATGTTCACGAAGCCCATGACGCGGTTGTAGAAGCCCACCCACTCGTCCATGTGGCCGAGCTCGACGTTGCCGACGATGTGGTCGAGGGCCTGGAACAGCCGCTTCGGCTGGCCCTCCTTGCGGACGTACGTCGACTCCGCGGCGACGTAGCCCGGGAGGTACGGGCCGTCGTACCGGCTGCGGTCGACGAGGGTGTGCCGGGTCTCGCCGTACGTCGCGATCGCGGCGATCCGGATCGTGCCGTGCTCGTCGGTGACGTCCTCGGGCTCGCGCACGACGGTCGCGCCGGCCGAGACGGCCTGGGCGATGCACTTGTCGACGTCGGGCACCTCGAGGGCGATGTCGACGACGCCGTCGCCGTGGCGGCGGTGGTGGTCGGCCAACGGGCTGTCGGGGTCGACGGCGCCGTTGACGACGAAGCGGATGGAGCCCGAGCGCAGCACGAACGACTTGTGGTCGCGGTTGCCGTTCTCCGGACCGGAGTACGCCTCGAGCCGCATCCCCCAGGCGGACTGGTAGTAGTGCGCGGTCTGGGTCGCGTTGCCGACGACGAACACGATGGCGTCCCACCCGGTCACCGGGAAGACGTCCTGCTCCTCGTCGTACTCGACCAGCCCGACGAGCTGGTGGAGCTGCTCCTCGGTCAGGCCGGCGGCCTTCTCGTCGCGGGTCAGGGACTCAGTGAGGGCGTCGGTCATGCCGCGAAGCCTGCCGGGTGCGCGCAGAGTGTGCAAGAGTACGGCGAAACACTGTGCAACTTGTCCATCCAGAGGTGGAGCATGGACGATCTCGATGTCACTTTGATCCGTCTGTTCGCCGCCGAGCCGCGCGTCGGCGTGCTGGAGGCGTCCCGGCGCCTCGGGGTCGCCCGCGGCACCGTGCAGGCCCGGCTCGACAAGCTGGTGGCGTCGGGCGTGATCGCCGGGTGGGGACCGGACCTGTCGAGCGAGGCCCTCGGCTACCCGGTCACGGCGTTCCTCACCCTGGAGATCCGGCAGGGGTCCGGCCACACGTCGGTGGCCGAGCACCTGGCCACGATCCCGGAGGTGCTGGAGGCGTTCACGATCACCGGTGCCGGCGACATGTGGGCCCGGGTGGTCGCGCGGTCCAACAACGACCTGCAGCGGGTGATCGACGCCGTGCTGTCCGAGCCGGGCATCGTGCGCTCGTCGACGGTGATCGCGCTGGCCACGCAGATCCCCTACCGGGTGCTGCCGCTCCTCGACGCCGGGTCGTAGTCGCCCGCCTCGACCGCGGTCGCCCAGGCGGCGACCTCCGCGCGCCGGGTGACCCCCAGCTTGGCCATGATGTGCTCGAGGTGGGAGCCGGCGGTGCGGGCGGTGAACCGCAGCTCCTCGGCGATCTCCCGGTTGGTCATCCCGCGCGCGACGAGCCGGGCCACCTCGTACTCCCGCTGGGTCAGCGGCGACCAGGGCTGGGGCGCGTCCCACCGGTCGAGCCGCGAGCCGACGTCGGCGGCCGCGGCGAGCAGGGGCGCCGCCCCGACCTCGACGGCGGCGGCGCGGACCGCCTCCACGTGCGTCGCCGCCTCGGTACGGCGGTTGGCGGCGATACCGCAGCGGGCGAGGTCGAGCGCGCACCACTGCGCCTCCCACCACCGCCGCCGCTGCGTCCAGCCGGCGTGTGCGCGACCGAGGAGGTCGCGGGCCTGGCCGGTGCGGCCGGCGGCCAGGCAGGCCAGCCCGGCGGCGTGGTCCACGGCCGGCAGCGTCCCCGGCACCCCGCGAGCGAGCAGGTCGGCCGAGACCCGCTCCGCCCAGTCCTGCGCCGCGGAGGGATCGCGCTGCAGCAGGCGGGCCCGGGTGCCGGTGACGAGGAACGGGAACAGGTTCGCGGTCTCGCGCACCTCGTGCGACGCGGCGTACCCGCGCTCGGTCAGCTCCACCGCGGTCGCCCCGTCTCCCTGCAGCAGCGCGCTCTCGGCGAGGCCCCACAGCGCCGGGGAGAAGCGCTGCAGCTCGCGCATCTCCTCGCCGGAGGCGCGCGCCTCACCGAGCACCTCCGCCGCCGCGTCGTGGTGGCCGCGGCCGAGCTCGACGAAGCCCGCCGCGTGCAGCGCGATGATCCGCGTGGTCACCCCGCCCTCGTCGTCGGCGAGCAGCCGGTGCGCGGCGACGTACGCGTCGTCCCAGCGTCCCGTGCACCACCACACGTGCGCCTGGTGGCTGAGCATGTAGTCGCGGTGGTTCCACTGCTCGGTGCGGGCGGTGTGCTCGATGCCCTCGTCGAGCCAGCGCTCGGCGCGGTCGTACTCCACCAGCGTCGACGCCGACGAGACCAGCATCCGGTAGCCGCGCGCCGCCTCCGCCTCGAGGTCCAGCTCGCGCGCCCGGACGGTGGCCTCCTCCAGCCGGGTCCAGCCCGGCTCGTCCCGGCCGGCGAAGACCTCGACGGTGCCGGCGGTGACGACGGTGTTGAGCCGCACCGGCTCGTCCTGGCTGCCGGCGGCGTCCAGGGCGTCGTCCGCGGCGGTCAGGGCCTCGTCGAGGTGGTCGGCGACGAGGTACGCCGCGGCGGTCCCGGCCAGCAGCGCCGCCCGTACCCGCTGCGGCACCTCCCCCGGCCGGTCCGCCACGTCGGCGAGCCCGCCGGCGAGCAGGGCGATGCGGGCGGGCAGCGGGTCGCCGAGGACGTGCCGGACCGCGACCAGTCCCGGCAGCAGCCCGGCCGCGGCGACCGTGTCACCCAACTCGGCCAGCAGCCGGCGTGCTTCCTCCAGGTCGGCGGCCGCGCGGGCGTTGTGGTCGGTGGCGGCGGCCTCGGCCGCGCGGCGCACCAGCAGGTCCGCGCGCCGGTCCGGGTCGGCGACCCGCAGGCATCGCACCGCACGGTCGAGCAGGTCGAGGGCCTCCTGGTGCGCGGAGAGCGCGCTCGCCCGGCCGGCCGCGGCCGACGCGGCGTCGACGGCCTCGGCGAGCTGCCCGGCGGCCTCGTGGTGGGCGGACCGGTAGGCGTCGCCGCCCAGCTCGGGCCGGTGCTGGGCCACCTCCGCCACCCGGGCGTGCAGGGCCCGGCGCGCCGCGAGCGGAGCGTTGGCCTCCACGGCGTCGCGGATCAGGGCGTGCCGGAAGCCGAACCAGCCCGGTGCCTCCTCGTGCACGAACTGGTGGTCGACCAGCTCGTCGAGCCTCGTCGCCGCCTCCTCGTCCGTCGTACCGCAGACGGCGACCAGCAGGTCGAGGTCGAAGCTGCGGCCCACGACGGCGGCCGCGACCGCGGTACGGCGGGTCGGCTCGCTGACCCGCGCGAACCGCTGGTCGATCGCGTCGGCCAACGTCTCGGGGACGTGCGCGGCCACGGTCGGATGGCCGTGCGCGACGGCCGTCACGAGCTCCTCGAGGTGCAGCGGGATGCCGCCCGACCGCTCGTGCAGCAGCCGGAGCAGCCGCGGCGGCACCGGGTCGACGGGCCGCAGCTCGCGGACCATCCGGGCAGACTCCGCGGCGGTGAGCGGCGGGAGGCGGAACTCCTCCGCGGCCCGCTGGAGGAGGAGCCGGGCGCGCCAGGCCCGCGCCGGCGCCGCCTGGTGCAGCTCGTCGGTGCGCAGGGTGCCGACGACGAGCATCGGCAGCCGGGCCAGCTGCCGGGTCAGGTGGGTGACCACCTCCAGGCTGAGGTCGTCGCACCAGTGCAGGTCCTCCAGCGCCAGCAGCACCGGAGCCTCGTCGGCCAGCGCGGCGACGCGCTCGACGGCGTCCAGCACCAGCAGCCGGCGGCGCCGGTGCGCGTCGCCCGCCGCGGCGTCCTCGACCACGTCGGCGAGGTCGGCGACCAGCGCGCGGCCGCGACCCGCGACGTCCGGGTCGTCCGCCCGCGCCATCGCGTGACCGAGGTCGAGCAGCAGCCCACCGGAGAGCTCGACGTCCTGCGGGTAGGCGCCGGCGGTCCAGACGCGCATGCCCGCGTCCCGCGCCGCACCCTCGAGCGCCTGCAGCAGCCGGGTCTTGCCGATCCCGGCGTCGCCGGACAGCAGCACGAGCCGGCCCGCCCCGGTGGCGGCCGCGTCCAGCCGTGTGCCCAGGGCTGCGAGCAGGTCGCCGCGGCCGTGCAGGCTGCGCCGGCCGCTGTCGCTGCGCTCGACGCCTTCGATGGCCGGCCCCCTCGTCAACCCACCGACATCGACGCCCGAGACCCGCCCGCCTTGTCGGGCGTTCGACCGATGACCGTCCCGTCGGGCTCCCGGAGGCTGTTCCGCACCAGCAGGAAACGCAACACGAGGAGCCTCCATGGCACGGTACATCGACACCCACCCCCGGCCGACCCGTCCGGACCAGCGACCGCACCGGCGCGGGCGGCGCAGCGAGCACGACGTCGTGGTCGTCGGCGCCCGCGTGGCCGGTGCCGCGACCGCCCTGCTGCTCGCCCGGGCCGGGCACGACGTCGTCATGGTCGACCGCTCCCGGCCCTCGCGCGACACCAGCTCGACCCACTCGTTCGCGCGAGCCGGCGTCGTCCAGCTGCAGCGCTGGGGGCTGCTCGACGAGGTCGTCGCCAGCGGCGCCCCGGAGATCCGCTCGGTGTCCTTCCACCACGCCGGCGAGGCCGTCCACCACACCCTGAAGGACCGGGCCGGCGTCGACTTCCTCGTCGCGCCCCGCCGGTACGTGCTCGACGACCTGCTCGCGCGCGCCGCCGTCGAGGCCGGCGCCCGCCTGGTCACCGACACGACCGTGTCCGGGCTGCAGTGGTCGGACGGCCGGGTCACCGGCGTCCACGCGCACGACCAGGACGACACCCCGCTCGAGCTGACCGGCCGGCTGGTCGTCGGCGCGGACGGCATCCGCTCCGGGGTCGCCCGCGAGGTGGGCGCCCCGATCGTGCAGCGCTACGCGCCCACCGGCTCGTGCTTCTACACGTACGTCAGCGGGGTGCCGTGGGACGGCATCGAGCTGTACGTCGAGGACGGCGCCTTCGCGGGCGTCTTCCCCACCCACCACGGCGAGGCCTGCGTGTGGCTGATCCGGCCGATCGAGCAGATGGAACCGGTCATCACCGCCGGCGCCCACCGTCTCGGCGCCTGGATGGCGTCCCTGGAGCGCGCCGTACCCGCGCTGGCCCGGAAGGTCCGGTCGGGCAACGTCACCGCTCCCCTGCGCGGGTACGTCGCCCTGCCCAACCACGTCCGGCGGGCCGCCGGGCCCGGCTGGTCGCTCGTCGGCGACGCCGGCTACCACCGCGACCCGATCACCGGGCACGGCATGACCGACGCGTTCCGCGACGCCGAGCTGCTGGCCGAGGCGGCCGACACCGTGCTCCGCGGGATCTGCCCCGAACGCGTCGCGATGCGGCGCTACGAGCAGGAGCGCGACGCCGCGCTCGCGCCGGTCTTCGAGATCACCCGGGCGCTGGGCGCGTTCCCGCCGGCCGCGGAGTTCCTCGACCTCCAGGCCCGCCTGAGCCGGGCGCTCGACGCGGAGGCGATGCGGATGGCCGACCGGCCGGCGCCGTACGCCCTCGCCTGACCCACCGACCACCCCGACGCACCCGCACCACACCCACCACGGATCCGACCGGATCCACCACCAGGAAAGGGACGATCATGTCCATCACGCAGGAGAACCGCACCAACGGTGTCGACACCGCCACCCTGTTCGCCACCATCGGCGCCGTCCGGGAGCAGCCGGAGCTGGCCGCGTTCCGGTTCCGCACCACCCACGACTGGGTCAGCGGCACGCACAGCGAGATCCGCTACCCGGGCTTCTACGGGGCCGGCCAGGAGCACACCCACCGCACGGACACCGTCGTCCACGCGGACCACCCCGCCGTGCTGGTCGGCGACGACCACGGGCCGACTCCGGCCGAGCTGCTGCTCAGCGCCCTCGGCGCCTGCCTGATGGCCGGCCTCGGCAACATCGCCGCGGCGCGCGGCATCGTGCTGCACGACGTGCGGTGCGACGTCGAGGGCGACATCGACCTGCGCGGCCTGCTCGGCATCGACGCCGGCGTGCGCAACGGGTTCGAGTCGATCCGCGCGGTGTTCAGCGTCGACGGCGAGGCCGAGTCGGAGGCGCTGGCCAGGCTCGTCGAGCAGTCCCGCAAGCGGTCGGCGGTCTACGACGTGCTCACGCACGGCACCTCGGTCAGCGTCGAGGTGGCCGGTCGCTGAACGGCCTCACCCGGTCGTGCGACGCGGAGGTCGGGCGTCGTCCCCGGTCAGCCTGGATCAGGCGAGCCGGGCGGCGACCCGACCGGCCGCGGCGACGACCAGCGGCCCCACCGTGCGGGCGTCGAGCTCGCCGAGCGTCACGATGCCGACGGACGCCTCCAGCCCGTCGACGCCGGTCACCGGAGCGGCGACGCCCCGCGCGCCGGCCTGCAGCTCGCCGGCCGTCTCGACGTACCCGTCGGTGCCGGGCTGCGCCTCACCCCGCCCGAGCAGGATCGCCCGACCGGCCGCGCCCTGGCCGAGCGGGTGCCGGGCGCCGACCCGGTAGCCCACGTGGAAGTCGGTCCAGGTCGGCTCGACCACCGCGATCGCCAGCGCCTCTCCCCCGTCGGCGACGGTGAGGTGGGCGGTCATGCCGAGCTCCTCGGCGAGGCTCCGCAGCACCGGTCCGGCCAGCTCGCGCAGCACCGGCTGCAGCCCGCGCGCCAGCGACAGCACGCCGAGCCCGACGTGCACGAGGCCGGCGGCGTCGCGGCGGGCCAGCCCGTGGCCCTCGAGGGTCGCGACGAGGCGGTAGACGACGGTGCGGTTGACGCCGACCTCGGCCGCGAGGTTGGTGATGGTGAGCCCGCCGGGCGTCCCGGCCAGCACCTCCAGCACGCGCAGCCCGCGGTCGAGCGTCTGCGAGGTCTCGGCGGCCATGCCGGAAATCTACAGCCCGGCCCGTGCACGACGGTTCGTCGTCACGAGCTGCGGCGCTGGGCGGCCCAGGTGCGGATCGTGTCGATGCGCTGCTGGAGCTGGGTGGCCGTCGCGGCCGCGGCCGCGGGTCCGCCGCACTCCTTGCGCAGCGCGGAGTGGGTCACGCCGTGCGGCTGGCCGGTGCGGTGGTTCCAGGCCGCGACGAGGCCGTTGAGCTCCCGGCGCAGCACCGCGAGCTGCTCGTGGGTGGACACGTCCCGCTCGACGTCCCGCTGGACGTCCTCGGGGGTGGACGAGGTGGCGCGCTGCCGGTCCTGCTGCTTGCGGCGCTCGGACTGGCGGAGCCGGAGCAGGTCGCGGACCTGGTCGGCCTCGAGCAGGCCGGGGATGCCGAGGAAGTCCATCTCCTCCTCCGACCCGACGTGCACCTCGCCCTCGTGGCCGAACTCGCCGCCGTCGTAGAGCACCCGGTCGAAGCGGGCCTCGGAGCCCATCGCCTCGAAGCTGCCCAGCTCGTCGTCGCTGGCGCCCTCCTCGGCGTTGGCCTGGGCGAGCAGCTGGTCCTCGGCGGCGAAGATGTCGCCGTCGTCGTTGATCCGGCGCCCGAGCACGTGGTCGCGCTGCAGCTCCATCTCGGAGGCGAACCCGAGCAGGTTGGGCACCGACGGCAGGAACACCGAGGCGGTCTCGCCGCGCTTGCGGGCCCGGACGAAGCGGCCGACGGCCTGCGCGAAGTACAGCGGCGTGGCCGTCGTGGTCGCCCACACGCCGACCGCGAGCCGGGGCACGTCGACGCCCTCGGAGACCATCCGGACCGCGACCATCCAGCGCTGGTCGCCCTCGGAGAACTGCGCGATCCGCTTCGATGCGAGCTTCTCGTCGGAGAGCACGACGACGGGCCGCTCGCCGGTGATGGTCTTCATCAGGCCGGCGTAGGCGCGTGCGGACTCCTGGTCGCTGGCGATCACCAGGCCGCCGGCGTCGGGGACGTGGCGCCGTACCTCCGTCAGCCGCTTGTCGGCGGCGGCGAGCACCGACGGCATCCAGGCCCCACCGGGGTCGAGCGCGGTGCGCAGCGCCTGCTGGGTGAGGTCCTTGGTGAGCGGCTCGCCGAGGCGGGCGGCGATCTCGTCGCCGGCGCGGGTGCGCCACTGCATCTCGCCGCTGTAGGCCATGAACAGCACCGGCCGGACGACGTGGTCGGCGAGCGCGTGGGCGTAGCCGTAGGTGTAGTCGGCCTCGCTGCGCGGGATGCCGTCGCCGCCGTTGGCGTAGCGGACGAACGGGATCGGGTTGACGTCGGACCGGAACGGCGTGCCGGTCAGCGCCAGCCGACGGTGCGCCGGCTCGAACGCCTCGCGGACCGACTCGCCCCACGACAGGGCGTCACCGGCGTGGTGCACCTCGTCGAGGATCACCAGCGTCTTGAACCGCTCGGTGCGGATCCGCAGGGCCAGCGGGTTGGCCGCGACGCCGGCGTAGGTGACGGCGACGCCGACGTAGTCCTTGCTGGTCGGCCCCTTCTTCCCGGAGTACGTCGGGTCGATCGGGATGCCCGCACGGGCGGCCGCCTCGGCCCACTGCGTCTTGAGGTGCTCGGTGGGCGCGACGACGGTGACCCGCTCGATGACGCGCCGCGACAGCAGCTCGGCCGCGGCGGTCAGCGCGAACGTCGTCTTGCCGGCGCCGGGGGTCGCGACGGCGAGGAAGTCCCGCGGCTGCTCCGCGAAGTACTTGTCCAGCGCCGCGGCCTGCCAGGCGCGCAGCGGGGTGGCGGTACCCCACGCGGCCCGGTCCGGGTAGGCAGGCGGGAGCACGGGCGCATGGTCGGGAGCGGCCGTGCTGAACAGGTCGGCAGGGTCGTTGGGGTCTGTCACGTCTCTCGGGTTCGTCCTCAGGGGGTGCGGTAGGCGAGCCAGTTGTCCTGCATCCGGGCCACCTGCCCGGGGGTGAAGCTGTTCATGCAGTCGTCGACGGAGTAGTCCATGAAGTTGTGCACCGGGTCGGTGCCCGGCTGGGCGAGGCAGGTGTCCTTGGCCTCGTCGCACGCACTGCTGGCCTCGGACTGCGCGGGGGTGTCGTCGACCAGGTCGCCCGGTCCCTCGCAGCCGCCCTCGAAGGTGTGGAACAGGCCGAGCCAGTGACCGACCTCGTGCACCGCGGTGTCGCCACGGTTGTACCCGCGGAAGTCTCCCCCGGGCAGGCTCTCCTGGTGGATCACCACGCCGTCGAGGACGGTCGTCTTGCGGGCCTCGTGGGGCGAGGTCGCCCAGCCGAGGACGGTGCCCGCCCCGGGGCTCTGCGGCCGGGAGATGTAGAGGTTGAGCGCGTCGGCCCCGCCCTGGTGCAGCGCCTTGCGCATCGCGACGTCGTCGCGGCCGCCGATGACCGAGGTGCGCCAGGTGTTGTTGCGGACGCGGTCGAACGACGCGAGGTAGAAGTCGAACCGGGTGACGCTGTTGTTCGGCGACTGTGCGCCGGCGTAGGCGGCGTCGAGGATCCGCAGCTGCTCGCGGACCCGCTTCTTGGTCGGTCCCTTCGAGCCCTTGCTGCCCAGCACGTGCACGTGCACCGGGATGTGGAGGGTGGCGCCTACCCGGGGCGCGGCGGAGCGGCCCTCCTGGCCGCGCTTCGCCAGCGCGCGCTGCAGGTCGCGGTCGATCCGGCGGCGCTCGGCGTCGGTGTAGCTGAAGCCGTCGTCGGGGCGGGTGCTGCGCGCGTCACCCGCCGGCGACGTACCCGAAGCGCAGGCGTGGGCGGCCCCGCCGCCACTGGTGGGTACGGCGGTCGCCGGGACGGCAGGCGTCAGCAGGGCGAGCCCGGTCACGGCCGCTGCGGCCGCACCGAGGCGGAGTCGGGCGATCACTCGTCGTCGTCGCTCTGGAGGTTCTCCCAGGCGTCCTTGCACTCAGGGCAGACCGGGTACTTCTCCGGATCGCGGCTCGGGACCCAGGTCTTGCCGCACAGCGCGACGACCGGCGTGCCCATGACCATCGCCTCGGTGAGCTTGTCCTTCTCGACGTAGTGCGAGAAGCGCTCGTGGTCCCCGGGCTCGACGGGCGTGTCGACCGGCGAGGTGCGGGTGTCCTGGATGGTCTGCACACCGGGACTCAGCTGGGTGCTCATGACAGGCCAGTGTAGGCGGTGCCGACTCCCCCGTATCGGTTCCCTGGCGTATCCAACGACCGCCGCACTGCCGATACCGGTTCGAGGCGGGCCTAGTTCTGCGTCGGGTCCATCGGCCGGGTGGACACCCAGGCCAGCTCGCCCGGCTGGCGGCGCAGGACGCGCGCCCACAGCCGCTCGGGATCGGCGTCGTACAGGTCGCCGGGGGCCGCGGGCAGGACGTACCAGGACCCCTCCTCGATCTCCGCCTCGAGCTGGCCGCTCCCCCAGCCGGCGTACCCGGCGAAGACCCGGAGCCGGCCCAGAGCCGGCGCCATGATCTCGGTCGGCGTGTCGAGGTCGACGATCCCGGTGCTGCCGAAGAGCCTCCGGAAGCCCACGGGCTCGTCGTCGTCGGCCCCGGCGCCGCGGAGGTCGGCGACGGCCAGCGCCGAGTCGGTCCCGACCGGTCCGCCCTGGAACAGCACGTCGGGGCCGGAGAGCACACCGTCCCACCCGGGCAGCACCTCGTCGACCGGCACGGGTGACGGACGGTTGAGCACGACCCCGAGCGCGCCGTCCTCGTCGACGTCGAGGACCAGCACGACGGTGTGGTCGAAGTTGGGGTCGACGAGCATCGGCGTGGCGACGAGCAGCCGACCGGGGGCCAAGTCGGCTCCCGGTCCGGCCGGCCCGCCGCCGGCACTCACCTGGTGACGCCCGTCGCGACGTCGACGACGCTGCCGCTGCGCTCCGCGGCGTGCCGGACCGCACCGGCGACGGCGCTGTGCACCTCGGCGTGGAAGACGCTCGGGATGATGTAGTTGGCGTTCAGCTCGTCGTCGGTCACCGCGGAGGCGATCGCGTCGGCCGCGGCGACCAGCATCGCGTCGTCGATCGCGGTGGCGGTCGCGTCGAGGAGGCCGCGGAACATCCCGGGGAACGCCAGCACGTTGTTGATCTGGTTGGGGTAGTCGGACCGGCCGGTCGCGACGACCGCGGCGTGCTTGCGCGCCTCCCCGGGGTCGATCTCGGGCACCGGGTTGGCGAGCGCGAAGACGATGGAGTCGTCGTTCATCCGGGCGACGTCCTCGCCGGTCAGCAGGTTCGGCGCGGAGACGCCGATGAACACGTCCGCCCCGTCGAGCGCGTCCTTGAGGTTGCCGGTGAGGTTGGCCTGGTTGGTCGCCTCGGCCAGCCACACCAGCGACTCGTGCAGGTGGGGCCGCTCGCGGTGGATAACGCCCTCGACGTCGGCGACGACGACGTCCTTGACGCCGGCCGCGAGCAGCAGCCGGAGGATCGCCGTACCGGCGGCGCCGGCTCCGGACATCACCACGCGCACCGACGACATGTCCTTGCCCACCACGCGGAGCGCGTTGCGGAGCGAGGCGAGCACGACGATCGCGGTGCCGTGCTGGTCGTCGTGGAAGACCGGGATGTCGAGCTCGTCGCGGAGCCGGGCCTCGATCTCGAAGCAGCGCGGGGCCGAGATGTCCTCGAGGTTGATCCCGCCGAAGCCGGGCGAGACGGCCTTGACGATCTGCACGATCTCGTCGGGATCCTGGGTGTCCAGGCACAGCGGCCAGGCGTCGATGCCGGCGAACCGCTTGAACAGCGCGGCCTTGCCCTCCATCACCGGCAGCGCGGCCGCCGGCCCGATGTTGCCGAGGCCGAGGACGGCGGAGCCGTCGGTGACCACGGCCACCGAGTTGCGCTTCACCGTGAGGCGACGGGCGTCCTCGGGGTTCGCGGCGATCGCCTCGCAGACACGGGCGACACCGGGCGTGTAGACCATCGACAGGTCGTCACGGTTGCGGATCGGGTGCTTGCTGGCCATCTCGATCGTGCCGCCGAGGTGCATCAGGAACGTGCGGTCGGAGACCTTGTGCACGGCCACGCCCTCGAGGCCGCGCAGCGCCTCGACGATCTGCTGGGCGTGGTCGGTGTCGCTCGCGGCACACGTGACGTCGATCCGGATCCGGTCGTGGCCGGATGCCGTGACGTCGAGGGCGGTGACGATGCCACCGGCCTCCTCGACGGCCGTGGTCAGCGCACTGATCGCGGTGCCGCCGGCCGGCAGCTCCAGTCGAACGGTTATGGAGTACGAGATGCTCGGTTGGGAAGCCACGAGCGTCATCGTGTCACGTCCGGCCGGAGCCGCCGACCGGGTGCGGCGGCGTGAGAGCCGGACGGGTCAGGCGGCCAGGACCGCCTTGAGCCGGCCGACGAGCGAGCGGCCCGCGCCGTCCGCGCGGTGCGCGCGCGGCGTCGCGGCCGGAGCGGGCGCCGGCGCCGGCGCCGGCGGGAGTCCCGCCCGCGCCTCGTCCTCCAGGACCCGGCCGATGGCCGGGGCCCGGTCGTCGTCCATCGCGGCGAGCCCGGCCATCGCGGCCAGGAGGGTGTGCTCCTTGGCGGCGGACCGGCGCAGCGCGGCGGCGAGCTCGTCGCTGGCCGGCTCAGCGGCGGCGCGGTCGAGGATCATCCGCACGCCGGGGAGCTCGGTCGCGGTGGCGCGCCAGGCGGAGACGACGGCGGCCTCGTGGTCGGCCGGCAGCTCCGCCAGCGTGCGCTCGATGCGGCCCGCGAGTCGGGTGTGCCAGCGCAGCTGGAGGGTGGTGACCAGGTCGGTCTCGTCGCAGAACGTCTCGGCGACGCCCGGAAGGTGGGTGGGCAGGAGTCCGTCGCGGTGCAGGTCGGCGTGGTCGACGACCGCCCGCAGGACGTCCCCGCGTCGGTGGTGGGCAGCCCAGGCGGCTCGGTTGGTGCGCGTCACTGGTTGCTCCTCTCGGGGGAGGTACCCGGCGGTTCACCGGTCGGTGTTCCGGGTACATACCGTTGGTACGTACTCAGAGTATTGCCACATACCGACGGTATGCAAACGTGGCTCCAGCCGGGCGAGGCGTGACCTGTCCCACGCGGCGCCGCAGCCCTGTGACGGTCCGCACCTATGCTTCGGCGCATGGTGAAGAAGGTGCACCGCCTGGTCTCCGGGACGTCCCGCCGGCAGGAGTACTCCGCCTCGACCAAGCGCGCCCTGGTCGAGGTGGCCGCGGAGCTGTTCACCGCGCAGGGGTACGCCGGCACCAGCCTCGACGAGATCGTCGCGGGCGCCCGCGTCACGAAGGGCGCGCTGTACCACCACTTCAGCGGCAAGCAGGCGCTGTTCGAGGCGGTGTTCGAGCAGGTCGAGGACGACGCGTCGAGCTCGATCAAGCGGGCCGTGCGCGACGAGAAGGACCCGTGGGAGAAGGCGCTGACCGGGCTGCGGGCGTTCCTCGACGTCCTGCAACGGCCGGAGTACCGCCGCCTGGTGATCCAGGAGGGGCCGGCCGTGCTCGGCTACGAGAAGTACCGCGAGCAGGAGGAGCGGTCGACGTACGGCATCGTGCAGGACATCGTCTCCTCGGTCCTGGCCTCCTACGACCTCGAGCCGTCCATGGTGGAGACGTTCAGCCGGGTGTTCTTCGGCGCGATGTCGGCCGCCGGCTCCGCGGTGTCGTCCGCGGAGGACACCGCGCAGGCCAGCGCCGAGGTGGAGGCGGCGATCGCCTTCATCCTCGCCGGCCTGCGGCAGCAGGCGGAGTCCGGCGGGACCCTGCCGGGTCCCGCCGACCTCGGCGCGGAGGGCTAGCGGGTCACCGACACGTTGCCGCCGTTCTTCGGCACCAGCTCCATCCAGACCTTGCCGGGCGGCAGCTGCAGCTCGCCGGCCTTGGTCTTGAGGGTGAGCTTGGCGTCGAGGCCCGGCTTCTCCCAGGTCGCACGGACCATGCGGCCCTTGTGGAAGACCATCGCGTCACCCGTCCCGGTGAACTTCGTCTCCGGGACCGGGTTGCCGGCCGGGTCGCGGTAGCCGGCATCGCCGACCTCGACCCGCAGCACCAGCAGGGTGTTCGGCGCGAAGTGGTCGCCCTGGGCGGCGTAGCTGTTGAGGTTGTCGTAGGTGCCGCCGGCGTAGCGCCAGTTGGTCGTGTGGCTGCCCGAGAACTGCGCGGCGACGCCCTTGGCCTTCTGGCCCTTCGGGAAGTCGTCCTCGTTGCCCCAGGGCAGGTAGCCCGACGGCGGCTCCGGCGCCTTGAGGGAGCGGGCGAGCACGGGCAGCTTCATCATCAGGTTGTACGGCGCCGAGCGGTCGGTCGCCCGGACGTAGCCACGGGCGCCCTCGGTGAACGTGTCGATGCCGGCGTCGGCAACGCGCCGGACAGTCGGGGGCGCCCCGCCGCTCGCGATGAGGGCGGCCTGCGCCGGCTGCACGATGCCGATGTCGGTGGCCCGCATCGAGCGCACCGGGCCGACCACCCGCGGGGTCTGTGAGTAGTAGAAGACGGCGAGCCGGGTGGTCCCGCCTTCGACGAGCTCCTCGGTGACCAGGTCGGCCTTCGACAGCCCGATCTGCGGGCTGCTGTTCGAGGAGTTGTCGATCTTGACGACCATCACGGGGTGCTTGGGCGCCTCGGTGTCGCCGGGCAGGCCGGTGAGCGGCCACTGCCCCATCAGGTCCACCCCCTCGGCCGTCTCCTGGCCCTCGGGGGCGTCGGAGCCGGCGGGGGTGGCGGAGTCGTCGCTGCTGCACCCGGCGAGGGTGAGCGAGGCGACGGCGGCAAGGGCGACGAACCCTCGGGCCGCGCGACGAGCAGGGGCGGGACGGTGCGAGAAGCGGGACAACATGAACTCCATTGTTAACCAGGGGGGTCGTCTTTAGACGCACCCCCCTCGTGTCGCGGGGACGGGAATACCGAGACTTTCCGGACCGCCTGAGCGGTCAGATCTTGGCGCCGCCGTCGACGTACAGCGTCTGGCCGGTGATGAAGCCGGCCTCGTCGGAGCAGAGGAACGCCGCCGCGGACGCGATGTCCTGCGGGTAGCCGACCTTGAGCAGCGGCGAGCGCTGCGCGGCCCCCTTGCGGAACTCCTCGGGCTCGACGCCGACGCGACGCGCGGTGGCGTCGGTCATGTCGGTGACGATGAACCCGGGCGCGACGGCGTTGACGTTGATGCCGTACCGGCCGAGCTCCAGCGCGAGCGTGCGGGTGAGTCCCTGCAGGCCCATCTTGGCCGCGGAGTAGTTGGCCTGACCGCGGTTGCCGAGGGCGGAGGTGCTCGAGAGGTTGAGGATCTTGCCGTACTCCGCCGGGACCATGTGCTTCTGCACCTCGCGGCTCATCAGGAAGGCGCCGCGCAGGTGCACGTTGATCACGGTGTCCCAGTCGTCGTCGGACATCTTGAACAGCAGGTTGTCGCGGATGACGCCGGCGTTGTTGACCAGGACGTCGATCTTGCCGAGGTCCTCGACGACACGCGCGACGGCCGCCTGGACCGAGGCGGAGTCGGAGACGTCGCACGCGATGCCGACCGCCTTGGCTCCGTCGGCGAGAGTCAGTGCGTCGGCGGAGGCCTGGGCCGCGGACTGGTCGAGGTCGAGAACCGCGACGCTCGCGCCCTCCTCGGCGAAGCGTTGGGCGGTGGCGGCCCCGATGCCCCGGGCTGCTCCGGTGACGACGACGACGCGGTCGGCGTAGCGGCTCATCTGCTGCGGTCCTCCTGCTGGGTGAGAAGCGATCCTTGCGAGTGTAGGGACGCCGTCCCGGCCGGGTTCAGCGGGCCGTCGCCCGGCCGTGGGAGACGTAGCCGAAGACCCGCGGGCCGACCGGCGCGTAGCCCTCCTCGACCTGGTCGATCCCGAACCCGGCCCGCTCCAGTGTCGCGACGACCGGGCGGTCGAGGTGGCAGCCGCCGGCCAGCCGCCGCTGGACCGGGGTGAGCCGGCGCTGCCAGCGCGCAACGCCCTCGTCGGGGGCCAGGCCGTGCTCGGCGAAGTGCAGCGTCCCGCCGGGGCGAAGCAGCCGCCGCGCCTCGGCCAGCGCCGCGGCCGCGTCCGGGATCGTGCAGAGGGTGAAGGTGACCAGCACGCAGTCGTACGTCGCGTCACCGGCCTCGATCCGCTGCGCGTCGAGCCCGACGCGGTCCACGTGGACGCCCGCGCCCGCGACCCGGTCGGCGGCGAGACGCCAGGCCAGCTCGCTGGGCTCGACCGCGCCGACCCGCCGTACCGACGGCGGGTAGTGGGCGACGTTGAGCCCGGACCCGAAGCCGATCTCGAGCACGTCCCCGTGCAGCCCGGCGCAGACGGGGGCGCGGAAGCGGTCCACCTCGTCGCCGCGACAGGTGAGCTCGACCAGCCGCGGCACGACGTGCCGCTCCCACCAGCTCATCCGGGGTCCCCGACGCGGTGCGAGCGCAGCGAGCAGCGTGGTGGGGTGGTCACGCCGAGAGCCCTGCCAGCGCCTCACGCAGCCGGTCGGCGTACTGCTCGGCCTCGCCGTCGGCGTACTTCGTGCGCGGCCAGAAGAAGCCCCTCAGCCCGTCGCCCTTGGTGCGGGGCACGACGTGCAGGTGGAGGTGCGGGACGCTCTGGCTGACGGTGTTGTTCATCGCGACGAACGACCCTTGCGCGCCGAGACCCTCGACCATCGCGGCGGCGAGCCGCTGGCCGGCGGCGAGGAACGGGTCCCGCAACCGGTCCGGCAGGTCCGGCAGCGTCACGACGTGCTCGCGCGGGACCAGCAGGGTGTGACCCTTGAACACCGGCCGGGTGTCGAGGAACCCGACCAGGTCGTCGGTCTCGAGCACGCGGACTCCCGGCACGTCGCCGGCGACGATGCTGCAGAACAGGCAGTCGGGCACGGCCCGAGCCTAGGGCGTGCCCGTGGTGCTACGCCGCGAGCTCGTAGTCGCCGGCGACGAGCAGCGCGGCCGGACGGACCCGGGCACGCAGGATGACGGTCTGCATGACCAGCGCGATGCCCGAGCACAGCAGCACGCCGACGTCCCCGGCGAGCGCGCCGTACACCGACCACAGCACCATGCCGGTCCAACCGAGCGCGAGGGCCAAGGGGTCGAGTCCCGACAGCGACGTGCCCGAGAGGGCGAGCCGGGCCTGGGGCACCATCCGGACCGAGCTGATCGCGGTCGCCGTCATCGCCAGGGCGAAGGCGCCGAGCATGTCGACGACGACCAGCGCGACGGCCGCGCTGTACAGGACGGCGCGCGGCGCGGCCCAGCCGGCACCCCCGGCGCCGCCGGCGCGGAGGACGGCCAGCGCCAGCGCGCCGAGCAGCGCGAAGGACAGCACGTTGTTGACCACCTGCACGCCGTCGGCGACCGCGAAGGCGTAGACGACCCACAGGCTGTAGGTCGCCAGCGACATCACGGCTGTCGCCCACGAGACGCCCGCGACGTCGCGGGTGCGCAGGGCCCGCAGCACCTGCGGGACGACGGAGGACAGGGAGAAGAACGACGCGACGGCGCCGAGCATGACGAGCACGGGCGTTGACCTAGCTGGACGTGGGGACCGGGGTGGTGCGACTTCGGTCCGACGTCGTGCTGTCGAGAGCTGGTTGGCATCCTTGCCGACCCGTGACCTGATCTGCGAAGCAATCCTAGGGATGACGAACGGGGCGCCGCCGGAGGACCCGGCGACGCCCCGTGCGAGACGCGTCACAGCTACTTGCGAGCGGAGGCTCCTTCGGCGACGCCGACCAGCAGGACGGCGGCGACCACGGCGAAGACGAAGCCGAGGAAGTCGAGCTCGAAGATGTTGCCCGTGCCGAGGAGGCTCGCGAGGAAGCCGCCGATCAGCGCTCCGACGACACCGAGCACGAGGGTCATCCAGATGCTCAGCTTCTGGCGACCGGGCTTGATGAGCCGGGCCAGCGCTCCGATGACCAGACCGATGAAGAGCAGACCGAGAATCTGGAAGATCATGACGCCTCCTGAGGGTGTCCACGGTGGACCGCTTCAAGCGTATCCGGCGGTCGCGGAGCGGGCGGGTAGCGATGGGCCCGCCGCACCGGCGCCCGGCAGCGGCTTGGCGGGGGCTTGGCACACTGGGGGCCCACTCCCCCGCACCCGAGGAGCCGCTCCGTGCTGCCGTCGCCCCATGTCCTGTTCCGCCGCCTCGCCGTCGCCGAGGCGGTGACGTGGGCGCTGCTGCTGACCGGGATGTTCGTGAAGTACGTCGTGGGCGCGACCGAGCTCGGCGTGCAGGTCGCCGGGCCGCTGCACGGCATCGCCTTCGTCGCCTACTGCGTCGGCGTGCTCGCGGTCGCGCACGACCAGCGCTGGCGGGCGCGCACGACGCTGCTCGCGCTGGCGTCCGCCGTACCGCCCTTCATGACGGTGTGGTTCGAGCGTCGCGCGGGACGTCGCGGCCTGCTCGCCGACACCTGGCGGCTCGGACCCGCCGGCGAGTCGCCGCGCACCGCCCCGGAGCGGCTGCACGCGTGGATGCTGCGCCGGCCCGGACTGGCGGTCGCCATCGGCCTCGCGGTGGTCGCGCTGCTCACCGGCGCGGCGCTGCTGGCCGGGCCGCCGGTGCCGTCCCCGAGCTGACTCGCGCCGACGAGCGACCGCGCGCCCGTGCCGGATGCGCGGTGATATGCCCCTGTCTGCCCCCCGCTGGGCCAGACATTCACCGAACCGATTCGCGAAATACTTGACCACGACCGACTTGACTCAATTTGACTACTCCTGACGGCGGCAACCGGCCGCCCTCCCCCGAAGAGGTCAAGTCATGGTCCGCGTCATCACCGCTCTCGTCGCCACCCTCGCCGCCGTCGTCACCCTGGGCGCCGCCAGCACCACTTCCGCCGCACCGGGGGAGTCGTCGAACACCGTCGTCGTGGCTCGCGACGGTCACTGGTGCTGCTGACGCCAACCGGAACGGGGAGGCGTCCGCCGGGCGCCTCCCGGGTGGGTCGCCGTCAGCGTCCGGCGGCCGGGGCGTGGGTGCCCTGCCGCCAGGTGCGACGCGACCACGCTTCCCAGGCCGCGGTGTCGGTCGAGGGCGTGGCGAGCAGGTAGCCCTGGGCGTGGTGCACGCCCAGGGCCCCGAGCGCCTCGAGCTGGTCGGGCGTCTCGACGCCCTCACCGGTCACGGACGCGCCGACCTCGAGGGCGAGCAGCACCAGGGCGGTGACCAGCGCACGCCGCGCCCCGTCGTGGCCGAGGTCAGCGATCAGGTCGCGGTCGAGCTTGATCACGTCGGGGCGAAGCCGCAGCACGTGGTTGAGCGAGGAGTACCCAGCGCCGGTGTCGTCGACGGCGAACCGGACGCCGCGCCGGCGCAGCGTCGTGAGCGCCGCCTCGAGGTCGTCGTAGTCGACGACCTGGGAGTGCTCCGTCACCTCGACGACGAGCCGGTCGAGAGGCCGGCCGCTGCGCAGCACGCGATTGCGGAACCCCGCGTCGAGCAGGAGCTCGGGGCTGGCGTTGACGGAGAGGAACGCCGGACCGGGCAGGTCGTCGAACGCCGACAGCGCGTTGAGGAAGGTCATCTCGTCGAGCTGGCGGGTGAGCCCGCCGACGCGCGCGTCGTCGAACCACGCCGTCGGCGGTCGTCCGTCCGAGAACCGGGACAGGGCCTCCGCCCCGATCAGGCGACCGGAGCCGACCTCGACGATCGGCTGCAGGGCCACGTCGACACGCACG
The DNA here is from genome assembly GCF_004168035.1 of Nocardioides iriomotensis. Taxonomy (GTDB): domain Bacteria; phylum Actinomycetota; class Actinomycetes; order Propionibacteriales; family Nocardioidaceae; genus Nocardioides_B; species Nocardioides_B iriomotensis. Next base: position 347,371 of record NZ_SDPU01000020.1, on the reverse strand, counting down.
CTCCCACCCAGGAGACTCGTGACGCGTCGCGCGGCCGCTTCGGTCACCAGGGCGGCCTCGGTCGGCTCCGATGCGCGCCAGCAGGCGCCGCGGTAGCCGACGACCCTGCCCCGGCGGTCGTGGAGCGGCGCCGCCGACCCGCGCAGCCGGACCGGCTGGCCGTCGGCGTGCCGCCACGCCAGCTCGAGGCCGCGGGGGGCGGAGGGGGCGCCGGGGGACACGGCGGCCTCGAGCTGCGTGCGGACATGGGTGCGGTTGGTGTCGTCGTACAGGAGCTCGTCGAGGTGCCGGCCGACGCACTGCTCGGGGCCGAACCCCAGCAGCTGTGACACGGCGTGGCCGCTGTCGGTGACGACCAGCCGCTCGTCGCACTCCCAGACCCAGTCGTGCCCGGTGAGCCGGGTGGCGGCGAGCGCGGCGTCCCGCGCCGCCAGGTCGCCTCGCGCCCGGTGCTCGCGCCGGACCAGGGCCAGCCCGGCCGTCAGCGCGAGGGCGGCCCAGGCGGCGATGACGACCCAGGAGGCGGTGCCGACGGAGTCCCGGACGAGCAGGCCGGCGAGCACAGGCAGGGCGACGAGGGTGAGCACGCCGGCGTCGACCAGCGCGAGCCCGAGCAGCGAGCCACGGTGCGTCATCGGTGGCCCCCTCTCACGCGTTCCGGCCCTGCGTCCAGTCCGGGCGCTGCCGCCCGGCATGACCTACCCCCGCCCGAGCGTCCTGCCCTCCGGGAGGGCGAACCCAACCGGAGTTGACTCATTTTGACACAGTTCGGACGTACTTGACAGGAGAACGCGGCAAAGTCGTACAGCCAGGCGTACGGGTGTGAACGGCGGCGGCCGAGAGTCAGCGCAGAGCGTGGCTGCGCACGGTGTGTCGCGCGTGCAGCCCGGCGGCGACCGCCGCGCTGCGGTAGGCGTCGCGGGAGGCCTCGACCTCGCCGACCGACTCGAGAAGCGCTCCGAGCTCGAGCCACATTTGACCGGCGTCGCGGTCGGCGCCGACCCCCGTGAGCATGAGCACGGCCTCCTTGTAGAGGGTGCGCGCATGCTCTGTGTCTCCCTCGGCCGCGGCCGCCTGACCTTCGAGCGTCAGCGCGTCGGCGGCCAGCACAGGCGCGAGCTCCCTGGTCTCCTCGTAGCTCCGATGCGCGGTCTCGCGTGCCTCGCGGGTTTCGCCGCCCATCAGCTGCGCGCGAGCGATGGCCACGCGGTTGCGCACCACGTCGACGACGCTCGCGCTCGACTCGGTCATGGCCGTCTCGGCGTCGTGCAGGTTGCGGGAGGCCTCGGCCAGCGCTGGCGGGTCGAGCTGCATCTGCATGATGCCGAGCTGCGAGCGGAGCCGGGCGAGGTTGCGGGAGTCGCGGCTCTCGCCGAGCAAAGCCAGCGCCTTCTCCGCCAGCGGAACGGCCGCCGCGACCATCCCTTGCTCGTGCTCCATCATGCTGGCGTTCCAGTAGGCCGACGCACGAGCACGCGGGGACCCAGTCACCTCGGCCGCTACGATCGCCTGCTTGCAGAGTCGCACTGCGTGGTGCGTGTCGCCGCGCTGGAAGTACGCCGCGGCGACCGTGACGGTGAGCTGCACGGCCTCGTCGCCGCCGCCCAGGTCGCGGTCCTCGAGGCCACGGAGGAGGTCCTCGCCGACGGAGATCGCGCGACCCAGGTCACCGGCCTCGCGGTGGCACCGGCTGAGCGCGATGCCGCAGGCCAGCGCGTGGGTGCCGTGCGGGTCCTCGGCCAGCAGCCCCTCCCAGGCGGCCACGGCCGTGTCGATGTCCCCGACAGTCTCGAGGGCGCGGGCGCGGAGGACCCGTGCGCGCTGCGACAGCTCACGGGGCGCCCCGTCGAGGCGCTCGGAGAGGGCCACGTCGAGGCGCTCGAGGGCGGCCTGCGGCTCGCCGGTCTCCAGCGACAGCTCGGCGAAGTCGACCTCGATCCTCAGGGCGGCCTCGTGGTCGTCGCCGGGGTCTGCGAGCAGCGAGTCGACCGGGATCCCGAGCCGGTCGGCCAGCTTGACCAGCACCCGGCCGTCGGGCCGGCGCTGGCCGGACTCGATGCGCGAGATGTAGCTGACGGTCACGTCGTCGCCGCCGAGCTGGCTCTGGGTGAGCCCACCGGCGCGCCGGGCCGCGCGCACGCGACGGCCCAGCAGGGCAGGGTCGATCACCTGCAGCAGGTCGGCCTGACGCGGGTCCACGAGGCAAGTCTGCACCAGGTGGGTGTCAAATTTCCGCAAGTTCGGCGCGGAGGTCCGCCGGCACGCGCTGACCGACCGTCCGGGGGCGCCCGGGACGGCTCAGACGACCTCGACCCTCCCGGCGTGCAGCCAGCGCAGGTCACCGCGGTGGGCGAACGTGTCCCAGGTCTGCGGGCTCGCCACCACGAGCGGGTGCGAGCTGCTCCGGCCGGCGTGTGCCGGATGCCCGCCGAGGCCGCTCGACTCGGCCCGGATCGCCAGCTCCGGGGCGACGCTCCGGGCCAGGTGGAGCGCCTCGTCCATGGTGGACATGCACGCGGCGGACGTGGTGCCGTCCGGGGCGAGCACGACGATCTCCAGCGGCAGGCGCGCCTCGCGGGCCGCCTCGCTCCCCCGCCGTACAACCGCGGCCACGGGCTCGGTCACGGCGACCAGGACCAGGATCGCGGTGCGCGGCGTGCGCTGGAGCGGGAGAGACGCCGCCCCCGCCCTTGCTCGGGGGCGCGCCTTGGCTCTCGGCATGGCGCCAGGGTGGTGGGGTCGACGGGCCTCAGACCTCACCCTCATTGGGTGAGCGACGAGGAACGCCCGAGACGCACACTCTCGATGCCATTCGTGGCTCGGCGTCCCGTCCGGGCCGGCTACGAGAAGGGAATGCACACAATGGATTTCTGGGAAGTGATGGTGTCCATCTTCTGGTTCATGCTGCTGGTCGCCTGGTTGACCCTGCTGATCCGGATCTTCGCTGACATCTTCCGGTCCGACGACCTCTCCGGCATCGCGAAGGCGGGCTGGTCGCTGTTCGTCATCTTCCTTCCCTGGATCGGCGTCCTGACGTACCTGCTGGTGCGCGGACGGTCGATGGGTGAGCGCGCGCAGGCGGACCAGGAGGCGTACGGACGGGCGATGGCCCAGCGGTACGGGCCGCCGAGCCTGGCCGACCAGCTGGGTCAGCTCAAGGACCTCCGGGACCAGGGCACGATCACGCCGGAGGAGTACGAGGTGGCACGGCAGCGGACTCTGGGGGCAGGAGCGACCATGACGGCCGCGACCGCTGCCCCGCCGCCCCAGCCCCGCAGCAACGTCGCGGACGACCGCCCGTTGACACCGATGAGCTGATCGGACCGATCGACGCCTCGTCGGGATCACGGTCCCGACGAGGCGTCGGCGTCCCGCTCGGCCTCGGCTGCGACCTCGGCCTCCGCCGCTCGCCGGCGGAGGCCTTGTCGCATCGCCCCCACGATGACCTGGGCGACGAGACCGAGGATGACCAGGTCCCCCACCATCTGGACGGTGGTCAGGGCCCGCGCGGGGTCAGAGACGGGGACGATGTCGCCGAACCCGACCGTGGCGAACACGGTGACGCTGAAGTAGAGGGCGTCCAGGCGGGAGAGCCCCTCGGAGTAGCTGCCGGGCGCGCTCTCGTCGAGCAGGAAGTGGGAGGACGCGAACACGACGACGAACAGCGGGATCGTGGTCGCCATGGCGGCGACCGCACGCACGCGCGGGTACGGCGAGACGATGATCGACCGCAGGTGCCACACGAGCAGCGCCGCCACCGCCGCGAGGCCGCCGATCACGGTCAGCCAGCCGACGGCGCTGCGCTGCGGTGACAGGGGCAGCGCGAAGTAGGCCGCCACGACGGCCACCGAGACCACGCTCGTCATGACCAGCGACCGCGCCACCGGGTGGCGCGGTCTGCGTGGCTCCCCGTGCCGAGTCACGGCGCGTTGTCCCCACACCTCGCCGTGACCCGGCCGCGAGTCAGGACTGGAGGATGCGCGCCTTCTCGGCGGCGAACTCGTCCTGCGTGAGCACGCCGGAGGAGAGCAGGCCGCCGAGGCGTTCGAGCTTCTCGAGCCGCTCCTCGGCCGACATGGCGGCCGGGGGGGCAGCCGGAGCCATCTGCTGCGGCGTCGCTTGCTGGGGCACCGTCTGCTGGTAGTACGCCTCCTGGCGCACCGCAGCGGTCTCGGCGTCGCGTTCCGCGAACTTCGCTGCCTGCCGGCGCTGCACCCGGCCGTTCACCGCGCTGGCGGTGCCGGCGACGACGGCCGTCCTGGCCACTCCTCGCAGAAGTCCTGGCATGACGATCCTCCTAGCTCGTGGGCTGGAGCGGCTCGGAGGCGCGCTCCAGGGCGTCGAGTGCGGCCATCACCTCGTCGGCGGGGATCCGCGCGGTCGCGACCATCTCCCCGCCGGACTCGCGTGCGGCGGCGATGAACGGGATGGCCCAAGCGTTCTCGTAGACGATCATCACAGCGAGCGTGCCGGGCATCATCGCCTCCGCGGCCGCGTTGATGTCGTCGTCCGCCAGCAGCCCGGACCGGGCGCCGGCGAGCCGCTCGACTCCCAACGCCTCCGCGAGTGCCTCCGCCGCCAGGTCGACGGCGTAGACCTCTCCGTCGGGGCTCTTGCCCACGAACATGACGTCGAAGAGGCGGATGGTGCCGTTGTCCGCCAGGCGGAGCACCTCCTCCGCGGCCCGGCCGGTCAGCTTGTCGCCGGTGAACTCCAGCAACACGAAGTCGATGGGGCCGTGTACGTCTACCTGTGTCATCGCGCTGGCTCCTCGTCCTGACGACGGTCGTCGGCACTCGATCACGAGCGCCGGAGGCCGTCCACGCTCCGGTCCACCGGCGGGTCCGGCATCCCCCGTTCCGGGCGAGTCACCAGGGCCGAGGCCGCGCCACGGGCGGGCGCCACAGTCACCGAATTCGGGTGACGTCCCCCACCCGGTCCGGGGCGACCTTTGCCCCGTGCCGACCGGGCTGCCCAGCGCAGCCGTCGTACGGCGCGGGGCTTCGCCCAGCGCCACTCAGGGACACGTGGGAGTACACCGTGACGGTCAGTCGAGACAGGACCAGCGACAGCGGCAGCGTGCAGTCCTCGGTGGTGACGGCACCGACGGCGTACGGCGCGGACGCGACGGTCGTCGCTCGTGAGCAGGGCGTCGTCGTCGAGCAGGGCCTGAGCAGCGAGGAGGCGCGCACGCGCCTGGCCTCGATGGGGCCGAACAAGCTGGCGGGCGCCAAGAAGGAGTCCGGGTTCCACGCGTTCGTCCGCCAGTACCAGGACTTCATGCAGATCATCCTGCTGGCCGCGGCCGTCATCAACTTGGTGGTCACGCAGGACGTCGGCACCTCGGTGGTGCTGGCCGGCCTGACCGTGTTCAACGCGGTCATCGGCCTCCGCCAGGAGTCGAAGGCCGAGGAGAGCGTCAAGGCCCTCGCCCAGATGATGAAGACGGTGGCGCGGGTACGGCGCGACGGGCAGGCCGTCGAGATCGACGCCGAGCAGGTCGTGCCGGGGGACGTCGTGCTGGTCGAGGCCGGCAACCGCATCCCCGCCGACGGGCGGATCTGCGTGGCCGCGACGCTCGAGATCGAGGAGGCCGCGCTCACCGGCGAGAGCCTGCCGTCCTCGAAGTCGGTGGCCGCCGTGCCCGGGGACGACGTCCCCCTCGGTGATCGCGTCTGCATGGCGTACATGAACACCTCGGTCACCCGGGGCCGGGGCGAGATCGTCGTGACCGCCACCGGCATGGACACCGAGATCGGTCACATCGCCGACCTGCTGTCGAAGACCGAGACCGACAAGACCCCGCTGCAGAAGCAGCTCGACTCACTCTCCAAGATCATCGCCACGATCGCCGGTATCGCGCTGGTCCTGGTCGTGGTCCTCGGTCTCCTGCGCGGCGAGTCGTTCGACACGCTCTTCATCACCGGCGTGGCCCTCGCGGTCGCCGCCATCCCGACTGGTCTCCCCGCCGTCGTGACGGCCCTGCTGTCTCTCGGAACGCGCGAGATCGCCCGCCGCAACGCGATCGTCAAGCGCCTGCCGGCGGTGGAGACGCTCGGCTCGACCTCGGTGATCTGCTCGGACAAGACCGGCACGCTGACGCTCAACAAGATGACCGCCCGCGAGCTCGCCATCCCGGGGCACAACCGGTTCACGGTGTCCGGGGAGGGCTACGGGATCCAGGGCGAGATCAAGCACGTCGGCGGCCTGCGCATCGACCTCGACCCGTACCTGCTGCCGATGGTCCTGTGCGCCGACGCCGTCCTCGACGGGGAGGGCCTCATCGGCGACCCGACCGAGGGCGCCCTCATCGTCCTTGGCGCCAAGGGTGGGCTCGACATCGACGACACCCGGCACACCTACCCCCGGATCGCCGAGGTCCCGTTCGACTCCGACTACAAGTTCATGGCGACCTTCCACGAGATGACGAGCTCCCGCGGCGAGCCAGTCGTCCGCTGCTACGTGAAGGGCGCTCCCGACGTGCTCATCGCCCGCGCGGCGTCGTACCGGAGCCCGGACGGCGCGGTCGTGCCGGTCACCAAGGACAACGTGCACCTGGCGCTCGACGCGAACGACCGCATGGCGGAGTCCGGCGAGCGCGTGATGGTGGTGGCCGAGCGTGACTTCCCGCGGGAGACCTTCTCCCCCGACGCGAACCTCATCGACCTCGTCGACGACCTCACCATGCTGGCGATGGTCGGCATCGTGGACCCGCCGCGCGCCGAGGCCCGGGCCGCCATCGCCGAGTGCAAGTCGGCCGGCATCCGGGTGCGGATGATCACCGGCGACCACGCCACGACCGCCGCCGCGATCGCCGCGGAGCTCGGCATCGAGGGACGTGCCGTCACCGGTACGGCGTTCGCCGCCATGAGCGACGAGGAGCTGCTCGCCCAGCTGCCCGACATCGGCGTCGTGGCACGCGTCGCCCCGGAGGACAAGATCCGCCTGGTCCAGCTGCTCAAGCGCAGCGGCAACATCGCGGCGATGACCGGCGACGGCGTCAACGACGCCCCCGCCCTCAAGGCCGCCGACATCGGCGTGGCCATGGGCATCACCGGCACCGAGGTCTCCAAGGAGGCCGCGGTGATGATCCTGACCGACGACAACTTCGCCACGATCGTGAACGCCGTGGCCTACGGTCGTGCGCTCTACGACAACCTGCTGAAGTACCTGCGGTTCCAGATGTCCACCCTGGTCGCCTACATCGCGATCTTCCTGGGCGCCGGCATCATCGGCATCGCCGACGGCGCTCCCATGAACCCGCTGCAGATCCTGTGGCTCAACATGGTGATCGACATCCCGATCGCCATCGCCCTGGGGTTCGACCAGCCCAGCGCCGGCCTCATGGACCGCCCGCCGCGGCCCGTGAGCGCGCCCGTGCTCTCCACGGCGAACTGGGTGCGCCTGTGCATCCAGGGCGCCGTCATGACGATCGGTGCGCTGGTCGCCTACCAGATCGGCGACAGCCAGGGCGACGCCGTCCTCGGCGCGACGTTCCTGCTGACCACGCTGTCGCTGTTCCACCTGGCGGCGGGCCTGCTCGCCCGCACCCCCGACGAGACGATCTTCGACCGGTCGTTCGTCCCCGGCGCGACGCAGCTGCGCCGCTACGGTGTCGCGCTGCTGGCCATCATCGCCGTGACGTCGCTCGACGTCCTCCAGCGGATCTTCGGCACGACGAGCCTCACCTTCGCGCAGTGGTCCATCTGCGTCGGGCTCGCCCTCACCCTCGTCGTCGTCGAGGAAGTCATCAAGCTCGTGATGCGGCTGCGGCACACCCGCCTCGCACCCGAGCTCGCCACGGTCTCGGCGCCCGCCTGAGGCCGCACACCTCCCATCGAAGGACACCCACCATGGCGTTCAACCTCCGAAACCGGCACTTCCTCAAGGAGCTGGACTTCACACCCGCGGAGCTCGAGTACCTGCTCCGGCTGTCGGCCGAGCTGAAGGCCGCGAAGTACGGCGGCTACGAGGTGCCCCGGCTCCAGGGCAAGAACATCGCGCTGATCTTCGAGAAGACCTCGACCCGGACCCGCACGGCCTTCGAGGTGGCGGCCAAGGACCAGGGGGCGCACGTCACCTACCTCGACCCGGGCGGCTCCCAGATCGGTCACAAGGAGTCGATGAAGGACACCGCCCGCGTGCTCGGCCGGACGTTCGACGGGATCGAGTACCGCGGCTTCAGCCAGCAGGGGGTCGAGACGCTCGCCCGGTACGCCGGCGTCCCGGTGTGGAACGGGCTGACCAACGAGTTCCACCCGACGCAGATCCTCGCGGACGTGCTCACCATGACCGAGCACAGCGACAAGAACCGGACCGACATCGCGTTCTGCTACATGGGCGACGCCCGCAACAACATGGGCAACTCGCTGATGGTCGGTGGGTGCAAGTTCGGGATGGACGTGCGCATCTGCGCCCCCGAGCACCTGTGGCCGGACGAGACCCTCGTCAAGGAGTGCCACGACATCGCCGGCGAGACCGGAGCCCGGCTCCACCTCACGTCCGACGTCGACCAGGCGGTTTCCGGCGTCGACTTCCTCTACACCGACGTCTGGGTGTCCATGGGCGAGCCGGCCGAGGTGTGGACCGAGCGGATCAAGCTCCTGATGCCCTACCAGGTCAACGCCGACGTCCTGCGCCGCACCGGCAACCGGATGGTGAAGTTCATGCACTGCCTGCCGGCGTTCCACAACCGCGAGACCAAGGTCGGCGAGCAGATCTTCCAGGAGCACGGCCTCGACGGGCTCGAGGTCACCGACGAGGTGTTCGAGTCCCCCGCCTCGATCGTGTTCGACCAGGCGGAGAACCGCTTGCACACGATCAAGGCCGTCATGGTCGCGACGCTGGGGTCCTGAGGGGAGCCGGACGTGCGAGTCGTGATCGCCCTGGGCGGCAACGCGCTCCTCAAGCGCGGTGAGCCGCTGACGGCCGCCGCCCAGCGGGACAACGTACGGGTGGCCGCGCCGGCCCTCGCCGGGGTCGCGCTGGACCACGAGCTGGTGCTGTCCCACGGCAACGGGCCCCAGGTGGGGCTCCTGGCGCTCCAGGCCGCGGCGTACACGGCCGTCGACCCGTACCCGCTGGACGTCCTCGGAGCCCAGACGGAGGGGATGATCGGCTACGTCCTCGAGCAGGAGCTGCGCAACGTCCTCCCCGACACGGAGGAGTTCGCGACCATCATGACGATGGTCGAGGTCGATCCCGACGACCCGGCGTTCACCAACCCGACCAAGTTCGTCGGCCCCGTCTACACGCAGGGTCAGGCCCACGCGCTGGCCGCCGAGAAGGGCTGGCCGTTCCGTCGGGACGGCGAGTCGTGGCGCCGGGTGGTCCCCTCGCCGCTCCCGCGGCACATCTACCAGATCGACCCGATCCGGGTCCTGCTCGACCGGGACGTCGTCGTCATCTGCGCCGGCGGCGGAGGTGTCCCGACCATGTCGACGCCGCACCCGGAAAGCCCGGACGGCCGTCCCACGCTGTCCGGCGTGGAGGCCGTCATCGACAAGGACCTCGCCAGCGAGCTCCTCGCCCGGGAGGTCGAGGCGGACCTCTTCGTGATGGCCACCGACGTCGACGGCGTCTACACCGGCTGGGGAACGCCGCAGCAGAAGCTGCTGGCCAAGGTCACGCCCGCGGAGCTCCGGGACCTGGACCTCCCCGCGGGGTCCATGGGGCCCAAGGTCGAGGCCGCCGCGCACTTCGTGGAGGCCACCGGACACCGGGCTGCCATCGGCAGCCTCGAGCAGATCGAGCACGTCGTCGCCGGCTCCGCCGGCACGCAGGTCGTCCCCGCCTGACCACACCAAGCGAACAGAAGGAGACCACGATGTCCGAGTTCGGTGTCCACTCCGAGGTGGGCCGACTGCGCAGGGTGATGGTCCACCGGCCGGAGCTGAGCCTGCAGCGGCTGACCCCGTCCAACCACGACGAGCTCCTCTTCGACGACGTCCTGTGGGTCGAGCGTGCGCAGTACGAGCACGACAAGTTCGACTCGGTGATGCGCGAGCGCGGGGTCGAGGTCTTCCTCCTGGAACGGCTCCTCGCCGAGGCGCTGGAGGCCAGCGAGCCGGGCCGGCGGCGCCTGATCGAGGTCGCTGCATCCGAGTACACCGTCGGCGTGTCGCTCGTCGACGAGGTGCGACAGCTCCTGACCGACCTGAAGCCGGACGCCCTGGCCGCCCACCTGATCGGCGGCCTCACCGTCGCCGAGTCCGGCCTCGACGTCGGCGCGCTGCGCTCGAGCTCGCTGCCCGCCGCCGCGATCGACGACCCGAGCATGTTCGTCCTTCCCCCGCTGCCCAACACGCTCTTCACGCGCGACTCGTCGTGCTGGATCTACGGGGGCGTCTCGATCAACCCGATGTACTGGCCGGCGAGACGGCTGGAGGCCTACAACGTCGCCGCCATCTACCGGTACCACCCGATGTTCGCCGACGCGTCCTTCGAGTTCTGGTACCCCGAGCTCGGTGACGAGGGTCGATTCGAGGCCCAGGACTTCGGGCGGGCGTCGATGGAGGGTGGCGACGTCCAGCCGATCGGCAACGGCACCGTCCTGATCGGCCTCAGCGAGCGCACCCAGGCACGGATGATCGAGCTCGTCGCGAAGCAGCTGTTCGCCAAGGGTGCCGCCGAGCGCGTGATCGCCGTGGTGATGACCAAGGACCGCGCCCACATGCACCTGGACACCGTCTTCACGATGCTCGACCGGGACGCCGTGACGCTGTACCCCAAGGTGATGGACAACGTCCGTGCGATCAGCCTGCGACCCGGGTCGGCGCCGGGCACGTTCCACGTCACGCAGGAGAAGGACTTCCTCTCGGCGGTGGCCGACGCGCTCGGCGTGAAGAAGCTGCGCGTGGTGGAGACCGGCGGTGACGCCTACCAGGCGGAGCGGGAGCAGTGGGACGACGGCAACAACGTCGTCGCCATCGAGCCCGGCGTGGTGGTCGCCTACGAGCGCAACACGTTCACGATCGCGAAGATGCGCGCGGCCGGGATCGAGGTCCTCCCCATCGAGGGCTTCGAGCTGGGCAAGGGTCGCGGCGGCGGTCACTGCATGACGTGCCCGCTCCTCCGCGACCCGATCTGACGAACGGAGGGGTGTCATGCGTGCGTTCGTCAGATGGACCATCATCGTCGTCGCCGCGCTGGTCGTCGTCGGACTGGTCGCGTACGCCCGCGGGCCCGATCACCACCGCGGGGACGAGGTCGGCGCGCTCGTGATCGGCGCCGGCACCTCCACGACGGGGTGAGCTCCCATGGCCAAGGCATCGTCACGCCACCGTGACAACGGGCCCCACGGGAACCCGCCCCCACCGCGGCTGCCGCGGCTGCCGCGCGAGCCCACCCTGGTCGACGCCCTGCTGCCGATCGTCGTGCTGATCGTGCTGCTGGCGACGACCATCGTGCTGTTCGGCATCGACGCCACCAACGGTCCGCTCCAGGTGGCCCTGCTGCTGAGCGCGGCGTTCGCGAGCCTGATGGCGTTCAAGAACGGGTTCACCGTGGCCGGCGTGGCCGACGCCGCGGTCGGCGGCGTGACCTCGGCGATCGGGGCCATCTTCATCCTGCTGGCCGTCGGCGCGCTGATCGGCACCTGGAACATGGCCGGCACGATCCCGACGGTGGTGGACGTCGGGATCCGCCTGCTGAGCCCCGCCTGGTTCTACCTGGCGACCGCGGTGATCTGCGCCCTGGTCGGCGCGGTGACCGGCAGCTCGTGGACCACCGCCGGCACGCTCGGCGTCGCGTTCGTCGGGATGGCGCGGGTCATGGGCCTCTCCGACGCGACGGCGGCGGGCGCCGTCATCTGCGGCGCGTACTTCGGCGACAAGATGACGCCCCTCTCCGAGACCACGATCCTGGTCCCCAAGCTGGTCGGCGGCGGGCTCACCGTCGGCCAGCACGTCCGGAACATGTTCTGGACCGCCGGGCCCGCGCTCGGCATCAGCCTCGTCATCTTCATGTTCCTCGGCTTCGCCGCCGAGCCCGAGGGCGCGATCAGCACCGACGTGGCACGCGAGGCCCTGGGGAACGCGTTCAACATCTCGGCCCTCAACATCCTGCCCCTGGTCGCACTGGTCGTGTTCGCCGCGCTCAGGTACCCGCCGTTCCTGTCGATCCTGGGGTCGTCGCTGCTCGCCGGGCTGATGGCTCCGTTCACGCAGTGGGAGGCCGTCAAGGCGTTCGTCGACAACCCGGACTACGGACCGGTCAGCACCTCCCTCCACGCGATCTACGCCTCGATGGCGACGGGCTTCGTCAGCCACTCGGGCGTGCCGCAGGTCGACGAACTCTTCTCCCGCGGTGGCATGGCGAGCCTGCTCACCACGATCTGGCTGGTGCTCGGCGCGCTGTCGTTCGCCGCGGTGATGGAGCACGCCGGCTTCCTCCAGCGACTGCTCGCGCCGATCGTGTCCCGGACCCGCCGCCGCGGGTCGCTGATCGCCGCCGTCAACGGCAGCGGGATCGGCCTCAACGTCATCGCGGGCGACCAGTACGTCGCCGACGTCCTGCCCGCCCGGATGTTCCGGGCGGAGTTCTCCAAGCGAGGTCTCGCCCCGCAGGTGCTGTCCCGCGCGGTCGAGGACTCCGGGACGGTGACGTCCGTCCTGGTCCCGTGGAACACGTGTGGCGCCTACATCTCCGGCGTCCTCGGTGTCTCCACCGCGGCGTACCTCCCGTACTGCTTCTTCAACATCCTCAGTCCCCTGCTCGACGTGCTCTACGGCTACCTCGGCTTCAAGGTCCCGAAGGCCGAGCAGCCCTGGCACGAGGACGCCGTGCCCGCGACCGCGACCGCGACGCAGCAGCCCGCCCCGGGCTCGATCCCGACCGAGAAGGAGGCGCCATGAGCGAGGACACGACGGTTCGGCAAGGACCGCCTCCCACCGAGCCCAAGCGGCGGAAGTTCTCGCTGCCGTCCGCCTACACGATCCTGTTCGCCCTGATCGTCGTCATGGCGATCGCCACCTGGATCATCCCCGCCGGCACGTACAAGCTCGACGACCAGGGGGCGCCCATCCCGGGGACGTACAGCGAGGTCGAGTCGAACCCCCAGCGGATCCTGCTCGACTCCCTGACCGCTCCGATCAACGGCCTCTACGGCATCGAGGACGCCAAGGGGACGATCAGCTACTACAACGAAGGCGTGCTCTTCGGCGCGATCGACGTCGCCCTGTTCATCATCGTGATCGGCGGCTTCCTCGGCGTCACGATGCGCACCGGAGCGATCCAGGCGGGCATCGGCCGGCTCGTGCGCCGGCTCGAGGGCCGGGAGCGCTGGATGATCCCGATCCTGATGTCGGTGTTCGCGCTGGGCGGTACGACGTACGGCATGGCCGAGGAGAGCCTGGCCTTCTACGCGCTGGTCATCACGGTGATGGTCGCCGCGGGCTACGACACGCTGACGGGAGCCGCGGTCCTGCTGCTGGGCTGCGGCATCGGCACGCTCGGGTCCACCATCAACCCCTTCGCGACCGGGATCGCGTCGGGGTTCGCCGGCGTCTCGATCAGTGAGGGTCTCGTCTCGCGGCTCGTGATCCTCGTCGTGGGCCTCGCGCTGGGGATCTTCTGGGTGCTGCGGTACGCCGACCGGATCAAGGCCGACCCGACCAGATCCGTCGTGAACGACCTCCGGGGGAACGCCGAGGCGGGCTTCCAGATGGGCCAGGAGGAGCAGACCGCGACCATGACCGGCACCCAGAAGACGGTGCTGGTGTTCTTCGGCCTCGCCTTCGTCCTGATGATGTACGGCGTCATCCCGTGGGAGGACCTCGGCCTGAACCTGCCGACACTGTGGTGGTGGTTCCCCGAGATGACCGCCTCGTTCATCCTGTTCTCGGTGATCATCGGGCTGGTGGCGCGCCTGAGCGAGGGCGAGCTCACCGAGTCGTTCGTCGCCGGCGCGCGTGACCTCCTGGGCGTCGCGCTGATCATCGGGATCGCGCGCGGCATCACGGTCATCATGAACAACGGCCAGATCACCGACACGGTGCTGCACTGGGCCGAGGTGGCGCTCGGTGACGTCGGTCAGGCGGCGTTCGCCGTCGTCATGTACCTGCTCTTCCTGCCGCTGTCGTTCCTCATCCCCTCCTCGTCCGGCCTCGCCACGGTGGCCATGCCGATCATGGCGCCGCTGGCCGGCTTCGTGGGGGTGCCGGCGGACCTCGCCGTGACCGCCTTCCAGACCGCGTCCGGCCTGATGAACCTGTTCATCCCCACGTCGGCGGTCGTCATGGGTGGGCTCGCGATCGCGAAGGTCCCCTACGGCACGTACCTCCGCTGGGTGTGGCCGCTGCTCGCGATGCTGGCGGGCATGACGATCGTGGTGCTGAGCGTCACCGCCCTCCTGACCTCCTGACCTCCCGACCCGGTGGCGCGCCGGGACCGGCCGTGGCCCGGCGTGACCCCCGGGTCACGGCTCCCGGTGCCGCCAGTCGTAGACGACCCGGCTCCGGACGACGAGGTCGTGGACGGCCCGCGACCGCACGTCGAGCGCGCACCAGACCAGGCCGAGCGGGAAGAGCGTGCACACGACGGCGCGCACGAGGGCCTGGGCGAAGCGGAGGTCGCGGTCACGGTGGCCGACGACCCGCAGTCCCATGACGGTGCAGCCGCAGGTGCGTCCGGCGGTCCACCACCCGACGGTCAGGTAGGACGTGGCGACGAACCAGGCCGTGGTCAGCGTGACGATCCCCGACCAGTCGGGGAAGTGGAACGAGCGGGGGTTCCACACGAAGAACGCGCCGGCGATCGAGACGTAGATTCCCAGCAGGACGGCCGAGACGACCGTGGCGTCGATGACCGCGGCGATCGCACGGCTGACCAGCCCCGCGGTCCTGCCCTGCAGCGCCTCTGCCTCGTCCGGGATCGACGAGGCGTGATGCTGGGTCACGGCCCGACCGAGCGGTCGGACGCCGGCACGCCGGCGCCGTTGTGACGCGAGCGCAGCCGGTCACGCATCCGCCCCAGGGCCTGGTCGGCCGCGGCGCCGCGGATCCGGGCACTGCGCACGGTGTCGGACGTCAGCGCGCCGCTCGACTCCCGGATGATGTCGGGGAGGTCGACCGACTCGATGACCTCCAGGGCGATGGCCTCGAGGTCGACGTGGTCCAGGACCGCTGCGACCAGGACGTCCCAGTCCAGGCGGCGGAGCGCGAGCTCGGTGAGGTCCATGCGGTCGAGCACGCCGTCCATGTCGAGGCGTGCGGCGACCGCATCGACGTCCACCCGCGCCGCCACTGCCTCGACGTCGACGCGGTCGAGGATCTGCTCGATGTCCACGCGCCCGACGGCGGAGTCGAGGTCCACCGCGGCGACCACCCGGTCGAGGTCGACGTTGTCGATCACGATCCGGGTGAGGTCCAGGCGGCGCAGCACCTCCACGACCACCGTGGGGAGCAGCCGGTCCAGCAGGTCGCCCGCGTCGGAGACGACCCGGCCGCGGAGCCGCGCACCCTGCTCGGCGAGGGCTCCGACCGCCCTCGACACGGGCGTGTGCTGCCGCGCGGTGTCCCCCACCCGGTCCGCGAGGGTCACGAACGGGGACCAGACGGGACGTGTCCGGCGAACCGTCCTGCTGCCCGCCGCCGCGACGACGAGCGCGAGGCCGAGCGTGGTGTCGGTGACCGCGCCGAGCCGGGGCACGAGCGAGTCCGCCCCGGGGAGCGTCTCGTGGCGAGAGAGCGTCACGGCACCTCCAGGGTTCAGCAACCGAGCCCTCAGACTCGTGCAGGACGGCTCGGGCCCGGGTCACCTGAATCGGACGGTTCGCACCAGTGCGTTCAGTGCAGCAGGGCCTTGGCGACGATCACCAGGACGCCGAACAGCCCGGCCGCGGCGCTGTCCAGGACCGCGGCCCATCCTTGCCGTCCGGCCGCTCGGGCGGTCAGGTAGCCCGCGCCGACCAGGACGGCGACCGAGAAGTAGACGGCGACCGCCGCGGCGCTGCCGACCGACAGGCCGGCCCGGTCCGCGACCACGAAGACGACGATGGCCGGCAGCCCGCCCTGGATGATGCTGAGCTCCCCGCGGGCGGTGTGCCCGAGCCGGTGGAGGTACCGGCGCCCGTCCCCCGACAGCTGCAGGCTCTGTGACTCGACGTAGACGTGGGCCAGCCAGTACACGCCGAGGACGAAGGTGGTCGCCACCGCCACGTGCGTGTACGCCTCGGCGTGGGCGCTCGCCGTCGCCAGCACGGAGGCCGCGATGAGCGCGCCGTACAGGAGCGCGGCCGGGTCGGCGACGTGCGCGAGGCCACCCGCGGACCGGCGGTCCCTGGTCTCGCTCATCGCTCGACGATCGGGGCGGGGCCGACCGCGATCGTCACCCGCATCGGGTGAGCAGGCGGCCCCCCGGCGTCGGTCATGGTCGTGCCTCGACCCGGTCGACGCCACGACGTCCGAGACGACGAGGCACCCGCGCCGGCTCCGACCTGCCCCCCTACGACTCGAGGAGACCCCTGATGACGACGGCAGCCACGCTCACGGTCTGGAAGTTCAACACCTCCCACGGCGCCGAGCACGCGTCCAAGACGCTGCACGACCTGGCCAGGGAGAACCTGATCGTGATCCACGACGCCGCCGTGGTGGAGTGGGAGGAAGGCAAGAAGAAGCCCAAGACGCGGCAGCTCAACAACCTCGCCGGCGCCGGAGCCCTGGGCGGCGCGTTCTGGGGCATGCTCTTCGGCCTGATCTTCCTGGTACCGCTCCTCGGCGCCGCGATCGGCGCGGCCACCGGCGCCCTGTCGGGGTCCCTCGCCGACGTCGGCATCGACGACACGTTCATCGACGAGGTCCGGGCCAAGGTCACGCCCGGGACCTCCGCGCTGTTCGTGCTCAGCTCGAACGCGGTGCTGGACAAGGTCACGGAGGCCTTCGGTGACGAGCGGCCAGAGCTGATGTTCACCAACCTGTCCAACGAGCAGGAACGAGCCCTCCAAGAGGCCTTCGGGGAGTGACCATGACCGGGCCGGTGCCCGTCGAGCAGCCGGCCGGGCAGGTCCCGGCCGGACGGCCCGACCGCGCGAGCGTCGAGGCGGGCCACCGGATCCACGACCTGCTGCCCGTGCTGATCCGGGCACCGAGGGTCGACCTCAGGTTCGTGGTGCCCGACGAGGTGCGACGGCCGGTCCACGACGCGCTCGGGATCGACCCGCTCCGGGGCCGGATCAGCCAGGTGTTCCTGCTGGACACGCCGGCCCTCGCCCTGACGTCGCGCGGCGTCGCCGTCCGGGCCCGACGCGTGCAGGACCGCCGGGGCCAGGCGACCGTCACGCACCGCCACCTCCCACCCAGCCAGGTGCCCACCGCCGTACGGAGCGCCTCGTCCTTCGACGCGTCGGTCGACGTCGTGCCTGAGGGGTTCGTCTGCTCCGCCTCCCTCGTCCACCCGGTCGACGACGCGCTGGTGCGACGGGCCGCGTGCGGGCGCACCCGCGTGACGAGGCTGTTCAGCAAGCGGCAGCGACGCTTCTACGCGGCGCACGACCCCGACGGGCCGGCCCTGCACCGGCTCGTGATGCTCGGCCCGCTGCACGTCGTGCAGCACAAGGCCAGGCTGCCGGAGCTCGACCGGCCGCTGCGCGCCCAGCAGTGGTTC
The DNA here is from genome assembly GCF_004168035.1 of Nocardioides iriomotensis. Taxonomy (GTDB): domain Bacteria; phylum Actinomycetota; class Actinomycetes; order Propionibacteriales; family Nocardioidaceae; genus Nocardioides_B; species Nocardioides_B iriomotensis. The sequence continues at coordinate 329,770 of NZ_SDPU01000020.1, read as the reverse complement.
TTCCCCGACGGCTCCCGCCGGGTCGAGCTCTCCGTGCGGTGCAGCCCGGACGAGGCGTTCGACGTCACGCGCGCCGTCAAGGACTGCGTGGCGAGCCGGGGCCTCGAGCTGACCGGCGACAAGGAGACGCTGGTACGGCGCGCCGTCATGCAGCTCCTCGCGAGCGGCGGCGCTCTCTAGGGCGTCTCACGCGACCGGGGAGCCCGCTCGCCGCAACGGCGCCGCCTCGGGACGGCGCACCGTCAGGCTCGCCCAGGCGATGGCGCCGGCCGGGATCGGCAACCAGAACGACACCAACCGGTAGAGCAGCGTCGCCAGCACGGCCGCGTCCGCGGAGACGCCGGCCAGCACGAGCGCGCCGGTCAGGCCTGTCTCGACGAAGCCCAGGCCGCCCGGGGTCAGCGGCACCATGCCCATCACCGCAGCGACGACGTAGGCCAGCAGGACGAGCGAGGGTCGCGCCTGGGCTCCCACGGCGACGAGCGCGGCCACGAGCGCTGCGTAGTCGAGCATCCGGTGGGCGGCCGCCGCCATCACCGATCGCCACCAGTTGCCGAAGAACGCCGCCCGCACCCGGGCCCGCTGGCGCGCCAGGGCGAGGCCGACCCCGGCCGCGGTCACGCGCACGCCCAGGAGGTGGAGCACGCCGCCGACCGCGAACCCGACGCTGACGAGCACGCGAGGGACGGTGAGCGCGAGCACGCCGAGGCCGACCACGACGACGGCGAGCACGAGGGAGACGACGAGCCCGAGCTGGAGCTCGTGGGCGGGAGGCGGCCCGATCAGCACGGCCGGGACGGTCAGCACGGGGAGGGTCGCGAGGACGCCCGTGGTGAGCAGACCGACCGCCGTGAGCGCACTGGCCACGCGGTCCGCGGGGTGTCCGCGCAGCAGCAGCATCCGGCCCTGGACGACGGTGCCCGTGGCCGCACCTCCGGGCAGCACCCGGCTGGCGGCGTTGCCGACGAGCTGGGCGCGGGCCACGTCGGCCCAGCGCACGGACCGCGCCCGGCGCCACCGGGCGTGGCCCGCGTGCGCGGGGACACCGTGACCCGCTCCGGCCGCGCCCGGGCCGGCCCGCCGGACGTGCCGCGGCCGCGACAGGGCGATCCGGGTCAGCCCCCACAGGGCGACGAAGCTCCCCACCTCGAGGGCGGCCAGCAGGACGAACCACCGTGGCCGCACCGCCTCCAGCTGCGGCCACGCGTCGAGCATGGCCAGCAGGCTGGGAGCCACGACGTACAGCCCGATCCCGGTGACGGCCAGGGCGACACCGCGCGGTCCCCACCGTCGCAGCCAGTGCCGGGCCGGTCGGCCCGCGTGGGACGGCCCCCGGTTCACGAACCCGCGCGTCGCGCCGCCGACCGCATGCTGAGGGCCGACACGATCATGATGAACCCGTACCCGAGGAGCCACACCTGCACGACGATCACCAGGAGCGCGAAGGATGCCTCCGGCCTCAGCACCAGGAAGGTCCCCACGGCCGTCGTGAACAGGGCGATCGCGACCGACCACCAGCGGTGGGGCGAGGCGTCGGTGGTCAGCGCCGCCACCAGCTCCACGAGCCCCTTGAGCACCCAGTACAGACCCAGGAGGAGCGCCACGACGACCACCGTCTGCTGGGGGGCGCGGAGCAGGACGAGGCCGACCAGGATGCTGAGGATGCCGGAGAGCACGACCAGCGTGCGCACGCCACGGTCGACGCTCCCGGCGGCAACCGCTCCGACGACGCTCACCAGGCCGGTCAGGAGGAGCTGGACCGCCACGATCACGGCGACGATCCGCAGCGTCTCCTCGGGCCAGAACGCCAGCGCGAGCCCGCACGCCGCGGTGACGATGCCCGCGATGAGGACCAGGGCCCAGGTGCTGTCCCGCAGGGCGCCGGTGGGCTCCTCCATGGTGCGAACGTCGGCCGTCATGACCCTCCTTCAGCGGAGACGTTGGGGCGCGGACCGGGTGCCCGTCCTCCCCCGTTTCCGGTGACGACGTCGACCTCGGGGACCGCAGCCGCGGCCGCGTCCTGGGGCTGCGGGTCCCGGTTCGACGTCAGTGCGTCGATCCAGGCGACCCGCGGGTCCACCTCGATCAGGGTGGCCTTCACGAACAGGGTCAGCGGGATGGCCAGCAACGCCCCGAGCGGGCCGAGCACGAACGTCCAGAAGACGAGGGACAGGAACGTGATCGTGGTCGACAGGCCGACCGCGTCGCCGACGAACTTCGGCTGGATGACGGTCTGCAGCACCACGTTGATGACGCAGTACACAGCGATCACGGCCAGCATCAGGCCGGGGCCCCCCTCGAGCAGGGCGAGGACCGCCGGGGGGATCAGCCCGATCACGAAGCCGATGTTGGGGATGTAGTTGGTCATGAAGGAGAGCAGGCCCCAGAGCACGGGGACCGGGATCCCGAGCAGCGCCAGCGCGATCGTGTCCAGCACCGCGACGATCAGCCCGAACACCGTCGACACCAGCAGGTAGGTGCGGGTGCCCACCGCGAAGCTGCTGAACGCCGCCCCGATGCCCGGCCGGTCGAGCGCGACGGCGGCCAGGTTGCCCGGGAACTTCTTCGCGTCGAAGGTCATGAACAGCACGAGCGTGCAGATGAACAAGAGGCTCGAGGCGATCCCGAGGAGTCCGCCCAGCAGGCCGGAGAACAGGTCGACCAGACGGGAGAAGTCGGTCGGTTCACGGAGCGCCGCGAGCTGGTCCGGACCCACACCGATCCCCTCGAGCCAGGCGGTGGCGCCGGCCAGGAGGTCGTCGAACGAGTCCTGGTACGTCGGCAGGATGGTCGCGAACCGTGCGGTCGCGCCCAAGAGGGTGGCCGCAAGGCCCAGGACGAGCAGGTACACCAGGACGATCAGCGCGGTGCTCGCCGCCCAGCCCGGCACGCGGCGGCCCTGCAGCCACGCGCGCGCGGGGTGCACGAGCACGGTGAGGACGAGGGCCAGGAAGACGGGTCCGACGATGTCGCCGATCGAGCGGAGGCCGGCGAGCACGACGGTCGCCGCCGCGGCGCCGAGGAGGACGCGCAGGCCACGCGGGATCAGGTCGTCGGAGCTGGTGGCCACCACGATGCGATGGTCGACGGGCGGGCACGGCGCGTGCTCACCCGCTGCGGGTGACTGGTGGGCTCCGGAACCACCCGACGATGGGGCCCTCGTCGAGCTCTGTCGGAGGTGCGCGCAGCCTTGGTCCCCATCCATCCCGGCGCCGTCCTCGCCATCAGCTGGCCCGGCGGGCTGGTCGCCGCGCTCTCCACGCTCGCGGTGCTCGTGCACGTCACGATCTGCGTCGCGGCGCTCTGCGTCATCCCGGGCGGGCGCAGGCCGTCCACCGGGATGGCCTGGCTCCTCCTGATCCTCGCCACCCCCTATGTCGGGTTCCTCCTCTTCCTGCTCCTGGGCAGCACCCATGTCGAGCGGCGCCGGCACCTCAAGCAGCTGCACGTCAACGAGCGGATCCAGGAGCGGACGGCGGCCGTGGCCGAGCTCCACGAGGACACCCCCCGGCTGGCGTACGTCGCGTCGGCGGCGCGGCTCAACCGCCACCTGGGCGCGCTCCCGGCCGTCGGGGGCAACGCGGTCGACTTCCTCCCCGACTACCAGGCCGCCATCCTGACGATGGCGGACGCGGTGCACGCAGCGACCGACTACGTGCACGTGGAGTTCTACATCACCGCTTGGGACGAGGTGACCGACCCGTTCTTCGACGCGCTGGTCCAGGCGACGGAGCGCGGCGTCCGGGTGCGGCTGCTGCTCGACCACCTCGGCTCGCGCGGCATCCCGACGTACAAGGAGACCGTCCGGCGGCTGGACAGCACCCGCATCGAGTGGCGGCCGATGATGCCCATCGACCCCCTGCACGGGCGGATGCGGCGGCCCGACCTGCGCAACCACCGCAAGATCCTCGTCGTCGACGGGCGCGTCGCGTTCGCGGGATCGCAGAACCTGATCGAGGCGACGTACGACAAGCCGAAGAACCGGAAGGCCGGCCGGGCGTGGGTGGACCTCGCGGTCCGCGTCGAGGGCCCCGCGGTGACGGCTCTGGACGCCGTCTTCCGCACCGACTGGTACAGCGAGACCGACGAGGTGATCGAGGTCAGCGGCGACACCCTGACACCGGTGCTCGACGGCACCGGGAGCTCGGTGGGCGACGTGGTCTGCCAGGTCGTGCCGAGCGGACCTGGCTTCCCCATGGAGAACAACCTGCGGCTGTTCACCACGCTGCTCTACTCCGCCCAGCAGCGGATCTCCCTGACGAGTCCCTACTTCGTGCCCGACGAGTCGCTGCTGTACGCCGTGACGACCGCGGCGCAACGGGGCGTGTCGGTCGAGCTGTTCGTCAGCGCCGTCGGCGACCAGTTCATGGTCTACCACGCGCAGCGCTCCTACTACGAGGCGCTGCTCGAGGCCGGCGTGCGCATCTTCCGCTACCCGGCGCCGTACGTGCTGCACTCCAAGCACTTCACGATCGACGACGACGTGGCGGTCGTGGGATCGAGCAACATGGACATGCGCTCGTTCGCGCTCAACTACGAGGTCAGCCTGATGCTCCTCGGGCCCGAGGTGGTCAAGCGGATGCGCGCCGTCGAGGACGCCTACCGCGCCGTCTCGTCCGAGCTGACCCACGCGGAGTGGAGCGGCCGCACCCGAGGCGCCCGCTACGTCGACAACGTCATGCGCCTGACGGCTGCGCTCCAGTGACGTCGTCGGCGGCCGGGGGACGCGCCAGCAGCTCGATCAGCAGGATCACCAACCCGGCCACGAGGAGCACCGTGAGGGCGAAGGCGCCCGTCGGGTGGGCCGCCATCACGTAGACCAGGACCGCGATGCCGAGCACGCCCGCCCGCAGCGGGGTGCGCATGTTGTAGAGGGCGACGCCGAAGGCCCCGGTGTTCAGGCCGGCCCGCTCCCCGCCGTGGCGCACCGTGTCGACGGCACGTCCGGTCGCACGACGGACCGCGAGTGCCGGAGCCCAGGGGCCGGTCAGCCACGCGATCAGCGCGACCGCGAGGAACACGACGAGGACGGCGCGCAGGTTGAGCCGGATGAACCCCACGAGCTGGTCGTAGATCGCCGCGGCCGCCGCGGGCGGGACCCGGTCCGGCGGTACGGCGTCGAGGTAGATGATGCGGAACGCGTTGAGCGCCGCACCGAGGAGGACCATCGACGCCGCGACCACGAAGGCTCCGATGACCAGCGCCTTGCGGCGGGAGGGTGCGAGCGCCACTGCGGCCGCGAGCAGGAGGAGGGCCACGATCGGGAGAGCCCGGGCCAGCGCGCTCAGCGTCCGGAACGCGGTCTGTGCCTTGGTGATGTCGGCCGACTGCATGATGGTGAACTGCGCGTTCACCTCGGGGATCTTGTCGGCGAGCGCGAAGCCTGCGTCCTGGAGGCGGGTCTTGACCGCGTCGATGACGGCGGCGAGGTTCACGCTGACCGTGTTGCCCTCGACCTGGATCGCCCCTCCGGTCTTGCCGGTCAGGACGGCGACCATCTGCGCGTGCGCCTCACGGTTGGCCGCGACCCAGGCCTCCTGGAACTGGTCGGAGCGGATGATCTTCCCGACCGCGTCCTCGACGAACCCGTGGATCCCGTTGACCAGGGGCGTCACGAGTGCCGACAGGCTCGCCGTCGCGCGGGGCGGCAGCCCCTGGTCGGCGAGGGCGTTGACGGCGTCCTGCGTGACCGCCTGGACGTCCAAGCGCGTGAAGATCGCGTCGGTGACCCGCGTGGTCACGGCGTTCTGCACCGCCGGGTCGGCGGCCAGGGGCGTGACGGTCTCGACGTAGCGGTCGGTGTCCGCGATCTCGTCATGGACCCAGGTGGCCACGATGGCCGTCGGTGCCAGCAGCGCGACGAGGGCGAGCAGCACGCCGACGCCGACCCAGCGCAGCGTGCCGCCCTTCTCGGGCGGGGGCGGCGGTAGGGCGGGCTGAGCGGGCGCCGCGTCCAGCGCGGTCTGCAGCCGCGCCACCTCCGCGCGAAGGTTCTCCAGCTCGGTTTCCTGAGCGACACGCTGATCGGGCACGGTCATCCGCCCACACCTCCGTCGGCTGCTGCTGTCCGGTCCAGCCTGGGATCGTGACGAGGCAACGACCGTCACCCGCATCGGGTGAGGCACGAAAGCAACCGGGGCCGCGGCCCTGGTGTGCGTGGGTCGACCGCCGGCAGTCAGGGGTCAGGAGTCAGGGGGTCTGCCGCTCGAACGTGACCAGCAGGCCCTCGACCGAACCGGGCCCGACCCGACCCTTGATGTCGGCCGCCGTGATGGCGCGCAGCTGCCATCCCCCGGCGGCGTGCTCGTTGAGGACCCGCTCCAGCTTCTCGCCGGACAGCTTGCCGCCCATGAGCTTCTCGCGAAGCTCGACCACCTTGTACGCATAACCCATGTCGCCGCTCCTCGTGATCGACTGGCGGGATGACGCTCGCCGTACGGACGGTCCGACGCGGGGCCTGTCCGGCACCTCGCCCGATCCAGGGGAACGGACCGGTCTCGCACGCGTCCGCCCCCTGAGGTTCTTGGCCCGGATCGGGTGAAGGAGGACGTCTCGGTCGGTGCCACCGTCGGGTCACCCGGAGGGATCCACCTCTCCCGACACTGAAGGGTTCCGCGATGACGACCACCCCGCAACGTGCCTTCGAGGACTCGACGAAGGGCGCGTTCGCCTACGGAATGACCATCTTTGCGGCAGCCATGCTCGTGACCATCGGCCTGTTCCAGTGCGTGGCCGGACTGGCCGCTCTGTTCGACGACGAGTTCTTCGTGACGACCCCGAACTACACGTTCAAGTTCGACATCACAGCCTGGGGATGGACGTACCTCATCATCGGGCTCCTCGCGATCGCCATCGGCGTCGCGCTGTTCCTCCGGCAGAGCTGGGCGATGGTGGCCGGCATCGCCCTGGCGATGCTCTCGGCCCTGTCGAACTTCGTCTTCCTCCCCTACTACCCCCTGTGGGCGATCGTGATCATCGCCTTCGACATCGCCCTGATCTGGGCGCTGACCGCGCAGCTGAAGAACCGCTGACGACGCACACACTCCGGGACGACAGTGCCCCCACCTCGTGAGGTGGGGGCACTCTGGCGTCGTCGTCAGGCGAGCTCGGCCCGCAGCACCGTCACGCCCGTCTCCTGACCGGCCACGACGGTGAGGAGATCCTCGTCGGGGCTGTCCACCAGCACCAGGAGCGCCGACCGCCCGGGCCGCATCTCGTCGCGCACGCTGGCGAGGACGTCGGCGGGCAGGTGCGCTCGACGCAGCCTGGAAGCCGAGCCGGCCACGGCCGCCCCGACGGCGGCACCGCCGACGGGGCCGCCGACGATGGTGCCGAGGATCCCGCCCCACAACGCGCCCTTGCCGACGGCATGCCCGCCCGAGGAGTGGCGCACGATCTTCGGCTGCTTCTCCCCCTGCAGCCACATGACGGTCGCCCGCTCCTTGACCGACAGCCGGTGCTGCTGCTCCAGGCCCTTGACCCGCAGCTCGGCCGCATCGACCGCCAGCGGCGTGGGGAACACCCAGGCGACGAACGTCGACCCGCCGTGGTCCGGAGCGGTCAGCTTCGACATCGGTCTCCCATGGCTCCTGGTCGCGCGTCGGGCAGCCCCTCGGCCCCCCGACGCGGTTCGCCGCACGGTCAGCTCTGGCCCATGGCCTCGAGCAGCATCTCGCGCTCGGCCGGGGTGAGGTTGGTGTCGATCAGCCGTGAGTGGACGCCACGGAACCGCTCGCCGAGCCGGTCGAGGTTCCCCTCCTCGGTCACGGCGAACAGGGCCGAGGTGCCCTCGGTGATCTCGCTGCGCAGCTGCTCCAGCTGCTCCTTGCTGATCCCGACGCCCTGGGTCATGTGGCCGAGCCCGGCCATGGCGGCGCCCGCGGCCGCACCGAGCAGGGGCACCATGAACAGGGCGCCGAACAGGAGGCCCCAGAACGCACCCCAGCCGGCTCCGCGGATCGCCTCCTCGTGCCCCTGCTCCACGGTGGGCTTCTTGGCGCCGACCGGCCAGGACACCACGGCGTGGTCGACGATCTTCACGACACCGTCGTTCGCCGCCTCCCTGAGCATCACCGCCGCGTGGCCCGCGCCCTTGGCGTCGTCGAACTTCCACACGGTGAATGCGGTCATGGGTGCCTCCTCGGCCGACGTGCCGCTCACCGTACGAACGCCGGAGCGGCAGCCCCTCGCCCGAAGCGGGCGAGGTCGGGGAGGCGGTGGCACGCTGCGCTGTCGACGTGGTGACCGTGACCTGGCTGGGCCACTCCACGATCGTGCTCGACGTCGCCGGTCGGCGTCTGGTCACCGACCCCCTGCTGGCCCGCCACAACGGGCCCCTCCGACGTCGCGGTCCGACCCCGGCCGCAGCAGCATGGGCCGGCACGGACGTCGTGCTCCTGTCCCACCTCCACCACGACCACGCCGAGCTCGGGTCGCTGCGGCGGCTGCCCGACGTGCCGGTGCTCACCGGGCCGGCCAACGCGCGATGGCTGCGCCGCAAGGGCCTGCGCGGCGTAGGTCTCCACGACGAGTGGTACGACGCGGGCGACGGCGTGCGCGTGCGGCTCGTCGATGCCGTGCACCACACGAGGCCCATGCCGCACCGGCCGAACGACGCGAACGGGCACCTGGTCACGACCCCGCACGGCACGATCTGGTTCGCCGGCGACACGGGCCTGCACGCCGGCATGGCGACCCTGCCCGACCTGGCCGACGCCACGTCCATCGACCTGGCGCTCGTGCCCATCGGTGGCTGGGGACCGCGACTTCCCGCGGGGCACCTCGGGCCCGAGGAGGCCGCCACCGCGTGTGCCCTGGCGCGAGTGCGGTGTGCAGTGCCCGTGCACTGGGGCACGTTGCACTTCCCCGTCGCGCAACGCTTCGGCAGCTGGATGGACGACGCCGCGCCCGCGTTCCGCGAGGCGGTGCGCCGCACCGCCCCCGACTGCCGGGTCCTGACGCTGGCGCCTGGCGGGAGTGCGCACGTGCCCCTCGCCGACGGTCCCGTGCCGTGAAGGGCGCCCAGCGGCCCCGGGGTTCGGCCCACGGGCCGGTCACTCCGGGATGGTGACGACCTCCACGACGGTGACGCCCATCAGGCTCAGGTAGTTGAGGACGCCCTGCAGCTCTTCCTGGTCCTCGATGTCGCCACTCAAGGTGGTCTGAGCGCTGTGCTTTCGCAGCTGCAGGTGCGGAAACTTCTCGGTGATGTCCTGCGACATGTCGGCATCCACCCGGATCATCGTCCTGGTCATCTTCGTCCGCGCCTCCAGAAAACCCGTGTGCGTCAGGCGCACAGCCGGCGAGCGGCTTCGGCTGCTCGACGGCGCACTCGGCTGGCGTCTCGATTCCGTCCTGCTGTCCCGCGAGAGTAGGCAACCTCGCATCGCACGCGGGTCACGCGAAACGGGCGAGGGCGTTCCGGTCCTTTTCTCGCCCCTCGTGCGACGGCGGACGACGTCGTCGTGTTCGGCGGTCACCCGCATCAGGTGAGCGCAGCAGGTCATGTCGACGACCATGCTCGGCTCATGAGTGGACACGAGCGCGAGCCGACATGACCGCCCTGTCGGCCTGGACGTTCAGCACGTACGAGGGCGCCTCGCACTCGGCCGCTGTGCTGCGCGACCTGATCGCTCGTGGGCGCGTGCGGGTGGTGGACGCCCTGGTGGTGGGTTGGACGTCCTCGGCTCGGTCGCCGCAGACCACGGTCGCGGCGTCGCCGGCCGGCGAGATGCGCCAGCCGGAGCTGCTCGACCTCGTCGTCGGGGTGACGTACGCCGTACCCCTGCTGCAGGCCGCGGTCGGCGACAGCCACCACGAGCAGGCCGCCGCTCTGACCGGCATCGGCGTCGACGAGACGTTCACCAACAAGATGCGCGACCGCCTCGTGCCCGGCACGTCCGCCCTGCTCGTGCTCTGCGAGGACGACGCCCTCGAGTGGTTGCGCACCGACCTCGACCAGCCCGACCACCCCGACCTGGTGACCATCGGGCTGGAGCACGGACTGGGCCTGGGAATCGACAGCCCGTAAAGACCCCTTTCTCATGGTCCGTTCGGGTCAACTTGTAGAAACCAGGGCGGTATGTCCAGTTGCGGCCTTGACCAGTCTCACAACCGATCTACCGTCGAAGACTGCTGCTGCACCGATCTAGGACGCGGGTGGGTGCCATCGACGAGTACGACGAGGTGAAGGTCGAGCCGTGGCTCCGCAGGACGGGCCCGGGTGACTCTCGCCTGCCACGACAGGTCCGGGCACGGTTCCCGATCCTCCCCCGGACGTTGGTTCCTCGCGAGGACCTCTGGAGCCGCCTCGACGCCGCCACGTCAGGCCCGCTCACGATGGTGGTCGCACCGGCCGGCGCGGGCAAGACACTCGGCACTGCCGGCTGGATCCAGAGCCGGGGTATCGGCGAGTCCACGGTCTGGGTGACCGTCACGCCGGACCTGGATGCCGAGGCCGTGTCGTCCCTGATGGCCACCGGCAGCCCCGGCCGGCCCGAAGGGCTGCTGGTCCTCGACGACGCCCACCGCCTGTCCCCCGACGCCGTGAGCCTCATCGACCACCTGCTGACCACGGACCCGGGCAGCCTGCACGTGCTCCTCCTGGCGCGCTGGGACCTGCCCCTGAGCCGTCTCGTCCCCGAGCTGCTCGGTCATCTCGCGGTCCTCCGTGGCGGCGCGCTCCGGCTGACGCCCCCCGAGCTCGCGGCACTGGTCCGGGAGCACGCGCGCACCGACTCGCCCGAGGTGGTGGAGGCCGTCGGCGAGCTCGCCGACGGGTGGTGCGCGATCGCCGTGCTGGCCGCCAAGGCGGTCCGGGCCGACCGGGACCCCGTCGGGGCGGCACGACGCATGCTCCACCAGGCCCTGCCCGTGGGCGACCGCGTCCTCGACGAGGCCTTCGCCTCGCTGACCTCGCGCCAGAGGCACCTGCTCCTGTGCGTGGCCGGCGAGCCGCAGGTGTCGGCCGCCACCGCACGGCACCTGACCCAGGACCCCGGCGCCGACCAGGCCCTCGACGAACTCGAGTCGACCGGGCTCCTCGTCACGCGGCACGAGCAGCGGGACGGTCCCTTCCCGTCCCGCAGGGGCGACCCGGAGAGCACGGTCTCCATCCACGCGTTGCTGCGCGAGGTGATCCAGCGGCGGATCCGCGCAGGAGGGGTCGACGTGGTCCGCGCGAGCGCCTCGGTGCGTCGGGCGGTCACCTCCGACGTCGCGCAGGGCGACGTGGCGGATGCCTTCCGCCGGCTGTCCGCGCTCGACTGCACGACCGACGTGGTCGGGCTGCTCGCCTCCCACGGGATCGACCTCGCCGAGCGTGGTGCGCTGGTCGGTCTCCGCGGCTTCCTGACCAGACGCGCGGCCACGGTGGACAAGGTGCCGCCGGCGTTCCTGCCGGTCGCCCTGGAACGATGGTGGGCTGGTGACAGCAAGGCGGCGGCACCATGGCTCCACCGCTACCTCTCCTGGGCGGCCGCGAACGTCGATGAGCCCGGAACCCCCCGCAGCGCCGGGTCCGCGTCCTTGCTCCCCGTGGCCTGCGCCCGCCTGCTGCTGGCACGCACCGGTGAGGGCGACCTCGCCGAGGCGGTGGTCCTCGCGGAGACCGCGCTGCTCGCCCCCGCCGAGCACCAGGCCGACGCCCGGGCCCTCCGGGACCTGGTCGTCTACCTGACCGGCGCCGGCCACCTCCGCCTCGGGCACGTCGGCGGAGCACAGCGCCACCTGGCCGCCGTCGCTGCCGACCTGAGCGAGCAGGGGCCGTCCGCGCTGTCACTGGCCGCCGGTGCCCAGCTCGCGCTCACCCAGTTCCTGCTCGGGCGTGAGCACGCCTGCCTCGACCTGGCGGAGGGTGTCTCGCGCGAGCTCCGGGTGAGCCGCCGCCGACGCGGAACCAACGAGGTGCGGCTGGCGGTGGACGTGGCACGGGGCCTGGCCGTGGTGCAGCGGGTCCTGGCGGAGGGGAGGGGCGCCGCCGCCGAGGAGGACACCGCCGCGCAGGTCGCCGTCCCGGAGGACCCGGTCGTCGCCGGTCTCGCCCGGCTGCTGAGGGCGAGGTCGCGACTGCTGCGCGGGGCGGTCGCCCAGGCCGAGCAGGCACTGCTGAGCGGCACCCCCCTGGAGTCGCTCCCCCCACCCGTCGCCCGGCTCGTCGCGTTCGAGCAGGCCCTCCAGTGCGTGCTGGCCTCCGACTGGCGCCGCCTCGGCGAGCTCGAGCTCGTGCTGACCGGGCTGGGAGCAGCGGCCGAGGCCACCTTGGTCGCCGGCCTGCGCGCCGACGGCGCCGACGACGTCCGGACGGCGATGAGCCACTACGCCGAGGTCGCTGCCGACGCGAAGAACGCCCAGCCCCCGGTCAGCGCCATGGGCCAGGTGTGCCTGGCGCAGCTGTCGGACGCCCAGGGCCGGGCCGACGAGGCTATGACGCACCTGATGGCCGCCGTGACCGCCACCGAGGCACGCCGGAACGCCGTGCCGTTCCTCGGGTGGAGCACGCACGGCACCCCGGTCGCGGCACTGTTCCAGCAGCACGCTCGGCAGCTGGGCACTCCCTGGGCACGTCACCTGGCGTCCGAGACGGCGCGGCACCCCGGCGGCATCATGGCCGCGGCCGAGCCGCTCACCCCGACGCCGCAGGAGCGGGCGCAGGTCCCCGACGGCGTCCTCCGCCCGTCACTGAGCCCCCGGGAGCGAGACGTGCTCCGCCAGCTGGCCCGCGGCGCCACGTATGCCGACATCGCGGCCCACCTGTACGTCAGCGAGAACACCGTCAAGACCCACGTCTCGAGCCTCTACGCCAAGCTGGCCGTCAGCCGGCGCAGCGACGCCCTGGCGGTGGCCCGGACGCTGCAGCTGCTCTGACTCCTCCGACGGCGTCCCGACGGTCGCTGACGATGGTGGTCAGCTCGCGAGGAACCGCATCGGGTTACCCGCGGCCCGCGCACCCGAGGCCAGCCACCGGGCGATCTCGGTGGGGTGCCTGCGGGTCAGCTCGTCCAGGTACTGCCCCCTCAGCTCGACCAGCTCGAGGACGCTCCGGGCGTCCCGGGTGGCGCTGAGGGAGACGAAGCTCTGCCGCCACGCGAGACAGAGCTCCGAGTCGTCCAGCTCGACGAGCCGGTCCGACCGGGGCAGCCGGCTGCGCAGCTCCGCGAGCCGACCGGCCGCGGAGCGCGTCTCCACATCGGTCCGGCCGCCGCTGCGCCTCACCGGGGGCGCGGGCCGGCGGTCGTCGAGGGTCTCGCTCTCGATCGCCTCCCCGCGGCTGCTGCGGCCGAGGAACCTGACGAACGGCGACGACACCACGACCAGGAGCAGCAGGACGAACCCGGCGACGCCACCCGAGGCGACGAGGCCGGCGGAGCCGGCGATCCCGAGGCCCGCCCGTCGCGCGAGCCGGCCCCGGCGTCGCCCCTTGACGCCGACGATGAGCAGGAGCCACCAGCAGAGCACCACGAGCGACAGCGCGGTTCCGACCACACCCGTCACGGACCAGACGAGGACGCCCCCCGCCAGCCCGATCGCGCAGGCCGCGCGTGCCGCGAGGGACCACAGGTCCCAGCGCCGTGGCGCTCCCCGTGGAGCCGGGTAGCCAGCCCTCGTCACGTCCACGGGTGTGCCTCCAGTCGCCTGATCGCGCCCATGGTGGGGGGCACCCGCCGGGGCTGGATCACCCGTAGAGGGTGACGACCCCGGGAGTGGCCGAATCGAGAGTCGGGGACGACCAACCCCAGGTCGGCAGGCGTCCGGAAAGGTCAGGGCGGGTGGCCGAGGCACCGAGTCGAACGCGCGGACAGGACGGGGACCGCACACCGCAGCGGTCCCTCACTCGTCGGCTGGTGGAGTGGACCGAGCACCTGGCCGACAAGATCCCGGGCCTGCACAGGTTCCTGACCGACCTGGCCTCCGTCGAGGTCTTCGACCGCTCCGTGGTCATCGCCGCCCAGGCGTTGCTGGGCCTCGTCCCGCTGCTGATCGTGCTGGTGGCGTTCCTCCCGCCCGAGCTGGCCGACGTCATCGTCGCCCGTTTCGAAGCGGCGACCGGGATGGACGCCGCACCGGTCGTCCGGACAACCCTGAGCTCGGACGCGGTCCGCGAGGCCACCGGGTGGGTCGGTCTCGTCATCGCGCTCCTGTCGGTGACCAGCTTCGCCGGAGCCATCCAACGGATGCTCGAGCACGTGTGGCGGCTGCCCCACCAGAGCGGACTGCTGATGCGCCTGCGCGGCCTGCTGTGGTTCGCCGGATGGTTGTCGGTCCTTCAGATGAGCTCGCTGCTGGAGCGGATCCTCGACCGCGTGCTCGGCGCACCTCTGCTGCAGCTGGTGACCCAGGGCACGACGGCCACCCTGGTGTGGTGGTGGTCGGCCCACATGCTGCTCGTGGGGCGCGTCCGCTGGGCGATGACCGCGCCGGCGGCGGTGCTGACCGGCGTCACCACGGCGGTCTACAGCCTCACGTCCGACCTGTGGATGCCCCGCTACGTCGTCGGCAGCATCGCCCAGTTCGGTGCGCTGGGCCTGTTCCTCACGGTCGCCTCCTGGCTGATCGGGTTCGCGCTCATCGTCACCGTCTGCGCGATCATCGGTCACGCATACGTGACCTCACCGAGTGGCGAGGCGCGGGTGCACCGGGGCCCCTTCCGGCGCAAGGCGGCCGGCCCCGACGTGGCTGCGTGACGACGGGCGTCGTACGGCTCAGGCGATGTCCTTCCGGTGCCCGGCCTGGATCAGCATCGAGACGAGCGCGTCGTGCAGCGCGTCCGCCCCCACGATCCTCGCCGGGAGCAGCGGGGCGAGCTCGCCCGGGACCATGAGCACGGCCCGGTCCTGCCACCCACCGAGCCCACCGTGGGCGCCGACCAGCTCCTCGAAGGGCGCCACCTCGTTGGTCTCCGGGTCGAACATGCTGTTGACGTACAGGTCCGGCGCCTCCGGCAGGAGGACGGCCCGGGCCAGCAGCCGCGCGGCGCCGGGGTCGAGCGACGCCAACGGGTCGTCGCCCAGCACCTCGTCGGTGGCGAGGTTGCGACGGCCGTTGCCGCCGACCGCCCACGGGGTCCCGTCGTCGTCCGTCCCCGCGACGAACATGACACCGGGGTGCTCGGCCAGTCCCGGGACCAGTCGGGGCCAGGCCTCGTCCAACCCCTGGAGCGTCAGGCGGCCCGGCCCCGGGAGGAACAGGAGCCCGAGGTTGCCGGAGCCGAGGACGACGGGCGACGGGGCGTCGAGGTCCTGCTCGCCGCGACGTCGTTCCAGGTCGGCGTCGGCGCGGGCGGCGAGCCGCCCGACGCCTCGGGACTTGCTCACCTCCCCGGTGACCGCCTGGGCGCGGCCCAGGCCCTCGACCGGGACGTCGACCGAGGTCACCTGCTGGGCCATGAGCGACTCGCACACGTCCGCCAGCGAGCTCCCGTACCGCTCGGCGAAGGGCTCGCCCTGGGACTGGCCGTGGTCGGACAGCACGACGATCTTGTACTCGCGCGCCCCCCGGGTGGCCAGCTGCTCCAGGGACGCGAGCACCCGGTCCAGCGCATCCAGCGCCGCCAGGGACTCGGGCCGGGACACCCCGGCGTGGTGGGCGACCTCGTCGTAGTCGACGTAGTCGACGTAGATCGACCGGGCGCCACGCCGCATCTCCTGGCTGACCAGGGCGGTGTTGAGGTCCCGGAGCACCCCGTTGGTCACGGCCCGGAGGAGCGCGAACGTCCAGCCACGGGCCACGCGCGGCTCCAGCCCCCGGATCCTCTGGTGGCGGGCCTGCCAGCGTTCCCGCGTGACCTCGACGAGCGTCCTTGTCATGCTGCGCGCCAGCCCGTTGGGCGAGGCCATGAAGCGCGCGAACATCCGTCGCCGCTCCGTGGAGCCCCGGCTCCGCTCCACCGAGCTCATCGTGAGGAAGGACCGGTCGGCGTCGCCGGTGAACAGGTTCGAGATGGAGACGCCGTCGTCCGCCAGCAGGCCCCGGCCGGTCCGGGCCCGTGCCTCGATGATCCGGGCGTCGGCCGGTCGGTTGGCCACGAGGACCCGGCCGAGCTCGCGGTCGTACCAGCGGAAGGCCGGCACCCCGGCCACCGTCCCGTGCAGGATGCCCAGCTGGCTGGCCGGCGTCGTGCACGGCATCTGGGGGGTCCACTCGTGGAGGACGTACCCCTCGGACAGCCATCGCCGGACGGTGGGCACCGCGCCCGACTGGATCGCCCACCGCAGGACGGGGAACGGCACACCGTCGAGCTGCACGAACAGGAAACCGGGTACGGAGCGGTCCTCGACCGCCTCGGGCCGCTTGCCCCGCATCAGGGTCATGACCAGCGCGTCGTCCGTGCCGGCGGTCGCCAGCCAGCCCACCGCCGTCGCGACCCCGGCCGAGATCCAGCTGGCGATGAAGGCCGCGGCGAACGTGGACTCGACGCCCGGGACCAGCAGCATCGCGCCCGCCAGGATGACGGCCTGACCGACGAGCGCGAGGAGCAGGACCGCGAACCACCCGAGCCGGGCGCTCACCTCGGTCAGCACCGGGCGCAGCAGCAACCCGACCGCCCCGGACACGGCGGACACCAGGACCCAGTCCCACGGCGTCCTCGCGTCCAGGTCGGGTAGGAGCCACGCGGAGAACGCGAGCGCGAAGGCCGACCCGGCCCAGGTGAGCAGCAACCGACCCGCGTCGGCGCTGTGGAGACGGCGCGAACGGGTCATGGGCACTCCTGGCTGCCGGGACGGCCCCCTGGCGCCAGCGGACCCGTCCGCAGGGGCGACGCTGATCACCGGAAACAGGTGAGCGGGGCGGTCGCACCGCGCTCGCCCGTTCTGGGGGAGGCCCGGCCCACCCCCGCTGCCGACGGTGGACTCACCGCTGCCTCGAGGCCTGGCGGCGACGAGCCTGGAGGCTGCCCGATGACGCTCTCGAGCCACGTCGACGAAAGCACCCTCGTCCGGGCGGCACGCACGGGCGTGCACCTGTCGTCGGCCGAGCGGGCCGAGCGCGGCCTCGCCGCCCGCAAGGTCGTGCCTCCCCGAAGTCACGAGCAGCTCGACCTCGCACCGGACCGTGCCCACCCGGCCGCGCTGGCCGAGCGGGTGGGACTCACGCGGATCCCCGACCTGGTGCCGCTGCGGCACGCCCGGATGGCGGCCTCGCCGTTCGCCTACTTTCGCGGCAACGCGCTGGGCATGGCCGAGGACCTCGCCGCCACCCCCACGTCCGGCCTGGTCACCCAGCTCTGCGGCGACGCCCACCTGTCGAACTTCGGGCTGTTCGGCTCCGCCGAGCGCCGGCTGCTGTTCGACATCAACGACTTCGACGAGACCTTCCCCGGGCCGTGGGAGTGGGACGTGAAGCGGCTCGCGACGAGCATCGTCGTGGCCGGGCGGGGGAACGGCTTCTCGCGCAAGCAGACCCGTGCCACCACCCAGCACGTGGTGCGGCGCTACGCCGAGACCACGGCCGAGTTCGCGGCCATGGGCGAGCTGGAGGTCTGGTACGCCCGGGCCGACGCCGACGAGCTGCAGACGATGCTGCGGAAGCAGCTGGGCAAGGCGGACAACAAGCGGGTCGACAGGATGCTGCGGAAGGCCCGCGCCAGCAACCAGATCCGGGCGATGGCGAAGCTGACCGAGCTCGACGGCGGTGTGCTGCGCTTCAAGGCGGAGCCTCCTGCTCTGGTCCCACTCGGCGAGCTCACCCACGACCTGGAGGCCGGGCAGGTCGCCGGGTTCCTGACCGACTTCCTGAAGCGGTACCGGCGCAGCCTGCCCCCGGACCGTCGTTTCCTCCTCGACCGGTTCGAGCTCCTCGACGTCGCACGCAAGGTCGTCGGCGTGGGCAGCGTCGGCACGAGGTGCTGGGTCCTGCTGATGCGTGGCCGCGACGAGGGCGACCCGCTGTTCCTGCAGGTCAAGGAGGCCCAGGCCTCGGTGCTCGCCGACGCGGTCCCCGGCACGGCGGGCCTGAGACGAGCACCGGCGAACAACGGCGCGCGCGTGGTCGCGGGACAGCGGCTCATGCAGACGGCGGGCGACATCTTCCTCGGCTGGAACCACCTGGACGACGTGGACGCGATCGAGCGGCACTACTACGTCCGGCAGCTGCGCGACATGAAGGGGTCGGCCGCCGTCGAGACGATGGATCCCACCACCATGGCGCACTACGGAGCTCTCTGCGCCTGGACGCTGGCCCGCGCTCACGCACGGTCGGGCGACTCGATCGCCATCTCGTCGTACCTCGGGAAGGGCGAGGCGTTCACCCGGGCCGTCGCCGAGTTCGCGGAACGCTACGCGGACGTCAACGAGCGGGACCACGCCGCGTTCACGAAGGCGATCGCCAAGGGTCGCCTCGCGACGGCCGAGCGGCCCCTCACCGCACCGGCCGGTGGGGACGGCCGGCGAAAGTCATGAAGACCGCCGAGCGAGACACCGTCGAGCAGGCGGCGCGGCCCGACCGTCTCCTGGCGGTGCTGCTGTCGATGGCGATGTTCGTCCTGGTGGTCGACACCTCGCTGATGAACGTCTCGATCTCGGCCGTCGTGCGCGACCTGGACGCGACCGTGAGCGGGGTGCAGGGAACCATCGCTCTCGAGGCCCTCGTGTCGGCGGCGTTCATCCTCATCGGCAGCAAGATCGGCGACCTCTTCGGTCGACGCCGCGCCTACGTGCTCGGGCTGCTCGGGTACGGCGCCGGGGCCGTCGCGATGACTCTCGCGCAGGACCTCCGCGCGGTCATCATCTTCTGGGCGGTGATCGGCGGCATCGGCGCCTCCCTGCTGCTGCCGGCGATGCAGTCCCTCGTCCACGGGAACTTCGAGGGCTCGGCCCAGAAGCAGGTGTACGCGATGGTCGGGGCAGCGGCTGCCATCGCGGCCGCGGTCGGCCCGCTGCTCGGCGGCTTCATCACGACGTACATGTCCTGGCGGGTGGGGTTCCTGCTCGAGGCCGTGATCATCGTCGTCGTGCTGTCCGGGGTGCGCCGGATCAAGGACGCGCCGTACACCGGCCCCCGCGAGATCGACCTCGTCGGAGCGGTGCTCTCCGTCGTCGGCATGGGCGGCGTCGTGCTCAGCATCCTGGTCTGGCAGGAGGGCGGCGAGTCCGTCGCGGCGCTGATGCTCCTCGGCCTGGTGGGTCTCGCGCTGCTGGTGACCTGGCTCCGCCGTCGCAAGCGTCACGGGCAGGTGACACTGATCGACCCCGACCTCTTCTCCCTGCCGCACTTCCGGCTGGGGATCTCCTCGCAGCTGCTGCAGCAGGTCGCCCTCGGCGGCGCGATGATCGTGCTGCCGATCTACACGCAGCTGGTGCTCGGGTACAACGCGATGTTGGCCGGACTCGCCATCGCGCCCCTGTCGCTGAGCATGTTCGCCGTCGCCCTCTACGCCGGCAAGAAGGCCAAGGAGCTCCGGTCGAGCCGCGTCATCAACCTGGGGTTCCTCCTCGTGACCGTGGGCCTGGCGCTGCTCATCCCGGTCGTGCCACGCGCGACCTCGGGGTGGGCGCTGGTCGTGCCGCTCGTCATCGCCGGTTGCGGCCTGGGCCTTCTGGTCTCCCAGCTGAACAACTACACGCTGTCGCCCATCTCCGAGGAACGCGTGAGCGAGGCGGCGGGCGTGAACTCGGCCGGCGGCTCCTTCGGGTTGTCGTTCGGTCTGGCCTTCGCCGGCGCCATCATGCTCGCCGTCCTCTCGCTGTCGTTCACCACGATGGCGAACGACAGCACGGTGCTGAGCGCGTCGGAGAAGGACCAGGTGGCCCAGAAGCTCGAGGACGACGCCCAGATCATGAGCACGGCCCAGCTCGAGGAGCTGCTCAGCGACGCCCCGGAGGCGAAGGCCGCCGAGATCGTGCAGATCAACGACGGGGCCCGTGACGTCGCGGTGCGGGTCGCCATCCTCGTGCCCGTCCTGGCCGGCGCCATCGGCTTCGTGGTGTCCCTGCGGATGCGACGCCTGGGCGACCTCGGGCCGTCCTCGCACGAGGACATGCTGATGGGCTGAGGGCCTGCTCGGAGCCGCTCGGCCTGCCGCTCGGCTTTCACCCGGATCAGGTGGCGGACCGTCCGCCGGGCGCGGGGATCCTGCTGGTCAAGGGAAGGGAGCTCGCCGTGGCCGGTCTGGATGCGTGGAGAGCACGACGGCTCGCGGCCGTCGTCATGTGTGTCGGCCTCGCCGTCGGCGGCTGCGGGGACGCCTTCAAGAGCAGCAGCGAGGGCGGCAGCAGCGGCGGCTCGTCGGACGTGTGCGACGCGCTGGCGCGCTTCGAGAACGCGTTCGAGTCGGCCGTCGACGCGGTCGCCTCCGGAGACACCAACGCGAAGATGGGGGCCGCGTCGACCCTCAAGCAGGAGGCCGTCGCCCTCCTGGACTCGCTGCAGACCGAGAAGGCCGACCTCGAGCCGCTGACCACCGCCGTCCGTGGCCTGACCAACACCGTGGCGCGGTTGCCGCACGACGCCACCCCTCAGCGGGCCAAGGCCGCGCTCGAGCCGCACATCCAGGCCGTCGGGGACGCCATCGGCGAGACCGCGTCCGGCCTGGGGTGTCCTTCGAGCTGAGAGGGACGGACACGGGGCGTGACATGGAAGCACCCGGACCCACGGGGGGTCCGGGCACTTCCTCGAGAGGCTTGCGTCGGTGGGGTCCCCGGGAAATGAAGCCGGGGATGTCGGCGGGGTCAGCGCGGTCGTGCGTAACGGGGTCGTCTCACCCCGCCGACAAGGTCCGAGATGTGGGGGTCGCGACTCGACGTTGCGCGTCGGTTGGCTACTTCCTGGATCTGCTGCCGCCTCATCAGCCGGACACCACTGCGGTGAGTAGCGAAGGGCAGTCTTCGCTCGGCCAGCATCATGCGGAGCTCGTCGCGCGAGACACCGAGAATGGCGGCGGCCTGACCTACCGTCACCCAGTAGGAGTTGGGATCACGCTGATGCACGCGCCACCGGTAGCACGCCAGGGCGACGGCCTCCACCTCCCCCGGAGTCACCACGTGCCCCCGCATGAGCCACTGGGCCTGCTCGAGATCACAGCCCAGAACGTTCGCCGGGTCGAAGTCAGCCTTCACGCTACTGATCCCCCAGATCTAGCAGGTCACTCACGCTCACGTGCGCCCTTGATGCGCGATAACCGGAACTCTAAGTCGGCCATTCAGTCTCGCAAAGGCGATTCGGGAACTTCGACGCAATTCGGCGCGAACCCGCGGGGTCGGCTGCGGAATCGGTTCCCGTCCGACCTCTCGGCGCGTGAACCGGTCACAGCCCGGTAGATCCGGGCGCACGGGTGGACGATCACCATGAGGATCCGGACTTCGCATCAAGACACAGAAGTGCCCGAGACCCTTTCGGGTCCCGGGCACTACTCTCAAGAGGCTTTCGGGAACATGCCTCGGTCGGTGGAGCTGGCGGGAATCGAACCCGCGTCCTCGAGCGCCGTACCAGGTCTTCTCCGGGTGCAGTCCGTGCTGTCGCTTTTCTCGGCCCAGGCGCTCCCACGAACAGGTCGCCTACGGGCTCAGCCACGAAAGTGTCCCGCTCAGCCCTCGTGGCCCGGGCTGGGCGGCAAGCCTCCTAGATGAGGCCGGCTACTGAGGCGGAGGCGCCCTCAGACCGACCCGTCGCTAATCGCCTCAGGCGGCGAGAGCGAACGAACTGCGCTTAGCGTTGGCAGTTATTGGTTCCCACGGATCGTTTACGAGATGACCGTGGATCCTCGACCCGCTTCCCCTGGGACCAACGTCCCAAGTCGAAACCGATCAGCCCCTCTTGAGTTGTCAACACTGCCACTGTACCGGTGGCAACGGAGGCCGGGCACGGCATATTCCGTGCCCGGCCCCCGTGGACGACTCAGGGCAGCCGCGTGCGGACGACGTCGTCGAGGACGCCGAGCGGCAGCGAGCCGTTGTCGAGCACCGCGGAGTGGAACGCCTTGATGCTGAACCCATCGCCCTGACGGGCCTCGGCCTCGGCGCGCATCCGCTGGATCTCGACCCGGCCGACCATGTACGACGTCGCCTGGCCGGGGCTGACGATGTAGCGGTCGATCTCCGGGCGGCACATCGACTCCTTCAGCGGCGAGTTGTCCACCATGAAGTCGATGGCCTGCTGCCGGCTCCAGCCCAGCGCGTGCAGGCCGGTGTCGACGACGAGCCGGCAGGCACGCATCGAGTCGGCGGCGTACATGCCCATCCGGTCGACCGGGCCGGAGTACAGCCCCATCTCGTCGGAGAGCCGCTCGGTGTAGAGGCCCCAGCCCTCGGCGTACGCCGAGTTGTGGATGTGCTTGCGGAACTCCGGCACACCTTGGAGCTCCCCGGCGATCGCGAGCTGGAGGTGGTGGCCGGGGATTCCCTCGTGGAAGGCCATCGACTCCAGCTCGAAGATGCCCCACGAGTCCGGGTCGTCGATGTTGACGAAGAACGTGCCGCCGCGGGAGCCGTCGGTGGCGGGTGGGAAGTAGAAGGCCTTCGGCCCGGTCATCGTGCCCGCGACGCCGCACGGCGCCTGCGGCAGCGTCTCGAACCAGTCGGGCATGGCGTCCCACGCCCGCTGCATGGCCACCTCGGACTGGTCGACGAGGTCCTGCCCGTTGCTGAAGTGCAGCTTGGGGTCGTTGCGCATGGCGTCGAAGATCGTCGCGAGGTCGTCGCTGCCGACGACCTCGGGACCGAGCGCGCGGTACTCGTCGGCGAGCTTCTCGACCTGGGCGAGCCCGAGGTCGTGGATCTCCTGGGCGGTCTTGGTGGTGGTCGTGAAGTAGCGGAGCGTCGCGTCGTACGCCGCGTCGCCGCCCTCGAGCCAGCGCAGGCCGACCTTGTCCTCCGGTCGGGCGTCGGCCAGCACCTCGTCGCGGAGCGCGTCGCGCAGGGCGGCCATCGCCGGCCGGACGTCGGACGAGATGACCTCCTCGAGCCGGGCGCGCCAGGCGTCGGCGTCGAACCCGTCGGGCGTCGGGGTGGTGCGCAGCAGGCCGTCGTCGGACACCGGCGAGTCGAGGATCGCGTCGATCTGCTTGACGGTGTCCTCGACCGCGAACGCGGCCGGCAGCCAGCCGCGGGCCTTGCCCTCGCGGAGCCGCTCGACCTGGTCGCGGTAGTGGGCGGCGACCCCGCGGTACGTGTCGGCCAGCGCCTCGGCGACCTCGGCGGTCGGCAGGGCGAGCATCCCGGTCACGATCGGCATCGACACCTGCATGCCGAAGATCGGGTCCGCCGGCGCGATCTCGGCCAGCCGCGCCTCGAGCAAGTCGGCCTTGCTGGTCGCGTCGGCGGCGAGCACGGCCCGGGTGATCCGCTGCTTCTCGTCGAGCGCGCCGTCGTCGAACGCGTCGGCGCGGCGGGCGAACTCGCGCAGCGCGTCGATCTCGCGGTCCTCCGCCGCCCGCGAGGCCTGCTCGAAGCGGCCGGCCTTCGCGTAGTCCCCGAGCAGGTGCGCCTCGGTCGGGTAGGTGTCGAGGTAGTGCGCCCAGTACTCGTCGGCCAAGGCGTCGATGTCGGTCAGCGGGTCGCTCATGCAGATCCTTCCGTCAGGTCAGTAGCGGGAGTCTCGAACAAGCGGACCCCGTTGTGCCAGCAGATATCGCGCAGCCAGTCGTCTCCGAGCCCGAGCCGCGCGAGGGCCTCGAGCTGGTGGGCGTACGCGTAGGGGATGTTCGGGAAGTCGGAGCCGAGCACGACCTTGGCCTGGAGGTCGCGCAGCCGCGGCAGCAGGTCGCGGGGGAACGGCGCCATCTCCTCCCAGAAGTCGGTGAACGCCATCGTCGTGTCGAGGTGGACTCGCTCGTACTTCTCGACCACCGCCATGAACTCGTCGTAGTGCGGCGCGCCCATGTGGGCGAGCACCAGCGTCAGCCGCGGGTACGCCGCCATCAGCGCGCGCAGCGGCTCCGGGCCGGTGCGGGGCGTGGCCACCGGGCCGGCGTTGACATGGATGACGACCGGCGTGCCGGCGTCCTCGAGCCGCCCCCAGACATCGCGCAGCAGCGGGTCGAGCACGTCGAAGTCGCCCACCTGCACGTGCACCTTGAACACCTCGGTGCCCTGGTCGATGCGCCGCGCGACGTACTCCCCCGCGCTCGGCTCGGGGTAGAACGTCGCCGACCGAAGCACCTCGGGGACGGCGTCGGCGAGGCCGGCCGCCCAGCCGTTGAGGTACTCCGCGATGTCGGGCCGGTGGGCGTAGGGCAGCGCGCTGAACCGCCGTACCCCCAGGTCGCGCAGCTGGGAGACGCGCTCGTCATCGTCGCCGCGGTAGCGCAGCGGCCACTCCCGCCCGATCAGCGGCCCCGCGCCGTCGAACTGCTCGCGCACCCGCGCCATGACCGGTGGCGGCAGGAAGTGCACGTGGGCGTCGTACAGCCCGGGCAGACCCAGACCGGACCACCAGGCGGGGACGTCGGCGTCCGTGAGCGTCACGGGGCGACGGTATCCGGTCGCTCGCGGTCAGTCCTGGTGGCCCTTGAGCCGGCGCCCGACCGCCTGCTCGGTCTCACGCTTGGCCTGCCGCTCGGCGATGGCGTGCCGCTTGTCGAACGACTTCTTGCCTCGGGCGAGCGCGATCTCCACCTTGGCGCGCCCGTCCTTGAAGTAGAGCGCGAGCGGGACGATCGTGAGCCCCTTCTCGTTCACCCGGCGCTCGATCTTGTCGATCTCGGCGCGGTTGAGCAGCAGCTTGCGCTTGCGGCGGGCGGAGTGGTTGGTCCAGGTGCCCTGGGTGTACTCCGGGATGTGGACGCCGTGCAGCCAGACCTCGTGGCCCTCGATGTCGGCGAAGCCGTCGACGAGCGACGCGCGGCCGGCACGCAGGGACTTCACCTCGGTGCCGACGAGGACCAGCCCGGCCTCGAAGGTGTCCTCGATGTGGAAGTCGTGGCGCGCCTTCTTGTTCTGCGCCACCATCTTCTGCCCCTGCTCACGTGCCATGGGCCCGATTCTCCCAGGTCCGGCAACCGGGTTACCGGGCCGGTACGGCGGTCAGAGCCAGTTCATCGGGTCGACCGGCGAGCCGTTCTGCATCACCGTGAAGTGCAGGTGGCAGCCCGTGGACCAGCCGGTGTTGCCGACGAAGCCGATGACCTGGCCGCGCTCGACCCAGTCGCCCGCGTTGACGGCGTAACCGCTGAGGTGGTTGGAGATCGTCGCCAGCCCGACTCCCTTGTGGAAGCCGTGGTCGATGATGATCCGGTTGCCCCACGCGGACTGGAAGTACTCCTGGAGCACGCGGCCCGCGGCGGGCGCCCGGATCGGGGTGCCGCAGCCGACGCCGAAGTCGATGCCGTCGTGGAGGGACCGGTAGCCGAAGATCGGGTGCCGGCGCCAGCCGAACGGCGAGGTGATGCTGCCCGGCACGGGGTAGTCGAGGTAGCCGTTGGAGTGCAGCGGGCCCACGCCGGCGCCGTTGGCGGCGGCGGCAGCGGCCGCGGCCCGGCGGCGAGCCGCCTCGGCGCGCTTCTTGAGGATCTCCGCGATCCGGTCCTGCTCCTTCTCGAGGCTCTTGAGGGTGGCGAGGTCGGCCTGGCGGGCCTCCTCGGCCTTGTCCTCGGCCTCCTGGCGCAGGCTGACGAGGTTCTGCACCTGGAGCTCGGCGGCGGCGGCCTGCTTCTCGAGGTCCTGCTTCTTGACGAGGTTCTCGGCCGCGGCCTGCCGCTGCACGGCTACCTCGTCCTTGGCGTCCTCGACCTCCTGCTCCTGGACCGCGAGCAGGACCTTGGACGCCTCGAGGCGCGAGAGGGTCGCGTCCTCCTTGTCCATGACGTTCTGGACGGAGTTGAGCTGGCCGGTGAGCTCGGAGGGGTCCTGGCTGGTGAGCACCATCGACAGGCCCATCAGGGCAGGGTCGCCGCCCTGGTAGTTGGCGACGACCAGCCGGCCGAGCTCACGCTCCTGCTCGGCGACCTTGACGTGGCCCTGCTCGAGGTCCGCCCGGGCCCGCTCGAGCTTGGCGATGGCCGCGTCGAGCTTGGCCTGCATCTGCCGGTCGAGCGCCTCGGCGGCGGCCAGCTCCCCGCGGGTCTTGGCGAGGTGCGCCTGCGCGGTGTCGAGCTGGGCCTGGGCGGCGGAGAGCGCCGCGGTGGCCTGCTGGAGGGCGGCGCTGGAGTGGTCGAGGTCCGTCTCGGCGCCCTGGACCTTCTCGTCGACCTTGTTCTTCTGGTGCTTGAGCTCCTTGTCGCGCGGCCCGGCGTAGGCGGGCGGCAGCGAGAGCGCGCCGGCGAGCATGCCGAGGGACACGAGCGCGACCGCCGCAGTCCTGACCCTCGTCCGGCTGACTGGGCGACGGGTAGTGCAGGGGAAGTTGCGTACCACCGGTCGTCTGCCTTGCTGTCTCGCGTGTTGCCGTCGGAAGGACTATCGGGACCGGCGGCTGATACCTGAGCGAGATCGACGGTAACGGAGGAACCTCACACTTTGAGGTATTTCCGGGTCATTACCAGGGTCGGGATCAAAGTGAGCGCCAGACCGAGCAGCGCGATGAGGCCGACGGCCCAGAGACCGTCGCCCCAGTCCACCCAGGCGACGATGTTGGAGGTCGGCCGGAGCGTGCCGTAGATGACCACGCCCATGAAGACCAGGAGGGCGCCGCTGGCGAGCCCGACCCCGATCAGGGCGGCGACCAGGGACTCCATCAGGAACGGCAGCTGGATGTAGAGGCTGGACGCGCCGACGAGGCGCATGATGCCGATCTCCCGCCGGCGGGCGAACGCCGCCAGCCGGATCGTGTTGCCGACCTGGAGGATCGCGGCGACGACGAGGAACGCGGCGATGCCGATGGCCCCCCACTTCATGACGTTCATCCAGAAGTAGATCGGCTTGAGCACCTCGCGGAGGTCGCGCACGGTGTTGACGCCGGGCAGGCCCTGGACGGCCGACTTGATGCCGAGGAACTTCTCCGGGTCCTTGAGCTGGACCCAGTAGGACTCCTGCATGTCGGAGGGCCGGATCGACTCGTAGACCCGGCTCTCGGTGTCGTCGTCGGCGACGTACGCCTCACGCCACTTGTCGTAGGCCTCCTGCTTCGACTGCAGCCGCCAGGACGCGACCTCGTTGTTGCTGTCGAGCGTCTTCTCGATCGTCGCCTTCTGGTCGTCGGTGGCCTCGCCGTTGACGCAGTTGGCGGTCGTGGAGTTCTCGTTGCAGAGGAAGACCGTGATCTGGAGCTTGCTGCCCCAGTACTGCTCCGCCTTGGTCGCCTGGGCGTTGAGGAGCAGGCCCATCCCCACGAGCGTGAGGGAGACGAAGATCGTCACGATCACGGCGATCGTCATGGACACGTTGCGCCTGAGCCCGTTGCCGAGCTCGGAGAACACGTACGTCAGCTGCATCGAGTGGAACCTCTGGTCGTCCTGGTCGGGTGCGTCGTCCTGGTCGGGTGCGGGCTGTTGCTAGTGCTGGTAGCCGTAGACGCCGCGGGACTGGTCGCGGACGATGTGGCCGCTGGACAGCTCGATGACCCGCTTTCGCATCTGGTCGACGATGCCCGCGTCGTGGGTCGCCATCATCACGGTCGTGCCGGTGCGGTTGATCCGGTCGAGGAGCTTCATGATCCCGACCGACGTGTTCGGGTCGAGGTTGCCGGTGGGCTCGTCGGCGATGAGGATCATCGGCCGGTTGACGAACGCGCGGGCGATGGCGACGCGCTGCTGCTCACCACCGGAGAGCTCGTCGGGCATCCGTCCGCCCTTGCCCTCCAGGCCGACGAGCTCGAGCGTCTCGGGCACCACCTTGTTGATGTGGCTGCGCGGCTTGCCGATCACCTGCAGCGCGAACGCGACGTTCTCCGTCACCGTCTTGTTGGGCAGCAGCCGGAAGTCCTGGAACACCGTGCCGATCTGGCGGCGCAGGCCGGGCACCTTCCAGGTGGCGAGCCGGTTGATCTCCTTGCCGGCGACGTACACCTTGCCGTGGGTGGGGCGCGCCTCGCGCAGCACCAGCCGGAGGAAGGTCGACTTGCCGGAGCCGGACGCACCGACGAGGAAGACGAACTCCCCCTTCTCGACCTCGACGGTGACGTCGTCGAGCGCCGCGCGGCTCTGGCCGGCGTACGACTTGGTGACATTCTCGAAGCGGATCACAGGCGTGGTGGCGGCCGGGTTCGGGGACACGGGGAGCATGCCACTGACGTGCACGTACCCCCAGGTGCGGGCGCAGCGGCATCCGACCGACATTTGAGTCTAGGTGACCGGGTGAAGCCGGGCGGGCACGTGGCAGGCGTCGGTGTGCCGAGGATCATGCTCACCGGCGGTGCCGCCCGCCCCGCGCCCACCCGTCCGGGATGATCGGGCGATGGCGAGACGGCGCGGGAGACGGGCGGCTCGGCGGTGGCTGGGGCTGCCGCCGCGGTACGTCGTGCTGGGTGTCGTCGTGCTGCTCCTGGCCGGTACGGTCGTGGCCGGGCTGCTCCGCGAGGACTCCCCCGGCCCGGCGGCCGACGCGCCGCGCGGCTCCTCCTCGGACCCGGGACCGGACCTGGCGGAGGCGGACCTCGACCTGAGCAACCTGCCGCTCCCCCGCTCGCCGTTCTGCGCGCTCGTGGACGACGACAGGGTCCCGGTCGCGCTCGGGTCTCCGGTGCGAGACAGCGACGCCTACGGCGTGGGCGACCGGGTCGACCTGGCCGGCGGAGCGGGCGACAACAGCGACGAGTACGCCTGCACCTGGACGGGGTCCGGAGGCACCGAGGCGCGGGCCTGGGTGTTCGCCCCCGCGGTGTCGCCGCGGCAGGCCCGCACCCTCGCCGCCGACGCCCGCGAGGAGGCAGGCTGCGAGGACCTCGCCGGCCGGACGACGTACGGCCGCCCGGGCCTGACCCGGGTCTGCTCCGGCGCGGGGACGGTCACCGCGAGCCTGCGCGGGCTGTTCGGCGACGCCTGGCTGACCTGCGAGGTCAGCGACGACGAGGCGAGCGAGGACGACGTCCGCTCACGGGCCGAGCAGTGGTGCGTGCACGTGGCGACGACGATCGGTGCGAGCTAGTTCTGCTCGGCCTTGTCGGCCCCGCGCCGCCAGCGGATGCCGGCCTCGAGGAAGTCGTCGATCTCGCCGTCGAGCACGGCCTGCGGGTTCCCGGACTCCTGCTCGGTGCGCAGGTCCTTGACCATCTGGTACGGGTTCAGCACGTAGCTGCGCATCTGGTCGCCCCACTCCCCCTTGACGTCGCCGCGGATCTCGTCGAGCTGGGCGCGCTCCTCGGCCTTCTTGAGCGCGAGCAGCTTGGCCTTGAGCACGACCATGGCCGAGGCCTTGTTCTGCAGCTGGCTCTTCTCGTTCTGGCAGGAGACGACCGTGCCCGTCGGGATGTGCGTGAGCCGGACCGCGGAGTCGGTGGTGTTGACCGACTGGCCGCCGGGGCCGCCGGAGCGGTACACGTCGACGCGGATCTCCTCGTCAGGGACGTCGATCTCGTCGGTCTGCTCGAGCACCGGGACCACCTCGACAGCGGCGAACGACGTCTGCCGGCGGCCCTGGTTGTCGAACGGGCTGATCCGCACCAGCCGGTGGGTGCCGGCCTCGACGCTGAGCGTGCCGTAGGCATAGGGCGCGTGCACCGCGAACGTCGCGGACTTGATCCCCGCCTCCTCGGCGTACGACGTGTCGAACACCTCGACGCCGTACTTGTGACGCTCGGCCCAGCGGGTGTACATCCGCATCAGCATCTCGGCGAAGTCGGCGGCGTCGACACCGCCGGCGCCCGAGCGGATCGTCACCAGCGCCTCGCGGGCGTCGAACTCGCCGGACAGCAGGGTCCGGACCTCCATCTGCTCGACCGACTTGTGCAGGCGGCCCAGCTCGGCCTCGGCCTCGGCCAGCGAGTCGGCGTCGCCCTCCTCGCGGGCGAGCTCGACCAGCACGCCGACGTCGTCGAGGCGGCCCTGGAGCGAGGTGAACCGCTCCAGCTCGCCCTGGAGCGTGGAGAGCCGGCCGGTCACCCTCTGGGCGTTGGCCTGGTCGTCCCACAGGTCGGGGGCGGCCACCTGCTCGCCGAGCTCGGCGATCTCGCGCTTCATGGCGTCGAGGTCGAGCACCTGCTCGATGGTGTGCATCGTCGCCTGGAGCTGCTTGATCTGGGTCTCGAAGTCGGGGCCTGCCACGATAGGGAGCCTACGCGGCACCGGACGGCGGGCGCATACCGAGACCGGCCCCGGGTACCGCCCGGCACAGGACGAGTTCCGGACAGGAGGAGGAGCCGTGCCGCAGCAGGCCTGGAGCGACAAGCGCGAACGTCAGTACGAACACATCAAGGAGGGGCTGGAGGACCGCGGCCGCTCCGAGGGCACCGCCGAGGAGATCGCCGCGCGCACCGTCAACAAGGAGCGCGCCAGGGCCGGCGAGTCCCGCGAGTCCAGCCGCAGCTCGACCGAGGACGTCTCCTCCGGCCACCGGGGCGGCAAGGGCTCGCACTCGGGTGCCGGTGGGCGCACCAAGCAGCAGCTGTACAACGAGGCCAGGCGCCGGGGTGTCTCGGGCCGCTCCACGATGACCAAGGCCGAGCTCGAGAAGGCGGTGGGACGCTGAACGCGCCCTCCGGCGGCGGCGCCGACGAGGAGGAGGGCCGCTCCGGTGAGAGCGAGACCCAGCGGCTCGCCCGCAACTTCAGCGAGCTCCTGCAGGAGCTGAGGGTCAGCCAGACGGGGGTGCAGATCCTCACCGGCTTCCTGCTCACGGTGCCGTTCACCCAACGGTTCCCCGAGCTCGACGCGGTCCAGCGCGATGGCTACCTGGCGGTGCTGACCGGCTCGGTGCTGGCGACCGGCTTCATCATCGCGCCGGTGCCGCTGCACCGGATGCTGTTCCGGCAGGGCGAGAAGGCCTGGATCGTGCACACCGCGGGCCGGCTCGCCCAGGCCGGGCTGACGATGCTGGGGCTGACCCTCGCCGGCGTCGTGTGGCTGGTGTTCGACGTCGTCGTGGGCCGCCCGGCCTCTCTCGTCGCCGGCGGGGTCGCGCTGCTCTTCCTCGCGCTGCTCTGGTTCGTGTACCCGCTGGCCAAGCGCGCCGACTGACCCCGCCGTACGAAGCAACCGAGACCGATCTCGGCACCCGGTCCGTCCGGTCCCTTTACCTGCGAGCCTCGCCGAGGCGCGGCATGATGGTGGGCGCCGCCCGCCGGGTGCAGGCAGCACGGGGACGTCGGGGACTTCGGGAACAAGGGGGCCGACCCATGTGGGACCAGGAGAGCCGGGCGCTCCTCGCCACCCACGCCCCGCTCGCCCTGATCGCGCTCGACGCCGAAGCCACCGTGACCCGAGCCGAGGGCGCCCTGCTCGACGTGGTCGAGCCGTACCCGGGCTTCCTGGCCGGGAGGCCCCTCACCGACGCCTTCGACGAGCCCTCCGTGGACGAGGCGGTGGCCGCGGCGCTGGCCGGGCTCGGCGGGGCCGCGTCCGTCACCCGCGCCGACCGCGCCCTGGAGCTGCTGGCGCGCCCGGCGCCCGACGGCGCGCTGGTGCTCCTGACGCTCACCGACCTGGCCGACCTGCGCGCGGCCCTGGTGGACCGCGAGGCCGAGCTGGAGCGGTTCCGGGCGCTGGTCGAGCTCTCCAAGGACTTCATCGCGATGGCCGACTTCGACGGCACCGTGACCTTCCTCAACCGAGCCGGGCGTGAGCTGGTGGGCTTACCGGCGGACGACGACGCGCTCGTGCTGCGCCGGCCCACGAACGACTTCTTCACCGACGCCGGCCGGGCCCGCTCCCACGAGATCGAGGACGCCGTGCGCACCCGGGGCTACTGGGAGGGTGAGAGCGAGCTGCACCACTTCGGCGGCGAGGGCTCCATCCCCGTGTCGGCGAACTCCTTCCTCGTCACCCGCGGCTCCGACGGCACCCCGCTGGCGCTCGCCACCGTGCAGCGCGACCTCCGGCACCGCGTCGAGGTCGAGCACCGGCTGTCGCGGGCGGAGGAGGAGCAGCGGCACCTGGCGGCGCTCGGGCGGCAGGCACTCACGCAACCGCTGGAGGCCTTGGCCGAGGAGGTCGTGCGCCGCCTCGACGACCGCTACCCCGGCTTGAGCACCGCGGTGAACCGCACCGTCGCGCACGACGTGCTGACCGTCGTCGACGGCGAGCTCGACTGCCCCGTGCCCGGAGTCGACGGGGCGTGGGGCACCGTGAGCGTCCACGGTCCGGCCGACCACGTCTGGTCCGACACCGACGTCGCGTTCGTGGAGTCCCTGGCGGCGGTCCTCGGTGCCGCCGTGCGCCGGGCCGCGCTCGAGGACCGGCTCGAGCACCAGGCGCTGCACGACGTCCTCACCGGGCTGCCCAACCGCCCGCTCGTGCAGGACCGGATGGACTCCGCGGTCGGCCGGGCCGAGCGGCACGGCACGCTCGTCGCGGTGCTGCTGCTCGACCTCGACGACTTCAAGGGGGTCAACGACTCGCAGGGGCACGCCGCAGGCGACGTGCTCCTGAACGAGGTCTCCCGCCGGTTCGAGTCCGCGCTGCCGCCCGGAGACACGCTTGCCCGGCTCGGCGGCGACGAGTTCGTGGTGGTCGCGGAGGACCTCACCTCGGTCGACGAGGCCGTGGCCGTCGCCGAGCGACTGCTGGCCGCCTGCACCGAGCCGTTCGACGTCGCCGGGGTGCGGCGCAGCCTCACGACCAGCATCGGCATCGCCGTCGCCGACGGGTCCGGCGACCCGGCCACGCTGCTCACCGAGGCCGACATCGCGATGTACGCCGCGAAGCGCGCCCGGCCCGGCAGCCACCGCTTCTTCGACGAGTCGATGCGCACCGAGGTGCTCGGCCGGGTCAGCCTGTCGGCCGAGCTACGCGCCGCGATCGACGACCGGGTCGTCGAGGTCTGGTACCAGCCCATCGTCGACGTGGTGAGTGCCCGGGTCGTCGCCCTCGAGGCGCTCGCCCGCTGGCGCCGCCCGGACGGCAGCTTCGTCCCGCCGCACACGTTCGTCCCGCTCGCCGAGGAGATCGGCGTCGTCGGCGAGCTGGGGACCCTGGTGCTCGAGCAGGCTGTCGCCGCCGCGGTCCGGTGGCGCGAGGAGTGGCCGGACGTGGCCCTCCGGGTGAACGCCTCGGCCGAGGAGCTGCGCGACCCCGGTTTCGCCGCCCGGGTCGACGCCGTACGCGCGGCCGCCGGGCTGCCGTCCGGCCATCTCGGCATCGAGATCACCGAGTCGGTGCTGGTCGACGAGGGCAAGCACACCCAGGCGAACCTGCACCGGCTCAAGGACGCCGGCATCAGCCTGCTCCTCGACGACTTCGGCACCGGCTACAGCTCGCTGAGCTACCTGCAGCGCTTCCCGCAGATCGACGTGCTGAAGATCGACCGGTCCTTCCTGCACGACCCGACGCGGGGCGCCGCGATCGTGCGGGCGCTGATCGAGCTCGGCGGCGCCTTCGGGTTCACCGTGTGCGCCGAGGGCGTGGAGACCGCGCCGCAGTTCACGATGCTGCAGGAGCTCGGCTGCGAGCTGGCGCAGGGCTACCTGTTCGCGCAGCCGGTCCCTGCCGGCGAGGTGGCCGAGCTGCTGGAGCGCCTCGACTGAGCGCGCCCGCCGACCCTGCCGGACTCGTCGACCGTGTCGAGCGGGTCTTCGCCGACGTGCCGCGGCCCGACGATGAAGCACTGCTGCACCCGGAGTGCTACGACATGGGCGACCTGCGCGAGGTCGCGGCGGTCCGGCACTGGCGGGACCTCGCGGACGCCGACGTGGTCTCCGCGTACGCCGCGCTCGCGTTCCTGAGCCCGGGCGGGTTCCGGCACTACCTGCCGGCGTTCCTGCGGTTCGTGCTGCGGCACCCCGACAGCGGCGAGGCCGTCGTGGACTCGACGGTGTGGGCGTTCCTGCCCGAGCTGTACCGGGAGGAGCTGCGGCCGTTCGTCCGCTCCAAGTGGACCGACCTCGCGGGTGAGGAGCGGGACGTCGTCACGGCGTTCCTCGACGTCATGACCGCCCACCACGACGATGCGGCCGCGGCGCTGGCGGCCTGGCGCGAAGCCGGCTGAGAGACGTCAGTCGCTGACCACGACGTAGGACGCCGCGGTCGAGCTGATCCGCGGGGTGCCGACCCACCCGGGCGGTGTGAACGGCAGGTCGAGCGGCGCCGACACCCGCACCACGACCCGGTCGACTCGTGCGTCGACGTCGACCCGCAGGCCGGGGAACTCGCGGGCGGCGCCGGACCGGGCCAGGTAGTCGGCGACGTAGGCTCGCGCGACCTCGGGGTCGACCAGCGCCACCTCGCCCAGGCCGCCCTCGTAGACCTGCGCGCCCTGCACCCCGTCGGCCGCCGCCAGCGCCGCGCCGTCGGCGAGGTTGTCGAGGCCCTGCCGGCGGAGGTACGCCGCCGACGCGTCGACCGTGACCCCGACGAGCAGCATGAGCACCACCGCCAGGCCGACCAGGAGCAGTGCGGTCTGGCCGCTCTCGTCGCGGGTGCGCGCTCTCATGAGCGATCCTCGCGGAACGTCCCGTAGGGCACCCGGTGCGCCGCGTCGACCCGGATGCTCGGCGCGCCGTCGCCCAGCACGCTCGGCATCAGCGGCAGCCGCACCTGCGTGCGCACGTCGACGACCACGACCGACCCGGGGCTGAGGCAGTCGCCGGCGGGCTCGCAGGCGATGTCGACCCGGACGTCGCCGGGGTCGACGCGCTGGTCGCCGAGCGCCACGGCGGCGGCCTCCCGGGCGTGCGCGGTGGCCTGCGCGACGTCGGGCGCCAGCACGAACGCGCGTCCGGCCGCCCGTGCGGCCGCGGTGGCGGCGAAGGCGTGCCGCTGGACGTCGTACACCGCGAGGACGACGTACACCAGCGGCACCATCAGCAGGATCGCCAGCCACGTCACCTCGATGAGCGCCGTGCCGTCCTCGCCGCGGCGCCTCACGACGCCGGCTCCTCGACCGCGTGCCCGGTCGAGACGAGGCGTACGGCGGGACCCCACAGGCCCAGCGGCGGCACCTCGGCGACCACCTGGACCTGCACGCCCGGCGCGCCCCGGACGGTGGCGGGACCCGCGACGACCTGCCGGGCGAACCGCGCCGCGAGCGCGCCGGTGATCTGGTCGCGGGTGCGCGCAGCGCCGTCCGCGAACGACCGGTCGGCGGTGGCGGCGTACCGCGCCCCCTCCGACGCCGCCGAGGTCAAGGTGTTGCGGACGTGCAGCACGAGCGCTACCTGGCAGATCCCGAGGAAGAGCGGCAGCACGACCACCAGCACGAGCACGAAGTCGACGACCGCGGAGCCGCGCTCCCCCGTGCCGCGGGCGTCAGCCCACCGAGCCCAGCGCGTCACGCAGCATCGCCACCAGCTCGGGGCCGGCGACGGCCCAGATCGCGGCGACCAGGCCGGCCGTCATCACCGTGATCATCACCCAGCCGGGAACGTCACCGCGTTCGCCCCGGCGGGCCGCTCGGAGTGCGGCGAGGCGTGCGGTCAGGAAAGCGCGGGTCATGGGTCCCCCTTGCGTGCGTGCTGGTGGGTCGTGTCATGGCGTGACCAGACGGAGTCCGACGACGCCGGGCCAGAAGGCGAACAGGATCGTGACGGGCAGGACGAGGAAGACGACCGGCACCATCATCAGCACCTCGCGCCGGGCGCCGGTCTCGATGAGCGCGCGGCGACCGGCCTCGCGGGCGTCGGCCGCCTGTGCGTGCAGGACGGCGGCGAGCGGGGTGCCGCGGTCGACCGCGACGGCCATCGCCTCCGCGAACCGCGCGACCGCCGGCAGCCCGGACCGGGCGGCCCAGCCGTCGAGCGCGGCCGCGACGGGCGTGCCGGTGCGGATGTCGGCGAGGACCCGGGCGATCTCGTCGCCCATCTCGCCACGGCACCGCGCGGCGACGCGGTCGAGCGCGGCGACCGGCCCTTCGCCGGCACCGACGGCCAGGGCGAGCAGCTCGGCGACGGTCGGGAACTGCGCCATGATCCGGCGCTCCCGCTCCACGGCCTGCGAGGTGAGGCGGTTCTCGCGCAGCAGGACGCCGAACGCGAACGCGATGACGCAGAGCACGAGCAGCGGCACCGTGCGACCGGGTGACCGGAGGGCGACGACCAGCGTGAGCGCGGCCGCGGCGGCGAAGCCGACAAGCCCCCAGAGCACCTGCTCGACGCGGAACTCCCGCAGCGTCAGGTCGAGGCCGGCGCGGTCCAGCCGCCGGCGGATCGAGGCCGACCCACCCAGCACCCGCTCGACGGAGCCGGCAGCGGCGCCGAGCACCGGCCCGAACACCGCGCGGAACGGCCCGGGCACCTTCGCGCCGGCCAATGCGCGGTCGCCGACCTGTGGCAGGTCACGGACGTAGGGCAGGACGCGCACCTCGAGCGCGGGCCGACGGCCTGCCACCGCCCGCGCGACGAGGACGAGGCCGAGCCCGAGCGCGACGCCGACGGCCGCGCCCCACACGCTCACGAGAGCACCCGCCGCTCGACGGGCAGCCGACCGATGCGGACCATCAGCCGGTAGGCCACCACCGACAGCCCGCCGCCGAAGGCGAGGACGAGCGCACCCTCGGGCGAGGCGTAGCGGCCGATCACCTCCCGCTGGAAGCTCAGCATCAGCAGCACCAGCCACGGCGCGGCCACGGCCAGGCGCGCGCCCACCACCGTCCAGGTCTGGCGCGACTCGAGCTCCGACCGGGTGCGCGCGTCGTCGCGCAGGAAGCCGGACAGGTTGCGCAGCACGCCGCCGAGCTCACCGCCGCCCACCTCGCGGGCGACCCGCAGGCCCTCGACGACGCGGTCTCCGACGGGATCGGCCAGGCGCTCCTTGAGCCGGTCGAGCGACTCCCCGAAGCGGCCGGTGAGCTGGTAGTCGGTCGCGAACGCGTCGAAGTGCGGCCGCAGCGGCTCGGGCCCGCGTCGGCCGAGCGCGGAGAGCGCCTCGGGCAGCGACAGCCCGGCCCGCACGGCGGACGCGAGGTTGTCGACCGCCTCCGGCCAGACGTCGAGCAGCTCGCGCTGCCGGCGTCGCGCCCGGCCGGTGAGCAGCGCGACCGGGAGGTAGCCGGCGAGCAGGCCGAACGCGATCGCCACGGTCGCCGTACGGGAGAGGAGCTGGACGAGCAGCGCCGCCGCTACCGCGCAGACGCCGCACACGACGACGAGCTGGCTCGGCGAGGTGGACTCGAGGCCGGCGCGCGACAGCAGGTCGGCGAGGCGACCCGGCCGCGCGTCGTCCTGCCGCCGCTCGGTCGGCGCCGAGGTGAGCGACAGCCAGATCAGCAGCAACCCGACGCCGACGCCGAGCCCGATCGCCAGTCCCACGTCAGCCGCCCGTCAGCAGGGAGGCGATGTCGAAGCCGGCGCGCTCGAAGTGCTCGCGGCGCGGCGGCATGCCCTGGGCGCGGACCAGCTCGTCGCCGCGGCGGACGAAAAGCGCCTCGGTCTCGATCACGTCGTTCTCCACGCGGCCCGGCACCGCCACGATCTCCTGCACCCGGCGGGCGCCGTGCCCGTCGATCCCGAGGTGGACCACGAGGTCGACCGACGCGGCGACAGTGGGGACGACGAACCGTGGACTGATGTTCTCCCCGGCCAGCAGCGGCAACGTGCACATCTTGACGAGCGCCTCGCGTGCGGAGTTGGCGTGCAACGACGCCATGCCCGGAAGCCCGGCGTTGAGCGCGAGCAGCAGGTCGAGGCACTCCTCGCTGCGCACCTCGCCCACGATGACGCGCGTCGGCCGCATCCGCAGGCTCTCCTTGACCAGGTCGCGCAGCCGGATCTCGCCGGTGCCCTCCAGGCCCTGCTGCCGGGTCTGCAACGCGACCCAGTCGGCGTGGTGGAAGCGCAGTTCGTAGACCTCTTCCACGGAGATCACGCGCTCGCGGCCGGGGATCGAGCCCGCCAGGCAGTTGAGCAGGGTGGTCTTGCCGGCCTGCGTCCCCCCGCTGACCAGCACGTTGAGCCCCGAGACGATCGCGGCGTCGAGGAACTTCGCGGCCTGCGCGGACAGGCTGCCCAGCCCGACCAGGTCCTCGAGCCGGGCGGCCTTCACGACGAACTTGCGGATGTTGACTGCGCTGAACCCGCGCGAGATCCCCTCGAGTACCACGTGAAGTCGATGGCCCTGCGGGAGCATCGCGTCGACGAAGGGCTGGCTGACGTCGACGCGCCGACCGCTGGACTTGAGCATCCGCTCCACGAGCTCGGTGACCTGGGCGGCGGTGAGGATCGTGTTGGTCAGCTCGTGCCGGCCGTTGCGGGCGACGAAGACCCGGCTCGGGTCGTTGATCCAGACTTCCTCGACCTGCGGGTCGTCGAGGTAGGGCTGCAGTGCGCCGAACCCGGAGACGCGCGCCACGAGCTCGTCGACGGCCGCGTCGGCGTCGGGCAGCGGCAGCACCGCACCGGTGAGCGAGCGCTCGTCGTGGTCGGCGACGATCCGCGCCGCGAGCACCCGGACCGTGGACCGGTCGCGCTGGGGATCGAGACCGTCCCGCCGGACCGCGGCACGCAGCGAGGCGTCGAGGTCCTCGATCTGCGCCTCGTGCGCATCCGTCCAGGTCAGGCTCATGCCCCC
Organism: Nocardioides iriomotensis; assembly: GCF_004168035.1. Taxonomy (GTDB): domain Bacteria; phylum Actinomycetota; class Actinomycetes; order Propionibacteriales; family Nocardioidaceae; genus Nocardioides_B; species Nocardioides_B iriomotensis. The sequence goes on along the minus strand of NZ_SDPU01000020.1, from coordinate 291,315 downwards.
GCCGTTCCAGCACTGGTCCCGCCGAGCCGGGGACCGGTGCCGCGAGTCTTACCCATGGCGAATCCGGACGGAACCCCTTGAAACGGATCTGTGGAAACCGCGACGGATGGGGCGGCTGGGGCGGCGGCTCAGGACATCCGGAGCCCAGCGGCGTCGACCAGGAACGAGGCCCCCTTACGGGTGTGCTCGACCGTGGCGTCGAGGGCGATCCGGCGTGCGTATCCTCCGGACTTCAGGGACACGGTCACCCGCTTCCACGTGCGTGTCAGTCGCACGCTCGTGACTTCCTCGCGCTCGACGTAGCGGCCGGCGTACAGCTCTCGGATCCGGAACTGCAGCTCGTCACCTGGCGTGGTCGAGCGGACCCAGAGGCTGGCCTTGTAGGTGTGCTTGCGCTTCTTCACCTCCCAGGTCGGGACGACGGCGAGGGAGAGGTCGCCCTTCCCCTTGGTGCGCTCGACGCGGGCGGCCCAGGACCCGGAACGACCTCCGGCGACGCGGGTCAGCGTCCCCTTGTCCGGGGCCAACGCGGCGTTCCAGCCGCACAGGTCACGCTCGAACCCCGGGTTGCCGATCAGGTTGCGCCTGTCGCCCGAGGGCGGCTCGGACACCGGCCCGGACGCGCCGAGGCCGAACACGAAGAGAGCGTGGTCGAGGGGGTCGCCGGGCGTGCGCTTGTCGGAGCCGTCGGAGACCCAGAGCCGCTCCCCGATGACCTCGACCGCCCGTACGTCCTGCGGGCCCAGCCCCGCAAGGTTGAGGTCCCATCCGGGCACCACAGTCCGGGTCGCCCAGTCGACCCGAGTGACTCTCGTGTAGGGCTGCGCGACGAAGAGGTCCTTGCCGTCGTCGCTGAAGTCCATCCCGTAGAGCTCGGTGATCCCGGGGATGCCGAAGCCCCTCCCGAGCCTGTTGGTCAGGTAGTCGTGAGTCCAGATGCCGCCGTGGCTGCCGATGTACACACGCCCGTCGCACGGGTTGTAGGCCGCCCCTTCCACCTGGAGACCGAGTGGTAGGGCCTGGAAGGAGTCGGGCTTGAGGACACCGTCCTTGCGCGTCAGCCGGAAGGCGGTGGACAAGATCTTGGTCGGACAGCAGGTGCCGGAGTAGGCGTACAGTGCGTCCCTCGTCGGGTCGTAGGCGAGCCCCTGGATCTCGGCGATCCGCGACGCGCCCGCGCGAGGCCCGCCACCGAGCTCCTGAACCTTCGCCAGCCTGGAGCCGTGGATCGTGCGCTTGAGCGCACCGGTCGAGGGGTCGATCTCGTAGAGCGCGTGCCCGTCGTCGTCGGCGAGCCACAGGGAGTGGTCCCGTGGGACGTACGCCGATCCCTCGTGGTCCGTGGTGAAGACGCCGGACCCGACGAAGGGACGGGTCGGGATCGTGCGCTCCAGCGCGACGACCGGCGTCGCCGGCAGCGTCGCGGAGGCGATCGGGACCACCCCAGCCGTCGACAGGACCAGGGCGACCACTGCGAGGAGTGCCGGGGCAGGCCACGAAGGCAAGGACTTCACGTGCCAATAGCGCATCGCGGTCGTTCCTTCCCCGTCATCGGCAGGTTTGTCGGGTCTCCGACAGGCTGCTCCGCGGCGTGCACGAGCCGCCCCCGCAAGATGGGTGAGATGAGGTACGCCGGACGCATGGGACGTGTGAACGGGGTTCCGGAGCCAGCTCATCAACCGGGACGAGATGACCCGGGTACGGCGCTCCCGAGAGCGCCGTACCCGGGCCGTCTGTCAGCGGTCGGGACTACCGGTCAGGGCGTCGTGACCTCGGGACCACCCGCGGAGCGGTTGGTCGGGATGAAGCCGTAGGGCAGCAGGCCGTCGTCGCCGACGTTGCGGTCCACGACGCTGGTCGTGCCCTCGACGTCGATCCGGACGGTCGGGGCGAGCGTGCCGCCGCGGCGCCCGTCGACGTTGTCGATGAACGACTCGACCAGGCCGTCGGGCATCACGTAGTGCGAGTAGGACTGGTACTGGCGGGTGTTCTTGCGGTCGTCCGTCGGGCTGTAGTTCAGGTTCGACGGGTTGCCGAGGGCGAGGCCGGAGCCGTTGAGCGGCTTGAAGTCGCTGCGGATGCCGTCACCGACGAACCCGTAGACCCCGTCGGGGCCGCGCAGGCCGGCGGCGTAGGTGAACGCGTGGCTGATCGTGTACAGGTAGTACTGCCACTCGCCGTTGACCTTCTCGATCACGAACTGGGGCCGCTCGGTCTGGTCGTTGACGCAGTTGGCCGAGAGGATCGGGTCGAGGTAGCGCCACTCGGTGAGGTCGTCGTTCTCGGCGACGGCGAGGCCGATGTTGGCCATCTGGTGGTTCGCGCCCCTGGCCGTGACGTCCTCGGGCGTCTCACCGGAGTCGCCGAGGTCGGACTGCTGGCACTGGTAGTCGCCCTTCTGGCCCGCGGTGTTGCCCTCGAAGACCATGAACGTCTTGCCCGGCTGCGCGGGGTCCTCGAAGGTGAACGGGTCGCGGAAGTTGAAGTACGCGTTCTGCTCGACGTTCTGGTACCGCACGCCGTCCGGCTCGAGCAGCGGCGTGGTCTCGTCGAGCCCGTGGAACGACACGCCGTCCTGGTCGGCGTTGATCCGGCCCTCGCTCATCGCGATGACCGCCTTCGGCTTGTTGCGGTCGGCGAAGTCGAGGTCGGTGTAGAACAGCTTGATCGTCCCGTCCGGGTAGATCCGCGTCGAACCGGACCACTCGGCCTTGTGCGCCGGGGTGCGGTCACCGAAGACGTTGCCGCCGTAGATCCACTGGTCGTCCGCCCGGTTCTTCTTGCGGAACCAGTAGCCGATGCGCGCGTTCACGTGCCGGTCGTCGAACGTGTAGCCCGCCTTGGAGTCGGCGGTCAGCGAGAAGATCACGTCCCAGCCCTTGTAGCTGTACTGGTTGCCGTGCTCGTCGGTCATCGGCCAGGTGTCCCACACCCAGACCGGGTCGCCGTTCTCGTCCTTCATGGCGGGGAAGTCCGACGGGATGTCGGGCATCGAGACCTGGTCGGACAACGAGTTCTCGCCGGGGCCGGCGGTCGGGTCGTTGTGCTGGCTCATGATGCGCTGGACGTCCTCGCGGGTCCACTTCATCGTGTAGCTGCTCTCGACGGGGTACGCCTGACCGGTGTGGTCGGTCGGCGTCTCGGCGGGGTGGTCCACGCCGGGGGTGCTGCTGGCGGCCCCGCCGGTCAGGACGACCCCGGTCACGACGGCGGCCGCCGCGGTCAGGGTGGCGACGGTGCGCCGGGGGTTGATTCGGAGGTTCATGGGTCTCTCCCGAGTCGAAACGTATGTGAGGAAAGGGGGATGAAGGTCGGGGGCTGACGTGGTCAGGTCGTCCAGATGGCCTCCAGGTCGTGGATCTCGAGGGCGTGGACGGTCAGCGCTCCCCCGTCGGCGTACAGCTCGACGCCGTCGTGGGCGGGGTCGGTGAACACGAGGTTCGTGCCGACGTTCTGACCCTCGTCGAGGAACACCTCGACGGAGCTGGTGTCGACCAGGACCCGGATCTCGTAGGTCCGGCCCGGCGTGGTGTCCCCGGCCGCGGCGGTACGGCGCCCGAAGGCGACCGTGCTGCCGTCGCGGGCGGGCAGCGGCTCGGTCCCCGACGCGCTCCGGTCGAGGAAGACCTGCCCGTCGCGCGGCCGGAGACCGGTGGCGACGTGCGCGCCGGCGCCGTCACTGCGGACCCGGACGCCGACCTCCTCGACCGCGTCGTCCCACGACACGGTCGCGACGAGCTCGAAGGTGGTGCCGCGGTGCGCGAGGGTCGTCACGCCGGACAGCTCGAAGCCGGTCCAGCCCGTGGTCCCCGCGCGCAGCGGCTCGGTCGACAGGGGCCGCTGCACCAGCCGTGGCCGGCCCTGGCGGGTCTCCAGCGCGAGCTCGCGGGGCACCGACATCGCACCGTGCCAGTCACCGGTCGGCGCCTGGTACGGGTACCGCCAGTTCGCCATCCAGCCGAGCCACGTGCGGCCGCCGGTCGGGTCGTCGCTCCAGGTCTGCGCGGCATAGAAGTCCTGGCCGAAGTCGGTGACGTCCACCGCCGCCGGGTCGCCGTCGCGGACGAACGTGGTGCCGTCGAAGTCGCCGACGAACCACTGCGCCGTCGAGCCTTCGGTGGCGTCGCTGTCGCCGACGCTGACGTGCAGCACCCACTTCTCGCGCGCCGGGTCGCCGTCGAGCGGCAGCGGGAACAGGTCGGGGCACTCCCAGACCGCGCTGTGCAGGCCGATGCCCGCGCCGAAGTCGCTGAGGTGCTCCCAGTCGCGCAGGTCGGCCGACCCGAACAGGCTGACCTGGTCGCCGGTGGCGACGACCATCACCCAGCGCCCGGTCGCCTGGTGCCGGAACACCTTCGGGTCGCGGAAGTCCGTCCGGCCGTCGTTGGGAAGCACCGGGTTGGCGTCGTACGGGGTGAAGGTCCGGCCGTCGGGGCTGGTCGCGATGCTCTGCGCCTCGCCGGTGGCCGTGCTGGTGAACACGGTGACGAGGCCGGCGCCGCCACCGAACAGCCCGGAGGTGTCGTGGTGGTCGACGACCGCGCTGCCGGACAGGGCGAGGCTCGCCTCCGTCGACGGTACGGCGGTCGGCAGGTCACGCCAGTACCAGCGGTCGGCGCTGACCGCGTGCGACCACGAGCCGTCGCTCTGGTGGAACAGGTGGTACTCGCCGTCGAAGTGCACGAGGCCGTTCGGGTCGGCGAGGTTCCCGCTCGGCGGCGTGAAGTGGAACCGCGGACGGTAGCGGTCGGCCGTGCGACGCAGACCGGCGTCGGGAGCCGGGGCCGCCGTCGGCGCGGCGGGGCGGGGACCCGGACTGCCGACCGGCGAGCGCGTGCAGGCCCCGAGCGCCAGCAGACCGGCACCGGCGAGGAAGCCTCGACGGCCGAGCCGCGGCATCGAGGCGCGGTTGTGCTGGTCGTGGACGCGCATTGGCTGGGTCTCCCGAGAGGTTGGAGATCGGCCCCCGGCCGGACCATCCGGTCGGCGCGGGGTGTCTGCGAGGGGCGGCGACGGTGCCGCTCTCCGGTACTGCGACACCACCGTGGTGACCTGCGGACAACGTTGTCAACTGACCTCTTGGTAACCGACCGGTCGGTCGGGTGGACGCCGGCCCGGCGGCTACTCGCGAGTGCGACTCACGGGTAGCCGCCACCGCGTCACCGCTCACCACGCGGCGCCGCACCGGCGGGCCGCCGGCGCCTTCACGCAGGTCAGCGGCGCCTTCCGCGGGCCGCCGACGGGGCGCGTCGGAGCCGCTCCGGACTCACGCGACGGAGGGCGCCACGCGGCCGCCGACCGGCTCGCCGGAGACGCTGCGCGAACGGTTGCAGCACGACGGCCGATGTGACCGAGGACGCACCCTCACAGGTGCGGAGGGGGCACCTCGCCGCTTCCTCGAGGCACCAATCGGTGCGGCACGACGACGTGCCGGGGGGTGCTGTCATCGCCGTCGAGCCGGGCGAACAGCAGGTCGGCCGCGACCCGGCCGATCCGTGTGACGTCCTGCCGGACGACGGTGAGGTCCATCAGGTCGGCCGTCGGGAAGTCGTCGAAGCCGACCAGTGCGACCTCGCCGTCGCGGCCGGCGGCGCGCAGCGCCCGCAGCGCGCCGATGCTCAGGATGTTGCGGAGGGCGACGAAGGCGGTGGGCGGGTCCGGCCGCGAGAGGGCCTCGGCAACGGCTCGTTCGGCGTCGTCGTCCGCGCGGAGGTCGGCCCTGACCATCCACTCCTCGACGGGGATTCCCCTGTCCTGCAGTGCTTTCTCGGCTCCACGAAGCCTCAGCGCGGCGGTCTGGATGCTCGGCAGGTCGCTGAGGACGGCGATGCGCTCGTGCCCCCGGTCGAGCAGGTGGCGGACCGCGTCGTACCCGCCCTGGAGGTTGTCGGTGGTGACCGTGTCGGCGTCGATGCCGCGCGGGTGCCGGTCGACGAACACGGTCGGTAGCCCGGCGCGGCGCTCGACGTCGAGGTAGTCGTGCCGGTCCGAGGCGGGCATGATCACCAGACCGTCCACGCGGCGCGACACGAGGTCGGAGACGAGTGCGCGCTCGCGGTCCGGCTCCTCGTCGAGGCTGGCGGCGAGGAGAGCGACCTGCCGTTCGCGGCAGGCGTCCTCGAGCGCACGCAGCAGCTCGCTGGAGAAGCTGTTGGCGAGGTCCTGGACGAGCGCGCCGACGACACGGGTGCCGCCGGTCTTGCGGCGGAGGTTGCTCGCGGCGAGGTTGTGCCGGTAGTCCAGCTGCTCGACGGCGCGCAGCACCTTGTCGCGGACAGCGTCGGTCACGGGTTCGCCGTTGACCACACGCGAGACGGACTTGAAGCTGACGCCCGCGAGCGCGGCGACGTCCTTCATCGTGGGGCGGGGCTTGCCGGCGGCGGGCATACGCCCTTTCTACCACCGACAACGTTGTCGCGCGGCGCTCTGGTCTGGCCGCCTCAGACGCGCGTCAGCGGCAGGTGCGGACCGGGCGGCAGGGACACGGCCACCGGGTCGCCGGCTGCCACAACGCCGCCGCGCGACACGACTCCCATCACGCCGGCGAGCCGCTCGACCGTGCCGTCGTCGTGCCGGCGGACCACCCGCGCGAGCAGACCCGGCTGGAGCGCCTCGATCTGCCGGCACGGGTTGCGCAGCCCGGTCACCGTGACAACGGCCCCGCCGATCGACAGCCTGCTGCCCACCGGCAGCGCAAGCAGGTCGAGGTCGCGGGTGGTGACGTTCTCGCCGAGCAGCCCGGGCGTCACGGCGTGCCCGACCTCGGCGAGCAGGTCGAAGAGCTCGGCATGCATCAAGTGCACCTGGCGGAGGTTGGGCTGGGAGGGGTCGGCGCGTACCCGCGAGCGGTGCTGGACGGTGACTCCGCAGTGCGCGTCACCCTCCACGCCGAGACCCTCGAGCAGCCGGATCCGCTCGACGGTCGGCTTGGAGAACGAGTGGGTGGGGCTGCGGTGCACGGCCAGCACCCGAGCAGTCACCGGGTGGCCTCGCGCAGGCCCGCGTCGACGACGGCGGGGTTGAGCACGCCTTCGATGGCGAGCGCAGCACAGCCGACGAGCCCCGCACGGTCGCCGTGGGCGGCCGGCCGGAACTGCAGGTCGCGCGACCCGGTCGCCGTGGTGTCCGCGTAGACCGTCTCGCGGACGCCGGCGACGTACAGGTCGAACGCCGCGCCCATGTCGCCGCCGATCACCACGACCTCGGGGTTGAGCAGGTTGATCGCCACCGCGAGCACCTCGCCGAGGTGCCGTCCGCTCTCGCGCAGCAGGCCGCGCGAGTCGGGGTCGCCGGCCACGGCGCGGGCGACCAGGTCACGGATGTGCCCGACCTCGCCGCCCTGGTCCTGGAGCCGCGACACCAGCGCCCAGCCTCCGGCGACGGTCTCGAGGCAGCCGGCCGCGCCGCAGCGACAGGAGAGGCCGGTGGCGGCGGGGACCTTGCAGTGCCCGATCTCGCCGGTGGCGCCGGCGTGCCCGCGCACGACGTGGCCTTCGTCGACGATGCCGAGCCCGAGCCCGGTGGACGCCTTGACCACCAGCGCGTGCCGCGGAGCGTCCGGCCGGTGGAACAGCTCCGACTCGGCGAGCACCACCGCGTCGTTGGCCAGGAAGAGCGGTGCGTCCGTGACGGCGGCGAGGTACGGCGCCAGGGCGACCCCGTCCCAGCCGCGCATGACCGGCGAGTCGAGGCTCATGCCGCTTGCCGCGTCGACGGTGCCCGGCAGGCTCATCCCGATGCCGGCGACGGGACCGGGCGTGGTCGCGAGGAGCTCGGCGAGGCCGTGCGCCACCTCGGGCATGAGCTCGTCGGGGCCGACGCCGACCTCGTGGTCACGCGACAGGGCGACGACCTCCTGGCCGTCGAGGTCGAAGACGCCGAGCTGGGATCGCGACCGGCCGACCGCGACGGCGAGCACGACCGCGGCGTCGCGGTTGAACACCAGCGACCCGGGCGGCCGGCCGCCCGTGGAGGCCAGCTCCTCTCCCGGCGAGATCCAGCCGGCGTCGACGAGCGCGGTCACCCGCGACAGCACGGCCGTGCGGGACAGGCCGGTCAGCCGGGACAGGTCGGCGCGGGTCTGCGCCTGGCCGGTCCGGACCAGCTCCAACAGGTCGCCGGCGGTCGCGGGGACACCGGACAGGACGCTGTCGCGCGTGTCGGTCGAGGTCACCAGGCCCTCCTCCCCTCGGCTGACCCGCTACGGCACCGAGCGGGCACTCCGCAACGTAACGCAGTCGTGCGCAAGTCTTCACACTTATGTCTTCTCAAATCCGAAGATACGCTTGCATCGGTTCTAAGTTCTCCCTACCGTCGAGCGCGTGGACCTTGCACCCAGCCATCCCACGAGCGCCACGAGCGCATCGACGCAGCACGCCGCGGCGATCCCGCCGGCGTGCGACTTCGTCGTGTTCGGCGGCACCGGCGACCTCGCCCTGCGCAAGCTGCTGCCGGCGCTGTACCTCCGCGACCTCGAGGGCCAGCTCCCGGACACGACCCGCGTCATCGGCGTCTCGCACAGCCCGCTCGACGACGAGAACTACCGCTCCGACGTACGGCGGGCACTCCTCGAGCACGTGCCGACCGGCAGCTTCGACGAGGCCGCGGTCGACCGGCTGCTGGCCCGGCTGCACCACGTCAGACTCGACTTCACCGACCCGGCCGACTGGCACCTGCTGCACGGGCTGCTCAAGCGGCACGACCCCGGCGACGCCAACCCGGTCCGGGTCTTCTACCTCGCGGTCAGCCAGAGCCTGTTCGGCACGATCTGCCAGCGGCTCGACGAGCTCGGCGTGGTCGACGACCACGCGCGCGTCGTCATGGAGAAGCCGATCGGCCGCGACCTCGAGTCCGCCCGCGAGGTCAACGACGCGGTCGGCGCGGTCTTCGACGAGACCCAGATCTTCCGCATCGACCACTACCTCGGCAAGGAGAGCGTCCAGAACCTCCTGGTGACGCGCTTCGCCAACACCTTCCTCGAGCCGGTCTGGAACGCGCACTGGATCGACCACGTCCAGATCACCGTCGCCGAGTCCCTGGGCGTCGGCGACCGCGGCGGCTACTACGACACCGCCGGCGCGATGCGCGACATGGTGCAGAACCACCTGCTCCAGCTGCTCTGCCTCGTCGCGATGGAGCCGCCGACCGTGGCCTCGCGCGAGGACGTCCGCGACGAGAAGCTCAAGGTGCTCAAGGCCCTCAAGCCGATGAACCCCGACGACGTCGACCGCGCCACCGTGCGCGGCGTCTACGCCCAGGGCCTCGTCGACGGCGCCCCCGTCCCGTCGTACGCCGACGACGTGCCAGCCTCGGACGGGCGCACCGAGTCCTACGTCGCACTGAAGGCCGAGGTGAACAACTGGCGCTGGAAGGGCGTCCCGTTCTACCTGCGCACGGGCAAGCGGATGGACCGCCGCGTCTCCGAGATCGTCGTGGTATTCAAGAAGCCGCCGCACGCGATGTTCCCGCACAGCGAAGGTGCCCACGAGCCCAACCGCCTGCACATCCATCTCCAGCCCGACGAGGGCATGAGGATGCACATGACCGCCAAGGAGCCCGGCCCCGGCGGCATCCGCCTGCGGCCGGTCTCGCTGGACCTCTCGTACGCCGCGACGTTCGACCAGCGGCTGCCCGAGGCCTACGAGCGGCTGCTGATGAACGTCATCCGCGGCAACCCGACCCTGTTTATGCGCCGCGACGAGGTCGAGGCCGCGTGGACCTGGGTCGAGCCGATCCTCCACCGGTGGGCAGCGTCGCCCGACCGGCCGAAGAAGTACGCCGCCGGCACGACCGGCCCCACCGCAGCCGCCACGCTCCTCGAGCGAGACGGCCGAGCCTGGCAGGAGTCCGACCAGTGACCCGTCCCGCCCGCACCGTCCACCCCGTCGTCGCGGAGGTGACCGCGCGCGTCGCCGACCGCAGCGCGCCGCACCGCACGGCGTACCTCGCCAAGATCGACGCCGCCGCCGACCGCGGCCCGGCCCGCACCAAGCTCGCCTGCGCCAACCTCGCGCACGGCTTCGCCGCGTCGGAGCCGGCCGAGAAGAAGGCGCTGATCGGCCGCAGCAAGCCCAACATCGCGATCGTCACCGCCTACAACGACATGCTGTCGGCGCACCAGCCGTACGCCACGTACCCCGAGCAGCTCAAGAAGGCCGTGCTCCGCGCCGGCGGCATCGCCCAGGTCGCCGGCGGCGTGCCCGCGATGTGCGACGGCATCACCCAGGGCCGCGACGGCATGCAGCTCTCGCTGTTCAGCCGCGACCTCATCGCGATGTCCGCGGCGGTCGCGCTGTCGCACGACATGTTCGACGGCGCGCTGATGCTCGGCGTGTGCGACAAGATCGTCCCCGGCCTGCTCATCGGGGCGCTGTCGTTCGGTCACCTGCCGACGGTGTTCGTGCCGGCCGGGCCGATGACGTCCGGCCTGCCGAACGACGAGAAGGCCCGCGTGCGCCAGCTGCACGCCGAGGGCAAGGTCGGCCGCGACGAGCTGCTCGAGGCCGAGGCGGCGTCGTACCACTCCGCCGGCACCTGCACCTTCTACGGCACCGCCAACTCCAACCAGCTGCTGATGGAGGTGCTCGGCCTGCACCTGCCGGGCGCGTCGTTCGCGAACCCCGGCACGTCGGTCCGCGAGGCGCTCACCCGTGCCGCCGCGGCCCGGGTCACGGCGCTGACCCCACAGGGCGGCGAGCCGACGCCGGTCGGCCGGATCGTCGACGAGAAGGCCGTCGTCAACGCCTGCGTCGCGCTGCTCGCCAGCGGCGGTTCCACCAACCACACGCTGCACCTCGTCGCGATCGCGCGCGCCGCGGGCATCGTGCTGACCTGGCAGGACCTGTCCGACCTCTCGGCGGTCGTGCCGCTGCTCGCCCGGGTGTACCCCAACGGCAAGGCCGACGTGAACCACTTCCACGCCGCCGGCGGCATCGCGTACCTCGTGCACACCTTGCTCCGCGCGGGCCTGCTGCACGACGACGTGAACACCGTGATGGGTCGCGGCCTCTGGCGCTACACCACTGAGCCGCGCCCCTCGGGCGACGGTCTCGGCGCCGCCCCGGACGCGCCGGGCATCGCGTGGGAGGAGGGCCCGAAGGCCTCCCTCGACACCGAGGTGCTGCGCGGCGCCGACGAGCCGTTCGCGGTCGACGGCGGGCTGCGGGTGCTCACCGGCCCCCTCGGTACGGCGGTCGTCAAGACGTCCGCGGTCAAGCCCGAGCACCAGGTCGTGACCGCGACGGCGGCCGTGTTCGACGACCAGGCCGACTTCCTGGCCGCCTTCCAGGCCGGCGAGCTCGACGGCCGCGACCTGGTGGCGGTGATTCGGTACCAGGGCCCGGCCGCCAACGGGATGCCCGAGCTGCACAAGCTCACCCCGGCGCTCGGCGTGCTGCAGGACCGCGGCCAGAAGGTCGCGATCGTCACCGACGGCCGGATGTCCGGCGCGAGCGGCAAGGTGCCGGCCGCGATCCACGTGACACCGGAGGCCGCGCTCGGCGGCCCGCTGGCGCGCGTGCGCGACGGCGACCTGGTCACCGTCGACGCCGTCACCGGGCGGCTCGACCTCGACGTCTCCGACGCCGACCTGGCCGCCCGCCAGTCCACCGGCCGCGCGCCGAGCGGCGAGGAGTGGGTCGGCACCGGCCGCGAGCTGTTCGCCGGGTTCCGCGCCACGGTCGGCCCGGCCGACACCGGCGCCAGCGTGTTCCCCGGCCTGGTCACCCCCGAGGAGGTCCCCGTTGTCCAGCACGCCTGAGTCCCTGCTCGACCTGGTCCCGGTCGTCCCGGTCGTCGTCCTCGACGACCTCGACGCGGCGGTCCCGGTCGCCCGGGCGCTGGTCGCCGGCGGCCTGCCGGTGATCGAGCTGACCCTGCGCACCCCGGTCGCGCTCGACGCGATCCGGGCGATCGCCGACGAGGTCCCCGAGATCACCATCGGCGCCGGCACGGTCGTCGAGCCGCACCAGGCCAAGGAGGCGGCCTCCGCGGGCGCGTCCTTCCTGGTCTCCCCCGGCGCCACACCCACCCTGCTCGGCGCGATGCGCGACACCGGCCTGCCGTTCCTGCCGGGCACCGCGACGGTGTCGGAGGTGCTCGCGGCGCTGGAGCACGGCTGCACCGAGCTGAAGTTCTTCCCCGCCGAGCAGTCCGGCGGCGCGGCGTTCCTCCAGAGCATCAGCAGCGTCGTGCCGGCCGCGCGGTTCTGCCCGACCGGGGGGATCACCGCCGCGTCGGCCCCGACCTACCTCGCGCTGCCCAACGTCGGCTGCGTCGGCGGGTCGTGGATCACCCCGGCCGACGCCGTGCGCGCCGGCGCTTGGGAGCGGATCAGCGACCTCGCCGGCGAGGCCGCCGCGCTCGCTACGGCGTGAGCACGTAGCCCGCGACGCCGTCCGGGCCGAACACCTCGACGACCGGGCCGTCCACCAGGACGGTCCTGTCGCCGTCCTTCACCGTCCGGTCGGCGACGGCCGGGTGCGGCGACAGCACGACCCGGTCGCCGGCGAGCCCGAGCACGTGCGGCACCGAGTGCGCGCCGGCCCAGCCGGCCTCGAGGTCGGCGACGCCGCGGAGCCAGTGGATGAGGCACGGGCGGCCGTCGGCGTCGCGGAACGCCGAGGAGGCGTAGTGCGCGCCGTGCGTCAGCCGCTGCCACGAGCGCGCCTCGAACCGGTCACCGACGAGGTCACCGACGGCCGCCGCGACGTACCGCGTGTGCCCCTCGGACCACACGGACACGACCAGCACCCAGGCGTCGTCGACACGCAGCAGCTGCGGGCACTCCCAGGCCGTCCCCGTCCACACCGGGTCGCGGTCGGCGTCGCGGCGCGAGGTGAGCACGCCGGCGTAGGTCCAGCCTTCGAGGTCGTCGGAGGTCCAGGACAGGGCGGCCGCGGTGCCGTCGCTCAGGCCCGCGCCGACGACCATCCGCCAGGACGTGCCGTCGTGGAGCACGAAGGGGTCGCGGAGCTGCACCAGGTCGAGGTCGTCCGGCAGCGGGACGACCGCGCCGTCGACCTTCTTCCACGCCGTCCAGGTGTCGTCGGTGGGACGCGCCTCCTGGACCGTGCCGAGGTCCGGCGCGTCGACGGCGACCGAGGTGTAGAACATCCGGCCCACGTTGGCGTCGACCACGGTGCCGGACCAGATGCCGCCGTCGGCGTCGTCGGGCGCCAGCACGACCGGCTGCTCGGTCCAGTGCACGAGGTCGTCGCTGACCGCGTGCCCCCAGTGCTGCGCGACGTCCCAGACGAGGGAGCCGGGGACGTGCTGGAAGAACAGGTGGTAGCGGCCGTCGCGCCAGGTGACGCCGTAGGGGTCGTTGACCCAGCCGCTCGTGGGGGTGAAGTGCAGCTCGGGTCTCACACGGACTCCCGGGTCACGGTCGGGCAGGCGATCACGTGTCGCAGCGTCCCGGAGGGCTCGCCGGTGTCGAGCCCGAGCAGCACCTGCACCGCCCGCGCACCGATCTCGTAGTGCGGCAGCGCCACGGTCGTGAGCGGCGGGCGGACGTGGCCGGCGATGATCTCCTGGTTGTCGAAGCCGACCACGGCCATGTCGGCCGGCACCCGCAGGCCGCGCTCGCGCAGGGCGTCGTACAGGCCCATCGCGACGCGGTCGTTGTAGCAGAACACCGCGGTCGGCGGCTCGGTCATGGCGAGCAGCTTCTCGGCGGCGGTCCAGCCGCTCTCCTGGTGGCTGCCCAGCGTGAGCACGAGGCCTTCGTCGAACGGCACGTCACGCGCGGCGAGCGCTGCCTGGTAGCCCTCGAGGCGGCCGCGGGTCGCGGGCGCGTCCTCGACGGAGTTCACGAACGCGATCCGGGTGTGCCCGGCGTCGAGCAGCACGTCGGTCGCCGACCTGCCGCCCTGGACCTCGTCGGGGACGACGCACGGCAGGCTCGACCCCTCGGCGTAGCAGTTGGCCAGCACCACCTGGGCGTTGCGCAGGTCGGCGGGGACCTCCACCTCGCGGTGGTAGTACGTCGAGTAGAGGATGCCCGCGACCTGGTGCTCCAGCAGCATCCGCAGGGCCTGCGCCTCGACGTCCTTCTCCTCGTCGGTGTTGGCGACCAGCAGCACGTAGCCGTGCCGCCAGGCCTCGTCCTGCGCGCCCTGGATCAGCTGTCCGGCGAACGGCGTGGTGGCGATCGCGTCCGCGACCACGCCGATGAACCGCGAGCTGCCCGAGCTCAGGCTCTTGGCCAGCGCGTTGGGCCGGTAGCCCAGCTCGCGCACCGCCGCCCACACGCGCTCACGGGTGGCCTCGCTGATCCGCATCGTGTGCTTGTCGTTGATGACGAACGACACCGTCGCCGACGACACCTCCGCCAGGCGCGCCACATCGGCGATCGTCGCCCGGCGGGCGGGCGTGCTCGCCTCGGTCATGCCCTCATCCTCCCCCTCAGCCCTTGGTCGCACCGGACTCCAGCCCGTAGATGATCGCCTTGTTGAGGACGAGGAAGACCAGCAGGAGCGGCGTGACGGTGACACAGACTGCCGCGAACGTCGCCGTCCAGTCCATCGACCCCATCGCGCCCATGTAGTTCTGCAGCCCGAGCGGGATCGTCTTGAGGTCCTCGCTGAGCACGAACGTGTTGGCGAAGACGAAGTCGTTCCAGATGAAGATGCTGTTCACGAACACCACTGTCACCACGGTGTTCGCCGACAGCGGCGCGGTGATCTGGGCGAAGATCCGATACGGACCGGCACCGTCGAGCGCGGCCGCCTCGTAGGTCTCGCGCGGGATGTACTGGAAGAACGACGAGAACAGGTACACCGACATCGGCAGCGAGAAGCCCGCCAGCGGGATGATCATCGACTGGTACGTGTCGAGCAGGTTCACCTGCGAGTAGTTGAGGAACAGCGGCACCAGCGCGACGTGCACCGGCACGATGATCCCGATCAGGAACAGCCCGTGCACCACCTTGCTGCCGCGGAACTCGAGCACGGTCAGCGCGTACGCCGCCATCATCCCGAGCACCACGATCAGCGCGTTGGACACGACCGTCACGACCAGGCTGTTGAAGACGTAGCGCGGCAGCGGCGCGAGCTCCCAGGCGCGGCGGTAGTTCTCGAGCGTCAGCTCGCTCGGGAAGGCGAACGGGTTGCCGGCCGCGAACTCACCGGCCGGACGCAGGCTGGTGAGCAGCACCCACACGAGCGGGTAGACCTGCACCAGCACGATCGCCGCGACCAGCGCGGTGACGCCGTGCCGCGCCAGCCGGAGCCGGCGCACCCGCTCGGGGGCGGGCGGACGGGTGACGGCGTGCTCCTCAGTGGCACGCCGGCTCAGCGTGGTGGCGCTCATGACGCGTACCTCCCGGAGCGACGGACCAGCCCGATCAGCAGCACCGCGACGACGCACTGCAGGACGATGAACACCGAGAGTGTGCTGGCGTAGCCGAAGTTCGTGCTGGTGAAGGCGGTCTTGTACATGTACGTCGTCAGCAGCTCCGAGGCGTGGCCCGGGCCGCCGTTGGTCAGCAGGTAGGGGATGTCGAAGCCACGCAGGCTGTACGTCGCCGCCATGATCGCGGTGGTCAGGAAGACCGGCCGGATGTAGGGGAACCGGATCTGCGTGAAGATCCGCCACTCCGAGGCCCCGTCGAGCCGCGCGGCCTCCTCGAGCTCCTTCGGCACGGCGATGAGGGCGGCGTACAGGATCAGCATGTAGAGGCCTGCGAACCGCCACCCCTCCGGGGCGGACACGGCGACCAGCACGGTGTCGAGGTCGGAGAGCCAGGGCCGCTGCAGGCCGTCGAGCCCGACCGCGCCGAGCGCGGCGTTGACCAGGCCGAGCGGCTCCAGGGAGTAGATCCGGCGGAACATCAGGGCGATCGCGACGGTGCTGACGATCGCCGGCAGCAGGTACGCGGTCTTGACCAGCTCCCGCCCGCGCCGCACGTAGGTGAGCAGGTTGGCCAGCAGGAGCGCGACGACGAGCTGGAAGAACAGGCTGACGGCCAGGTAGACCAGGCCGTGGCCGGTCGCCTTCCAGAAGATGTCGTCGTCGAAGAGCATCTGGCGGTAGTTGTCGAGACCGACGAAGGTCATCGCGGACAGGCCGTCCCACTCGAAGAAGCTGAGCACCAGCGAGTGCAGGATCGGGCCGACGACCGCGACCAGGTAGAGCCCGAGAGGCGGCAGCAGGAACACCAGCACCGCGGTCCGGGAGCGGTTCGTGAGCATCGTGGTTCCTCCTGTTCGGTGTCGTAGGTGGGGCGGGGTTCAGGGTTCCGCGGAGCCGGCCGGGCGACCGGAGGATCACCCGGCCGACCGGTCCGCGGGTGGCTACTCGAAGTACTTCGGGGCGTTCTCGGAGATCGTCTCGTCGACGGTCGCCAGGAACTCGTCCGGCGTGGTCTCACCCTGCGCGAGGAGGGTGAGCTCCTGCTGGAGGCGCGAGTTGGACGTGGGGTCGAGCTGGGTGTCCCACGGCATCGCGGTCTGGTCGCCGAGGTCGTCCATCTGGGCCACGACCTTGTCGAACAGCTCCGACCCGCTCTCGGGGGCCGCGGTCTCGACGTTCGTCGTCGAGCTGAACCGGCCCTGGGCGGCGTACCGCTTCGGGTACTCCTCCAGCAGGTAGGTCACGAAGTCCTTGACCAGCGGGTCGAAGGTGCGCGAGTTGATCGCGGTGCCGATGCCGGAGACCACGGTGAACTCGTTGGGGTCGGTGACAGCACCGTCGGTCGTCGGCAGCGTGAAGTAGTCGATCGCCCCCGCGGTCGCGGGCGGCAGGTCCCCGAGGAACGTGGGCAGCTCCCACGTGCCGATCTGGTAGATCGCGGCCTTGCCCGTCGTGAACAGGTCCCGGGCGTCGGTGTAGCCGGTGGACGAGAAACCGTCGGGGAAGCAGCCTGCCTGGCCGAGGTCGTGGATCCACCCGGCGGCCTGGCGCCCGGGCTCGTCGGTGATCGACGCCTCGCCCTTCTTGAGCTCCTTGACGTAGTCGGGGCCGGCGGTGCGGAACGGGTAGTAGGACATGTACCGCTCGAGCGGCCACTGGTCCTGGCCGTCGAGGGCGATCGGCACGACCCCGGCGTCGCGGAGCGGGCCGCAGGTGTCGACCAGGTCGTCGAGCGTCTCAGGCACGTCGATGCCGGCCTTGTCGAAGAGCTTGGTGTTGAACCAGAAGGCCTCGAGCTCGAACTCGAACGGCATCAGGAACAGCCCGCCGTCGTCGAAACGCTGGTAGTCCAGGGCCAGCGGCCGGTAGTCGTCGAGCATGCCGAGCTCGTCGAGCAGCTTCTCCACGTCGACCATGTCGCCGCGGGCGCGGAGCTTGTCGGCGAAGGGCGTGGCGTCGGTGTCGAAGAACTCCGGCAGCTTCTTGGCGGTGGCCAGCGTCTCCAGCTTCTGCAGGTACGACGGCCGGTCGGGCGTCGTGATCAGCTCCAGCGAGAAGCCCGGGTGCTCCTTGCCGTAGTCGGCCGCGATGTCCTGCACGGTCGTGATGACGGCGCCGTCGGCGGGTCGCGACAGCAGCCACGAGATCGCGCGCGGCTCGATGTCACCGCTCACCTTGGTCGGGTCGGTGTTGCCCGTGCCGCTCGCGCCCCCGCAGGCCGTGAGGGCCAGGGCCAGCAGGAGTGCCAGGCCCCATCGTGTGTACTTCATCCTTCGTTCCTCCATGAAGAGCACGCCATCGACCGGCGTGGGGACAGTGTCAGGGACGACGCCGGAGGCGCACGTCCGTGAAGGTCGCGTGACCCTCGGTGACGAACAGCCCGAGCCCGCCGTCGCGCTTGTCGTACAGGCGGCCGCTCATCGCGACCCGGTCGTCGAGGTACGCCGTGAACGCGGTGCCGTCCACGAGCACCTCCAGCCGGTGCGGCCCGGGCGCCAGGTCGACCGCCCGCTCGAGCTCGAGCACCTGCGGCACGTCGCCGCTGATCTGCCACTGGGCGTCGCCGGTGCGCAGCCGCGGCCACCGGTCGAAGGTGAGCCGGCCGGCGCGCGGCTCCAGGCGGACGGCGTACCCCTCGTCGCCGTCCTGTCCCGACCGCAGCACGACACCGACCGCCGAGGTGCCGGCGCCGACCTCGACGTCGACGGTGAGCAGGAACGTGTCGGGCAGCGGACCCGCCACGGCACAGGCGTGCCCGTCGGGAACGTCGACCCCGAGCCGGTCCCAGTCGCCCAGCACCGGAGCGAACGTGACGCGGTCCTCCTCGGTGAACGACGCCCGGACGGTGTCGGGGAGCCGGACGTCGAGGGCGCCGTCGGGGCGCTGCACCAGCTCGTGCACGGTCATCGCGCCGGCCCACTCCCACGCGCCGTCGTCGGTCTCGCCGGCCTTGGTGGGGATCCAGCCGATCGCGAAGCGGCGGCCGTCCTCGTCCGCCGCGCTCTTGGCGGCGTAGAACGCGCGGCCGTCCAGCGAGTCGTCGGCGGCCGGCAGCAGCCAGGGCCCGAGCGGGTCGCGGCTCATCCGGTAGCGGGTGGTGAACCGCTCGGAGAACTCGGAGTACACCAGGTACCACCAGTCCCCCATCCGGAACACCTCCGGGCACTCCTGGGTGACGTAGAGCGCCGGGTCCCAGAACGGCTCGACGACCTCCCAGTTGGCGAGGTCCCACGAGGCGCACTGGGCGACGACGCCGCGGCGACGGTCGGGGCCGGTCAGATGCCGCGCGGCGAGCAGCATCCGCCAGGGGCCCTCCGGGTCCGGCCGGAACACGAACGGGTCGCGCCAGTCGGCGCGGTCGTAGCGGTCGCCAGGGGCGGCGAAGGTGTCCTGCGGCTGCTTCACCCAGGTGGCCATGCCGTCGTGGCTCACCGCGTGCATGACGACCTGGAGCGGGACGCCGGTGGCCTCGTCCACGATCTTGGGGTTCTGACCCGTGTAGAAGACGTGGTGCACGCCGTCGGACTCGACCACGCTGCCGGTGTAGGCGTTGAAGTCGTCGGCCGCGGCGTCGCCGTTGGCCAGCCCGGTGCCGGCCTCGTCGTACGTCACGAAGTCGCGGGTCCGCAGCAGCTGCCAGGGCGTGCCTTCGCCGGGGTGCCGGTCGAGCAGGTAGAAGAGCCAGAACTCGCCGCCGTGGCGGAACGGGATCACGTCGCCGACGAAGCCGTCGGACGGCGTGTAGAAGACGCGGTGGTCTTCCTTCTGCGGGTGCGGCACGGTTCCTCCGGTGCGTTTAAGCGTTTTAGTTATGCGCTTTAGCAGACCGTAGAGGTCATCCGCTGTGACGTCAAGCACACCGGGCGAACTCGTCCCGATCGGTGCGTGCGAGGATGCGCGCGTGCGGAAGAGCGGCCTGTCGATGGACGACCTCGCCCGCCACCTGGGGCTCAGCCGGGCGACGGTCTCCTTCGCGCTCAACGGCCGCACCGACGTCCGGATCAGCGAGGCGACCCGGGCGCGGGTGGTCGCCGCGGCGCGCGAGCTCGGCTACCGGCCGCACGCGGGCGCCCAGTCCCTCGCCGCGCAGCGCACCGACCTCATCGGGTTCGTCACCGACATCCCGGCCAGCCCGTTCGGCGGCGGCATCATCCACGGCGCCCAGGCGGCGGCGTGGCGGAGGCACAAGCTGCTGCTGATCGTCAGCTCGGAGGGCGACCCGGAGATCGAGGCCACCGGTGTCGAGATGCTCCTCGATCGCCGTGTCGAGGGTCTGGTCTACGCGACCCAGATGCACCGGGTCGCGACGCTGCCCGCCGCCGTCGAGGCGGTCCCCACCGTGCTCGTGCACTGCACCAGTGACCGACCCGGCGCCGTCAGCGTGCTTCCCGACGAGGTCGAGGGCGGGTACGCCGCCACCCGGCGGCTCCTCGCCGCCGGCCACCGCCGGATCGGCCTGGTGAACCTCGCCGCCGGCTTGCCGGCCAGCACCGGTCGCCGGTCCGGCTACGAGCGGGCCCTCACCGAGGCCGGGCTGGAGCTCGAGCCCGCCCTGGTCCGGCAGGGCGACGCGACGGCGACGACCGGCTACGACCTCGCGGCCCGGCTCCTCGACCTCGCGGACCCGCCGACCGGGCTGTTCTGCGCCACGGACCGGATGGCGATGGGCGCCTACGACGCGGCCAAGGAGCGCGGGCTGCGCATTCCCGAGGACGTCGCGGTCGTCGGCTTCGACAACCAGGAGATCGTCGCCGCCTACCTGCGTCCGGCGCTCACCACCGTCGCCCTGCCCTTCGCGGAGATGGGGGTCGCGGCGGTCGAGATGCTGGCCGCGACGGCGGCCGGGGAGCGGGTCCTGGATCGCACCCTGACCGGCCGGCTGGTCGAGCGCGCCTCCGTCTGACTCCTCGCCCGCGCGTCGTCCCCGTCCCTTGACGCACCGATGTGACGACCGTTACGTTCCGCTGCTAACGCGCGTTAGTTCCGTCACATCCACTCGGACAGGGAGTCAGGAACCGCCATGCCGACCAGGCCCGCGACACACTCCGGATCGCCCCGGCGACGACGCGCTCGGTGCGCGTCGGCCGCCCTCGCGACCATCACCACCCTGCTCACCAGCGCGCTCGCCACGCTGACGACGACCCCGGCCGACGCGACCGCGCCGCCCGAGGACTCGCTGCGCGCCCGCTACCACCTGACCGGTCCGCCGGGCTGGCTCAGCGACCCGCAGCGCCCGGTCTGGGCCGGCGGGAGGTACCACCTCTACTACCTCTTCAGCGACGCGCCCGACACCGGCCAGGGCGACTGGCACCACGCCACGACCACCGACAACGTCGTCTTCACCGACCAGGGCACCGCGATCCCCAAGGGGCCGGACTTCCCGGTGTGGACCGGGTCCGCGGTCGTCGACACCGGCAACACCGCCGGCTTCGGTGCGGGCGCGGTGGTCGCGCTCGCCACCCAGCCGACCGGTGGCGACCGCTACGACCAGGAGCAGTACCTCTGGTACTCCACCGACGACGGCCACACCTTCACGCCGTACGGCGCCCCGGTGATCGACAACCCGGACCCCGGCAACGAGGACTGGTTCCGCGACCCCAAGATCGAGTGGGACCCGGCCCGCGACGAGTGGGTCGCGGCCATCGGCCGCAACCAGTTCATGAGCTTCTACACGTCCCCCGACCTCAAGCACTGGACCTTCCGCTCGGACTTCGAGTACCGCACCCCCGACATCGGCGGCATGGAGTGCCCCGACCTGTTCCGCATCCGCGCCGACGACGGGACCGTCAGGTGGGTGCTGGCCGCCAGCACGCAGGGCGACCGCAGCGGCCTGCCCGACACCTACGGCTACTGGACCGGCGAGTGGAACGGCACCGCGTTCGTCCCGGACCACCCCGACCCGAAGTGGCTCGACTGGGGCTGGGACTGGTACGCCGCCGTGAGCTGGCCCGACCACACCCAGCCGCTCGACCGGCGGTACGCCGTCGGCTGGATGAACAACTGGCGCTACGCCTCGCTCAGCCACACCCCGACGTACGCCACCGACGGCACCAGCGGCCAGATGTCGCTGGTCCGCAGCATCCGGCTGGCCAAGCGGGGGCCGGGTGCCGGCGACTACCACCTGCTCTCCGAACCGGTCCCCGGGCTGGCCGACCACGTCGCCGAGACCCGCGCACTGCCGGACCGGATCGTCAACGGGCAGGTCGAGCTCGACTACCGCGGCACCGCCTACGAGCTCGAGGCCGACGTGTCGTGGACCCAGCTCGAGAACGTCGGCGTGACCGTGGGCGTGCCGCCGGACCGCAGCCGCGGCACCAACATCGGCGTGTGGCAGGGCGACCGGCTCTACGTGGACCGCTCCGGCTCCGACCGGCCGGGCGAGGCGCCGGACCTGTCGTTCGGGCCCTACCAGCAGTCGGAGTCGCCCTTCGGACCCGATGCCACCTCGGTCCACCTGCGCATCTTCGTGGACAGGACGAGCGTCGAGGTCTTCGCCGACGAGGGCAAGGTCGTGCACTCCAGCCTGGTGCACTTCCGGCGGGGCGACGACGGCATCCGGCTCTACGCCTCCGGCGGCGCCGCCCAATTCACGAACATGCGGATCCGCGAGTGCGACGACGTCACCGCGGCGACGTCCCGGCCGGCGCCGTACGCCGGGTTCGAGGGCACCGGCTGGGACGGCTGGTCGACGACCGGCGCGGCGTTCGGCACCGGGCCGGCGGCGGGCACGCTTCCCGACCAGCAGCCGGTCACCGGCTTCTCCGGCCAGCGGCTGGCGAACAGCTACCACGGCGGTGACGCCGCGACCGGCCTGCTGAAGTCACCGGACTTCACGGTCACCGAGCCGTTCGTGAACTTCCTGATGGGCGGCGGCCACAACCCGGCGCCCGCCGAGCTCGTCAACGATTTCGAGGGCAGCGACTGGGGCCCCGGCTGGTCCGGCACCGGCAGCTTCGCCGGGCAGGGACCGACGGCGTCGTCGCTGCCGAACCAGAGCGGCGCCCAGGTGCTCGACACCTTCGTCAACGGCGGCGACTCCTCGACCGGCTCGGTGTGGTCGCCGGAGTTCACGATCACCCGCGACCAGGTCGACCTGCTCGTCGCCGGCGGCAACCACCGGTGGGGCGAGCCGGCCACGACGTCGGTGAACCTCCTCGTCGACGGCGAGGTACGCCGCACCGCGACCGGCCGCAACGACGACGTGCTCCGACGCGTCACCTGGGACGTGCACCAGCTCGTCGGGAAACGGGCCCGGATCGAGGTCGTCGACGACAACACCGGCGGTTGGGGCCACCTGATGGTCGACCGGGTGGTGTTCACCGACGACGCCACCCTGGGTCTCGGCGACCCCGATGCGCAGACCACGGTGAACCTCGTCGTCGACGGGAAGGTCGTCCGCACCGCCACCGGCCAGGACGAGGAGCGGCTGCGCTGGGCGTTGTGGAACGTCGCCGACCTCGAGGGGCGCACCGCCCACCTCGAGGTCATCGACCGGGCCACCGGCGGCTGGGGGCACGTGACCGCGGACGAGATCTCGTTCGACGACCGACCGGCCTCCTGACGCTCGACGACCGCGGCCCGATGTTTCGAGAGGGTTCGGTCGGGAATCCTGACTGACGAACCGCGCTACCCCGCCGTCTCTCGGGAACGGCGGGTTTCGCGCGTCTCGGGCCCCTCAGCCGTGCAGCAGGTCGCCGAAGACGTCGCCCTCGTCGTCGATCCGGGCGAGCACCTCGTCGAGCAGCAGGTGGTCGATCTCCTCGGCGTCCTCGGCGCCGGCCTCGATCTCGTCCCAGGTCCGCGGGGCGGCGACGTACGGCCGATTGCGCCCGCGCAGGGAGTACGGCGTGATGGTGGTCTTGGCGGCGGTGTTCTGCGACCAGTCGAGGAACACCTTGCCGGGGCGGAGGGTCTTGGTCATCTTCCAGACCACGAGGTCACCGCGCTCGTCGGTAAGCTCGCGCGCGACCTCCTGCGCCGCGTCGCGGACCTCGTCGGCGGTCTTGTCGCCCGGGAGGGCGGCGTACAGGTGCAGGCCCTTGCTGCCCGACGTGACCGGCGCGCAGGACAGCCCGCGCCCCTCGAGCTTGTCGCGCACGAGGAGCGCCACCTGGCAGCACTCCCCCAGGCCGGCGGGCGCGCCGGGGTCGAGGTCGATGACCAGCCGGTCGGGGTGCAGCGGCTGCTGCTTGCCGTTGAACTTCCACTGGTGGACGTGCAGCTCGAGCGAGGCGAGGTTGGCGAGGTAGGTGAGCCCGGCGGTGTCGTCGACGAGGGGGTAGGTGATCCGGTCGCCGCCGCCCCGGGACCCGGTCGAGGAGACCGTCACCGAGCGGAGCCACTTGGGCGCGCCGTTGGGCAGGTTCTTCTCGAAGAACTGGTGGCTCGCCGTGCCGTCGGGCCAGCGGATCCGGGTCACCGCGCGGTCGGCCAGGTGCGGCAGCAGCACCGGCGCCACCTGCGCGTAGTAGTTGAGCACCTCGCCCTTGGTCGTGCCGGACTCGGGGTAGAGCACCTTGGCCAGGTTGCTGATCTTGAGCGTCCGCCCGTCGACCTCGACCATCACCTCGTCAGGCATGCGGGACCACCTCCTCCGGCGTGAGGTCGGTGCGTACCCCGAGGAAGGCCGGCTGACGCAGCCGCCCGGCGGGCGTGAAGCCGAGCGCGGCGACCTCGACGACGACCTCGGGCACCAGCCAGGTCGTGCCGAGCGCGTCGACCTTCGGCACCTCGTCGACGAAGGGCGAGACGTCGGTCTCGTACGGCGCCAGCACGTCGAGCAGCCGCTGCCCGGCCTTCCCGGCGATGCCGCTGCCGACCCGACCGCGGTAGCGCAGGCCGCCGCCCGCCGGCTCGCCCACGAGCACGGCGCCGATCCGGGT
This sequence comes from Nocardioides iriomotensis, assembly GCF_004168035.1. Classification (GTDB taxonomy): domain Bacteria; phylum Actinomycetota; class Actinomycetes; order Propionibacteriales; family Nocardioidaceae; genus Nocardioides_B; species Nocardioides_B iriomotensis. The sequence continues at coordinate 267,079 of NZ_SDPU01000020.1, read as the reverse complement.
CCGGCTGTCGGTCTCGCGGCGCCAGCCGCCCACGACGTACGACCCGCTGGCCCGGTGCGGGAACTTCAGCCAGTCCGCGCTGCGCCGCCCGGGGTGGTAGCGCGAGCTGCGCTTCTTGGACACGATCCCCTCGAGGCCCTGCTGCTCGGTGGCCGCCATCAGCATCAGGCCGTCGTCGTACGCCGCAGGCACCTGCCAGTGCACGTCGGCGAGCCCGAGGCCCTCCAGCCGAGCCCGCCGCTCGGTCAGCGGCAGCCCCATCAGGTCCTCGCCGTCGAGACGCAGCAGGTCGAAGGCGAGCAGCGTGACCGGGTTCCTCTCCGCGAGCGCGCGGGCGCGCGCGGCCTGGCTGACGTGCATCCGGTCGGCGAGCGCGCCGAACTTCGGCACACCGTCGAGGAACGCGACGACCTCGCCGTCGAGCAGCACCTCGTGGTCGAGGTCCGCGAGCGCGTGCAGCTCGGGGAACGTGACGGTGACGTCGTTCTCGTTGCGCGACCAGAGCCGCACCTTCCCGCGGCCCGCCTCGACGACGACCCGCATGCCGTCCCACTTCACCTCGTGCATCCAGGCGTCGTCGGCGGGTACGCGGCTGCCACGGGTAGCCAGCATCGGACGCATGGGTCCATCCTGACGCAACGGCGTCAATCCCATGCGACCGTGGCCGATCCACCTAGGTTCGAGCCATGACCCGCGTCCGCACCGCGCTCTATCTCGACTTCGACAACGTGTTCAGCGGCCTGCACCGGTTGGACCCCGCGGCGGCGAAGTCATTCGCCCAGGACCCGGGCGCGCTTCTCGAGCGGCTGGCGACCTCGTCCACGCTCGACGGGCAACGAGCCTGGCTCGTGCGTCGCTGCTACATGAACCCGAACGGATGGATCGCGCCACCGGGCTCATCGTCGCGCGCTGACCGCATCTACTTCTCGGGCTTTCGGCCCTACTTCACGCGCGCCGGCTTCGACGTGGTCGACTGCCCCTCCTTGACACAGGGAACCAAGAACGCGGCCGACATCCGACTGGTTCTCGACGCCTTCGAAGCCCTGTCCGCCCCGACGCGGTACGACGAGTTCGTACTCGCGTCCGGCGACAGCGACCTCACTCCGCTACTCGTGAGGATCCGCGCCGCCGACCGGCGCACGACCATCCTCTCGCCGTTCGACGCTGCAGCTGCCTTCACGGCCGTTGCCGACAAGCTCATCGACGGGCAGCGCACCCTCGAGCTCCTGCAGGAGGAGGACGACTCGGATCCAGCCGTCATCGCCTCAACAGCGGGGACCGAGACGAACGAGCAGACCTTCGACTCCTTCGGACGGTTGGTTCGTGAGAAGTACGCCTCCGCGGCACAGCCGATCAACCTGGCGACACTGGCGCACGAGCTGAACCAGGAGCTCGGTACGTCCACGTCTGGCTGGTTCGGCCACGGGAGCTTCGCCGCGGCCCTGCGCGGTCTCGATCTACCGGGCCTGACGATCGATCAACACCTCCTCTGGGACGCCCGCCGACACGAACCCCCCGCGCTCGGCGAGTCGGTCGCACGCTTTCCGGGCGAGCCCCCTGCGATCGCCAGACTGGCGGCCCTGCAGAACCTCCCACGGCTCGATTCTCAAGACTGGCGGCGCGTCTACGGCGTCCTCGCGGAGTTCGCTGCCACGCATCCGTTCTCCGCAACCGAGGCAACGAAGTGGTCCAGGGATCAACTTACGGAGGCCGGGGCTCCCGTCAGCCGTGGCTCGATCGGTTTCGTCATGAACGGAGCGGCTTACGGCGGGTCGCCGCTGCACCGGTCGCCAGCTCCGACTGCGGACGAGATCGCCGGGGCCTTCGTCAAGAATGCGCTGTCGCGTGCGCGCGCCGCCGGCATCGAGCTCTCCGATGAGGAGGAAGTGGCGGTCGCTGACTGGCTGGGTCGCCCCTAGGACAGGTGCGTTCGCACCCATGACGCCTCCCTTGCCGATGAGTACGGTGATCACTGACGGTCTACGTACGTGACCGGAGGTTTGGGCCGGTCGGGACCACCACGAGACGAGGGAGACGAGCATGCCGAGGGCGATCTGGAAGGGCGCGGTGTCGTTCGGGCTGGTCAGCGTGCCCGTCAAGCTGTACGCCGCCACCGAGAGCCACGACATCTCGTTCCGGCAGGTGCACGCGAAGGACGGCGGCCGGATCCGCTACCAGCGCGTGTGCAGCGTCGACGGCGAGGAGGTCGAGTACGCCGACATCGCCAAGGGCTACGAGACCGACGACGGCGAGATGGTCGTGCTCACCGACGACGACTTCGCCGACCTGCCGGCGAGCAGCAGCCGCGAGATCTCGGTCGAGAAGTTCGTGCCGCGCGAGCAGATCGACCCGATGTGGCTGGAGAAGAGCTACTACCTCGAGCCCGACGCCGCCGCGGCCAAGCCCTACGCCCTGCTGCGCGAGGCACTGACCGAGGCCGACCGGGTCGCGGTGGTGACCGTGTCGCTGCGCAGCCGGATGACCACCGCGGTGCTGCGCGTGCGCGACGACGTGATCGTGATGCAGACGATGATGTGGCCCGACGAGGTCCGCAAGCCCGAGTTCTCCGGGCTCGACGCGGCCGACATCGACGTGAAGCCGCAGGAGCTGCAGATGGCGCGGATGCTCGTCGAGACCCTCGCCGGCGACTACGACCCCGACGAGTTCGAGGACGACTACCAGGAGGCGCTCGAGGCGCTGGTGCGCTCCAAGCTCGAGGGCGGCGAGGTCACCCACGTCGAGAGGAAGGAGGCCACCGGAGGCGAGGTGGTCGACCTGCTCGCGGCGCTGCAGAAGTCCGTCGACGCGGCCAAGACCGCGCGCGGCGAGAGCACCTCGGAGACGACGAAGGCGCCGGCCAAGAAGACGGCGAAGCAGACCGAGAAGAAGGCCGAGAAGAAGGCTCCGGCCAAGAAGACCGCCACGAAGACGGCGAGCAAGACGGCGAAGAAGACCACCGCGAAGAAGGCGGCGAAGAAGGCGTCCTGACCTCTGATCGCCGAGGGGTCACTCAGCCCGCGACACGCCGACCACGAGCAGGACTTCCTGACTCCTCGGCGTGGGCGCGGGCCGCGGCCGAGTCGGGGAACCGGCGGTCGACGGCGCTGAACACCGCGTCGGACAGGCGCGGCGCGACCAGGTTGAACACCTCGCCGAGCGAGCCGGCCAGCACGTTGACGGTCAGCGGCCGGTCCTCCAGCGCGCGCACGATCCGGGCCCCCGCTTGCTCGGGCGAGAGCGCCGGCAGCTTCGCGTAGGCCTCGGTCGGCCCGATCATGTCGGTGCGCACCAGCGCCATCCGGACGTTGGTGAAGGTCACGCCGTCCGCGTAGAGCTCGCGGCCGGCGATCCGGCTCCAGGTGTCGAGCGCGGTCTTGGAGGCGATGTACGCCGAGAACTTCGGCGCCTTCACCTGCACGCCCCAGGTCAGCACGTTGACGACGTGGCCGTCGCCGCGCTCGGCCATGCCGGGCAGCAGTCCGAGCAACAGCCGCACCGGGCCGAAGAAGTTGACTGCCATCGTGCGCTCGACGTCGTGCATCCGGTCGTAGGACAGCCGGATGGAGCGACGGATCGAGCGGCCGGCGTTGTTGACCAGCATGTCGACGCCGCCGTGCCGGTCGACCACGTCGCGCACGAGCGCGTCGACCGCGTCACCGTCGGTGAGGTCGCAGGGGTGGGCGTACGCCGTACCGCCGAACGCGGCGATCTCGTCCCGGACCCGCTCCAGCGCGTCGGCGCGACGCGCGACCAGCAGCACCGTGGCACCCCGCTCGGCGCACAGCAGAGCGGTCGCCTCGCCGATCCCGGACGACGCACCCGTGACGAGGATCCGCTTGCCCTGCAGGGGGTTCCGCGGCTGCGCGCCCGGGAGCCGGTCGAGCAGGTGCCGTCGCACGAACGCCTTCGGGGTGGTGAGGAGCAGGCTCACAGCACGGGCCTCCGGTCCGCCCAGGGCTGCGCCTTCTCGACCTGAGCCGCGAGCGAGAGCAGCGTCGTCTCGTCGTCGCGCCGGCCGACGAGCTGCACCCCGAGCGGCAGGCCGTCGGTGCCGAACCCGACCGGGACGTTGGCGGCGGGGTTGCCGGTGACGTTCCAGAGCGCGGCGTATGCCGACGCCGGGAGGGACTTCAGCAGGCTCCGCACCGTGCCGAGGCCCTGCACCGACCCGGCGACGGGCGGGCGGTGCGCGATCGTCGGGGTCAGCAGCACGTCCACGTCGTCGAAGACCTGGTTGACCTTGCGGGCGACTGCCTCGCCCTGCCGGATCGCCCACTCCACGGCGCCCGGGCGCACCCAGGCGCCGAGGCGCGCGGTCTCGCGGGTACGGCGCTCGAGCAGGTCGCGCCGCTCGACCATGTCGCACTCGCGGCGGATGGCGCCGAAGTACTGCACGAGGAAGGGCGCGGTGGCGTCCGGGTAGTGCGGGTCGACCTCGGCGACGTCGTGGCCGAGCCCGGCCAGCAGCTCCGCCGTCGCGGCGACCGCGCGCACGTGCTCGGGGTGCGGCCGGACCCCCGGCGCGGGCGACCGGGTCGCCCAGCCGATGCGCAGCCGACCGGGATCGGTGGCCGCCGCCTCGGCGAACGTCGTGTGCGGCTCCGCGGCGTGCCAGCGGTCGGTGGGCAACGCGCCCCGGATCACGTCGTAGACGAGCGCGCTGTCCGCGACCGACCGCGCGAGCGGGCCGGTGGTGCCCAGCGCCCACCAGGGGTGCTGGAAGGGCGCGTCGGTCACGCGTCCGCGCGCGGGCTTGAGGCCGAAGAGCCCGCAGGCCGCCGACGGCACGCGGATCGAGCCGCCGCCGTCGCCGCCGATGGCGACCGGCACCAGTCCCGCGGCGACGGCCGCCGCGGAGCCGCCGCTGGAGCCGCCGGGCGAGCGGACCGTGTCCCAGGGGTTGCGCGTGATGCCGTGCGCGCCGGAGTCGGTGTAGGGCACCTGGCCGAACTCGGGCATGTTCGTCTTGCCGACCACCACCGCCCCGGCGGCACGCAGCCGCCGCACGACCTCGGCGTCCTGCGCCGCCGGCGTGCGGTTGGCCCGGCCGCCGAACGTGGTCACGCAGCCCGCGACGTCGACCTCCTCCTTGATCGCGACGGGTACGCCGTGCAGCGGCCCACGCTCGCCGGCCGGCGTCTCGTCGCGCGCCGACGCCTCGTCGAGCGCCCGCTCGCCGAGCACGACGGTGAACGCGTTGAGGGCGCCGTCGTACCGGTGGATCCGCTCGATGGTCGCCGCGACGAGGTCGCGAGAGGTGACGCTGCCGTCGCGGACCGCCGCGGCCTGGCCGGTGACGCCGGAGAAGAAGAGATCGTCGTCCACGCGGCCGAGGTTACTCACCAGTCACGTCCGTCGTGACCATGGCGTCGGTCACACCGCAGGCGGGACAGTGGGCACACGTGCGAGGACAGGGGGTCTGCGATGGGCAAGCCGTGGCGGTGCCGGTTCGGCTTCCACCAGGACGAGCGGAAGCACGCGGTCGACGGCGAGGGCTACTACGCCAGGTGCCGCCGCTGCGGCCGCGAGCGCGACATCCGGCCCAAGATCGCGGGCTGAGCGGTCAGGCGGGCCCGGCCAGCAGCCGGTCGAGGGTCGCCGCGTGGGCGGCCTGGTCGCCGTCGGGATCGAACAGCCAGCGCACCGCCTTCCAGAGCGCCCAGCCGCGCCCCCGGTCCCAGGTGTCGTCGTCGAGGCCGGCGGCCTCGCGGAACACCGCGCGCTCGTCGGTCTCCAGGAACGTCCAGGCGACCACCAGGTCGCAGGCCGGGTCGCCGACGCCGCAGGTGCCGAAGTCGATGACGGCCGACAGCGACCCATCGGACGTGAGCAGGTTGCCGGCCGCGACGTCGCCGTGGAACCAGACCGACGGTCCGGTCCACACCGTGCGAACGGCGCGGTCCCACACGGCTCGGCACGCGTCGGTGTCCACGGCATCGCCCAGCCGGGCGAGCGATTCCTGCACCTGGTCGCCGTACACGCTCACGTGGCAGCCCCGGTAGAACGAGTGCAGCCCCGCGACCGGGCCGCCGTCGGTCGGCACCTCCCGCAGCTCGCGGAGAAAGCCGCCGAGGTCTGACGCGAAGCGCCGCCGGTCGAGCGTCGCGTCGAGGTCGGGGTGCTCGCCGTCGGTCCAGCGCCGGACCGACCAGGGGTGCGGGAAGTACGCCGTCGGCGAGCCCGTCGCGACCGGCTCGGGCACGCGCACCGAGACGTGGCCGGCGATCAGCGGGAGGGCGTGGTCCTCCTTCGCGACGCCGGCGACGTAGCGCTCGTGGCTGGGCAGCCGCACGGCCAGCTCGTCGCCGAGCCGGAACGTCCGGTTGTCGTTGCCCTGCCGACCGACCGTCCGCACCGGGAGGTCGGCCCACTCCGGCATCTGGTCGGCGACGAGCCGGCGCGCGACGTCGGCGGTGGGCTCGTCGTTCACGCCGCCACGCCGCAGCGACGCAGCGCCAGGACCAGGAGCGCCCGCGTCACCTGCACCAGCTCGTCGAGGTCGACCCGCTCCCCTGGGGCGTGCGCCCATCGGATGTCGCCCGGACCGTAGTGCAGGGTCGGGATGCCGCCGATGTTGGTGTAGAGCCTGAGGTCGCTGCCGTAGACACCGGCGACGTTGGGCGGTGCGTCCGCTCCCCCGGCCGCGGCGACCGCCTCGACGGTCTCGCCGACCAGCGGGTGGTCGTCGTCCAGCCAGCCGCTGGCGAACTGGCCGCCGGGCCACGTGACGAGCGGGCGGTTCTCCTGCAGCCACGGGTCGCGGGCGGCGACCTCGGCGACGACGTCCTCGAAGAGCAGCCGAGCCGCCCGCGGGTCCTCGTCGAGCTGCACCCCGAACCGGCCCTCGGCGACGAGCTTGTCGGGGACGTTGGACGACCACTCGCCGGTCTGCACGATGCCGAACGACAGGGCGTAGGGCAGGTCGCTGACGAAGACGCGGTCGATCTCCTTGTTGCGCTCGGCCTCCAGGTCGAGCAGCGCGGCGTGGATCGGCAGGAACGCCTCGAACGCGCTGACCCCCTCGCGGCGCATCGAGCCGTGTGCGGACCGGCCGATCACCTCGATCCGGAAGGTGAGCGCTCCGGCGGTCGCGGTCATCATCTGCGCGCTGGTCGGCTCGGTGATCACGCACGCGTCGCCGCGATGGCCCCGGCGCAGCGTCGCGAACGCGCCCAGGCCCCCGTCCTCCTCGCCGATCACGGAGTGGATCGCGAGCGGCCGCTCCAGCCGGATGCCGGCGTCGCGGATGGTGCGCAGGACGGCGAGGTTGGCGGCGACACCGGCCTTCATGTCGCACGCGCCGCGGCCGTGGAGCGCGTTGTCGCGGATCTCCGCCGAGAACGGGTCGGAGCCGCCCCAGGTCTCGACGTCGCCCGCCGGTACGACGTCGGTGTGGCCGCACAGGACCAGGCCGGGCGCGCCCTCGCCGGCCGTCGTACCGACGACCCCGACGGCGCTGCTGCGCTCCACCTCGACACCGGGGAACCACGGGTCGGCGGCCAGCTCGTCGAGGTCGATGTCCCAGCGGTCGACCTCGGTGTCGAGGTCGCGCAGGGCGGTGGCGACGTGCTCCTGGACCTCGACCTCGGCGTCGGACCCGCCGACGCTGGGGATCCGGACGAGCTCGACGAGGCTCTCGACCAGGGCGTCGGGATCGAGCCGGTCGAGGACGGCGCGTTCGGGTGCCGACAGCGGGACGCTCATGTCCGCGAGTCTGGCACCCCGCGTCCACCGTGCGCCGCGCGGGCTGCGAAGGCCGGGCGGCTCAGTCGGCGTCCCAGCGGAACAGCTTGGCGGCGAGGGCGGTCATCGCCACCGTGAACGCCAGCAGGACCACGGCCGGCTGCACGACGGCCTCGGGTCCCGCGCCCCGCACCATGACGTCGAGCATGCCGTCGTTGAGGTGCCGCAGCGGCAGCACCAGCGAGACGTTCTGCAGCCAGGCCGGCGCGGCATCGAGCGCGAAGAAGGAGCCGCTGAGGAACGCCATCGGCAGGACGAGGAAGTTCGCCATGTTGACCGCTCCCTCGGTGGTCTTGGCGACCGCCCCGGCGAGCAGGCCGAGCGACATGAAGCAGAGCGTGCCGAGCACGAGCAGCGGGACGCTGAGCCACCACCAGCCGGTCAGCTGCAGCCCGAACGCGAAGAAGCCGAGGCCGAGGAAGATCGCCATCTGCACCAGCGCGATCAGCACGGTGACCAGCACCCGCGCGCCGACGATGGTGCGTGCCGGCACCGGCGAGAGCTGCAGCCGGCGCATCAGCTTGCTCTGCCGCCAGCCTTGCAAGGTCGCGGCGGCCCCGAACGAGGCGCTCATCGCGATCGCCCAGCCGAGGAGGCCGGGCGTGACGAACTGGATGGCCTCCAGGGACTCGTCCTCGACCCGCTCGCTCTCGAAGGAGTACGTCGGGGGCTGCCCCGAGGCCGCGACGTTGGCCCCGTCGACGAACGCCCGGAGCGTGCCCTGCGTGACGGCGGCCTTCACCTGGTCCGCCTGCGTGTAGTGCGCGACGAGGGCGTCGCCGTCCTGCTCGATCATCACGTCGGCGTCACCCTTGCGCACGTCCTCGAGCGCCGCGGCCCGGTCGCGGGACCGGGTCACGTCGAACGTCTCGTCGAACGCCTCCCGGGCGCCGGCCGGCAGGTCGTCGACCAGCGAGACCTCACCGACCTGCACCACGGTGATCTTGGCGCTGCTGTCGAAGTTGAAGAGGCCGCCGAACAGCACGAGGAACATCAGCGGGAAGATCAGCGCGAAGAACACCGACGCCTTGTCGCGGAAGAACCCCTTCACGATGGCGACGGAGATCGCCCAGAACGGGGACCGGGCTCGGCCGCGCGCGCGTGGGGTGTTCACGCGGGGTCCCCGCGGCGGTGCGAGCGAAGCGAGCAGCGGCGTGGGGTGCTCATGCGGGATCCCCGCGGCTGTGCGAGCGAAGCGAGCAGCGTCGTGGAGTGCTCATGCCCGGTACTCCCGGCCGGTGAGGTCGAGGAAGACGTCCTCGAGCGTCGCGGCCCTGACCTGCAGGCCCTCGAGGGCGCCACGTGCCGCGAGCTCGGCGAGCACCTCCGACGGCCGCCGGGTGGAGACCACGATCGTCGACTCGTCGTCGACCGCCTCGTCGACGCCCTCGATCGCGGCGGCCTCGTCGAGCGTGACCTGGTGCGGCGCGACGAAGATGCGCACCGGGGCGTCGAGGCCGCGCACCAGCGCCGCCGGCGCGTCGAGCTGCAGGATGGACCCGCGGTCCATGATCGCGACCCGGTCACACAGCGCCTCGGCCTCGTCGAGGTAGTGCGTGGTGAGCACGAGCGTCCGGCCCTCGGCGTTGAGCGAGCGCAGCAGGTCCCACAGGTTGCGGCGCGCCTGCGGGTCGATCGCGGCGGTCGGCTCGTCGAGGAAGACCAGCTCCGGCTCGTGCACCAGCGCGCAGGCGATCGCGAGCCGCTGCACCTGGCCGCCGGAGAGCTTCTCGGTGCGGGTGTCCGCCTTCTCGCCGAGCCCCACGCGCTCCAGCCACGCGTCGGCCTGCGCGGGACCCACGCCGTACAGCGAGGCGAAGGTGCGCAGCTGCTCGCGCGCGGTCAGCCGCTCGAAGAACGCCGACGCCTGGAGCTGCACCCCGATCCGCGGCAGCAGCCGCTGGTTGCGCGGCCAGCTCGCCTCGCCGAGCAGCGTGCACGACCCGGCGTCGGGCCTGCGCAACCCCTCGACCATCTCGAGGATCGTGGTCTTGCCCGCCCCGTTGGGCCCGAGGATCCCGAAGATCTCGCCGGACCCGACCGAGAACGAGACGTCGTCGACGGCGACGAGGTCGCCGTACACCTTGCGCAGCCCCGTCGCCTCGATCGCCACTCCGGACTGCGCGGTCTCGGACGTCATGGTGTGGCGAGCATAGTCCTCACCACGCGCAGCCCGACCGAGAGCCGGGCCAGGTCGGCCTTCTCGTCGGAGCAGATCTCGTCGAGGGTGCCGACCGCGCGGGAGACGACGACCTCGTCGTCCTCCTCCCAGTCGGCGATCCGCACCGGCGCCGGCTGCGCGGAGTCGGTCTCGGTCAGCACCTGCGCGGTCAGCTGCGCGTGGACGGTGTGCAGGTCGTCGCGCAGCGCCGCCCGCGCCATCGTCTGCCACCGGTCGTCGCGCGGCAGCGCGAGGATCCGGGCCACCAGGGCGGACAGGCCGAGCCGCTCGCCGAGCGCGAAGTGCACCCGGGCGACCTCGACCGCGTCGACGTCGTCGCGCTTGGAGGTCTCGACGATGCCGAGCGCCATGTAGGCCGGTGGCAGCACCGCCACCCGGACGGCGAGCTCCTCGGGGACGCCCTTCTCCACCAGCGAGTCGCGCCGGTGCTCGAACGCCGCGAGCTCCCGTCCGGTGAGCAGCTCGGGCAGCGCCTGGACGACCTTCTGGACCGTCACGCCGAAGTAGTCGACGGTGCCCTCGCTGTCGAGCGGGGGCCGCCGGTTGTTGATCAGCCAGCGCGACGCGCGCTCGACGAGCGTGCGCATCTCCAGCCGCATGTGGGTCTGGACGTCGGCCGGGATCTGGTTGTCGAAGGCGTTGACGTCGTGGATGAGCTCCTTGGCGCCGAAGATCTCGCGGGCCACGAAGTTGGCGCGCACCAGCTCGTCGACGGCGGCGCCGGTCTCCTCCGACAGCCGGTGGAAGAACGTGATGCCGGCACCGTTGACGAGCTCGTTGACCACCTGGGTCACGACGATCTGGGTGCGCAGCGGGTGGCTGTTCATCTGCTCGCGGTAGGTGTGCCGCATCGCCGTCGGGAAGTAGCCGAACAGCTCGTTGCGCAGGAACGGGTCGTCCGCGAGGTCGGTCTCGAGCAGCTCGTCGGCCAGCACGATCTTGGTGTAGGCGAGCAGCACCGACAGCTCGGGGACGGTCAGACCCTCCTTGCGCTCGATCCGCGCCGCGACCTCCTTGCGGCCGGGCAGCGCCTCCAGCTCGCGGTCGACCAGGCCGTGCCGCTCGAGCCGGCGGATCCAGTCCTCGTGGACGTGCATCAGGGGTACGGCGTTCGCGGCCGCCGAGGCGAGGGCGAGGTTCTGCTCGTAGTTGTCGTCGAGCACGAGCCGGCCGACCTCGTCGGTCATCGACGCGAGCAGGTCGTTGCGCTGCTTCTGGGTGAGGTCCCCGTTGGCGACCACCTGGTCCAGCAGGATCTTGATGTTGACCTCGTGGTCGGAGGTGTCCACACCGGCGGAGTTGTCGATGAAGTCGGTGTTGATCCGCCCACCGTTGCGGGCGTACTCGATCCGGCCGCGCTGGGTGAGGCCGAGGTTGCCGCCCTCGCCCACCGCCTTGCAGCGCAGCTGGGCGCCGTTGACCCGGATCGGGTCGTTGGCCTTGTCGCCGACCTCGGCGTCGGTCTCGCCGGCCGCCTTGACGTAGGTGCCGATGCCGCCGTTCCAGAGCAGGTCGACGTCGGCGAGCAGGATCGCCCGCATCAGCTCGGCCGGGGTCATCTGGGTGACGTCGGCGTCGAGCGCGAGGGCCCTGCGTACCTGCGGGGTGATCGGGATCGACTTCGCGGAGCGGGGGAAGACGCCGCCACCCTCGGAGATGAGGGACGTGTCGTAGTCCTGCCAGCTCGACCGGGGCAGGTCGAAGAGCCGGCGCCGCTCGACGAACGACGCGGCGGCGTCCGGCTCGGGGTCGAGGAAGATGTCGCGGTGGTCGAAGGCGGCCACCAGGCGGGTGTGCTCGGAGAGCAGCATGCCGTTGCCGAACACGTCTCCGGACATGTCTCCCACGCCGACGCAGGTGAAGTCCTGGGTCTGGCAGTCGATGCCGCGCTCGCGGAAGTGCCGCTGGACCGAGACCCACGCGCCGCGAGCGGTGATGCCCATCGCCTTGTGGTCGTAGCCCACCGAGCCACCGGAGGCGAACGCGTCACCGAGCCAGAAGCCGTAGTCCTGCGCGACCCCGTTGGCGATGTCGCTGAACGTCGCCGTGCCCTTGTCGGCCGCCACGACGAGGTAGGAGTCGTCACCGTCGTGCCGGACGACGTTCGTCGGCGGCACGACCTCGTCGGAGACGAGGTTGTCGGTGATGTCGAGCAGGCCGGAGATGAACGTCTTGTAGCAGGCGACGCCCTCGGCCATCCACGCCTCGCGGTCGCCGGGGTCGGGCAGCTGCTTGCAGAAGAACCCGCCCTTGGCGCCGACCGGGACGATGACGGCGTTCTTCACCATCTGCGCCTTGACCAGGCCGAGGACCTCGGTGCGGAAGTCGTCGCGACGGTCGGACCAGCGCAGGCCGCCGCGGGCGACCGCGCCGAAGCGCAGGTGCACGCCCTCGACGCGCGGGGAGTACACGAAGATCTCGTACTTCGGCCGCGGCTCGGGCAGGTCGGGGATCCGGGAGGGCTCCAGCTTGAACGAGATGTAGGGCTTGGGCCGCCCGTCGTCACCGACCTGGAAGTAGCTCGTGCGCAGGGTCGCCTCGAGGACCGTGAGGTACGAGCGGAGGATGCGGTCGTGGTCGAGGCTGACGACGTCGTCGAGCGCCCGGCTGATCCGCTCGTGCAGCTCCTCGCAGCGCGCGACGCGGGACTCGGAGTCGCTGGCGAGGTCCCCGTTGCGCCCCGGGTCGAAGCGGGCCTCGAACAGGTCGACGAGGTACCGGGTGATGTCGACGTTCTGCTTGAGGGCGTCCTCGATGTAGTCCTGGGCGAACGGCGTGCCGCCCTGGCGCATGTACTTGGCGTAGGCGCGCAGCAGCGTCGCCTGCCGCCAGGTCAGGCCGGCGGCGAGGACGAGGGCGTTGAACCCGTCGATCTCGTTGCGGTCGTCCCACACGGCGGTGACGGCGTCCTGGAACAGCTCGCGGCCGCTCGCCGGCAGCTGCCGGTGGTAGCGCAGTCCGAAGTCGTAGACGTGGCTCTCCCGCGCCAGGCCGACGAGGTCGTAGGGCCGCTCGTCGATCACCTCGACGCCCATCGAGCTGAGCACGGGCAGCACCTGGCTCAGCGACAGCGGGCCTCCCACCCGGAAGACCTTGAGCCGCGCCTCGTGCGGCCCTGAGTCCATCTCCTGGTAGAAGCTCAGGCAGACGCCCTCGTCGCCGCTGAGGCTCTCGAGCCGGCCGAGGTCCACGGCGCCGGTGCGCGGCGGGTAGTCCTCCTTGTAGGCCTCGGGGAACGCGTCGGCGTAGGCCCGCCCGATGCGGGCGCCCTCCTCCTCGCCGTACTCCGCGTGGATCGCCTGGATGAGGTCGTCACGCCAGGACCGGGCGGCGTCGGCGAGCCGGCGCTCGAGGTCCTCCTGGTCGAACTCCGCGATGGTCGCGCCCCTCGGCGGCCGCACCACGAAGTGCAGGCGGGCGAGCATCGACTCGCTGACCCGGGCGGTGTACTCGATCGACTCGCCGCCGAGCTGGTGCTTGAGGATCGCGGCGATCCGCTCGCGCACCTGCGTGGTGTAGCGGTCGCGCGGGAGGTACACCAGGCAGGACAGGTAGCGGCCGTAGGTGTCGCGACGGACGAACAGCCGCAGCTGGCGCCGCTCGCGGGTGTGCAGCACCGCCTCGGCGATCGGCACGAGCTCCTCGATCGGGGTCTGGAAGAGCTCGTCGCGCGGGTAGGTCTCGAGCACGTCCATGAGCGCCTTGCCGGTGTGGCTCAGCGGCTCGAAGCCGGCCCGGTCGATGACCTCCTGCGCCTTGCGCCGGATGACCGGGATGCGGGTCAGGGACTCGGTGTACGCCGCGGACGAGAACAGCCCGAGGAAGCGGCGCTCGCCGTCGACGTCGCCGTTGGCGTCGAAGGTCTTGACGCCGACGTAGTCGAGGTAGACCGGACGGTGCACGGTGGCCTTGGAGTTGGCCTTGGCCAGCACCAGCAGGGTCTTCTCGCGCGCCTTGGCGCGCACCAGCGGCGGCAGCTTGCCGAACGACGAGGACATGTCCTGGTCGGAGCGCAGGATGCCGAAACCCGTGCCGGGGACGGCGCGGAGCATCATCTCGGCCTCGCCGTCGGCGCCGGGGTCGCCCTCCTCGAGCTTGTACTCGCGGTAGCCCAGGAAGGTGAAGTGGTCGTCCGCGAGCCAGGTCAGCAGGGCCTTGCCCTCCTCGACCTCGCGCTCCGGGAGCGGCGGCGGGTCGGCCTCGAGGTCGGAGACGATGTCGCGGGCCTGGGCGCGCATCCGCTCCCAGTCCTCGACCGCCTCGCGCACGTCGAGCAGCACCTTGGTGAGGTTCTGCTCCATCGCCGCGACCTCGTCGGGGCTGGTCTCGCGGTCGATCTCGATGTGCATCCACGACTCGCGGAACACGTCGTGGGGCAGCTCGCTCGACGGGGTCATCTCGTCGTCGACGAGGACCTCCAGGAGCACGCCGGTCATGTCACGGCGGACGAGCAGCTGCGGGTGCACGATGACGTGGACGTCCCGGTTGTCCTCGGTGAGCGCCATGGTCACCGAGTCGACGAGGAACGGCATGTCGTCGGTGACGACCTCGACGACGGTGTGCCCGCCGGCCGACCAGCCGTGCTCGGCGACGGTCGGGGTGAAGACGTGGATGCTGGCGGTGCCCTGGGCCCGGTTGCCGGCCAGCTTGTACTGGCTCATCGCGCCGCCGTAGAGGTCGACCTCGCTGCGGTCGTTGATGTCCTCCGGCGCCACGTGGCGGTAGAAGAGCCGGAGCAGCTGGCCCGCGTCCTCACCCGGCGGACTGCCGGCGCCCTTGCGGCTGACCGCGAGAGATGCGGCCTTGTCGATCAGGTCGTCCTTGGTCTCTTCCAGCGTCGTACGCACGCAGCACTCAGCCCTTGTCACGTCTCGTGAACGGCACGCCGTTGTGCCGCCAAGGCGACACTATTCCCCGCGCTCCGGACCCACCAACAGGGGCACGCGGGCCGCCTCCGGAACGGGCCTACAGGTGGCTGCGCAGCTCCCACAGCAACGGGTAGTAGCGCAGGTCGAGCCGGCTGCGCAGGTACTCCGCGCCCGACGACCCGCCGGTGCCGGTCTTGGTGCCGATCATCCGCTCGACCATCACCACGTGCCGGGCCCGCCAGGCGGCGGCGTTCTCGTCGTGCTGGAGCAGCGCCTCGGCGAGCGCCCAGACGTCGGCGTACCGGCTGCGGTCGTGGGCGGCACGCCGTACGGCGTCCGTGATCTCGGCGTCCGAGCCGGTCGGGAGCCCCTTGCTGTCCAGCACGTGCACGAAGGCGTCCCACAGGGTCGGCTCCTCCAGCCGGCGCCGGAGCCGGTCCCTCTCGGCCTCGGTCAGGCCGCGGAAGCGCTGCACGAACGACGGGTCCTTGGCGCCGGAGAGGAACTCGAGCTCGCGGAACTGGACCGACTGGAAGCCGCTGGCGGGCGCCAGCTTCTGCCGGAACTGGAGGAAGTCCTGCGGCGTCATGGTCTCGAGCACGTCGACCTGCTGGACGAGCACGCGCTCGACGACGTGCATCCGGCCGAGGAGGTGCTGGGCCCACCACAACCGGTTGTCATCGGTCTGCCCGGAGCGCGCCGACAGCATCGCGTCGCGGGCGGCGGTGGCCTCGTGGAGGAGCTGCTGGAACCACAGCTCGTAGACCTGGTGGATGGTGATGAACAGCAGCTCGTCGTGCGCGGGCGGGTCGGACTCCAGCGTCTGGGCGGAGAGGAGCCGGCCGAGCTGCAGGTAGCTGCCGTAGGTCAGCCGGGCACCCTGCTCGCCGAACTGGACGTCGACGCCGCCCCACTCGCCCGCGTAGTCAGCCTGGTCCCGGTCCGTGTCGTCGGTCACGGCGGACACCGTAGTCTCCCGCCATGAAGTTCAGCCACGAGATCCGCTACGCCGCGAGCGCGGCGGACGTCTACGCCATGCTCGCCGACGAGTCGTTCCGCGAGCAGGTCTGCTCCGCCGGCGGCGCGCTGCGCTCGTCCGCCGCCATCAGCCAGAACGGCGGCGGCATGGCGGTCGAGGTCGACCAGACGCTGCCCGCCACCGGCATCCCGTCGTTCGCCACGAAGTTCGTGGGCGACGAGATCCGGGTCGTGCAGAAGGAGTCCTGGAAGGACGGCTCGCGCGCGGACCTCGAGGTGCTGATCCCCGGCAAGCCCGGCCACATGCGCGGCACCGTCACCCTGGCCGAGAACGGCGGCGAGACCGTCGAGACCGTCATCGGCGACATCAAGGTGTCGATCCCCCTCCTCGGCGGCAAGCTCGAAGCCCTGATCGGCGATCTGCTCGCCTCCGCGCTGCGCAACGAGCAGCGGGTCGGCCGCACCTGGCTGGCCGGCTGACGGTGCCCACGGCCGCCGGCGACCCGGTCGTGCCGCGCGGCGGCGACCGCAACACGTCAGTGCGCGCGGTGGCCGTCGTCGTGCGCGACCGGAGGGTGCTCGTGATGAAGCGGCACTACCGCGGCGAGGACTATGCCGTGCTGCCCGGAGGCGGTGTCGACGAGGGCGAGTCGCAGGAGGCGGCCGCCGTGCGCGAGCTGCTCGAGGAGACGACCCTGCGCGGCTCGGTCGCCGGTGTGCTGCTCAGCGGGACGCACAACGGCCGGCCGGCGACGTACTTCCTGCTGGCGGACGTGACCGGCGAGCCGGTGCTGTCGGGGCCGGAGGCCGACGCGCAGGCGGAGGACAACCGGTTCGAGCTGGTCTGGGCGGCCGCGGCCGACCTGGAGCGGCTGGGCCTGCACCCGCCGCACCTGCGCGACGACCTGCCTCGCCTGCTCGGACTCACCTGAGCGGGTCAGCGCCCTCGTCGCGCTCGACCTCGGCGCGCTCCTCCTCGATCGCGCGCCGGCGCTGGAGCGCGACCACGATGCCGAGCACGACGAACGGGCCGAAGGCGAGCAGCAGCACCAGCACCTGCTCGTAGGCGTGCAGCGCCCCGAGGTGCAGGGGGACCGGCGTGACCATGCCGTCATTGTCCCGCCGGGCGTGCGTCCGGCGTCCGGCGGGCCGTCCGGTGTGACCTTCGCGACCCGAACGCCCGGAATGTCCCCCCACCGGTCGCTGTTGTGGCTTCAAGCAAGCGCACCCGACCCCTCTGGGAGGAACTCCCGCATGTCCGAGCTGTTCGCCCCGCTCACGATGAAGTCCTGGGACCTGCCGCACCGCATCCTGCTCGCGCCGATGACCCGCTCCCGCGCCGCGGAGGGCATGGTGCCGACCGAGCTCACCGCGGAGTACTACGCCCAGCGCGCGTCCGCGGCCCTCATCGTCACCGAGGGCACCCAGCCCAGCGCCGTCGGCCAGGGCTACCTGACCACGCCCGGCCTCCACACCGACGAGCAGGTCGAGGGCTGGCGCCGCGTCGCCGACGCCGTGCACGCCCGCGACGGACGCATCGTCGCCCAGATCATGCACGCCGGCCGCGTCGCGCACCCCGACAACAAGGGCGGCCTCGAGACCGTCGCGCCCAGCGCGGTGCAGGCGCCCGGCCAGATGTTCACCGCCCACGGCATGCAGCCGATGGCCCTCCCCCGCGAGCTCGCCACCGAGGAGATCCCCGGCGTGGTCGAGGAGTTCGCCCAGGCCGCGCGCAACGCCGTCGCCGCCGGGCTCGACGGGGTCGAGGTGCACGGCGCCAACGGCTACCTGATCCACCAGTTCCTCGCGCCCAGCACCAACGTGCGGACCGACGGGTACGGCGGCAGCCCCGCCGCCCGCGCCCGCTTCGCGATCGAGGTCGTCACCGCGGTCGCCGAGGCGATCGGCCCCGACAAGGTCGGCCTGCGCATCTCCCCCGGCAACGGCGCGAACGGTGCCGTCGAGGACGACGCCGACGACCTCGAGGCGACGTACTCCGCGCTCGTCGAGGGGATCGCCCCGCTCGGCATCGCGTACCTGTCGGTGCACAACGACCCCCGCGAGGACCTCGTCAAGCGGCTGCGCGGGATCTTCGGCGGCACGCTGGTCGCCAACGACGGCTTCGCCAACATGACGTCGAAGGAGAGCGCGCAGCAGATGCTCGACCTCGGCCTCGCCGACGCCGTCGCGGTCGGCCGCCAGTTCCTGGCCAACCCCGACCTGCCGCGCCGCTGGGAGCTCGACGCCGAGCTCAACGAGCCCGACCCGGCGACCTTCTACGGCGGCGACCACCGCGGCTACACGGACTACCCGGCGCTCAGCGCCTGACGCACCGCAACCGAGCACTACCGATATCGGTAGTCCAGGAGTGACCCCGGGGTCACCCTGCGACTACCGATATCGGTATGTCGGGGGTCAGCCCAGGTCCATGAAGGGGTAGCGGTAGTCGGTCGGCGGGTCGAAGGTCTCCTTGACCGAGCGCGGCGAGGTCCAGCGCAGCAGGTTGGACGCAGCGCCGGCCTTGTCGTTGGTGCCCGAGGCGCGACCGCCACCGAACGGCTGCTGGCCGACGACCGCGCCGGTCGGCTTGTCGTTGACGTAGAAGTTGCCCGCGGCGAAGCGCAGCCGGTCGGTCGCCCAGGCGATCGCGCGCCGGTCCTGCGCGATGACGGCGCCGGTGAGGGCGTACGGCGCGATGGACTCCATCTGGTCCACGACCTTCTCGAAGTTCGCGTCGTCGTAGACGTGGACGGCGAGGATCGGGCCGAAGTACTCCGTGGTGAACATCTGGTCGGTCGGGTCGCCGCCCTCGACGACGGTGGGCCGGACGAAGTAGCCCACCGAGTCGTCGACCTTGCCGCCGGCCACGACGTCGAGCGTCTTGGAGCGCTTCGCCCGCGCGATCGCCTTCTTGTGCTTGGCGAACGCCCGGTCGTCGATGACGGCGCCCATGAAGTTGGAGAAGTCGGTGACGTCGCCGACGTGGATCGACTCGACCTCGTCGATGAACCGGTCGCGGACCTTCTTCCACACCGACCGGGCGACGTACGCCCGCGAGGCGGCCGAGCACTTCTGGCCCTGGAACTCGAAGGCACCGCGCAGCATGGCGACCCGCAGCACGTCGGGGTCGGCCGAGGGGTGCGCGACGATGAAGTCCTTGCCGCCGGTCTCGCCGACGATGCGCGGGTAGGAGCGGTACGACGCGATGTTGGCGCCCACCGTGGACCACAGGTGCTGGAACGTCGGGGTGGAGCCGGTGAAGTGGATGCCGGCGAGGTCGGGGTGCTTGAGCGCGACCTCCGACACGGCGAGTCCGTCGCCGGGGAGCATGTTGATGACGCCGGGCGGCATCCCGGCCTCCTCGAGCAGCTCCATCGTCAGGTGCGCGGCGAGCTGCTGCGTCGGCGACGGCTTCCAGATCACCGTGTTGCCCATCAGCGCCGGGGCGGTGGGCAGGTTGCCGGCGATCGCGGTGAAGTTGAACGGCGTGATCGCGTAGACGAAGCCCTCGAGCGGCCGGTGGTCGGTGCGGTTCCAGATGCCGCGCGAGTTGGCGATCGGCTGCTCGGCCAGGATGCCGCGCGCGTAGTGCACGTTGTAGCGCCAGAAGTCGATCAGCTCGCAGGCGCTGTCGATCTCGGCCTGGAACGCCGTCTTCGACTGGCCCAGCATCGTGGCGGCGTTGATCCGCTGGCGCCACGGCCCGGCGAGCAGGTCGGCGGCCTTGAGCAGCACCGCCGCGCGGTCGTCGAACGACATCGCCGCCCACTCCGGCGCGGCCTCCTGCGAGGCCTTGATCGCCGCGCGGGCGTCGGCCTGGGTGGCGTTCTTCAGCACGCCGAGCACGTGCCCGTGGTCGTGCGGCTGGACGACCGGCGTCTCCGCGCCACCACCCATCTTCTTCGTGCCGCCGATCGTGGCGGTCAGCTCCAGCTGAATGTCCTCCTGGCGCTTGAGCTCCAGCTCCAGGGCCGCCCGCTCGGGGGTGCCCGGGGCGTAGGTGAGGTTCGGCTCGTTGACGGGAGCCGGAGGGGTGGTGATGGCGTCCATGCCGCCGATGGTGTCAGACCGCCGTACCACGACCAACCCCGGCCAACTCCGCCCGGGGCCGCGGGTACGGCGCCGCATAGGGTGGGCCGCATGCCGCACCAGCCGCACCCGCGCACGTTCCAGGTCACCCCGCGCAACACCTGGGTGCTGCCGGAGCAGAAGGTCGTCTACGTGTCGGCCGCCAAGGTCGCCTGCACGACCCTGAAGTGGATGGTGTCGGACCTCGCGGGCGAGGACCACCGCCGCATCGACACCGTCGCCAGCGGCATGCAGAGCCGGCTGATGACCATCCACCCGGGGCGGTCGCTCCTGCAGCACGTGACGTCGGTGCACACGATGCCGGTCGACGAGGTGGCGCGGATCAGCCCCGACAACGGGTGGTTCGTGTTCGGCGCGCTGCGCGACCCGTGGAGCCGGCTGTGGTCGGCCTGGCAGTCGAAGTTCCTCGTCCGCGCCAACCGGTACGTCCGCAACTACCGCGACGAGCCGTTCTTCCCGCGGGTGCCGCAGCGGGCCGCCGACATCGTCGAGGACTTCCGCACCTTCGTCGAGCTCGCCCCCTGGACGACCGACCCGCGCCTCGCCGAGGACCTGCACTTCCGGCCGCAGGTGCGCGCGCTGCAGCCCGAGGCGATCCCGTTCACCCGCATCTACGACCTGCGCGAGTTCGGCACGATGACCGCCGACCTGCACGCGCACCTGCAGTCGATCGGCAAGGACAAGGAGCTCTACGTCCCCCGCGCCAACGAGACCCCGGTCCCGATGTCCAGGGAGGTCTGGGCGGGTGGGCTCAAGGAGCGCGTCGAGCAGCTGTACCGCGAGGACTTCGACGCCTTCGGCGAGCGGTGGGACTTCGACCGGCTCAAGTTCGCTCCCGACGGCTGGACCCAGGACGCCGTCAACCACGCGGCGTTCCAGACCGAGGCCAACGACTGGATCGGCCAGGTGTGGGCGTCCGGCAAGCGGTGGCGCCGGCAGCGCGACGAGGTCGCCCGCAGGCTGCGCGCGACCGAGCGCCGGATCGACAAGGCGGAGCAGCGCGTCAAGCGCCTCCAGGCCCGGCACGACCGGCTCCGGGCCAAGGCGTGACCGCGGCGGCCGGGACCTAGACTGCCCGTCATGTCCACCGCCCAGCCGACGCCTGCACCGTCGCCGTCCGGGACACCGACCGAGCCGCACACCGACCGGTTCCTGAAGACCCCGGGCAACTCCTTCGTGCTGCCCGAGCACCGGCTCGTCTACATGTCGACGACGAAGGTCGCCTGCACGAGCCTGAAGTGGATGGTCGCCGACCTCGCCGGCGAGGACCTCGACGTGTTCCGCAACGGGTCCAGCGGCGTGCAGAGCCGGCTGATGACGATCCACCGCGGGCGTGGCCGCTTCAAGCACGCCACCGGTCTCAACAAGCTCACCGCCGCGCAGGTCGAGGAGATCGCCGCGGAGAACGGCTGGTTCGTGTTCGGCCTGCTGCGCGACCCGTGGAGCCGGCTGTGGTCGGCCTGGCAGTCGAAGTTCCTCGTGCGCCACCACCGCTACCGCACCAACTTCGCCGACCAGCCGTTCTTCCCCCGGGTGCCGAGCAAGGCCTCCGACGTGGTCGAGGACTTCCGCCGGTTCGTCGAGCTGCACCCGTGGACGACCGACCCGATCCTGAAGAACGACAACCACTTCCACACCCAGATGCGCTGGCTGAAGCCGGACGAGATCCCCTACTCGCGCGTCTACGACCTGCGCGACTTCCGCACGTTCACCGACGACCTGCACCTGCACCTGCGCGGGCTCGGCAAGGACCAGGAGCTCTACCTGCCGCGGGCCAACGAGACCCCGCTGCCGATGACCCGCGAGGTGATGGCAGGCGGCGTCAAGGAGGCGATCGAGGAGCTGTACGCCGAGGACTTCGCCGCCTACGGCCACCGCTGGGACTTCGAGCGGCTCAAGTTCGCGCCGGACGGCTGGAACGACGACGCGATCGCCCACGCGGCGTACCACACCGTCGCCAACGACTGGATCGACCAGGTCAACACCACCGGCAAGCAGTGGCGCGACGAGCGGGACGCCGTACGCCGCAAGCACCGCCAGGCGCGCAAGCGGCTGCGCCGGCTCGAGGCCCGGGCCGAGCGGCTCAAGGCCGACAACCAGCGGCTCGGCGGCGGCACCGGTTCGCTGGCGGGACGCGTCGTGGGTGCCGCCAGGCACCCGCGGGCCGCGGCCGGCAAGGTCGCCCGCCGCCTGCGCGGCTGAACCGCTAGTCGGTCACCCCGAGCAGGTCGCCGATCTCCTGGGTGGCGAACCACGCCAGCTCGTGGTCGAGCGCCCGGTCGGCGAGCGCCTCGGCCTCCTGCTCGTCGGCGTCCTCGGACCGCAACGCCGCCGCGGCCGCGCGGACGTCGTCCCCGGCCTCGGGCAGGTCGACCAGCACGGACTCGACCTTCCGGAACGGCACGACCTCCTCGACGCTGACCAGCGTCGGGTCGTCGGCTCCCTCGGCGGGCCGCACGGTCTCGGCGTCCACCGCCAGCACGACCCGGCGTGGGTCGTCGTCCTCTCGGATCAGCACGAGCGAGGCGCGCGAGGCGGCCGCGGCGGCGGCGTACTCCCACTCCTCCTCGGCTCCGTCGTCGTAGGCCGCCCGCAGGGCATCGGTCACCGCGTGCGCCACGAACGGCGCCGGTCCGATCCCGTCGGCGGTCACGAGGTCGCGCAGACCGGTCATCGAGCTGGGCACGTAGACCCGGGTCGTCATGTCGTCGTCACCTTCTTGCGGCCGCGCGGGGCGCGCGGCCGGCTGTCGCTGGCGGAGTCGACGAGCTCCTCGAGCGCCTCGACCAGGCACTGCGCGAGAACGTCGAGGTCGGGCACGGCGTCACGGTCGCCGTTGAGCCCGAAGTACACGTGGCCGTCGTACGACGTCACCCCGATCGCGAGCGCGTGCCCCGGCAGCAGCGGCGGGACGGGGTAGCTCTCGAGCATCGGCGCACCGGCGGCGTACAACGGGAACTGCGGTCCCGGCACGTTGGTGATCACCAGGTGGAAGCCCCGGCGCGTCTGCGCCGCGGCGACCCGAGCGCCGAGGGCGTGGAACGTCGTCGGGGCGAACCCGGCGACGCCCGCGAGCCGGTCGGCCGCGACCGCGCGGCCGGTCTCCTTGTGCGCCTTGAGCGCGTAGGACACCTGGTGCAGGCGCACCACCGGGCTCGACTCGCCGACCGGGAGGTTGAGCAGGTGCCCGGCGACCTGGCTGCCGAGCGAGGTCGGCTCGAGGTCGTTGTCGATCACGCCCATCGGCACCATGGCGCGGAACGTGCGGCTGCCGTGGACCGACTCGGCGCGGGTCATCAGCCAGGCGCGCAGGGCGCCGGTGATGGTCGCGAGGATCACGTCGTTGACGGTGCCGCCGTGCCGACGGCGGACCTTGCGGTAGTCCTCGAGCCGGGTCTTGACGGTCGCGAACCGGCGCTGCTCGGAGAGCGCAGCGCTGAGCGGCGAGTCCGGCGACGCGCGGCGGCTCGACAGGGCGCCCAGCGCGTCCAGGGCACGCACCCCGGCCGACCCCGCCGAGCGCAGCGTGCTCTCGGCGTTGTCGCGCGCGGTCGCGACCGCCGTACGCGGATGGCGCAGGGTGTCCCCGATCGCGTCGGCCAGCATCCGCGCCGGGCTCGGGGAGTCGAGCGGGCGCCAGTCGTCGTGGACGGTGTCGCCCAGCTCGGGCTCGACGTCCAGGATCACCTGGCCGAGGTCCACGGTCGAGACACCGTCGACCAGCACCTGGTGGGACTTGGTCAGGATCGCGAACCGACCCTGGTCCAGCCCTTCGATCAGGTACACCTCCCACAACGGCCGGTTGCGGTCGAGCTGTCGCGAGACGATGCGCGCGGTCAGCTCGCGCAGCTGCTCGATCGAGCCCGGCTTCGGCAGCGCCGAACGGCGCACGTGGAAGGTCAGGTCGAAGTCGTCGTCGTCCACCCACACCGGGCTGGCGAGCCGGCCCGGCACCGTCCGCAGCCGCTGGCGGTAGCGCGGCACGAAGGCGATCCGGTCGGCGATCAACCCGACCAGCGTGTCGTAGTCGAAGCCGGCCCGGTCCCCTTCCGGCTGCGAGAAGACCTCGAGGGTCGCGTTGTGCATCGGCGTGCTCGCCGACTCGGTGACCAGGAAGGCCATGTCCTCGGAGCGGAGTCGCTCGCTCATCGCACTCCTCCCGCCTCGGTCCGGTCGCGCCTCGGGCGCCCGGCTCGGGGACGCCTTGTCCGTTATGGGATTCTGGCACGGTGCTGCTGACGACTCACGGAGGGTGCTGAGGTGGTCTTCGCCCACGGCATCGGCGGCGCGAAGGACCTGCCGATCCCGGCCGAGTACGCCATCGCGGGCGCGGGCGCCGCCCTCGCGGTCTCGTTCATCGTGCTGGCACTCGCCTGGCGCACGCCGCGCTTCGACGGTCGCAACGGCGGACGCCCGGCACCGCGCTGGCTCGCCACGGTCGTCGACTCGCCGGTCTTCGCGTGGACGCTGCGGCTGCTCGGCCTGGTGTTCTTCCTGTACGTCGGTTGGGCCGCCGTCGCCGGCCCCGACCTGCTCGTCAACCCGACGTTCGGCGTCTTCTACGTCTTCCTGTGGGTCGGGATCGTCCCGGCGTCGCTGGCGTTCGGGCCGTTCTACCGGGCGGTGAACCCGGTTCGCACCATCCACCTGCTGTTCTCCAAGGCGACCGGAGGCGACCCCGAGGAGGGTCTCGTCGAGCTCCCCCGCTGGGTCGGCTACTGGCCGGCGGCCCTGGGGTTGTTCGCGTTCGTCTGGTTCGAGCTGGTGTACCCGTCCTCCACCTACCTCGGTCCGCTGCGGCTCTGGGTCGCGGTGTACGTCGCCGTCGGCGTCCTCGGCGGCGCGGTCTTCGGCAGCCGGTGGATCGCCCAGGCCGACCCGTTCGAGGTGTACTCCACGCTGGTCGGGCGGCTCTCCTTCTTCGGCCGGCGCGAGGAGGACGGCGCGCTGGTGCTGCGCAGCCCGCTGAACAACCTCGACGGTGTCCGCCCCCGACCCGGGCTGGTCGGCGTCGTGGCGGTGCTGTTCGGCAGCACGGCGTTCGACTCGTTCAAGGACTCCAGCGCGTGGCTGCAGTTCTCCCAGTCGTCACCGGTCGACTCGACGCTGCTCAACACCACGGCTCTCGTGGTGTTCTGCGCCATCGTCGCCGGTTCGTTCGCGCTCGCCACGATGGCCACCGGCGTCGGCGACGGCGTCGAGCGGCGGTCGCTGCCGAACCGGTTCGCGCACTCGGTCGTGCCGATCATCGTCGGCTACATCGTGGCGCACTACCTGAGCTACTTCGTCGAGGTCGGCCAGCAGACGCTGGTGCTGCTCAGCGACCCGTTGGGACGCGGCGACGACTTCCTCGGCACCGGCGACTGGCAGACGAGCTACTGGCTCTCGTCGCACCCGACGTTCCTGTCGGTCTCGAAGGTCGTCGCCGTCGTGACCGGCCACGTGCTCGGCGTCATCGCCGCGCACGACCGCGCGATCAAGCTGCTCCCGCCGCGCCACCAGCTCACCGGCCAGCTCCCCCTGCTGTTCGTGATGGTGTTCTACACGGTCAGCGGGCTCTACCTGCTGTTCGGCGCCTGAGCCTGCGACCACCTCCCTCGGGTCGTTCGCCGAGCACGCCGTCGGCCACCGCGGCCACGGCACGGCGTAGGGTCGAGTCGCCCGCCTCGACCAGGCTGCGTCCGGCCATCAGCGCCCGGTCGGCGCCGGCGCGGTCGTCGGGCACGAAGTGCACGTCGCGGGGACGGACGAAGCCCTCGACCATCCCGTGGATCTCGCTCTCGCTCCAGCCCAGGGAGGCACGGGTGCGGTTGACCACGACCCGCACCGCGGCGTCGGGCCGCAGGTCGTGCAGGTCGACCAGGCCGCGGGCGAGCCGGGACAGCCCGACCGGGTCGGCGGCACCGACGACCACGACCTCGTCGGCCCGCGCCAGGGCCGCGGTGGTCATCAGGTTTCGCTGCGGTCCGGTCGCGAACGGGTCGTCCTGGTCGCCTTCGAGGCTGAACCCGACGTCGACGAGGACCCAGTCGGCCAGTGTCGCCGCGGCGTCCAGCACGTCGTCGTAGGTCGCCGGCCGGACCTCGAGCCAGCGGTCGGGGCGGGGCAGCCCGGTGAGCACCCGCAGCGGCGAGCCGTCGGACCCGACGCAGCGCGCGAGCGCGGCCAGACGGGTCGCGTCGAGCTCGCCGGCGTTGGCGGCGCGGGCGGCGGCGAGCAGCCCCGAGGCACCGTCGAGGACGCCGAGGTGCTGCGCCACGGCACCGCCGTAGGGGTCGGCGTCCAGCAGCAGCACCGACCGGTCGCGGTGCGCGATCTCGGCGGCGAGCCCGACCGCGAGCGTGGTGCGCCCGGGGGCACCGGCAGGCCCCCAGACCACGACGAGACGCGCGGCGGCCCCGCGCCCGGCCGCGACACCGGAGGGCTCGAACACCTCCTCGATCGGCGCGCCGCCCCCGCCCGGCGGCCCGGCACCGGCGCCGGCGCTCGCCGCGGCGTCACGCAGCGCGTCGTCGACCCCGCCGAGGTCGGGACCGACGATGCCGCGGACCCCGAGCCGGTGCAGCCGGTCACGGACGGCAGCGCCGCCGTCGGCGGTGTCGACGGCCACGACGCCGACGCCCGAGCGGGCGAGCACGGACACCGTGTCGGCGTCGAGGCCGGGCAGACCCGCGTCGACCAGCGCCGCGCGGGCGAGTCCGGTGGAGGCGGAGGCCACCAGGTCGGTGAGGTCGACGCAACGCTTGTGCACGGCCACGCCGCCACCGCGGCGCCCCAGCCGCTCGACCGCGCTCGACTCCCACGTCGCGGAGCCGGCCGCCACGAGCACCGGCACGTCCCCCGTGGCGGCGTTCACGGCCGGCGCACCAGCACCACGTGGCCGGAGGACAGCCGGGCCAGCGCCTCGGGAAGCCCGCTCTCCTGGGACGGCTCGACGCCGACGATGACCTGCCGGGCCGCGGCGGGACCGAGCGCCGTACCGCCGCGGGAGAGGCTGACCACGCGCACGCCCTCGAGCACGAGCGCGGCCCGCGAGCCGGCCGCGTCGTCGAGCGCGCCTTCGGGGCCGGGCGCGACCCAGACGTCGACCACGGAGCCCGACCGCACCGTCGCCGGGACCGACTCGCCGGGCACGCTGAGCGGCACCTCGAGCACCTCGGGACGCTCCCCCACCACGAGCGCTCCCCGCGGCAGCAGCTCGCCGGCCCCGACGTCGCGCGCCAGCGTCATGTCGGCGGGGAGGGGCTGGTCGGCGGAGACGTAGGAGTCGGCGTCGGCCTGGTCGGTGAACCGGACCTCGCGCCGCTCGAGGGCGTCGAGCCCCACCGGCTCGCCGGCCGAGAGGTCGTCGCGCACCGCCCAGACGTCCACGGTCTCCTCGCCGGTGAGCAGCAGCGCACCGGCGAGCCCGGAGGCGGCGACGACCACGACGCCGACGAGCAGCCGCGGGTCGCGCCAGACGCTGCCGCGGTGCCGGGTGGCCCGCGGCGACGCCGGGAGTGCGCGGCTGTCGGTGAGGGTCATGCGGCACATTCTGCTCACAAACGCCGACATCGAACCGTCGTCATCCACAGGCCCCCGCCCCGTCGACGGTTCCGGCGCCGGCGCGCTGGCATCATGTGCTCCGTGCCCGACCAGCCGACCGAGCCGCCCGGCGCGCGCGAGCCGCGGTTCCTGACGCTCGCCGACGTCGCCGAGATCCTCGCGACGAGCGTGTCACAGGTGCGTGCCCTGGTGCGCAACCGAGAGCTGCGCGCGATCCAGATCGGCGGCCGAGGCCAGTGGCGGGTCGAGACGGTGGAGCTGGAGAAGTTCATCGCCCGGATGTACGCCGAGGCCGACGCCCGCGACCCCGAGCACCAGCACGACCCGGTCGACTAGCTGCTCTCGGGGGCTCAGCCCCGTCGTGCGCCGGCCACAGCGCCCAGGGCGACGACCACGACCCCACCATCGGGGTCGGCGAGCTCGACGAAGTCGGCACCCACCCGGCGGGGCGTGCCGCGCACGGTGCCGCCGTCGAGGAGGTGGACGAGCACCGGGTCGCGCTCCTCGGCGACCCCGCGCAGCGCGGACCCCAGCCCGAGCCGAGCGGTCGGCGCGCGGTGGCGCGGGTCCACGGCCCGCTCCCCCAGCCCGCGCACCTGGTCGAGCGCGGCGATGCGGACCAGCCACTCGTGCGGGTCCGTCTCGAGCAGCATCCAGTCGGAGCCGACCCGGGCCAGCCGGCCGTCGAGCGCGCCGACACCGCGCACGCCGAGACGCACCCGGGAGCCGACCGCGCCGTGCAGGCGTGAGGCGAGGTCGACCGCGGCGTACTCCGAACGGCCGAGCTCGGCCAGCTCGGCGTCGCGGGTACCGAGCGCGAGCCCCTCGGCCTGCTGCTCGAGGTCGTCGAAGACGGCGAGCAGGCGCTCCTCCCAGTGCATGCGCCGACCGTACCCGCGCCTCCCTGTGGACGAACGGTTGACGAACCACACCCAACTGCGGCTGAATGCATCAAACGACATCAAACGCAAAGGTTGGGCCATGACGCGTCTCCGGGGACTCCTCGCGCTGCTGCTCGGCGCGCTGGCCGTCCCGGCGGGAGTGCAGCTCGGGCTGGACCCGGCCCTGCGGCTGCTCACCGACGCGCGCCCGCCGACGCTCCGCCCCCTCGACGACGTGCTCGCCGGCGTCCTGGGCCTCCTGCTCGTCACCGCGTCCCTGCTGTGGGGCCTGAGCCTGGCACTGGCCGTGATCGAGGCCCTGGCCTCGCCACGCGTGGCGGCCTGGGTACGCCGGCTGCCGCGACCCCACCTCGCCCGCGGGGTGGCCCTCGGCCTGCTCGGCACCGTGGCGGTCGGCGTCCCCGCCCACGCCGGCACGACGGTGCCGGAGCCCGCCGCAGAGCCGCTCGCGGGGCTGCCGCTGCCCGACCGTGTCGCAACGGCCGCGCCCCGACAGCCCGTGGCTCCGCCGACCCGGCTCGTGGCGCGGGTGCCCACCGGCAGCGTCGAGGTGCGCCCCGGCGACAGCCTCTGGGCGGTCGCCGAGCGGGCGCTCGGCCCCGGCGCGTCGGACGCGGCGGTCGACGCGGCCTGGCGGGCGATCGCCGCCGCCAACGCACGGGTCGTCGACGACCCGGACCTGATCTTCCCCGGCACCGAGCTGGCCCTGCCGCCGCTCCCGCACCGAAAGGAACACCCGTGAACCAGCCGACCGTCCCTCGTCCCCCGGTCCCGACCCGGGGTCTCGCCTCGGTGAGCCGGATCTCCCCGCCCCGCGTGCCGGAGCAGGGCACCCAGCCGCTCGACGCCGTGCAGGGCACGCTCGCCCTCGACCTGGACTGCCTGCCCGCGCCGGGCGACCGACCACTCCCGCTGCCCCCGGCGCCCCTCGTCGCCGTCGACGGTGGTGGCGGCGCCACCGTCGACCCGGCTGAGGCGGAGGTGCGGGTCTGGGCGCACCGGTTCGCGCAGGCCGTCGTGGAGGTGACGGCGGGCGACCGGCCGCTGACGCAGCTGCTGCGCTGGACGTCGGCGCGCGTCTACCAGGACCTGGCTCGCCGGGTGCAGGTCATGGCGCGCACCCGCAACGCGCCGGTCCGCCGGCGGACGATCCGGGCCCAGGTGCGCAGCGTGCACGTCTTCCAGCCGTCGACGGCGACGGCCGAGGTGAGCGTGCACGTGCGGTACGGGCAGCGCTCGCGCGCCATCGCGGCCCGGCTGGAGCTCCGGCGCGGCGCGTGGACCTGCACCGTGCTCCAGCTCGGCTGAGGCTGTGGCCCGCTCAGCGCAGCCGGGTGACGCGGACGTCGACCTCGAGCTCCGACGTACCCCCGCCGGAGTAGACGCCGCTGAGCGGTGGCACGTCGGCGTAGTCGCGGCCGCGCGCGACGACGACGTGCCGGTCGCCCGGGTCGAGGTTGTTGGTCGGGTCGAACCCGATCCAGCTGCCGTCCCACCACTCGACCCAGGCGTGCGACTCGCCGACGACGGTCTCGCCGGTCACCGGCTGCTCGGTCGGGTGGAGGTAGCCGGAGACGTAGCGGGCCGGGACACCGACGGACCGGAGCCCGCCGATGACGATGTGCGCCATGTCCTGGCAGACGCCGCTGCGGGCGGCCCAGGCGTCGGCGGCGTGGCCGTGCACCTCGGTCGAGCCGTACTCGTAGCTGACCTCGTCGTGGACCAGGCGGCAGAGCGCGTGCGCGAAGTCGGTCGGGCCCGGTGTCGTGGCGACGAGGTCGGCGATCCGGACGGCGAGCTCCTCGTCGGGCGCGACCCGTGGCGTGACCACGAGGCTCTCGCACTGCCGGTCGGCGACCTCCGGCGAGCGGACCTCGTCCCAGGTCAGCCCGCCGGGCAGCGGCGCCGGCCGGTCCACCTGGACGGTCGACGTGGCGGTGACGACGAGCTCCTTGTGCGTGTCGAGCACCTCGAAGGCGGTGACCTCGGTGCCCCAGTAGTCGCGATACGTGTGGCTCCACGGCGTCGGGCTGACCTCGAGCCGGGTGTGCAGCACGAGCTGGTGAGCGCTGGTGAAGGGGGTCATCCGGGCCTCGTTGTACGACGCCGCGGCCTCGCCCTCGTAGCCGATCCGGGTGCGGTGCACCACGCGGAACTGCATCATCGGGCCGCACCTCCCTGCCACGTCATGGCGACCGCATGGGCGAAGTAGCGCTGCGTGACCGCGTCGCTGGCCGACGCGCAGGTGCGCTGCAGCCGCTCCATCTCACCGGGCAGGTCGGTGACGATGTCGCCGATGGACCGGTACTCCAGCTCGGCGCGGGTGCGCCCCAGCAACCTCTGCGCCTCGTCCTGGAAGCCGACGCGCTGGCCGCTCGCCTCGAGGTTCGCCAGACACTGCTCCGCGCGGGTGAGCGCGTGCACGACCGAGCGCGGGAAGAGCCGGTCGAGGAGGAGGTACTCCGCGGCCTCGCGATCGGTCTCCTGCCCGCGGTAGGCGCGCAGGAACGACTGGTAGGCGCCGCACGCGCGCAGCGTGACCGGCCACGCCGAGTTGGGGCCAGGGGTCAGCGCGGAGGTCGCGACGAGCCGGGCGGTCATGTCGGCGCGCTCGAGCGAGCGGCCGAGGACCAGGAACTGCCAGCCCTCGTCGCGGCTCATCGTGGCGTCGGCGGTGCCGTTGATGACGGCGGCGCGCTCGCGGACCCACTTGAAGGCGTCAGGAAGGCGCATCGTCCGGAACCGCCCCGAGGACATGTGGCGGAAGGTGCTGTTGATGACCTCCCACATCTCGGTCGACAGCGTCTCGCGGGCGCGGCGGGCGCTCTCGCGGGCGCCGCCGATGGCCGAGGCGATCGAGGTGACCTCGGACCCGTCGAAGGCCATCCGGTTGAAGGTGCCGGTGAGCGAGAGCGGCTTGCCGTCGTCGGGGATGCGCGCGCCCATGACCGAGAGGAGCGTCAGCACGCCGGCGTCGATGTCGACGGTCGGGTCCTCGACCATCATCTGCATCTGCACGTCGAGGATGCGCGAGGTGTCCTCGGCGCGCTCGACGTAGCGGCCGATCCAGAACATCGACTCCGCGATCCGGCTCAGCACGTCGGCACCTCCCCCGCCGCCCCCGCCGCCCCCGCCGCTCGCGGAGACCGGTGCTGCGCCCGTTGCTGCTGTTGCTGCTCCTGCTGGGCGAACCGCGACTCCAGCGCCGGTCCGGTCTCGGGCGGCGGTGAGTGCAGGTCGACGGTGGCGACCGGCGGTGCGGCGGCACTGGGCGCGCTGACCCGCCCGCCGGCCATCACCCAGGTGTCCTTGGAGCCGCCGCCGCGGGAGGAGTTCACGATCAGCTCGCCCTCCGGCAGCGCGACCCGGGTCAGCCCCCCGGGCAGCACCCAGACCTTGGAGCCGTCGTTGACGGCGAACGGCCTGAGGTCGACGTGGCGCGGACGCATTCTCCCGTCGATGAGGGTCGGGACCGTGGAGAGCTGGACGACCGGCTGGGCGATCCAGGCCCGCGGGTCGGCGACGACCTTGGCGCGCAGCTCGTCGAGCTCCGCGCGGCTCGCGTCGGGACCGATGACGATGCCCTTGCCGCCCGAGCCGTCGACCGGCTTGAGCACCAGCTCGTCGAGCCGGTCGAGGACCTCCTCGCGGTGGTCGGGCTCGCCGCAGCGCCAGGTGTCCACGTTGGCGAGGATCGGCTCCTCGTCGAGGTAGTAGCGGATCAGGTCGGGCAGGTAGGTGTAGACGAGCTTGTCGTCGGCGACGCCGTTGCCGACCGCGTTGGCGATCGTGACGTTGCCCGCCCGGGCGGCGTTCATCAGACCGGGGCAGCCGAGCATCGAGTCGGCCCGGAAGTGGACCGGGTCGAGGAACTCGTCGTCCACGCGCCGGTAGATCACGTGCACCTGCTCGAGCCCGCTGGTGGTGCGCATCATGACGCGACCGCGCCGGCAGACCAGGTCGCGGCCCTCGACGAGCTCGATGCCCATCGTGCGCGCGAGCAGGGCGTGCTCGAAGTAGGCGCCGTTGAAGACGCCCGGGGTCAGCACGACCACGGTCGGGTCGTCCACGCCGGCCGGGGCGGAGGCGCGCAGCGCGGCGAGCAGCTTGCGGGGGTAGGACTGCACCGGCCGGATCCGGTGGCTGGCGAACGCCTCCGAGAGCGCCGCGGAGATTGCGCGCCGGTTGGTCATGACGTAGGAGACCCCGGACGGCACCCGGACGTTGTCCTCGAGCACCCGGAAGTCGCCGTTGTCGTCGCGGATCAGGTCGATCCCGGCGACGTGCACGCGGACGCCGTTGGGGCTCTCGATCCCGGCCGCGACCCGGTGGAAGTGCGAGGAGGTCGTGACCACCCGGCGCGGCACCACCTCGTCGTCGAACACCCGGCCGGCGTCGTACACGTCGTCGAGGAACAGCTCGAGCGTCCTGACCCGTTGCTGGACGCCGCGGTCGATGGTGTTCCAGGCGTCCTGCTCGATGACCCGCGGCATGATGTCGAGCGGGAAGGCGCGCTCCTCGCCGCCGATGTCGAAGGTGACGCCCTGCTCGAGGTACGACGCGGCGAGCGCCTCGGCGCGGGCGCGCACCTCGGGGCCGGTGACCTCGGCGAAGGACCGGGCGAGGCCCTGGTACGGCCCGCGCAGCCGGCCGTCCTGGAACATCTCGTCGTAGGCACCCCGGCGACCGGGCTGGTAGTCCTCGAAGAGCTCCATCACCCGCGTCACCCTAGTGGGACTCGATGACGCGGGTGTTGCGGCTCAGCCGTTGACGCGCGTCGTGAGCCCGGTGGGTCCGCCGGGGGCGCCGTGACACTTCTTGTACTTCTTGCCGGAGCCGCACGGGCACTCGGCGTTGCGGCTGACCCCGGCGAACGGGTCGTCGGCGTTGGACACGGTGCGGCCCTGCACCTCGGCCTCGCCGGTCTCCGACGGGGCGGAGTAGGAGAGGGCCTGCGGCTGCTTGGGCTTGTCGAGTCCCTTGGCGCTGATGACCGGGTGCTCGTGACCGGCCTGGGCCGAGGCGGCGGCCTGGCTGAGCGCGGCGCCGGCGGCGAGCGCGGCGGCCTCCTCGTCGAGCTCGGCCGGCTCGGGCTCCTCCTGCTCGACCTGGACCTCGAGGTTGAACAGGAAGCCGACGGCCTCCTCCTTGATGCCGTCCATCATCGCGGTGAACATGTCGAAGCCCTCGCGCTGGTACTCCACGAGCGGGTCGCGCTGGGAGTAGGCGCGCAGGCCGATGCCCTCGCGGAGGTAGTCCATCTCGTAGAGGTGCTCGCGCCACTTCCGGTCGAGGACCGAGAGCAGCACGCGGCGCTCGAGCTCGCGCATGACCTCGTCGCCGAACTGCGCCTCGCGGGCGTCGTAGGCGGCCTGGGCGTCGGCGCGCAGCTCCTCGATGAGGCTCTCGCGGGTGAGGCCGTCGCGGCCGCCGGCCTCCGCCTCGACGTCGGCGAGCTTCAGCGACACCGGGTAGAGCTGGCGCAGCGCCTGCCAGAGCTGGTCGAGGTCCCACTGCTCAGGGAAGCCCTCGGTGGCGGCGGTGACGTAGCCGGTGACGACGTCGTCGATCATCGAGCGGACCTGCTCGTGCACGTCGGCGCCCTCGAGCACCGCGCGGCGCTCGGAGTAGACGACCTTGCGCTGGCGGTCCATCACGTCGTCGTACTTGAGGACGTTCTTGCGGGAGTCGAAGTTCTGCGCCTCGACCTGGCCCTGGGCGGAGGCGATCGAGTTGGTCACCGACTTGTTCTCGATCGGGACGTCGTCGGGCACCTTGAGCGTGGTGAGCACGCGGTCGACCCAGTCGGACTTGAACAGCCGCATCAGGTCGTCCTGCAGGGACAGGTAGAAGCGGGACTCGCCGGGGTCGCCCTGGCGGCCGGAACGACCGCGCAGCTGGTTGTCGATGCGGCGGGACTCGTGGCGCTCGGTGCCGAGGACGTAGAGGCCGCCGAGGTCGCGGACCTCGTCGTGCTCGCTGGAGACCCGCTCGCGGATCCGCTCGAGCATGGCGGGCCAGGCGGCGTCGTACTCCTCCTGGTTCTCCACCGGGTCGAGGCCCTGCGCGCGCAGCTCCTGGTCGGCGAGGAACTCCACCGAGCCGCCGAGCATGATGTCGGTGCCGCGACCGGCCATGTTGGTGGCGACGGTGACGGCGCCCTTGTGGCCCGCGAGCGCGACGATCTTGGCCTCGTCGGCGTGCTGCTTGGCGTTGAGGACGCTGTGCGGGACGCCCTGCTGCTTGAGCAGCCCGGAGAGCAGCTCGGACTTCTCGACGGAGACGGTGCCGACGAGGACCGGCTGGCCCTTCCTGTTGCGCTCGGCGATGTCCTGGACCACCGCGAGGTACTTGGCCTCCTCGGTGCGGTACACGAGGTCGCGCTGGTCGGCGCGGGCCATCGGGCGGTTGGTCGGGATCGGCACGACGCCGAGGCCGTAGATCTTGTCGAACTCCGACGCCTCGGTCATCGCCGTACCGGTCATCCCGGAGAGCTTCTCGTAGAGGCGGAAGTAGTTCTGCAGCGTGACGGTGGCGAGGGTCTGGTACTCCTCGCGGATCTGCACGCCCTCCTTGGCCTCGATCGCCTGGTGCAGGCCCTCGTTGTAGCGACGGCCGGCCAGCATGCGGCCGGTGTGCTCGTCGACGATGAGCACCTCGCCGTTCATGACGACGTACTCCTTGTCGTTCCTGAACAGCTCCTTGGCCTTGATGGCGTTGTTCATGAACGAGATGAGCGGGGTGTTGACCGAGTCGTAGAGGTTGTCGATGCCCAGCCAGTCCTCGACCTTGGTGATGCCGGGCTCGAGGACGGAGATGGTGCGCTTCTTCTCGTCGACCTCGTAGTCGACGTCGATGCTCATCGTGCGCGCGATCTTGGCGAACTCGGCGTACCACTTCACCTCGTCCTGCGTCGGACCGGAGATGATCAGCGGGGTGCGGGCCTCGTCGATGAGGATCGAGTCGACCTCGTCGACGATGGCGAAGTTGTGACCGCGCTGGACACAGTCCTCGATGGAGTTGGCCATGTTGTCGCGCAGGTAGTCGAACCCGAGCTCATTGTTGGTGCCGTAGGTGATGTCGGCGGCGTAGGCGACACGCCGCTCGGCCGGCCGCATCTCCGGCAGGATCACGTCGACGGTCAGGCCGAGGAAGTGGTGCACGCGGCCCATCTGCTCGGACTGGAACTTCGCGAGGTAGTCGTTGACCGTGACGACGTGGACGCCCTTGCCCTCGAGCGCGTTGAGGTACGACGGCAGCACGGCGACGAGGGTCTTGCCCTCACCGGTCTTCATCTCGGCGATGTTGCCGAGGTGCAGCGCCGCGGCACCCATGACCTGCACGTCGAACGGGCGCATGCCGAGCACCCGCTTGCTCGCCTCGCGGACCGTGGCGAACGCCTCCGGCATGATGTCGTCGAGCGTCTCGCCGTCGGCGAGCCGCTTGCGGAACTCCTCGGTCTGCGCGCGCAGCTCTTCGTCGGTCATCGCGACGAAGTCGTCCTCGATGGCGTTGACCGCCTTGGAGATGGTCTCCAGCTGCCGAAGGATCTTGCCCTCGCCGATGCGGAGGATCTTGTCGAGGATGGCAGGCACGAGCGTGGACTCCCTGTTCGTCTGCGTCGGTGGTGCTGTGCGTGGTGCGTCGTGGGTGGGCCCGAGACCCTGGAGGTCCGCGGTCGCGGGTCAGCCCGGGCCGCCTGCCATCGTACCCACCGGGTGATCAGGGGCAGCCGTGTCGGGTCTTCCACCGGGCAACGGCCGCGGCGGGCGAGCGGTTCCCGCCCTGCTGCCAGCTCCGCAGGAAGGGGTACGGCGAGACCACGCCGCGCCGGATCCGCCACTGGCCCGATCCGCGGCAGACCGGGCTCAGCCCGACGTGGACGTGGCAGGAGGTCCCCCGCGCACTGCCGGTGTGGCCCACCCAGGCGACGTGCCGGCCGGCCCGGACCCGGTCGCCGGGCCGCACGTCGGGCCGGACGCCCGCGAAGTGGCTCAGGTAGTAGCGGACGCCGTCGTCGCCCCGGATCGAAACGAACCGGCCGCCGCGCTGCCAGCCGCGGTCGGTCGCCGGGTCCCACCTGTCGACCCGGCTGACCTCGAGGACGACCCCGTCGACCGGGCTGCGGGCGCGGGCGCCGCATCGCGCGAAGACGTCGGTGGCCGGGTAGTCGTGGTGGCTCGCGCCGTAGTCGGCCCGGACGCCGGGCGCGACCGGGAACGCGCGGTCGACCCGCGCCGCACCGGCCGACGTCTCCGCAGGAACCGGCGCCGGTGGCGCGAGGGGCACCCCGAGCAGCACGGCGGCGAGAAGCGACGCGAGCAGCTGACCCACGGCTCAGCCCCCGTCGAGCGCCTTGACGGACAGCGTGAGCGCGTCGGCGAGGTCGCCGCGCGGCTCGACCGCGACGCCGTCGAGTCCGAGCCAGCCGGCCAGGTCGAACAGCTCGGCCGCGAGCTCGTCGGCGGTCTCGTCGGGTGCGCCGGGCTCGGCGTACGCCCCGTGCACCCGCACCACGCCCTCCTTGCGGTCGGCCTTGAGGTCGACGCGGGCGGCGATGCGCTCGCCGAGCAGGAACGGGAGGACGTAGTAGCCGTGCACCCGCTTGTGGGCCGGGGTGTAGATCTCGATCCGGTAGTGGAAGTCGAAGAGGTGCTCGGTGCGGGCGCGCTCCCACACGAGCGGGTCGAACGGGCTCAGCAGCGCCCGGGCGTGCACCCGGCGCGGGAGCGCGGCGTCCTTGTCGAGGTACGACGTGTGCGCCCGGCCCTCGACCTGGACCGGGAGGAGCTCCCCTGCCTCGACCAGTGCCTCCAGCGCGGGCGTGGTGAGCTCGGGGCGCATCCGGTAGTAGTCGCGCAGGTCGAACTCCGTGCCGACGCCGTGCGACACGGCCGCGCGGCGCAGCAGCTCCATCGAGGCCTCCAGCACGGTGGGCTCGGGCGTCTCGAGGTGCTCGCGCGGGATCACCCGCTCCGGGAGGTCGTAGAGCCGCTCGAAGTGCTGGTTGCGACCGGCGACCGCGAGCCGGCCGGAGGCGAAGAGGTACTCCAGCACCTTCTTGGTGTCCGACCAGTTCCAGCCCCAGTGCACCTTCTTGCGCGGGAGGCCGTCGTCGAGGTCGCGCGGTGTCGAGGCGCCGCGCTCGGTCACCTCGGCGATCAGGGAGTCGACCAGCTCGGGGTTGTGCCGGATCGCGACCCACTCGTGGCCGCGCTCCTCGTAGGACCGCATTCGGTGCCGCATGTGCGGCCAGAGGTCGACCGGCATGAAGGCGGCGACGTGGGCCCAGTACTCCACGAGCCGGCGGGGGCTCCGCTCCGACGCCCGGCGCAGCAGGTCGACGTCGTAGGGCCCCATCCGCGAGAACAGCGGCATGTAGTGCGCCCGCTGGAGCACGTTGACGGAGTCGATCTGCAGCACGCCGGTGCGGCGCAGCGTGCGGTCGAAGGTGCGCATCGTGGCCTTGGCGTGCCGCGGGTCGCGGAAGCCCTGCGCGACGAGCGCGATCCGTCGCGCCTGTGCGCGGGAGAGCGTCGGTACCGAGGTCACCGGGTCATCATGTCCGGCAGCACCGACAGTCCGGTGCGCGCGTCCTACGGGATGTCCAGGAGCTTCTCGCGGACCGCGTACATCACGGCCTCCATGCGCGAGTGCAGCTGGAGCTTCTCGAGGATGTTGCGGACGTGGTTCTTGACGGTGTTCTCGCTGATGAACAGCCTCTTGGCGATCTCGCGGTTGTTCAGCCCCTGCGCGACGAGCTTGAGCACCTCGAGCTCACGGTCGGTCAGGCGCGGGCTCGGCACCTGCTGCCGGTCGGTGCGCGACATCTGCTTGAACTCGTCGAGCAGCTTGATCGCCATCGACGGGCTGATCAACGACTGGCCGTCGGCCACCACGCGGATCGCCTGCGCGACCTCGTCGATCGAGGAGTCCTTGAGCAGGTAGCCCGAGGCGCCGTTCTTGACGGCGTCGTACAGGTCGGCCTCCTCGTCGGAGACCGTGAGCATGATGATGCGCGCAGTCGGCGCGACGTCCTTGATCGCGACGCACGCCTCGATACCCGAGCGCTTGGGCATCCGCACGTCCATCAGGATCACGTCGGGAACGGCGGAGGCGGCGAGCTCGGTGGCGGCGACACCGTCACCGGCCTCCCCGACCACCTCGATGTCGTCCTCGACCCCGAGAAGCATGGTCAAGCCGCGACGGAAGAGCTCCTGGTCGTCGACGACGGCCACGCGGATCGGCTCTCCGCCCTGCTTCGCCCGCACTTCTGGTCCAGCCACGCGAGCATCATGGCACGCACGACCCATCCGGTGGGTGGTTATTGCGTAGGACGCCTCTCGACCCTTCGGTCGGCGGGGCTCCCCGACCGAGCCAGGGACGGTGACCCGCCCAGGCGTCGGCTGTCCCGCTCAGCGGACGTCGAGGCAGATCACGCCGTAGTCGTAGCCCCGGCGGCGGTACACGACGGACGGCCGGTCGGTCTCCTTGTCGACGAACAGGAAGAAGTCGTGACCCACCAGCTCCATCTCGTAGAGGGCCTGGTCGAGAGTCATCGGCTCGGCCGCATGGGTCTTCTCGCGGACCACGAGCGGCCCGTCGCCGAGCACGGTGATCGGCCCGACGTGGCGCTCGCGCTCCTCCTCGCCCGTGGACGTGGTCACGCTGCCGTTGGGCTCCGGCTCGATCCCCTTGAGCGCCTGCGCGACGGACGTGGGGGTGTGCCGGCCGCGGTGCACGCGGCGGCGGTCGGCCGCACGGCGCATCTGGCTCGCCATCTTGTCCACGGCCTGGTCGAGCGCCGCGACCTTGTCCTCGGCGGAGGCCTCCGCCCGGACGACCGGGCCCTTGGAGAACGCCGTCAGCTGGAGCCGGATCGCCCGGTCCTGCTGGCGCGGGTTGCGCTCCTTGTCGACCTCGACCTCGACGCGGATCACGCGATGGTCGTGCTTCTCCAGCCTGGCCAGCTTCTCCTCCACCAGATCGCGGAAACGATCGGTGAGCTCCAGGTGGCGGCTCTTGAGCACGATGTCCACTTCATACCTCCGGTGCTAGACGACATGGTCGTGGTGGGTCCTCCCCGGCCCCGGCCGGTCACCGCACCGCGCTCGCGATGCCCCGGTCGCGCCGCCCCGGTGCCCGAGGCGGGTACGCGAACGCGCCCGGGACGCGTCTGCGCCACGGGAACGACGAGGAGGACAGGAGGAGTCCGTCCGGCCGACCTGGTCTTCGACCCCACAACCGCCTGCTGAGGCTCTCGCAGCTCGCTGCCACTACTGGCCTTCTCCTCCGACCCCGACGTGTCTGACGTCAGGAGGAGGGCAGGACTTACCTCTAAGCCGCACCGTGATCGACGGCCGGAGGACTCGCGGCGACCGGTCGATGACGACCGGCTGCCGAGAACGTCCGGACGCGCCTTACGTGGACCGTTTCGCCTGCGACTGGCATCGGCTAGCCGGTGGCTCTCCGGTGGGCGAGTGCTCACCGGTCCGCCGGCGCAACCACGGACCCGGACGGACTCCATGCACAGACGCTACCGACCGTCCGGTGAAAGCGGTAGGTCGGGGGCGGTCAAGGAACCTGGTCCGGACCGGACCCCGTGGACCGGGACGGGTGCCGTCGGCGGGTGGCTGCGACGGTGGCGATCCCGAGCACGTCGTGACCGGCCTCCTCGAGGGCGCGCTGCGCCTCCCGGGCGGTGGCCCCGGTGGTCAGCACGTCGTCGACGACGACGAGCGACGGGTCGCCCGGGCGTGCCCGACGCGGGCACGCGAACGCGCCACGGAGGTTGGCGGCCCGCTCGCCGGCGCTGAGCCCCGCCTGGTCGCGCACCCGGCCCCGGGGGCGCAGCAGCCGGCGCACGACGACCGGCCGACCGCCGCGGCGCAGCACCACGGCGGCGCGCCGGCTCACCCGCAGCAGCGGGTCGTGGCCGCGGGCGCGGACCACCGACGGACGCGAGGGCACGGGGACGAGGGCGACGAGCGAGTGCGGCGGTGACGGCGGGTCGCGGGCCGGGTCGGCCAGGACCAGCAGCTCCCGGACCGCGTCGGCCAGCAGCCCGGCGAGCGGCGTCGCGAGGGCGAGCACCTGCTGCTCCTTGTGAGCGAGCACGAGCGCCGTGACCGCTGCCTCGTAGCGGGCGGCGGCGACGGGCAGCACCAGCCCGTGCGGCGTCGGGTCGGGCCAGGCGACGTGCGGCTCGCGGGGCAGGTCGTCGCGGCAGGCCCGGCACAGCGGCCGCCCGCCGCGCCCGCAGACGGCGCAGCGGCTGCCGAGCAGCAGGTCGACCAGGGCGTCGTACATGCGTCCGAGGCTCCCGCGCCGGGTCGACAGGTGCCGGCCGGAGGAGGAGGCTCTGTGGACGACCGGTCGTGCCCGGAGGCTGTGGACGGCAGCGGGTCAGCCGACGAACGTCGGCGACTGCAAGCCCGCCCGGATGCCGGAGCTGGTCCAGCGACCGTTGGAGGCGAGCGCGAACAGATCACCCGCGGGTGTGCCCAGCAGGAACGGCGCTCCGCTGACCAGGGACGTCACGAGCTCGGAGGTCCGGTCGTGGAACACCTCGGCGTCGCTGGTGGCCTCGCTCGCCGTCGAGGAGCCGTCGACCTTCGCCAGCAGGACCTGCGAGGTACCCCGGCTCGGCGTGGTCAGCACGGCGACGGTGCCGGGCGTGCGCCAGGCGACGTCACGGATGCGAGCCCCGTCGACCTCGGGCACGCGCAGCGGTACGACGGGCGTGGTGCCGCGGACGCGGCCCACGTCGTCGCGCTCGATGCGGGTCACGACCAGCTCCTGCGTGCCGTCGCGCGACACGACGGCGACGAGCCGGCTGCCGTCGCGGGACAGGATGAACGAGCGGACCCGCTCCCCCGACAGTCCGGGCACGTCGAGCGTCCGGGTTTCGCCGTCCCGCACGAGCAGCACCCGGGCGCCGGACCGGGTGCGGTCGACGAGCCAGAGGATGCCGTGCAGGTCCCAGGCGGGTGCCAGGAGGTCGGTGCCGCCCTCGAGCACGGTCGTGGCGTCCTCGGTGTCGGGCGAGGTGCCGGGCAGCCGGGACCGCGGCGCCACCAGCACCCGGCCGTCGTTCGTCGTCCCCGCGATCTCCTCGCCCGCGAGGTCGACGCCGATCCGTTGCAGCCCGAGGTCGACGGAGCCGAAGACGCCGGAGACGCGGCGCTCCTGGCCCCCGATCAGCGTCACCACGCGGCCGTCGCGCAGCCCGAACAGGGAGGAGGAGGCCCAGGACACGGCGGGGTCGTACTCGCTCCACGCGTTCACCTGGACCTCGGTGCCGTGGCCGGGCAGGTCCAGCGGGCTGCCGTCGACGCTGACCCGCATCCGCTGCACGCCGGTGACCTGCCGCAGGGTCCACGACAGCTGGGCGAACGCCTTGGCGAGCTCCTCTGGCTCGAGGTCGAGGACGTCGTCGGTGAGGGGGACGTCGGCGACACCGTCGTTGACCACGACGGCGATGTCGTCGAGGCGGGTGCGAGCCGGGAGGTAGGTGCGCTCGACGCCCAGCATGTCCTGGCCGGGGCCTGCGAGCAGACCGTTCGCGAGGAACGTCGTGGCCTGCGCCCCGGTCGGCACGTAGACCGGTTCGGGGATCAGCACCTCGGAGGTCTTGTCGAAGAAGTACAGGAAGTACTGCTGGAAGCGGGTCTCGAAGTGCGCGGTCGGGATGACGAGCCGGTCGGGCGGCGCGTCGATCCGCCACTGGCCGCCCTCGCGCTCGAGGTCGAAGTCGTAGGTCTTGTCGCCGGACTGACCGAGCCACGCTCCCCGGCCGTCCAGGCGGACGGTGTCGGTCAGGGAGAGCCGCACGTCGTTGCCCGAGCGCAGGATCATCGCCTGCGCGTCGTAGACGACCGTTCCCTCCTCGGGCAGCCACGAGGCGCTGCTCTCGGAGGTGAGGTACTGGCGGGCGACGGAGGTGTTGAGCGGTGTCGCGCGCATGGCGTCGAGGAAGCCGCGCACGATCTCGACGGGTTCCGCACCCGGCTTGGGCCCACCGGGTGTGAAGTCGACGGGCGTGTCGTCGGAGAGCTGCTCGCGCAACGGCTCGGTGCGCACCGCCCCGGTCGAGGGCAGCCCGACGCAGCCGCTGGCGAGCAGCAGCAGGGCGAGCGCGGCGAGGAGCGGGCGGAGCCGCCGGACGGCGGTGCTCATGGCTGCCTCGCCCGTCGTCGGTCCACCCGGGCGTAGTCGCGGCCGACCCGCTCGACCGTCCGGGACGCCGCGTCGGCGGGCACGAGCGGCAGCGGGCTGTGGCGCAACGGGTCGCCGGCGCGCCGCGGAAGCGTGAGCCGGAACTGCGAGCCTCGGCCGGGCTCGCCCCAGGCCTGCAGCCAGCCGCCGTGCAGGTGGGCGTCCTCGAGCGAGATCGAGAGACCGAGCCCCGTGCCGCCGCTCGTCCGCGCACGGGACGGGTCGGCCCGCCAGAAGCGGTTGAACACCATCGCGGACTCGCCCGGCTTCAGCCCGATGCCGTAGTCGCGGACGGCCAGCGCGGACGACTCGTCGTCGCTGTCGAGGAGGACGACGACGTCGCGGCTGTCGGCGTAGTCGATGGCGTTGGTGACGAGGTTGCGGACGATCCGCTCGACCCGGCGTGGGTCGACCTCGGCGATGCACGGCCGCTCCGGCGCGCGTACGACGACCGTGGTGTCACGCGCCTCGGCGAGCGGACGGGTCGCGTCCACGACGCGGTGGGCGACGTCGAGGAGGTTCACGTCCTCGAGCTCGAGGACGGCGGCGCCGGCGTCGAAGCGACTGATCTCCAGCAGGTCGCTGAGCAGCAGCTCGAACCGGTCGAGCTCCTTCTGCAGCAGCTCGGCCGACCGCGCGGTCACGGGGTCGAACCGGTCCCGCGCGTCGTGCAGCACGTCACCGGCCATCCGCACCGTGGTCAGCGGGGTGCGCAGCTCGTGGGAGACGTCGGAGACGAACCGGCGCTGGACGCGCGAGAGCTCCTCGAGCTGGCGGATCTGCTTCTGCAGGCTCGCGGCCATCTGGTTGAACGACGTGCCCAGGCGGGCGATGTCGTCCTGCCCGCGGACGTGCATGCGCTCCTCGAGTCGTCCCGAGGCGAGCCGCTCGGCGACGCGGCGCGCGAGCCGCACCGGCGTGACGACCTGGCGCGTCACCAGCCAGGTCAGGCCGGCGACCAGGACGAGCAGCAGCGAGCCGCCGGTGAAGAGCGCGCGGCGGACGAGCGAGAGCGTGCCGGCCTGCTCGGTCATCGGGAAGAGGCAGTACAGCGTGTAGGTGCCGCCGTCGGCGGGCAGCACGAGCTGCGACCCGGTGACGACGCCTTCGACGTCGGGCCGGTCGGCGAGCGGGTCGTACTGGATCTCGGTGTAGGTCCAGGAGACACCGTCGGCGTCCGGCGACTCGACCTCGCGGCGCAGCCCGTCGGGGATGCTGTCGAGCTGCACGCCGGTCGTGTTGCGGATGCTCTGGCCGGCCGACACCTCGGTGGTGGCGATCGGGCCGGTGAGGACGACGTCGTACCCCTGGACGATGCCGCGCTGGACGATGCTGCGCGCGAGCTGGTCGAGCTGGGTGGTGGCGTCGAAGTCGGTGCCGCTCGCGCCGGAGAGCCGCCGCTGAGCGTCGATCGCGCTGCGGGTGGCCTCCGCGACCGACGAGGTGGTCTTGGTGTCGACCAGGCCGTCGGCCACCTGGCGCAGCAGCACCATGCCGACGATTGCGACGACGACGGCGGACAGCAGCAGCGTGCTGACCACGACGCGGGCCTGGATGGAGCGTCGCCAGAACGTCAGGGCGTCGCGCGGGGAGAAGCGCCGACCGGAGCGGTCGGCGGCGTCCCCGGTGGTCCTGTCGAACATGGGTGGGCTACGCGCGTTCGGTGGCGGGAGTCCCGGCCTTGTAGCCGACGCCGCGGACGGTCACGACGATCTCGGGGTTCTCCGGGTCGTGCTCCACCTTGGAGCGCAGACGCTGTACGTGGACGTTCACCAGGCGGGTGTCGGCGGCGTGCCGGTAGCCCCACACCTGCTCGAGCAGCACCTCGCGGGTGAACACCTGCCACGGCTTGCGCGCGAGGCAGACGAGCAGGTCGAACTCCAGCGGCGTGAGTCCGATGGCCTGCCCGTCGCGGGTGACGTTGTGCCCGGCGACGTCGATGGCGAGGTCGCCGATCGTCAGCGCCTCCGGGCTCGGGTCGTCGTACCGACGGACCCGGGCGCGGATCCGCGCGACGAGCTCCTTGGGCTTGAACGGCTTGACGACGTAGTCGTCGGCCCCGGACTCGAGGCCGACGACCACGTCGACGGTGTCGCTCTTGGCGGTGAGCATGACGATCGGCACGCCGGACTCGGCGCGGATCTCCTTGCACACGTCGATGCCGTCCTTGCCGGGCAGCATCAGGTCGAGGAGCACCACGTCGGGCTTGTAGTCGCGGAAGTCGGCGAGCGCACGCTCACCCGACGCGCTGACCCGCGAGTCGAAGCCCTCGTTGCGCAGCACGATGGTGAGCATCTCGGCGAGCGCCGCGTCGTCGTCGACGACGAGGATCCTGCCGCGCCCTGCTGAT
Organism: Nocardioides iriomotensis; assembly: GCF_004168035.1. Taxonomy (GTDB): domain Bacteria; phylum Actinomycetota; class Actinomycetes; order Propionibacteriales; family Nocardioidaceae; genus Nocardioides_B; species Nocardioides_B iriomotensis. The sequence continues at coordinate 222,205 of NZ_SDPU01000020.1, read as the reverse complement.
TCGCTGTTCACCATCTCGCTCCTCCCCCGGCTCGTGTGCCGCTGAACCGTACCGGCGTGCCGGCGCCCCCCGCGCCGGAATCGCCAGGTAGCGCCTCAGTAGCGGTAGTGCTCCGACTTGTAGGGGCCCTCGACCTGCACGCCGAGGTACGACGCCTGGTCGTCGGTCAGCTGCGTGAGGCTGACGCCCAGCGACGCCAGGTGCAGGCGGGCGACCTCCTCGTCGAGGTGCTTCGGCAGGACGTAGACGCCGGTGGGGTACTCACCCGTCTTGGTGAACAGCTCGATCTGCGCGAGAACCTGGTTGGTGAAGGAGTTCGACATGACGAACGACGGGTGGCCGGTCGCGTTGCCGAGGTTCATCAGCCGGCCCTCGGAGAGCACGATGATGCTGTTGCCGCCGGGGAAGGTCCAGACGTCGACCTGCGGCTTGACGTTCTTCCGCTCGGCGACGCCCGGGGCCTCGAGGCCGGCCATGTCGATCTCGTTGTCGAAGTGACCGATGTTGCCGACGATCGCGTTGTGCTTCATCCGCTTCATCTGGTCGACCGTGACGACGTCCTTGTTGCCGGTGGCCGTGATGATGATGTCGGCGACCGGCAGCGACTCCTCGAGCGTGGAGACCTGGTAGCCGTCCATCGCCGCCTGCAGCGCGCAGATCGGGTCGATCTCGGTGACGATGACGCGGGCGCCCTGGCCGCGCAGGGACTCGGCGCAGCCCTTGCCGACGTCGCCGTACCCGCAGACGACCGCGACCTTGCCGCCGATCAGGACGTCGGTGGCGCGGTTGATGCCGTCGATCAGGGAGTGGCGGCAGCCGTACTTGTTGTCGAACTTCGACTTGGTGACCGAGTCGTTGACGTTGATGCCCGGGAAGAGCAGCGAGCCCTCGCGCATCATCTCGTAGAGACGGTGGACGCCGGTCGTGGTCTCCTCGGTGACACCCTTGATCTCGTTGGCGACCGCGGTCCAGCGGTTGCCGTCCTCGGCGAGCGAGGCGTTGAGCACCTCGAAGATCACGCGCTGCTCGGTGCTGGTCGCCGACGCGACGTCGGGCGCCTGGCCCTTCTTCTCGGCCTCGACACCGAGGTGCACGAGCAGGGTCGCGTCACCGCCGTCGTCGAGGATCATGTTGGGGTGCTCCTCGCCCGGCCAGAGCAGGATCTGCTGGGTGCACCACCAGTACTCCTCCAGCGTCTCGCCCTTCCAGGCGAAGACCGGGACACCCTGGGGGTCCTCGGCGGTGCCGCCGGTCTCGGGGCGCCCGACGACGACCGCCGCGGCGGCGTGGTCCTGGGTGGAGAAGATGTTGCAGGACGCCCAGCGCACCTCGGCGCCGAGCGCGGTCAGCGTCTCGATCAGCACGGCGGTCTGGATGGTCATGTGCAGCGAGCCCGCGATCCGCGCGCCGGCCAGCGGCTTGCTGTCGCCGTAGCGCTCGCGCATCGCCATCAGGCCGGGCATCTCGTGCTCGGCGAGCTCGATCTCGGCGCGGCCGAAGTCGGCCAGGCTCAGGTCGGCAACCTTGAAGTCCATGTGTTGGGTCCTCGAAAAACGTCGGGAACTGCGTCCGCAGCGCGTCTGCGCTCCGTCGGGATCTCCCGCGGACAGCACCGCCAGCGTACCCGCGGGAGGCCCCGGACCCCGAAACGACGGGGAGGCGCCCGGCGCTAGTGCTTCTTGCCGAAGGGCAGGACGTGCATCACCGCGACGACGACGGCGCCGACCGCGAGGCCGACGACCGCCGAGGCGCCGGTGTTGACCAGCCACGCCAGAACGGCGCCCACGCCCTCGACGGCGTGGTGCACGGCCTCCTCGGCGTGGTGGACGAGGTCGTACGGCGCGTGCCAGCCGAGGTCGTCGACGCCGACGAGCAGGATGTGGCCGCCCACCCAGAGCATCGCGGCGGTGCCGACGACCGAGATCACGGCGAGCAGCCGGGGCATCGCGTGGACGAGACCGCGGCCGACCTTCTGCGCGCCGGCCGACGGCCGCTGCGCGAGGGCGAGGCCGGCGTCGTCCATCTTCACGATGGCGGCCACCACGCCGTACACGAGGAGCGTGATCGCGATGGCCACGACGACCAGGATCAGCGCGCGGGACACGAACGGCTCCTCGGCGACCTCGTTGAGCGCGATCACCATGATCTCCGCGCTCAGGATGAAGTCGGTGCGGATCGCGCCGGAGACCACGGTCTTCTCGGCGTCGGGACCCTCGAGGGCCGCGGGTTCGTCGTGGTCGTGGTGGCCCCGGAGGGTGCCCCAGACCTTCTCGGCGCCCTCGTAGCAGAGGTAGGTGCCGCCGAGCATCAGCAGCGGTGTCAGCGCCCACGGCAGGAACTGGCTGAGCAGCAGCGCCGCCGGGAGGATGAACAGCAGCTTGTTGCGCAGCGACCCGATCGCGATGCGCTTGACGATCGGGAACTCCCGGTCGGCGGTGACCCCGCGGACGTACTGCGGGGTGACGGCCGTGTCGTCCACGACCACGCCGGCGGCCTTGACGCTGGCACGTCCCGCGGCGGCGCCGATGTCGTCGACCGAGGCCGCCGCCATCCTGGCCAGGGCGGCGACGTCGTCGAGCAGCGCGAACAGACCGCCGCTCACCGGGCTGACCTCACGGGGGACATGCGGCCCAGCCTATCGGCGGCTCGGGGCCGGCCCGCCCCGCGAGGTCAGGCCCGACCCAGCCCGATCTTGACGTACGTCGCGGCCCAGGTGCCGGTGGACAGCAGGGTCGCGTAGCGGGCCACGTCGTCGCCCTCGTGGGCGTCGATCGTCTCGACCCGCACGTCCTGCTCCTGGGCGGTGGTGACCAGGCGGGCGCGCTGCTCGCGCACGGGCAGCTCGTCGGAGCCGTCGTCGAGGAGGAGCAGCACGGGCCGCGCCTCGGCGCTGTCCTCGTCGTCGGCGAAGGGGTCCGCGAACAGGTCCCTCGGCCGGGATGCCCGGAGCACCGGCAGGAGGTGCTCGGCGTCGCCGGCGAGGGCCGCGCGGCCGCTGGCGCGGCGCAGCGACTCGGCGATCCGCCGGGCGGCACGGGCGGCGAGCACCGACCCGCCCCAGACCACGGGCGATCCGTCGGCGAGGGCGATCGCGAGCATCTTGGCCGGGTTGACCGACAGGTCGCGGTAAGGGGAGCAGGCGACCGCGACGTCGTCGAGGGCGCTCGCGACGCCCTCGGCGCTGGCGTGCGGGCCGAGGTCGAGCTGGGCGAGCAGGTCGAGCACGACGACGGCGCTCGCGAGCTGGTCGCCGGCCGAGGTGGGCAGCACGGTCGTGTCGCGGCCGACGGCGTGCTGGCCGACGAGCGAGGCCGGGTCGCAGGCGACGACGAGGCGGCAGCCGCGCCGGACCGCCTCGGCCACCGCCGACGCGGCCCCCGTGTCGGAGCCGTCGGGGGCGAGCACGACGACGAGGTCGAGTGCGCCGGCCCAGCCGGGCAGCCCGGGACCGGGCCACGCGACGAACGGCACCGGGCACCACGGCTCGAGCACCGCCCGGAGCAGGCGGGAGTCGGGTCCGGCCGCGACGACGGCGCGCGGTCGCGCCTCGCCGTCGGCCTCCACGACGGCGGCCTCGAGTGCGTCGGCGGCGGCCTCCGCCTCCCGCCGCACGCGCGAGCCGGCCTCGGCGAGGGGACGCAGGTGGGGGTCGGCCGACGCGAGCGCGGCCTCGTCGTCGAGGCGTGTGTCGTCGAAGACCTCGGCCACCGGTTCCCCTAGGCCTGGGTCGCCCGGTCGCCGGGGCGGCGGGCCTCGTCGACGAGGAGCACGGGGATGTCGTCGCGGACCGGGTAGGCCAGGCCGCACTTGGTGCAGACCAGCTCCGACGCCGCCTCGTCGGCGGCGAGCGTCCCGTGGCAGTCGGGGCAGACCACGATGTCCAGGAGGGCGGGGTCGAGGTTCATGGCTGCATTCTGGTGCATCAGGCCCGGATGCGCTCCAGCACCTCGTCGCGCAGGCGCGCCATCCCGTCCGCGTCGGCCGCCTCGGCGTTGAGCCGGAGCAGCGGCTCGGTGTTCGACGGCCGCACGTTGAACCACCAGTCGTCGTGGGTGACGGTCAGGCCGTCGAGGTGGTCGACGGTCACACCGTCGCGGGAGGAGTACTCCTGCTCGATCGCGGCCATCACCGCGCTCGCGTCGTCGACGGTCGAGTTGATCTCGCCGGTGGCGTGGAAGCGGGTGTACTCCGCGAGCAGCTCCGACAGCGGACGGTCGGTCTCGGCCAGGGCGGCGAGCGCGTGCAGCGCCGCGAGCATGCCGGAGTCGGCGCGCCAGAAGTCGCGGAAGTAGAAGTGGCCGGAGTGCTCGCCGCCGAAGACGGCGTCGGTCTCGGCCATCGTCGCCTTGATGAACGAGTGGCCGACCCGGGTGCGCACCGGGCTGCCGCCGCGCTCGGTGACGATCTGCGGCACGGCGCGCGAGGTGATCAGGTTGTGGATCACGGTGGCGCCGGGCTCCTTCGCCAGCTCGCGTGCCGCGATCAGCGCGGTCAGCACCGACGGGCTGACCAGCTCGCCCCGCTCGTCGACGAGGAAGCAGCGGTCGGCGTCGCCGTCGAAGGCGAGGCCGATGTCGGCGCCGGTCTCGCGCACCTTGGCCTGGAGGTCGGCGAGGTTGGCCGGCTCGATCGGGTTGGCCTCGTGGTGGGGGAACGTGCCGTCGAGCTCGAAGTACATCGGCACCACCTCGACGTCGAGGCGGCCCAGCACGGCCGGTGCCGTGTGGCCGGCCATGCCGTTGCCCGCGTCGACCGCGACCTTGAGGCGTCGGCCGGAGACCGGCGCGAGCGCGACGAGGTGGGCGGCGTACGCGTCGAGGAGGTCGGTGCTGCCGATGCTGCCGGGCGCTCCGTCGTACGACGGGACGGCGCCGCCGGCGCCATCGGCCACGAGGTCGCGGATCGTGGCGAGGCCGGTGTCGAGGCCGACCGGGACGGCGTGCGCGCGGCACATCTTGATGCCGTTGTAGGCCGCCGGGTTGTGGCTGGCGGTGAACATCGCACCGGGCCGGCCGAGGTGGCCGGAGGCGAAGTAGAGCTGGTCGGTCGACGCGAGCCCGATGAGCGTGACGTCGGCCCCGGCGGACGCGGCGCCCTCGGCGAACGCCTGGGCCATGCCCGGCGACGAGGGCCGCATGTCGTACCCGACGACGATCCCTTCCTCGCGGCCGACGACCTCCACGAACGCGGCGCCGACGGCGCGGGCGAGGTCCTCGTCGATCTCGGAGCCGACGAGCCCGCGGACGTCGTAGGCCTTGAAGACGCGGTGGACGTTGTCGGGGCTGGTGGTGCCGCTCATGCGGCAGACCCTAGCGAGCGGGTCGGGACGTCAGTCGTCGTAGGTCGGGACCGAGCGCAGGTGGCCGCGGCGCACCGTCTCGCGCTCGGGCGCGGTGAGCGTCCCGCCACCACGGGAGGCCGGCAGGCCGGTCGGGCGGGCCGGCTCCATCGGGGGCAGCGGCCGCGCCGCCTCCCGGACCGCGTCGGCCAGCGCGAGCAGGTCGTCGGTGCTCGGACCGCCGGCGTTCGGGTCGGGTGCGAGCCGCAGGACCTCCCAGCCGCGGGGCGCGCTCAGCCGCTCGCTGTGCGTCTCGCACAGGTCGTAGGCGTGCGGCTCCGCGTACGTCGCCAGGGGTCCGAGGACCGCTGTCTGGTCGGAGTAGACGTAGGTCAACGTGGCCGTCGCCGGGCGCCCGCACGCCGTCTTGGAGCATCGGCGGGAGGGACTCACGGGGCAGACGGTACCCGCTGCCCGACCCGGTCACGACTAGGCTCGCTCAGGTGTCGTCCCCGCTGTCTCCCGTCGGCCCGCGCCGCGGCCGCCGCCGTGACCTGAGGGGTCGTGGCAGCCGTGGTCCGCAGGTGCTCCCGGGCCCGCTCTCCCCGCACGGCGTCCCCGCGCAGCTGAGCCGGCGCGCGCAGTTCGACGAGCTGGTGCTCGGCGTCGTGCAGGACCTCGAGGACCGCTGGCACGACGAGCTCGGCCTGGTGGAGTTCGCCGTCGAGGAGACGCCGTGGATGCCCGACGACTGGTCGTCCGGCACCGTGCCGCTGGCATCGCTGGTGCGCGGCGCCGGTACGACGCCGACCCGACTGGTGTTGTTCCGCCGGCCGATCGAGCTGCGGTCGGAGACGCGCGACGACCTGTCCGCGATGGTGCTGACCGTGCTGGTCGAGCAGGTCTCCGAGCTGCTCGGCCGGCCGCCGGAGGACATCGACCCGCGCTACGAGCCGCACGACGACTGAGCCCCCGCCGACAGCCAGGATCGGCCCGGGCTCAGGCGTTCCAGAGCACCGACTCCGCGGCGAGGTCGGCCGGACCGTGCACGCCGGCGAGGTCGGGCCGGTGCCGCAGCAGCTCGTCGAGGGCAGCGGCGCGCTCGGCGACGCGGCGCTCCTTGAGGAGCAGGAGGCGGGCAGGGTCGCGTCGCGAGGTGTCCGCGTTCCGCGCGGTCGTCGTGTGCACGGGCCTGGTCGTGCCCATCGGTGTCGCCGTCATGCCTTAAGTGTAGCAATTCGATCGACTTAAACCAGGAGCCTAGTCAGCGTGGGCCGGGAACGACCTCGGGCAGCCGCACGCGGACCGGGACGGCCTCCAGCGTGCTGGTCGACAGGCCGGCGCCCTCGTCGTACACCGCGGCCCCGAAGACGGCGCCCTCGGTCGGCCGGACGACGACGTACGCGGTCCCCCGCGCCGGCCGCCAGGTCGCGGTCGCCGTGGCGTCGACGGAGACGTCGTCGCTGCCGGTCGACCTCCCGCTCGCGTCGAAACCCTCGACGGTGACGGCGCCGGCCTCGGCTCCGGCGGTGAGCTGGATCGTCGTGCGGGCGCCGGTCAGCACGGGCGCGACCGCGGACCCGGTGAGCGGCGTGGCGACGTCGGCGTACGTCACGTCGTTGCGGGTGGCGGCGCGCATCGACGCGAGGACCGGCACCTGGGCGTGCACCCGCAGGGCGACGGCCTCCTCGGCGGGCAGCACGTCGGTGAGGTCCAGCGTCTCGACGGTCCCGGGCGCCACGCTGAGGTCCTCGAGGTCGGTCGGCGTGAACGACCCGTTCTTCCCGGCCACCTCCACGGAGACCAGCGCCTCCGAGTCGCCGGGGTTGCCCACGACCAGGGTCGAGGACGTGGCGGTCGCGGGCACGCCGGCCAGCCGCACTCGGCGGCTGGGCCGGGTCGCGTCGCCGACCCAGGCGAAGCCGACCGGGGCCGCCGGGCCCACGGCGTAGCGGTCGGACGCGGCGACGGCCACCCGGCCGCGCGAGGCCTCGACGTTCACCATCAGCTCGGGGCTCTGCGGGGCGATGTCTGCCAGCGGGACCGTGGTGGTCTCACCGGGCGCGACGGTGATGCCGCGGGTGCCGACCGTGTCGACCTCGCCGTCGGGGCCGTAGACGTTGACGTCGACGACGGCGGGGCCCGGGTCGAGGTTGGTCAGGACCAGCTCGGAGGTGTGGTCGAGGTCGGCGCCGACGCCGGTGAACCACCACGAGGCCCGCGGTGCGACGCAGGCGCCGACGGCGGACGCCGCGCTCGCGCCGCTGCGGCGGTCGGTGCGGAACCCGAACAGGCCGGCCGCGAGCTCGCCGCGGGCGTCGAGGTAGGGACCCTCGGCGGCGTCGTCGAGCGGCACGAGCTCGCCGCGCCCCACGTCGAGGCGGCTCGGCTCGTCGCCGGGCAGCCCGGTGCCGAGCTCGCCGCCGTCGCCGAGCTCGGTGCCCTTGTCGTCGGTGGCGAGCAGCCCGGCGGACGCCGTCGCCTTGACGCCGGCCCCGGTGAGGTCGGGCAGGTCGGAGGTCGGGCAGGCCAGCTGGGCGCGGTCGACGAGAGCGCCTTCGGTGCCACCGAGGACGTCCTCGGGCTCGCTCCCCCGGGTGAGCGCGAGGGCCAGCGCGGCGACGAGCAGCAGCGCCACGGGCACCAGTGCCCCGCGGTCGCGTGGGGTCCGCTCAGGTCGCTTGGGCCGCTCGGCCACCCTGCGGCCGGCCCGCTTGCCGGGACTCGGGGCGCTCATCGGCTCGCCTGCCTGCTCGGGGCCGCCAGGACGACGACGACCAGGATCGCGAGACCCTGGACGGCGAGCAGCCACGGCCGGTACGACGAGGAGGGGGTCGCCGGCGCGGTGGCCGCGTCGCCCGCGTCGACGAGCCACGCCCGCGAGCCGGGCCGTACGGCGCTGCCGGGCGTCACGCCGCTGAGGCTGTCGAGGTTCCCGGCCAGCCGGATGTCGGCGGGAGCGGGAGCGTAGATGGAGCCGATCCCGAGCCGGCCCAGCTCGTCGACGTCCTCCGGCTCGGGCGCCGAGACGAGGCGCTCGACGAGGTCGGTCAGCTCCGCCTGCTCCTCCACACGAGGGATCACGGTGTCGTCACCGGTGCGCAGGCCGGGGCCGCGCAGCAGCAGGTGCGCGAAGCCCTCCCCCCGTCGGCCCTGCACGACGAGGACGCCGCGGGCGGGGTCGGTGGCGGCGGTGTCGGTCATGTACGTCGGGACCGGGTTGGCCTCGCGACGGGTGAGCGGCCCGTCGGTACCGGCGATCCCCCACCAGACCAAGCCGGCGACCGGCGCGAGCAGCGCGACCACGACGACCACGGCACCCACCGGCTGCCGCCAGCCGAACGACGACCGCGACAGCCGCGACGTGATCCCCGTGGCGGCCAGGGTGGCGGCACAGATGGCGGCACCCTGCACGACGACGAGCGGAAACCCGAGCCACAGCGGCTGCGGCTGCACCGAACGCTCGAGGTGGTGGCTCACCGCGGCGAGCGGCACCACGACGAGGAGGGCGACGACGAGGACCCACCAGCACCGCAGGACCTGGCGGCGGGTGTCCGGGCGGGCCAGGGAGAACACCGCCGCCACCACGACGCCGACGCCCAGCCACCAGGGCGCCGACCCGCCCGGCCGGGCGAACAGCGCGGTGAGCGGCGTGAGCGGCTCGGTGATCCGGGGGGACGGCAGGCCGGCCTCGAACAGCCAGGACTGCGGACCCTGGTGCACCCACGTCAGCGCGGTCCAGGGCAGCAGCAGCACGAGGGAGACGAGCAGGGGCACGACCACCGGGAGCCAGCCGCCGGTGCTCTCGGGGCGGCTGCGGCGGGCCCCGGCGAACGCCAGCACCGCCAGCGGCAGTGCGATGACGATGGCCAGCGGGACGAAGGCGGTGAGCACGGCCAGCCACAGCGCGGTGCGCCAGGACGCCCGCCACCGACGGTCGGCGGAGTACCACGGGGCGAGGAACGAGGCGGCGTGCACCAGCCACGGCAGCACGATCGTGCCGACCACCGTGCCGAGCCGTCCCTCCTGCACGGCGCCGGTGAGCACCGGAAGCAGGGCGTACGACGTCGCCGCCCACAGCGCGGCGGCCGGCGAGTCGGTGAGGAGGCGCGCCAGGCGGTACGCGCCGACGAGGGACAGCGGCACCGCCAGCAGGAACAGCAGGTCGACGACCAGGCCGGCGTGGCCGAGGAAGAGGGAGCCGAGCATCGCGAGAGGCAGGACGTACGGCGCCGTGGGAGCCGCCGAACCGGTCCCGATGGCGTGGCCGGACTCGAGGTAGAGCCGCCACCAGTCCCCCGCGCCGTCGGGAGCGGGCAGCAGGGCGCCCCCGGCGAGGGCGCCGCCGCCGAGGAGGTCGCGGCCGGCGACGAAGGACAGGACGACGGTGACCAGCAGGACGCCGGCGAACGGGCTGCGCAGCAGCCGGGCCACGAAGCCGGTGTCCTCCGGGAGGTTCTGCGCCTCGGCGGGGACCGGCCCGGTCTCGCTCGCCTCGGCCGAGCGGACCCGGGCCCGGCGCGCCGCGGACATGTCGGTGGCCTGGCTGGTCAGCGCGGCGGCCAGGTCGGAGAGGAAGTCGAGCCCGTGCCGGTAGGGCAGCCAGGGCGGGGCGAGCAGGTGCTTCACGTCGGCGTGCCCGACGGTCGCGGTCCTCCGTCGCTGCCGGCGGGCGGAGAGGATCCGGAACGGCCGCGAGTACACGCGGACCAGGGCGGACAGCTCGTCGCGGGCCTCCCCCGGCGAGCGGACCAGCAGGAAGCCGAGTGCGCGCACCAGCGACCCGAGCAGCAGCCGCACCCACAGGAACGGCAGCCAGCGGCCTGAGGTGTTCGCGAGCAGCGTGTAGAGCGCGGCCTGCCGCTCGTTGCGGTGGAAGTGCCGGCCGGTCAGGTCGGTGCGGCGCACGCCGCGGTGTGCGGCCTCGACGTGGAAGACGACGGCATCGGGCACGACGAGCGTGCGGTGGCCGGCCCGCGCGGCGCGCCAGCCGAAGTCGAGGTCGTTGCCGAACATCGGCAGCCGCTCGTCGAAGCCGAGCTCCTCCAGCACCGAGCGGCGGACCAGCATGCCGGCGGTGTTGACGGCGAGCACGTCGCGCTGGCGGTCGTGCTGGCCCTGGTCGTACTCGCCGCGCTCGAGACCGGTCTCGCGCCGTCCCGTGCCACTGATCGTGACGCCGACCTCCAGCAGCCGGCGCAGCGACGGCCACTCGCGCAGCTTGGGACCGAGCACGTCGACGCTCGGCTGGTCGGCGGCCTTCGCGAGCAGCTGCTCGAGCGCGTCGGGGGCCGGGGCGCTGTCGTCGTGCAGCAGCCAGATCCAGGCGTCCTCGCCCGGCCCGGGCTGCGGGAGGGCCTCCAGACCACGCGCGACGGCGGCGCCGTACGAGACGTGGGCCGGCGCGGTGACGAAGCCGTCGTTGCCGAGCCGGCGGTGGAGGAGGTCGACGCACCCGTCGGTGCTGCCGGTGTCGACGGCCAGGACGCCGTCAGGGCGGTGGGTCTGCGCGGCGACCGCGTCGAGCACGGTCTCGAGCCAGCGCGACCCGTCGTGGCTGACCACGAGCACCGTCACCGACGTGCTCGTTGCAGGGTCAACCGGGGTCGTCACGGCGCTCAACCCTAGGGGGTGCGCCCGGGCAACCGAGAATCGTCGGCCCGTCAGATCGGCCACACCGGCTGCGACGCCGGGTGCGGCGCCTCAGCCGGGCGGACCGATCCGGACCGGCGACGCGGTCCGGTTCAGACCGCGCGCTTCTTCAGCTTCCGGCGCTCCCGCTCGGAGAGGCCGCCCCAGATGCCGAACCGCTCGTCGTGACCGAGTGCGTACTCCAAGCACTCCGCCCGCACGTCACAGGTCAGACACACCCGCTTGGCCTCCCGCGTCGATCCACCCTTCTCGGGGAAGAACGCCTCGGGGTCCGTCTGCGCGCACAGTGCGCGCTCCTGCCAACCCAGCTCCTCGGCGCTTCCATCGAGGAGAAACAGTTCTCGCACGATTCTCGCCCTTTCGACCCGTGGACCCCGGTGGGGTCCCGCTCCACTCACCCGTCGACAATGACGTCGGGAGAAATCCCGTGAACTCCGGGCCCGAAGGCCCAGCTCCCGATGCCTTGTGCCTCTCGTGTCGCCACGCTAGTGCCGGTGGTACCCGGGCGTCCCGGGAACAAACAACACTGTGGGAATTACACGTCTGTCGTACCAGGGAAGTCAAGCCGCGGTCTGCTATAGGCACGTTCGGAGACCAGCGGTGACCCGAACGGGCCATGGCGCTTCCTGTGCCCCTTCTGCCAAAGGAGATCCATGCCGCACGACGCGCCGACCGGCACCCGCGTCACCGTGCTGTCCGGAGGGGTCGGCGGAGCCCGGTTCATGCAGGGGCTGCTGCAGCACCTGGCCGCCCGTGACCCGGCCGCCACGGTGACCGTGGTCGCCAACACGGCCGACGACATCTGGCTGCACGGGCTCAAGGTCTGCCCCGACCTCGACACCGTGATGTACACGCTCGGCGGCGGCATCGACACCGCCCGCGGCTGGGGTCGCACTGACGAGACCTGGCACGCCAAGGAGGAGCTCGCGGCGTACGGCGTCGAGCCGACCTGGTTCGGGCTGGGTGACCGCGACCTGGCCACGCACCTGGTGCGCACCCAGATGCTCGACGCTGGGTACCCGCTGTCCGACGTGACCCGCGCGCTCTGCCGACGCTGGCAGCCCGGCGTCGAGCTGCTGCCGATGTCCGACGACCGGGTCGAGACGCACATCGTGGTCGACGACGCCGACGAGCCGTCGGGGCAGCGGGCGATCCACTTCCAGGAGTACTGGATCCGGCTCGGCGCCCAGGTGCCCGCCCGCGCCGTGGTCCCGGTCGGCCTCGACGCCGCGACGGCTGCGCCCGGGGTGGTCGACGCGATCACGGCGGCCGACGTCGTCGTGCTGCCGCCGTCGAACCCGGTCGTGTCGATCGGCACGATCGTCGGCGTCCGCGAGATCCGCGATGCCCTGGCGGCGACCCCGGCACCGGTCGTCGGCCTCTCCCCCATCGTCGCCGGCGCCCACGTGCGCGGCATGGCGGCCCAGCTGCTCACCGGCCTCGGCATCGAGGTGAGCGCCGCCGGCGTCGCCGAGCACTACGGCAGCCGCCGAGACGGCGGGCTCCTCGACGGCTGGCTGGTCGACGAGCGCGACGCCGGGGACGTCGCCCGCATCGAGGCGGCCGGCATCCCGTGCCGCGCCGTACCGCTGATGATGACCGACCACGACGCGACCGCCGCGATGGCCGCCGCCGCGCTGGAGCTGGTGGGCCGGTGAGCGGCGGGGCCGTCGTCCTGCTGCCGGTGACCGGCATCGGCGAGGTGGTCGAGGGCGACGACCTCGCCGTCCTCCTCGTCGACGCCCTGCGCGACGAGCCGCTGCGCGACGGCGACGTCCTCGTGGTCACCAGCAAGGTGGTGAGCAAGGCCGAGGGCCGCGTCCGGTACGACGACAGGGACACCGTGGTCATGGCGGAGACCGACCGCGTCGTCGCCACCCGCGGCGGCACGCGCATCGTGCGCACCGCCCACGGTCTCGTGCTCGCCGGCGCCGGCGTCGACGCGTCCAACGTCGCCGTGGGCAGCGTGCTGTCGTTGCCGGTCGACCCCGACGCGTCGGCGGTCCGGCTGCGCGAGGCGCTGCTGCACCTCGTCGGCGTCAACGTCGCTGTGGTGGTCACCGACACGGCCGGCCGTGCCTGGCGCGAAGGACAGACCGACATCGCGATCGGCGCGGCCGGGCTCGACGTCCTCGACGACCACGCCGGGAAGACGGACGACTACGGCAACCCGCTCGCCGTCACCGCCCCCGCCGTCGCCGACGAGATCGCCGCGGCCGGCGACCTGGTCAAGGGCAAGCTGGCGCGGCGCCCGGCGGCGGTCCTGCGCGGGCTCGCGCCGCGCGTCCTGCCCGCCGGCTCGCACGGCCCGGGGGCCCGCGCGCTCGTCCGGCCCGAGGCGACGGACATGTTCGGCCTGGGCGCCCGCGACGCGGTGCAGGCGGCCGTCGACGCGGACCCGGCGGCGTTGCGCGGCGTGGGTGCCCCGGCCGCCGCCGACCTCGTCGCCGGCCGGCTCGGCGGCATCGCCGGCACGACGGTCTCGCCGGTCGCGGGTGGCCTGCACGTGCCCCTCCCCCACGACGACCCGCGCGCGCTGGGCCGGCTCGAGGCCCGGCTCGCTGTCGCGGCGTACGGCCTCGGCTGGGTCGTCCGGTCCGCTGGGGCCGACTTTGTAGACTTCGCCCCGTCCGCGGCACCCGCCGCAGCCGATGGCTGACCACGATCCGAGCAGCCCCGAGAGAGAACTGAGCCGAGAGACCCCCATGGCGAAGAGCACCAAGGACAAGGACCGCCGCGCCGTCGTCGAGGAGATGCGTAAGCAGCAGCAGCGCGCCGAGAAGCGCCGCACCCGCACCATCTTCATCGCCTGCGCTGTCGTCGCCCTCGTCATCGTGGGCCTCGGCGCCTACCCGCTGATCAAGCAGAACCAGGCGCAGGCCGGCGACCTCGAGACGCTCGGCGTCTCCGCGAGCCAGGCCGCCTGCCAGGACATCGTCAAGAAGGATGCGTCGGGCAGCAGCGACCACAAGGACGTCGGTACTCCGATCCCGTACCAGGACGCGCCGCCGGCGTTCGGCCCGCACTACCCGCAGCCCGCGGGCTTCGACCGCAAGTTCTACGCGCCCTCCGAGCGCGACGACCTGCCCTACTACGTGCACAACCTCGAGCACGGCTACAACCTGCTCTGGTACGACGAGACCGTCGCCAAGAACGCCGACCAGCTTGCCGCGGTCAAGGCGATCGCCAGCAAGTTCGAGGGCAACGACCTCACCGACAAGTTCATCGCCCTGCCGTGGACCGAGGAGGACGGCAAGGCCTTCCCGGACGGCGCGCACGTCGCGCTGACGCACTGGTACGCCGACCCGTCCGACCTGTCCAAGCAGGAGGGTGTCTGGCAGTACTGCGGCAAGCCGAGCGGCGAGGTCGTGGCGAAGTTCGTCGAGGACTACCCCTACACCGACTCGCCCGAGCCCAACGCGATGTGACCCCCGCGCGGGCAGCCGCCCGCGCGGGCCACGCGGCTCACGGATCCACGGAAGGGGTGGGCCGTGCGTGACCTGCTGGCCGTGGCCGGCGTGGGCTTCCTGTCCGCGCTCTTCCCGGTCGTCAACATCGAGACCCTGCTCGCGGTCCGCTCCGCCGTGGCCGGCGTCGACGAGATGTGGGCGCTCGCGCTCGTGGCCGCGATCGGCCAGATGGCCGGCAAGCTGATCTGGTACTACCTCGGCGCGAACTCGCTCCACTGGGGCTGGGTCCGGCGCAAGGTGGAGCAGCCGAAGAGCGCCGCCCGCCTCGAGCTGTGGCGTTCCCGCGTGCACGACCGGCCGGTGCTCACCGGCCTGCTCACCCTCGTGTCGGCGGCGGTCGGGGTGCCGCCCTTCGCGATCCTGTCGGTGCTCGCGGGTCAGCTGAAGATGAACCTCTGGCTGTTTGTCTCGCTCGGGCTTTTCGGCCGGTGGGTGCGGTTCCTCGCCGTGCTCGGCGGTGGCGAGTGGCTCGGCGGGATGCTCGGGAGCTAGAGGGGCTGGACCTCGCAGTCCACGCGCGAGCCCGGCTCGACCGCCACCTCGACGGTGGCACCGTCGCCGACCGTGACCCGCTCCAGCGCGACGCCCGCACCGATGCGGGCACCCGGCCCGACCACGCAGTCGAGCAGCTCCGCACCGCGTCCGACGACCACGTCGGCCATGAGCACGGTGCCGTTGACCACCGCGCCGGCCCCGACCTGCGCGCCCGCGGCGACGACGCTGCCGCCGTTGACGACGGCGTCCTCCTCGACCTTCGCGGTCTCGTCGATGTGCGCGGCCGTCGGCTCGGCGTCGACGGCCGGGCTCGGCGCGAGGCCCAGCACGAGGTCGCGCGACGCGGCGACCAGCGCCTCCGGGGTGCCGACGTCACGCCAGTAGGCGTTCTCGACGTAGCCGACGACGAGCGCGCCCTCGGCGACCAGGTCGGGGAAGGTCTCGCGCTCGACGGAGACGACGGTGCCGGCGGGGATCGTGTCGACGACGCGGCGGCGGAAGACGTAGCAGCCGGCGTTGACCTGGCGGGTGACGGGGTTCTCGGACTTCTCGTGGAAGCCGGTGACGCGTCCGGCCGCGTCGGTCGGCACGCACCCGAACGGGCGGGCGTCCTCGACCTCGACGAGGTGCAGCGAGACGTCGACCGGCCGGCCGTCGCGCGGGGTCTCGAAGTCGGCGAGCTGCTTGTCGAGGCGGTGCCCGGACAGCACGTCGCCGTTGAGCACGACGATCGCCGCGTCCGGGTCGTCGGTGAGTGCGTCGGCGACGTTGCGGATCGCGCCGCCGGTGCCGAGCGGTTCCTGCTCCTGCACGTAGCTGAGCCTGATCCCCCAGGCGCTGCCGTCGCCGAGCACGGGCTCGAACAGGTCGGCGCGGTACGACGTCGCCAGCACGACGTGCTCGACGCCCGCCGCCGCGAGTCGGCTGATCTGGTGCGCGAGGAACGGCACCCCGCCGACCTCCAACAGGTGCTTCGGCCGGTGCGTGGTCAGCGGCAGCAGCCGCGTCCCGAAGCCCCCGGCGACGATGACCGCCTCACGAGGACGTGCGACGGACGGGTCGGGGGTGGGGTGAGGCATGGGCGGCATCATGCCAGCCCGTTACGGTGACCCGGTGCCCGCCTCCACCTTCCCGGACGCCCTGGCCGAGCAGCTCCGCGCCGACCCCGGCCGCCCGGTCGTCACGTTCTACGACGACGCCACCGGTGAGCGGATCGAGCTGTCTCTGACCACCTACGCCAACTGGGTGGCCAAGACCGCCGGGCTGCTGCAGGACGAGCTCGGCCTGGAACGCGGCGGTCTCGTGCTGCTCGACCTGCCCACCCACTGGCTCGGGCCGGTGTGGCTCGGCGCGGCGTGGGCGATGGGGTTGACGGTCACGACCGACCACGACCGCCGTACCGACGCGGACGTGGTTGTCTGCGGCCCGGACGGCGTCGCGACGTACGGCGAGGACGCCGGTCGCGCGCCGGTCGTGGCGCTGTCGTTGCGCCCGCTCGGAGCGCCCTTCGCCGAGGCGCTGCCGCCGGGGGTGGTCGACTACTCCGCCGTCGTGCTCGGGCAGCCGGACGCCTTCGCCGCCTACGACCCGCCGCAGCCCGGCGATGCCGCCTGGCAGGAGGCGGGCGGCGCGGCACGCACGCAGGAGGACCTGCTCGCGACCGATCGGTTGCCCGGCCGGCTGCTCACCGACGTCAACCCGTGCGCCGACGCCGGGCTCGACACGCTGCTCGGCCCGTTGCTCGGGGGCGGCGGCACGGTGTGGGTGCGCAACCCGGTCGCCGACGGCTGGGACCGTCGGGCCGAGGCCGAGCGCGCGACCGCGACGCGGCGCGCCTGACCGGTCGGCCGGTCAGCCGGCCAGGTCGTAGCCCTTGAAGCCCGACGCGACGTACTGGCGCTTGTCGAACGTGCCGCCGGAGAGACCGGGCAGCAGCCAGAGCTTGCCGGACTTCGCCGCCCGGACGAGGACGTCCTTGCGCTTGTCGCCGTTGACGTCGCCGAGGGGCAGCAACCAGTCGTACTTGTCGCTGGCGACGACCCGCGCGAGGTTCTTCGGGCCCTTGGCCGGGTAGCTGGAGCCGAAGCCGCTGCTGCCGTTGCCGGGGTAGATCCGGGCCGAGCCGCCGGACGGCTGGCCCGCGAGGTCGGGGTTGCCGTCGCCGGTCACGTCGCCGACGGCGCGCAGCTCGGAGACGGAGCCGAAGCCCTCGCCGGCGAGCACCGGTGCGGCGAACCCGTCGGCGCCGTTGCCGGCACGCAGGTAGAGGTTGCCGTTGGAGGTGCTGCGGGTGAGCACGTCGGCGTTCCCGTCGCGGTTCCAGTCACCGACCGTCAGGACGAGGTTGGTGTCGTCGAACGTCGCGCCGGTCGCCACGACGCCCTCGAGCGGGCGTCCCTGGCGGTTGGCGAACTGGACGAGGAAGCCCTTGGCGTTGATCCCCGCGAGGTCGACACCGGGGCCGTTGAGCTCGCCGACCGGCACCAGCTGGCGCACGTCGGCGAAGCGCGACCAGCCGCCGAGGCGCTGGCCGAAGCCGGCGCGGCCCTTGGCCGGGTAGACGAACGTGCGCTTGGTCTTGGCGTCGCGGGCGAGCAGGTCGGGCTTGCCGTCGTTGTCGAGGTCGCCGAAGCCGGCGACCACGTCGAACCCGTTCCAGCTGCCGTTCATCTTCAGTGCGTTCTTCTTCAGCGTGCCCTTGCCGTCGCCGCGGAGCAGCCACAGCCGGCCGTCGGCGTCGCGGGCGTAGAGGTCGCGGTTGCCGTCGCCGTTGGCGTCACCGGCCGCGATCACCTGCTGGTAGGTCCACGGGTTCGCGAGCACCTTGGTCTTCTTGAAGGACCCGTCGCCCTTGCCGCGGAACAGCAGCAGCTTCTGCTTCTTCGCCTTCTTGCCGACGACGTCGTTCTTGCCGTCCCCGTCGAGGTCGCCGACCCCGACGAGCTGGACCATGCCCTTGAAGCGCTTGCTGGTCGCGCCCGGGGTCACCTTGCCCGCGCCGTCGCCCTTGTAGAACCGCGTCCAGCCGGTCTTCTTGTTGCGGGCGAGCACGTCGGCGAGACCGTCGCCGTCGAGGTCCTGCGTGCCGATCAGCTTGTCCACGTCGCCGAAGCCGGTCGCCGCGCGGTTGCCGCCCTTGAAGCCGACCTGGCCGCCGGTGCGCACGACGAACGCCTGCTGCGAGGCCGCGTCACGGACCACGAAGTCGGGCCAGGAGCTGCCGGAGATGTCGGTGTCCAGCGGGGTCGGCTTGACCGCCGGCGGCGGGGGCTGCGGGGTGCTCCCCGCGGTCTGGTACGTCCCCGCGAGGGTGCGGATCTCGGGCAGCTTGGCGTAGAGGTACTTGCCGGGGCAGGCCGTCGAGCCGGCGTCGCGGTGGCCGTTGATCGCCTGGAAGGCCTTGCCGTTGACGACCTGGTGGGTCGAGGTGGCGTTGACGCCGGAGATCGCGAGCTTCCAGGCGAAGAGCCGGCCGTAGGCGTCGATCATCGCGGACGTCGGCTGCGCCGTCTCGAAGTTGCCGATCGCCGACATCGCGAACGACGACTCGTTGTAGTTCAGCGTGTGCGCGCCCACGACGGGCTTGTCCACCCCGCCGTACCGGCCCTCCCAGATGCGTCCGAACCGGTCGACGAGGAAGTTGTAGCCGATGTCGCTCCAGCCCCGCGACTGCGTGTGGTACGCGTAGATGCCGCGGATGATCGCGGGCACCTGCTCGGCGGAGTAGTCGTTGGCGTTGACGGTGTGATGCACGAAGCCGGCGGTGATCTTGCCGTAGCGCAGCGAGCTCTTGTCGCGCATCCGCTCGTCGGCGCCCCACTGCGCGCGGGAGAAGATCTCCGGCTGCGGAGCGGTCAGCGCGGCGGTGGGAGCGATCGCCGGGTCGGTCGGAGCCGGCGTGGGCGCCGGGGTCGGAGCCGGCGTGGGCGTCGATGTCGCGGCCGGGTCGGTGGGCGTGGCCGGCAGGGTGCCGGTGGACGCGCTGCTCAGCGTCGCCGCGCTCTCGAGGCGGGCGGTGTCGATCGCCGGCTTCGCGCGCTCGACGGCCGTGGTCTCCCCCGGGTCGATGATCGCGAGCCGCATGTCGGAGGGCAGGTCGACGCCGTCGGTGGTGGCGCGGACCTGCACGTCGTCCACGTCGCCGACGACGACCGCGTCGGTGCCGGCGCGGAAGGTCTCGGGGCTGGCCGGGTCGGGGCCGTGGTTGTCGTCGTAGTGCATCTCCTGCCAGCGCGACCAGGCGCCGTCCTGGAGGGTGCGCACCTCGATCTCGATCGCGTCGTGGTCGATCTCGTCGTGACCGTCCCACGTCACGCCGATCGAGCCGAAGCCGGTGACCTGCTCGACGCCGCTGGTGGCGCTGGCATCACTGGTGGGCTGGGCGGCGACGGTCTGCGACGCCGTGGCCGTCCAGCGGTTCAGGCCGTCCTCGATCCCCTGCTTGCGGGCCGAGCCGGCCTGGGCCTTCGTCTCGGTGAGCTTCACCTCGCGGACGTCCGGCTCCACCGGCTCCGAGGCCACCAGCGCGGCCGGGGCCGGGACGGCCGACGTACCCGGGACAGCGGGACCGGCGACCCCCGGGGCGCTCCCCGCGGCCCCCGGCAGGGTCGGCTCCACGATGTCGAGGGTGACGATGCCCGCGGACGACGCCGCCACGGCGCCCACCACGGCGCATGCCAGGACGTGCTGGCACACCAGCACGAAGCGGCGTCGGTTCAGACTCATCAGGGGCTCTCCGGCGGGGCTTGATTCACACGAGTCTCAACTTTCACACCCGTTACTTGAGCCTCGCAATAGGTTCCGTTGAACTACAAACTTGTAATTCGTCGGGACATGTCGGGAACGTCGTTTCCCTTGTCCTGCAAGGAAAATCGGCCCGCCGAGCCGCGACCTGAACCATGCCGCGCACCGTTTGTGATTCGTCGGCGCCACGCCGCGCGACGGCCCCGTCGCGGCCGGGGCGCTGTGGGGTCAGTCGTGCCTCGACGCACCCGCACCCACCCACCTTCCGGCGTGCCAGAAACGGGTCACGAACGACAGGCGGCACGGCCAGTCACGTGTCGTTCGTGACCCAATCCCGGCGGGCTCGACCGCCCCGTATGCCGAGGGGTCACTCGTGCAACGACACGCCGCCCACGAGCAGGAGGACCTGACGCCTCGCGCCCCTCCCCCGACGACGCGCCCAGCGACCGCACTCGGCCGGCGTCGCAGGGGCCTCGGCCCGACCGTGGCGGGTCTGGCGGGAGGGCCGAGCGAAGCGAGGCCCGGATGGTAGGTCGGGCCGAGGGACCGGAGACGGCGTCAGCCGAGCGAGAGGAGCAGGGCGCAGACGCGCGCTACACGTCGGAGCCGAGCTCCTCGTCCTGCTCCTCCTCGGAGCTGACGTCGTCCTCGGTGTCGTCGTAGTGCAGGAACTTGATGCCCTCGTCGGCCGGGCCGTCGAAGGCCTTGCGGCCCTTCTCGAGCACGATGACGCGGTCGCACATCTTCCGGACCGAGCCGGCGGCGTGGGAGACGTAGAAGAGCGTGCGGCCGCTCGCCTTGATCTCCTTCATCTTCTCCATGCACTTCTTCTTGAAGGGCTTGTCACCGACGGCCAGCACCTCGTCGACGAGGAAGATGTCGGAGTCGGTGTGCACGGCGACCGCGAAGCCGAGCCGCGCGAACATGCCGGAGGAGTAGTGGCCGACGGGGGTGTCGAGGAACCTGCCGATGTCGGCGAACTCCACGATGTCGTCGAAGCGGGCCTTGGTCTCCTTCTCGGTCATCCCGAGGATCGCCGCGTTCAGGTAGACATTGTCGCGGCCGGTGAGCTGCGGGTGGAAGCCGGCACCGGTCGCGATCAGGCCCGCGATGCGGCCCCGGGTGAGCACCTGGCCGGCGTCGGGCGCCATCACCCCGTTGATGACCTTGAGCAGGGTCGACTTGCCGGACCCGTTGAGACCCATCAGCCCGATGGACTCGCCCTGGTCGACGGTGAAGGAGACGTCGTCGACGGCGAGGAAGCTGTCGCTGATCTCCTGGCCGCGCAGCCGCGCGATCGACATCTGCTTGATGGTGCGGTGGTAGCGCATCGTGAAGCGCTTCGACACGTGGTCGACGACGATGGACTTGGTCATGCTCTAGAGACGCTCCGGGAACTTCCGCTCCAGCCGGGTGAAGACCAGCTGGGCGATCAAGAGGAACACCAGGCAGCACGCGAGCTGGATCAGCCCGCGCGTGAACAGGTTGTCGGGCATTTGGGTGAGGGCGGTCTGCTCGGGATCGCTGGTGACGCCCACCCAGAAGCAGCGCTGGATGAGCAGCACCGCCTCGGCGAGCGGGTTGGCGAGGTACAGGTTGACGTGGTCGGCGCCGAACCGCGACGCGACCAGCGTGTAGGGGTAGATCATCGGCACCGCCAGGTGCACGAAGTTCGTCAGCGTCTGCACGATGTTGGAGAAGTCGCGGGCGAACACGTTGGCGGCGCTGAACAGCAGCGCCAGCGACGTGCCGAGCACGGCGACGATCGCGAACCCGAGCAGCCCGGCGAACATCCCCGCCATGTCGGGCGCCCAGCCGACGATCATGCAGACGGTGATGAGGATCACCAGCTGCGGGATGATGTGGTACGCCGACACGAGCATCGAGGCGACCGGGAACATCTCCCGCGGCATCGCCATCTTCTTCACGATCGACGAGTTCCGCATGATCGACCGCGTGCCGGCGGTGAACGTCTCGGTGAAGTAGTGGACGAACACCATGCCGGCGAACATGTGGATGCCGAAGTACTCCACGCCACGGTCGAGGCCGATGACCATGCCGATGACGAAGTAGTACATGACGAACCGCGTGAGCGGCTGGACGTACGACCACAGCAGGCCCAGCACCGAGCCCTGGTAGCGCGCGCTGATCTCGCGGCGCACCAGCAGCTTGAGGATGTAGCGGTGGCGGAAGACGTCCACCAGGCCGCCCTGCGGCGCGGGCGCGCGCATCCCCGCGAGGTCGTCCTCGGGCACCTCGGCGTGTTCGCGGTCGACGGTGGTCGTCATCACCCGTCCTGTCGCTCGGCGGCGTTGGCCTCGAACGTCTTCGCCCAGGCCTCGGGCGAGGTGATGTCGGCGAGCGAGTCGCGGTAGCGCTGGGCGAGCTGCGGCCACTCGCGGTGCAGCCGCTGGTGGATCTCGATCGTCCGCGCGAGCAGGCTCTTGAACTCGTCCTGGTCGCGCTTGTACCAGGCCGAGCTGGTGCCGTCGGGCATCGAGACGACGACCGAGTCGAACTGCGCGATCATCCACCACTTGGCGTCCATCGCGGCGAGCCGTGCCTCGGGGTGCCGCTGGGCCAGCTCGCGGACCGGCCGCGCCTGGCGTACGGCGGACGTGGCCGCCGAGACCAGCTGGCCGAACCGGTTCTTCGGCAGGGTCGGGTCCTGACCGCGCTTCGGCGGCTTCTTGCGCTCGACCGACGGGAAGTAGTCGGGCTGCGCCTGCGTGCGGGCGTCGTCGTACTGCTGCCGCAGGGCGCGCAGCTCGGGCAGCTTGGTCAGCAGCTCACCGTGCAGCCGCTCCGGGCCGGCGAGCACGTCCTCGAGCGCGAGGTGCCGCAGCTCCGCGGTGGAGTACTGCATCGAGAACAGGTGCTTGATCTGGTGGTTGAAGCTCTCGCGCACCACCCGGCCGCCGTGCTCGTAGGGCGAGTGCAGCAGCGCCGCGATGGTGCGGTTGCGCTGGTGGAAGTACGACTGCCAGTCGAGGGCGTCGTTCTTGTCGGTCCACGGCACGTGCCAGACGGCGGCGCCGGGCAGCGTGACGGTCGGGTAGCCGTGGCTGCGGGCGCGCACGCCGAACTCCGAGTCGTCCCACTTGATGAAGACCGGGAGGCTGAGGCCGACCTCGCGCAGCACCTGCGTCGGGATCAGGCACATGAACCAGCCGTTGAAGTCGACGTCGATGCGCCGGTGCAGCCAGCGCGACGAGCGCAGGTTGCGCTCGGCGAAGTCCCAGTCGGTCTCGACGGTCGGCGGCGAGTGCCACCAGAAGCGGTACGGGTTGATGATCTCGCCGAAGCTGTGCAGCCGCGACTTCGCGTAGAGGCTGAACATGTGCCCGCCGACGATCGTCGGCTTGCGGCACAGGTCGCCGAACGTGACGGCGCGGACGATGCTCTCCGGCTCGCAGACGACGTCGTCGTCCATGCACATCATGTACGTCGAACGCCCGGCCTCGAGGGTCTCGAACTGCGCCCGGGCGTAGCCGCCGGAGCCGCCCATGTTGCCCTGCTCGATGATCCGCAGCTTGTCGCCGAGCGCCTCCTGCGCAGCGGCGAAGCCCGGGTCGTCCACGACCTTCTGGGTGCCCTGCTCGGCGACGATCACCTCGTCGAGCACCGAGTGCACGTCCGCGTCGCCGCCGATCTGCGCGAGCAGCTTGGCGCAGAAGTCGGGGCGGTTCATCGTGGTGATGCCGATGCTCAGCGTGCCGGGCTCGGCCCGGTCGGCCGGCACCTCGGCCACCCACGAGGCCTCCTCGAGGGTGGCGCCGTCGGGGCCGGCGACGATGTCGAACCAGTACCAGCCGCCGTCGCCGAACGGCGAGAGCGACAGGTCGAAGCTGAAGTCGCCGGAGGCGCCCTCGACGATGGCCGAGTCGACCCGCTGCGCGCGGCCGTTGGGCATCGACCGGTAGACGAGGACCGACGCGTCGGCACCGGTGACGCGCACGTTGAGGGTGACGGAGGTGACGACCGTCCACATCCGCCAGTACGACGCCGCGAAGCCGTTGAAGTAGGTGCCGAAGGACACGCGCTGGTTCTCGGTGACCTGGTAGCGGTAGCGGCCGAGCACGGCGTGCGGGTCGGGCTCGACCTGCGCGTTGGGCTCGGTCGGCGGCAGCTTGCCGCGCTGGGTCATCGTCAGCGGCGACTTGTCGACGTCGAGCTGCGGCCGGTCGGGGTCGACGTACAGCGGCAGCACGTCCATGTCGCGGTCGACGGGCAGCACGACCCGCTGCAGCACACGGCGGACCGTGCGCTTCGTCTCGGTCTGGGGGTCGGTCTGGGTGGCGGTCACTCGTCCACGCCTCCGCTCTCGAGGGTCGCGCCGGACTCGAAGTGCGGCTTGAGCTTGTTGTCGTACATGGAGAGGGCCGAGCCGATCGCCATGTGCATGTCGAGGTACTTGTAGGTGCCGAGGCGGCCGCCGAAGAGCACCATCGGCTCCTTCTTGGCGAGCTCGCGGTACTTGAGCAGCTTCTCGCGGTCCTCGGCGGTGTTGATCGGGTAGTACGGCTCGTCGCCCTCCTCGGCGAAGCGGCTGTACTCGTGCACGATCACGGTCTTCCCCGGAAGGTGCGTCTTCACCCGCTCGGGGTGGAAGTGCTTGAACTCGATGATCCGGGTGAACGGCACTTCCTGGTCGTTGTAGTTGACCACCCCGGTGCCCTGGAAGTCGTCGACCTCCTCGACGGACTCCTCGAGGTCGACGGTGCGCCACGACAGCCGACCCTCCGAGTTGCCGAAGTACTCGTCGATCGGGCCGGTGTAGACGACCGGCACCTGGCCCAGGAGCTCGTCCTTGACGTCGAAGAAGTCGGTGTCGAGCCGGACCTCGATGTTCGGGTGGTCGGCCATCTTCGTCAGCCACGCCGTGTAGCCGTCGACGGGCAGGCCCTCGTGGGTGTCGTTGAACCAGCGGTTCTCGAACGTGTAGCGGACCGGAAGCCGCGTGATGATGTCGGCGCTCAGCTTGGTGGGGTCGGTCTGCCACTGCTTGGCGGTGTAGCCCTTGATGAACGCCTCGTAGAGCGGGCGGCCGATCAGGCTGATCGCCTTCTCCTCGAGGTTCGTGGCGTCCTCGGTGGCGATCTCGCTCGCCTGCTCCTTGATCAGCTCCCGCGCCTCGTCGGGCGTGTGGGACTTGCCGAAGAACTGGTTGATCAGGCCGAGGTTCATCGGCAGCGAGTAGACCTGGCCCTGGTACTTGCCGAACACCCGGTGCTTGTAGTCGGTGAACGACGTGAAGCGGTTGACGTACTCCCAGACCCGCTCGTTGGAGGTGTGGAACAGGTGGGCACCGTACTTGTGAACCTCGACCCCGGTGGTGGGCTCCTTCTCGGAGTAGGCGTTGCCTCCGAGGTGGGAGCGCCGGTCCAGCACGAGCACCCGGAGCCCGAGCTCGGAGGCGCAACGTTCGGCGATCGTCAGCCCGAAGAATCCGGAGCCGACGACGACCAGGTCATGGTTCAGCACAGAGTTGTCCACGTTTCTTTGTCGGGCCGGCAGCGCTCCGGATGGTCGGCGAACCCCCGGAAGTCTACCGGCCGATGGTCACTGTTCCTTGTTCCCGTGGGCCGCCTCACCCTCCGCGTGATCCCCACCACGGTTGGCGATCAGGGCGCGGTACGCCGTCTTCCGCACGGCCTCCGGCACCAGGCGGTAGCCGCCCCGGACCAGGACGTTCCGCGCGTACTGCCGACGCGTGGTGATGCCCAGGTCGCGGAACCGCCGCTGCAGGGCGAGCTCGGACCTCAGCAGCCCGGTGCCGCCCCGGCGCGCGTAGGCGCCGGCCCCCACGCGGTAGTTCACGAGGGGCTCGGCGAGGTTCGCCGGGCGCGCGCCGCCGTCGACCATACGCGTGAAGAGGAGATAGTCCTCCATCAGCGCCATGTCGGTGTAGCCGCCGGCCGCCTGCACCGCCGACTTGCGGTAGACCACCGTCGGGTGGTTGAACGGGTCGCGGAACCTGATCACGCGGCGGATCTCGTCGGGGTCGGTGGGCGGCGTACGGCGGCCGACGACGTCGCCGACGTGCTCGCCGAACTCGGTGAGTCCCGAGCCGACGATGTCGGCCCCGGCCTCGATCACCGGGAGCTGCTTGACGAACCGGTCGGGCACGCTGACGTCGTCGGCGTCCATGCGCGCGACGATCTCGTGCCGGCAGGCCTGGAGGCCGCGGTCGAGCGCGGGTCCGAGGCCGAGGTTGGCGTCGATCACCACGTGCCGCACCGGGACCGGGCTGGTCTCGGCCAGGTGCGCGATCTCGGCGGCCAGCTCGGGCGGCACCGGGCCGTCCTGCACGAGCACGACCTCCCCGGGACGCCGGAACTGCTGCTGCACGCTGCTGTGGAACGCCTCACGCAGGTAGCCCGGGTCGTCGTTCCAGTAGGTCGAGACCAGCAGCGAGAACGGCTGTCCGGGCGGCAGCACCCGCGGCGCGTCGGCGCGGGTCTCGCGGGACCAGCCCGCCGGTGCGAGCACGGCGTCGTTGGGCCTCGGCGCGGTGAGCAGGCCGGTGCGGAGGCCGCGCAGCAGCCCGCGGCGCAGCACGGCCCGGTCCGACGAGGCCGCGAACGTGCGGGCCCAGCGGCGCAGGGTGGCGGCGCCGTACACGGCCTTCTCGGCGAGTGACAGCGAGCGGCTGCGGGTGAACATCCAGGCCTTGTTGCGGACCTCGTAGAAGAACCGCTCCCCCGGGTCGGCGTCGGTCGAGCCGAACACCTTCGTCTTGTGCTCGACGACGCTGGCGGGGACGGAGAGGCCGACGTTGCCGCGGATCAGGCGCGTGGAGTACTCGAAGTCGTCGTTCCAGAGGAAGTAGTCGGCGACCGGCAGCCCGCGGTCGCGCACGACCTGCGCGTCGCACATGATCGAGACGAACGACGCCGAGCGGATCGGCACGCAGCCGATGGCCGCGGCGGCGTGGCGCTCGGCGCGGGTGGCGCCGGGCTTGGCGCGCGGCGTGTTCATCGGGTGGTCGCGCCCGTCGGTCCAGACCACCCGGCTGGCGAGGACGGCCGGCCGCCGGACCGCTGAGTACGACGTCCACGCGGCGACGAGCTCGGCGGCGGCGGTGCGGGTGGGGATGGTGTCGTCGTCGAGCATCCAGACCAGGTCGGGCTCGTGCGTGAGCGCCTGCTCCAGGCCGACCGCGAAACCACCGGCGCCGCCGGTGTTGCTGCGCAGCGTCACGACGTCCCAGCGCTCGTGTGCCTTGGCCTCGACGGCGAGCCAGTCGGTCGTACCGTCGGTGCTCGCGTTGTCGACCACCACGATCCGCGCCGGGGGGTGCGACTGGGCGTCGAGCGCGGCCAGCGACTCCTCGAGGAGGTCCCGCCGGTTCCACGTCACGACGACAGCGACGACCCGGGTGTCCACCCGGCGACCCTACCGATGTCGGTAGTCCGGGAGTGACCGGTGGGTCACGGTCGGGCTACCGATATCGGTAGGGGTCAGCACGCCGAGGACAGGTCGTTCGACTTGTTGGCGGCGTAGCCCTCGGAGTAGCTGCCGATCGAGCCGCCGACGGTGGACGAGCCGGCCCGGGAGAAGCCCTTCTGCTTCTTGGCGGCCGCCGCCTTCGTGGTGGTGGCCTTGCCCTCGGCCTTGTCGATCGCGCGCTGGACCATCGCGTGGATCTTCTCGATGTCCGGGGCGCCGGTGTTGATGGCCGGTGGCACGAACGACACCGAGGAGACCGGCTGGCCGCGGGTCTTCATCGCGAGCTCCGCGAACGTGCCGAGCTCGGAGGCGGGCAGGTCGGTGGTGATCAGCTGCTCGCTGGCCGAGGCGATGTCCTCGAACTTCGTGATGACCGTCTGCGGCGAGAGCTGCTGGAGCATCGCGTTCATCACGCACTTCTGGCGGGCCATCCGCGAGTAGTCGTCGGCGCTCTCGCGCGACCGCGCGAACCACAGGGTCTGGAAGCCGTTGAGCCGCTGGACCCCGGGTTCGATGTAGCCGGTGACCGGGCCGCCCACGCCGCCGATCGGGATGCGGTCACGGACGTTGAGCTCCAGGCCGCCGACGGCCTGGACCAGGCTGCGGAACCCGTCGAGGTTCACCATCGCGTAGTAGTTGATCTTCAGGCCGGTGATGCCCTCGACGCCCTCGATGGTGGCGGCGACGCCGGGGTTGTCCTCGCCGGGGAACAGCGCCTTGTTGTCCTGCGCCCAGGTGCTGAGGCTGTTGAGCTCGCACTCGGGTCCGCAGTCGTAGCCGTCGGGGAACTGCTCGGCCATGACCGAGCCCTCGGGGAACGGGAAGTTCGTCATGTTCCGCGGCAGCCCGAAGAGGATCGCCTTCCCGGTCTCCTGGTCGATGCTGGCCACCGAGATGCTGTCCGGCCGCAGCCCCCAGCGGTCCTGGCCGGAGTCGCCGCCGAGCAGCAGCACGTTGTAGCGGCCGTGGGTCGCCTCGCTGACCGTGCCGCTGCCGAACATCGTGGCGATGAAGCCGCGCTGGACCGCGACGACGTGCGAGGCGAACAGCAGGCCACCGGCGACGGAGAAGCAGAGCACGCCGTTGAGACCGACCATGGCGAGCCGCTGCTTGCGCAACAGCTCGAGCGGCTGCCCGAGCCGCCAGGCGTCGAGGAACAGCACCGCCCAGCCGACGGCGAGGGCGGCGAGCAGGAGGCGGAGGAAGCCGAGGGCGACGGTGTTGCTGGCGAGGAAGTAGACGACCCCGTGCCACTTCCAGCCGACCAGCCCGACGAACACGGTGACCGCAAGCAGCGTCAGCACGACGCGCAGCGCGACCCGGCCGACCCGCTTGTTGCCGGCGACGAGCTGCGCGGACCCGGGCAGGACCAGGGTCATCAGCAGGAGGGCGAGGGCGCGGCGGAAGCGCACGCGCGCGGCCTCCCGGTCGCCGAAGCGCGGGTGCGGGCGGGCGGTCGTGGGGTGGTGGGGGGCGTGGCGGTCGCGGAGCAGCTGGTCCGACCCGGGGGAAGTGACGGGTGGCATGGGCGTGACCCTTCGGTGGTGACGCGGTCGGTGCAGAGGGGGCAAGTATCACCAGTCACACGAGTCACAGCGGTCTCGCCACGCCGGGCACCGCCAGACGGGTCAGTGCACGTGCTGCTCCCGGGTGGCCTCGATCTCGGCACGCCGCGCCAGCCGGTGCGCCCGCCGGATCTCGGCCTCCCGGGCCCGCCGTACCTCGTCGGGGGTCTGTGGCGCGAGCCGCGGGATCTCGCGCGGGTGGCCGTCGTCGTCGATGGCCACGAAGACGAGGTACGCCGACGCGACGTGCAGCGGCTCGCGGCCGGCCTCGTTCCAGGGCTCCGACTCGACCCGCACGCCGATCTCCATCGACGTCCGGCCGGCCCAGTTGACCTGCGCCACCGTGCGCAGGATGTCACCGACGTGGACCGGCTCGAGGAACGCCATCTCGTCCATGGCGGCGGTCACCGCCGGACCCCCGCTGTGCCGCTGCGCGACCGCGCCGGCGGTCGAGTCGACCAGCCGCATGACCACGCCTCCGTGCACGTTGCCGAGGAGGTTGACGTGGCTCCCGTCGGCCAGCAGCGACAGCGAGGTGCGCGCGTGTGACGGAGACAATGCCTCCGGCCCGTCTGAACGGGGGGTCATGGGGGGCACGGTAGCGTCATGGCCATGTCCGAACCCCCGCAGGGCTCGCGTCGCACCCCCGGCAACCAGGGTGGGGACGAGGGCGACTACCACTGGCTGTACGGCGGCGACGCCGGCCAGGGTTCCGGAGGGTCGAGGTCCGGCGCGGGGGCCGGCCAGGACCCGGAGCCCACCCGCATGCTGCCCACGATGGGGCGGCCCGGCGGGCGCCGCGGCCAGCCCTACGAGCAGCCGGCAGCACCCCGGACGCAGTCCGGACGAGGCGGACCGGGCGGTCCGCGCGGGGGCGTGGCCACCGCGAGCCCGCCGCCGAGCCGTCCGCCGCGCGCCCCGCGCCGCCGGTTCCGCCTCGGCTGGCTGAAGATCGCCCTGCTGCTGTGGCTGGTCTTCCTGGTCGCCGTTCCCCTGTGGGCGTGGTCGAAGGTGGACAAGGTGGGCACCGACCCGGGCGGCGACCGCCCGGCGGCCCAGGAGGGCACGACGTACCTGCTCGTCGGCAGCGACAGCCGGGAGGGGCTCTCCCGCAAGGAGCAGCTGCAGTACGGCACCGGCAAGGGCTCGGGGCGCCGCACCGACACGATCATGCTGCTGCACACCGGACAGGGCCCGAACCTGCTGATGTCGATCCCGCGCGACAGCATCGTCGAGGTGCCGGGCTACGGCGACACCAAGATCAACGCCGCGTTCGCGTACGGCGGCCCGAAGCTGCTCGTCGAGACCATCGAGCTCGCCACCGGCATCCGCATCGACGACTACGTCGAGATCGGCTTCGGCGGCTTCGTCAACGTGGTCGACGCGGTCGGCGGCATCGAGATCTGCCCCAAGCAGGCGATGAAGGACCCGCAGGCCAACCTCGACGTCGAGAAGGGCTGCCAGGAGGCCGACGGCACCACCGCACTCGGCTACGCCCGATCACGGCACACCTCGTCGCTCGGCGACATCGACCGCGCGCGGCACCAGCGCGAGGTGGTCAGCGCCGTCGGCCACGAGGCCGCCTCCCCCTGGTCGGTGATCAACCCGGTCCGCTACCTGCGGCTGGCCTCCGCCGGCTCCGACTCGCTGCGCGTCGGCAAGGACACGTCGATGATCTCCACGATGAAGTTCGCGTGGGCGATGACCAGGGTCGACGGCAAGACCGGCCTGACCTGCGGCGTGCCGATCGCCGACCTCGCGGTGCACTGGGACCAGGAGCGCGCCGACCGGCTCTTCGAGCTGATCCGCGAGGACCGCACCGCGGACGTGTCCAAGCAGCTGTGCCGGGCGTCGGGGCTGGCGAACCAGTAGCCCGACGCCGGCCGCGGCTCAGTCGACCAGCGTGCGCCGGACGGCGACCGCCTTGGAGCGGTTGCCCGCGGCGTCGCGCGCGAACGTGCGCACGACGAGCCCGCCGGCGCGGACGCCCTCGAGGGCGACCTTCCAGGCGCCGTTGGTGGTGGTCGGCACGCGGACCGCGACCGCGGCGGCCTTCGCGCGCGCCTCGGAGTCGGTGCGGACCCAGCCACGCTCCTCGCCCTGGTAGGCGTACCAGCCGCGGGTGCGCTGCTGCCACGACTTGACCCGGACGAAGTCCATGCCGGCCAGACCGACGTCGCGGGCGTAGCCGCGCACCGCCCGCCAGGCGGTACGTCGGTCGGAGGCCGGGCGGTTGACCGTGAGCTTCGGGGCGAAGGAGTCGGAGACGACGACGGTGCCGAGGTCCTCGACGCTGCTGTTGCCGGCCCGGTCGGTGACGCGGACCCGGAGGTCGTAGCGGCCGACCGAGGTGTAGGCGAACGAGATCGACGTGCCCTTGCGCCAGGGCTCGTATCCGACGCCGGTGCCCCAGCTGACCTCGCGGACGATGTCGGCGGTCGGCGTGCGGTCGTCCTTGAGCGAGTTCTGCACGACCTCGACGGTCAGCGGCCCGGGGTCGTCGGAGCTGGACGCCGACAGCACGACGAAGGAGCCGACGGGCGGCTCGGTGTCGCCCGCGGCGGCCGTCGCCCCGCCGGGGACGAGGACGCCGAGCAGGACCGTCGCCGAGGATGCGGCGGTCAGGGCGCGGGCACGCTGGGACACGGTCATGACGGACCCCCCTCTCGGCGAGCAGCGTAGTGGCCGCGGCCCGCCGCACGGCCGATCCCGCGCGCGTCGGAGTGTCCCGTGCGTCACTCCCGTCACACGGCGTCGCGCCGCCACCCGGCCTCGGTGTGGTCGGCGAGGTCGGCGACGACCCGCGTGAGGTCGCCGGTCGCCTCGTGCACGGCCCGCTGCCGGACCGCGCCGTTGCCGCGGGCGACGAGCTGCTCGAACAGGTCCGCCACCAGCACCTCGTCACCCGTGTCGGCGAGCGCCGGGCGCACGTGCGCGAGCAGCGCCGAGACGACCGGGCGCGTCGGGGTCAGCTCGCGGGTCGCGGGGTGCACCAGCGGGCCGGCGAGACCGTGGCGGGCCGCGCGCCACGACATCGCCCTGAGCTCGTCGACCCGCCAGGGGTCCACCGGCTCGCCGGCGTGCCAGGCGCGGGCGGCGGTCTCGACCAGGCCGCGGCACAGCAGGCCGAGCAGGACCGCGTCCTCGGCCTCCAGGCAGACGTCGGCGACGCGGATCTCGACGGTCGGGTACCGCTCGGCCGGCCGCACGTCGAGGTAGAGCATGCCGGGGTCGAGCGCGGCGCCCCAGGACTGCAGCCGCTCGATCGAGGCGCGGTAGCCGGCCGGGTCGCCGAACGGGTCCGACGGTCCCCCGGTCGGCCAGCGGGTCCAGATCTGCGACCGCCACGAGGCGTGGGCGGTGTCCCGGCCGCGCCAGTACGGCGAGTTGGCGCTCAGCGCCAGGAGGACCGGCAGCCACGGGCGCAGCCGGTCCGTGACGGCGACCGCCTCCTCGGCGTCGTCGACCTCCACGTGGACGTGCATGGCGCAGGCGAGGGCCTGGTCGGCGAGCTCGCCGTACTCAGCACGGATGCGCCGGTAGCGGTCGTCCGGCGTGACGTCGGCACCGTCGTCGGCGAGCACCGGCAGCCCGAGGGCCACCGCGCGGACACCGGCGGCGGCCGCCGCCTCCCCCACCTCGCGGCGCCCGGCGCGGACGATGCGCGCCAGGTCGTCCGCCGTCCGCGCGGGCTCGGTCGACGTCTCGATCTGCTGGAGGAACAGCTCCTTCTCCACGCCGTCGCGTTCGTCGGCCCGCAGCGCGTGGTGGGCGACGGCCGCGAGCGCGAGGGTGTCGGGGTCGACGAGCATCAGCTCCTCCTCGACCCCGATCTGGCGCAGCGTCATGCGGGACTCCTGCCCGGGAGGCGCCGGGACCATGCCTCCGGGGCGCCGTCGGGCGCTACATCTCCTCGTGGGTGTCCGGGTCGCCGCCGAAGAGCCGGCCGTCGGGGCGTCCGAGGGCGGTGATCGCGGCGACCTCGTCGTCGGTGAGCTCGAAGCCGTCGAGGTCGAGGTTCTGCCGCTGCCGCTCGGGGGTGGCCGACTTGGGGATCGGCAGCGAGCCGAGCTGGACGTGCCAGCGGAGGATCACCTGGCCGGGCGTGACGCCGTGCCGCTCGGCGGCCCCGGCGACGGCGGGCTCGCCGAACGGCGCCTGCCGCTTGCCCATCGGGCTCCACGCCTCGGTGCGCACGCCGAGCCGCTCGTGGACCGCGCGCGCCTCGACCTGCGGGAAGTACGGGTGCAGCTCGACCTGGTTCACCGCGGGCGTC
Organism: Nocardioides iriomotensis; assembly: GCF_004168035.1. Classification (GTDB taxonomy): domain Bacteria; phylum Actinomycetota; class Actinomycetes; order Propionibacteriales; family Nocardioidaceae; genus Nocardioides_B; species Nocardioides_B iriomotensis. The sequence goes on along the minus strand of NZ_SDPU01000020.1, from coordinate 189,274 downwards.
ACGCCGGTCGCCTCGATGATGCGAGCGAGGTGCTCCTCGGTGAAATTCGAGACGCCGACGGACCGCACCAGGCCCGCCTTCTGCAGGTCGACGAGCGCCTGCCAGGCCTCGACGTACCTGCCGACGCGCGGGTTGGGCCAGTGGATGAGGTGCAGGTCGAGGTGGTCGAGCCCGAGCCGGTGCAGCGAGTCCTTGGTCGAGGCGACCGCGTCGTCGTACCCGTGGTGCCGGCCGGGGATCTTACTGGTGACGAGCAGCTCGTCGCGCGGCACGCCGGCTCGGCGGATCGCCTCGCCGACCTCCTCCTCGTTGCCGTAGTTCACGGCCGTGTCGAGGAGCCGGTAGCCCACCTCGATCGCCGAGGCGATGGCGGTGACGCCGTCGGCCCCGGTCAGCGGGTAGGTGCCGAACCCGATCGCCGGGATCGTGCTGCCGTCGTTGAGCGTGTAGGTGCCGGGCATGGGCCCCACGCTAACGAGGCGGCCTAGCCGGCCAGCCGGCCGAAGCCCGAACGGTGGAACACGAGCGGCAGCGACGTGTCGGCGTGCTCGACCGCGTGCAGCTGGAGCAGCACGATCGTGTGGTCGCCGGCGACGACCTCGTCGTGGATGGAGCAGTCGTAGCGGACCAGGCCGTCGTCGAGGGTGACCGCGCCGTCCTCGGAGGTGCTGACGGCGAGGCCGTCGAAGCGGGTCTCGACCGGCCCGGCGAGCTGGCGGCACACGTCGTGGTGGTGGTCGGCGAGGACGGTCAGGCCGAGCCGTGCGGAGGTGCGCAGGGCGGGCCACGTCTTCGACGTGTTGGCGATCGAGAACGACACCAGGGCCGGGTCGAGGCTCACCGAGGTGAACGAGCTGGCGGCCAGGCCGACGAGCTCGCCGTCGACCTGGGCCGCGACGGCGACGACGCCGGTCGGGAAGACGCCGAACGCCTCGCGCAGGCGCTGCGGGTCGAGGTCCTGGTTGGTGGTCAGCGGGGTGATCGCGCTCGTGCTCATGGGGGACTCCTGTCAGGGGCGTGTCAGGACGGTCGTGGAGGAAGCGGGGCGGTCAGGACGCGGCGGCGCGGCCTCCGAAGGGCACGGACACCGTGCCGGTGGGCGGGGCGGGGTGCTGCCAGAGGCCGCGCTCGGTCAGCACCGGCAGGACACCCTCGCCGAACCAGTACGCCTCCTCGAGGTGCGGGTAGCCCGAGAGGATGAACTCGTCGATGCCGAGGTCGTGGTACTCCGCGATCCGCTCGGCGACCTCCTCGTGGCTGCCGACGAGCGCCGTACCGGCGCCGCCACGGACGAGCCCGACGCCGGCCCACACGTTGGGATAGATCTCGAGGTCGTCGCGGCTGCCGCGGTTGAGCTCGAGCATCCGGCGCTGGCCCTCGGACTCGCTGCGCTTCAGGCCGTCCTGGACCCGCTTGATCGTCTCGTCGTCGATGCCGTCGAGCAGACGGCGCGCCTCGGCCCACGCGGCCTCGGAGGTGTCGCGGGCGATGGTGTGCATCCGGATGCCGAAGCGGAGCTCGCGGCCCTCCTTGGCGGCGAGCTCGCGGATCCAGGCGATCTTCTTGGCGACGGCCTCCGGGGGCTCGCCCCAGGTGAGGTAGACGTCGGCGTGCTTCGCGGCGATCTCGCCTGCGATCGGCGAGGACCCGCCGAAGTAGATCTCCGGCTGCGGGTCGGGCAGCTGCTGGAGCTGGGCGCGCTCGACGCGGACGTGCTCACCCTCGAAGGTGACCTCCTCGCCGGTCCACAGCCGGCGGACCACCTCGAGGAACTCGCCGCAGCGGACGTAGCGCTGCTCCTTGTCGAGGAAGTCGCCGTACGCGCGCTGCTCGTGGCTCTCACCGCCCGTGACGACGTTGAGCAGGAGCCGGCCGCCGGACATGTTCTGGAACGTCGCGGCCATCTGGGCGGCCAGCGTCGCGGACGTGAGGCCGGGCCGGAACGCGACCAGGAACTTCAGCCGGTCGGAGACCTGCGACAGCATCGCGGTGCTCAGCCAGGCGTCCTCGCACCACGCACCGGTCGGGGTGAGCGCGGCCTCGAAGCCGAGCTGCTCGGCGCTGCGGGCGATCTGGCCGAGGTACGGCACCGAGGCCGGCCGGCCGGACGCGCCGGCGCGCACGCCGTGCCCGCCGCCCACGACCTGACGGCCGTCGCCGCCGTTGGTGGGCAGGAACCAGTGGAACTTCAGGGACATAACTTCCTTCCGGACCGCTTACTCGTCAATGTCCACTAGGTTGCAATACTTTGGTGGTGCGTTCAAGGCAGCACGCACGAACCCGCCGACGGAAGAGCCGACCGCGCGACAGGGAATCCCTGTCACCCGGGTCGGCGTCACCCCACCCCACGACAGGACGACGATGCGCATCGAGCAGCTCGAGCAGCTCGCCGCGGTGACCCAGCACGGGTCGCTGCGCCGGGCCAGCGACCACCTCCACCTCTCCCAGCCCGCCCTGAGCGAGTCGCTGCGCAACCTGGAGCGCGAGCTCGGGATCACGCTTCTCGACCGGCGGCGCACCGGCGCCAGGATCAGCCGCGAGGGCCGCGACCTGCTGCCGGCGATGGTGGAGGTGATCGAGGCCGTCGGGCGGCTGCGCGAGGCGGCGGGCGACCAGACGCTCTCGACCCGCGCCGTGCGCGTCGGCACCGTCAACGCGGGCACCTCGCGCGTGCTGGTGCCGGCTGTGCGCGACGTCAACGCCGCCTTCCCGCACACGACGGTCGAGGTGGTCAGCGCCCAGCAGGTGGAGATCACGCAGGCCATCGACGAAGGCGGGCTCGACGTCGGCCTGGTGAACCTCCTGGGCGGTGACGACGTACCGGCGGAGCTGGCGGGGACCGAGCTCGTGCGCGGCCGGCCGGCGGTGTGCTGCCGCGTGGACCACCCGTTCGCCGCCCTCGAGGAGGTGCCGGTCGAGCAGCTGCGGAAGGAGCCGTTCGTCGCGATGCGGTCGGGGTACCTGATGCACCGGTTCGCGCACCGGCTGTTCGGCGGGGAGCTGCCGCCCGTCGCGTTCTCCACCGACGGCGCCGACATGGGCAAGCTGATGGTCGCGCGGGGGCTCGGCGTCACCGTGCTGCCGGACTACTCGATCGACGGCCACCCGCTCGTCGACAGCGGCGTGCTCACGCACCGGCCGATCCGGCACGACCTCACCGTCGTGCGGCTACACGCGCTCACCCGCCGCGGCGACCACCTGCCGCCCGCGGTGCGCGCCATGCGCGACGCGCTGGTGCGGCACGCGGCGGCCTACGAGCGCGTCCGCGCGACTCCGGCCTGACCCGTCCAGACCAGCGGTTTGCGCCGTGACTTCGCGGCCTATCTATAGTTGTTCGATTGAATTTGTCGATGAAAGGACTCTGATGGCTCTCGGGACCACCACGGACGCGCCGCCGTCCCCGCAGCGCGTCGCGATGGCCTCGGCCGTCGGCGCGACGATCGAGTGGTACGACTTCTTCCTCTACGGCACGGCCGCCGGGCTCGTGTTCGACAAGCTGTTCTTCAACGGCCTCGACGGGCCGGCCGCGCAGTTCGCGGCGTTCGGCACGTTCGCCGTCGGCTTCCTGGCGCGGCCGGTGGGCGGCTTCATCTTCGGCCACTACGGGGACCGGATCGGGCGCAAGAGGATGCTCGTGCTGACCCTGCTGATCATGGGCCTCGGCACCGCGGCGATCGGCCTGCTCCCGTCGTACGACTCCATCGGCGTCTGGGCCGCGATCCTGCTGATCGTGCTGCGCGTGCTGCAGGGCATCGGCATCGGCGGTGAGTACGGCGGCGCCGTGCTGCTGGCCGTCGAGTACGCGCCGGCCGAGAAGCGCGGCTTCTTCGGCTCGTTCGCGCACATCGGTGTGCCGGGCGGCCTGCTGCTCGCGAGCGGCGCCTTCTCGGTCGCGAGCCTGCTGCCCGACGACGCGTTCCTGGCCTGGGGCTGGCGCGCCTGCTTCCTGTTGAGCATCGTGCTCCTCGCGATCGGCGCCTACATCCGGCTGTCGGTGATGGAGACGCCGTCGTTCGCGCTGGTCCAGGAGCGCAAGCAGGTCTCGAAGATGCCGATGCTCGACCTGGTCAAGGCGCAGCCCAAGCCGCTGCTGCTGGGCATGGGCACCCGCTTCGTCGAGGGCTTCACCTTCAACCTGTTCTCCGTCTACCTGCTCGCGTACGTCGTCACCAACGTCGGTCTGCCCAGGAGCACGGCGCTGCACGGCGTGCTCGCCGGCGCCGCGATCGGCGTGCTGCTGGTGCCGATCACCGGCGCGTTGTCGGACCGGATCGGCCGCAAGCCGGTCTACAACGTCGGCGCCTGGCTCGCGCTGCTGTTCGCCTTCCCGGCCGCGATGCTCGTGCATACCGGCGGCACTGCCGCGATCGTCGCGACGTTCGTGTTCGGGCTCGGCATCCTCTACGGCACCGTCTACGGCCCGCTCGCGGCGTTCTGGTCGGAGCTGTTCGACACCCGCTACCGCTACACCGCGCTGTCGACGCTGTACCAGATCAGCGGCGTCGTCGCCTCCGGCCTGACCCCGCTCATCGCGGCCTGGCTGGTCACGAAGGGCGACGGCACGCTCTGGCTCGTGGCGGCGTACAACGCCCTGGTCGCGGCGATCAGCCTCGTCTCGATGCGGTTCCTGCCCGAGACCCGCGGCCGCGACCTCGACGAGGTCAGCCCGCCGGAGGCCGAACGTCGTACGGAGCTCGTGGACGCCTGACAACCCCGATTCGTCCGCGATCCTGCGTCCGTCCCAGGCGGAGTGATCGCGGACGAATCGGGTCGGGCATGCTGGGGGGCGTGGCCGACATCGAGATCGTGAAGGACGCCGACGCGCACCGGTACGTCGCGACGCTGGACGGGGAGCGGGTGGGCTTCGCGCAGTACCAGCTGACCGACGAGCTCGTGGTGTTCACCCACACCGAGGTCGAGGACCGCTGCGAGGGCCTGGGCATCGGCTCGGCTCTCGCGCGGTTCGCCCTCGACGACGTGCGCGCCGACGGCTCACGCCGCGTGCTGCCGCTGTGCCCGTTCATCAAGGGCTGGATCGGGCACCACCCGGACTACCGCGACCTGGTGTACGGCGCGCCGCTGAGCACGGCGAAGGACTGACCTTCCGCTCGCGCTCTACAGGTCGGACTGGATGCCGGCGAGGAGCTGGCGGGCCATTACGATGCGCTGGACCTGGTTGGTGCCCTCGTAGATCTGGGTGATCTTCGCGTCGCGCATCATCCGCTCGACCGGGTAGTCGCGGGTGAACCCGTAGCCGCCGAGCACCTGCACCGCGTCGGTGGTGACCTGCATGGCGGTGTCGGAGGCGAAGCACTTCGCGGCCGCGCCGAAGAACGTCAGGTCCTTGTCGCCACGCTCGGACCGGCCGGCCGCGGCATAGGTGAGCTGACGGGCGGCCTCGACCTTCATCCCCATGTCGGCCAGCAGGAACTGCAGGCCCTGGAAGTCGGCGATCGGCTTGCCGAACTGCTGCCGCTCCTTGGCGTAGGCCAGCGCGTAGTCCAGCGCCCCCTGCGCGATCCCGACCGCCTGGGCGGCGATCGTGACCCGGGTGTGGTCCAGCACCCGCATCGCGGTCGCGAACCCGGTGCCCTCCGCGCCGATCATCCGGTCGGCCGGGACCCGCACCTTGTCCAGGTACACCTCGCGGGTCGGGGAGCCCTTGATGCCCAGCTTCTTCTCCGGCGCACCGAACGAGACACCCTCGTCGGACTTCTCCACCACGAACGCCGAGATGCCGGTGCCCTTGCGGGCCGCCGCGGCGGCCGGGTCGGTCACCGCGAACACCGTGTAGAACTCCGAGACACCCGCGTTGGTGATCCACCGCTTCGTCCCGGAGATCACCCAGTCCTCGCCGTCGCGGACCGCGCGGGTCTTCATCGCCGCCGCGTCCGAACCGGCCTCCGGCTCGGACAGGCAGTAGGAGAACATCCCGTCGTTGGCCGCCAGCCGGGTCAGGTACTTCTTCTTCAGCTCCTCCGAGCCGGCCAGCACCACCGGCATCGAGCCCAGCTTGTTTACCGCCGGGATCAGCGACGACGAGGCGCACGCCCGGGCGACCTCCTCGATCACGATGCACGTCGCCAGCGCGTCCGCGCCCGCCCCGCCGAACTCCTCCGCCACGTGCGGCGCCGCGAAGTCGCTCGCCGCCAGCGCGTCGTACGACGCCTGCGGGAACGCCCCCGCCTCGTCCACGTCGGCCGCGCCCGGCGCGACCTTGGCGTCGCACACGGCCCGGACGGCCTCACGGATCGCCTGGTGCTCCTCGGACAGGGCGAACAGGGGGTACTCGTTCATGCCGCTCATGCTACTCGCGGGTAGCCCGCGCTCGGCCGTGGAGTGGGTCACGTGGGGGAGGTCGCGAGATAGGTTCGCGACATGACCGAGCGCACCCCTCGCCCCTGGCTCGACCGCGAGCAGATCCGCTTCATGCTGGAGGACTGCGAGACCTGGGCCGTCGTCGGCCTCAGCGGCAACCCGGACCGTACGGCGTACCGCATCGCCCGCTTCCTGCAGGCGCGTGGCAAGCGGGTCGTGCCGGTCCACCCGGACGCGCCGACCGTGCTCGGCGAGCAGGGTTACGCCAGCCTCGCCGACGTTCCATTCCCGGTCGACGTGGTCGACGTGTTCCGCCGCTCCGAGGCCGCCGGCGAGTTCGCCGACCAGGCCGTCGCGATCGGCGCCAAGGGCGTCTGGTTCCAGCTCGGCGTCCTCGACCCCGACGCCTACGAGCGCACCGCCGCGGCCGGCGTCCCGATGGTCATGGACACCTGCCCCGCGATCGAGTGGCCGCACCTGGCAGGCTCGGTCGCCTGATGAGCACACCTTTCGACGGGGTCTACCCCGAGACGCGCCGCGACGACACCGTCGACACCCTGCACGGCCAACGCGTCGAGGACCCGTACCGCTGGCTCGAGGACCCCGACTCCGCCGAGACCGCCGCCTGGGTGAAGGCGCAGAACGAGGTCTCCCGCGCCCACCTCGACACGCTCGCGTCGCGCCCGTGGTTCCACGAGCAGGTCACCGCGATCGTGACGCGCCCGCGCGCCGGCACCCCGGACAAGCTCGGCGGCCGGTACGTCGCCCTCCGCAACGACGGCACGGCCGAGCAGGACGTGCTGTACGTCGGGGACACCCTCGAGGAGCTGCGCGACGCGCCGCGGGTGCTGCTCGACCCCAACACGTTCTCCGAGGACGGCACGTCGTCGCTGTTCGCCCGCAGCGCGAGCAAGGACGACGCCCTGCTGGCCTACCTGGTCAGCGACGGCGGCAGCGACTGGACGTCCGTGCGCCTGCTGGACCTCACCACGGGCGAGCCGACCGGCGAGACGCTGACCAACGTGAAGTTCAGCTACGCCACGTGGCTGCCGGACCGGTCGTTCCTCTACCTCCACTACGACGTCGACGGCACGGGCACCGGCACCGACGCCGAGGCGCTGCCGGGCGGCAAGCTCAAGCGGCACCGGGTGGGCACCCCGCAGGCCGACGACGAGCTGGTGCTCGAGTTCCCCGACAACGACCGGATCGGCGTCACCCCTGAGCTCTCCCACGACGGCCGCTGGGTGGTCTGCAACATCCACGAGGGCACGTCGGAGAAGAACCGGCTCTGGGTCTACCCCGTCGAGCGCGCCGGCGACGACGTGACCCTGGGCGAGCCGCTCAAAGTCGTCGACGAGGTCTACGCGACGTTCGACTTCGTGCGCACCGACGGCGACCACCTGTACGTCCGCACCGACCACGAGGCGCCGCTGGGCAAGGTCGTGCGGATCGACCTCGCGGCGTTCCCCGAGGACGGCCTCACGACCGAGGACGTCGTGCCGGAGTCGGAGTCGGCGCTGTGGCACGCCCAGGGCGCCGGCGACGAGATCCTGACCATCCACCTCGTCGACGCGCAGCCGCGGATCACCCGCCACGGCCTCGACGGCGCCGAGCGCGGCGCGCTCGCCATCGACGGCGGCAAGGTGGTCGAGCTCAACGCCGAGGCCGGCGACCCCGAGGTGTTCGTCGGGATGTCGTCGGTGACCTCACCGCTCACGGCGTACCGTGCCGACCTCACCGACGGCTCGGTCACCGAGGTCACCGGCCTGGCGCCGGGCGAGAGCACCTGGGCGCCGCCGAGCGTCGTCACCGAGCGGCGCCGCGCGACCAGCCTCGACGGCACCGAGGTGCCGTACTTCCTCGTGCGCCGCGCCGACGTCACCCTCGATGATCCGCGCCCGACACTCGTCTACGGGTACGGCGGCTTCCACATCCCGATCCTCGCGGAGTTCCGAGGCTCGTTCGCCGGCTGGCTGGCGGCGGGAGGCGTGCTGGCGATCGCGAACCTGCGCGGCGGCAGCGAGTACGGCCAGGAGTGGCACGACGGCGGCCGGCTCGCGGTGAAGCAGAACGTCTTCGACGACTTCGCCGCGGTCGCCGACCACTCGTCGCCGAGGGCGTCACCACGCACCCGCAGATCGCGCTGCACGGCGGCAGCAACGGCGGCCTGCTGGTCGGCGCCACGATCACCCAGCGTCCGGACATCTGCGGCGCCGCACTCCCGGCGGTCGGCGTGATGGACATGCTGCGCTTCCACCTGTTCACGATCGGCGCGGCCTGGATCGCGGACTACGGCTCGCCGGAGAACCCGGAGGAGTTCGCCGTGCTACGGGCGTACTCCCCGCTGCACAACGTCGAGGACGGCACGGCGTACCCCGCGACCCTGGTCCTGACCGGGGACCACGACGACCGGGTGGTGCCGGCGCACAGCTTCAAGTTCACGGCCGCGATGCAGCGCGCGCAGGTGGGCGACGCGCCGGTCGTCGCGCGGATCGAGACCTCGACGGGCCACGGCCTGGGCAAGCCCGCCTCGGTCATCGCCGACGAGGTCGCCGACCTGCTGGCCTTCGCGGCCGAGCACACCGGGCTGACCCCGGCCTGACACCGATATCGGTAGTCCGGGAGTGACCCCTGGGTCACGCTCGGGCTACCGATATCGGTAGTGCGGCGACGGACGGGAGCTAGAAGCCGAGGCGGTGGCCGGACTCGCCCCGGACGGTCTTGCCCTTCTCGCGCGCGGAGGCGGCGAGCGACTCCTGGAACTCGACCATCTTCTGCCGGAGCCCGGCGTCCGAGGCAGCAAGGATGCGGACGGCGAGAAGCCCGGCGTTGCGGGCGTTGCCGATCGCGACGGTCGCGACCGGGACACCGGCGGGCATCTGCACGATCGAGAGCAGCGAGTCCATGCCGTCGAGGTACTTCAGCGGCACCGGCACGCCGACCACCGGCAGCGGCGTGACGGACGCGAGCATGCCGGGCAGGTGGGCCGCTCCCCCGGCGCCGGCGATGATCACCGACAGACCGCGGTCCGCGGCGCCCTCGCCGTACGCGATCATCTCCGCGGCCATCCGGTGCGCGGACACGACGTCGGCCTCGTAGGCGACACCGAACTCCTCGAGCGCCTCCGCGGCGTCCTTCATCACCGGCCAGTCGGAGTCGGACCCCATCACGATGCCGACGCGCGGGGTCGTCTCGACGTTGCTGGTCACTCGCTCTCCTCACCCAGGTCGCCGCGGAACCACGCGGCCGCGTGGAGGGCCCGCTCGCGGACCTCCTCCAGGTCGTCGCCGTACGCCGTGACGTGGCCGACCTTGCGGCCGGGCTTCACGGACTTGCCGTAGAGGTGCACCTTCAGCCGCGGGTCGCGGGCCAGCGCGTGCGGGTAGCCGGCGTAGAGGTCACCGGCCAGCCGCGCGTCGTCGCCACCCAGGATGTTGACCATCACGGTCCACGGGGCGCGGGCGTCGGGCGAGCCGAGGGGCAGGTCGAGGACCGCGCGGAGGTGGTTCTCGAACTGGCCGGTGACGGCGCCGTCCATGCTCCAGTGCCCGGTGTTGTGCGGGCGCATCGCGAGCTCGTTGACCAGCACGCGACCGTCCTGGGTCTCGAACAGCTCGACGGCGAGGATGCCGGTGACTCCGAGCTCGCCGGCGACCTTCATCGCGATCTGCTGCGCCTCGACGGCGAGGCCGGCGGCGAGGTCGGGCGCCGGGGCGACGACCTCCCAGCAGATGCCGTCGCGCTGGACGGACTCGACGACGGGGTAGGCCGCCACCTGGCCCGACGGGCTGCGGGCGACCAGCGCGGACAGCTCGCGGCGGAAGTCGACCTTCTCCTCGGCGAGGATGCGGACGCCCGTGGCCTCGGCGGTCGCGAACGCGTCGGCGGACTCCTCCGCGGAGCCGACGACCCACACGCCCTTGCCGTCGTAGCCGCCGCGGGTGGTCTTGAGCACGACCGGGAAGCCGCCGACGGAGGCGGCGAACCGCTCGACCGCCTCGGCGTCCTCGACCACCGCGTGCCGCGGGCAGGGCACGTCGAGCGCGGTCAGCCGCTCGCGCATCACCGCCTTGTCCTGGGCGTGCACCAGCGCCTCGGGCCCGGGCCGGCAGGCGTGGCCGTCGTCGGCGAGGGCGTGCAGGTGCTCGGTCGGGACGTGCTCGTGGTCGAAGGTGACGACCGCGCAGCCGTCGGTGACCTTCCGCAGCGTGTCGAGGTCCCGGTAGTCGCCGACGAGCGTGTCGGGCACGACCTGGGCCGCGGAGACGCCGTCGGCCTCGGCGAGCAGGCGCAGCGGTACGCCGAGCGCGACGGCGGACTGAGCCATCATGCGGGCGAGCTGGCCGCCCCCGATGATCGCGACGGTGGGCGTGCTGGACCCGTGGCTGGACACACGGTGACCCTACCGAGGGCCGCCGCGGTCACGAGCAGGGCGTCAGGAGGCGGACTTGGCCTGGTCGACGGCGTGAACCGGCGGGATCACCTCGAACCGGAGACCCCGGCCGCGGATCGTGGTGATCAGCGTCGGGCGACGGGTGTCGTCGCCGAGCTTGCGGCGGACCCAGCCGAGGTGCACGTCGATGGTCTTCGCGGACGTCCAGAACGTCGTCTGCCACACCTCGCGCATGAGCTCCTCGCGCGACACCACGGTGCCGGCGCGGGCGATCAGGTAGCTGACCAGGTCGAACTCCTTGTTCGACATGCGGATCTCCTGCCCGTCGCGCCACACGCGGCGGGCGGCGAGGTCCACGTCAACCCCCTGCACACTCATCATGTGGACCACGGTAAATGGACAAATCGGACACGGCGCACGCTTCGTGACGGGTTGGTCCGAAATGACTAGTCCGCGGTCTAGTCACCGCCTGGTCACCCGCTCCACCCGGCTCGTTCAGGTACGTCGAACGGCTACCGGCTCGACCACGCCGAAGCCGCGCAGCGGCCGGGGCGGCAGCGGCCGCCACTCGAACCGGTCGGGCGGCAGCAGCGAGGCGGTGTCCCGGTCGGTGATCACCCGGTTGCGGCGGGCGACCCCGGTGAGCCGCGCGGCCATGTTGACCGGCGGCCCGAACACGTCGCCGAGCCGCATCACGACCGCGCCGGTGGCGATGCCGAGCTTCACGTCCGGCAGCCGCTTGTCGTTGCCGATGACGTCGATGATCGACAGCGCGATGTCCATGCCGTCGACCGGGTGCTCGGAGACGAACAGCACCGAGTCGCCGAGGGTCTTGATCACCCGGCCCTTCTTCGCGGCGACCACGTCGGCGCAGCGGGACTCGAAGATCTCGACCATGTCGCCGATCCGGTCCTCGTCCATCTCGTTGGAGAGCGCCGTGAACTGGACCAGGTCGGCGAAGCCGACGGTGACCTCGACAGTGTGCAGGTCCTCGTCGTTGGCGCCGAGCGCCTCGACCCGGGCGACGGCGGCGGCGAGGTGCCGGCGCCAGGCGTAGATCAGCAGGTTCTCGAACGGGATTCCGACCTGCTCGGTGAGCCGGAGCGCGCTGCCGATCCGGCTGCCGGTGGCCTCGTCGGACCGCTCGAGGTCCTCGACGCGGCTGGCCAGCGTGGCGACCTGCCAGTCGGCGAGCCGGGCCATGGTCTGTCCGACCGCGCGGGTGAGCCGGACCGCGGTGTCGAAGTCGATCGCCCCGGAGGTGACCGAGCCGGTGACCGCGCTCAGCGCGGCCTGGTCGGTGTCGGTGAAGGCGGCGCCGTCGCCGAGGTCGGGGAACCCCAGCGCGCGCCACAGCCGGCGGGCGTCGTCGACGGACACCCCGGCAGCCGTGGCGATCTCCTCGCTGGTGAGCTGCGGCAGGTCACCGAGCAGCGCCTGCTCGAGCTGCTCGCTGGTGAAGGCCCCCGGGTCAGGCGCCGTCATCGGCCCGTTCGTGGTACCCCGGGCTGGCGATCCGGTGCAGCTCCTCCGACACCTGCATCTGCACCCGCTCGACGTTCGGGATGTCGTGCAGCAGCACCGTTCCGTTCTCGCTGGCGTCCGACACGACGAGCGTGCCGCAGCCGAACAGCCGGTCGACGATGCCGATGTCGAAGTCGACGCCGCTGATCCGGTTGAGCGGGATCGTCCGGCCCTGCTTGGCGACGAAGCCGCTGCGCTTGATGAAACGACGGTTGGTGAACGTGTACGTCGTGGTCAGCCAGGCGACGAACGGCTTGACCACCCACCAGATCGCGACCAGCCCGGCGAGCAGCCACACCACGAGCTGCACCAGCGGCTGGGCGCTCGACGCGGGCACGATCGACACCAGGAAGCCGCCGACGGCGGCCAGCACGATCAGCAGCAGGGCGGGGACCAGCAGTGCCTTGACGTGCGTGCGCGTGCTGACGACGACGTGCTCGCCGTCGTTGAGGAGCCTGCTGGGGAACGCCACGGGGCGATCATGTCACGCAGGTGGAAGCGATCGCCGGACGTGGACGACGTCGCCCGCACCCAGCGCGACCGCTCCGGACGGCCCGGCGACGAGCAGCCGGCCGTCCTCGTCGATGCCGGTCGCCTCGCCGATCAGCACCTCGTCGCGGGGCAGCTCGACCCGCACCTGCAACCCGACCGTGGCGCACAGCCCGGTGTACGTCGCCAGCAGGCCCGAGGCCCCCGCGTCGCCGGCCGCCGCGCACCAGTCGTCGTAGCCGCGGCCGAGCTCGTCGGCGATCGCCGCCAGCAGCGCCACCCGGTCGACGGGGCGTCCCGCGGCGACGGCGAGCGAGGTGGCGGTGTCGACCGGCAGCTCGTCGCGGGTCTGCAGCACGTTCACGCCGATGCCGATCACGGCCGACGCGTGACGGGGGCCCTCGACCCGCTCGACGAGGATGCCGGTGGTCTTCGCGTCGTCGACGAGCACGTCGTTGGGCCACTTGAGCCGCGCGTCGACCCCGGCGGCCCGCCGTACCGCGTGGGCGACGGCGACCCCGGCCAGCAGCGGCAGCCACGGCCAGCGCGCGACCGGCACGTCGCCGGGCGCGACGAGCATCGAGAACGTCAGCGCCACCCCGGCGGGCGTGACCCAGGTCCGGTCGAGCCGGCCGCGGCCGGCGGTCTGGTGGTCGGTGACCACCAGCAGGCCGGGCGACTCGCCCGCCCGGGCGCGGTCGGCGACCACGGCGTTGGTCGACGGCGAGGAGGCCAGCACCTCGGGCCGCCACCGCGACCCGGCCAGCGCGGTGGCGACGGCGTCGGTCCGGAGTGGCAGGCGCCACATCTCGTCGGTCGTCACAGCGACTAGTCTCCCGTGAGACCGACTAGGAGGCGATCGACCCCGTGAGCGAAGCAGCGGTGAGCAAGCCCGGCCAGGGCACCGAAGTCCCCGCCGACATCGACATCCACACCACGTCCGGCAAGGGCGAGGACCTCGCCCGGCGCCTCGACGAGGCGGTGCACGCCGGTTCGGCGCGGGCGATCGAGAAGCAGCACGCCAAGGGCAAGAAGACCGCCCGCGAGCGGATCGAGGAGCTGCTCGACGAGGGCTCCTTCATCGAGCTCGACGAGCTGGCGCGGCACCGGTCGACGGCGTTCGGCATGGAGGGCAACCGCCCGTACGGCGACGGCGTGGTCACCGGCTACGGCACCATCGACGGCCGCCAGGTGTGCGTGTTCGCCCAGGACTTCACCGTGTTCGGCGGCTCCCTCGGTCAGGTGTTCGGCGAGAAGATCGTCAAGGTCATGGACCTCGCCATGAAGACCGGCTGCCCGGTCATCGGCATCAACGACTCCGGCGGCGCGCGGATCCAGGAGGGCGTGGTCTCGCTCGGCCTGTACGGCGAGATCTTCCGCCGCAACGTGCACGCGTCCGGCGTGATCCCGCAGATCTCGCTGATCATGGGCCCCTGCGCGGGCGGCGCGGTCTACTCCCCCGCGGTCACCGACTTCACCGTGATGGTCGACCAGACCTCGCACATGTTCATCACCGGCCCCGACGTGATCAAGACGGTCACCGGTGAGGACGTGTCGATGGAGGACCTCGGCGGTGCGCGCGCCCACAACTCCAAGTCCGGCAACGCGCACTACATGGGCCACGACGAGTCCGACGCGATCGAGTACGTCAAGGCGCTGCTGTCGTACCTGCCGCAGAACAACCTCGACGAGCCGGTCGTCTACGACGAGGACGTCGACCTCGAGGTCAACGAGACCGACCGGGCGCTCGACTCGCTGATCCCGGACTCGCCGAACCAGCCCTACGACATGCACACCGTCATCGAGTCCGTGCTCGACGACGAGGAGTTCCTCGAGGTGCAGGCGCTGTTCGCGCCGAACATGGTCGTCGGCTTCGGTCGCGTCGAGGGCCGCCCGGTCGGCGTGGTCGCCAACCAGCCGATGCAGTTCGCGGGCACCCTCGACATCGACGCCTCCGAGAAGGCGGCCCGCTTCGTCCGCACCTGCGACGCCTTCAACATCCCGGTGCTGACCTTCGTCGACGTTCCCGGCTTCCTGCCCGGCACCGACCAGGAGTGGAACGGCATCATCCGCCGCGGAGCCAAGCTGATCTACGCCTACGCCGAGGCGACCGTCCCGCTGGTCACGATCATCACCCGCAAGGCCTACGGCGGCGCGTACGACGTGATGGGGTCCAAGCACCTCGGGGCCGACATCAACCTCGCCTGGCCGACCGCGCAGATCGCGGTGATGGGCGCGCAGGGCGCGGTCAACATCCTGTACCGCTCGGAGCTCAAGGAGGCCGGCGACGACGCCGAGGCCAAGCGGGCCGAGCTGATCACCGAGTACGAGGACCACCTCGCCAACCCGTACCTCGCCGCCGAGCGCGGCTACGTCGACGCGGTGATCCACCCGCACGAGACCCGGTCCGAGGTGGTCCGGGCGCTGCGGCTGCTGCGCACCAAGCGCGAGTCGCTGCCGCCGAAGAAGCACGGGAACATCCCGCTCTGATGACCGGCGAGAACGAGGAGACCCGGCCGCCGCTGTTCGCGATCAAGGGTGACGCGAGCCCCGAGGAGATCGCGGCCCTGGTCGCGGTCCTCCAGGGGATCGCGGCCTCGACCGCCCCGCCCGCGCCGCGACGGCGGTCGCAGTGGGCGTCGCCCGCCCGGGCAGTGCGTTCGACGCTGCTCAGCGGGCCCGGTGGGTGGCGGTCGAGCGCCCTGCCGCGCTGACCCTCCGCCACGCCTCGCGCACCGCGACGACGAGCAGCGCGGCCAGCAGCAGGTTGCGCGCGGCCAGCGCCAGCACCGGGACCGCGACCGGCGGCCCGTAGCCGGTCGTGAGGGCGCCGTACCCGGACGGGAAGACCACCTGCGTCAGCGCCGCCGCGACCAGCAGCCACCCGACCCACTGCCGCAGCAGCGGGCTGTCCGCGACGACCAGGCCGGCGACGGCGAGCGGCAGCACCCACAGCAGGTACTGCGGGCTCAGCACCTTGCCGGTCACGACGAAGCCGAGCACCCCGACCAGCCCGGACCAGACCAGCGTGGGCGCGTCGACCACCCGGTGCCGGCGCCAGATCGACACCAGCGCCGCGGTCCCCGCGACCACCAGGACGGCGTACAGGACGGTCGCGAGCGTGGTCACGGAGAGCACCACCCCGACCGCCGGGCCCACCACCTCGAACGACTTGCTCGGTGCGTAGGAGATCGTCCAGGCGTCCGGCCGCAGCCACCACGCCAGCATCACCGGCGTCGCCGCGACGGACTCGATCTGCAGCCCGCGGTCGGCCTGGTAGGTCAGCGGCGTGAGCAGACGGGCCGGTCCCGCGACCAGCGCCGTGGCCGCCGCCAGGACGAGGCCGGTGCCGACGTACCACCCCACCGCGGTACGGCGCGCCGTCGCCGCGAGCAGCGGCGGGGCCAGCACCACCGGCCACAGCTTCACGGAGGTCGCGACCGCCAGCAGCACCGCGGCGAGGCGGGGGCGGGAGCCGACCGCGAGGACGGCGCTGCCCACCAGCACACCGGGCAGCAGGTCGAACCGCGCGAACGCCGTCGCACCGATCGCCGGCACCGCGACCAGCCACGCCACGGCCGGCCACCAGCCGGTGCCGTGCGCGCGGCTGGTCACCGCCAGCAGCACGGTGAAGGCCAGGTCGGTGGCCGCAGCGAGGAGCAGCAGCACCGCGCCGTACCCCAGGCCGGTCGCGGTGGCCAGGAGCCACGGGACGGCCACGACGACCACGGCCGGGAACGGGTACTCCACCAGCGTCGCGTCCCAGCCGGCACCGCCGTCGACCGCGGCCTGGAGGCTCGCGGCGAAGTAGCCCACGTCGCCGCCGACCCACGCCTGCGGCCCGACGAGCAGCCAGACGACCATCGCCCGGCTGGCCAGCCAGCCGACCGCCAACACCGCCGCGCCGCGACCGGTCAATCGCTTTCCCTCCGTCCCGGGCCCGCATCTAGGGTGTGCCTCTCAATTCTGGGCGGCGCGCAGCAGGCCACCGGAATTGAGAGTCACGCCCTAGGGTGCTCCTGTGACCCCCGACCACAACACCGTGCGTCCCGTGGACGCGATCGCCGACGCGTACGTCGAGGACTCCTGCGCGCTCGATCCCGTCTCGGCCACGTACCTCGGGGTGTCCGGCCACGAGAACCGTCTCACCGACTACTCCCCCGACGGCTTCGCCGCGCGCGAGGAGCTCACCCGGTCCACCCTCGCCCGTGCCCGCGCGGCCACGCCGTCGGACGACGCCGAGCAGGTCGCCAAGGACGCCTTCCTGGAGCGGCTCACGCTCGACGTCGAGCTCTACGACGCGAAGGTGCCTCAGTCGCAGGTGTCGGTGGTGTCGAGCGGGCTGTACGAGATCCGCTCCGTGCTCGACCTGATGGACACCTCCGACGACCCCGGCTGGGAGAACGTCGACGCCCGGCTCGCGGCGTTCCCCCGCACCCTCGACGGCTACCGCGCGACGCTGCTCGACGCGGCCGACACCGGCCAGGTCGCCGCTCGGCGGCAGCTCGCGGAGGTGGCCGAGCAGATCAAGTCGTGGACCGGCCAGGTCGGCAGCAGCGGCAACTTCTTCCTCTCCTTCGTCGAGGGCTCGGGCCGCGAGGGCGCGCTGCGCGGGCAGCTCGAGCAGCACGCCCGCGAGGCCAGCGACGCCGTCGCCGCGTTCGGCCGGTTCCTCACCGATGAGCTCGGCCCCCGCGGCCGCGAGGTCGAGGCGTGCGGCGAGGAGCTGTACTCCCTCGGCTCGCGCTACTTCCTCGGCACGACGGTCGACCTGCACGAGACCTACGCGTGGGGGTGGCAGGAGCTCGCCCGCATCGAGGACGAGATGGCCCGCGTGGCCGACAAGATCATCCCCGGCGGCTCCGTCGACGACGCGGTCGAGGCGCTCGACGCCGACCCGGCGCGGACGATCACCGGCAAGGAGGCCTTCGCGGCCTGGATGCAGGAGCTCGCGGACCGGACCGTGTCCGAGATGGCCGACGTGCACTTCGACATCCCCGAACCGGTCCGCCGCATCGAGTGCCGCATCGCGCCCACGTCCGACGGCGGCATCTACTACACCGGCCCGTCCGAGGACTTCAGCCGCCCCGGCCGCATGTGGTGGGCGGTGCCGGACACGCAGACGGAGTTCTCGACCTGGCGCGAGGTCACGACCGTCTTCCACGAGGGCGTCCCGGGCCACCACCTGCAGGTCGCCCAGACCGCCTACCGGCGCGAGACGCTCAACCGCTGGCAGCGGCTGATGTGCTGGGTCTCCGGCCACGGCGAGGGCTGGGCGCTGTACGCCGAGCGGCTGATGGACGACCTCGGCTACCTCGCCGACCCCGGCGACAAGCTCGGCATGCTCGACGCCCAGGGGTTCCGCGCCGCGCGCGTCGTCATCGACATCGGCATGCACCTGCAGCTCGAGATCCCGCGCGACAACCCGTTCGGCTTCCACCCCGGCGAGACCTGGGGCCGCGAGCTCGGCACCCAGTTCCTCCGCGAGCACACCCGGATGGAGGAGGAGCTGATCAAGTTCGAGATCAACCGGTACCTCGGCTGGCCCGGCCAGGCCCCGTCGTACAAGGTCGGCGAACGGATCTGGCTGCAGGCTCGCGACGACGCCCGGGCGCGACTCGGCGACCGGTTCGACCTCAAGGCGTTCCACCGCGCGGCGCTCGACCTCGGCTCGATCGGGCTCGACCCGCTGCAGGCCGCGCTCGCCCGGATCCAGTGACCGCCCCGCTGGCCGGCCGCTTCGTCCTGGCCTCGGCCTCGCCCGCCCGCCTGGCCACCCTGCGCAGCGCGGGGGTGCACCCGCGCGTGGTCGTGTCCGGGGTCGACGAGTCGCAGGTCGACGACCCCGACGCCGCCGTGGTCGCCGTCCGTCTGGCCGAGCTCAAGGCCCGGGCCGTCGCCGCCGCTGTCGACGCGGGCGACACCTCCTGGGTGCTCGGCTGCGACTCCGTGCTCGCCTTCGACGGCGCCGTCCTCGGCAAGCCCGACGACGCGGCCGACGCCGTCGCCCGGTGGCGTCTGATGCGGGGTGGGTCCGGCGTCTTGCACACCGGCCACTGCCTCGTCGACGTCGACTCCGGGCGCGAGGTGCTGCGGGCCGCCGCGACCAGGGTGTACTTCGCCGACGTGACCGACGCCGAGATCGCGGCGTACGTGGCCAGCGGCGAGCCCCTGAACGTCGCCGGCGCCTTCACCGTCGACGGTCTCGGCGGCGCCTTCGTGCGCGGGATGGAGGGCGACCCGCACAACGTGGTGGGGATCAGCCTGCCCGTCGTGCGGGAGATGTTCGCCGAGCTCGGCGTCCGCTGGACCGACCTCTGGAACGGCACCGGCGACGGCTCCTGACCCGCTCCCGTCCGGCCCTGGCCCGTGGGTCGGGCCCGGGAGGGTGAAGGTCAGGTGAAGGTACGGCGTTTGCCGGACGCGGAGGCACCCCCGCCACTACCGTCGAGGAGCGTCCCTGGGGATGACCGGCTCCCACATCCGGCCCGAGGACGCAGCGGTGCCCCTGGCGAGTCAATCCCAGGAGCCAGGGGTGCCGCACCCCGACGCACCCGGGCCGCCGCCCGGCCGCTCCGGCTGCTCAGCCGTCCTCGTCGGGCTCCTCGACCAGCCGCTTCCCGATGAACACCACGTCGTCGGCGACGTACCCGCGGCGCGCGTAGAACTCCAGCACGTCGGCGTTGGACCGCTGCACGAGCAGGTTGACCTTGGTGCAGCCCTTGGCCCGCAGCGCGTCCTCGAGCCGGTCCATCAGCGCACGCGCCACGCCCTCGCCGCGACGGTCCGGGCGCGTCGCCAGCCGGTTGACCCAGCCGCGCCGTCCGTCGAACGCGCCGAACACCGACCCGACCAGCCCCGACCCGTCCTCGGCGACCAGCACGATCTCCGGGTCCCGGGAGGTGACCGACGCCAGCTCCCCGGCGACCTCGTGCGGCCGGAACCGCAGGCCTGCCGCGTGCCACAGCTCGACCAGCGCGTCCGCGTCGCCCGGCGTGCCGGGCCGGATGGTGAGCGGCATGCGGGGACCCTATGACTCGTCTCAGGTCGCCGAGAACGCCACCTCCTCCGTCGCGGCCGTCCCCGCGGTCCGTCCCGGCGCCTCGTGGAAGCCCCAGTAGAGGTTGGTGTGGGCGATCACCTGCGCCGGCGGCGGGGCGCCGTAGTCGGTGAGGTCCTCGGTGGTGTGGGCGTCGCTCACCAGGAGCGCGTCGTAGCCGCGGGCGATCGCGCCGTGCAACGTCGACCGGACGCACTGGTCGGTCTGTGCCCCCGAGACGACGAGCCGACCCACGCCGAGGCTGCTCAGCACCTGCTCGAGGGTGGTGTCCTCGAACGAGTCGCCGTAATGCTTGTGCACCACCGGCTCGGTGTCGTCGGGCCGCAGCTCCGGCACGATCTGCCAGGCATCGCTGTCGCGGGCGAGGTTGTCGTCGGAGTGCTGGACCCACACGACGGGGACGTCCTCGTCGCGGGCCTTGTCGACGAGCGTGCCGATGTTGGCGATGACCCGGTCACGGTCGTGGTTGCCCTCGACCACGCCGACCTGGACGTCGATCACCAGCAGGGCGCTGTGCGGGCGTTGCTCGAGCGTTGTCATGACGGCACGCTACGGGCGGCCACCGACAGTTTCCGGTGGCTCGATGCGGGGCCGGGTCAGGTCGCGAGCACCGCGGGCGCGGCCGTCTCCCACCGCTCCCGCCAGTCGCCGATCGGCTCGACGCCCGCTCGCACGAGGGCGTCGTGCCCGAGCACGCTGTAGGCCGGACGCGGGGCGGGCCGCACGAAGGCGTCGCTGGTCGTCGGCGTCACGGCTTCCGGGTCGAGGCCGGCCGAGGCCACCACGGCACGGGCGAGGTCAAACCACGAGCACTGCCCCGTCGAGGTCGCGTGGTAGCTACCGGCCGGGGCGTCGGCGAGGACGAGGCGGACGACGAGGTCGGCGACGTCCGCGGTCCACGTCGGCTGGCCGACCTGGTCGTCGACGACGCTGACGGCGCCCCGCTCGCGCACCAGCCGCGCCATGGTCTTGGGGAAGCAAGGCCCGTGCGCGCCGTACAGCCAGGCGGTGCGCACGACGTGGTGCCGGTCGGGCAGAGCGGTGCGCACGGCCTCCTCGCCGGCGGCCTTGGTGCGGCCGTAGGCGGAGCGCGGCGCGGTCGGCGCGTCCTCGGCGTACGGCGTCGCAGCGAGGCCATCGAAGACGTAGTCGGTGCTGATCTGCACCAGCCGCCCCGGGCCCTCGGCGACGGCCCGGGCGAGGATGTCGGGGATCGTGCCGTTGGCCTCGAGCGCCTCGGCCTCGTGCTCCTCGGCGTCGTCGACCCGGGTCCAGGCGGCACAGTTGACGACGACGTCGTGTCCCGCGACGACCCGCGCGACGGCCTCCGGGTCGTGCAGGTCGGCGTCGGACCGGACCAGCGGCGTGACGTGCTCGCCGCGACGGAGAAGCAGGTCGACGAGGTCGGTGCCGAGCATCCCGGCGGATCCGGTGACGAGCCAGCGCAACGGGCTCCCCCTTCAGGGTCGAGGACGTGGCCGGGAGGCGACCCGGCCGGACCGATTTGTACCCTAGCCGCCATGCAGATCCGCGAACTGAAGGTGCCGGACGCCTACGAGATCACCCCCGTGGTGCACGGCGACAGCCGCGGCGCGTTCCTGGAGTGGTACCGGGCGGACAAGCTCGAGGAGGCCACCGGCCGCCACCTCGACCTGCGCCAGGCCAACGCCTCGGTGTCGGCCGCGGGGTCGATCCGGGGCATCCACTTCGCCGACGTCCCGCCGAGCCAGGCCAAGTGGGTCTTCTGCCCGCGCGGTGCCCTGCTCGACGTGGTCGTCGACATCCGGGTCGGCTCGCCGACCTTCGGGCAGTGGGACTCCGTGCTGCTCGACGACGTCGACCGGCGCGCGGTGTTCGTGACGGAGGGTCTCGGCCACGCGTTCGTCGCGCTCGAGGAGGGCACGACGATCAACTACCTGTGCTCCGCGACGTTCAGCCCGGGTCGCGAGCACGGCATCAACCCGCTCGACCCGGCGATCGGGATCGAGTGGCCGACGGTCGGCCGCGACGGCTCGCCGTTCGAGCCGCTGCTGTCGGCCAAGGACACCGCGGCCCCGTCGCTGGCCCAGGCGGAGGCCGACGGGCTGCTTCCGCAGTACGACGAGGTCCAGGCGTTCCTGCAGTCGCTGCGCGGCTGATCCCCGCTCAGCGCCGCGGGCGCAGGTCGAGCCCGTAGAGCGTGGTCGTCTCGGTGAGGTCGGCGAGCGGCTGCCATCCGAGCTGCTGGTACAGCCGCGGGGCCGGCCCGTCCTCGCGGTACGTCGTGAGCAGCGCGCGCTCGTGCGGGAGGCCCTCGAGGAGCAGGTCGTGCACCCGCGCGCCGAGGCCCTCCCGTTGCCGGGCGGGGTCCACCGCGAGCTCGACGAGCTCGAAGTGCCCGCCGACCCAGGTCTCGACGAGCCGGGCCGGCGCGAGGCCGGCGACCCAATCCGACGACCACTGGCCGCGCTCGCCGGTGTAGCCGTAGCCGAGCGCGACCGCCTCGTCACCGTCCTCCACCACGACGAGCCGGAACCCGTCCCGCTCGGCGTGCCGCGGCAGCTGCTCGTCGACGAAGCGGCGGACCTCGTCGTCCCCCTCGCCGGCGCCCGCGAACGCGACCCGGTAGACCCGGGCCAGGGCGGGCGTCGCCACGGCGACCTCGGCCGGGTCGGAGAGCACCCGGAGGCGGAAGGTGCTCACGCGCGGTCCGCGGCCGGCTCGTCCACCTCGGACGACCCGGACGCCTCGGCCGCCTCGGCCGCGCGGCGCTTCTCCAGCCGCCGCGGGCTGAGGAAGATGAACCGGCGGATCGCCCAGAAGCGGGCCGCCGTACCGAGGCCCAGGCCGACGACGTTCGCCGCGATGTTGTCCGAGAGCGGGTCGGTGAGGCCGAGCACGTAGCGGGTGATCGCCAGGCAGCCGAGCGGGATCCCCATCGACAGGACGTTGATCACGAAGAACGCGACCCGGCCACCGGTGGGCCCGACGGCCTCGCGGTCGCGGAACGCCCACGACCGCGAGCCGCGGTAGCTGACGACCATGCCGACCGTGTTGGCCAGGACGAAGGCGACCAGCGGCTGCTCGTGCAGCGGCCCGGGTCCCCCGAAGTAGCCGTGCACGAGGGCGTTGAAGATCAGGAGGGCCACCAGCGTGGCCACGCCCCCGACGGTCAGGAACTTCGAGGCCTCGGCAGTGAACCGTTTCCACCGTCGTCCCATGCGCTCGAGGTTAGACGAGGCCTCCCAGCGGGCTCACTCGACGGGCAGGCCCTTGCCCCGCGCGATCAGCATCCGCTGCACCTCGGAGGTGCCCTCGCCGATCTCGAGCACCTTGGCGTCGCGGTAGAAGCGCGCGACGGGGTACTCCTCCATGAAGCCGTAGCCGCCGAAGACCTGCGTGGCGATGCGCGTGGCGGTGACGGCCGACTCGGTGGCGTAGAGCTTGGCGACCGCGGCGGCCTGCTTGAACTCCTTCATCGGCCGGCCGGCGTCCTTCATGGCGGCGGCCTGGTAGGTCAGCAGCCGCGACGCGCGCAGCATGACCTCGAGGTCGGCGATCTGGAACGCGACGCCCTGCTTGGCGCCGATCGGCACGCCGAAGGTGGTGCGCTCACCGGCGTACTGCAGGCTCATGTCGAGGCAGGCCTGGATGCAGCCGACCGCCAGCGCGGCGATCGCGACCCGGCCGTCGTCGAGGGTGGCGAGGAACTGCGCGAAGCCGCGCCCGCGCTCGCCGAGCAAGTTGGCCTCGGGCACCCGGGCGTCGGTGAAGGTCAGCGGGTGCGTGTCGGAGGCGTGCCAGCCGAGCTTGTCGTACGCCGGCTCGGCGATGAACCCGGGCGTGTCCGACGGGACGATGATCGTGCTGATCTCGGCGCGGCCGTCGGCGCGCGTGCCGGTGCGCGCGGTGACGGTCACCAGCGAGGTGATGTCGGCGCCGGAGTTGGTGATGAACTGCTTCGAGCCGTTGACGACCCACTCCTGGCCGTCGGGGCCGTCGACGAGCTCCGCCTTGGTCTTCGTGGCACCCGCGTCGGAGCCGGCCCCCGGCTCGGTCAGGCCGAATCCGGCGAGCGTGCGGCCGGCGACCAGGTCGGGCAGCCAGGCCTGCTTCTGCTCCTCGGTGCCGAAGGTCAGGATCGGGTTGATGCCCAGGCCGACGGCGGCCTCCAGGGTGATGCCCATCGACTGGTCGACCCGGCCGATCTCCTCGATCGCCAGGCACAGCGACGTGAAGCCGCCGTCCTCGCCCGACAGGCCGGCGCCGCCGTACTCCTCGGGCGCGGTGAGACCCATCAGCCCGAGCGAGCCCATCTTCTGCACGACGTCGGAGGGGAAGTGGTGCTTGCGGTCCCACTCGGCGGCGTGCGGGGCGATCTCGGCCTCGGCGAACTCGCGGACGGACTTGCGGAACGCCTCGTGCTCGGCGGACAGCTCGTAGGTCATCGGGGGCCTCCCAGGAGGGTCGGTCGGGTTTACGCTTACGTCAACGTAAGCACGCTTCCGTAGCGGAAGGGCAAGCCCGTGGAGCAGCGCGACGGCGACCTCGCGGACCCGACGAACCTGACGGACCCGACGGACCCGTCGGACCTCTGGACGATCAGCCGGCTCGCCGAGGAGCACGGCGTGACCCTGCGGACGATCCGGCACTACGAGGACGTAGGGCTGCTCTCCCCCGCTCGGCGCGGCAGCCAGCGGCTGTACGACGCGCGGCAGCGGATCCGGCTGCAGCTGGTGCTGCGCGGCAAGCGACTCGGCTTCTCGCTGCCGGAGATCGCCACGATCGTGAACATGTACGACGAGCAGCCGGGCGAGGCGGGGCAGCTGCGCTACCTGCTGGACCAGATCGAGGTGCGACGGGCCGAGCTCGAGCAGATGCGCCGCGACATCGACGAGACGATGACCGAGCTCGACCGGGTCGCTGCCCGGTGCCACGAGGACCTGGCGAGGCTGGCATGAGCGGGTTCACCACCCAGGCGCTCACGCCGGAGACGTGGGCCGACCTCGAGACCCTGTTCGCGAAGCCGGGCGGCTCGATCGTGCGGGGCTGCTGGTGCATGTTCTACCGGCGCAGCGGCTCCGGCCACGGCGACGCCCGGCAGGCGCTGTGCGACCTCGTCGCGGGCGGCACCGTGCCGGGGCTCGTCGGGTACGTCGACGACGACCCCGTCGGCTGGATCAGCCTCGGCCCGCGCGAGGAGTACGACAAGCTCCGCCGCTCCCCGGTCATGAAGCCGGTCGACGACGCCGAGGTGTGGTCGGTGGTCTGCACGTACGTCGCCAGGACCCACCGCGGCCAGGGGCTGCAGCACCGGCTGCTCGCGGCCGCGCTCGACCATGCCCGCGACAACGGCGTGCGGCTGGTCGAGGCGTATCCGGTCGACAAGCCCGAGCGCAGCCACGACGACTTCATGTTCTTCGGCTCGCGCAGCCTCTACGAGCGGGCCGGCTTCCACGAGGTGGTCCGCCGGTCCCCCACGCGTGTGGTGATGCGCCGCCGGCTGCGGCCTCGCCGTACCCCGGACTGAACTCGCGCGACACGGGCCGTCGCGGCGGTGATGATGACGCCATGACCGCCCAGCACCACGGCATCGTGATCACCGCCCTCGCCGACCGGCCGGACCTCGAGCCGGCGATGTGGCGGATGCCGGACAGCTGGCCGGAGTTCATGGGCCACGACGACACCGCCGCGGCGTACTTCGGCCGGGTGCCGTCGACCTTCGGCCACCTGTGCCTCGTCGCGCTGGACGGCGACGAGGTCGTCGCGCGCGTGTTCGCCGCGCCCTTCGAGCTGCACGGGCACCGCGGGGGCGAGCTCCCGCCCGGTGGCTGGGACCGCGTCCTGCTGTGGGCGTTCCGCGACCACGAGAACGGCACCCGGACCGACACCGTCAGTGCGCTGGAGATCGCGGTGCGGCCCGACCACCTCGGCCGCGGGCTGTCGCACCGGATGCTGGCCGCGATGCGCGCGGCCGCCGCGGAGGCCGGGTACGCCGAGCTCGTCGCCCCGGTGCGGCCCAACGAGAAGCACCTGGACCCGCACGAGCCGGCCACCGCGTACATCGCGCGCACCCGCGACGACGGGCTGCCGGTCGACGCCTGGCTGCGCACCCACGCCCGGGCCGGCGCGACGATCCACGGCGTGGCGCCCCGGTCGATGGTGGTCGCCGGCTCCCTCGGGCAGTGGCGGGAGTGGACCGGGCTGCCGTTCGACACCCCGGGCGAGGTCGTCGTACCCCTGGCACTGGTGCCGGTGGTCTGCGACCCCACGCACGACTACGCGGTGTACGTCGAGCCGAACGTGTGGGTGCGGCACCGGCTCTGAGCCGGGCCCGCCCGATCTGGTTCGATCGGTCCATGCGTTACGCGATGACGGGTGCGACCGGTTTCGTCGGAGGTGCGCTCGCGCGCCAGCTGCGCGAGGCGGGGCACGAGGTGGTCGCGCTGGTGCGCGACCCGGCTCGTGCCACCGCGCTGACCGAGCTCGGCGTCGAGCTGAGACCCGGCGACCTCGACAGCACCGCGGCGCTCGACGCGCTCACCACCGGCGTGGACGGCCTGTTCCACGTCGCGGGCTGGTACCGCCTCGGCGAGCGCGACGGCTCCGTCGGTGACCGGGTCAACGTCGAGGGCACCCGCAACGTGCTGCTCGCCGCGCTCCGCAACCGGGTACGGCGCGTCGTCTACACGAGCACGGTCGCGGTCAACTCCGACACCCAGGAGCAGGTCGTCGACGAGACCTACCGGTTCACCGGCACGCACCTGTCCAACTACGACCGCACCAAGGCCGAGGCCCACGACATCGCGCTCGACCTGGCCCGCGAGGGCCTGCCGGTCGTCATCGTCCAGCCCGGTCTCGTCTACGGCCCGGGCGACACCGCGCAGACCGGCCAGCTGATCGCCCAGGTCGTGCGCGGCGGGCGCCCGCTCGTGCCGGCGGCGGGCGGGGTCTGCTGGGCCCACGTCGAGGACGTCGCACGCGGCCACGTGCTGGCCATGGAGCGCGGCGAGCCCGGCCGCTCCTACATGCTCACCGGCCCGCACCTGCGGCTCGTCGACGGGCTGAAGCAGGTCGCCGCGATCGCCGGCACGAAGGGACCGCGGGTGCTCCCCGAGCGGGCGGTCCGCGCGACCGCCCGCGCGCTCGGCGCCGCCGAGAAGGTCGTGCCGCTGCCGCCCGGGTACGCCGCCGAGACCATGCGTGCCTCGCTCGCCACCTACTACGGCACCTCCCTCAAGGCGCAGTCCGAGCTGGGCTGGACGCCGCGACCGCTGGACCAGGGGCTGCGCGAGACCGTGGACGCGCTGCGACGCGGCTGACCGCCGTCAGCGGTCCAGCCAGGCGACGACCTCGGGCGGCGCGAGCGCGCGCACCCGGGCGTCGTACCGCGCCAGCTCGTCGGCGCTGAGCACCTCCCGACCGGCACCGGATCCGCCGCGCCGGAAGAACGCCTCCTTGCTCCGCAGCACGCCGAGCGTGTCGGGGGTGAGGTCGGCCGAGCGAGCGCGCATGGACGCGAACGTGGCGGCCTCGACCAGCGCCGGCCAGCGGTCCTCGACGACCGTGATGCCGAGCGCGGCGGCGACCCGGCGCATCTCGCCCTCCAGGTCGGCCAGCAGGTCCGCGTAGTGCACCAGCAGCACGTCGACCTCGCCCGCCTCGCGCCGTCGCCAGGCATCCGTCACGTGGTGCAGCACCCCCACGAGCGAGTCGAGCGACTCCTGCGGGGTGGTCTCGCGCTCGGTCCACGCCACCAGCCACGCGTGCAGGTCCGGGCGGGGCGGGCCCGGCGTGGTCGGCTCGGGCTCTCCGGTGAGCTCGCGCAGCCGGCGACGGTCGATGTTGGCGCCCTGGTGGTAGAGCGACACCGCCATGTCGAGCGGGGACCGGGCGACCACGACGTACGTCGCGCGCGGGTCGAGCGGCAGCCCGTCCAGCGGGGTGTGCGTCTTGACGAACCGGCGGTGGCGCTGCGCCTCGAGCCGGGCCAGCACGTCCGCCACCGGCTCGACCCGGTGGTCGACCCACGGCGAGATCGTCGTGAGCGGCGCGGGGAGGTCCGGCGTACCCAGGACGAGCAGGGCGCAGATCATCTGCATCCACGTCGTACCCGACTTCGAGCGCGTCGAGATGACGATGTCGCCCTCGCGGAACGGGAAACCCACCCAACGCCCGTTGTCGTCGTCGGACGACCGGTAGTCGCGCAACCCCGGCTCCCTCCGATGTCGGCCGTGCGGGGCGGTGTGGCCGTGGTCACCTGCTCGCCCACGACGCGGGGCCCTAGACTCCCGAACGACACACGCGAGGCGCAAGGAGAGAACACCCGTGGCCGCTACGGCGAACGTCAAGCCGCTCGAGAAGGTCCTCGTCGCCAACCGCGGCGAGATCGCGGTCCGGGTCATCCGGGCCTGCAAGGACGCCGGGATCGGCAGCGTGGCGGTGTACGCCGAGCCCGACCGCGACGCGCTGTTCGTCCGGCTCGCCGACGAGGCGCACGCCCTCGGGGGCGCTACCCCGGCCGAGTCGTACCTCTCGATAGAGAAGATCGTCGACGTCGCGAAGAGGTCCGGCGCCGACTCGGTCCACCCGGGCTACGGGTTCCTCGCCGAGAACGCCGACTTCGCCGCGGCGGTCATCGACGCGGGCCTGACCTGGATCGGCCCACCGCCGTCCGCGATCGAGGCGCTCGGCGACAAGGCGAAGGCCAAGCACATCGCGGAGGCCGCGAACGCCCCCCTCGCCGCGGGCACCAAGGACCCGGTCAAGGACGCCGACGAGGTCGTCGCGTTCGCGAAGGAGCACGGCCTGCCGGTCGCGATCAAGGCGGTCTTCGGCGGCGGCGGCCGCGGCCTCAAGGTCGCCCGCACGATGGAGGAGATCCCCGACGCCTACGAGTCGGCGGTGCGCGAGGCCGTCGGGGCGTTCGGTCGCGGCGAGTGCCTGGTCGAGAAGTTCCTCGACCGCCCGCGGCACGTCGAGACCCAGTGCCTCGCCGACCAGCACGGCAACGTCGTCGTGGTCTCCACCCGGGACTGCTCGCTGCAGCGCCGCCACCAGAAGCTCGTCGAGGAGGCGCCCGCGCCGTTCCTCAGCGACGAGCAGGTCGAGCGGCTCTACGAGTCGTCGAAGGCGATCCTGCGCGAGGCCGGCTACTACGGCGCCGGCACCTGCGAGTTCCTCGTGGCGGCCGACGGCACGATCTCCTTCCTCGAGGTCAACACCCGGCTCCAGGTCGAGCACTGCGTCTCCGAGGAGGTCACCGGCATCGACCTGGTGCGCGAGATGTTCCGCATCGCCGCCGGTGAGGAGCTCGGGTACGACGACCCCGAGATCCGCGGCCACTCGATCGAGTTCCGGATCAACGCCGAGGACGGCGGCCGCAACTTCATGCCGGCCCCCGGAACGCTGACCCGCTGGCACCAGCCCTCGGGCCCCGGCGTCCGCCTCGACGGCGGCTACGACCAGGGCGAGACCGTGCCCGGCTCGTTCGACTCCCTCGTCGCCAAGCTGATCGTCACCGGACGCGACCGCACCCAGGCGCTGGAGCGGTCTCGCCGGGCGCTCGACGAGTTCGTCGTCGAGGGCATGCCGACGGTGCTGCCGTTCCACCGCGCGGTCGTCTCCGACCCGGCGTACGTCGCCGCGTCCAACCCGTCCGGCGAGGGCTCGTTCGACGTCTACACGACCTGGATCGAGACCGACTTCGACAACCAGATCGAGCCGTACGGCGGCGAGCAGGGCGAGGCGGCAGACGGCACGGGGGCCGACGAGCGACAGGCCGTGACCGTCGAGGTCGGCGGCCGTCGGATCGAGGTGGTCCTCCCGGCCGGCCTGGGCGGCATCGCCGCGGCCGGCGGAGCCGGTGGCGGTGCGAAGAAGCCCAAGCGCGCCAAGGGCAAGAAGGCCGGTGCCGCCGCGAGCGGCGACTCGGTCACCTCGCCGATGCAGGGCACGATCGTCAAGGTCGCGGTCGAGGACGGCCAGGAGGTCGCCGAGGGCGACGTCATCGTGGTCCTCGAGGCGATGAAGATGGAGCAGCCGCTCAAGGCGCACAAGGCCGGCACCGTCAGCGGCCTCGACGCCGAGGTCGGCGCGACGGTGACCAGCGGCGGGGTCATCTGCGAGATCAAGGACTGAGCCGCTGCGCGTCCACGTCCTCGTCTTCGACGCGTTCGGAGGCGGGGGCGTCGCGCGCACCGTCGTCAACCTGGCCAATCACCTCGCGGCGGCCCACGACGTCACGCTGCTGAGCCTGTTCCGCAGCCGGCGGGTGCCCCGGTTCGCCCACGACCCGCGGCTGGCCGTCCGGGTGCTGCACCCGACCCCGCGCCGGCGCAGCGCCCTGCGCGCGGAGCTCGAGGCCCGGCCGAGCCGGCTGCGGCCCGCGCCCGCCGAGGCCCGGATGAACCACCTCACCGACCTCGTCCTGCGCCGCGGGCTCGCCGGGGTGACGGAGGGCGTGCTGCTCTCGACCCGCCCGTCGCTGCACCTCGCCGCCCTCCAGCTGCGGCCCACGACCGCCGTACCGGTGGTCGGGCAGGACCACGGCCACTTCGAGAACCGCTTCGCCCCGGACCGCTCCACCGCCGTGCTAGACGCGGCGGTGCCGGGCCTCGACGGGTTCGCGGTGCTGACCGCGGCCGACGCCGCCGACTACCGGGCGCGCTACCCCGACGCCGCCGCGCGGATCCACCACCTGCCCAACGCCCTCCCGTGGCCGGTTGCCGAGGCGCCTGCACCGCTCGACGCGCCCGTGATCGTGACCGCCGGCCGGCTCGACGCGGCGAAGGGCCACGCGCGGATGATCCGCGCCTTCGCGCCCGTGGCGGCCGCGCACCCCGACTGGCAGCTGCACGTGTACGGCGCCGGGCCCGAGGACCGCGCTCTCGAGGCCCAGGTCGAGCAGCTCGGCCTCGCCGGACGGGTCCGGCTGCGCGGCTACTCGCTCGACCTGCGCAGCGTGCTGGCGAGCGCCTCGGTCTACGCGCTCGCCTCCCACACCGAGAGCTTCTCCATGTCGCTGATCGAGGCGATGAGCGTCGGCCTGCCCACCGTCGCGATGGACTGCCCGCGCGGCCCGCGGGAGATCGTGCGCGACGGCGAGACCGGCTTTCTGGTGCCCGACGGCGACGAGGCCGGGTTCACCGCGGCGCTGCTGCGGCTGGTCGAGGACGCGGACCTGCGGCGCCGGATGGGTGCCGCGGGACTGGCCCGGTCGCACGAGTGGTCGATGGAGACGGTCGGCCACCGCTGGGAGACGCTGCTGGAGTCCCTCGCGGCCGGCTCCCCGCCGCGCACCATCCCCTGAACCGTCGGGCTGCGGTCACGCGTCGTTCACCCTGCCTCGCCACGCTGGCCGGGTGGCCCGACGAGACGTGCACACCGTGGTCCTCCACGTGGGACTGCCCAAGAGCGGCACCACGTACCTCCAGCGCTCCCTGGAGGCCAACGCCGTCGCCCTCGGCGACCGGGGAGTCCTCCACCCGCGCGGACGGGCCGGGGGCGACGACCCGGTGTTCCGCGCCGCGCTGGACCTGCGCGGCAACCACAAGGCCTGGGGCCGGCGCCGCGCGGACGTCGACGGCGCCTGGGACCAGGTCTGCTCCCTGGCCCGCGCCCACGTGGGCACGACGGTGATCAGCCACGAGCTGCTCGCCGCCGCGTCGCGTCGGCAGGTGGTGGCCGCGACGACGATGCTCAAGGACCTCGACCTGCACGTCGTGGTCACCGCGCGCGACCTGGCGCGGCAGCTCGTGGCCGAGTGGCAGGAGGGCGTCAAGCACGGCCGGGCGGTCCCGTTCGCGGAGTACCAGCAGCGCGTGGCCCGCGGCGAGGACGCGCTCGGCCGGCACTTCCACGCCGCCCAGGACCTGCCCGACGTGCTCGCCCGCTGGGGCCACGGCCTGCCGCCCGACCGGGTGCACGTGGTCGTCGCGGAGCCGGAGGGCGCGGACCCGTCCCGGCTGTGGGCGCGGTTCGCGCAGGCCGTCGGCTTCGACCCGGACGGCTACCCACCCGCCGCCCCGGACGCCCTCAACCCCTCGCTCGGCGTCGCCGAGATCGACCTGCTCCGCCGGGTGAACACGGCGCTGGACGGGCGCCTCCGCCAGCCGGCGTACGGACGCCTGGTGAAGCACCGCCTCGCCCACACCGTCCTCTCCCCCAGCGCCTCGCCCCGACCGCGGCTGCCGCTGCCGCTCCACGACGACCTCGTGCCCGTCGCCGAGCGGTGGGTGAAGGAGATCCAGAAGGCCGGGTACGCCGTGCACGGCGACCTCGAGCACCTGGTGCCCGTGCCGCCGCGCGAGACCGTCCCGCACCCCGACCACGTGACGCCGGAGACCCGCGACACCGAGGTCGACGTCGCAGCCACCGCGATCGCCGCCCTGCTGCTCGACCTCGAGGCGGCCGAGGCACGGGCGGAGGAGCGCGACGAGAAGCGCCGCTCGTGGAAGAAGCGGGCGAAGAAGCTGCGCGTCCGGCTGGCGGAGCTCACCGACTGACCGCCCCGCATGACGGACGCCCGACAGCGCGGGGTCCTCGGAGCACTAGCCTGCCAGTCATGTTCTCCAAGGTGCTGGTGGCCAACCGCGGCGAGATCGCGATCCGTGCGTTCCGCGCGGCGTACGAGCTCGGGGCGGAGACCGTGGCGGTGTTCCCCTACGAGGACCGCGGGTCCGAGCACCGGCTCAAGGCCGACGAGGCCTACGAGATCGGTGAACGCGGCCACCCCGTCCGGGCGTACCTCGACCCCGACGTGATCGTGCGGGCCGCCGTGAACGCCGGCGCCGACGCGGTCTACCCGGGCTACGGCTTCCTGTCGGAGAACCCCCGGCTGGCCGAGGCGTGCGCCAACGCCGGCATCACGTTCATCGGCCCGACCGCCGACGTGCTCACGCTCACCGGCAACAAGGCGCGCGCGATCGCGGCCGCGAAGGCCGCGGGCGTCCCGACGCTGGCCTCGGTCGATCCGTCGACCGACGCGGACGCGCTGGTCGAGGCGGCCTCCGCGCTGCCCTACCCGCTGTTCGTCAAGGCGGTCGCCGGCGGTGGTGGCCGCGGCATGCGCCGGGTCGACGAGCCCGGCCCCGACAGCGCGAACCTGCGCGAGGCCGTCGAGACCTGCATGCGCGAGGCCGAGGGCGCGTTCGGCGACCCGACGGTCTTCATCGAGCAGGCCGTGGTCGACCCGCGGCACATCGAGGTGCAGATCCTCGCCGACGGCGCGGGCAACGTGATCCACTTGTTCGAGCGCGACTGCTCGGTGCAGCGGCGGCACCAGAAGGTCGTCGAGATCGCGCCCGCGCCGAACCTCCCCGAGGAGCTGCGCGACCGGATCTGCGCCGACGCGGTGCGCTTCGCCCGGGAGATCGGCTACCGCAACGCCGGCACCGTCGAGTTCCTGCTCGACCCGCAGGGCAGCTACGTGTTCATCGAGATGAACCCGCGGATCCAGGTCGAGCACACCGTGACCGAGGAGGTCACCGACGTCGACCTCGTGCAGTCGCAGATGCGGATCGCGTCCGGCGAGACCCTCGACGACCTCGGCCTGTCCCAGGACACCGTCCGGCTGCGCGGCGCCGCCCTGCAGTGCCGGATCACCACCGAGGACCCCGCCAACGGGTTCCGCCCCGACACCGGCAAGATCACGACCTACCGCTCCCCCGGCGGTGCGGGCGTCCGGCTCGACGGCGGTACGACGTACACCGGTGCGGAGGTGTCCGCGCACTTCGACTCGATGCTGGCCAAGCTGACGTGCCGCGGCCGCGACTTCTCGATCGCGGTCGACCGCGCGCGGCGGGCCGTCGCGGAGTTCCGCATCCGCGGCGTCTCCACCAACATCCCGTTCCTGCAGGCCGTGCTCGACGACCCGGACTTCCGCGCCGGCCGCGTGACCACGTCGTTCATCGAGGACCACCCGCAGCTGCTGACCGCGCGCTCGTCGGCGGACCGCGGCACCAAGCTGCTCAACTACCTCGCCGACGTGACGGTCAACCAGCCCTACGGCGCCGCGCCGGTGTCGATCGACCCGGTGACCAAGCTGCCCGACGTCGACCTGACCGTGCCCGCGCCGGACGGCACGAGGCAGGCGCTGCTCTCGCTCGGCCCCGAAGCGTTCGCCCGCGCGCTGCGCGAGCAGACCCCCGTCGCGGTCACCGACACGACGTTCCGCGACGCGCACCAGTCGCTGCTCGCCACCCGCGTGCGCACCCGCGACCTGCTCGCCGTCGCCGGGCACGTCGCGCGCACCACCCCGCAGCTGTGGTCGCTCGAGGCCTGGGGCGGGGCGACGTACGACGTCGCGCTGCGCTTCCTCTCCGAGGACCCGTGGGAGCGGCTCGCCGCGCTGCGCCAGGCGGTGCCGAACATCCAGCTCCAGATGCTGCTGCGCGGCCGCAACACCGTCGGCTACACGCCGTACCCGACCGCCGTGACCGAGGCCTTCGTGCAGGAGGCCGCCGCGACCGGCATCGACGTGTTCCGGATCTTCGACGCGCTCAACGACGTCGAGCAGATGCGGCCCGCGATCGAGGCCGTGCGCGCCACCAGCACCACCCTCGCCGAGGTCGCGCTCTGCTACACCGGCGACCTCTCCGACCCGAACGAGACGCTCTACACGCTCGACTACTACCTGCGCCTGGCCGAGCGGATCGTCGACGCGGGTGCCCACGTGCTCGCGATCAAGGACATGGCCGGCCTGCTCCGCGCACCCGCCGCCCGCGTCCTCGTGCGCGCGCTGCGCGAGCGGTTCGACCTGCCGGTGCACCTGCACACCCATGACACCCCCGGCGGACAGCTCGCCACGCTGCTCGCCGCGATCGACGCCGGGGTCGACGCCGTCGACGCCGCCTGCGCGGCCGTGGCCGGCACGACCAGCCAGCCCGCGCTGTCCGCTCTGGTTGCGACCACCGACCACTCGGCGCGCGCCACCGGGCTCGACCTGACCGCGGTCAACGCGCTGGAGCCCTACTGGGAGGCGACCCGCCGCGTCTACGCCCCGTTCGAGTCCGGGCTGCCGTCCCCGACAGGCCGCGTGTACACCCACGAGATCCCCGGCGGCCAGCTCTCCAACCTGCGCCAGCAGGCGATCGCGCTCGGCCTCGGCGAGAAGTTCGAGCAGATCGAGGACATGTACGCCGCCGCCAACGACATCCTCGGCAACATCGTCAAGGTGACGCCGTCGTCGAAGGTCGTCGGCGACCTCGCGCTGCACCTCGTCGCCGTCGGCGCCGACCCGAAGGAGTTCGAGGCCGAGCCCGGCAAGTTCGACGTGCCCGACTCCGTCATCGGCTTCCTCAACGGCGACCTCGGCGACCCGCCCGGCGGCTGGCCCGAGCCGTTCCGCACCAAGGCGCTGGAGGGCCGCAAGGTCAAGCCCGTCGCGGCCGACCTCGACGCCGACCAGCAGCAGGGCCTCGTCGACGACCGCCGCGGCACCCTCAACACGCTGCTGTTCCCCGGCCCGACCAAGGAGTTCCTGGAGTCGCGCGAGAAGTACGGCGACCTCTCGGTGCTGCCCACCCGCGACTACCTCTACGGCCTGCGCACCGGCGAGGAGCACCAGGTCGACCTGCAGGAGGGCAAGCGGCTGCTGTTCGGCCTGCAGGCCGTCAGCGAGCCCGACGAGCGCGGTTTCCGCGCGGTGCTGTGCACGATCAACGGCCAGCTCCGGCCGGTCAACGTGCGTGACCGGTCCGTCGAGTCCGACGCCCCCACCGCCGAGCGCGCCGACACCTCCAAGCCCGGCCACGTCGCCGCACCCTTCGACGGCGTGGTCAGCCTCGTCGTGTCCGAGGGCGACACCGTCGAGGCCGGCGCCACCGTGGCGACGATCGAGGCGATGAAGATGGAGGCCGCCATCACCGCACCCGTCGGCGGCACCGTCGAGCGCATCGCGCTCTCCGGCACCCAGCAGGTCGACGGCGGCGACCTCGTCCTCGTGCTCTCGACCTGACCCCGGCCCTCGAAGGCGCGGGTGCTAGCGGGGCTGGTCGATCGCGAACCAGGTGGAGCGGAGCCCGAACGCCCAGCGGAAGCTGTCGCCGCTGATCGTCCGGTCGGCCTTGGTGCCGTCGAGCTGCAGCGAGATCACCCGGCCGAACCACTCGCCGTTGCCGTCGCGCGCGGTCACCCGGATCCGGCGCAGGTCGCCGATGGCCGGGTAGGCCTTCTCCAGGCGGCGCACGTCGACGGTGACCGCCCAGGTGTTCATCGGGTTCGCGTCGTGGGCGTCGTAGGGGTCGGCCTGGGCCGGCAGGTACGGCACCGACCCCGCGGCCGTCCAGCCGCCGCTCGACGAGGAGAACTGCGTGAACGCCGGCTTCCCCTCGAACGTTAGGACCTGTCCGGCCGTCGCCGCCACGGCCGCGCTGGCCGCCGGGTGCTCGGCCGCGACCCCGCCGTACACCTGGCAGGAGGTGGTGTCGCAGATCTGGTAGTAGCGCTTGCGGTTCTCGGCGCGCGACCAGGCGGCGTAGGTGCGCGCGGCGATCGCCTGCGCCTTGACCGCCTCGGGGTGCCACGACGCCGGCATCTCGTCGGCGATCACACCCTTGAGGTAGTCGTCGAGCTTCACCACGTTGACGGTGTCGCGCGCGGTCGACCCCGGGGACGGCGTGGCGGCACGGAGCTTGCCGCGGTAGCTGCGCTCACCCGCGGGGGTCCACAGCGTCATCAGCTGACCGGGCGCCTGGAGCTGCAGGTCGCCGGTGAACGCCGCGACGCCGTCGGGCAGCCACGGCCGGTACGTGCCGCCGACGCGGTACTCGACGACCGGCGCGCGCCCGACGACGTTCAGCCGCCACCGGGTCGCGCCGTCGACGACCGGGAGGGGGTACGTCGCCCGTGCCCCGCGGTCCCGGACGGCGAGGCCGGCGACGGGGCTGACCACGACGTCGTCGGAGGTGTCGGCCGTGATGAGCACGCGGATCCGGCCACCGACGACGGTCGGGGTCGTGCCCGGGTAGTAGAACCCGACGATCTGGGCGGCGGTGAGGCCCTGCCGGGCCGCGCCGTACGCGCCGTACTGGCTCATCCCGTGGCCGTGCCCGTAGCCGTGCCCGCGCACGACGACCTTGTCGCCCGCCGGGATCCAGTAGGACTGGTCGACGGTGACGGCCGGTGCCTGCGACCCGACGGCGCCGACGAGCAGGACCGTGACCACGCCGACCACACCCGCGACGCTCGAGGCGGCGCGGGACGGCCAGGCGCGGACGGCCAGCCGGTCGCGCCTGCGGCGTGACTGCATCTGGTCTTCCCCTTGCATCCGCCCAGACAGCGCACCGGCCGCGGGGTCCGGACCGTCCGGCTTCCCATCCGGAGGGGCCGACGCGGCAGGCAGGACTTCCCGATCCGGCCCGTCGCGACGCGACAAGTGTGACGAATGAGCATTCAGTTGTGCGTGTGGCTGATGATTCTGGCAGATTCCCGGCGTTTCGCGCCACGGAATCCCCCAGTCCTCGTGCTACACGCATCGGCCGGGTGGGGACGTCCCCGTAGGCTCGACGCATGGAGATCCTCGTCCTGCTGCTGGTCATCGGCGTGGTCGTCTTCGGGACCCAGGCGGTGGCCGCGCGTCGCCGCCAGGCGGAGCTCGAGTCGCGGCAGGCCAGCGAGCTCGCCGCGGTGCGCACCGTCACCGAGGAGGACGTCACCCGCTTCGGCGAGGAGCTCCAGCGGCTCGACAGCGACATGCTCACCGCGCAGCTCGACGAGGCCGCCCGGCAGGACTGGCAGCGCGCCCTCGACTCCTACGAGTCGGCGAAGGAGTCGCTGCGGCTCGCCACCCGCAAGGACGACATCAAGCACGTGACCGAGGCGCTCGAGGACGGCCGGTACGCCATCGCCTGCGTGACCGCGCGCGTCGAGGGCAGGCCGCTGCCCACGCGACGCCCGCCGTGCTTCTTCAACCCGGCCCACGGCCCGTCCACCGCCGACATCGAGTGGGCGCCGCCCGGTGGCCAGAAGCGCCAGATCCCGGTCTGCGCCGCCGACGAGGACCGCGTCCAGCAGGGCGCCGAGCCGGACATCCGCACGGTCCGGCAGGGCGCCGGCCGGGTGCCCTACTGGCAGGGCGGCCCCGCCTACTCGCCGTACGCCTCGGGCTACTTCGGCGGGTACGCCATGAGCGGCCTGCTCCCCGGCTTCCTGCTCGGCTCGCTGCTCGCGTCCGACTGGGACGGCGGCGACATGTCCGGCGGCGCCGACGGCTTCGACACCGGCGGCGGTGATAACGGGGGCGGGGACGGCGGCGGCTTCGACGACGGGGGCGGCGGCTCCGACTTCGGCGGCGACGGCGGCGGGTTCGACGGCGGCGGGTTCGACTTCGGCGGGGACTTCGGCGGCTTCTGACCGGAACCCCGCGGACCCGGGCCACGTCGAACCGGCGTGGATCCGGTCGAGCGACGACGACGCGTCACGATCACGGCAGGTGGGGTCGGCTTCGTGGTCGGCTGCGGCATTCCGTTCCCCTGGCTGGCCAGCCTGTACGGACCGTTCGGCGAGCGGGGTGACAGCGTCGGCTTCCTGGTCGCCCTGACCGTCGGCGGGGGTCTCGCGGTTGTCCTCGCCGCGTCCGCGTGGCTCGGCGCCGCGCGGAGCCAGGTCGGCACCTGGCTCGGCCTGGTGGCGCTGGTCGCGGTCGGGGTCGTGCTCTGGCCGGTGGGGATCGACCGGACGGACAGCTTCGTGGCCCGGTCTGCGCGAACAGCGACCTGCCGGGGCTGGGCGGTCGACTACTACCCGCCGGGCACGATGGACGGCAGCAGCACGGAGTTCTGCGTCGGCCTGGAGGACCCGGTCGACGCGCCCTGAGCCCTAGTCCACCCGGTGCAGGCGGCGGGCGGCCTCGGCGACCGAGCCGCTCATCGACGGGTAGACCGTGAACGCGTGCGCCAGCTGGTCGGCGGTGAGGTTCTCCGCCACCGCGATCGACACCGGGTGGATCAGCTCGCTCGCGCGCGGCCCGACCACGACGCCACCGACGATGATCCCGGTGCCGGGGCGGGCGAAGAGCTTCACGAAGCCGTCGCGGACGCCCTGCATCTTGGCGCGCGGGTTGCCCGACAGCGGCAGCATCACGCTCTCGGCCTCGACCTCGCCGGCGTCGACGCCGGCCTGGGTGTAGCCGACCGTCGCGATCTCCGGGGCGGTGAAGACGTTGGATGAGACCCGCTTGAGGTCGAGGGGCTGCACCGCGTCGCCGAGGAAGTGCCACATCGCGATCCGGCCCTGCATGGCCGCGACGGAGGCGAGCATGAGCACGCCGGTGCAGTCGCCGGCGGCGTACACGCCTCGCGCCGACGTGCGCGAGACCCGGTCGACGACGACGTTGCCGGACGCGTCCAGGTCGATGCCGGCCTCCTCGAGGCCGAGGTCCTTGGTGTTCGGGATCGAGCCGAGCGCGAGGAGGCAGTGCGAGCCCTCGACCGTGCGGCCGTCGGTGAGCGTCACGGTGACCGTGTCGCCGTCGCGGGCGACCGAGGCCATCCGGGACTTCGACAGCACGGTCATGCCCCGCCGGGTGAAGACCTGCTCGATCACCTCGGCCGCGTCGGCGTCCTCGCCGGGCAGCACCCGGTCGCGGCTGGACACGAGGGTGACGTCGATGCCCAGGGCGTTGTACGCCGACGCGAACTCCGCGCCGGTCACGCCGGAGCCGACCACGATGAGCTTCTCGGGCACCTCGTCGAGGTCGTAGACCTGCTCCCAGGTCAGGATCCGCTCGCCGTCGGGCCGGGCGGTGTCGAGCGTGCGCGGCGAGGCGCCGGTGGCGACCAGCACCGCGTCGGCCTCGACCACCTCGCGCCCACCGTCGTGCAGGTCGACGACGACCTTGTCGGGCCCGTCGAGACGGCCGCGGCCGGCGAGCACCCGTACACCGTCGCGGGTGATCCGCCGCTCGATGTCGGCCGACTGGGCGAGCGCGAGCCGCTTCACGCGGGCGTTCACGCGGGCCAGGTCGACGCCGGGCGCGGTGCCCATCAGGCCGAGCTCGTCGGCCTCCTCCATGTCGGCCATCAGCTCGGCCGTCGCGATGAGGGTCTTGCTCGGGACGCAGTCGGTGATGACCGCGGAGCCGCCGAGGCCGTCGGAGTCGACGACGGTGACGTCGGCCCCGAGCTGTGCGGCCACCAGCGCCGCCTCGTAGCCGCCGGGTCCGCCACCGATCACCACGACACGATTCACGTGCCTGATTCTCGCATCCGGGCGGTTCCCCGGGAGGCGGCGGTCCAGCCACTACGCTCGGCGCGTGCCCCTGTACGCCGCGTACGGGTCCAACCTGGACCCCCACCGCATGATGGAGCGCTGCCCGCACTCGATCCTGCGCACGACGGGCTGGCTGCTCGGCTGGCGGCTCACGTTCGGCGGCGAGGACCTCGGCTGGGACGGCGCGCTGGCGACCATCGTCGAGGACCCGCTGGAGCAGGTCTTCGTCGCGGTGTACGACGTCACCGAGGAGGACGAGTCGACGCTCGACGGGTGGGAGAGCGCCGACACGGGCCTCTACCGCAAGACAAAGGTCCGAGTGACCACGATGCTCGGCGAGCAGGTGGCGTGGGCGTACGTGCTCGACGCCTACGAGGGCGGACTCCCCTCCGCGTCGTACCTCGGGATCCTCGCCGAGGCCGCCGACGCGGCCGACGCGCCGGCCGACTACGTCGAGGCGCTGCGCAACCGGCCCTGTCGGAGCATCGGTCACTGACGACTACGCTCACCGCGTGAGCAACCCCGCAGGCGAACCTCAGCAGCTGGCCGCCCAGGCCGCCGACCGGCTCCGCGAGCTGACCGGCGTCGACAAGCACGACGTCGCACTCGTGATGGGCTCGGGCTGGCTCCCGGCCGTCGACGCCCTCGGCGAGGCGACCGCCGAGCTGTCCACCACCGACCTCCCCGGCTTCTCCGCCTCGGCCGTGCAGGGGCACGCCGGCAAGATCCGGTCGGTCCGCGCGGGCGACAAGAACCTCCTTGTGTTCCTGGGCCGCACCCACTTCTACGAGGGCCGCGGCGTCCGCGCGGTCGTGCACGGTGTCCGCACCGCGGCCGCCGCCGGCTGCGACGTCATGGTGCTCACCAACGGCTGCGGCGGGCTCAAGGACACCTGGACGCCCGGCACGCCGGTCCTGATCAGCGACCACATCAACCTCACCGCGACCTCACCGATCGAGGGCGCGAACTTCGTCGACCTGACCGACCTCTACAGCTCCCGCCTGCGCACGCTGTGCCAGGAGGTCGACCCGAGCCTCGACGAGGGCGTCTACGTCCAGTTCACCGGGCCGCACTACGAGACCCCCGCCGAGATCCGGATGGTCCGCACGATCGGCGGCGACCTGGTCGGCATGTCCACCGTGCTCGAGGCGATCGCCTCCCGCGAGGCCGGCATGGAGGTGCTCGGCATCTCGCTGGTCACCAACCTGGCCGCCGGCATGACCGGTGAGGCGCTCAACCACGAGGAGGTGCTCGAGGCCGGCCGGGCCGCGGCCACCCGCATGGGTGAGCTGCTCGGCGCGATCGTCCCGAAGGTCTGAGGGCCGCCGTGCGCGTCCTCGTCACCGGCGCGGCCGGCAGCATCGGCACCGTCCTGCTCCCCGGCCTGACCGCCCTCGGCCACGAGGTGATCGGTCTCGACCGCAGCACGGCGCCCGACGGCTCCGACACCGCGTGGTACGCCGTCGACTGCACCGATCCCGACGCCGTCGAGGCGGTGTTCGCCGACCTCGCCCGCTCCGGCGGCGTGGAGGCGGTCGTGCACTTCGCCGGCCGGGCGGACGAGGCGTCGCTGACCGACGAGCTCGACAGCCACGTGGTCAGCACCGCGGCGCTGCTCGACGCGATGGTCCGGCACGGCGTCGACCGGTTCGTGTACGCCAGCAGCAACCACGCGGTCGGCCGCACGCCGCGCAGCGACCTGCTGACGACCGACGTACGCCCGCGGCCGGACACGTTCTACGGCGTCGCCAAGGTCGCGGCGGAGGCGCTCCTCAGCCTGTACGTCGACCGGCACGGCATCGACGCGGTGGCGCTGCGCATCGGGTCGTTCCTGCCGCAGCCGGAGACCCGCCGCGGCCTCTCCACCTGGCTCTCCCACGACGACGCGGTCCGCCTGGTCGACGCCGCGATCAGCGCACCGGCGCCGGGCTTCTCGGTCGTCTACGGCATCTCCGCCAACACGCGCGGCTGGTGGGACCTCGAGCCCGGTCACGCCCTCGGCTACCGGCCCGAGGACGACGCGGAGGCGCACGCCGCCGACGTGCCCGACCGCGCCGAGGACGAGGTCGAGGCCGCCCACGTCGGCGGGCCGTTCGTCACCGAGCGGTTCTACCGACCCGCGTTGTGAGTCGGTCGCCGGCGGCGACACGTCCTAGTGTTCGGACCATGACCGACCAGTCCGACCTGCTCGCCCGCGCACGCGCCTGGGCGGCCGACGACCCCGACGCCACCACCCGCGCCGAGGTCGAGGCCCTCGTCACCGCGGTCGCTGCGGACCCCGACGGCGACGCGGCAGCCGACCTCGCGGACCGGTTCGACGGCACCCTCGAGTTCGGTACGGCGGGCCTGCGCGGCGCGCTGGGCGGCGGCCCCAACCGGATGAACCGGGTCGTCGTGATCCGCGCCGCGGCCGGTCTCGCGGCGTACCTGAAGGACAACGGGGCCGGCCCCGAGGACGCCGTCGTGATCGGCTACGACGCCCGCTACAGCTCCGACGTGTTCGCCGAGGACACCGCGGCCGTCATGCGCGGCGCCGGGCTGCGCGCGCTGGTGCTGCCGCGGCCGCTGCCGACGCCCGTGCTCGCCTACGCGATCCGCAAGCTCGGCTGCGTCGCCGGCGTGATGGTCACGGCGTCGCACAACCCGCCGCAGGACAACGGCTACAAGGTGTACCTCGGCGACGGCAGCCAGATCGTGCCGCCCGCCGACGCCGGGATCGCCGAGCGGATCGCCGCCGTCGGCGCTGTCGCCGACGTACCCCGGGGCGAGGGCTGGGACGTCCTCGGCGACGACCTGCTGGAGTCCTACCTCGCCGACACGGCCGAGCTCGTCGCCCCCGGCGGCCCGCGCGACATCACCACGGTCTACACGCCCTTGCACGGCGTCGGCGGCGAGTCCGTCGGCCTGGTGCTGGAGCGTGCGGGCTTCCCGGCGCCGCACGTCACGACCGCGCAGGCCGAGCCCGACCCCGACTTCCCCACCGTCGCGTTCCCGAACCCGGAGGAGCCCGGCGCGATGGACCTCGCGATGGAGCTGGCCGCCGAGGTCGGAGCCGACCTGGTCGTCGCCAACGACCCCGACGCCGACCGCTGCGCCGTCGCGGTCCCCGGCCCGCACGGCTGGCGGATGCTGCGCGGCGACGAGGTGGGCGCGCTGCTCGCGGACTTCCTGCTGCGCCGCGGCACCGAGGGCGTCTACGCCGCCTCGATCGTCTCGTCCTCGTTGCTCGGCGTCCTGGCGGACGCACACGGGCAGCCGCACGCCGAGACGCTCACCGGCTTCAAGTGGATCGCCCGCGTCGACGGGATCGCGTTCGGCTACGAGGAGGCGCTCGGCTACTGCGTCGCCCCCGCCCTCGTGCGCGACAAGGACGGGGTGTCCGCGCTGCTGCGCGTCGTCGAGCTCGCCGCCGAGCTCAAGGCGGAAGGCCGCACCCTCGTCGACCGGCTCGACGACATCGCCCGCGAGCACGGCCTGTTCGCCACCGACCAGCTCTCGGTGCGGGTCACCGACCTCGCGCAGATCAAGGACGCGATGGCGCGGCTGCGCACCACGCCGCCGTCGTCGCTGGGTGGGCTGACCGTCGAGCAGGTCGACGACCTCGCCGCCGGCAGCGCCGACCTGCCGCCGACCGACGGGCTGCGCTACCGGCTCGCCGAGCGGGCGCGGGTGATCGTGCGGCCGTCGGGCACCGAGCCCAAGAT
Organism: Nocardioides iriomotensis; assembly: GCF_004168035.1. Taxonomy (GTDB): domain Bacteria; phylum Actinomycetota; class Actinomycetes; order Propionibacteriales; family Nocardioidaceae; genus Nocardioides_B; species Nocardioides_B iriomotensis. The sequence continues at coordinate 145,596 of NZ_SDPU01000020.1, read as the reverse complement.
CAAGGCCTACCTGGAGGTCGTCGTACCCGTCGATTCTGACGACGACGGAGGCGTCGACGCGGCCCGGATCGCCGCCGCCGGACGGTTGGACGCGATCCGGGCCGACCTCGCCGCGGCCGCGGGGCTCTGACTACCGATATCGGTAGTCCGAGAGTGACCCCTGGGTCACGCTGTGACTACCGATATCGGTCGTCACAGGAAGAGCGACACCACGAAGGCGAGGCCGCTGACCGCGAGCAGCGCCACCTCGGGCCACGCCGTCGTGTGGCGTGGGGTGCCGGGCTGGTGACCGAGCTCGCGGAGCTCGCGCTTGGCCGTCTCGACCAGCTCCTCGAGCCGCGTGACGACGAAGGTCTGGTAGCTCATCGCCCGCTCGTCGAGGTTGGCCCGCTCCGCCTTGGCCCGCAGCTCCGAGAACCGGCTCCGACCCACGTCGGCCTCGTCGACCGCCCGGCGGCGACGCTCCTTCATGTCGCCGCGGATGGAGTTGCCGATCCCGATGCAGCTGTAGCGCTCGTCGCCCACCCACAGCGACAGCGTCTGGCCGATCGTGACCTCGTCGACGGCCGCGAGCGGCACGTGATGGTCACGGACGGCGTTCTTGAGCACCACGTGCCGCGGGTACGCCGTCGCCCGCGGGCGGACCTGCGTCACCCAGATGAGCGTGCCGAAGAACACCGCGCCGAGGGCGATCCGCACGCCGGTCGTCGTGTGGACGGTCCAGACCACGTAGACCAGCGCGAGCGCGGCGAACGCCAGCCCGAACCAGCCGAGGGCCTGCCCGCTGGTCGGCTTGAACCGCTCCACGGGTCGAGGTCGCGCAGAAGCGGCGTCGGGACTGACGTCGGGACCGGTCATGAGCACGATTCTGCCTTCCCCGCCTCGTTTTCCCACAACGCGCGGTGGTCCCTATGCTGGTGCGAGTGACCACGCTGAGCTCAACGACGAGCTCGTACGGCGTCCCGGCCGATCTGGCTGAAGCGACCTCGTCCGACTCCTCGTTACGTCGATTCCTCCACGGACTGCCGGGGGTGGACCAGGTCGGGGCCGAGGCCCGTGCCGCGTCGCTCGGCACCCGCTCCATCAAGACCACCGCCAAGGCGTTCGCGCTCGACCTGGCGGTCCGGATGGTCGACCTCACCACGCTGGAGGGGCAGGACACCCCCGGCAAGGTGCGGGCCCTCGCCTCCAAGGCGCTGCGGCCGGATCCGGCCGACCCGACCTGCCCGCAGGTCGCCGCCGTCTGCGTCTATCCCGACATGGTGGCGACCGCCAAGGAGGTCCTCGGCGACAGCGGCGTCAACGTCGCGGCGGTGGCGACGGCGTTCCCGTCCGGCCGTGCCGCACGCGACATCAAGCTGATGGACACCCAGGACGCCGTCGAGGCCGGCGCCGACGAGATCGACATGGTCATCGACCGCGGCGCGTTCCTGGCCGGCCGCTACATGCAGGTGTTCGAGGAGATCGTCGCGGTCCGCGAGGCCTGCGCGCGGCCGGATGGCAGCACGGCGCACCTCAAGGTCATCTTCGAGACCGGCGAGCTGCAGACCTACGACAACGTCCGCCGTGCCTCCTGGCTGGCGATGATGGCCGGCGGTCACTTCATCAAGACCTCCACCGGCAAGGTGCAGCCGGCCGCGACGCTGCCCGTCACGATGGTCATGCTCGAGGCGGTCCGCGACTACCGCGAGCTCACCGGCCAGATGGTCGGCGTGAAGCCCGCCGGCGGCATCCGCACCGCCAAGGACGCGATCAAGTACCTCGTCACGGTCAACGAGGTCGCCGGCCAGGACTGGCTCGACCCCGACTGGTTCCGCTTCGGCGCGTCCACGCTGCTCAACGACCTGCTGATGCAGCGGACCAAGATGCGCACCGGCCGCTACTCCGGCCCCGACTACTTCACCCTGGACTGATCGCGATGGCTACCAAGAAGACCACCAGCAGCCCCGCGGCTGCGTTCGAGTACGCCCCCGCGCCCGAGTCGCGCGCGATCGTCGACATCAAGTCGTCGTACGGCCTCTTCATCAACGGCGAGTTCGTCGACCCGACCGACGGGACGACGTTCAAGACGATCTCCCCCGCGACCGAGGAGGTGCTGGCCGAGGTCAGCGAGGCCTCGGCGGAGGACGTCGACCTCGCGGTCAAGGCCGCGCGGCGCGCCTACACCCGCGTGTGGTCGCGCATGTCGGGCCGCGAGCGCGGCAAGTACCTCTTCCGCATCGCCCGGATCCTCCAGGAGCGCGGCCGCGAGCTCGCGGTGCTCGAGTCGATCGACAACGGCAAGCCGATCAAGGAGTCGCGCGACGTCGACGTCCCGCTCGCCGCGGCGCACTTCTTCTACTACGCCGGCTGGGCCGACAAGCTCGAGTACGCCGGGCTGGGCCCGGACCCGAAGGCGCACGGCGTCGCGGGTCAGGTCATCCCGTGGAACTTCCCGCTGCTGATGCTGTCGTGGAAGATCGCCCCGGCCCTGGCCGCCGGCAACACCGTCGTGCTCAAGCCGGCCGAGACGACACCGCTGACCGCGCTGCTGTTCGCGGAGATCTGCCAGCAGGCCGACCTGCCGCCGGGCGTGGTCAACATCGTCACCGGCGCGGGCGAGACCGGCCGGGCGATCGTGGCGCACCCCGACGTCGACAAGGTCGCGTTCACCGGCTCGACCGAGGTCGGCCGGATGATCGCGAAGACCGTCGCCGGCACCGACAAGAAGGTCACGCTCGAGCTCGGCGGCAAGGCCGCCAACATCGTCTTCGACGACGCCCCGGTCGACCAGGCCGTCGAGGGCATCGTCAACGGCATCTTCTTCAACCAGGGCCACGTCTGCTGCGCGGGCTCGCGCCTGCTGGTGCAGGAGTCCGTCGCCGACGAGGTGCTCGAGCGCCTCAAGCGGCGGATGTCCACGCTGCGCGTGGGTGACCCGCTCGACAAGAACACCGACGTCGGCGCGATCAACTCCGCCGAGCAGCTCGCCAAGATCAAGGAGCTGTCCGACATCGGCGAGGCCGAGGGCGCGGGCCGCTGGAGCCCGGCGTGCGAGCTGCCGACCCACGGCTTCTGGTTCCCGCCGACGGTGTTCACCGGCGTCTCGCAGGCGCACCGCATCGCGCGCGAGGAGATCTTCGGCCCGGTGCTGTCGGTGCTGACCTTCCGCACCCCGGCCGAGGCCGTCGAGAAGGCCAACAACACCCCGTTCGGCCTCTCCGCCGGCGTCTGGACCGACAAGGGCTCGCGCATCCTCTGGATGGCCGACCAGCTCCGGGCCGGCGTCGTCTGGGCCAACACGTTCAACAAGTTCGACCCGACCAGCCCGTTCGGCGGCTACAAGGAGTCGGGTTACGGCCGCGAGGGCGGCCGCCACGGTCTGGAGGCGTACCTCAAGTGAGCACCCGCATCGACGTTCGCAAGACCTACAAGCTCTACATCGGCGGCGCGTTCCCGCGCTCCGAGTCGGGCCGCTCGTACGTCGTCGAGGACAGCAAGGGCACGTTCCTCGCCAACGCCTCCTACGCCTCCCGCAAGGACGCCCGCGACGCCGTCGTGGCCGCGCGCAAGGCGTTCGGCGGCTGGTCCGCCCGCACGCCGTACAACCGCGGCCAGGTCGTCTACCGGATCGCCGAGGTGCTCGAGGGCCGGCGCGCGCAGTTCGTCGACGAGGTACAGCGCTCCGAGGGTGGCACCAAGCGGCAGGCCGAGGCCGCCGTCGACGAGTCGGTCGACCGCCTGGTCTGGTACGCCGGCTGGGCCGACAAGCTCGCCCAGGTCGTCGGCGGCACCAACCCGGTTGCGGCGCCGTACTTCAACTTCTCCGTGCCCGAGCCGACCGGCGTCGTCGCCGTGCTGGCGCCGCAGCAGTCCTCGCTGCTCGGCCTGGTCTCGGTCGTCGCACCGGTGATCGTCACCGGCAACACCGTCGTCGTCGCGACCTCGGCGACCCGGCCGCTGCCGGCCATCACGCTGTCCGAGGTGCTCGCCACCTCCGACGTGCCGGGCGGCGTGGTCAACGTGCTCACCGGCGCGCTCGGCGACACGGCACCGACGCTGGCGAGCCACATGGACGTCAACGCGATCGACCTCACGGGCGCCGCGGGTGCCGAGGGCGTCGACCCGACCGCCCTCGAGGTGGCCGCGGCGGAGAACCTCAAGCGGGTCGTGCGCGCGGCGGCCGAGGAGCCCGACTGGACCGAGGCGCCCGGGCTCGACCGGATGACGGCGTTCCTGGAGACCAAGACGGTCTGGCACCCGGTCGGCATCTGACCGGCCCCTGACGACGTACGGACGAGTGACAGCCCAGGTCATCGTGCTTGCCGGGCCCTCGGGGTCCGGCAAGTCCCGTCTCTGCCGGCGGCTCGGGCTGCCGTTCGTCAACCTCGACGACTTCTACAAGGACGGCGACGACCCCGGTCTCCCGCACCTGAGCCTCCCCGGCGGCGAGGTGATCGTCGACTGGGACGACCCGGCCTCGTGGCTGTGCGAGGAGGCCGCGGACGCGCTGGAGACGCTCTGCCGCACGGGCGCCGCCGACGTGCCGGTCTACGAGATCGCGAGGAACGGGCGCACCGGTCACCGGACGGTCGACATCGGCGACGCGCTGTACGTCGTCGCGGAGGGCATCTTCGCCCAGGAGGTCGTGGCGTCCTGCCGCGGGCGCGGGATCCTCGCCGCCGCGATCTGCGTGCGCAACCACCCGATGCTGACGTTCTGGCGGCGGCTGACCCGCGACCTGCGCGAGCGCCGCAAGCCGCCGCACGTGCTGGTGCGGCGCGGCTGGCTGCTGATGCGGCAGGAGCCGCGGATCGTGGCGCACGCGGTCGCTCTCGGCTGCGATCCGATGACGCCCGACGAGGCCTACGACCGGGTCCGGGTGCTGACCGGCGCCCGCGTCTGATCAGCTCATCGTCGCGAGCACGGCGTACGCCGGCTTGATCACCTCGTCGATGATCGCGAGCCGCTCGTCGAACGGAAGGAACGCCGACTTCATCGCGTTGATAGCGAACCACCGCAGGTCCGCGAAGTCGTAGCCGAACGCGTCCACGAGCAGCTCGAGCTCGCGGGACAGCGACGTGCCGCTCATCAGCCGGTTGTCGGTGTTGACCGTGACCCGGAAGCGCAGGTCCTTGAGCAGGCCGATCGGGTGCTCGGCGATCGACGCGGCCGCCCCGGTCTGGATGTTCGACGACGGGCACATCTCCAGCGGGATCCGCTTGTCCCGGACGTACGACGCCAGCCGGCCGAGCTGCACCGAGCCGTCGGGCTGCCGGGTGACGTCGTCGATGATCCGCACGCCGTGGCCGAGCCGGTCGGCGCCGCACCACTGGATCGCCTGCCAGATCGACGGGAGGCCGAACGCCTCGCCGGCGTGGATGGTGAAGTGGGCGTTCTCGCGCTGGAGGTACTCGAACGCGTCGAGGTGCCGGGTGGGCGGGAAGCCGGCCTCGGCCCCGGCGATGTCGAAGCCGACCACGCCGTCGTCGCGGTAGCCCACCGCCAGCTCGGCGATCTCCATCGAGCGGGCCTGGTGCCGCATCGCGGTGAGCAGCTGCCGGACCGTGATCGGCGAGCCGTCGGCCTCCGCCGCGGCCTCTCCCTCGGCGAACCCGTCGCGCACCGCCTCGACCACCTCGGTCAGCGACAGCCCGCCGTCGAGGTGCTGCTCGGGGGCGTAGCGCACCTCGGCGTACACGACGCCGTCGGCGGCGAGGTCCTCGACGCACTCGCGCGCGACCCGGCGGAGGTTGTCGGCGGTCTGCATGACCGCGACGGTGTGGTCGAACGTCTCGAGGTAGCGCTCGAGCGACCCCGAGCTGGCGGAGTCCTCGAACCACTGTCGGAGCGCGTCGGCCTCGGTCGCCGGCAGCACGTGCCCCTCCGGCGCGAGGTCGATGATCGTCTGCGGGCGCAGCCCGCCGTCGAGGTGGTCGTGCAACAGGACCTTGGGCGCCCGGCGGATGCGCTCCCCGATAGGTTCGGACATGCGGCACATCCTCGCACCGCGAGGTCGGACTTTTCTCAGGAGGCACGGCCCATGCGCACGTTCACGTCCCTCGACGAGCTCACCGCGGCCGTCGGCGAGGAGCTCGGCAGCAGCGGCTGGCTGCAGATCGACCAGGACCGGGTCAACGCCTTCGCCGACGCCACGCTCGACCACCAGTGGATCCACGTCGACGAGGAGCGCGCCGCGTCCGGGCCGTTCGGCGGCACGATCGCGCACGGCTACATGACGCTCGCGCTGATCCCGTGGATCGCCAACGAGGTGTTCCGCCTGGACACCCCGGGCGCGAAGCTCAACTACGGCGTCAACAAGGTGCGCTTCCCCAGCCCGGTCAAGGTCGGCTCCCGCGTGCGCGGGCACGTGACGCTGACCGGGGTCGAGGACATCCCGACCGGCAAGCAGATGACGCTGAAGTACGTCATCGAGATCGAGGGCGAGTCGAAGCCCGCCTGCGTCGCCGAGACGGTCGTGCTGCTGGTCGGCTGACCTACTCCCCGGACGCGACCTCGCCGGCCGGGAGCAGCTCCTCCACGAGGGCGTCGGTCTCGGCCTCGATGTGCGCCTGGCGCGAGCCGAGCACGTCGGCCATCCGGCCCGCGGCCTCGGCGGCGGCGTCGTTGCCTCCGGCGTGGTGCTCGGCCCGGATCAGGTCGCGCCAGAGCAGCTGTGAGCCCGGCGCGGCGCGCAGGCCGGCGGTCGCCGCGCCAGCGGCGCCGACCGGGTCGCCGTCGTCGAGGCTGAGCTCGACGAGCCGGTGGGCGGCGTCGACGACGACGTCTTCGACGAGCGTCTCGAGGCGGGTGCGCGGCAGCCAGGAGTACCGCCCGGCCGGGCGGCCGTCCATCAGCTCGCCGCGGACCAGCTGGAGCGCCCGGCGCAGCAGCTCGCGCTCCTCGCGCGGCTGGGCGTGCCGGGAGCGCTGGGCGAGGTCGCACAGCGCGGCCCAGTCGACCGCCACGTCGGAGCTGAGGCTGAGCCGGCCGTCGTCGTCCTGACGGAGCAGGTGGGTGCCCTCGGCGTCGGTGCCGATCCACTCCCGGACGCGCTCGATGCTGGCGTCGCGCACCTCGGGGGTCACGCCGCGCGGCCACACGGAGGCCGCCAGCACGGTCGGGTGGACGGGGGCGGACTGCAGGGCGAGGAACGTCGCCATCTCGACGGCGAGGTCGACGCGGGTCGGGTCGAGGTCACCGGGGGTGCGGGTCTCGATCCGGCCGAGGACACCGACGCGGACGGCCGCGGTGCTCCAGTGGCCGTCGTCGCCGGGCCGGGATGGCGCCGGCACGCGGACGCGGCCGTCGACGACCGCGGGTGCTTCCTCGCGGGCCTTCTCGAACAGCTCGGCGACCAGCTCGGTGGACCGCTCGGTGAGGCGGACGGCCTCGACCTGCAGGTCGAGCAGCGGCACCCTGAGCGTGCCGGACTCGTCGACGTCGAGCCGCCAGCGGGTGCCGGCGGCGTCGCCCGCGACGACGACACCGAACCCGCGCGCGCCCTGGCCGGTCAGCGCGGCGAACCGCTCGGCGAGGACGTCGGACGGGCTGGCGCCGAGGACGGCGTACTGCGGCGTGACACCCGGGCGGCGCGCGAGGCGGCCGGTGAGGACGTCCTGGGCGGCGCGCTGCGGGAGGCTGGTCTCGAGCCGCTCGAGCAGCGGCGCGTAGTCGTCGACCAGCACGAGCCGGTCGCCGGCGAGGTCGGCCAGCACCTCGGAGAGCTGGTGGCCGTAGACGCGCTGCTCGTCGGTCCAGGGCGCGGTGGCGAGCTGGACGGCGAGCGCGGAGACCACCTGCGTCGCGGTCGCCTCGTGGCCGGTCACCGCGACGGCACCGCCGACCGACTCCAGGTCGACCAGGACGTCGGCGCCCTCGAGGGTGCGGCCCAGGCAGACCAGGCCGGGGTACGGCGCGTGCCCGAGCTCGGCGGGGGCGTCGGCGTCGCGGGACAGCCGCCAGGTGCGGCCCTCGTCGAGCGGGGTCCATGGCGCGGGCGCGTCGGGACGGGCCGGCGCGAGCCGGAGGTCGAGGTGCTCGTCGTCGACCACCACCGCGAACACCGGCGGCAGCGGCACCTGCTCGGTGCGGCTGCTGGCCGCGAGGCCGCGCAGGGCGGTGTCGAGCCAGGCCGCGCGCTCCCGGTCGGCGCCGACGAGCAGGCCGACCTCGGCCTCGAGGGCCTCGTCGTCGGGGGCGGCGCCGCGACGGCGGCGGCGCTCGGCGACGAGCGCGGCCAGCAGGCCGGCCGCGACGATGCCGCCGCCGGCGAGGTCGCGGGCGAGCGTCGACCCGGTCGCCGCGTCGGCCTGGTCCCCGTCGACGACGTCACCGCCGGCGTCGGCGACGTCGTGGTCGCCACCGGCCTGGCTGCCGGGGACCGGCGGCGTGCTGTCGGGGGGGGCCGGGGCGGCCTCGACCCGGTCGAGGCCCTTGGCGTCAGCGGGCATGACCAGCACCCAGCCGGGCTGGATCAGCCGGCCGAGCACGAGCTCGCCGCCGTCGGGCTGGAGCCGGCCCTTGTTGAGGTCGAAGATCTCCTGCCAGCGGCGGCCGTTGTCGAGGTGCCGCTCGGCGATGTCCCAGAGGTTGTCGTGGTAGGAGCCGTCGGGCGGCTGCACGACGTAGACCTTCTTGCCGATCACGTCGGTCATGTCGCTGGGGACGCCGGCCTGCACGGCCCGGCGCTCGACCCGCTGGTCGTCGTCGGCCTGCGGCGTCGAGCGCTCCTGCACCAGGTCGGCCTTGGCGGCGCCGCCGTCGACGGAGGCGGCCACGTCGCCGGTGGGCTGGTCCATCGCGGACACGGTCGCCGCGACCGACGTACCGGCGCTGCCGGCGAGCACGCCACCGACGAGCAGGGTGCTGACCAGGACGCGGGCGAGCTGCTGGGACCGGCCGGACAGCGGCACCGGCCGGGGCAGGCCGCGGCCACGGACCAGGCTGACGGTCTCGATCAGCGTGCAGACCGCGAACTGCAGCCAGGCGAGCCACACGACCGCCCGGAGCACGGCGAGGACGGTGTCCATCGTGACCGGCTGCGTGAGGGTGTCGCGGCCGGGCACGGAGTGCGGGTACGGCGGCGGGCCGGTGAGGAGCCACAGGGCGACGGGGACGCCGACGACGAGGAGCAGCAGCGCCAGACCGGCGCCGAGCGCCTTGAGCGCCGAACCCTCGGTGTGCTCGACGCCACGGGCGGCGAAGCGCTCGGGTCCCCGCTGCGTCGGGTCGGGCTCGGTCATGGTCATGGGTGCCTCCGTGTTGTCACTGGGTCACGGCTTGCGCCGTGGCCGTCGCCGCGATGTCGAAGTCGTCGACCCCGATCAGGCTCAGCAGCTTCGTGGTGGTCACGTCCTCGGCGTGGACGGTGATGCTGTCGCCGGTCACGGCGGGGATCGTGACCCGGCCGTAGCCGAGGGCGTTGAGGTAGCCGCGCGCCCGCGCCTCGGCGGCCCGGCCGTCGAGCCGGACCACGTCGCTGCTGCGCAGCGCCTCGATGTCGATCTCCTGCGCGCCCGCGCGAGCGGCCTGCTCGACGTCGTCGGCGAGCTTCATGCGGGCGTTGATCGCGTTGCCGCCGTCGATCACCAGGCCGGCGCACGCGAGCAGCACGACGGCGAAGCCGACCACGAAGACCGTGGCCGTGCCGCCCTCGTCGCGCCGGGCCAGCCGGGCGCGGACCGCCGACACCAGCCGCCTCATCCGGTCCTCCGGTAGATGTCGATCGGTGCCTGGCTCATGGTCTGGACGCGCACGCTGCCGGGGAGCCCGATCAGACCCAGCCCGCGGTAGGACACCTCGCAGTCGAGGTCGACCCGCACGACGCCCCCGGCCGCGAAGCCGCTCAGGCCCAGCGGCCGGCACGTGGTGCCGTCGTCGAGCGACTGCTGGACGATCCGGGTCGCGGCGACGTGGGCCGCGTCGACGGTGCGCTCGAGCGAGGCGGCGCGTACGGCGTCGCGGGCGGTGGCCTGGATGTCGCCCTGGACGGCGACGTACCGGCCGCACGCGGCGATCAGCATCACGAACATCATCAGGACCGGGGTGAGGATCACGACCTCGACCGCCATCGAGCCGGACTCGTCCCGGCGGAGTGGCCGCCTCACTGGTCGACCTTGAACTCTTCGAGCGGACCCTCGACGGTCTGCCGCACACCGGGCACGAAGAGCGGCGAGACCTCCTGGGCCTTGCCGGTGACGACGGCACGCATCCGGTCACCGACCGGCACGACCTGCACGTCGACCTGCACGAGGACGCCGCGACCGACGTTGGCGGCGTACTGGTACCCGGCGAGCTCGCCGGCGGCCCGGTCGCCGCTGATCCGCGCGACGCGCGCGGCCTCACGCGCCACGGCCGAGGCCGCAGCGTTCCCGAGGTAGTTCAGGGAGAACTGCACCGCGATCAGGATGACCAGCATGAGGAGCGGCATGTAGAGCGCCAGCTCCACGGCGCTCGCGCCGCGCTCGTCCCGCCGCCGGCAGCGTGACCGGGAGACCCGGTCAGCGGGACCCGGGCTCAACTGCCGAGGTCGATCCCATCGGCCTTGCTCTTGATCTTGTTGGTCAGAACGAGGCCGACGGCGATCGTCACCGAGACGAGGATGGCCGTGATGACCACCCACTCGACGGCGGAGGCCCCGGCCTCGGACCGCCGGGCCTTGGCGATCCGTCCTCGGAGCATGATGGTCATGAGGGTTAGGTGCTGTGTGTTCATTGCTGAGAGTGCCTTTCTCATCGGGCGTGGTGATGATCCCCGTCTTCATCCCCGGTCAACTCCCGAGGACTCTCGCGACGGCAGGATACGTGAGGAACAGCAGGAAGCCGACGCACAGCAGGAGCTGGGCGACGAGCATGGACTGGGACTGTGCGGCGGCGCGGCCCTCGGCGTCGGCGAGCTCCTTGCGGCGCATCGACGCGGCGCGGGCGGCGAGCGAGTCGCGCACCTTGGCGCCGTCCTCGGCGACCAGCGCGAGCGCGGCGGCGAGGTCGCGCAGCTCGTCGACGTCGACGTCGTCACCGAGCTGACCCAGGGCCGCCCACGGCGTGGTGCCCTGCAGGCGCGCGGCCTCGATGGTGTCGCGGATGCGAACCATCGCCCAGCCGTCGCTGATCGACGTGGCGGAGGCGAGGGCCTCGGGTACGCCGCGGCCGCCGGCGAGGTTCATCGCGACGAGGTCGAGGAACGAGCTGACGACGTGCCGGAAGTCGCGGCGGCGCTCGTCGGCGTCGTTGTTGAGCTGCGCCCAGGGCAGGATCCCGCCGAGCAGGGCGCCGAGGGCGGAGAGCCACAGCGGCACGACCGGGGTGCCGAACATGCCGGTCACCAGCGGGAAGGCCAGCACGATCACCGGCACGAACATCCCGACGACGGCCGACAGGAGCGTGCGGGCGATGAACGTCTCGCGCGACTGGCCGACGATGCCGAGGTTGGCGGTGATCGACGACGACAGCCGGACCCCGCGGGCGGCCAGGAGGTCGCTGACGCTCGCGCCGAACTTGCGCATCCGGACCGACTCGTCGCTGTGCCGGCGGTCGGCGGTCAGGCTGGCCGCGCGGACACCGCGCTCGCGGCGGGCGTCGATCTGCGCGAGCGCCGCCGCGCCCGACGTCGTCGTGCGGCTGAACATCGAGACGAGGAGCAGCACCCCGGCGCCGGCGACGCCGCCGACGAGCATGACCAGGACGAGGCTGTTCATGGCAGCGTCCGGAAGTGGAGGAAGCGCTCGGGCGTCTCGAAGCGCGACAGGCGGCGCAGCCAGAAGATGCCGGCGCCGAAGATCGCGATCACGAGGAGGAGCATGATCTGCCCGAACGCCGTGCCGTAGGGCTCGACGTACGACGGGTTCAGGATGCGCAGGCCGAGCACGAAGGCCAGCGTCACGCCGACGACGATCTGCACCGACCGGCGGGTGCTGCGCCGGCCCGCGCTCACGCGCTGGCGCATGTCGAGCTCGGCGCGGGCGGACTCCGACAGCGAGGTCAGCACCTCACGCAGGCCGGGGCCGCGCAGCCGGGAGTTGAGGATGAGCGCGGCGATGATCAGGTCGGCGCTGGCGTCGTCCATGTCCTCGGCGAACCGCTGCAGGGCGACCGGCAGCGGCACGCGGACCCGGAGCCGGTCGGCCATCGTCGCCAGCGGTCCCTGGATGGCGGGCGCGGCGGCGTAGGCCGTGGCCGGGATCGCCTGCTCGAGTCCGACGGCGCCGGCCACGGTGTCGCGCAGCGACTCGGTCCAGGCCGCGAGGGCCTCGATCTTGGCGATCGCACGGCGCTCGCCGCTGGCCCCGCCGAACAGCGCGTCCCACATCATCACGAGCAGGCCGGTGCCGACCGCGGCCACGACCCACCGGGTGAGCAGCAGCACCAGCAGGCCGGCGCCGATGGCGAACGGGAGCTGGGTGCCGTAGCGCTGGAGCCGGTCCTTGATGCTCTTCTGCGGGACGGCGACAGCGCTCGGCTCGTCGCCGCGGATGCCCTTCCAGAGCAGCACGAAGCCCGCCCCGACGACGGCACCGAGGCCGACGAGGAGCAGCAGTGTGGGACTCAGGGTCATGAGGCGGTCACCCACGTCGCGGCCGCGCCGGGCAGGTAGCCGACGGCCTCCAGCTCGTCGAGGCATGACACCGCGGCGGCCGGGACGGCGTTGCCGTCGCTGCCGGCGGCGAACACCTCGCTGGACAGCACCCTGCCGTCGACGCCGTTGACCTCGCGGACCGAGGTCACCATGCGGCGCAGCTTGCCGCCGGAGGAGAAGTCGTTGACGCGCTCGACGAACACCACGAAGTCGATCGCGCCGGCGATCAGCATCATCGTCGCGTCGGCGGGCAGCCGCTCGACCGACTGGATGGCGTAGGTGCAGATGCGGTTGAACACCTCGAGCGAGGAGTTCGCGTGGATCGTCGACAGCGAACCGTCGTTGCCCTGGCTCATCGCGTTGAGCATCGTGACGATCTCGTCGCCGAGCACTTCGCCGACGATGACCCGGCTGGGGTTCATGCGGAGCGAACGCCGTACCAGCTCGGACATCTGGATCGCGCCGGTGCCCTCGGAGTTGGGCAGCCGCTCCTCGAAGGCGACCACGTTGGGGTGCAGGTCGGCGTACTCGCCGAGCCCCAGCTCGAGCGCCCGCTCGACCGTGATCAGCCGCTCCTGCGGCTCGATCTCGTTGGCGAGCGCCCGCAGCAGCGTCGTCTTCCCGGCGTTGGTGGCGCCGGCGATCATGATGTTCTTGCGGGCGCGTACGGCGGCCGACAGGAACGCCGCGAGCTCCGGGGAGATCGACCCGTAGTCGACGAGCATGTCGAGCGACGCCCGGCTGATGCGGGCGCGGCGGATCGACAGTGCGGGCCGCTGCGTGACGCCCATGACGGCCGACAGCCGGGAGCCGTCGGGCAGCCGGATGTCGAGCTGCGGGTTGGCGGTGTCGAACGGACGGCTGGTGAGGCCGGAGTAGGCGCCGAGGATCTGGACGAGCTCGACCAGCTCGTCGTCGTTGTCGGCGACCGGCAGGCCCCGCTCCTCGCGCCCGTCGGCGTACCCGATGAAGACGTTGTCGCAGCCGTTGATGTCGATGTTCTCGACGTCGGGGTCGTCGAGCAGCGGCTGGAGCCGCCCGACGCCGAACAGCGCGGCGTGGATGCCCTCGGCGATCGCCTGCTCGTCCTCGTGGCTCGGGGGCTTGCGACCGGCGGTGACCTCCTCGCGGGCGTAGCCGTCGAGCACGCGGCTGACGACGGCGCGGGCGAACTGCCGCTCGTCCTCGGCCGTCATCGGCGGCAGGCCGTTGGCGGCGTCCTCGCGGCGCTGGCGCGCGAGGATGTCGGCGACCTCCTCGCGGAGCCGGCGGATCAGCTGCTGGTCCATCGGGTCCCTCTCCCCCTCGTCGTCGTCGTGTCCGGCTGCCGCGTGCTCACTCGGCGGCCGTCGCGTAGCGGCTGCCGGCGAGGGCCTGCAGGCCGCCCGCGATCTCGGCGGCCGAGCGGAACAGCAGCGACTTGCGCACCCCACGGGTCCAGCGCACCCCGCGCAGGCTGTCGGCGGCGCGGTCGTCGTCGGCGATGACGCCGAGCACCTGCGCCCGAAGGCCCTGCGAGTCGAGCAGCTGCTGGAGGTCGGGGGCCGAGCGCGTGTCGCGGTACGACGTCACGACGGCGACGCCGATCGGCACCCCGCCCGCGCCGGTCTCGAGCACCTCACGCAGCGACCTGAGCCGCTCGCGCAGGTGGGCCATCCCCTCGATCGTCGGCCGCACGACGAACAGCACGGCGTCGGCGCGCTGCAGCACCGGCAGCGACGCCGAGCCCGGGACCACGCGTCCGCAGTCGGCGATCACGTCGGAGCGGTAGCGGGAGTACACCGCCGGGATCGCGCTCCAGGCGGCGCCGAGGCCGGCCACCTGCCCGGGCGACGCGACACCGGCGAGCACGCGGATGCCACCGTCGACGTCCTGGAGGTGCTCGTCGAGGTCGACCTCGTCCGCGCCGCGCCGTACTCCCGCGCCCAGGGACAGCAGGCCGCGGTTGACGTCGAGCGGGTCGCCCTCGCGCGTGCGGCACCACCAGGTGAGGTCGCTGCCGGCCGGGTCCATGTCGGCGACGACCGGGTCGGTCGGCCACACGGTGGCGAGCGCCAGGGCGGTCACGGTCGTGCCGGGAGCGCCCTTGGCGGAGGCGAGTGCGTACAGGGCCATCAGAACCCCGTGAGCGTGACGTCGTCGATGGTGTTGCCGCGGGAGATCAGCGCGATGCCGGCGACGTTGGCGCTGGACGCGTCGATGACGTCGGCCGCCACGGCGGACGGGACCAGGATGTTGGCGCTCGCGGCCGCACCGCCACCGAGGTCCTCCTCGTCGGGCTCGTTGATCGACGTCACGAGGCCGCGCGTGAGCCGCTCGGCCGCGGCCCCGCCGCCGCTGGTGCCCGCGGCGCGCACGATCTCGACGAGGTCGCCCTCGCGCAGGTTGTCCGGCGCCAGCGCCGGGCTGAGCACGATGCTGACCACGGCCCGGTCCTGGCCGATCGGGTCGGTCTCGGTGAGCAGCCGCTGGTCCAGGATCTGGTTCTTGTAGATGCGGGCCCGCGCGAAGGCGCCGACGATCTGGTCCTCGAACTCCGCCGGG
Organism: Nocardioides iriomotensis; assembly: GCF_004168035.1. Lineage (GTDB taxonomy): Bacteria > Actinomycetota > Actinomycetes > Propionibacteriales > Nocardioidaceae > Nocardioides_B > Nocardioides_B iriomotensis. The sequence continues at coordinate 130,497 of NZ_SDPU01000020.1, read as the reverse complement.
ATCAGCTTGTCGCCGTCGTCGGTGGCCACCTGCACGACCGTGAGGTCGTCGGCCTCGATGACCGCGCCGGGCTCGATGTCGACCTTGGCGGCGAGCATCGGCACGCGGCTGTCCATCCGGATCGCGAGCAGGCCGGCGACAAGCGCGCCGCCGACGATCAGCAGCACGGCGATCGCCGCGAGCGCCGGACGGCGCTGCCGCGGCGGCGAGGGCAGACGGTTGGCGGTGCCGGGGGCCTTTACGCCGGTCCCCCGGGCGGCCCGCAGACGCTGTCGGTCCGCGGTCGTCTCCCCGGTGCTGGTCGTGCTCATCCGTCGCTCCCTCGTAGCCAGAAATGTAGGCAAGGGACCGGAGCACGGTCGTCCGAGTTCTCCCCCGCTCTGCGCCCGGCAGTTTATTACCCGTCTTGGCCGGGCATGAACCCGCCCGAAGGGCGGCATTTGCGGGGGATCTCAGCGCCACGCCTGGTTCCCAATGCTCCGAATGTCGGCTTAGGGTAAACACAAGGCCGTCAGGCACAAGATCATAAGGAGACCAGGAATGGCCCACGGGGACCACAAGATCGGCATCGACGACATCATCGCCACCGCCGACATGATCGAGAAGACCGTCGGACAGCTCGAGGACGCCCAGCGCACCGCCAACACCAAGTCGCAGGACCTGGTCACCGGCGCCTGGCAGACCCCCGGCGCCTCCGCCACCTTCCAGGGCAAGTGGACGGAGTGGAACGACGGGCTGACCAAGATGATGGCCGTCGGTCCGGAGTTCGCCCAGTGGCTGCGCAACTACGCGCGCGACGCCGAGGGCCTCGACTCGGCCTACTCCAAGGCCTGAGCGCCTCACCACGCTTCGCGACAGCGCCCCCGGCCGACCGGCCGGGGGCGCTGTCGCGTTCCGGCCCCGGATCTGCTGTAACGCGGGGTTATGGACGCTCAGCAAGCGGAATTCCGGGCGGGGTGCGTCCATCTCACGTGGGAAGCTCCGCCCGTCGCCCCGACTCGTCGTCCACCGCCCCCGCCCGCAACGATCCCCACCCACGCCGAACGGCGCGCCGTCCACATGCGCCGGGTCACGGGCCCACGGCTGTCGTCGGCTCGTGCAACGTCGAGCCATGCACCTCGAGCTCCGCGCGCTCGCCGCGCTTCAAGGAGGCGCGTTCACCCGCGCCCAGGCCCGTGAGGCCCGCTACACAGAACGTCAGCTCAAGACGCTGCTCCGTCCGGGCGGGGAGTGGTGCGTGCTCCGCCACGGCGTCTATGCCGAACGCGTGCTGCTCGACAGTCTGGACACGACCGAGCGCTACGTTCTCGGCGTGCACGCGATCGTCCTGTCGACGCGACCCGGGAACGCGATCAGCCACACGAGCGCGGCGGCGCTGCACGGCGTCCCGCTGCGGCCCCACTGGCTGAGCCTCCACCACGTCACCCGGCCGGGTGCGCTCGGCGGGCGCACCGACAACGGTGTCACCCATCATCGGGCCAGGCTCGAGGACCTCGACCTGGCCGAGCGAGACGGGTTCGTCGTCACGTCGCTGGCGCGTACGGCGGTCGACGTGGCCCGCCTCCACGGCTTCGAGGACGGCGTGGTCGCGGCGGACGCGGCGCTCCGGCTCGGAGCCACGCGGGACGAGCTGACGACCATGCTCGAGCGCTGCCGCTGCTGGCCGCACAACACGCGGGCCCGCGGCGCGGTCCGGATCGCCGACGGGGGCGCGGAGACAGTCGGCGAGACCCTGATGCGGCTCATGGTCCTCGAGCTCGACATCGGCGTGCCGGAGACACAGTTCCGCGTGTCTGACGGCCATCGAACGGCGTACGTCGACCTTCGCGTGGGCCGACACCTCTTCGAGTTCGACGGCCGGGTGAAGTACGTCGGGCGAGACCGCGGTGGTGTCGCCGACCGGCCGGTCGAGGACGTGCTGTGGGACGAGAAGCGCCGCGAGGACTGGCTGCGCGGGATCGACGGCGGTTTCGGGCTGTCCCGCGTCGTCTGGGCCGACCTCTTCGGTGCGGCGCGGAAGCGCGCGCTTCGCCGACTCGGCGACGAGTACGCCGCAACTGTCCGCCGCTTCGGCCGGGCCGCCTGACCCTCACATCCCACGCGACATCGACGCCTCCCACGTGGAATTTCCCTTGTTGAGCGTCCATAACCCCGCGTTACAGCTGGGATCCGGCCGCTCACTCCACCAGCGGGACCTGGACCTGGACCTGGCCACCGCCGGGATCGATGACCAGACCGCGGCCGGGGTGGACGCGGGGCACCAGGCTGCTGCGCATCAGCCGGGCGCTGAAGATGTCGCCGTCGGCCATGCCCTGCGGCGACATCAGGAAGCCCTGGCGCGACTTGCGGGCCTCGTAGATCCATCCGCTGTAGCCCGCGCCGACCTCGGCGGTCGCGCCGGCGACCAGCACCCGCCACTTCTTGCCGCGCGCCTGCTGCACGAGGGCGAGCAGCGCCTGCGAGAGCGGGCCCTCCTTGAGCATCTCGGCGTCGTCGACCAGCACGACGGTGCCCTCGGGCAGCGACCGGAACCGCTCGACCAGGTCGGCCTCCTCCAGCCCGTCGGTGAGCAGTGCGTCGTCACCGAGGTCGCGGGAGAGGGCGTTGGCCATCGGGCACAACGCGAGCACGGGCTGCCCGGCCGCGCGGACGGCGCGCGCGACGAACCGGAGGGTGTTGGTGCGGCCGGCCTTCGGGGGCCCCGCGAGTACGGCGACCGCGGTACCCGACAGGTCCAGGCCGACCGGCAGCAGGTCGTCGCCGCCGAGGCCGACCGGGATCACACCGGCCGCGATCCGGTCGGCCTGCGCGGCCAGCGCGGCGAGGACGGCGTCGTCGAGCGGCGCGACGGCGGGCATCTCCTCGAGGCGGAACGGCCTGCGCTCCCGAGGTACGGCGGCGTCCCGGTCGGCGTGCCGGGCGGCGATGTCGCGCAGCGCGGTGTTCTGGCCGGCCCCGGAGATGTCCGAGGACAGCACGGCCACCTGCGACTCGACGACCGGGTCGGGGGTGAGCGCGCGGCCGTCGACGAGCGTGTCCGGGACCTCCTTCGGCGGGATGCCGACGGCGCCGAAGTCGGCGCGGTCCGAGAGTCGCAGCACCACCCGGTTGTCCACGAGCGTCGACATCCGGCCGGTCACCAGCGTGCGGTCGCCTGACAGGACCACGTGCAGCCCGACGCTGGTGCCATCACGCAGCAGCGCCATGACCTGGTCGGTCATCCGTCCGCTGTCGACCTCCCCGAGCGAGGACACGAAGCCGTCCCAGCGGTCGAGCAGGAACAGCAGGTAGGGCGGCTTCTCGCCGTCGGGCCGCGCGGCGCGCAGCTCGGCGAGGTCGGCGTACCCGCCGGCGCCGAGCATCGCCTGCCGCTCCTCCACGACCGAGACCAGCCGCGAGAGCAGCCGGCCGGCCCGGTCGACCTGGGTGCGGCTCACGACGGCGCCGGTGTGCGGCAGGTTCGACAGGCCGAGCAGGGCGCCGTTGCCGCAGTCGAGGCCGTAGACGTGCAGGTCCTCGACGCCGACCTCGTCGGCGAGCGCGCCGGCGATCGTGCGCATCGCGGTCGAGCGGCCGCTGCGCGGGCCGCCGATGACGTACAGGTGCCCGTCGCGGCCGAGCTCGAAGGTCTTGGCGCGCTGCTCCTGCAGCGCCGGCAGGTCCTCCAGCGCCCACGCCGCGGCAAGGTGCTCCCCCGTGTCCGGTACGGCGAACGCCGGGAGGTCCGCGACCTGCACGAGGTCCGGCAGCGCGTCGAGCCACGGCCGGTGCTGCGGCGGGATGGACAGCGAGGCGTTGAGCGTCCCGATGGCGTCGACGACGGCGGCCAGGTCGGTGTCGGCCTCGTCGGTCTGCACCGACTCCTGCTTGGGCCGGGCCGGCGCGGGCAGGCCGACCCGCTCCCACGGCAACGGCCAGGCCAGCGCCTCCGGCGCCTCCTTCGGCCCCTGGTCGGCGTCGGGGCTGCGGCCACCGACCCGCCCGCTCTGGAACGGCATCAGCGTGGACGCGCCGCTGCGCACGAACGCCCGGCCGGGCTGGTTCTTCTGGATCCGCGCGGCGTCGGGCGCGTCGATGACGTCGCGGGAGTCGTTCTCGTCGGTCACCCGCAGCGAGATGCGGAGGTTGGTGTTGGCGCGGATGTCGGCCGACACGACGCCGCTCGGGCGCTGCGTCGCGAGCACGAGGTGGATGCCGAGCGAGCGACCGCGCTGGGCGATCGACACCAGGCCGCTGACGAAGTCGGGCAGCTCGGCGACCATGCTCGCGAACTCGTCGATCACCAGCACCAGCCGCGGGATCGCCGGCAGGTCGGGCTGAGACCTCTGCAGCGCCCAGTAGTCCTCGAGGTCCTTCGCCCCCGGTACGGCGAGCAGGTGCTCGCGGCGACGCAGCTCGGCGGCGAGCGACACGAGCGCACGGCCGACGAGGTGGTTGTCGAGGTCGGTCACCATGCCGACGGTGTGCGGCAGCCGGGCGCAGTCCTTGAAGGCCGAGCCGCCCTTGTAGTCCACGAGCACGAAGGTCAGCTCGTCGGGCCGGTTGGCCACCGCCAGCGACGCGACGAGCGTCTGCAGGAACTCCGACTTGCCGGAGCCGGTGGTGCCCGCGATCAGGGCGTGCGGGCCGTCGCGGCGCAGGTCGATCCGGAACGGGCCGTCGTACCCGGCACCGACGACCACCTCGGTCGTGCGTCCGCGCAGCCAGCGCGGCGCGATGCCTTCGGGCGTGGGCGGGTCGAGCCTGATCTCCTCGAGCAGGCGCGCGGAGGCAGGCAGGCCGGTCGCCTCCTCCTCCGGGGTGGTGTCGCGCAGCGGCGAGAGGGCGCGGGCGACGGTCTCGCACCAGGGGACCTCGACCAGGTCCGGCGTGATGCCGGCCGTGCCCTCCGACGCGGTCTCCTGGATCCGTATCTCGCCCGCCGCGCAGGCGACGACCGCGCGGCACTCCTCGGGGAGCTGCCGGACCTCGTCCTCGACGCACAGCACCATCACGCCGACGGCCGGGCCGCGGCGGAGCAGGTCGACGACGGCGGGGAGGGTGCGCAGCCGCCGCGCGCCGTCGAGCACGACGAGCACGTCGGGCGTGGCGCGCACCTTGTCGCGGATGTTGGCCTGCCGCTGCTCGACCAGCGCGGTCAGCTCGGCGAGGCGACGGCCCACGGAGTCCTGCTGGGTGCCGAGCGCGAGCGCCTCGGGGTCCCCGCCGATGCGGGCGTGCGGGAGCCACCGCACCCAGCTCCAGTCGCTCTCGCCCTCGGCGTCGCTCAGCACGGTGATGCGGACGTCGCGCGGGCTGTGCAGCAGCGCCGCCTGCGCGACCATCCAGTGCGCGATCGGCGGCGCTGTCTCGAGGTCGCCGGCCACGCCGACGACGCCGAGCTGCTGGACGTCGAGCCAGACCGGCACCAGGTCGAGCGTGCGCGGCGCGGCCTCCGCGTCGGTCTTGTCGCGGCGCTCCTCGACCTTGATGCTCGCGGGCAGCTCACCGAGGCCGACGCGCAGCCGCAGGTAGTCGGGGTCGTTGTGCCGGCGCTCCCAGAGGCGCGCCCCCGGGCCGATCGCCTGCATCAGCATCGTGGCGGGGTCGGGGCACGAGAGCCGGCGCTCCGCCTGCTCGGCGAGCAGTCCGGCCTCGATCCGCTCGGTGACGGAGGCGAGCGTCTCGTCGTACTTCTGCTGACGCTCCTTGACGTCCTTGCGGTTGTTCTTCCGGTCGCTGAAGAAGTTGGCCAGGATCATCACCGGCGACAGCAGCGCGAAGACCAGCATCCGTGGGCCGAAGATGTACGCCATCGGCATCGCGACGACGAGGGGTACGACGACCATCACCCAGGGGATCGGGCGCTTGCGCAGCTCCTGCGGCGGGTCGGGCAGGTGGAAGCTGCGCTCGCGGTCCGGCGGCAGCATGCGCGGCGGCCGGTTGAAGTCGACCAGCGCCTCGTCGGGACGAGCCTCGACGTCAGCGGCGGGCTCGCCCACCTCCGCGCGCACCAGGACCGTCCCGCCGGCGGCGAGGTAGCCGCCGACCGGCCAGTCGGCGCCGCCCTCCTCGACCTCCGTGCCGTCGAGCTCCACGGCGAACCCGCTCGCGGGGGTGACGGTGACCGAGCCGTCGGCGCCGACGGCCAGCGTCAGCGCCTTCGACGGCAGCCGCAGGTCGGGCAGCGACCAGCCGGTCGCCCCGTTGCCGACGACCGTCTCCCCGAGCGGCAGCCGGTGGATCCGGCCGGCGCCGGGCCCGGACACGACCCGCAGCTCGGCGACGCCGGCGGGCGCGGTGCGCGCGACCCGGTCGGCGGGCTCGAACAGGCTGAGCACGGCACCGCTGTGCACCCCCGCCGCGCCGGCCGGGGTCTGCGGCTCGACCTCCTCGCCGTCGACCCAGACGGGCACGCGGCGCGCGAACGAGTCGTGCACCTGCTCCCCCAGCAGCCGCACCAGCGCGGGCACCAGGTCACCGACCGGCTGGGAGGTGTCGAAGTCGACGAGGGCGTCGACCGGCCGGCCGTTCCTGCCGTCGACGAGCGTCAGGCTCAGCCGCACGTGTCCCCCGCTCGGTCCAGGATCAGGTCCTGGCCATTATGTCCCGACCGCCCGATCTGCACCGAGGGCTACGGGGCCACCCGGTCGATGACCAGCGGCGAGGCCGTGTACGACGCCGCGTCCCCGACGTCGACGCCGCCCTCGAGCGAGGCGAGGGCGCGCTCGAAGCGGTCGGGCTCGTCGGTGTGCAGCGTGAGCAGCGGCTGGCCGGCGGTGACCTGCTCGCCGGGCCGGGCGTGGACCTCGACGCCGGCCCCGGCCTGCACCGGGTCCTCCTTGCGCGCCCGGCCGGCGCCGAGCCGCCAGGCCGCGAGCCCGACGGCCATCGCGTCCATCCGGGTGACGACGCCGTCCGTGTCCGCGGTGACGACGTGGGTCTCGCGCGCGGTCGGCAGCGTCGCGTCGGGGTCGCCGCCCTGGGCCGCGATCATCCGTCGCCAGGCGTCCATCGCCGAGCCGTCGGCGAGCTTGTCGGCCGGGTCGACGTCGCTGCGGCCGGCGCCGGCGAGCATCTCGCGGGCGAGCGCGAGGGTGAGCTCGACGACGTCCTCGGGGCCGCCGCCGGCCAGCACCTCGACGGACTCCCGGACCTCGAGCGCGTTGCCGGCGGTGCGACCGAGCGGGGTCGACATGTCGGTCAGCAGCGCGACGGTGGTGACGCCGGCGTCCGTCCCGAGCGCGACCATCGTCTCCGCGAGCTCCCGCGCGGTGGCCTCGTCCTTCATGAAGGCGCCGGTGCCCACCTTGACGTCGAGCACGAGCGTGCCGGTGCCCTCGGCGATCTTCTTGCTCATGATCGAGCTGGCGATCAGCGGGATCGCCTCGACGGTGCCGGTGACGTCGCGCAGGGCGTAGAGCTTCTTGTCGGCGGGGGCGAGACCGGCGCCGGCGGCGCAGATGACCGCGCCGACGTCCTCGAGCTGGTCGAGCATCTCCTGGTTGGTGAGGTCGGCGCGCCAGCCCGGCACGGACTCCAGCTTGTCGAGGGTGCCGCCGGTGTGGCCGAGGCCGCGTCCGGACAGCTGGGGGACGGCGACCCCGCAGGCGGCGACGAGCGGCGCGAGCGGCAGCGTGATCTTGTCGCCGACTCCGCCCGTGGAGTGCTTGTCGGCGGTCGGCCGCGACAGCGAGGAGAAGTCCATCCGCTCCCCCGACGCGATCATCGCGGCGGTCCAGCGGGAGATCTCGCGGCGGTTCATGCCGTTGAGCAGGATCGCCATCGCCAGCGCCGACATCTGCTCGTCGGCGACGACACCGCGGGTGTAGGCGTCCACCACCCAGTCGATCTGCGCGTCGGTCAGCTCGCTCCTGCCGCGCTTGGCGATGATCACCTCGACGGCGTCGTGCGCCTCGCTCATCGGTCTCCCTCGCTTGTCGTGGGGTTGGTCATGGTCCCCGAAACCGTGACGCGGTGGTAGCCGCGGAGCACGAAGGTACCCCGGGGCTCGGGCTCGGCCGCGAGGGTCAGGTGGGGGACGGTGCGCAGGAGGTGGCCGAGGGACTCGACCAGCTCCATCCGCGCCAGGGGCGCCCCGAGGCAGAAGTGCACGCCGGCCCCGAACGCCAGGTGCGGGTTGGGGTCGCGGTCGGCCCGGAACGTGTCGGCGTCGTCGAAGACCGCCGGGTCGCGGTTGGCCGCGCCGAGCAGCGCGGCGATCTTCCGGCCGGGCTCGACCCTCACGCCCGCCACCTCGACCTCGGCGGTCGCGGTGCGCTCGAACAGCTGGAGCGCGGAGTCAAAGCGCAGCATCTCCTCGACGCACGTCGCCACCTCGTCGGCCGTGTCGCCGGGCGGGCGGACCCCGGCACGCAGCATCGCCGCGAGGCCGTTGCCGAACACGTTGACGGACGCCTCGTGGCCGGCGTTGAGCAGCAGCACCGCGGACGCGACGACCTCGTCCTCGCTCAGCCCGCCGCCGCGGACGAGGTCGGACACCAGGTCGTCACGCGGGTCGGCGGCACGCTCGCGAGCCACCTCGCGCACGGTCGCGGCGAAGTCGGTGGCTGCCCGGACGGCCGCGGCGACGACGGCCTCGCTGGGTGCGACCTCGTACATCTTCACGATGGCCTGGGACCAGTCGCGCAGGTCGGGCGCGAGCGCGGCCGGGACGCCGAGGAGCTCGGCGATCACCAGCACGGGCAGCGGTTCGGCGTACTGCCCGATCACGTCGAAGCCGTCCGGGTCGACCTCGGCGAGAAGTCCCGCGGCGAGCTCACGGACCCGCGGCCGCAGCCGCTCCACGTGGCCGCGGTTGAACGCGGACGAGACGAGCCGGCGCATCCGGGTGTGCTCGGGCGGCTCGTTCTCCATCATCTGGTGCCGGTGGAGCAGGTTGAACGGCTCGAGGTACGCCGCCGGCTCCCTGTCCCTCCAGATCCGGCCGAGCCGACGGTCGCGGAGCACGGCCCCGGCCGCGGCGTGGTCGAAGGTGAGGTACATCCCCGACGCCTCGTGCCAGGCGACCGGTCCCTGCGCGCGCTCCTCGGCGAGGAACGGGTAGGGGTCGGCGACGAAGGCCGGAGCGCTCAGGTCAAGCGTTGTCGAGCGCATCGGGACCGAAGGCATCAGGGAGCACCTCGCTCATCGGCTTGACGCCCGAGACGGTCCAGAGCAGCAGGTCGGGCCCGCCGTTCTCGAACAGCACCTGGCGGCACCGGCCGCACGGCATGATCACCGCGCCGCGGCCGTCGACGCACACCGCGTGGGTGAGCCGGCCGCCGCCGGTGGCGTGCAGCGACGAGACCATCCCGCACTCCGCGCACAGGCCCACGCCGTACGCGGCGTTCTCGACGTTGCAGCCCACGACCACCCGGCCGTCGTCGACCCGGGCGGCCGCGCCGACCTTGTAGCGGGAGTACGGCGCGTAGGCGCGCTGCATGACCTCGACGGCCTGCGCCTTGAGCTCCTCCCAGTCCTGCTGGGTGAAGTCGGCCGCGCTCATCCAGCGCTGCCCTTGCGGTAGACCTGGCCGTCGGCCTTGGGCATCCGCAGCCGCTGGGCGGAGAAGGCAAGGACCAGCAGGGTCGCGATGTACGGCGTCATGCCGGTGAACTCCCGCGGCACCTGGTCGGTGGTGAGGAACCACACCAGGAACAGCAGGCCGATGACGCCGAACACGATCGCCTGCCGGGTCTGCTTGCGGGTGAACCGCCAGATCGCCAGCGCGAACAGGCCGATCGCGACGAGCAGCAGCAGCGCGTGGATGGTGTCGGCGGAGCGCAGCGGAAGGCTGTCGGTGTAGCCGAACATGAGGGAGCCGGCGAGGATGCCGCCCGGACGCCAGTTGCCGAAGATCATCGCGGCGAGGCCGATGTAGCCGCGGCCACCGGTCTGGCCGGTCACGAACCCGCTGGACGCGACCAGGGCGAGGAAGCCGCCGCCGACGCCGGCCAGCGCGCCGGAGACCACGACCGCGATCCACTTGTAGAGGATCACGTTGACGCCCAGGGACTCCGAGGCCTGGGGGTTCTCGCCGCACGAGCGCAGCCGCAGGCCGAAGCTCGTGCGCCACAGCACCCACCCGCTCACCCCGACCAGGGCGAAGACGAGCACCGTCAGGATGCTGAGGTTGGTGCTCAGCGCGGACACGAGCGACGCGACGTCGCTGACGAAGAACCAGCCCTTGTCCGACAGCGACTCGGCCCCGTCGGCGAGCCCCGGCACGGTGATGGACAGCGGCCGGTCGAGGCCGCTGAGCTGCCGGGGGCCACCGCCGGGCAGTCCCGTGAAGTAGGCCTCGGCCAGGAACGCCGCGGCACCGAGGCCGATGATGTTGACCGCCACACCGCTGACGATGTGGTCGACCCCGAAGGTGACGGTGGCGAGCGCGTGCAGCGCGCCCCCGACGGCACCCATCAGCGCGGCGCCGAGGATCCCGACCCACGGGCCGTAGTAGTAGGTGAAGTACGCCGCGCCCCAGGTGCCCAGGATCATCTGACCCTCGAGGCCGATGTTGACGACGCCGGCGCGCTCGCTCCACATGCCGCCGATCGCGGCCATCAGGATCGGGCAGGTGGCCAGGATCGCCGCGCGGAGGCTGCCCGACGAGTCGAGCTGGTCCTGGCCGGTGATCAGCCGGACGGCCGAGACCGTGACGATGGCGCCCAGCGCCAGCAGCAGCCAGAAGTAGGAGAACCGGGCCGCGCGCGGCTCCTGGGGAGCGGCGCCGGGCGTGCCGGTCGAGGTGGCCGTCTGGCTCATGCCTTCACCTCCGTGGTGTCAGAGGGGCCGGTGCCGGAACCTCGCGGTTCGGCCTGCAGCTTCTGGGTGACCGCACGCTGCTCGGCGGCCGCCTGGCGACGGCGCACGACCTCGTAGGCGACGACCACCGCGAGCACGATGACGCCCTGGGTGATCAGCACGACGTTCTGCGAGATGTCGCTGTTGAGCGTCAAGCGGTTGGACTGCTCGTTGAGGAAGGCGAACAGCAGCGCGCCGAACATGATGCCGAGCGGCCGGTTGCGGCCCAGCAGCGCGACGGCGATGCCGGTGAAGCCGAGGCCGGCCTGGTAGGCGGTGCCGTAGCTGTACGCCGACCCGAAGAAGGCGGGCATCCAGATCAGTCCGGCGATGCCGCCGGAGATCAGCATCGAGATCACGATCATCCGGCTGACCTTGACGCCGGACGCGACGGCCGCGGTCTCCGACATGCCCGTGGCGCGCAGGTCGAAGCCGAACCGGGTGCGGTTGAGCACGAACGAGAACGCGATGCCGGCCAGGACCGCGATCAGGACCAACGACCAGATCGCACCGTCACGTTCCAGGAACGGTGTGAAGCCCGGGACGCGGCTGCTCTCGGGGATCGTCGCGGTCTGCCGGGCGTTGCCCGTGCGGATGCCGTAGGTGCTCATGAAGTAGCCGACGAGGGTGCCCGCGATCGCGTTGAGCATGATCGTCGAGATGACCTCGCTGACGCCGCGGGTCACCTTGAGGACACCGGCGATGCCGGCCCAGAGCGCGCCGGTCACGACGGCGACGACCAGGCCCAGCACCACGTTGAGCGGGCCCGGGACGAAGGCGGCGCCGACGACGACGGCGGAGACGTAGGAGGCCATCTGGTACTGGCCCTCGACGCCGATGTTGAACAGGTTCATCCGGAAGCCGATGGCCGCCGCGAGAGCGGACAGGAAGATCATCGACGACTGGTTGACGATGTTGACGTAGACGCGGTCGGCCGGCGGCTCGAAGATGATCTGCCAGAACTCCATCGGGCTGCTGCCGGACAGGGCCACGACCACGCTGGTGATCAGCATGGCCGCGACCACGGCCACCAGCGGCGCCACCAGCGAACCGACGGCCTTCCTCAGCGGGGTCACTGCTGCGCCTCCGTCTCGTCGTCATGGCCACCGGTCATCGCGGAGCCCAGGTCCTGCGGGGTGATCTGCTTCGGGTCGAACTCGCCGACCAACCGACCGCGCAGGATCACCTCGATCCGGTCGGACAGTCCGATCAGCTCGTCGAGGTCGGCCGAGACCAGCAGCACCGCGAGTCCCTGGCGGCGGGCCCGCTTGATGTGCTCCCAGATCGCGGCCTGCGCCCCGACGTCGACACCGCGGGTCGGGTGGGCGGCAATCAGCAGGACCGGGTCGCCGCTCATCTCGCGGCCCACGATCAGCTTCTGCTGGTTGCCGCCGGAGAGCGCCCGGGCAGCGGTGTCGATCCCGGGGGTGCGGACGTCGTACTCCCGGACGATGCGTTCGGTGTCCTCGCGGGCCGCTCCGCGGTCGATCATGATGCCCTTCACCGCCGGAGGGCGGTCCTGGAAGCCGAGCACGCGGTTCTCCCAGAGCGGGGCGTCGAGGAGGAGGCCGTGCCGGTGGCGATCCTCGGGGATGTAGCCGATCCCGGCCCCGCGGCGCTCGCGGGTGTCCCAGTGGCTGATGTCCTGGCCGCCGACGGAGATCCTGCCGGCGCTGGGCTTGCGCATGCCCATGATCGCCTCGACGAGCTCGGCCTGGCCGTTGCCCTCGACGCCGGCGATCCCGACGACCTCACCCTTCCTGATCGTCAGGTCGATGTCGGAGAGCAGGGCGCGGCCGAACGAGTCGTGCAGGGTCAGGTCGACGACCTCGAGGAGGACCTGGTCGGTGACCGTCGACTCCTCGGTCTCGGGCGAGGGGAGCTCGGAGCCGACCATCAGCTCGGCGAGCTGGCGCTTGGTGGCGCCCTGGGGCTTCGCCTCCCCCACCGTGGTGCCGCGCCGCATGACGGTGATGTCGTCGGCGATCGCGAGGACCTCGTCGAGCTTGTGGGAGATGAACAGGATCGTGTTGCCCTGCGCCTTGAGCTCGCGCAGGTTGGCGAAGAGCGCGTCCACCTCCTGCGGCACGAGCACGGCGGTCGGCTCGTCGAGGATGATGATCTTGGCGCCGCGGTAGAGCACCTTGAGGATCTCGACCCGCTGTCGCTCACCGACGCCGAGGTCCTCGACGAGCTCGTCGGGGTCGAGGCCGAAGCCGTAGGCCTGGGAGATGCGGACGATCTCGGCCCGGGCCTTGTCACCGATGCCGTACATCTTCTCGGCGCCCAGCACGACGTTCTCGAGCACGGTGAGGTTGTCGGCCAGCATGAAGTGCTGGAACACCATGCCGATGCCCTGGGCGATCGCGTCGGTGGGCGAGGAGAACGAGACGTCCTTGCCGTTGACGGTCAGCGTGCCCTCGTCGGGCTTCTGCACGCCGTACAGGATCTTCATCAGCGTGGACTTGCCGGCGCCGTTCTCCCCGATCAGCGCGTGCACGGTGCCGCTGCGGATGGTGATGTCGACGTCGTGGTTGGCGATGACGCCGGGGAACCGCTTGCCGACCCCGCGGACGCGGACGGCGTCGGTCGCGTGGGTGGCGCCGGGTTCGGTGTCGGTGGCCGTCACGGGCTTCCCTCTCGTTGCACGTCGTTGTGCTCCCCCGCCTGCGCTCCCCGATCACGGGGCTCCCTGTCCATGGGACAGGCCCGGGGCCACACGCTATCGCGTGGCCCCGGGCCCGTGTGTCATGCCGTGCGGGTCCGTCAGGCCGTCACTTGACGGTCGACGGGACCTCCACCTCGCCGCTCTTGATCTTCTCGGCCCACTCGTCGATCTGGTCCTTGATGTCGTCGATGTAGCCACCCGAGGTCGAGTAGCCGACACCGTCGGCGGCCAGGTCGTAGGACTGGTACGAGGACAGCGGCTTGTCGTCGGCGACCGACTTGATCTCGTTGAAGGTCGCCGTGTCGACGCGCTTCAGCATCGAGGTGAGGATGTGCTCCTTCTGGTCGTCCGACGCGGTGAGGTACTGGTCGGAGTCGACACCGATGGCCCACATGTCGTCGCCGGCCTCGACCGCGGCGTCGAAGACACCGGAGCCCGAGCCGCCGGAGGCGTGGTAGACGATGTCCGCGCCGTTCTCGTACATCGCCGCGGCGGCGGCCTTGCCACCGGCCGGGTCGGCGAACCCGGAGAGGTCCTCCTCCTCGATATAGGTGACGTCGACCGTGATGTCGGGGTTCACGGCCTCGACACCCGCGGTGTAGCCGGCCTCGAACTTCTTGATCAGGTCGTTGTGCACGCCACCGACGAAGCCGACGTGGTCGGTCTGGGTCTTGAGCGCGGCCGCGACGCCGACGAGGAAGGAGCCCTCGTTCTCGGCGAAGCCGAGGTAGGCGACGTTGTCGTTGGCCTCGTCACCGGTCGGGTCGAAGCCGTCGACCACGCCGAAGCTGGTGTCCGGGAAGTCCGGGGCGACCGCGTCGACCGCCAGGCTGTAGGCGAAGCCGGTGCCGATGATCGGGTCGTGACCGTCCTCGGCCAGGGTGCGGAGGCGGTCCTCGCGGGCCGACTCGGGCTCGCCGTCCTGGGCCTGGGCCTCGGTGCAGGTCGCGCCGAGCTCCTCCTTGGCCTGCTCCATGCCGCGCGCGGCGGCGTCGTTGAACGACTGGTCGCCGCGACCACCGACGTCGTAGGCGAGGCCGACGTTGGGCCCGTCGCCGCCGCCGCCGCAGAGGTCGTCCTCGGCCGCCGTGTCACTGTCGTTGGCGCAGGCCGTGAGCGCGAGGCTCAGGACTGCGGATGCTGCTGCGATCTTGGTCAGGCGACGCAAGATGCCTCCTCATGGTTGCTGCGCCACCTATTAGGCGCCGAAATCAGGGGTCACCCTAGTGCCTGAACCCGGACACCTCAGCAAAAAACGAGCCGCCGGAGGGAAGTGTTACCGAGCGGTGACCCCAGGCGCCACAAGGCCTCCCGGACCGGTGACGGTGGTCATGCGTCCAGGGTCGTGAGCGCCACCGCGGCGAGCACCTTGGCGCCGACGGCGACGGACCGCTCGTCGACCACGAGGTCGCCCTGGTGAAGGTCGTAGGTGTGCCCGCCTGGCGTGCGGGTGCCGAGCCGGCCCATGGCGCCGGGCACGGACTCGACGTACCAGGCGAAGTCCTCCCCGCCGAGGCTCTGCGGCGTCGAGACCAGCCCGGTCGGGCCGAGCACGGAGGACACGGCGCCCGCCAGCAGCGCGGTGGACACCGTCTCGTTGACGACCGGCGGCACACCCCGGACGTAGGTGATCTCGGCGCCCACGCCGTACGGCGCGAGGATGTGGGCGATCAGCTCGCGGACGAGGTCCTCGGCGTCCGCCCAGGCGACCGCGTCGAGCATGCGCAGGGTGCCGGCGACCTCGCCGCTGGCGGGGATGACGTTCTTGGCGGAGCCGGCCCGGACCATGCCCCAGACCAGGCTGGCGCCGGCGCGCGGGTCGAGGCGACGCGACAGGGCGCCGGGCAGCTCGGTGACGAGCTTGCCGACCGCGTAGGTGAGGTCCTCGGTGAGGTGCGGGCGGGAAGTGTGGCCGCCGCGCCCGGACAGCCGGATGGTGAGCGCGTCGGCCGCGCCGGTGATCGGTCCCTCGCGGAGGCCGACCTCGCCGACGTCGACGGACGGGTCGCAGTGCAGGCCGAAGACGTGCACGACGTCGTCCAGCGCGCCGCCGGCGATCAGCTCCAGGGCACCGCCGGGCATGATCTCCTCGGCCGGCTGGAAGAGCAGCCGCACCCGGCCGGGCAGCTCTCCGGCCTGGTCGAGCTCGGCCAGGGCGAGCCCGGCACCCACGAGTGCGGCGGTGTGCACGTCGTGGCCGCAGGCGTGCGCGACGCCGGGGACCGTGCTGGCCCACGGCTCGCCGCTGCGGTCCTCGACCGGGAGGGCGTCGAGGTCGGCGCGGAGCGCGACCGCCGGGCCCTCACGCTTCCCGATCTCGGCGATCAGTCCGCTGCGAGGGAGCATCCGCACCCGGATGCCCTGCTCGTCGAGCCGCTTGGCGACGAGCGCGGTGCTGCGCTCCTCCTCCCACGCGAGCTCCGGGTGGGCGTGCAGGTCGCGCCGCAGGTCGACCAGCTCGTCGCGCGCGGCCGTGACGGCACGCTCGAGATGCGCGAGGTGGTCGGGTCGTAGCACTCCCCGGAGGTTACCCGTTCAGGAGACGTTGCGAACCAGCGCCTGCGACTCCGAGACGGGAACGTCGACCGTGGTGCTCGTCGTCACCGGCGGGAGTCCCTGTGGCGCCGTCGGCGCCGGCGTGCCGGTCCACGTGGCGCCCCAGGTGGCCGTCGCCAGCACCGGGAACCCGCTGTCGTACCCGAGCGAGGCGCGGGTGAACGGGAACGCGCAGCCGCCGGAGGTGTCGCTGCCACCGGCGTACGGCGTCGTGAACTGCTCGTAGGTGCAGGTCTGCCCGCCGGCCGGCGAGGTCAGCACGAAGTCCTGGGCCTCGGCGACGACGGTCGCGGAGACCGGACCGACTCTGGCGGTGATGTCCCAGGTGTCGGCGTAGCCGTCGGCCCAGAACATCGTGTCGAGGTTGACCAGGGTCGCGCCGGACCCGGTGACCTCGGGGTTGCGGTTGATCTCGGGCTCCGGGATGTCCATGGAGTCGTAGGCCGCGTCACGCAGCACCTCGACGTCGACGGCCGGGGCCGGCGGCTCGCCACCCGGGCCCACCAGGGTCGTGTAGTTGGGGATGAACCCGAGGTCGTCGGGATACTTCAGCGCGATGCCGGCGTACTCGCCCACGCGGTCGTCGGACATGCTCACGGAGCACTTGAGGAGGTACCACATGCTCCCCTCGGGAGCGTTCTTCTTGGCCTCCTCGTAGCGGTCGACCGAGCCGTAGCCGGCGACGTACTCCTTGCCCGAGTGGTGCGGCGTGTTCCACATCTCGCGGACCTCCTTGAGGGCCGCGTCGGGGTCCATCCAGGGCTCGTACCAGCAGATCGGCGGGACGCTCGCGACCACCGATCCACCGCCACCGCCGCTCGGGGCGGCCGTGCCGGTGTAGGTCACCTGCACGCAGTAGCTGCCGCCGCCGCACGACGACCCGGCGCTGTCGAAGCCGTCGGCGTTCGCCGCAGCCTGCCCCAGGAACGCCAGCGCGGTGCCGGCCCCCAGCGTCAGCGCGGCCTTCACGGCCAGTCTCGTCAGGCTCATCGATCCCCCGTCGTTCCGTTCGCGCTCGCTCAGACCTGACACGGCGCCGTGCTCAGGCGGACCGCGTCCGCCACCACCCAGCCGTCGGATGCCCGCTGAGCACGCCCCGAAACGTGTAGAAGGGGTTCAGCGGCTCCGTCGGCCGGTCGTTGCCCTGCTTCACGTCCACCGACCAGTTCTGGGCACAGCTCCGGACGGTGGCCTGCCGGCCGGTGATCCTGACCGCCCCGACCGCGATCACGGCGTCGCCCCGGGTGTAGAGCTTCTCGTCCTGCAGGTAGCGCACGTAGGCGATGACCTGCTCGGCGGCCTTCCCCGTGGCGACCTCGCCCAGCGCGGCCGGGTCCAGCTCGGGACCGGCGAACGCGTCGAACCGGGTCTGCCAGTAGGCGATCCAGGCGTCGGCCACCGCCTGCCGCTCGTCGTCCTTCACCGCGACACGACCGGGGTAGATCTCGTGCCCCTCGTCGTCCGCCTCGCCGGCGGGGTCCTCGGACTCGGTCGGGCTCGGGGACGGCTCGCTGGGCTGCGACGTGCCCAGCTCGACCTCGCGGGCGGGGGTGTCGGCGTCGGACGAGCAACCGGCGAGGACCGAGAGCGCGCAGGCCAGGACGACGGTCGGCACGAGTGTCTTCTTCACTGGTGCGGTCTCCCCCGAGGCTGGCGACGGTGCGAGCCGCAGCCTAGCCGACCACGAGCGGGCACTGCTCCGCGAAGTCCACGGTGATGTCCGCGATCACCCAGGTGTCGGAGCTGACCTGGAGCGCGTCGACGCGGCCGAGGTACGCCGCCGGGGCCTTCTTCTCGACGACCTGGCCGGACCCGTCCACGTCGACCGAGGAGTTCTGCATGCAGGTGTCGATCGTGGCGGTCGTGCCCTCGACCTCGACCCTGTTGACGTTGACGACGATGCTGCCCACGACGTGCTCGCCGCGGCGCGCGAGGCGGTCGGCGTACGACGTGACCTGGGTGACCGCCTCGCCGGTCGCCACCTCGTCGAGCGCCGCCTGGTCGACCTCGGCGCGGTTGAGCATCTCGAGCCGCACCTGCGTGTAGCGGACGAACGCGTCGACGACCGCGAGCTGCGACGGGTCGCTGACGGTCACCTCGCCCTCGGAGGCGTTGACGTCGTCCTCGGCGACGACCGTGCCGAACGCCGGCGGGCTCGGCGGCTCGCTCGGGCTGGGCTCGGCCGCGCTCGTCGGCGCGGGCTGCGCGGGGGTCGACTCGGGCGCGGCCGGCGTCTCCGTCGCGTCCGTGCAGCCGGCCAGCGTGAGCAGCAGCGCGGCGAGGGCGACGACGGGGGCGCGGGTCACGCCCCCAGCATGGCTCAGAACGCGTCCGGCGGGACGTAGACGCCCCACACCTCGCGCAGCGCGTTGCACACCTCACCGACGGTGGCGCGGGCGCGCAGCGCCTCCTTCATGGGGTGCAGCACGTTGTCCGTGCCCTCGGCCGCGGCCTTCAGGTCGGCGAGGTGCTTCTGCACGGCGTCGTTGTCGCGCTCCGCGCGCAGCGCCGCCAGCCGCTCGGCCTGCTGCGCCTCGATCGCGGGGTCGACGCGGAGCGGCTCGTAGGGCTCCTCCTCGTCGAGGCGGAACCGGTTGACGCCGACGACGACGCGCTCGTCGCCGTCGATCTCGCGGGCGATGCGGTACGCCGACTTCTCGATCTCGTTCTTCTGGAAGCCCTTCTCGATCGCGGCCACCGCGCCGCCGAGGTCCTCGACCTGCGCCATCAACTTGCGCGCCTCGGCCTCGAGCTCGTCGGTGAGCTTCTCGATCGCGTAGGAGCCGGCGAACGGGTCGACGGTCTTGGTCACGTCGGTCTCGTAGGCGATCACCTGCTGGGTGCGCAGCGCGAGCCGGGCCGACTTGTCGGTCGGCAGCGCGATCGCCTCGTCGTAGGAGTTGGTGTGCAGCGACTGGGTGCCGCCGAGCACCGCGGCGAGCGCCTGCACGGCGACGCGGACGAGGTTGACCTCAGGCTGCTGCGCAGTGAGCTGCACGCCCGCGGTCTGCGTGTGGAAGCGCAGCGTCTGGGCCTTGGGGTTGGTCGCGCCGAACTCGTCCCGCATGACCTGCGCCCAGATCCGGCGGGCGGCCCGGAACTTCGCGACCTCCTCCAGGATCGTCGTACGGGACACGAAGAAGAAGGAGAGCCGGGCGGCGAACTCGTCCACGTCGAGCCCCGCCTTGATCGCGGCCCGGACGTACTCGATGCCGTCGGCGAGCGTGAACGCGACCTCCTGCGCGGGCGACGCCCCCGCCTCGGCCATGTGGTAGCCGGAGATGGAGATGGTGTTCCAGCGCGGCACCTCGGCCTTGCAGTAGGCGAAGATGTCGGTGATCAGCCGCAGGGAGTGCGCCGGCGGGTAGATGTAGGTGCCGCGGGCGATGTACTCCTTCAGCACGTCGTTCTGGATGGTGCCGGTGATCTTGTCGCCGGGGACGCCGTTCTCCTCCGCGACGAGCTGGTACATCAGCAGCAGCAGCGCGGCCGGCGCGTTGATGGTCATCGACGTCGACACCTGGTCGAGCGGCAGCCCGTCGAACAGCACCCGCATGTCGTCGATCGAGTCGATCGCGACGCCGACCTTGCCGACCTCGCCGTGCGCGATCGCGGAGTCGGAGTCGTGGCCCATCTGGGTCGGCAGGTCGAACGCCACGGAGAGGCCGCCGGTGCCGTTGGCGACGAGCTGCCGGTAGCGCTCGTTGGACTCCTTGGCGGTGCCGAACCCGGCGTACTGCCGCATCGTCCACGGCCGGCCGGTGTACATCGAGGAGTAGACGCCCCGCGTGAACGGGAACTCCCCCGGCTTGCCGAGCTGCGCCTCGGGGTCGAACCCCTCGAGCGCCTCCGGGCCGTAGAGCGGCTCGAAGGGCAGTCCTGACTCGGTGATGCCGGTCTCACTCATGCTTGTGAGGGTACGGCGGGCGGGTGGCGACGGTCATCGTGAGACATCCCACTGGTCGACACACGAAAGGCACCGCGTCCGGCCGGCCGGCCCGCGGTGCCGATCGTGCGTCGGGGTCAGGCCTGGCGTCCTCGGTGGATGTCCTCCGACATCCGCACCAGCGCGTAGTAGAACTCCAGCGTCATCCGGATGAGCGCCAGGTACAGGATCGCCAGGATCGGGCCGAGGACCAGTGTGAACAGGATGGCGGTCGATTCGCCTGTGGCGATGGCCGCGATCAGGAAGCCGACGAAGCCGACGGCCAGGGCGATGGTCGCCAGCACGTAGACGACCTTCACGATGCTCGGCGTCACGAAGCTGTTGAACGAGAAGTCGAACAGCGCCCCGAAGAAGCCCTTGGCCGGCGGGCTGGTCGGGCCCGGTTGCTGTCCCCAGCCCGCAGGATCGCTGGGCGGCGGAGGCGGCGGTGTGTACTCGGACATGTTTCCCCCTTGCGTGGACGCAGGCGCCCGATGCGCCTGCTGATCGGCAGTGTGGCGACCGCGGGCAGCCTTGGGAAGGATCGACATGCCGCGGCGTGATAGACCCACTCCATGCCTGACGCCCCTGGGTCCCGCGAGCAGGTGGAGCAGCTGCTCGACCGGATCGACACCGTCGACGTGCACACCAACGCGATCTGCACCCTGCACCCGGACGCGCTGGGGCAGGCCGAGGCCCGCGACACCGAGGCGGCCGAGGGTCGCTCGCGCGGGCCGTTGCACGGGGTGCCCGTGCTCGTGAAGGACAACGTCGACACCCACGACCTGCCGACGACCGCCGGGTCCCTCGCGCTCGCGGACGTGCCGAACCCGACCAAGGACGCTGCCCTGGTCCAGCGGCTGCGCGAGGCCGGGATGGTCGTGCTCGGCAAGACGAACCTCAGCGAGTGGGCGAACATCCGCGACGGCCTCTCGACGTCGGGCTGGAGCGCGTACGGCGGGCTCACCCGCAACCCCTACGGCCTCAACCGGTCGGCCGGCGGCTCGTCGTCGGGCAGCGGCGCCGCGGTCGCCGCCGGCCAGGCGCGCTTCGCCATCGGCACGGAGACCGACGGCTCGATCACCTGTCCGGCCGCGTTCAACGGCGTGGTCGGGATCAAGCCCACCGTCGGGCTGGTGCCGACCGACGGCGTCGTCCCGATCAGCCGCTCGCAGGACGCGCCCGGCCCGATGGCGACCTCGGTCCGCGACGCCGCCACCCTGCTCACGGTCCTCACGGGCGACGGCACCGACTACGCCGCGCACGCGGTCGACGGCCGGCTCGCGGGCAAGCGGATCGGGGTGCCGCGGAAGATCTACTGGGGCTACTCCGCGCACGCCGACACCGCCGCCGAGCGGGCGGTCGGCCTGCTCGCCGCCGAGGGGGCGGAGATCGTCGACGGCACCGACCTGCTGTCGATGGAGGACGCCGGCTGGGAGGACGAGCTGCTGGTGCTGCTCGCCGAGCTGCGCAGCGGCCTCGCCGACTACCTCGCCACCCGCCCCGGCGACGTGCCCCGGACGCTGGAGGAGGTCGTCGCCTTCAACAAGCAGCACGCCGACCGCGAGCTCGAGTACTTCGGCCAGTTCCACTTCGAGCGTGCCCTGGACGGCCCGGCCGTCGGGAGCGAGGAGTACGTCGCGGCCCGGGCCCGCTGCGTCAAGGCCGGCCGCGACGAGGGCATCGACGCGGTGCTGCGCGAGCACGACCTCGACGCCCTGGTCACCCCGTCGTACGCCCCGGCCGTGCCGATCGACCTGGTCAACGCCGAGCACCACCCCGGCGCCTGCACCCAGCCGGCGGCGATGGCCGGCTACCCGCTGGTGACCGTCCCGTCCGGGCTCGCGGGCGGGCTGCCGGTGGCGGTGTCGTTCTGGGGCACCGCCGGCAGCGAGGCGACGCTGGTCCAGATCGCGCACGGCTACGAGGCCGCGCGCAACCGGGTGGCCGGGCCGCTGCCCGCGCCGACGTTCCCCACCTTCGTCTGACGCGACCCGCCGGTCCTTTCGACAAGGGGACCGTGCGGTAATCGATGTCACAGCCCCTGGCGACGACGGACCGGGTGGGCCAGGAATAGAGTGCTGGGGTTACCCGTCCGGTCATCTCCGAAAGGTTCCTCCCTTGCCCAGCAGTCCGGCAGGAACGCTGTACCGGGGCCGTGAAGGCATGTGGTCGTGGGTCGCCCACCGCATCACCGGCGTCACGCTCTTCTTCTTCCTCTTCGCCCACGTCATCGACACCTCGATGGTGCGGGTCTCCCCCGAGGCGTACAACACCGCGGTCGAGACCTACAAGAACCCGATCGTCGGGATCATGGAGGTCGGCCTCGTCGCCGCCTTCCTGTTCCACGGCCTCAACGGCATCCGGGTCATCCTCGTCGACTTCTGGTCGAAGGGTCCGCGCTTCCAGAAGCAGATGACGTACGGCGTCCTCGGCATCTGGGTCGTGCTGATGATCCCCTTCGTGATCCGGCACCTCTCCAACGTCTTCGGAGGTGGCCACTGATGAGCGCCCCGGCGATCCAGGCTCCCCGGTCCCGTCCGGCGAAGGCCTCCAACTTCGAGCTCAACACCTGGCTGTTCATGCGCGCCTCCGGGGTGCTGCTGCTGGTGCTGGTCTTCGGCCACCTGTTCGTGAACCTCATGCTCGGCAAGGGCATCCACGCCATCGACTTCGCGTTCGTCGCGGGCAAGTGGGCCAACCCGTTCTGGCAGGTCTGGGACCTGGCGATGCTGTGGCTCGCGGAGCTGCACGGCATGAACGGTCTCCGCACGATCATCAACGACTACGCCACCAAGCAGCAGACCCGCTTCTGGCTCAAGACGCTGCTCTACTTCTCGGCGTTCATCGTGCTCGTGCTCGGCACGCTGGTCATCTTCACGTTCGACCCCTGCATCGACCCGAGCTCCACGCTCGAGGTCTGCCGGGTCAAGTAAGCGAGGCTCCTCATGGTTCAGCACCACAAGTACGACGTCGTCATCGTCGGTGCGGGTGGCGCCGGCATGCGCGCGGCCCTCGAGTCCGGCCAGCGCACCCGCACGGCGGTCCTCACCAAGCTCTACCCCACCCGCTCCCACACCGGCGCGGCCCAGGGCGGCATGTGCGCGGCCCTCGCCAACGTCGAGGAGGACAACTGGGAGTGGCACACGTTCGACACCGTCAAGGGCGGTGACTACCTCGTCGACCAGGACGCCGCGGAGGTGATGGCCAAGGAGGCCATCGACGCGGTGCTCGACCTGGAGAAGATGGGCCTGCCGTTCAACCGCACCGACGAGGGCAAGATCGACCAGCGTCGCTTCGGTGGCCACACCCGCAACCACGGCGAGGCCGCCGTACGCCGGTCGTGCTTCGC
The DNA here is from genome assembly GCF_004168035.1 of Nocardioides iriomotensis. Lineage (GTDB taxonomy): Bacteria > Actinomycetota > Actinomycetes > Propionibacteriales > Nocardioidaceae > Nocardioides_B > Nocardioides_B iriomotensis. The sequence continues at coordinate 107,211 of NZ_SDPU01000020.1, read as the reverse complement.
GGCCGACCGCACCGGCCACATGATCCTGCAGACGCTCTACCAGCAGTGCATCAAGCACGGCGTGGAGTTCTACAACGAGTTCTACGTGCTCGACCTGCTGACCGTGGAGGACAAGGGCGGCGTCAGCGTCAACGGCGTCGTCGCCTACGAGCTCGCCACCGGCGAGATCCACGTCTTCAACGCCAAGGCCGTCATCTTCGCGACGGGTGGCTTCGGCAAGGTCTTCCGCACCACCTCCAACGCCCACACGCTCACCGGCGACGGCATGGGCATCGTGTGGCGCAAGGGCCTGCCGCTCGAGGACATGGAGTTCTTCCAGTTCCACCCGACCGGCCTGGCCGGCCTCGGCGTGCTGCTGTCCGAGGCCGCGCGCGGCGAGGGCGGCATCCTCCGCAACAGCGAGAACGAGCGCTTCATGGAGCGCTACGCCCCCACCATCAAGGACCTCGCGCCGCGCGACATGGTCGCCCGCGCGATGGCCAACGAGGTGCGCGAGGGTCGCGGCTCCGGTCCCGACAAGGCCTACGTCTACCTCGACCTGACGCACCTGCCGAAGGAGCAGATCGACGCGAAGCTCCCCGACATCACGGAGTTCGCGCGCACCTACCTCGGCGTCGAGCCCTACACCGAGATGATCCCGGTGTTCCCGACCGCGCACTACGCGATGGGCGGCATCCCGACCAACATCAAGGGCGAGGCGCTGGCCGACAACCACACGGTGATCCCCGGTCTGTACGCCGCGGGCGAGGTCGCCTGCGTCTCGGTGCACGGCGCCAACCGGCTCGGCACCAACTCGCTGCTCGACATCAACGTGTTCGGCCGCAGGGCCGGCATCTACGCCGCGGAGTACGCCGCGTCGACCGACTTCGACGACATCGTCGAGGAGCGCCCGGAGGGCCGCGTGGTCGACATGATCGAGCACATGCGTGACGCCGGCGGCTCCGAGCGCGTGGCGGCCATCCGCCAGGAGCTCCAGGCGACGATGGACATCAACGCGCAGGTCTACCGCACCGAGGGCTCGCTCAAGCAGGCGCTCGCGGACATCGAGGGCCTCAAGGCGCGCTACGTCAACGTCTCGGTCCAGGACAAGGGCAAGCGGTTCAACACCGACCTGCTCGAGGCCATCGAGCTCGGCTTCCTGCTCGACCTCGCCGAGGTGCTGGTCGTGTCCGCGCTGGCGCGCAACGAGTCCCGCGGCGGCCACTTCCGCGAGGACTACCCCACCCGTGACGACGTGAACTTCATGCGGCACACGATGGCCTACCGCCAGGAGGACGGCACCGTCCGCCTCGACTACAAGCCCGTCATCGAGACCCGCTACAAGCCGATGGAGCGCAAGTACTGATGTCGACCGCCACGACCGAGGCGGGCGCCGCGCCTGCCACCAGCACCACGACCATGACCGTCACGGTCAAGATCCTGCGCTACAACCCCGAGGTGTCGGAGGAGCAGCACTGGGAGAGCTACCAGGTCACGGCCGAGCCGACCGACCGCGTGCTCGACGCGCTGCACAAGGTCAAGTGGGACCTCGACGGGTCGCTCACCTTCCGCCGCTCCTGCGCGCACGGTGTCTGCGGCTCCGACGCGATGCGGATCAACGGCAAGAACCGGCTGGCCTGCAAGACGCTGCTCAAGGACGTGAACCCGTCCGAGCCGATCACCGTCGAGCCGATCAAGGGCCTCCCGGTGCTCAAGGACCTCGTCGTCGACATGGAGCCGTTCTTCGCGGCGTACCGCTCGGTGATGCCGTTCCTCATCACGACCGGCAACGAGCCGACCCGCGAGCGGCTGCAGTCGCAGAAGGACCGAGACCGCTTCGACGACACCACCAAGTGCATCCTGTGCGCCGCCTGCACGACCTCGTGCCCGGTCTACTGGACCGACGGGCAGTACTTCGGCCCGCAGGCGATCGTCGGCGCGCACCGGTTCATCTTCGACAGCCGCGACGAGGGCACCGACCAGCGCCTGGAGATCCTCAACGACCAGGAGGGCGTGTGGCGCTGCCGCACGACCTTCAACTGCACCGAGGCGTGCCCGCGGGGCATCGAGGTGACGAAGGCGATCCAGGAAGTGAAGCGGGCGCTGATCTTCCGACGGTGAGCCGTCGGGCTTCAGTACTCCAGCGCGTAGTCGGCGTCGGCCTTCGCGTCCGGGGCCGAGCTCGCGTGCACCCACACGTGGCCGCGGCCGTCGCAGTGGTGCCGTGCACAGCTCAGGTTGCCGCCGGGTGACTTCGCTTCGCACATGGTCAAAACCTCCATCCCGAGGGTTGCCCGCCGGCGCGCTCCCAAACGGCATGACCAGACAGGATGGGCGCATGGAGCACGCGTACGACGTCACCGTCACGTGGACCGGCAACACCGGCGAGGGCACGGCGGGCTACCGCAGCTACAGCCGCGACCACACGCTCGTCACGGAGGGCCGGCCGGATCTGCTGGGCTCGTCCGACCCGACGTTCCGCGGTGACCGGACGCGCTGGAACCCCGAGCTGTTCCTGCTGGCCGCACTGTCGGAGTGCCACCTGCTGTCGTACCTGCACGTGTGCGTGTCCGAGGGCGTCGTGGTGACGTCGTACGTCGACGAGGCGCACGGTTCGATGACCACCGACCCCGACGGGAGCGGCCGGTTCACCGAGGCGCTGCTGCGCCCGCGGGTCACCGTCGCCGACGCCTCGATGGTCGCCGCCGCCGAGAAGGCGCACCACCGCGCCAACCAGCTCTGCTTCATCGCCAACAGCGTGAGCTTCCCCGTGCGGCACGAGCCGGTCACGTCGGTTGCGCCGTAACGCGCCCACGGGACGCGCACGTCCCCGACACTGGTGCGGTGTCGCACCAGCCACTCGATATCCAGGTCCTGGAAGCCGTCGCCCAGGGCGTGACCACGTCCGACGGCCTCGTGTCGACCCTCCACGCGGAGCCGGCGAAGGTCGACGCCGCCGTCGAGTGGGCCGTCGCCAACCAGATGCTGCTGCGCCACCACATGAGCGAGGGCGAGTACCTCGAGCTGACCGACGGCGGCCTGGCCAGCGTGGCGATGCGGCGCCGGCTCGCGGCCTCGGTCGACGCCGGGGGCCGGATCGACCTGTCCGTGCTCTCGCGCGAGCTGGGGGCGACGTACCAGGCGATGCAGGAGGGCCAGGCCGACGAGCTCACCCGCAGCCAGGCTCACGTCCTGGTCGACGACGCCGAGCGTGAGTCGGCGGTCGCCGAGCTGAGCCGGCACTTCGCTGAGGGCGCCTTCGGCCAGGAGGAGCTCGACCGGCGGACCGGGCTGGCCCTGCAGGCCCGCACCCGCGGCGAGCTGCACACGGCCCTCGCCTCGCTCGAGGCGGACGCGCCGGCGCCGGTGCCGCTCCGGGTCACGTCGGCCCGCACCACGGTGCGGATCGACCCGAACGCCCGGAAGATCGTCACGATCTTCGTCCTCGCGTTCTTCGGGCTGTGGCTGGCGAACGTCCTGCTCGTCAACGTGGTGCGCTGATCAGCTCGGCTCGATGAGCACCGCGGGCTTCCTCGGGTAGCCGATCGGCAACGCGTAGACGCCCTTGACGTGCCGGTAGAGCACCCGCCACTGCCAGTAGCCGGTGTAGGCCCAGCGGACCTGTCGCATGCTGCGGGCGTACGACGTGATCGCGCGGACGTAGTAGTCGGACGGGTTGTAGTGGTACAGCGCCTGCGCCATGCGACGCGGGGCGCCGTTGGCCTTCAGCAGCCGCGCGGCGGCGAAGATCGCGTCCCGCGGGTCGTTGATGTCGCCACCGGCGCCGTACATCTCCCACGTCGAGGGCAGGAACTGCATCGGGCCCTGCGCGCCGGCGGTGCTGGTGCCGCGGATCCGGCCCATCCGGGTCTCGGTGAGGTGGATGGCGGCGAGGTACTCCCACGGCACGCCGGTACGGCGCTCGGCGGCGCGGTAGTAGCGCAGCAGGACCGACGGGGCCGGCGGCCGGACGATCCGCCAGCGCGGCAGCTTCTTCTGCGGCGGGGTGAGGTCGCGCAGCGGCGCCGCCGCGGCGAGGCACGCGCGCACCACGGTCGCGGCGTCGGGTCCCAGGTCGGCGAGCACCGCACGCTGGGACCTCGACGAACGGTCGGCCAGCGCGCGCACGTCGAGCTGGAAGCCCTCCCCCGCCTCGCGCAGCGCCCGGGCGTCGGACGCGGGGTCGCGCAGCACGTCGGCGGACGCCTGGAGACGCCCGGCCATGCCCGTCGGGGTCCGCGAAGCCGACGCGGACGGCGAGGCAGACACGGTCGACGAGGACGGCTCCTTCGCCAGCGCGGTGGCCTCGTCGCGCGGTCGCTCGGGCGCCGTCCCGCCGGAGCAGGACAGTGACAGCGTGGCGGCGAGGACCGCCGCGACCACCGAGCGCATCATCCCGAGCCTCCTACCCACTCACGACGGGAGCGTCGTGTTGTTACCGCCGCTGACCACCAGCGCGACGGTCTCCCCCGCCGCGACGGGCACGACGCCGCTCAGCACGGCGGCGAGCGGGACGCAGGCGGCCGGCTCGGCCAGCACGCGCAGGTGGTCCCACAGCCACTGCCGCGCCGGCAGGATCGCGTCCTCGTCGACCAGCAGCGACGAGGCGCCCTGGGCGGTCGCGAGGGCGAAGGCGTGGTCGCCGATCCGCGGCGGTCCCAGCGCGTCGGCTGCGACGCCTTCCGACGGCCGGTCGACGGGGTGGCCCGCGGCGAGCGCGTCGTGCAGGTGGGCGCAGAGGGCGGGCTCGACGGGCTGCACCGGGACGACGCCGGCCAGTGCGGTCGCCACGCCGGCGTAGAGGCCGCCCCCGCCGCACGCGATCAGCACCCGGTCGGCGTCGGGCACCTGCTCCTCGAGCTCGAGGCCGAGCGTGCCGGCGCCCGCGACCGTGGCGAACGTGTCGTAGGGGTGCACGACCGGCACGCCCTCGCGCTCGCTGTGCTCCTGGCAGGCCGCGAGCGCCTCGCCGACGTGCCCGTCGACGCGGTGCAGGCGAGCGCCGTACGCCTCGATGCGCTCGAGCTTCGCGGGTGTGGCGGAAGCCGGAGCGAACACGTCGGCGGCGAGCCCGGCGCGGCGGGCCGCCCAGGCGACGGCCGCGCCGTGGTTGCCGCCCGACGCGGCGGCGACGCCCTCGACGCCCTCGTGCAGGGACAGCACGTTGTTCATCGCGCCGCGCGCCTTGAACGACCCGGCGTGCTGCAGCAGCTCCAGCTTGAGCACCACCCGGCCCATGACGCCGAGCTCGTCGCCGGCCACCTCCACCACGGGGGTACGGCGGACGGCGGGGCCGACCAGGTCGCGGGCGGCCTCGACGTCGGCGCGGCCCGGCAGCACCGACAGGGTCACGAGGTGACCCGGTCGGACGCGGACGTGCCGGTCGCCCGCCAGGCCTTCCAGCCGAGCCGGCCGAGGATCGCGGCGATCGCCAGGTTCACCACGATGAGCACGATGTGCGCGACCCAGTAGCCGGTCGGCCGGTCCTCGCCGCGAGCGTGCGCCTCGGCGAGGTTCTTGGCGAAGTTGGCGTAGCTGAACACGTTCCATGCCGCGATCAGCAGGAACAGGACGGCGTGCTTGCGTTCGAACCTCACCCGGCCATCCTGCCCCGCGCCCGGTAGCCGCCGGCGGGGTGGGTCAGCGGCCCGGGCGCCGCCGGGTGGCGACCAGGCCGCCGACGAGCGCCAGCAGGCCCCCGACCACGGCGAGCCCGGTGCGCGAGGCCCGGCCGGCGTCCCCCGCCCGGTGGTCCGACGCCGTCCCATCGCTGTCGGGCTCCGCCTCCACCGGCGAGGACGGCTGCTCACCGGCGATGCCGACCAGGGCGGCGCCGGGCGAGAAGGTCGCCTCCTTGCGCCGGTGCTCGACAGCGGCAGGCGACGTGTGGGACCACGCGGCGGCGTACATCACCAGTCGCGAGAAGTAGTTGATCCAGATCACCAGGATCAGGGTCACGCCGAAGGCCTGGAACGACGCCTGCCCCTTCGTCAGCCCGATCAGGAAGCCGGCGAGGCTCTTGAGCACCTCGAACCCCACCGCGCCGAGCGTCGCGCCGGTGATCATCGCGTGCCGCGGCAGGTGCGGCGCGGCCAGCAGCCGGAACATCGCGAGCAGCAGCACGACCGACGCGACGACTCCGAGGGCGTGCCCGATCAGCCACAGCAGCGCGTTCGGCAGCGTGGCCGCGGCGTCGATGCCGAGCCAGCCCAGGATCCGCTCGGAGAACCCGGTGATCAGCCCGGTCAGGATGACCGAGACGACGAGGGTGAGACCGATGACACCGAGCGTGCCCAGGTCGCGGAGCTTGCCGAACACGAAGTTCGGCTGCTCCCGCCGCGGCAGCACGAACATGACCTCGAGGGCGGAACGCATGCCGGACAGCCAGCCGAGCCCGGAGTAGAGCACGCCGAGCAGACCGATGAGCCCGACCCGGCCGCCGTAGTCCTCGAAGGTCTTGAGCGGGATCTCGCCCTCGTCGCGGCCGATCACCCCGGGGAGGAGGTTCTCCACCTCGGCAGCGATGTCGGCCTTGAGGTCGGGGTAGACGTGCGCGAGGATGCCGACCGCCCAGAAGCCGAGCGCGAGGATCGGGAAGAAGGACAGGAAGCCGAAGTAGGTCACGGCACCGGCCTGGGCGTTGCCGTTCACGGTGCTGTAGTGCCGGACCATCCGGACGAGGTGGTCGACGATCGAGTAGCGCTCACGCACGCGCGCGACCGTGGCGGTGGCACGCTCCTTCATCGTCGGCATGCGGGTCTCCTACCCAGCCGGGACCGCTCCAAAAGTACCGCTGCCCTCAGTCCGCGGCGGCGGTGAGCGGGTAGGCGCGGGTCGGCTCCCAGCCCCGCTCGGCGTCGTGCACGTAGAGGTGGAAGCGGTCGACCTCGAAGGTGCAGTCGAAGTCGGCCAGCTCCCCGAAGGCCTTGTCCAGCGCCTCGTCGTCGAGGTGGTGCGCGACGGTGACGTGCGGGTGGTAGGGGAACTGGAGCTCGGTGGCGAGCGGGCCGCGACGCACGGACAGCGCGAGCTGCTCGCAGCCCGAGATGCCCTCGACGACCACCACGAACACGACGGGCGACACCGGGCGGAAGGTGCCGGTGCCGCGCAGGTGCACGCGGAACGCGGTGTTCATCGCCGAGGCCTCGGCGAGGTGCTGCTCCACCGTGGGCAGGTCGGGATCAGCCACCTCGAACGGCGGCATGAGGGTGATGTGGGTGGGGATGCCGGCGGCGGTCGCGTCGCCGAGCTCGGTGCGGTAGTCCTGCAGCCGGCCGCCCCAGGGTTCGGGCACGGCGATGGCCACGCCGATGGTGGTCATGGGCGCCCCTACCCGATCCGGACGAAGCCGACGCGGTCGTAGACGTCCGCCAGGGTGCGCTCGGCGACCGCGTTGGCGCGGGCCGCGCCATCGCGGAGGACCGCGTCGAGCTGCGCCTTGTCGTCCAGCAGCTCGAGGGTCCGGTCGCGGAACGGCGTGACGAACTCGACGACCACCTCGGCGAGGTCCTTCTTGAAGTCGCCGTAGCCCCGGCCGTCGTACTCCTTCTCCAGGTCCTCGATCTCCCGCCCGGTGAGCGCGGAGTAGATCGTCAGCAGGTTGGAGATGCCCGGCTTCTCCCCCTCGTCGAAGCGCACCTCGCTGCCGGAGTCGGTGACGGCCGACCGGATCTTCTTGGCCGAGACCTTGGGGTCGTCGAGCATCTCGATGATGCCGCCGGGCGAGGACGCCGACTTCGACATCTTCGCGGTCGGCAGCTGGAGGTCGAGGATCTTCGCGGTCGACTTCAGGATGTACGGCTCGGGCAGCCGGAACGTCTTCTTGAACCGGTGGTTGAACCGGGCGGCCAGGTCGCGGGTCAGCTCGAGGTGCTGGCGCTGGTCCTCGCCGACCGGGACGTACTGCGGGCGGTAGAGCAGGATGTCGGCCGCCTGGAGCACCGGGTAGGTGAACAGGCCGACGGACGCGGCCCCCTCGCCGCCCTTGGCGGACTTGTCCTTGAACTGCGTCATCCGGCGCGCCTCGCCGAAGCCGGTCAGGCACTGCAGCACCCAACCGAGCTGGGCGTGGGCGGGCACCTGCGACTGGATGAAGATCGCGGACCGCTCGGGGTCGATGCCCATCGCCAGCAGCTGGGCGGCGGCGCGCAGGCAGCGCTCGCGCAGCAGCTTGGGGTCCTGCTCGACGGTGATCGCGTGCAGGTCAGCAATGAAGAAGAACGGCTCGTGCTCCTCCTGCAGCGCGACCCACTGGCGCAGCGCACCCAGGTAGTTGCCGAAGTGGAACGAGTCGGCGGTCGGCTGGATGCCGGACAGCACGCGCGGTCGGGCCGCCGAGGTGGGGGCGTCGGGCATGCGAGCGATTCTGTCAGGCTCACCCAGGCCGCGGGTCACGAGGCCTTGTCGTCGGGCACGCCGGACACGACGGCCGTGGTCTCGGCGTCCGCGTCCGGCGTGGTCTCGGGCGCGGGCAGCGGCCCGTCCGGGGGTACGACGGTGACCAGGACGCGCCCGACCCGGCGGTTCTCGACGTCCTTGACGACCATCCGGTGGCCCTCGAAGTCGACGCTGTCGCCCTCGGTGACGAGCCGGCCGAGCCGGGCCATGAGGAAGCCCGCGACCGTCTCGTAGGGGCCCTCGGGCAGCTCGATGCCGGTCTCGTCCTCGAAGTCGTCGAGGTTGATCAGGCCGTCGACCTCGATGTCGCCGCCGCGCAGCCGGGTGGTCTCGGCCTCGTCGACGTCGTACTCGTCCTTGATGTCGCCGATGAGCTCCTCGACGAGGTCCTCCATCGTCACGATCCCGGCCGTGCCGCCGTACTCGTCGGCGACGATCGCGAGGTGGGTGCCCTCGCGGCGCATGTCGGCGAGGGCGGCCAGGATCGGGCGGGTCCACGGCAGCACGAGGCTGTCGCGGGCGAGCTCGCCGACGCGCACGGACCGGTTGGCCATGTCGGGGTCGAGCAGGTCGCGCACGTGCACGAAGCCGAGCACGTCGTCGGCGGACCCGCGGATGACCGGGTAGCGCGAGTGCGGCTGCGTCAGCGCCTCGCGGGCGGCCTTGTAGACGGGCGTGCTCGCGTCGAGGAAGTCGACCTCGGTGCGCGGGATCATCACCTCGCGGATCTGCCGGTCGCCGGCCTCGAACACCTCCTCGACGATCCGGCGCTCCTCCTCACCGAGCGTCTCGTGGGCGTTGACGAGCTCGCGCAGCTCCTCGTCGCTCATCTGCTCGGACTTGGCGTCCGGGTCGCCGCCGACGAGGCGCACGACGAAGTTGGTGGAGACCGAGAGCAGCCAGATGACCGGCCGGAACACCTTGGAGATCTTGTCGACCGGCGGGCCGAGGACGAGGGCGAAGGTCTCGGCGCGCTGGAGGGCGAGCCGCTTGGGAGCGAGCTCGCCGAGGACGAGCGACAGGTACGAGATCGCGATCGTGACCAGCACCAGCGCCAGCGCGCCGGCGAAGCCCGGGGGGACCCCCCAGCCGACCAGCACCGGCTCGAGGTCGTCGGAGAGGGTGGCGCCACCGAAGGCCGCGGACAGGAAGCCCGCGAGCGTGACGCCGACCTGCACGGCGGCGAGGAAGCGGTTGGGGTCCTGGTTCAGCTCGGCCACGGTGGCGCCGCGCCTGCCGCGGGACGCGAGCGAGCGGGCCTGACTGTCGCGCAGTGACACGAGGGCGATCTCGGCGGCGGCGAAGAGGCCGCCGATCAGCACGAAGACCACGACGAGGCCGATGTTGGCCAGGGTTCCGTTCACCGTCGGGTCATCCGTCTATGACAGTCGTCCATGCACCAAGGATAAGAGTTTGCGAGGGGTGCTCGTGATCGCCAGGGTTGCGGCATGCGCTTCCCGGACGACGTGCCCACCCTCACCGACGGCCTGGTGACGCTGCGCGCCCATGACGAGGGCGACGTGCCCGCCCTGCTGGAGCAGGGCACGGACCCGGCGATGGTCGCCTGGACGACCGTCCCGGTCCCGGCGTCCGAGGAGTCGGCCCGGGTGTTCGCGACCGAGATCATCCCGGCCGGCTGGGAGAGGGGGACGTCCTGGGCGTTCGCCGTCGAGGCGGCCGACGAGACCGGGACGCCGCGGTTCTGCGGGACGGTCGAGCTGCACGACCGGGGCGCCCTGCGGGCCGAGATCGCCTTCAGCGCGCACCCGTGCGCGCGCGGACGCGGGCTGATGGAGCGGGCCTGCCGGCTGCTGCTGGAGTGGGGCTTCCGCACGCAGCGGCTCGAGACGGTGATCTGGTGGGCCCACCAGGGCAACTGGGCGTCGCGCCGGCTGGCGTGGCGGCTGGGCTTCTCCTGCGACGGCACCGTGCGGCGCTGGCTGACGCAGCGCGGCGACCTGCGCGACGCCTGGGTCGGCGTGCTGCTGCACGGCGAGCCGCGCGAGCCGCGGACGCCCTGGCTCGACGCGCCGCGGATCGACGGTCCGACGGTGTCGCTGCGCCCGTTCCGAGCCGGCGACGTGCCCCGGGTCGTCGAGGCCTGCCAGGACCCGACCACCCAGCACTGGCTGTCGCGGATGCCGTCGCCGTACACGCGTGCCGACGCGGAGGCCTACCTGGAGACCCGCCGCGAGCAGCTGGCGTCAGCGGAGGGGGTCTCCTGGGCGGTCGCCGACCCCGCGACCGACGAGCTCCTCGGGGCGCTGTCGCTGTTCGACCTGCGTCCCGGCGCGACGGCCGAGGTCGGCTACTGGGCGCACCCCGACGTCCGGGGGCGCGGCGTGATGACCGCCGCGGTCCGGCTGGCCGTGCGGCACGCGTTCGTGCCTGTCGAGGACGGCGGTCTCGGCCTGCACCGGCTCACCGTGCTGCACGCGGACGGCAACGTCGGGTCGCAGCGGGTGATCGAGCGGAACGGCTTCACCTACGTCGGCCGCGAGCGGGAGCAGGCGCGCCTGCGGGACGGGACGTACGTCGACCACTTGGCGTACGACCTGCTCGCGCGCGAGTTCAGGCCCTGACGACGTCGCGCCGGTGCAGCAGCACCGACCACGCGAGCAGCACGAGCCCGGCGGCGGACAGCGCCACGCCCACCCACGCGGTGGAGGCGTAGCCCCAGCCGGCGGCGATCACGAGGCCGCCCAGCCACGCGCCCAGGGCATTGGCGATGTTGAGCGAGGAGTGGTTGAGCGCGGCGCCGATCGTCTTGGCATCACCCGCGACGTGCATGAGCCGCAGCTGCAGGTTGATCGTCAGCACCCCGCCGGCCGCGGACACGAAGAACACCGTGAGCAGGCCCGGCCACAGCGCCGCGGACGAGAACGAGAAGACCGCGAGGCCGACGCCCATCGCCGCGCCGCTCGCGACCAGGGAGCGCAGCACCGACCAGTCGGCGAGCCGGCCGCCGAGGATCGTGCCGATCACCGCGCCGAGGCCGAACGCCAGCAGGAAGACCGGGATCATCGACCGCGACTGGCCGGTGACCTCGGTGACCGTCGGGGCGATGTAGGAGTACATCGCGAACATGCCGCCGAACCCGACGGCGCCGACGAGCAGCGTGAGCCACACCTGCGGCTCACGGAACGCCCGCAGCTCGCGCCGGCCCGTTGCCTCGGGGTCACCGGGCGTCGACGGCACCAGCGCGAGCACGAGCAGCACGGTGGCGACCGCGACGAGCGCCACGGCGCCGTACGTCACGCGCCAGCCGAGGTGCTGACCCATCCAGGTGCCGAGCGGGACGCCGGCGACGGTGGCCAGCGGCAGCCCGAGCATCACGCGGCTGACCGCGCGGCCGCGGCGCTCCGGCGGCACCAGCGAGGCGCCGACTAGGGAGGCGAGGCCGAAGTACGCGCCGTGCGGGATGCCCGACACGAATCGGGCCAGCGTCAGCTGGCCGTAGTCCTGGGCGAGCGCGCTGGTCACGTTGGCGACCGCGAACGCGACCATCAGCCCGATGATCAGCGCACGGCGCGGCAGCTTGGCGCCGAAGACGGCGATGACCGGGGCGCCGACGACGACGCCGAGGGCGTACGCCGAGATCACGTGCCCGGCCGCCGGGATCGACACCGAGACGCTCTCGGCCATCTCCGGCAGCAGGCCCATCGTCACGAACTCGGTGGTCCCGATCGCGAACGAGCCCACGGAGAGCGCGGCGATGGCGGCCGCGACCCGGCGCGGCGACGGGTACGTCGCGCGGCCCGGCGCGGTGCGGTCGGTCGTGGTGGCTGGCGCGGTCACACCTGGCCCAAGACACCGCGCACCCGACCTATTCCCGCCCGGCGGTGTGGCGCGTGGCACGATCGCCGCGATGCCGCGAACGACCGAGACGACCGACACCCCACCCCGCCGGCCGAGCGGCACGCCACCCTTCTGGCAGCCCGGCGAGCAGGTCTGGTGGCGCTACCTGCGGCCGGGCTGGCGACCGGGCGACCCCCAGACGGTGCACCCGGTGACCGTCGTCCGCGACGACGCCGACGCCCTGGTGGCGTGGATCGCGCCCGGCACGCCGGTGGCCCGGCCCGAGCGGCCGGACGGCCGCAGCATGCGCGACGCGCCGATCGAGGAGATGTTCACCGCGCCGCGGGTGCAGCGGTGGGGCACCTGGTTCGGGCGCGGCAACATCCGGTACGCGCCGACGGGCAGGCCGTGGTCGGTCTGGCTGTTCTGGGCCGACGACGGCCGCTTCGACGGCTGGTACGTCAACCTCGAGGACCCGCACGTACGCGACGACCGCAACCTCTGGACCCGGGACCACGTGCTCGACGTCGAGGTCGAGCCGGACGGGACGATCACGATGAAGGACGAGCACGAGCTGGTCGCGGCCGTCGAGCAGGGCCGGTTCACGCAGGACGAGGCCGACCGGATCCACGCCGCGGCGCGCGACGCGATCGCCGAGGTCGAGGCCGGGCGTCCGCCGTACAGCGAGGGCTGGGCGGCGTTCCGGCCCGACCCGACCTGGCCCGTACCGGACCTGCCGCCGGACCTGCGCCCCTGACTCCTGGACCTTGACAGTGTTGGTGTCACTGTCGAGACTCGACGGCATGCTGCGCCGCACCCACTGGCTCCGGCAGCTCGCCCGGCTCGACCCGGAGACGGACTACGAGGAGATGTACGGCCTCACCGTCCGGCACGAGTTCCCGTGGGACATGAACCAGTCGCTGTCGTTCGCGCTGTTCCGCACCTACGCGGTGCCGTCGATCGGCCGGCTGCTCGACGAGACGGGTGAGTTCGCGCGGCGTCCGCAGAAGCGGTACGACGACACGAGCCTCCTGCTCGACGAGGTCGCCACCCACGGCCTCGACTCCGACGGCGGCCGGCGCGCGGTCCGCCGGATCAACCAGATGCACGGCGCCTACGACATCTCGAACGACGACATGCGCTACGTGCTCGCGACGTTCGTCGTGGTGCCGAAGCGGTGGATGGACGACTACGGCTGGCGGCCGTTCACGCCCGGCGAGGTGGCGGCGAGCACGCGCTACTACCGCGAGCTCGGCCGGCGCATGGGGATCAAGGAGGTCCCGGAGACGTTCGACGGGTTCGCCCGGCTGCTCGACGACTACGAGGCCGCGCACTTCGCCTTCGACGAGGGCGGCCGACGGGTCGCCGACGCCACGATGTCGCTGATGACGACGTTCTACCCGCGCGTGCTCGCGGCCCCGGTGCGGCTGTTCGCGCGGACGCTGATGGACGAGCCGCTGCTGGCGGCGTTCGGCTACCACGCTCCCCCGGCGTGGGTGGTGCGCGTGGCGCGCGGCGGTCTGCGGCTGCGCGGCCGGCTGGAGCGGCTGCTGCCGGCCCGCCGGGAGCCGCTGACCGTGCGCGACCTGCGGTGGATCCGGAGCTACCCCGACGGCTTCGACGTCGAGGCCATGGGGACGTTCCCGGAGCGGTGCCGGGCGACGAGCACGGCGGCCCCGAGCACGGCCAGCGCGAGCCCGACGACGAGCAACCGGAGCGATGGAGCGCTCTCCTCGCCCGGTGGCGGAGGCAGGAACTGCGAGACGACGGCGTAGAAGCCGGCGAGCACCAGCATGGTGGCGAGCGACGTGACGTAGCCGCGCTCGCGCTTGCGCAACCAACGGGTCATCTGTCCCCCCAGGACGGTCTGACCTGGGAATGCCCGCGGCGGCGGCGCGGCAAACGGTGGTCTAGCTGATCGGGTGGAAGCCGTCGCGCTTCACGCGCTTGTAGAGCCAGAAGGACCCGACGGCGACGAGCACGAGGCCGACGCCGGTCCACAGCCACGGGTTCGCGTCCTCCTGCTCGGGCGACCTCGCCGGCAGCCAGGGGGCGACGAGCGCAAAGATGCCGAACAGGATCAGGAACGCCGCCGCGCTCGTCAGGAATCCTCGGAGTCGACGTTGGTTCCACTCGCGGAACGTCTCGTCGTCGTCCCCGTCGTCGGTGCGGTCGACCATGACCGTTCCCCCGTCCTGTCGTCGTACCGGGAACGGTTCCCCTGGCCGCCGGACCGGAAACGACAACGGGCCCCGCCGAGGTCGGCGGAGCCCGTCGTGCGGGTCGTGCGGGAAGTCAGCCCAGCGAGGCGAGTGCGTCGTTGAGCGTCTTGGACGGGCGCATCACGGACGTGGCCTTGGCCTCGTCGGGGCGGTAGTAGCCGCCGATGTCGGCCGGCTCGCCCTGTACCGCGAGCAGCTCGTCGTTGATCGCCTCCTCGCTGTCGGCCAGCGTCGACGCGAGGTCGGCGAACGCCTTGGCCAGCTCGGCGTCCTCGGTCTGCTGCGCCAGCTCCTGCGCCCAGTAGAGGGCGAGGTAGAAGTGGCTGCCGCGGTTGTCGATCTCGCCGGCCTTGCGGCTCGGGGACTTGTTCTCGTTGAGGAACGTCCCGGTCGCCCGGTCGAGCGTGTCGGCGAGGATCTGCGCGCGGGCGTTGCCGGTGGTCTGCGCGAGGTGCTCGAAGCTCACCGCGAGCGCGAGGAACTCACCGAGGCTGTCCCAGCGCAGGTGGTTCTCCTTGACCAGCTGCTGCACGTGCTTCGGCGCGGAGCCGCCGGCGCCGGTCTCGAACAGGCCGCCGCCGTTCATCAGCGGCACGACCGACAGCATCTTGGCGCTGGTGCCGAGCTCGAGGATCGGGAACAGGTCGGTGTTGTAGTCGCGCAGCACGTTGCCCGTCACCGAGATGGTGTCCTCCCCCTTGCGGATCCGCTCCAGGGAGTACGCCGTCGCCTCGGCCGGCGACAGGATCTCGAGGGTGAGGCCGTCGGTGTCGTGCTCGGGGAGGTACTGCTCGACCTTGGCGATGAGGTTCGCGTCGTGGGCGCGGCTCTCGTCGAGCCAGAACACCGCCGGCGTCCCGCTGGCGCGGGCCCGCGTGACGGCGAGCTTGACCCAGTCGCGGATCGGGGCGTCCTTGGTCTGGCAGGCGCGCCAGATGTCGCCGGGCTGCACGTCGTGCTCGATGAGCACCGTGCCGGACGAGTCGACGACCTGGACCTGGCCGGCGGCCTGGATCTCGAAGGTCTTGTCGTGGGAGCCGTACTCCTCGGCCTTCTGCGCCATCAGGCCGACGTTGGGCACCGAGCCCATCGTGGCCGGGTCGAAGGCGCCGTGGGCGCGGCAGTCGTCGATCACGGTCTGGTAGATGCCGGCGTACGACGAGTCCGGGATCACCGCGAGGGTGTCGGCCTCCTCGCCGTCGGGGCCCCACATGTGGCCGGACGTGCGGATCATCGCCGGCATCGAGGCGTCGATGATGACGTCCGACGGCACGTGCAGGTTGGTGATGCCGCGGTCGGAGTCGACCATCGCCAGCGTCGGGCCGTCGGCGATGCCCTGCTGCACGGCGGCCTTGACGGCCTCGCCGTCGGGCAGCTGCTCGACGGCCGACAGCAGCGCGCCGAGGCCGTCGTTCGGGCTGATGCCCGCGGCCTTGAGCTGCGCGCCGTACTGCTCGAACAGCGTCGGGAAGAACGCCTGCACGACGTGGCCGAAGATGATCGGGTCCGAGACCTTCATCATCGTGGCCTTGAGGTGCACCGAGAACAGCACGTCCTCGGCCTTCGCGCGGGCGACCTGCTCGGTGAGGAAGCGGCGCAGCGCGGCGACGTCCATGTAGGTGGCGTCGACGACCTCCCCGTCGAGGACCTCGATGCCGTCCTTGAGCACGGTCTCGGTGCCGTCGGTGGCGACGTGCTTGATGGTGAGGGTGTCGTCGCCGTCGATGACGACGGACTTCTCGTTGGAGCGGAAGTCGTGCTCGCCCATGGTGGCGACGTTGGTCTTGGAGTCGGAGCTCCAGACACCCATGCGGTGCGGGTGCGCCTTGGCGTAGTTCTTCACCGACGCCGGCGCGCGGCGGTCGGAGTTGCCCTCGCGCAGCACCGGGTTGACCGCGGAGCCCTTGACCTTGTCGTAGCGGGCGCGGACGTCCTCGTCGTCGGCGCCCGTGACCTCGTCGGGGTAGTCGGGCAGGTCGTAGCCCTGCTGCTGCAGCTCCTTGATCGCGGCCTTGAGCTGCGGGATCGAGGCGCTGATGTTGGGCAGCTTGATGATGTTGGCCTCGGGCTTGGTGGCCAGCTCGCCGAGCTCGGCGAGGTCGTCGGCGACCCGCTGCTCGTCGGTGAGCCGGTCCGGGAACTGCGCGAGGATCCGGCCCGAGAGCGAGATGTCCCGGGTCTCGACGCCGACGCCCGCGGTGGAGGCGTAGGCGGAGACGATCGGGAGGAACGAGTGCGTCGCGAGCGCGGGCGCCTCGTCGGTGATGGTGTAGATGATCGAGTTCGGTCGAGCGTCGCTCACGTGAGTGGCTCCGTTCCGCACGTACGGCGTGGGTCGAGGAAAGTTTCTTGACGTCAAGATATCTCATGCCGTCGCCGGCGTGCACCGGCCGTCCCATCCTGCCGCGCGTGCGGAACGCACGCGAGGTCTCGTCCGCGCTCAGTCGTCCCCGCCGGACCCGCCCTCTCCGGCGTCCTCGTGGTCGCCCTCGATCACGACGACCTGCATCTGCTCGTCGAGGCGGACGTCGACGGTGCTGCCGTCCTCCTTCGTCACCTCGACCTCCCAGGTGGCGCCGTCCTCGCTGTCGCGCTCGACGCTGTTCGCCGTACCACCGTGGGTGGCGGCGAGCGCCGCCTGGGTGGCCCGGTCAGCCTCGGGTCCCGTGACCGTGACGTCGCCGTCGTCGCCGGTCGCGACCGCGACCCCGCCGGCCACGCCCGCGATCACGACGGCCCCGCCGACCACGGCGGCGACCTTGGTGCGCTTGTTCATGTCGACCTCCTCGGGATGAGGCTGCCAGGCTCGCGCACCGCACCTGAAGCGACGCTGAACCCGCCTGGACCGACCCGGCGTCGCTCAGCGCGCGTTCAGCCGCGACGTGCCACCGTGGGCACGTGCGCGTGCTCGTGGTCGACGACGACGCCCGGCTGGCCGGCGCGCTGCGGCGCGGCCTGGAGACAGAGGCCTTCGCCGTCGACGTCGCGGCCGACGGCGACGAGGGCGCCTGGTACGCCCAGGAGTTCCCCTACGACGTGATCGTCCTCGACGTGATGCTGCCCGGCACCGACGGCTACACGCTCTGCGCGCGGCTGCGCGAGGCGGGCAACTGGACCCCGATCCTGATGCTCACCGCGAAGGACGGCGACAGCGACGAGGCGCACGCCCTCGACACCGGCGCCGACGACTACCTCGCCAAGCCCTTCTCGTACGTCGTGCTGCTCGCCCGGCTGCGCGCACTGCTCCGGCGAGGGGGTGGCGAGCGGCCGACGGTCGTGACCGTCGGCGACCTCACGCTCGACCCGGCCGCGCACCAGGTGCGGCGGGGCGACGAGCCCCTGGAGCTCACCCCGCGCCAGTTCGCGCTCCTCGAGCTGCTGATGCGCCACCCGGGCGAGGTGCTGGCGAAGCAGGAGATCCTCGACCGGGTCTGGGACTTCGCCTTCGACGGCGACCCCAACATCGTGGAGGTCTACGTGCGGCAGCTCCGCACCCGGATCGACCTGCCGTTCGGGCGCGCGTCGATCCAGACCGTGCGGGGCGCCGGCTACCGGCTCGATCCCGGCGGCGGCTGATGCCCCGGCTGCTCCCCCGCTCCGTGCGGGCGCGCACGACGCTGGTGGCCGGACTCGTCGTCGCGGCCACGCTGGCGCTCGCGTCCGTCCTGCTCGTGGCCGGGCTCACCCGTTCGCTCGCGGCGTCGAGCGACGACGTCGCCCGCTCGCGCGCGGCCACGCTCGCCGCGCAGCTCGCCGCCGGCACGCTGCCCGCGGAGGTCGACGCGATCGGTGACGACTCGTTCGCCCAGGTGGTCGACGGGGAGGGCCACGTGCTCGCGGCGTCGGAGAGCATCGTCGGCGCGCCGGCCGTGTCCGACCTGCGGCCGCGCGGGACGGACCCCGAGGTCCACACGATGCGCGGCGTGCCCGACGACGACGAGACCGAGGACTACCGGGTCTGGGCGCTCGCGGCGCGGACATCCGACGGCGGTCCTGCGGTGGTGTACGTCGGGCCGAGCCTGGAGTCGGCACAGGAGGCCGGCGCCTCGCTGGTGAGCGGGCTGCTGGTGGCGGTCCCCCTGCTGGTCGTCGCCCTGTGCGGCCTGGTGTGGGTGCTCGTCGGACGGACGCTCCGCCCCGTCGAGACGATCCGCGCCGGGGTCGCGGCGGTCGACGGCCAGGTGCTCGACCGGCGGGTGCCCGAGCCGCCGACGGGCGACGAGGTGGCCCGTCTCGCCGTCACGATGAACGCCATGCTCGCCCGGCTCGAGGAGGCCGACACCCGGCAGCGGGAGTTCGTCGCACACGCCTCCCACGACCTGCAGAGCCCGCTGACCGCGCTGCGCGCCGAGCTCGAGGTGGCGCTGGCCGACCCCGAGCGGGCCGACTGGCCGGCCGTCGCCCGTGGCGCCCTGGCCGAGAGCGAC
Source organism: Nocardioides iriomotensis (assembly GCF_004168035.1). GTDB lineage: Bacteria > Actinomycetota > Actinomycetes > Propionibacteriales > Nocardioidaceae > Nocardioides_B > Nocardioides_B iriomotensis. The sequence goes on along the minus strand of NZ_SDPU01000020.1, from coordinate 88,388 downwards.
CGGATGGAGACGCTGGTGCGCGACCTGCTGTTCCTCGCCCGCTCCGACGCCGGCGGCGGGGACCGGCCGCCGCGGCTGCTCGACCTCGACGACGTGGTGCGCGAGGAGATCGAGCGGGCCCGCACGTCGTCGCCCGTGCCGCTCGCCTGCTCGCTGCAGCCGGCGCCGGTGCGCGGCCACCGGGACGATCTCGCCCGGCTGGTGCGGAACCTGCTGTCCAACGCCGTGCGGCACGCGCGGTCCGCTGTCACGGTCACGCTCGCCGCCGAGGAGGGGCACGCCGTGCTGCACGTGGCCGACGACGGCGCGGGGGTCCCCGCCGACGATCGGGAGCGCGTGTTCGAGCGGTTCGTCCGGCTCGACGAGGCCCGGCGCCGTACCGGACTGGCGGACGAGGGCACCGGCCTCGGCCTCGCGATCGTCCGCTCGGTCGCGGCCGCCCACGGGGGCACCGCCCGCCTGCTGGACGGCTCGACGGTCGAGGTCAGGCTGCCGACGGCGTGAGCCGGGAGCGCTGCTAGCGTCACGAGCATCCACCCGAGCTTTTCCGAGGAGTCGTCGTGAGCAACGCCCCCGTCAAGGTCGCCGTCACCGGCGCTGCCGGCCAGATCGGCTACAGCCTGCTGTTCCGTCTCGCCAGCGGCTCGCTGCTCGGCCCGGACACCCCGATCCAGCTGCAGCTGCTGGAGATCACTCCGGCGCTCAAGGCGCTCGAGGGTGTCGTCATGGAGCTCGACGACTGCGCGTTCTCCACGCTGGCCGGCGTCGAGATCGGCGACGACCCGAACACGATCTTCGACGGCGTCAACCTCGCCCTCCTCGTCGGCGCCCGCCCGCGCGGCCCGGGCATGGAGCGCGGCGACCTGCTCGAGGCCAACGGCGCGATCTTCACCGCGCAGGGCAGGGCCCTCAACGCGGTCGCGGCGGACGACGTACGCGTCGGCGTCACCGGCAACCCGGCCAACACCAACGCGCTCATCGCGATGACCAACGCCCCCGACATCCCGAGCGAGCGGTTCTCGGCGCTCACCCGGCTCGACCACAACCGCGCCATCTCGCAGCTCGCGGCGAAGACCGGCGCGAAGGTCACCGACATCAAGAAGATGTCGATCTGGGGCAACCACTCGGCGACGCAGTACCCCGACATCTTCCACGCCGAGGTGGGCGGCAAGAACGCCGCCGAGGTCGTCGACGACCAGGCCTGGATCGAGAACGACTTCATCCCGACCGTCGCCAAGCGCGGCGCCGCCATCATCGACGCGCGCGGCTCCTCCTCGGCCGCGTCCGCCGCCTCGGCGACCATCGACGCCGCCCGCGACTGGCTGCAGGGCACGCCCGACGGCGACTGGGTGTCGATGGCGGTCAAGTCCGACGGGTCGTACGGCGTCCCCGAGGGCCTGATCTACTCCTACCCCGTCACCACCAAGGACGGCTCGTGGGAGATCGTCCAGGGCCTCGAGATCGACGACTTCTCGCGCGCCAAGATGGACGCCACCGCCGCCGAGCTCGCCGACGAGCGCGACGCGGTGAAGGGGCTCGGCCTGATCTGATCCGCGTGCCCGGCGCCGCCGGGTGCGCCGAGAGGCCACTTTCCCACCGACACGCCGGGCGTGTCGGTGGGAAAGTGGCCTCTCGCCGTTACAGGGGCTGGCTGGGGACGATCACGGCGAGCGTGATCAGGCCCAGGCCGGAGACGGTCAGCAGCACGACGTCGGACCAGCGCCGCCGGACCCGGAGCATGCCGGCCGCGCGCTCGCTCAGCACCGCGCGGGTCAGCGCGCCCACGAGCATCGCGACGCCCATCCACACGAGCCCGGTCCGCCAGGCGCCCCACACGACGAGCGCGAGGCCGACCAGCACGATGCCGACGATCACCACGAACACCGTGCCGCCGACCGTCTGCGGGAGCCGGCGCGGAGGCGGTTCGGGCGCCGGGGGCGGCGGGGTGGGCGGCGTGGTCACGAGCTGGTCGCGGGTGTCAGGCACGGACTGCATCGGCCCGGGCGGCGAGCTGCTCGGCCCGCTCGACGACGTTGCTGAGCAGCATGGCGCGGGTCATCGGGCCGACTCCACCGGGGTTCGGCGACACCCAGCCCGCCACGTCGTAAACGTCGTCCGCGAGGTCTCCCGCGATCTTGCCGTCGACGCGTGAGACGCCGACGTCGAGCAGCGCCGCGCCGGGCTTGACCATGTCGGCGGTGATGATGCCGGGCACGCCGGCCGCCGCGACGACGATGTCGGCCTCGCGGACGTGCTTGGCGAGGTCACGGGTGCCGGTGTGGCAGAGCGTGACGGTGGCGTTCTCCGAGCGTCGGGTGAGCAGCAGGCCGAGCGGCCGTCCCACGGTGAGGCCGCGGCCCACGACGCACACCTCGGCGCCGGCGATCTCCACGCCGTGCCGGCGGAGCAGCTCGATCACGCCGACCGGCGTGCACGGCAGCGGCCCGGGCCGGCCCAGCACCAGCTTGCCGAGGTTGACCGGGTGCAGCCCGTCGACGTCCTTGTCGGGGTCGACCCGCGAGAGCAGGGCGAACTCGTCGAGGCCGGTCGGCTGCTGCACCAGGAACCCGGTGCAGTCGGGGTCGGCGTTGAGCTGGTCGATGACGTTCTCGACCTCGGCCTGCGTCGCGGTGGCGGGCAGGTCGCGCCGGATCGAGGTGATCCCGATCGAGGCGCAGTCCTTGTGCTTGGCGCCGACGTACCAGTGCGAGCCCGGGTCGTCGCCGACGAGCACCGTGCCGAGACCCGGCACGACGCCCTGCTCCTGGAGGCGGGCGACGCGCTCGCGGAGCTCGTCCTTGATCGTCGCGAGCGTGGCCTTGCCGTCGAGAATCTGTGCGGTCATCGCGGTGATCCTTTCAGACCCGTCGCTCAGTGGAAGAAGTGCCGGGTGTTCGTCAGGTACATGCTGACCCCGGCGGCGCGGACGGCCTCCACGACCTCCGGGTCCCGCTTCGAGCCACCCGGCTGCACGATGGCCCGGACCCCGGCGTCGAGCAGCACCTGCGGGCCGTCGGCGAAGGGGAAGAACGCGTCGGAGGCGGCGAGCGACCCGGCCGCGCGGTCGCCGGCGCGCTCGACGGCGAGGCGGCATGAGTCGACCCGGTTGACCTGGCCCATCCCGACGCCGACGGAGGCGCCGTCCTTGGCGAGCAGGATGGCGTTGGACTTCACCGCCCGGCAGGCGCGCCAGGCGAAGGCCAGGTCGGCGAGCTCGGCGTCGGAGAGCGGGTCACCGGCGGCGAGCGTCCAGGTCGCCGGGTCGTCGCCACCGTCGCCCCCGTCACCCGCACGGGCGTCGACCGCGTCGCTGGCCTGGATCAGCAGACCGCCGGTGATCGCGCGGGTCTCGATGCCGGCGTTGTCGGCGGGCTCGCAGACGAGGATCCGGATGTTCTTCTTCTGGGCGAGAACCTCGACGGCGCCGTCGTCGTAGCCGGGCGCGACGATCACCTCGGTGAAGATCTCGGCGACCTGCTCGGCCATCTCCTTGCTCACCGGCACGTTGGTGGCGATCACGCCGCCGAAGGCCGACACCGGGTCGCAGGCGTGCGCCTTGCGGTGCGCCTCGGCGACGTCCGCGCCGACCGCGATGCCGCAGGGGTTGGCGTGCTTGATGATCGCGACGGCCGGGGTGCCGGTCGGGAAGTCGTACGCCGCCCGCCGGGCCGCGTCGGCGTCGACGTAGTTGTTGTGGGACATCTCCTTGCCGTGCAGCTGCTCGGCCTGCGCGAGGCCGGGCTCGGGCACGAAGCCGGAGGTGTAGACCGCGGCGCGCTGGTGCGGGTTCTCGCCGTAGCGCAGCACGGCCTTCTTCTCCCACGTGGCGCCCATCCACGCCGGGAAGCCCGAGCCCTCGCTGGTGTCGGTGAGCACGCTGCCCATCCAGGACGCCACGTGCACGTCGTACGTCGCCGTGTGCACGAACGCGTCGGCGGCGAGGCGCTGCCGCTGAGCCAGCGTGAAGCCGCCGCCGCGCACCGCGTCGAGCGCGTCGTCGTACTGCGCGGGCGAGGTCACGATCGCGACGGACGGGTGGTTCTTGGCGGCGGCGCGGACCATCGACGGGCCGCCGATGTCGATCTGCTCGACGCACTCGTCGGGGGTGGCGCCGCTCATCACGGTCTCGGTGAACGGGTACAGGTTCGACACGACCAGGTCGAACGGCTCGACGCCGAGCTCGGCGAGCTGCTCGCGGTGGGAGTCGAGGCGGAGGTCGGCGAGGATCCCGGCGTGCACCTTGGGGTGCAGCGTCTTGACCCGGCCGTCGAGGCACTCGGGGAAGCCGGTCAGGTCCTCGACCTTGGTCACCGGGACGCCGGTGTCGGCGATCCGCGACGCGGTCGAGCCGGTCGAGACGATGGCGACGCCGGCGTCGTGCAGGCCGCGGGCCAGGTCCTCGAGGCCGGTCTTGTCGTAGACGGAGATGAGCGCCCGCTTGACGGGACGTCGGTCTGACATGTGCTGCTCCTCGTCGATCGTTCGTGTCGTTCGATCAGCGAGGGCACCCAGGCGTTCGATGCGCTCGACCTTGCACTCCCTGGTGGTTGCCCACCTGCGCCAGTCGTGTGCGCCCAGACTATCCGCCAGCCGGCGCCCCGCCGAAACGCACCTTCCGGTCGCTGATCGTGAAGCCCTCGCGGGCCATCCGGCCCACGCAGTCGACGAGCATCGCGCGCTCGGCGACCTTGATCCGCTCGTGCAGGGTCTCGACGTCGTCGTCGTCCTCGACCCGCACCGTCACCTGGTCGACGATCGGGCCGGTGTCGACCCCGGCGTCGACGACGAAGAGCGTCGCCCCCGTCACCTTCACGCCGTACGCCAGGGCGTCGGCCGGCCCGTGCATCCCCGGGAACGACGGCGAGAGCGCCGGGTGCGTGTTGACCGTGCGTCCGCCGTACGACGCCAGGAAGGTGGCGCCGGTCAGCTTCATGAACCCGGCCAGCACCACGAGGTCCGGCTCGTGCTCCGCGCACGCGGCGCTCAGGGCGGCGTCCCACGCCTCGCGGGTCGCGTAGTCCTTCACCCGGTGCACGAACGTCGGGATGCCCGCGCGCTCGGCCCGGGCGAGACCCTCGATCCCGTCGCGGTCCGCGCCGACGGCGACCACCTCGGCGCCGTAGGCCGGGTCGGCCGCGGCGTCGAGCAGCGCCTGGAGGTTGGTGCCGGAGCCCGAGACGAGCACCACGAGCCGGGCGGGGGTGGCGGTCACGGCAGCACCCTAGTGCCGCGGTGGGTCAGAGCCGGACGGTGTCCTCGGTGTCGGGATCACGCTCGGGCTCGGTCACCGCGTCCTCGACCAGGCCGTGCCGGCGCAGCCACCACGTCGCGGCGACGGCCCCGGCCAGCGCGCCCAGGCCGAGGCTGACGACCGCCGCGGCGAGCACGTCGAGGAACGGCGTGCCGACGTCGGCCATCCGGCCCGGTCCGACCGGTCCCCCGGCCAGCGCGACGGCGACGGAGAGCAGCAGGGCGCCGACGACGCCGGCCCCGAGGCCACGGATCGCGCCCTGTTCGAACCGGGAGGTCGGGTGCCGGCGGACGGTCAGGAAGCCGACCACGACCGCGAGCAGCACGGGGACGCCGATCAGCGCGCTCGTCCAGGCCGAGGCGGGGCCGGGCGCCGGGAGCGCGGCGAGCAGCGGGAACGCTGGGACCGGGCCGAGCAGCGCGCCCGAGGGGGCGACGACCGTGCCGGTGCCGACGGCGAAGCCCGGCCCCAGCAGGTACGCCGCACCGAGCAGCGCGGCGTTGGGGGCCACCGCGCCGGTGACGAGCGTGAACAGCGCGGCCCCGGTGCCGTCGGTGTGCAGCCGTGAGAGCACGCTGGCGGCGGTGCCGATGTCGAGCGCCAGTGCCACGGTGACGAGCACCGATCCGGCGGCGAGCACGGCCAGCGCGACGCCGAGGGCACCGCGGACGACCGCGCGGGCGGTCTCGGGCACGCGGGTCGCCCACCACGAGGTGTCGCCGCGGCGGAGCAGGCCGAGCCCACCCCCGACGAGGGCGAGGAGGAACGCGCCGGTGAACGACGGCATCAGGCCCGGCTCGGCCGCCGGGACGGAGGCGAGCAGGGCGGTGACCAGCGCGACCAGGGCGTAGACGCCGGCGAGGACGATCGCGGCCAGCGCGACGGCCGGCGCGTCCTCGTCGGCCGAGGTCAGCCGGGCCCAGCGGCCGAGGCGGAGCACGACGTACCCGCACACGGCGGTGAGCCCCAGCGGGACGACGCCGACGGTGGTGGCGCCGAGAGTGAGGCCGGAGCCGTGGCCGAGCAGCCACGCGACCGCCCCGACCCGGATCGCGTCCCGGGTGTCGCCGTGGGCGCCGGCGTCGGAGGCGAACCAGCCCACCAGCCCCACCGCCATGCAGGCCAGCAGCATCGCGCCGGAGGCGACGACGCCGGCGAACGCGGCGCTCAGCCACAGCGGCCGGGCCACCGGCCCCGACGGGCCGGACGACGGCGGGAGCGAGCGGGTCGGACGGGCGAGCAGGTCGGTCATCGCCGCCAGTCTGGTCGAGCCGGGCGCGCGATCCGCGGACCCACGCCGTGATCCCGGCCACGCGGATTCGGCCTCCCGTGGGATCACCTTCTATCGTGGTGGGGTTCTGAGGACGGCACGGGGAGGTGTTGGGAGGCTGACGCATGCAGCGGGAGGAGAGCTTCGACTCCTTCTACCAGGCGACCCGTCGCGCCCTCCTGCTCCAGACCTTCCTCCTCACCGGTGACCTGACCGCCGCGCAGAGCGCGGTCAAGGACGCGTACGTCGCCGCCTGGCACCTGTGGCGCAAGGTCGGTCCGCTCGACGACCGCGAGGGCTGGGTCCGGGCCCGCGCCTGGCAGCTCGCGCAGCGCCGTCACGCCGGTCGCATCTGGCACCGCAACAAGGGCATCACCGACGACGACCGGCGGATCCTCGACGCCCTCGCCAAGCTCCCCACCGCGCAGCGCCGTGCCGTGCTGCTGATCCTGCTCGCCGGCGTCCCGGCGCCCGCGGCCGCGCGCGAGCTCGGACTCACCCAGGACGTGGCCCAGCGCAACCTCACGGCCGGCGTGGCCTCGCTCGCGGAGGCGCTCGACGTACCCGCGGAGGCGGTGCGGGTCCGGCTGCTCCAGCTCATCGGTGCGGCGTCCTCGGTGACGCTCCCCCGGGCGCCGCTGATCCGCCGCCAGGGCCAGAAGCGCCGGCAGGGCCACACCGTCGCCGCCGCGATGGTCGCCGTCGCCGTGGCGATCGGCGCCGGCGCCGTCGCCTACGAGCCCGGCGGCCGTCAGGTCACCGCCGACGGCAACCTCCGGATGCTGCGCCCCCAGCCGGTGACCGAGCGGACGAGCAAGGTCGCCGAGCTGCCGACCGCGGACAACATGCTCGACAAGGACCAGATCCGCCGGCTCGGCCGGTCCCAGGAGTGGGAGGTCCTGCGCACGCACGCCAACACCGCCGGTGACGGCATCAACACCATCTGCCAGCAGCAGCGGTACGCCGACCCCGACGGGCTCGCGGCGATCGTCCGGGAGTTCGAGACCACCACGGGCAAGTCCGACCGCGCGGCCACCCAGACCGTCGAGATCTCCGAGTCGGTCAAGGCGGCCAAGCGCGGCTACCGGACCACGCTGGGCTGGTACGCCGGCTGCCGGCTCGCGCGCCTGCAGCTGCTCGACGCCTACCGGGTCGACAACATCGGCGCCGAGGCCAACGTCCTGATGGTCCGGGTCTGGGAGAAGCCGGTCACCACCTACTCGGTGGGAGTCGCGCGCATCGGGGCCGTCGTGACGACCACCGTCGCCCGCTCGGTCGGCGCCGACCCACCACCGGCGGAGGAGATCACCCAGTCGCTGGCCGACTCGGTGTCGATGCTGTGCGCGCGCAGCGGCTCCGAGGGCTGCGCCAAGCGCCCGGCGTACTCCGTCGTGCCGCCACCGCCCTCCGGCGAGGAGCCGGCCATGATCGCGGTCGCCGACCTGCCGCCGGTCGGCCGGATCAACGACCCGTGGGTCGGTATCGACGCGACCAGCGGCACGCCCAACCCCGCCGCGACGTCCTGCGACCGCGCCAACTTCGGCAAGACCGGCGCGCGCGAGACCCGTTCGCGCACCTTCCTGATCCCGCAGGCGAAGCTGCCGGCGCGGTTCGGGCTCAGCGAGACCTACGGCCGCTTCCGCGACGAGAAGGCCGCCCGTAAGTTCCTGTCGGGCGTCCGCTCCAGCGTGTCGAACTGCGAGGACCGCGACCTCGCCACGTCCGTGGTGTCCTCGAACACCTACCAGAGGAACGGCGCCGACCGCTCGGTCTACGCCCTGCGCACGGAGATCTCCGACAAGGAGTCGATCCGGTTCCGGGTCGGCTTCGTGCGGATCGGCCGCACCGTGGCCCAGCTGACCTTCGTCTCGGCACCGAAGTACGACGTCACGCCCGACCGGTTCGAGGCGCTGACCGTGCGCGCCGGCGACCGGCTGCGCGAGCTCGACCTCGTCGACGACGACGGCTGAGCCGCCCCGGGCCCCGGCACGGCCTAGGCTGCGGCGGGTGACCGACCCGTCCCCGCTCTCCCGCGACACCGCCTTGGCCCTCGACGCCGCCGACCCGCTGCGCACCGAGGGTCGGCACGGCGACCCCGCCGACCTGTTCGACCTCCCGGACGGCGTCGTGTACCTCGACGGCAACTCGCTCGGCGCCCTGCCGCGCGCCGTCGCCCCGCACCTGGCCCGCGTGGTCGGCGACGAGTGGGGCCGCGGCCTGATCTCGTCCTGGAACGACGCCGACTGGATCAACCTGCCGGCCCGCGTGGGTGCGAAGATCGCCGCGCTGATCGGCGTCCCGTCCTCCGACGTCCACGTCGGGGACTCCACGACCGTGCTGCTGTTCAAGACGATGGTCGCCGCGTCGCGGCTGCGCCCCGGCCGCCGTACCGTCGTGGTCGAGCCGACCACCTTCCCGACCGACGGCTACGTCGCCGCCGGCGTCGCGGAGCTGCTCGGCCTCGAGGTGCGCTGGTGCGACCCGGCCGACCCGGTGGCCGCGCTCGACGACGACGTCGCGCTGCTGGCGCTGACCCACGTCGACTTCCGCAGCGGCGCGATGTACGACCTGCCCGGCATCACCGCCGCGGCTCACGACGCCGGTGCGCTGGTGCAGTGGGACCTCTGCCACTCGGCCGGCGCGGTGCCCGTCGACCTCGCCGGCGCCGACGCCGACCTCGCGGTCGGCTGCACCTACAAGTATCTCAACGGTGGCCCGGGCTCGCCCGCCTACGCGTACGTCGCGGAGCGGCTCCAGGGCGAGCTGCGCCAGCCGATCACGGGCTGGATGGGGCACGCGACGCCGTTCGAGATGCAGCGCGACCACGTCCCGGCCGACGGCGTCCGGCGGATGGCGTCGGGCACACCGCCGGTGCTGGCGCTGTCGGCGCTCGACGCGGCGCTCTCGGTGTTCGACGACGTCGACCCCGCGGCGCTGCGCGCGACGAGCCTGTCGCTGACCGACCTGTTCATCCGGCTCGTCGAGGCGCGGCTCGGCGACACGTTCGAGGTGATCACGCCGCGCGAGCACGCACGACGGGGCAGCCAGGTGTCCCTGCGGCACCCCGAGGCGTACGGCGTCGTGCAGGCTCTGATCGCCCGCGGCGTGGTGGGTGACTTCCGGACGCCGGACGTCGCGCGGTTCGGCTTCGCGCCGCTCTACGTGACGCACGCCGACGTGTGGGACGCGGTCGAGCACCTGGTCACCGTGATGACCGGCGAGGAGCACCTCGACCCGGCCTACCGGGTGCGCAACCTGGTGACCTGAGAAATGTCCGCTCCCCGCGCAACCTCGGCGCCCGCCCGGGCGTAGACCTCCCGAGACAGCGACACGACGAGCGGGACCGACGAGCACGACCGGACGGGGGGCAGGCATGGACGCGGAGGAGTTCGACGACTTCTACGCCGCGTCGTTCGGGCGCCTGGTGCACCAGCTGCACGCGATGATCGGCGACCGCGACGAGGCGCAGGAGTGCGTGCAGGAGGCGTTCGTGCGGGCGTGGTCGCACCGCGGCCGGCTCGACAAGGCGCAGGCGCCCGAGGCGTGGGTGCGCACGACGGCGTACCGCCTCGCGGTCAGCCGCTGGCGCCGCACCCTCCGCGGCCGCCGGGCGCCCGACCGGGCCCTGCAGCCGACCGTCCGCGCGACACCGCCCTCGCAGCAGGTGGACGACCAGGTGGCCGTGATCGCGGCGCTCCGGCAGCTGCCCGAGCCGCAGCGGCGCGCCCTGGTGCTGCACCACCTCTGCGACCTGCCGGTGCGGGCCGTCGCCGCCGAGACCGGCGCCACCGAGGGCACCGTCAAGGCCCGGCTCTCCCGCGGCCGCGCCGCCCTCGCCGAGCTGCTGTCCGACACCACTGCCAGCAGCGCCCGGACCGGAGGTGCCAACCATGCCGACCCCTTCGACACCCTCCGGCGCCGCGACCCCGAGGAGGTGCCCGTGGACCGGCTCCCCGCCGACGAGGTACGCCGCCGTGGTGACGCGCGCCGTCGCCGCCGCACGACGCTGCAGGGCGCGGCCGCCACCCTGGCGGTCGCGGCCGTCGTGGGCGGGGTCGCCTTCGGGACCGGCGCCGTGGACCGCACCGCGCCCGCGCCGCCGCCGGCCTCGCAGGGACCGTCGCCGAGCCCGTCCCCGACCCGCGCGGCGGACCCGACCCCGGTCGTCGACCCGGACGCGGTCACCGCGATCCCGGCGGGCTTCCCGCTGGCCGACGGCTACCCGGCGGACGCCGGGGTCGACGAGGAGCGGCAGGGACCGGCCGCGGACGTGGAGGCGTTCACGGGGATGCAGGCGTGCGACGAGCAGCTCGAGCGCCTTCCCCACGCGGACCGGCTCGCCGCCACGTTCAGCCAGCCCGAGGACTACCGCGGGCGCGAGCTGACTACCTACACGTCGGAGTCCGACGCGCTCGACCAGCTGACCCGGGTCGTGACGCTCTACGAGGGCTGCCCGCGCCAGTCCTTCGAGGGCGGCGGACCCGACACCGTGACGACGGTCGAGCCCGGCTCGCTCGGCGACTCGTCGTACACGATCACCCGGTACAGCGAGCTCGACGGCTCGTACCCGCCGGGCATGGAGGTCATCGTCGCCGTCCGGGTGAACAACGCGCTGCTGCTCAGCAGCGAGGCCAACGAGGGCGGCGGCAGCCTGCAGGGGATCCGGCAGGCGGCCGGCCGCGCCGAGGGGGCGGTCGGGGCGGTCGTGCAGGCCATGTGCGTGTTCGCCGCGGACGGGTGCGGCGAGCAGCACGCGGCGGGCCTGCTCGCCCAGGCCGACTTCGAGCACCTGACCGAGTTCCGCACGACGTGGAGCCGGTCCCGCGCCGACGTCAGCAGCGACGACTGCCGGGAGACCATCCCGGCCACGTTCCTCGAGCGCGGCGCGACGGTCGAGGTCTACGACGGACACAGCGAGGACGACGTCCTGAACGCGCGCGGGATCACCACGTTCACGCAGTACCCGAGCGAGGCCGCCGCGGCCGATGCCTACACGGCCGCCCGGGAGGACCTGGCGGCCTGTTCCGACCAGCCCGTGACCACCGTCGACCGCGGTGACATGACGTGGCGGATGTTCAGCAGCCCGGCGCCCGAGGTGTGCACCGAGTGCGGGACCGCCTGGCTGCACGCCGTCGGACTCGCCCTGGCCGGCGACCGGGTCGTGGCGGTGAACCTGTCGTGGATCGGCGACCTCGAGATGGTCGTGGGTGCCGACGACCCGCCGCCGATGTCGGCGGTGATGGGCGTGGCCACCGAGGTGGCCGTCCAGGAGGGCGGCGGCTGACCGTCGAGACCGGTCAGAGGCGGCGCACGAACATGTGCGAGGCCAGCTCGGGGTCGACCTCGGCGGTCTCGCCGCCGCTGCCGATCAGCACGCCCTCGGCGCCCTTGGCGACGATGACGACCTTGTCGGGGAGCGCACCGACGCGGCGCAGGGCGCCCATCAGGTGCTCGTCCTTCTGGACCTCCTCGCTGATCCGCCGGATGATCACCCGGGTCTCCTCGGCCCCGGCCACGGCGTCGAGCGGCTCCACGTCGGACATGAAGTTCTCGCCGGCCGTCTCGCCGAGCTCCTCGAGCCCGGGGATCGGGTTGCCGTAGGGCGACTCGGTCGGGTGGCCGAGCAGCTCCACCAGCCGCCGCTCGACGGTCTCGGACATCACGTGCTCCCAGCGGCACGCCTCGGCGTGCACGAGCTCCCAGTCGAGTCCGATCACGTCGGTGAGCAGCCGCTCGGCGAGGCGGTGCTTGCGCATCACCCGGGTGGCCAGCCGGTGGCCCGCCTCGGTCAGCTCGAGGTGGCGGTCGCCCTCGACGGTGAGCAGCCCGTCGCGCTCCATCCGCGACACCGTCTGCGACACCGTCGGGCCGCTCTGGTGCAGCCGCTCGGCGATGCGGGCACGCAGGGGCACGATGCCCTCCTCGACCAGCTCGTAGATGGTCCGGAGGTACATCTCGGTCGTGTCGATCAGGTCGCTCACCCGGCCATTCTTACGTATCGCCGGGACTCGCTGGCAGAGTGGAGGCGATGACCGACACGCGCACCGTGATGTGGTTCCGCCGTGACCTGCGGCTCGGCGACAACCCCGCCCTGCTGGAGGCCTGCGAGTCCGAGGGGGTGCTGCCCCTGTTCGTGCTCGACCCGGCCCTGTGGGGACCGGCCGGCGTGCCGCGCCGGGCCTACCTCGCGGCCTCGCTCCGCGCCCTCGACGCCTCGCTCCGGCAGCGCCGCGCCGGTCTCTCCGTGGTCCGCGGCGACCCGGTCCGCCAGGTCGTGCTCGCCGCCCGGGCGGTCGGCGCCTCACGCGTGCACATCGCCGCCGACTACGGGCCCTACGGGCGGCGCCGCGACGCCGACGTCGGGGAGGCGCTCGAGGAGGCCGGGATCGAGCTCGTGCGGACCGGCTCGCCGTACGCCGTCGCGCCGGGGCGGGTGCTCAACGGGTCCGGCTCGCCGTACAAGGTCTACACGCCGTTCTCCCGCGCCTGGGCCGAGCACGGCTGGCGCGGGCCGGTCGACCCGCCGACCGACGTGCACTGGCTGGCGCTCGACGACAGGGTCGACATCCCCGACCCGGCGCTGCCCGACGGGATCGAGCTGCCGGAGGCCGGCGAACGCGCCGCCCGCAGGCGTTGGCAGGAGTACGTCGCGAGCGACCTCGGCGACTACGAGACCGGGCGCGACCGGCCCGACCAGGACACCACCTCGCGGATGTCGATCCACCTCAAGTGGGGCGAGATCCACCCGCGCACCATGCTCGCCGACCTGTCCGGCGACACCCGCAAGGCGATCGGCACCTACCGCAAGGAGCTGGCCTGGCGGGAGTTCTACGCCGACGTGCTGTTCCAGCGGCCGGAGACAGCGCGCGAGTACCTCCGGCCCGAGTTCGCGCGCATGCAGTACGACGACCCGGACCCGGTGCTCGACGCGTGGAAGCGCGGCCGCACCGGCTACCCCGTCGTCGACGCCGGGATGCGGCAGCTGCGGGCGACCGGCTGGATGCACAACCGGGTGCGGATGATCGTGGCGTCGTTCCTGGTCAAGGACCTGCACGTCGAGTGGCAGCACGGCGCCCGGCACTTCATGCGGTGGCTCGTCGACGGCGACCTCGCCTCCAACCAGCACAACTGGCAGTGGGTCGCCGGCTGCGGCACCGACGCCGCACCGTTCTTCCGGATCTTCAACCCGACCAGCCAGGGCAAGAAGTTCGACCCGCAGGGCGAGTACGTCAAGCGCTGGGTCCCCGAGCTGCGCCACCTCGACCCGCAGCACGTGCACGAGCCGGCCTCCGCACCCGGCGGGCTGCCCGACGGCTACCCTGCTCCGATCGTCGACCACGGCGAGGAGCGCGCGGAGGCCCTGGCCCGGCTGGAGAAGATCAAGAAGTGACGCTGACCATCGAGCACCGCTTCCGCGGTCCGGCCCGCTCCGGCAACGGCGGCTACACCGCCGGCTCGCTCGCCGCCCTGGTGGCCGGCACCGACGGCCACGCCGTCGAGGTCACCCTACGGATGCCGCCGCCGCTCGACACGGCGCTCGCGGTCGCCGCCGACGGCGCCACGACCCGTCTGCTCGACGGCGACGCGGTCGTCGCGGAGGCCCGGCTCGTCCCCGACGAGCTCCCGACGGTCGAGGCGGTCGCGCCCGACGTCGCCGCGGAGGCGATGGCGTCGTACGCCGGACTGCGGAAGCACCCGTTCCCCGGCTGCTTCGCCTGCGGGACGGACCGCGGACCCGGCGACGGCCTGCAGGTCTACCCCGGGCCCGTCCCCGGCGCGGCCGACACGGTGGCGTCGCTGTGGGTCCCGCACGCCGCGTTCGCCGACCACGGCGACGTGGTGGACAGCGTCGAGCACGTCGGGGTCGCGGTCGCCTGGGCCGCGCTCGACTGCGTGGGCGGCTGGTCCGAGGACCTCGAGGGCCGGCCGATGGTGCTCGGCCGGATGACCGCCCGCGTCGACGCACTCCCGGTCGTCGGTGAGCCGCACGTGGTCGTGGGCCGACGCCTGGGCGTCGACGGGCGGAAGTCGTTCACCGCCGGCACGTTGTACGACGCCGACGGCCGGGTCGTCGCCACCGCGCAGCACGTCTGGATCGCGGTCGACCCCACGACGTTCAACTGACGCGTCACGGCCTCCCCGGCTGGGCCGTGGCGCTAGCGTTGCCCCCGTGAGCGACAGCGAGACCCTGCGTGTGTTCCTGCTCGACGACCACGAGGTGGTCCGCCGCGGCCTGCGCGAGCTGCTCGAGGCCGAGGGCGACATCGAGGTGGTCGGCGAGTCCGGGCTGGCCCACGAGGCGGCAGCCCGCATCCCGGCCCTCCGCCCACACGTGGCGGTGCTCGACGCCCGGCTGCCCGACGGCAGCGGCATCGACACCTGCCGCGAGGTGCGCTCGGTCGACCCGGACATCAAGGCGCTGATCCTGACCAGCTACGACGACGACGAGGCGCTGTTCGCGGCGATCCTCGCCGGCGCGTCCGGCTACGTGCTCAAGCAGATCGGCGGCACCGACCTCGTCGACGCCGTACGACGGGTCGCGGCCGGCCAGTCGCTGATCGACCCGAGCCTGACCGCGAAGGTGCTCGACCGGGTGCGCAACGGCCCCGAGCAGCACGAGGAGCTCGCGTCGCTCACCGAGCAGGAGCGCAAGATCCTCGCGCTGGTCGCCGAGGGGCTCACCAACCGGCAGATCGCCGAGCGCATGTTCCTCGCGGAGAAGACCGTGAAGAACTACGTGTCGAGCATCCTCGCCAAGCTCGGCCTGGAGCGCCGCACGCAGGCCGCCGTCCTGGCGTCCAAGCTGCTGGGGAGCTAGGGCGCGGCTCTAGAAGGGGTCATTGGTCCCGCCCGGACGAGCCCCACGGCCCTCGCTGAGGGACCTTGGGTCGGACGAGCCTGGAGCTGTCAGAAAGACACTCCAGGAGGCGAAAGGCCATGACAACCATCCGACACCGTCACGACGTACCCGTCGACGAGGGTGCTTTCCTCGTCGAGAAGGACATCGTCACGCACGAGACCGCCCGGCAGGGACTCGCGGTGCTCCGCATCGCGTACGGAGTCACCTTCCTCTGGGCGTTCTTCGACAAGCTGCTCGCGCTGGGCTTCCACACCGGCTACGACCAGGAGGGCACCCTCGACCGCTTCGGTCCGGCCGCCTGGGTCAACGGTGGCAGCCCCACCGAAGGGTTCCTCATGTTCGGTGTCCCCGCGAACAACCCGTTCCACAGCATCTTCAACGACATGGCCGGGCAGACCTGGGTCGACTGGCTCTTCATGCTCGGCCTGCTGGGCATCGGCGCCGCGCTGTTCGCCGGTGTCGGGATGCGGATCGCCGCGGCCGCGGGCGCGCTGCTCTACATGCTCATGTACGTCGCGTCCCTGCCGCTGGAGAACAACCCGGTCGTCGACGACCACCTGATCGGTGCGATCGTCCTCGTGGTGCTCGCCCTGACGCTGGCCGGCGACACCTGGGGAGCCGGCAAGGCGTGGGCGAAGACCCACCTGGTCCGCCGGCACCCGGTGCTGCGGTGACCTCGGCGCAGATCCAGACGACCACCGATCCGTGGGCTCGGGCCCACCGGTCGGTGGTCGTCGGCGTCGACGGTTCCGAGGGCAGCGACAGCGCGCTGCGATGGGCGGCCCACGAGGCCGCCACCGTCGGCTCACGCCTGCGGGTCGTGACGGCGACCGGCCGGCACCACGCCCGTGCCCAGAGCGACCTCGAGCGGGCGACCTCCCGGATCCACGGGCAGGACGTCGTCACCGCGGTGTACGACGGACGGGCTGAGGACATGCTGGTGCACCACCTCGACGACGCCCGCCTGCTGGTGGTCGGCAAGCGTGGCCACGGGGTGATCCCGCGGCTGCTCGTCGGCTCCGTGGCCGTCGCGGTGGCCGGCCGGTCCCCGGTCCCGGTCACGGTGGTCCCGGGCGGCTGGCAGCAGGAGGAGCACACCCAGCTCCCGATCGTCGTCGGGCTGGACCCGGACCGGGCGCACCACCGGCTGCTGCACCTCGCGTTCCGGCGCGCGGAGCGGCTCGTCGTACCGCTCGTGCTGGTGCACGGCCAGGAGAGCCACGACAGCGCCGACGTCGGCAGCCGGTTCGACTCCGAGGTGACGCTGTGGAGCGAGCGCTTCCCCGACGTCGAGGTGCGCTCCATCCTGACCCCGCAGCACCCGACGATGGCGCTGCTCGCGGAGGCCGAGAAGGGCGCCCAGCTGCTGGCGCTCGGCCGGCGGGTGACGCACCGGTTCGAGGGGTTCGGCTTCGGGTCGGTGACCCGGGCCGTCCTGCACTACGCCGAGGTGCCGGTGCTGGTCGTCCCCGTGGACGACGACGTCTGAGCAGTGCGGTCGCCGCGGCTCCTCACCCGAGCGGGACGACCCACTCCAGCCGCGTGCCGTGCGGCTCCTCCGGGAGGAGCCGTGCGGCACCGCCGTGCTCGGAGGCGCGCCGCCGGACGTTGCGCAGGCCGCTCTCGTCGCGCCGCTCCGGCAGCCCGGTGCCGTTGTCGGTCACCGTCAGCATCAGCTCCTGCGCCGTCGCCTCGACCTCCACGACGGCGGCGTCGGCCCGGGCGTGCCGGGCCACGTTGGACAGCGCCTCGCGGAGCACGGCGAGCACCTGGTCGGCGAGCTCGCGGGTCACCGCCGAGTCGAGCGGCCCGGTCGTGCGCACCAGTGGGGTGAAGCCCAGCGTCGGGACGTACTCCTTCACGACGCCGCGCAGGTCGGCGCGCAGCGACCCGCTGTGGGCGTGCTGCAGCTCGAAGATGGTGGACCGGATGTCGCGGATCGTGACGTCGAGGTCGTCGACGGCGCTGGCCAGCCGGGCCTTCACCTCGTCGCCCGCGATCCGGCTGGCGCCCTGCAGCCCGAGCCCGGTCGCGAACAGCCGCTGGATCACCAGGTCGTGCAGGTCGCGCGCGATCCGGTCGCGGTCGGCGACCAGCAGCAGCTCCTCGCGGTCCGACACCGCCTGGGCCCGGTCGAGGGCCAGGCCGGCCTGGTCGGCGAACGAGGTGAGCAGCTCGATCTCCTCCCCCTCGAGCGCGCCGCGGTCCGAGGCGAGCAGCACCAGGAGGACGCCGGCGGCCGCGAGGTGGGCGCGCAGCGGCACCAGCAGGACGGTGCCGGACGACCCCTCCGGCGCCGGTACGACGAGCCGCTCCCCCTGCTCCTCGCAGCGGGCCAGCGTGCCGTCGAGCGCGACGAGCACGTGCGGCACCTGGTCGGTGCCGGGACCCTCGACGGCGGTCACGGTGCGCTCGCCGTCACGGCTCTGCACCACCGCCACCGCGACGGCCTCGGCGACCCGGCAGGCGGCGACCGCCACGTCGCGCAGCGCCGCATCGACGTGCACGGGCGGCTGCAGGGCCTCGGTGACGCGCGCGGACGCCTCCAGCCACATCCGGCGGCGTTCGCTGCGTGCGTAGGCGCGGGCGTTGTCGATGACGAAGCCGGCCGCGGTCGCGAGCGCGTCGACGAGCATCTCGTCGGTCTCGGTGAACGGCTGGCCGCCGTCCTTCTCGGTGAGGTACAGGTTGCCGAAGACGGTGCCGCGGATGCGCACCGGGACGCCGAGGAACGACTCCATCGGCGGGTGGTTCGCGGGGAAGCCGTAGGAGCGCGGGTGCTGCTGCAGGTGCTCCAGCCGGATCGGCTCGGGGTGGTCGATCAGCAGGCCGAGGATGCCGTGGCCGCGGGGCAGGTCCCCGATCTTCTCGCGCAGCTCGTCGTCGAGGCCGTGCGTCACGAAGTCGACCAGCGTCCGGTCGTTGCCGACCACGCCCAGCGCGCCGTACTGCGCGCCGGTGATCTTGCACGCCGCGACCACGATCCGGTCGAGGACGGTGTGCAGCTCGATGTCGGAGCTGATGGCGACGACCGCGTCGAGCAGGGCCCGCGCGTTGTCGGGCAGGTCCAGCTGCGTCATGCGGTCAGGTTAGTGGCGACGGGTCAGCCGGCCAGCCGACGCCCCGTGAGGGTGCGCCAGGTGATCCGCATGTAGAGCTGGCGGGACCCGCCGGCCCACGGGTGCGGGTCCCAGCGGCCGCGGATCTCCGCGAGCTCACCGGGGTCCTCGATGAGCGAGCCGCGGCCGAGCGCGATCACGCTCCAGCCGGTGTGCCGCTCCTCGTCGATGTGGTCGACCTCGAAGGCGAGCTCGGTGTCCCACCCGTAGGTGCCGAGCTCGGAGTACGGCGCGGTGCGGAACACGATCGAGTCCTCGTGCATCGCGTAGTTCACCGGCACGATGCGGGGTCCCCCGGGAGTGGCCAGCGCGACGCGTCCGACGACGTGACGGCTCAGCAGGTCGCGGCACTCCTCGACGGAGAGCTCGGCGGGCATCAGGGTGGTCATGGCAGGTTCCTCCTCGCACTCAAGGGTGGACTGCCGGGCGGCATCCCGGATGGGTCATAGGTCCCGAGCCTCCGGGACTCCGGGCCGCTCCTTCGCCGCTACTTCTCCAGCGTGCGGTTGTACTTCGCGAGCTGGTCGGCGAGGACGGTCAGCTCGTCCGGCGTCCAGTCGTCGAAGCGGGCGACGTACGCCGAGCGGCGCTCGCGCTCGAGGTCGCCCATCCGGCGCTCCCCCTCCTCGGACAGCGAGACCAGGCAGGCCCGCCGGTCCTCGGGGTCGGCGTGCTTGTCGACCAGGCCGAGGTCGGACAGCAGGTGCACCTGGCGGCTCACCGCGCCCTTGTCCATGTCGAGCTTCTCGACGAGGGCCGACTGCGGCAGGCCGGGGTTCTCGCGCAGCGCGACGAGCACCTGGTAGCCGACCGTGGCCAGGGCCGGGTCGATGAGCCGGGCCCGGTCGGTGGTGGCCCGTCGGGCCCGCCGCAGCATCGCCACGACCTCCGCCTCGACCGCCCGGAGCAGGTCGGCCTTGCCGGTCACGCGCGGGCGTCCTCGAGCTCGTCGGCGCGCGCGATCGTGGTGCGGAGCGGGGTCTCGCGGATCAGCAGGATGCACACCAGGGCCACGACTGCAAAGGGTACGGCGATCAGGAACACGTGTCCCGTCGCGTCGCCGTACGCCGCCTCGAACACCGCCCGGACCGGGGCCGGCAGGCTGTCCATGTCGGGGATCGTCCCGCTCTCGCCCTGGACCGCGATACCCAGCTCGGCGAGGCCCGACGTCACCGACGCGGCGACCTGGTGGCCGAGCGCGGCGCCCAGCGCGGACACCCCGGCCGCACCACCCATCGTGCGGAAGAACGCGGCGAGCGAGCTGGCCGCGCCCATGTCGCGCTGGGCTGCGACGTTCTGGACCGCGAGCACGAGGTTCTGGTTGACCGCGCCGAGACCGAGGCCCATCACGGCCATGGAGACGCCCGCCGTCACCATCGACGTGGTGTGGTCGAGCGTGGCCAGCAGGCCGAGCCCGACGACGAGGAGGACGGAGCCGCCGACGAGGTAGCGCTTCCAGACGCCGGTGCGGGCGATGATCCGGCCGGTGACGATGCTGGAGAGCAGCAGGCCGACCACCATCGGCAGCGTCATCAGGCCGGCCACGGTCGGGGTCTTGCCGTGGGCGAGCTGGAAGAACTGCGAGAGGAACACGGTGGCGCCGAACATCGCGACCCCGACCATCGTCGAGGCGATCGAGGCCAGCGTGATCGTGCGGTCCTTGAACAGGCGCAGCGGGATCACCGGCTCGGCCACCTTGGACTCGACCAGCACGGCCAGGGCGAGCAGCGCCAGGCCGCCGCCGACCATCAGGGCGGTCGTGGTCGAGGCCCAGCCGAAGTGGTTGCCGGCCAGCGACACCCAGACCAGGAGCACGGAGACGCCGGCGGCGATGAGCGCCGCGCCGAGGTAGTCGATCTTCACGCCCTCGCGGCGGACGGTGGGCAGGTGCAGGGTCTTCTGCAGCACGACGAGCGCGACGGCCGCGACCGGGATGCCGACCGCGAAGCACCAGCGCCACCCGAGCCACGACGTGTCGACGATCAGGCCGCCGATGAGCGGGCCGCTGACCGTGGCGACCGCGAAGACGGCGCCGAGGTAGCCGAAGTACCGGCCGCGCTCGCGCGGCGACACGATCGAGGCGATCACGATCTGGACCAGCGCCGAGAGGCCGCCGACACCGACGCCCTGCACGACGCGGGCGGAGATCAGCATGCCCATCGACGACGACACCGCCGCCAGCAGCGAGCCGGCCACGAAGATCAGCAACGAGACCTGCACCAGCACCTTCTTGCTGAACAGGTCGGCGAGCTTGCCCCAGATCGGCGTCGTCGCGGTCAGCGCCAGCAGCGTGGCGACGATGACCCAGGTGTAGCCGGACTCGGTGCCGTCGAGGTCGGCGACGATCACCGGGAGCGCGTTGGACACCACGGTGCTCGACAGCATCGCGACGAACATCGCGAGCAGCAGGCCGGAGAGCGCCTCGAGCACCTCGCGGTGCGTCATCGCGCCGCCCTCCTCGACCGGCACCGGCTCCGCGGGCGCGGCGGTCAGGGGTTCGTGCTGGGTGGGCGTGGACGTCACGGGACCTCGGATCAGTCGGACCGGATGAATGGTTGCTTCACGCAACTATACCCGGATAGTTGTCACTCGCAACCAGTTGTGAACGTGGTCACGCTCAGGGCGTGGGGCGGAGGGCGTCGTACCGCAGGAAGGAGCGCTGGATCGCGACCGCGACCAGCACGCCGACGATGCAGGCGAGTCCGCCGAGGACCAGCGCCAGCCGTTCGTACGTCGCCTCGCCGACCGAGCCGAGGAGGAAGTCGCCCGCGCGCGGTCCCCCCGCCACGACCACGATGAACACGCCCTGCAGCCGCCCGCGCAGCTCGTCGGGCGCGGCGACCTGGAGCACGGTGTTGCGGAACGCCGAGCTGACCGAGTCGGCGGCGCCGGCGATGCAGAGGAACACCACGCCCAGCCACAGCGAGCCGGCCAGGCCGACCGAGCCGATCGCGGCGCCGTACACGAGGATCGACAGCACGATCGCGACGCCGTGCCACCGCACCCGGCTGATCCATCCGGACACGACGAACGCCATCAGCGCGCCGACGGCCGGGGCGGCCTGGAGGATGCCCACCGTCGCGGCCCCACCGCCGAAGACCTTGTAGCCGAGCGCCGGGAACAGCGCGCGGGGGTGGGCGAACACCATCGCGCACAGGTCGAGCACGAAGGTCATCCGCAGGTTCGGCGAGCGGCGCAGGAAGCCCAGCCCGTCGA
This sequence comes from Nocardioides iriomotensis, assembly GCF_004168035.1. GTDB lineage: Bacteria > Actinomycetota > Actinomycetes > Propionibacteriales > Nocardioidaceae > Nocardioides_B > Nocardioides_B iriomotensis. The sequence goes on along the minus strand of NZ_SDPU01000020.1, from coordinate 66,672 downwards.
GCACCGAGCGGAAGCCGGCGCGCGGGCTGTCCCGGCCCGGCGGCATGGCCGGCACGCGGTAGATCGCGTACAGCGTGGCGGTGAACAGGATCGCGTCGGCAGTGTAGGCGACCTCGAACCCGCCGACGGAGATGAGCAGCGCGCCGAGCATCGGGCCGACCGTGAAACCCAGGTTGAACGACGCGGAGTTGAGCGCGCTGGCGGCGGGCAGCAGCTCGGCCGGCAGGAGCCGGGCGATCATCGCGCCGCGGGCCGGGCTGGTGGCGGCGTAGCAGGCGGCCTGCACGACGACACAGGTGTAGATGACGAGCACGTTCGTGTTGCCGAGGAAGGCCTGCGCGGCCAGCACAAGGGAGACCAGCCACGACCCGGCCGAGGCGACGAGTGCGAGCAGCCGCCGATCCATGGCGTCGGCGATCGCGCCGGCGTACAGCCCGAACCCGACCAGCGGGACCAGGCCGAGGACACCGATCAGGCCGACGGCGAACGACGAGTCGGTGAGCGTGAAGACCTGGACCGCGATGGTCACGACGGTCATCTGCTGGCCGAGCTGCCCGACGGTGTTGCCGAGGAAGAGCCGGCGGTACGGCGGGGACACCTGGAGGGGGCGGACGTCGGTCAGCACCCGCCTCCACCGTCTCGCCACGACCGAGAGCCTCTCATCCGACCCGCGAAATCCCTTGAGGGGCCTTTGTCCCCCGTCGTAGCCTGAGGGCACACGGGAAAGGAGGTGGTCCAGAAGTGAATTCTTTCAGGACGCGTGAGGTGGCTGCTTCCTAGCAGCGCACCGACCAGCACGGCGCAGCCGATGGTTGTCGTGCGCGCTGGTAATCCAGGGCAGTCACCCGGCCCGTGGGCGCTCGAGCGAGTCCGGCTCGAGAGCGGACCCCCTCCCTGAGGGGAACACCGCACCGCCCACGGGCCGTTCCTCGTTCTCGACCCCTGTCCCCTCCCCTCACACGGGGGCGCCGAGCTCCTCGGCCGTGATCGCGGCGTCGTCGGCCGGCGCGGCGAACTGTGCCTGGTAGAGCTCGGCGTAGGCGCCGCCCCGGGCGAGCAGCTCGTCGTGGCTGCCCTGCTCGACGATCCGGCCGTCCTCCATCACGAGGATCAGGTCGGCGTCGCGGATCGTCGACAGCCGGTGCGCGATCACGAAGCTGGTGCGGTCGGTGCGCAGCGCGGCCATGGCGTGCTGCACCAGCAGCTCGGTGCGCGTGTCGACCGAGCTGGTCGCCTCGTCGAGGATCAGCAGCGCCGGCTTGGCGAGGAACGCCCGGGCGATCGTGACGAGCTGCCGCTCGCCGGCCGAGAGCGAGCCGCCCTCCTCGTCGATCACGGTGTCGTAGCCGTCGGGCAGGTTGTGCACGAACCGGTCCACGTACGTCGCGCGCGCGGCCTCGAGGATCTCCTCCTCGCTCGCGCCCGGACGGCCGTAGGCGATGTTGTCGCGGATCGTGCCCTCGAACAGCCAGGTGTCCTGCAGCACCATGCCGGTGCGGCCGCGCAGGTCGGCACGGCGCATCGTCGCGACGTCGACGCCGTCGAGCGTGATCCGGCCGGAGTCGACGTCGTAGAAGCGCATGACGAGGTTGACCAGGGTGGTCTTGCCGGCGCCGGTCGGGCCGACGATCGCGACGGTCTCGCCCGGCCGGGCGACCAGAGACAGGTCCTCGATGAGCGGCCGGTCGGGGTCGTAGCGGAAGGACACGTCCTCGAACCGGACCTCGCCGCGGCCACCGGTCGTCGGCGGTGCGTCGGACTCGACGGGCTCCTCCTCCGCGTCCAGGAGCTCGAAGACGCGCTCGGCCGAGGCGACGCCGGACTGGAGCAGGTTGACCATCGAGGCGAGCTGGGTGAGCGGCTGGGTGAACTGGCGGGAGTACTGGATGAACGCCTGCACCTCGCCGAGGCTCATCGAGCCGTTGGCGACGCGGAGGCCGCCGAGGACGGCGATCACGACGTAGTTGAGGTTCCCGAGGAACATCATCACCGGCATGATCAGCCCGCTGACGAACTGCGCGCCGAACGACGCCTGGTAGAGCTCGTCGTTCTCGGCCTCGAAGGCCGCCTCGACCTCGCGCCGGCGACCGAGCACCTTGACCAGGCTGTGCCCGGTGAAGGCCTCCTCGATCTGGCCGTTGAGCGCGCCGGTGCGGCGCCACTGCTGGATGAACAGGCCCTGCGACCGCTTCATGATCTGGCCGGTCAGCGCCATCCCGACCGGCACCGTGACCAACGCGATCAGCGCGAGCGTCGGCGAGATCGAGAACATCATCGCCAGCACGCCGACGACGGTGAGCAGCGAGACGAGCAGCTGGCTCATGGTCTGCTGCAGCGTCTGGCTGATGTTGTCGATGTCGTTGGTGACCCGGGACAGCAGCTCGCCGCGGGGCTGCCGGTCGAAGTAGCTCAGCGGCAGCCGGTGGATCTTGGCCTCGACGTCGTCGCGCATCCGGCGTACGGCGGACTGCACGACGTCGTTGAGCACGTAGCCCTGGAGCCACATGAGCAGCGAGGCGACGACGTACACGCCGAGCACGAGCAGCAGCACGTGGCCGACCGCGCCGAAGTCGACGCCCTGACCGGGCACGACGTCCATGCCGGCGAGCATGTCGGCGAGCCGGTCGTCGCCACGCTCCCGGAGAGCGGCGACGGCGTCGGCCTTGGACATGCCGGGGGGCAGGTTGCGGCCGAACAGGCCCTCGAAGATGAGGTCCGTCGCGAAGCCGAGGACGCGCGGGCCGATGACGCTGAGCGTGACCGAGGCGATCGCGAGCAGCAGCACCAGGACGACCTTGCCGCGCTCGGGCGCCAGCCGGCCCACGAGGCGCTTGGCGGACGGGCCGAAGTCCATCGACTTCTGGCCCACCATGCCGCCGCCGAACGGGCCGCCGCGGCCGGGGCCGCCGCCCATCTGGACGCGCTCGGTGACCTTGAGGGTCTTGCGGTCGCTCATGCCGCCTCCTCCGGGGTGAGCTGGGACGCGACGATCTCCTGGTAGGTCTCGTTGGTCGCGACGAGCTCGTCGTGGGTGCCGCGGCCGACGACCTCGCCGTCCTCGAGCACGACGATCTCGTCGGCGTCGAGGATCGTGGAGACACGCTGGGCGACGACCACGACGGTGGCGTCGGTGGTGATCGGGGCCAGCGCGGCGCGCAGCCGCCGGTCGGTGGCCAGGTCGAGCGCGGAGAACGCGTCGTCGAACAGGTAGACCTCGGGCCGCCGGATCACCGCGCGGGCGATCGCGAGGCGCTGCCGCTGCCCGCCGGAGACGTTGGTGCCGCCCTGCGCGATCGGCGCCTCGAGCCCGCCGGGCATCGCCTCCACGAAGTCACGGGCCTGCGCGACCTCGAGCGCCTGCCACATCTCCTCCTCGGTGGCATCGGGCTTGCCGTGCCGGAGGTTGCTGGCGACCGTGCCGGAGAACAGGAACGCCTTCTGCGGCACGAGACCGATCCGGCTCCACAGCACGTCGGGGTCGAGCCGGCGCACGTCGACGCCGGCCACCTCGACGACGCCGCCGGTCACGTCGAACAGCCGCGGCACCAGGTTGACCAGCGTGGTCTTGCCGGCACCCGTCGAGCCGATCACGGCCAGCGTCCGGCCGGGCCGCGCGTCGAGGTCGACGTCGCGGAGCACCGGAGCCTCCGCGCCCGGGTAGGTGAAGGAGACGCCACGCATCCGCAGCCCGGAGCCGGTGGGCTCGGTGACCGGGTCGGCCGGCGGTACGACGGACGACTCGGTGTCGAGCACCTCGGTGATGCGGTCGGCACAGACCGCCGCGCGCGGCACCATCATCAGCATGAAGCTGGCCATCATCACGGCCATCAGGATCTGCACGAGGTAGGCGAGGAAGGCGGTCAACGCACCCACCTGCATCGCGCCGTCGTCGACGCGGTGCCCGCCGAACCACAGCACGGCGACGCTCGACACGTTGAGGATGAGCATCACGGTCGGGAACATCGTGGCCATCCAGCGGCCGACGTTGACCGCGACGCGGCTCAGGTCGGCGTTGGCCTCGCCGAACCGCTCGGTCTCGACGGGCTCGCGCACGAACGCGCGCACCACCCGGATGCCGGTGATCTGCTCGCGCATCACCCGGTTGACCCCGTCGATCCGGGTCTGCATGATGCGGAACCCGGGCACCATCCGCGAGGCGATCAGGCCGACCGAGGCGAACAGCAGCGGCACCGAGACGGCGACCAGCCACGACAGGCCGAGGTCCTCCCGGACGGCCATCAGCACGCCGCCGACCATCATGATCGGCGCGGTGACCATCATCGTGAAGGTCATCAGCACGAGCATCTGCACCTGTTGCACGTCGTTGGTCGTGCGGGTGATCAGCGACGGGGCGCCGAAGCCGGCCAGCTCGCGTCCGGAGAACGAGCCGACGTGGCGGAAGAGCGAGGCGCGCAGGTCGCGGCCGAGCAGGCTCGCGGTCCGCGCCCCGACGTACACGGCGGCGACGCTGCAGAGGATCTGCACGAGCGAGACGCCGAGCATCAGTGCGCCGGTGCGCACGATGAAGCCCGTGTCACCCTGGGCCACGCCGTCGTCGATGATGTCGGCGTTGAGGCTGGGCAGGTAGAGCGCGGCCATCGTCGCGACGAACTGGAGCGCGACGATGACGGCGATCTCGCGCCGGTACGGCGTGAGGTACTGACGGAGCAGCCGGAGCAGCATGCTCACTCCCCTCTGTTGTCGTCGGCCTTGCCGGGCCGTTGGATGCCGCCGAGGAGCACGTCGGTGATCTCGTCGGCGGTGAGGCGGTCGTCGGGGCGGACCCCCGGGTTGCGGGAGCCCAGCACGAGGGTGCGCAGCAGCAGCGCGGCGCGCTCGGGGGTGACGGTGAGCTCGTCGGCGTGGGCGGCGAAGACCTCGGTGAGCCGCTCGAGCAGCGCCTGGTGCGCGACCACCACGAACTCCGGCGGGCCGTGCTGCTCGTGCGCCGGTCCGTCGTCCCCTGCCTGCTCGGCGTCCTGGTGGCGCTGGGCGAGCGAGGACATCCAGTGCTTGCGCATCGCCATCATCACCGCGACGACCTGGTCGGAGCGGTTGAGCATCAGGTCGGCGGTGATCCGGACCTTGGTCGGCAGGTCGAAGGCGTCGGCGAGCGCCGCCTGCAGGTGCTCGCGGGCGTCGCTCGGGTTGAGCGTGTCGGCGGCGACGGCGTTCAGCAGGGCGTCCTTGTCGGGGAAGACCCGGAAGATCGTCCCCTCGGCGACGCCGGCCGCCTCGGCGATCAGCCGGGTCGTGAGCCGGTCGCCGTGCTCGATGAGCAGCGGGCGGACGGCGTCGATGATCGCCCGGCGGCGGTCGTCGGGGCTCATCGGGGCAGCACGGGGTGGCACGCCCGGAATCCTAAGTGAGTGAGCACTCACTCACAAGTGGTTTGACGATGAAAGCATCGCCGGCGAGGCTACGGCGCGAGCCGCTCGGTGAGCCAGCCGTTTTCCGTCCCCTCGACGCGGCGGTAGCGCAGCCGGTCGTGCATCCGGCCGCGCCGGCCCTGCCAGAACTCCACCACGCGGGGCTCGACGAGGTAGCCGCCCCAGCCCGGCGGCAGCCCGACCTCCTGGCCGCCGTTCGCGCCGCCGAACCGGGCGGTCGCGTCGGCGTACATCCGGTCGAGCTCCTGGCGCGAGGCGACCACCTCCGACTGCGGCGAGGCCCACGCGCCGAGCTGCGAGGCGCGCGGGCGGGTGGCGAAGTACGCCGCGTTCTCCGCCTCCCCGAGCCGGGACGCCGGTCCCTCGACCCGGACCTGCCGCTCCAGGTCGTGCCAGGGGAACAGCAGCGCGACAGCGGGGTTGGCGTCGAGCTCCGCGGCCTTGCGCGAGCCGTAGCTGGTGAAGAAGACGAATCCGCGCTCGTCGAGGTGCTTGAGCAGCACCAGCCGGCTCGACGGCACGCCGTCGAGGGTCGAGGACGCGACCACCATCGCGTTGGGCTCGTGCAGGCCGGCCACGGTGACGTCGTGCAGCCAGCGCCGGAACATCGCGATCGGGTCGGGGGCCAGCTCCTCCTCGGTCAGCCCGCCGAGGGCGTACTCGCGCCGGAGCGCGGCCAGGTCGCGTTCGTCGGCCATGGCACCAAACTAGTCCGTGACGACCTTCACCTCGCGGGGCATGATGAGGGCCGGTTCGCATCGAGCCGGGACGCCGGCGTCCCGGTGCCCCCGCAGAGGAAGGTCGCTGCATGACCGAGGTCCACCACGGCCTGGAGGGCGTCGTCGCCTTCGAGACCGAGATCGCCGAGCCCGACAAGGAGGGGTCGGCGCTGCGCTACCGCGGCGTCGACATCGAGGAGATCGTCGGCCGGGTGCCGTTCGAGAACGTCTGGGGCCTGCTGATCGACGGCGCCTACACCCCCGGCCTGCCGCCCGCCGAGGCCTACAACATCCCGGTGCACACCGGCGACGTCCGCGTCGACGTGCAGGCGGCGATCGCGATGCTGGCGCCGGCCTTCGGGTTCCGGCAGACCTACGACATCACGGTCGAGCAGGCCCGCGCGGACCTCAGCCGGGTCGCGGTCATGGTGCTGTCGTACGCCGCCCAGTCCGCCCGCGGCCTGCACAAGCCGGTCGTGCCGCAGAGCGAGGTCGACCAGGGCCGCACGCTCGCGGAGAAGTTCCTGATCCGCTGGAAGGGCGCCGCGGACCCCAAGCACGTCAAGGCGATCGACGCCTACTGGAGCAGCGCCGCCGAGCACGGCATGAACGCCTCCACCTTCACCGCGCGGGTCATCACCTCGACCGGCGCCGACGTCGCGGCGGCGTTCTCGGGCGCCATCGGCGCGATGAGCGGGCCGCTGCACGGCGGCGCGCCGTCGCGGGTGCTCGGCATGATCGAGGAGGTCGAGCGGTCCGGCGACGCGGCCGGCTACGTCAAGGGCCTGCTCGACAGCGGCGAGCGGCTGATGGGGTTCGGCCACCGGGTCTACCGGGCCGAGGACCCCCGTGCCCGCGTGCTGCGCCGCACCGCGCGCGAGCTGGACGCCCCGCGCTACGAGGTGGCCGAGTCCCTGGAGCAGGCCGCCCTCAAGGAGCTGCGCGAGCGCCGGCCCGACCGGGTGCTGGAGACCAACGTGGAGTTCTGGGCGGCGATCGTGCTCGACTTCGCCGAGGTCCCGGCGCACATGTTCACCTCGATGTTCACGTGCGCGCGCACCGGCGGCTGGTCGGCGCACATCCTCGAGCAGAAGCGCACGGGCCGGCTGATCCGGCCGTCCGCCGTCTACACCGGACCGTCCGCCCGCAAAGCCGACGAGGTCGAGGGCTGGAAGAAGGAGTGGTCGGCCTAGCCGGCCTGGTCGCGTAGGGTCCGCCCGTGAGCACCGACGAGACCCGCGCCCTGTGGGACGCGGAGGCCGCGACGTTCGACGACGAGCCCGACCACGGCCTCGCTGACCCGGCCACCCGCGCGGCCTGGCGCGAGCTGCTGCTCGAGCACCTGCCGCCCGCTCCGGCCCGCGTCGCCGACCTCGGCTGCGGCACCGGCACGCTGTCGGTGCTCCTCGCCGCCGAGGGGTACGACGTGCGCGGGATCGACCTGTCGCCGGAGATGGTCGCGCGGGCGGAGGCCAAGGCCGAGGCGGCCGGGGTCGCGGCGACGTTCGCCGTCGGCGACGCGAGCGACCCGCAGCTCCCGGCCGGGTCGTTCGACGTGGTGCTGTCCCGGCACGTGCTCTGGGCCCTGCCCGACCCGGCCGCCGGCCTGGCACGCTGGGTCACCCTGCTCGCGCCCGGCGGCCGGCTGGTGCTGGTCGAGGGCCGCTGGTTCACCGGCGGCGGGCTGACGTCGGCCCAGACCGAGGAGCTGGTGCACGGCACCGGCCGCAGCGTGGCGGTCCGCCACCTGCCCGACCCGGTCTACTGGGGCAAGGAGATCTCCGACGAGCGCTACCTCGCGGTGAGCGTGCGCTGACCGGCCCGCCCGGGCCGGTCGACGGCGTCAGTGCACCGTCGGCCGGTAGACGAGCTCCTGCGTGCGCCGGTCGAGGGTCCGGCTCTCGAGCAGCTCGAGGTCGAAGTCGGCGGCCCCGCCGAAGACCGGGTTCACGCCGCTGCGCCCGGTGATGACGGGGAAGATCGTCACCTGCACCCGGTCGACGAGACCGGCGGCCATCAGCGCCCAGTTCAGGGACAGGCTGCCGTGGGAGCGCAGCGGCACGTCGGACTCCTCCTTGAGCCGGGTCACGACCTCGACGGCGTCACCGCGCGCGACGGTCGCGTCCGGCCAGTCGAGCGGCCCCTCCAGCGTCGAGGACACGACGGTGGTCGGCAGGTTCCTCATCCGGGTGACCCAGGAGTCGCGCACCTCGGAGTCCTCGTCGCTCTCCGCCAGCATCGTCACGAACTGCCGGAACGTCGTGGCGCCGAAGACCATCCGGTGCTCGTCGCCGTACACCCCCTCGCGGTGCGCGATCAGCTCGGGACCCTGCTTGCCCCAGTAGCCACCCCAGTCACCGGGCGGGCCGTAGGAGCCGTAGCCGTCGAGGCTGGCGAAGACGTCGAAGGTGTAGGTCGCGGTCATGGGGCACTCCTCGGGTGCGGTGGTCCGTCTCTTTAGTGACCGGGACCGGACGCAAGAGTCATCGCGCGAGGCGCGCGGCCCGGCCGACGTGGCCGGAGACGTGGTAGCCGTGGCCGTAGGGGTCCGTCGCCGTGCCCGCCTCCCAGTAGGCGATGCGGCGGCCGCCGACCCGCACGGTGCGGACGTCGGGCCGCTCGCCGTCGGCCACCCGGGCGGCGTCCTGCGCGCACGCCGGCACCATCCGGGTGCCGCGGCCGGGCGCCGTCCAGCGCACGTCACGCGTGGACGGGCCGTGCTGCGGGTTGAAGTAGCAGGGCGGCTTCAGCTCCGGGAGCGGCTGCCGGTCGAGCCGGGAGCGCACGCAGGCCATCGCGTAGCGCGCGGTGGACAGCGTGTCGACGACGGCGGCGATGTCGTCGGCCCGGCGCATCCGCGGCACCGAGCGCTGCGCGGCCTCGTAGGCGTCGAGCGCATTCTGGTAGTCGACCCGGCCGTCCCGGTCGAGCCGCGCCACCTCGCCGTCGAGCCGGGTCAGCTCCTCGCCGAGCTGCGTGACGTCCTCGTCGGCGAGGACGCGCACGGCGGCGAGGTCCTCCTCGGCCTCGCGCTCCCTTCGACGGCGGCGGCCGGGCAGGCGCATCAGGTCCCGCTCACGAAGGCGAACCGCTCGAGGATCAACGGCCAGTCACCGAACTTGTCGCGGTGGGCGACGTTCCCCTCGTGCCAGCCGCCGTGCTCGACGACCACCTCGGAGCCCGTGTCGGTGTCGGCGAACCGGACCGTCAGCGAACTCGGCGAGTCCGGGTCCTGGGTGAGCGTCCAGGTCTGGGCGTACGTCGTACCGGGGTCCCAGGCCGTGACCTCGCCGAGGACGAGCTCGTCACCGTGGATGTCGGTCATGACGACCAGGCCGCCGACGCGCGGCTCGATCCGCACCCCGTCGAAGGCGTCCGGGTCGGGCGAGTAGGCCTCGGGCCACCACTCGGAGATCCGCTCGGTGAACACCTCGAAGGCGGTCGCGGCGTCGACGTCGAGGGCCACCACGTGCCGGTGCGGATCCATGCGCCCATGATGGCCCAGCGACCGCACGTCGGGAACCACCCGGAACCGACGACCCGGGACGGGTCGCGGTCAGAGCACCTTCGACAGGAACGCCTGCGTGCGCTCGTGCTGCGGGCTGTTGATGACGTCGCGCGGGTTGCCCGCCTCCACGACGACGCCGTCGTCCATGAAGACGAGCTGGTCGCCGACCTCGCGGGCGAACCCCATCTCGTGGGTCACCACGATCATCGTCATTCCGGCCTCGGCGAGGCCGCGCATGACGTCGAGCACCTCGCCGACCAGCTCCGGGTCGAGGGCACTGGTGGGCTCGTCGAAGAGCATGAGCTTGGGGTCCATCGCCAGGGCCCGCGCGATCGCCACCCGCTGCTGCTGGCCGCCGGAGAGCTGTGACGGGTACATGTCGCAGCGCTCCCCCAGGCCGACCCGTTCGAGCAGCTCGAGCCCGCGCCGGCGGGCGTCGGCGCGGTTCGCGCCGCGCACCTGCACCGGCGCCTCCACCACGTTGCCCAGGGCGGTCATGTGGGGGAAGAGGTTGAAGCGCTGGAACACCATGCCGATGTCGCGGCGGTGCTGGGCGACCTCCTTCTCCTTCAGCTCGTAGAGCTTCCCGCCGCGCTGCCGGTAGCCCACGAGCTCGCCGTCCACCCACAGCCGCCCGCCGCTGATCTGCTCCAGGTGGTTGATGCAGCGCAGGAACGTCGACTTCCCCGACCCGGACGGCCCGACGACGCACATCACCGTCCTCGGCATCACCTCCAGGTCGACGCCCTTGAGCACCTCGACGCGGCCGAAGTGCTTGCGCACCCGCTCGGCCTTCACCATCGGGGTCGGGGTCTCCGTCGCCTCAGGCATCCTCACTCCCGTTCTCGGGGGCCTTGGTCCGGTTCGCCAGCAGCGCCCGGCGGTTCCCGCGGTCGGTGCTGCGGCGCGTGCCGCGGCTGAACCGACGCTCGAGGAAGTGCTGGCCGACCATGAGCACGCTCGTGATCGCCAGGTACCACAGGCACGCCGCCACCAGCATCGGGAACAGCTGGAACGTGCGCGAGCCGATGGCCTGCAGCTGGAAGAACAGCTCGTAGTAGGGCACGAACGCCACCAGCGCGGTGTCCTTGACCATCGCGATCGTCTCGTTGCCGGTCGGCGGGACGATCACGCGCATCGCCTGCGGCAGCACGATCCGCCGCATCAGCCGACCGCGCGACATGCCCAGGGCCTGCGCCGCCTCCGTCTGGCCCTCGTCGATCGAGGAGATGCCGGCGCGCACGATCTCGGCCATGTAGGCCGCCTCGGACAGCGCCAGTCCCAGGAGGGCGGCGACGAAGGCGGTCAGGATGGTGTTGGCGTCGACGCTGAGGAACCGGCCGTCGAGGCTGAGGCCGAACAGGTCGGCGATCTGCCGGTCGAACGGCACGCCCAGGTCGTACTGCGCGTACAGCACGCCCAGGTTGCCGAACAGGATCAGCAGGACGACGCGCGGCACGGCGCGGAAGAACCAGACGTAGATCCACGCGCCGCCCGACAGCACCGGGTTGGGCGAGAGCCGCATCACCGCGAGGACGATCCCCAGGGCGACACCGATCACCATCGCGAGCACGGTGAGGATCAGCGTGTTCTTCGCCCCGCTCAGCACGGGCGCGGAGAACGCGTTGTCCCGGATGAAGCCCCACTGGAACGCCTCGTTGGTGACCAGCATGTGCACGAACATCGCGGACAGCAGCACGACCAGGGCGCTGGCCACCCAGCGGCCGGGGTGTCGGACGGGGACCGCCCTGATCTCCGCCGCGGCCTCGTCGTCCGTGCTCGTCGCCGACATCGCGAGCCCGCGCCTACTCTGCGGCCGGCGGGTCGACCTGCGCCTTGGCCACGGCGCCGTCGTCGACCTTCCAGCGGCCGAGGATCCTCTGGTAGGTGCCGTCGGCGATCAGGGCGTTCACCGCCCCGGCCAGGGCGTCGGAGAACGCGGTGTCGCCCTTCTTCACGACGTAGCCGTACAGCGCCGCGTCGTACAGCTCCCCCACCTTCTCCAGGCGCCCGCCGGTCTGGCTGATGGCGTAGGCGATGACGGGTGAGTCCGCGAGCATCGCCTGGTCCTTGCCCGACACGACGGCTGACGTGGCCTGGTCCTGGCCCTGGTACTGGTCGACCTGGATCGCCGGGTCGCCGTTGTCGGTGCAGTCCTTGGACCGGCTGGTGACGTCGTCGGCCTGCACGGTCCCGCGCTGGACGGCGATCTTCTTGCCGCAGGCGTTGTCGGGATCGATCCCGTCGGGGTTTCCCGTCGGGGCAGCCCACTGCGTACCGGCGTTGAAGTAGCTGATCATGTCGGTCTGCTTCTCGCGGTCGGCGTTGATGGAGAACGACGAGACCCCGATCTCGTACTTGCCCGAGGAGACGCCCGGGATGATGGCCGAGAACGGCGCCGGGACGAACGTCGTGCGGAGCCCGAGCTTCGCGGCGACCGCCCGGAACAGGTCGACGTCGAACCCGACCACGGTCTGGCCGTCGGGCGCGAGGAACTCGTTCGGCGCGTACGTCGCGTCGGTCCCCACGGTGATCTTGCCGTCGGAGGAGATCGCCGAGGGCACCTGCTTGGCCAGCTTCTGGTCGACCACCACCGACCTCTCGGCCTTCGACGAGGCCGAGCCGGCAGGCTGTGCGGTCTCGGTGCCACCACCTCCGCACGCGGCCAGCGTCAGGAGCGCCACGGCTCCGGCGAGAAGGGTGAGCGGGGAAGAGCTCGTCGAGTGCCTCATGGTCGCCTCCCGGGCGGGTCGTTCGCACCACGGACCCGGCGGCCGCACGGCCAGGGGTCTCCCTCACCGTCCGCCCGCAGGCGGGGAGGCGACAGGGCCGAACGGCCCCCGCCGGGGGACCCTTACGGGCCGGTCAGAGCCGCTTGCCGAAGCAGCGCGAGAGAGGCGATCGGGCGTAGTGGCCGAACTTCTCGACCGGCTCGTAGCCGGCCGACTCGTAGAGCGCGATGGCCTCGGGCTGGGCGACACCGGTCTCCAGCACCATCGTGTCGGCGCCGGACTCCGCCGCGGTGCGCTCGAGGTGCGCGAGCAGGGCGCGGGCGAGGCCCATCCTCCGGCCGGCGCGGGCGACGTACATCCGCTTGATCTCGGCCGAGCTGCTGCCCCCGAGCCGGGGCACGTCCGGGCGGGACCGCCAGCCGCCCATCGCGACCGGGACGTCGCCGAGGTAGCCGACGAAGAAGGCCCCGGCCGGCGCGACGAACATCTCCGGGTGCAGCGGGGTCGCGTCCGGGCCGCCGTAGCGCTCGACGTACTCCGCCTGGACCTCCGCGATCAGCGCCTGCGCGGCCGAGTCCGTGATCGCGACGTGCTCGATGCGCAGCACGTCAGGCCAGCTGGGCGCCGCAGGCGTCGCAGAAGCGGGCCGCGGCGTCGTTCTGGCGGCCGCAGGTCCGGCACCCACGCCCGCCGGCGGCCATCCCCTCGCGCAGCCGTGCGACCTGGGCGCGGGCGACGCTGAGGTTCACCAGCATCAGACCGATGCCGAGCACCGGGATCCCGACCATGAGCATCCAGAACTTCGTCGGCATGCCGAAGCCGTCGACGGTCAGGAAGTCGTAGGCACCCGTGCCGAGCAGCACGGCTCCCACGACCGCCATCGCGCCGCCGCCGTAGCGGAGAACGGTCTGGCCGACCGGCCGCTGCCGGACCTCGCCCGGGTGGCCGGACGGCCCCAGCGGGAGGTTGCTCATGATTCGTCCCCGTTCCGACGTGTCGTTGGCGGGTGACAGAATAGGCCCGCGCCCGGCCAAGGTCCGGGACGCTCTGACAACGGGGTCAGGTCGCACTCACCACGAGACGTCTGACGAGGTACCTGTCGTGACCGACACGATCACCATCCCCGACCACCTCAAGCCTGCCGACGGCCGTTTCGGCGCCGGTCCCTCCAAGGTCCGGGTCGAGGCCCTCGAGGCGCTGGCCGCCACCGGCACGTCGCTCCTGGGCACCTCCCACCGCCAGGCGCCGGTGAAGAACCTCGTGGGCCGGGTCCGTGAGGGGATCTCGTCGCTGTTCTCGCTGCCCGACGGCTACGAGGTGGTCCTCGGCAACGGCGGCGCCACGGCGTTCTGGGACATCGCCACGTTCGGCCTGATCCGCGAGCGCAGCCAGCACCTGTCGTTCGGCGAGTTCTCCTCGAAGTTCGCCACCGCCGCCAAGGCCGCGCCCTTCCTCGGCGACCCGTCGGTGATCACGTCCGACCCGGGCACGCGGCCCGCGCCGCGGGCCGAGGCCGGCATCGACGCCTACGCCTGGGCGCACAACGAGACGTCGACCGGCGTGATGGCTCCGGTACGCCGGGTCGAGGGGGCCGACGACGGCGCGCTCGTGCTGGTCGACGCGACCTCTGCCGCCGGCGGGCTGCCGGTCGACATCAGCGAGGTCGACGCCTACTACTTCGCGCCGCAGAAGAACTTCTCGTCCGACGGCGGGCTCTGGATCGCCGTGATGTCGCCCGCCGCCCTCGAGCGTGCCGCCGAGATCGCGGCGTCCGACCGGTGGGTCCCGGCGTTCTTCGACCTGCCGACCGCGATCGACAACTCGACCAAGAACCAGACCTACAACACCCCGTCCCTCGCGACGATGTTCCTCCTCAACGAGCAGCTCGACTGGCTCAACGGCCAGGGCGGCCTCGACTTCGCGGTGTCGCGGACGACCGACTCGTCGACCCGGCTCTACACCTGGGCCGACAAGACGTCGTGGACCACGCCGTACGTCACCAACCCCGACGAGCGCTCGCTGGTCATCGGCACGATCGACTTCGACGACGCCATCGACGCGGCCGCGGTCGCCACGGTGCTGCGCGCCAACGGCATCGTGGACGTCGAGCCCTACCGCAAGCTCGGCCGCAACCAGCTGCGCGTGGCGATGTTCCCGGCCGTGGACCCGGCGGACGTCGAGGCGCTCACCGCGTGCATCGACCACGTGGTCGAGCAGCTCGGCTGACCGACGCGCTGCGACGGGTGCTCCGGCCGCCGCTTCAGGTCGTGAGCATCCGACGCACGGCGCGCTCGTAGGCAGTCTGCCGCTCCTCCGGCGTCGGGTAGCTGCGGCGCACCGCGGACTCGATCGTCACGCCGTCCTCGTAGAGGTCGAGCACGCGCGGGTCGACGTACGAGCTCCGGGCGATCGCCGGGGTGTTGCCGAGGTACTCGGCGACCTCCTTGATCGCGGCGACGACGGCCCGCTTGCGCGAGGTCTTCGTGTCGCCGGGCTCGTCGCTGCCGGCCAGCGCGGCCGCGGCGAGGACGGTGGCGTGCCAGGTGCGGAAGTCCTTGGCGGTGATCTCGGCGCCGGTCGCGTCGCGGAGGTAGTCGTTGACCAGCGCGGCGTCCATCGGGGTCCAGGACCGGACCTTCTTGTAGGCGAGCAGCCGGTCTCCCCCGCCACGACGCCGGCGCATCGTGTCCACTGCGGCCACGGCCAGCGCGTCCTCGATCCGGATCTCGTGCTCGATGCCGGACTTGCCCTCGAACCGGAACACCAGCGCACCGTCGCGGGCCCGGACGTGCCGCTTCTCCAGGGTGGTCAGGCCGAAGCTGCCGTTGCTGTCGGCGTACGCGTCGGAGCCGATCCGGAAGTAGCCGAGGTCCAGCAGGCGTACGGCGGTCGCCACGGCGCGCTCGACCGGCATGCCGTCGAGGGCGAGGTGCTCCAGGATCGCGGCCCGGGCGCGCGGCAGCCTGGCGGCGACCTCGAGGACCCGGTCGAACTTCAGCTTGTCGCGCTTGGTCCGCCAGTCGGGGTGGTAGAGGTACTGCCTCCGCCCGGCCTCGTCGACCCCCACGGCCTGGATGTGCCCGTTGGGGAGCGGGCAGATCCACACGTCCTCCCACGCGGGCGGGATGACCAGGTCCTTGATCCGGGCGACGTGCTCTGCCGTCAGCCGCACGCCCTCGTCGTCGAGGTAGACGAAGCCCTTGCCCGCGCGGCGGCGGCTCCAGCCGCGGCTGGTGGGCGAGACGGTGCGGAGTCGTGGCACGCGACGGGGTTACCCCGATACCGATATCGGTAGTCGAAGCGTGACCCCTGGGTCACTCCCGGACGACCGATATCGGTAGTCAGCGGCGGCGCAGCCGCCACCAGGTCAGGCCGAGGGCTCCGAGCAGCACCACGCCCATCAGGACCCGTGCCGCGGCGGCGAGCGGGTGCGACCAGATGCCCCGGCGTCCGTCGCGGGGCTCCTGGGCCGCGGGTGCGTCGGGGACGTCCGCGGACGGGGATGCGGAGCCGGAGGCACTCGGAGACGGGCGCGGCGAGGTCGCCGGGTCGGCGGTGAGCCGCGCGGGTAGCCGCACCTGGAGCACGTCGGTGCCGACGCCCTCGCTCGACAGCAGCACCCGCCCGTCGCGACCGACGGCGACCGCCTCGCCCTGCCGCTGCTCGGGGAGGTTCACGGTGCCGCTGACCTCGAACGCCGGGAACGTCAGGACGGTGGCGCTGCCGTAGCCGCGCAGCACGACGTGCTCCCCGTCGGGCAGGAACGCGCCGTCGGTGACCAGGCCAGGCACCTGCGCGAACCGTCGCATCGTCGTGACCGTGCCGGGCCGCGCGCCGGCCGGGACGGCGTAGACGGTCCCGCCGAACACGTTCTTGGAGACCACGAACAGCTGCCCGGTGCGCGGGTGCGCGAGCACCGCCTCGGCGTCGCGCGGGCCGTCGGGGTAGCGCAGGTCGAGCCGCTGCGCGCCGCCGCTCCCGGGCCGCACCCGGTAGAGCGCGACGGTGTCCCGGTCCGCTCCGTTGTCGCCGACGTCGCCGACCCAGACCGTGCCGCCGCGCCCGGGCGCGAGGGCCTCGACGTCGACCACCTCGTCGGTGGTGTACGTCGTCCGGGTGGTCGTGCGGCCGCTCGCCGGGTCGACGCCGTACAGCACCGGGCCGGAGCCGGAGTCGTTGACCGTGTAGACGACCGACCCCGCGTCGACGAGGCCGCTGGACTCGGCGATCTCGGGGTCGTCGAATGTGAACAGCACGCTCGACGGGACGGCGGCGACGACCAGCCCGGCCGCCGCGGCGGCGGCGCTAGAGAAGCCGGTCATGCAGCCGCTCGGCGAGCGCCGGGTGGACGCCCCAGGTGCGGACCAGGTCGTCGTACTCCGCGCGCGCCTCCGGCGAGGCGTCGGCCCCGGTGCGGACGGCGCGGAGCAGGGTGTTGCGGGGGGTGTGCTTGGACTCGACGAACTCGATCACGTCGACGCGGTAGCCGACCAGCCGCAGCACGCCGGCGCGGACGGCGTCGGTGAGGGTGTCCGCGAAGCGCTCGCGGAGGATGCCGTGCCGCGTCAGGAGGGAGTACGGCGCGGGAGTGGGCGCGCGGCGCAGCTGGGCGGCGACGTCGTGGTGGCAGCACGGCGCGGCGAGCACCAGCGGCGCCTCCCAGGTCACGGCCCGGGCCAGCGCGTCGTCGGTCGCGGTGTCGCAGGCGTGCAGGGCGAGCACGACGTCGGGCGGCTGGGGCAGCGTGGCGCCGGCGATGTCGCCGACGACGAAGGTCGCGGTGTCCCCGATGCCGAGCTGCTCGGCGACGGCGGTGTTGTGGTCGGCCGACTGCTGCTTGACGTCGACGCCGACGACGTGGACGGGCAGCCCGCGGACGTCGCGCAGGTAGGCGTGCGCGGCGAAGGTCAGGTAGGCGTTGCCGCAGCCGAGGTCGACCACGCGCAGCGGGTCGTCGGCGGTGGGCGTGCGCAGCCGGCCCGAGGCGAGCGCGTCGTCGACGGCCGGGCCCAGGCTGCGGAGGAACTCCTCGACCTGGCGGTACTTGGCCTGCCGGCTGGGCTTGACCCGGCCCTGCTCGTCGGCGATGCCGATCGCCCGGAGGACGGGGTGGTCCTCGGGCAGCAGCCGCGGCTTCTTCCGGTCGTGCGCCTTGGCGTCCGCCGTGTCCGGCGGGGCACCGTCGGGCCCGGCGTCGGCCGCGCGGGCGGAGGTGTGGACCATCGCCTCGAGCTTCTTGGTGACCCGGACCTGGTGCGTCTCGGTGGCGGTCTCGACGTGCCAGTTGCCGAAGGGCTCGTCGAGCAGCGCGTCGACGGCGTCACGGGCGTCGCCGCCGGGCTCGTGGTTGCTGGTGTGCGCCTGCGTGTCGTCGTACGCGGTCACCTGGAGCCGTCGCCCGGCCTTGAGGTCGACGTACCGGAGCTCCACGCGGCGCCAGCGCGGCTGCCGGCCCTTCTGCCGTCCCGAGGCGACGGCGCGGACCAGGGCGGTGTCGTCGAGCAGCAGGCCGCGCGTGCGCGCGAGGGCCCGCAGGAGGGGCTCAGCAGCCATCGTCGCCCTAGCCGCGCACGAGCGCCGCGACGGCGACGATCAGGATCAGCCCGACGAGTGCACCGGGGATCACCATGCGGCGGTAGCGGGGGTTCACACCGGCCAGTTTATCGGGGCGGACCGGACGGCCCGATCGCGCTATGGACCCCTCCCGGTCCCGGTCCTAGCGTCCCGAGAGGGGGCAACGGTGCCCCCTGTCGACGTGTGCGCGCGCCGATCCGCCGGAGGGAGAGAGCAGTGTTCATCCAGATCATCCAGGGGAAGTGCACCAAGCCGGACGAGCTGCGGGCGCTCGCGGACCGCTGGCAGACCGAGCTGGCACCGGGCGCGACCGGCTACCTCGGGGGCACGTACGGCTTCACCGACCAGAACGAGATGGTCGCGGTGATCCGGTTCGAGTCGCGCGAGGCGGCGATGGCCAACTCGGCCCGGCCCGAGCAGGGTGAGTGGTGGGCGCAGATGGAGCGGATGTTCGACGGTCCCGTCGAGTTCCACGACTGCGACCGCGTCGTGATGATGATGGACGGCGGCTCCGACAGCGCCGGCTTCGTGCAGGTGATCCGCGGCAAGATGGACGACCCCGACGCGCTCGAGGCCGGCATGACCCAGATGGAGACGATGCTCCACGACGCCCGCCCGGAGATCATCGGCGCGACGTTCGCGATCGAGCCGGACGGCACCTTCACCGAGACGGTGGCGTTCACCGACGAGGCCGCGGCCCGCGAGGGCGAGGCCAAGGCGATGCCGACCGAGGGCCCGGAGCACGACATGATGAAGCAGTTCTGGGAGTCGATCCACGACCTGGAGTTCCGCGACCTGCGCGCGCCCTGGTTCGCCACGAAGGCCTAGCGCGTCGGCCCCGGACTGCCCCTGGCAGCCGCCCCGGGGTCAGCGCACCAGCTCGGGCTGCCGACCGCGCTTGCGCAGCCGCGGCCGCTCGTTGACCTCGGGGTCGAGCATGCCCTGCGTGCGGGCGAACAGCGCCGCCGCGACCACGACGCCGACGATCGTGCCCAGACCACCGCCGATGAGGGTCCAGCGGGCGCCGAACGTCTCACCGATCCAGCCGACGATCGGCGCCCCCACGGGCGTGCCGCCCATGAAGATCATCATGTAGAGCGCCATCACGCGCCCGCGCATCATGGCGGTCGTGCCGAGCTGCACGGTGGCGTTGGCCGCGGTGATCATGGTCAGCGCGGTCAGGCCGAGCACGGGCGTCCAGAGCGCGTAGACGAGGTACGACGGCGACAGGCCGGCGAGCACCTCGACCACCCCGAACGCCAGCGCCGCGAGCACCACCAGCCGGTAGCGCGGGCGACCGCGCCGGGCGGCGAGCAGCGCGCCGGTGAGCGAGCCGAAGGCCATCGTCGTACCGAGGATGCCGTAGGCGGAGGCACCCTTGCCGAACACATCGGTCGTCATCAGCGCGGACGTCATCTGGAAGTTGAGGCCGAACGTGCCGGCGAAGAACACGATCGCGAGCACCAGCATCAGGTCGGGGCGGCTGCGGACGTAGCGCATGCCCTCGCGGATCATCCCCTTGCCGCGCGCGGCGAGCTCGGCGGGATCGAGGTCCTCGGCGCGCATCTTCTGCAGCACGAAGATCACCGATCCGTAGCTCAGGCCGTTGGCCATGATCACCCAGCCGGTCGCCTCCGCACCCGAGCCGAGCGCGGCGATCAGCAGGCCGGCGAGCGCCGGGCCCACGATGCGCGCGAGGTTGAACGACGCGCTGTTGAGGCCCACCGCGTTGGTGAGCAGGTCGGGCTCGACCATCTCCGACACGAACGACTGCCGCGCCGGCGCGTCGAACGCCGTGCCGATGCCGAACACGAACGCCAGCACGTAGACGTGCCACGGCTCGGCGACCCCGGTCACGGCGAGCAGGCCGAGCAGCAGCGCCGGCCCCGCCATCATCAGCTGGGTCACCTGGAGCAGGCGGCGCTTGGGGAACCGGTCGGCGACGAGGCCGGCGTACGGCGAGAGCAGGAGCATCGGCAGGAACTGGAGGCCGGTCGTGATGCCGAGCGCCGTGCCGTTGTTGTGCGTCAGCTGCAGCACCAGCCAGTCCTGGGCGACCCGCTGCATCCAGGTGCCGGTGTTCGACACGATGCCACCGGCTGCGTACAGCCGGTAGTTGCGGTTCGACAGGGCCTGGAACGTGGGGCTCAACTATGCGCCAGCCTTTCGATGATGGGGGCAGCTGCACGGAGCAGCCGGCGTTCTTCGGGGGTGAGCTCGCGGAGCCGCTGGGCGAGCCAGGCGTCGCGGCGCTTGCGGTCCGCGGCGAGGGTCTCCTCGCCCTTGGCGGACAGGGAGACGACCACCTGGCGGCGGTCGGTCTCGTGCGGCCGTCTCTCGACGTAGCCGCCGTCGACCAGGCAGTTGACCGTGCGCGTCATCGACGGCGGCTGGACCCGCTCGATCCCGGCCAGCTGACCGACGGTCAGTTGGCCGTTGCGGAACAGCGAGCCCAGCACGGACAGCTGTCCGACCGGGAGCAGCTCGTTGAGCGGGTCGCGCTCCGACCGGAGTCGCCGGCTCAGCCGCGCCACCGAGACACGCAACAGCGACGCCAGACCGGTGTCCGTGCGCGCAACCTGCTCGACCGTGGGTGTCATATCGTTAGCGTAACTCATTAGTCTTGCTAACTATTCCCAATATGTGCCGAACTCAGCCACAGGAATGCACGCGGTCACCGACCCGGCCCGGCAGAGAGCCCCCGCCCCAGAACGCCGCGGCCGGGGTCCGGGTGGAATGTCGACCGAGGGGTCCGTTGGGCACCGACACGCGCAGCGTCGACCTGCCCAACTGACCCCTCGGTCCGCGTTTGTGGTGAGGAGCGCAGTACATGGATGCGCACCCGGGCAGGGAGCCGGCCACGGTGGAGAGCCGGCCACGGCTAGCCGATGTCGCGCCTCCGGTAGCCCACGGCACCGAGCGCGATGAGGCCGACGCCGAGGAGGGTCAGCGCGAGGAGGGGGGCGAGGGCGACGGGCTCGACGGGGACCTGGGGCAGGTGCTGGAACGGCGAGAGGCCGTCGACCCAGTCCGGGAGGCGGAGCAGGCCGCCGAGCCAGCCGATCACGACGGCGAAGCCGAGTGCGGCCCATGCGAGGGCGGTGGCGCGCTGGGCCCAGCCGAGGAGCAGCACGGCGAGGCCGACGAGCACGAGGACCGCCGGCAGCTGCACCCACGAGAGCGCGACGAGGCGCAGCACCTGGTCGGCACTCCCCCGCACGAGCGCGTCGGCGATCCCGACGCCGAGGCCACCGAGGCTGACCAGCAGGGCCGCGCCGCCGAGGGTGACCACGAGCGGGCTGAGCAGCATCCGCCAGCGCGAGACCTGCCCGGCGAGCATCGGCTCGACGCGCCCCGCACCCTCCTCACCGTGCAGCCGCAGCGCGGACGCGACGGCGAAGCCGGCCGCGCCCAGACCCATGAACAGCAGCGCCGTGCCGAAGAACGCGTCGGTGACGGAGCCGCCGGTCTGCTCGAAGTACTGCTGCAGCGTCGGGTTGTCCTCGACCATGTTCTCGAGCTGCTCGCTGAAGGAGCCGAACACCAGCCCGAGCAGCACCAGCGCGACGGCCCAGGCGATGACGGTGCCGCGCTGCAGCCGCCAGGCCAGGCCGAGCGGCGAGGAGAGGGACCGGCCGGCGCGCGCGGCGCCGCGGCGGTCGGGGAACACGCCGGAGCCGACGTCCCGCCTGGTGGTGAGCCAGCCGGCGCCGACGAGCAGGAGCGCGGCGACGAGGAGCGAGACGGCCAGGGGCCACCAGCGGTCACCGTCGAACAGCAGGACCTGCTGCGACCAGCCGATCGGCGAGAGCCACACGAGCCCGCTGCCCTGCACGTCGCCGATGGCGCGCAGCGCGAAGGCCGCACCGAGCACGGCGAGCGTCGCGCCGGTCGCGGTGCGGGCGTGCGACATCAGCTGGGCCGCGACGGTGGCGATCGCGGCGAACACGATGCCGAGCGCGGCCACCGAGGCGCCGTACAGGAGGGAGGCGCCGGTCCCGAAGTCCTGGGCGGCGACCGACGCGGTCACACCCAACCCGATGACCACGGACGTGGCGCAGGCGACGATGACGGCAGCCGCGGTGCCAGCGTGCCGGCCGACGACGCCGGAGGCGAGCAGCTCGGTGCGGCCCACCTCCTCCTCGGCGCGCGTGTGCCGTACGGCGGTCATCGCGGCCATGATCGCGACGCCGATGAGGACGGTCAGGCTGGTCTCGTAGACGATGATCCCCTGGATCGTGTCCAGCGCGACGGGCGGTCCGGCCATGGCGACGCTGGCCGGGCTGGAGCCGATGTTGCGCTGGTACGACGCGATCTTCACCGCGGTGTCGTAGGTCGAGGCGACGCCGGCGGCCGAGGCGGCGGTGATCCCCACCAGGGCGAGCACCCACACCGTCAGGCGGATCCGGTCGCGCCGCAGCACGAGCCGCAGCAGCGACGCGGTGCCGAGGAGACCGTTCATCGGGCGCCCGCACTCTCGGTGTCCGTGGGCTCCACCGGCTCGACGCTCTCGCCGAACTGGCGGAGGAACAGCTCCTCCAGCGTCGGCGGGTGGCTGACCAGGGAGGTGACCCGCAGCGGCGCGAGGTAGTCCATCGCCTCGTCGAGGTGGTCGGTGTCGACGTCGAAGTGCACCTTGCCGTCGACGTGCTCGACGCGGAGGACGCCCGGTACGCCGGCCAGCCCGTCGGCGGGCTGCTGGGTCGAGACGATCACGGTCGTGCGGGTGAGCTGGCGGAGCGCGGCGAGCGTGCCGGTCTGCACGATGCGGCCGGACCGGATGATGCTGACCCGGTCGCAGAGCGCCTCGGCCTCGGCGAGGATGTGGCTGGAGAGCAGGACGGTGCGGCCCTCGGCGCGCAGCTCGTGCACGCAGTCCTGGAACGTCGCCTCCATCAGCGGGTCGAGGCCCGAGGTCGGCTCGTCGAGGAGCAGCAGCTCGGCGTCGGAGGCCAGCGCCGCGACGAGGGCGACCTTCTGCCGGTTGCCCTTGGAGTACGACCGCGCCTTCTTGGTGGGGTCGAGGTCGAAGCGCTCGAGCAGCTCGGCCCGGCGCCGCTCGTCGAGGCCGCCGCGCAGCCGCGACAGCAGGTCGATGGCCTCGCCGCCCGTGAGGTTCGGCCATAGGCTGACGTCGCCGGGCACGTAGGCGACGCGGCGGTGCAGCGTCGCGGCGTCGCGCCACGGGTCCCCGCCGAGCAGCGTGGTCTCGCCGGAGTCGGCGCGCACCAGCCCCAGCAGGATCCGGATGGTCGTCGACTTGCCGGAGCCGTTGGGGCCGAGGAAACCGTGCACCTCTCCGGTGGCCACCTCCAGGTCGAGCCCGTCGAGGGCCCGGGTGGTGCCGAAGGTCTTCACGACGTCGTGGGCGGAGATGGCCGTTGTCATGCCGACAGTCTGGCACCGGATTCACAGATTTGTGAATGTTTTGAAGTCTATGATGCTGACATGACCGCCGCGCCACTGCGCCCACAGGACCCCGACCAGCTCATGGCCGCCGTCGAGCGCGTGGCAGCACTGCTCACCGAGAGCGGCATCCCACGGATGGCCGCCCGGGTGTTCGCCTACGTGCTCGCGGAGGACTCCGACCGCTACACGGCGGCCGACTTCGCCGACGCCCTGCAGATCAGCCCGGCCGCGGTGTCGGGTGCCGTGCGCTTCCTGACCGCCGCCCGGCTGCTCTTCCGCGAGCGGGTTCCGGGGCAGCGCGCCGAGGTCTACCGCGTGTACGACGACGACGTCTGGTCGACGATCATGGCGGCGCGGCTGCCGGTGCTGCGACAGTGGCAGGAGGCGATGCGCGACGCGGCCGGGATGGTCGGCGTCGACAGCCGCGGCGGCCGTCGCCTGCTGGAGTCCGAGGACTTCTTCGGCTTCATGCACGCCGAGACGGCGGCGACGCTCCAGCGCTGGCAGGAGCAACGCCGCCGTACCGACGGCGCCTGAGGTCGGTCAGGCGAAGAGCTGCTTGATCGGGTCGATCGCGAAGTACACGACGAACAGCGCCGCGACGACCCACATCAGCGCGTGGATCTGGTTGGCCTTGCCGCGCACGACCTTGACCAGGACGTAGGCGCAGAAGCCGGCGCCGATGCCGACCGAGATCGAGTAGGTGAACGGCATCAGCGCAATGGTCAGGAACGCCGGGATCGCGATCTCGACGTCGTCCCAGTCGATGTTCTTGACCTGCTGCATCATCAGGAAGCCGACGAGCACCAGCGCCGGGACGGCGGCCTCGTTGGGGATGATCTCGACGAGCGGCGCGAAGATCGTGGCGAGCAGGAACAGCACGCCGGTGACGATGCTGGAGAGGCCGGTGCGTGCGCCCTCGGCGACGCCGGTCGCCGACTCGATGTACGACGTGTTGCTCGACACCGACGCGGCACCACCGGCCGCCGCGGCGACCGAGTCGACCACGAGGATCCGGCGGGTGTTCGGCGGCGCGCCCTCCTCGTCGAGCAGGCCGGCCTCGGCGCCGATCGCGGTCATCGTGCCCATCGTGTCGAAGAAGTCGGCGAGCATCAGGGTGAAGATGAACAGCACCGTGGTCACGATCCCGACCCGCTCGAACGACCCGAGCAGGGAGAACTCCCCGAGCGCCGGGAAGGACGGCACCGCCGCGATCGAGTCCGGGAAGGCCGGCACGTTGAGGTTCCAGCCCTTGGGGTTGTAGTTGTCGCCGTCGACCATCGGACCGACGTTCGCGATCGCCTCGACGATGATCGCGATGACCGTGGTGATGGCGATCGAGATGAGGATCGCGCCCTTCACCTTCTTGACGTACAGCGTGATCATCAGCCCGAGGCCGATCACGAACACCAGCACCGGCCAGCCCACCAGGGCGCCGCCGGAACCGAGCTCGACGGGCACCGGGCCCGCGCCGGTACGGCGCACGAATCCCGCGTCCACCAGGCCGATCAGCGCGATGAACAGGCCGATGCCGACGCTGATGGCGATCTTCAGCTGGCCGGGCACCGCGTGGAACACCGCCTCGCGGAAGCCGGTCAGCACCAGGATCAGGATGATCAGGCCCTCGAGCACCACGAGGCCCATCGCGTCGGCCCAGGTCATCTGGGAGGCGATCGAGAACGCGACGAACGCGTTGAGGCCGAGGCCGGCGGCGAGCGCGAGGGGGTAGTTGGCGACGACACCCATCAGGATCGTCAGGACGCCGGCGACCAGCGCGGTGGTGGCGGCGATGCCGGGGAAGTCGCCCCCGGCGAGGAAGTTGCCGTCGGCGTCGGGCGCGGTCAGCAGGATGATCGGGTTGAGCACGATGATGTAGGCCATCGTGAAGAACGTGACGACGCCGCCGCGGATCTCGCGGCCGACGGTCGAGCCGCGCTCGGTGATCTTGAAGAACGTGTCCACTCTCGGGACTCTCCTCGGGCAGGGAGGGGTGATGGAAGCAGGGACGAACGCAGAGCCGTGGGGAAGCCGGGGAAGACGCTCACGCCGGGGCGAAACCGGCGTCAGCGACACGTATGTTGCCAGATCCGACGTTTCGGGCGTGCTGCCAGGAGGGCGGTCTCACCCGGCGCACGACCGGCGGGATAGATTCGTCGCGTGGACCAGCCCGCCGAGCACCCGCACGACGCCTCCGGCGTGCCCGCGGACGAGTCGGCCGAGCTGAAGACGCACGAGATCGGCAAGCGCACCTACATCGTGGCCGACGTCGACCCGCTCGACGTCGACGGCGTGCGCACCGTGGCGGTCGGCTCCGGCCTGTGGCTGCTCGGGTTCGTGATGCTGCTGCCGTTCGCCGGGCGGCTGGCCGAGGCCGACCGGCTGTGGTGGCTGTGGACCTGCCTGGCCGGGTTCGGGCTGGGCGTCATCGGCTGGGACTACTGCCGCCGTCGCCGCAACCGGCGGGCGAACCGGGAGCCCGGCAAGGTCTCGCTGGACCCCACCAACTGATCCGGCCTCTGGCTGGCTCTTCGAGCAGCTGTGGCTGGCTTTCAGACAGGCTTCCGCGGTCCCTGCGTGCGTGATCTTCCTGCCGGGCGGTGAGGGGTCAATTGCCCGTCCCTCGCCTAGCGGCTCGCTCCAGGCAATGGCCCCCTCACCTTGCGGGATCGTGGGCGGGTCTGTATTCAGGTGCCGGGCCGTGGGCCGGTCTGTGTCCAGGTGCGGGATCGTGGGCCGGTCTGTGACCACACTCAGAACTGGTCGAGGTCGTCCCAGGTGAGGGTGTCGAGGACCGGCTCGGGAAGGGGCTGCGGGAGGTTCTTGCGCGAGAGCCGCGCCTCGGAGTGCGCGCCGCAGCCGTGGTCGAAGGAGACCACGCGGCCGTCGTCGTTGGCGTAGGCGTTGGCGCAGACACCGAACAGCGTCGACATCGGGCCGGCGAGCCGGACCAGGAAGCCGCACGACCCGCAGGCGCCGGGCGCCGACTGCGCGATGGCCGCCTCGGGGCCGTGGGAGCCGTCGTACCAGCGCTGCGCGGCCAGGTCGCGGCCCTCGAGCGACAGCACGCGGGGACGGCCGAGCCCGACCTCGTGGGCGAGCTCGCGGACGCTGTCCTGGTCGACCACGTCGTCGCCGGCGGTGTAGCCGGGGACCAGCCGCGGGTCGTCCTCGTCGGTGGGCAGCAGGTCGCCGGGGCTGAGGTCGCCGGGCTTGATCCGGTCGCGGTAGGGCACCCAGGCCGGGGCGACGATGGCCTCGTCGCCGGGCAGCAGCACGACCTCGTCGATGGTGACGGTCTTCTGCCGCGGCGCGCGGGCGACGGTCACCGACCAGCGCCAGCCGCTGTAGCCCGGCCGGACGCAGGCGAAGAAGTGCGTGACGACCCGGTCGTCCTCGGCGACGTGACCGAGGTGCTCCCCCACGTCGACCACGTCGACGGCCTGGAGCAGCGCCTCGCGGGCGGCGTCGACGGCCTTCATGCCGACGGAGTCGGCCTTGCCGACCTTCGCGGCCTTGGGCTTGGTGGGCGCCTCGACAGTCACGAGGATCGATTGTTCCTCACCAGGTGGCCGGTTGTCGCGCCGGGCCGTCGGATCCGTTGGGCAAGATCCGTTGGGCAAGATGGGGTCATGGCCGACGAGCACGCCGACGACACCCCGGGCCCGACCCGGTCGTCGGCCGGCGACCGGGCCCGCGCCGCCGGGCGCGGCGCCTCCCGGGCCGCGGCCGCGACCGGCCGCGGCGTGCGTCGGGTGGGGTCGTGGTCGGCGGAGGGTGCTCGGCGCGCCGGCCAGGCCACGGGTACGGCGGCCGGCTTCACGCTCCGCCAGGCCCGCCGGGCCAGCAGCGCGGAGGGGGCCGGCCAGAGCGGGCTGTACCGGCTGATCGAGCTGCACGCGTTCAACGCCGCCGGCGACGCGGCGGTGGCGATCTCGCTGGCCGGCACGCTGTTCTTCCAGGTGCCGACCGAGCAGGCGCGCGGTCAGGTGGCGATGTTCCTCGGCCTGACCATGCTCCCGTTCGCGATCGTCGCGCCGCTGATCGGGCCGTTCCTCGACCGCTACGGCCAGGGCCGTCGCTGGGCGATCGGCGCCACGATGGCGCTGCGTGGCTTCCTGTGCTGGGTGCTGGCCGACGCGGTCGTGTCGGAGTCGGCCGCGCTCTTCCCGGCGGCGCTGGGCTGCCTCGTCGCCTCGAAGGCGTACGGCGTCACCCGGGCCGCCGCCGTACCTCGGCTGCTGCCGGACCGGCTCAACCTGGTCAAGGCCAACTCCCGGATCTCGCTGGCCGGCGTCGCGGGCGCGGCCGTCTCCGCCCCCATCGCGATCGGGGCGTCGACGCTGGGGGCGGAGTGGTCGCTGCGCTACGCGTTCCTGGTGTTCGTCGGCGGCACGATCCTGGCGATCCTGCTGCCCGCCCAGGTCGACCACGCCGCCGGTGACCGGGAGCCGATGTGGCGGCGCCGGAAGCGCCCGGCCGTGCCGCGGGCGGTCGTCCTGGGGCTGCGCAGCAACGCCGGGCTGCGGCTGCTGTCGGGCTTCCTGACGATGTTCATGGCGTTCCTGCTGCGCGACGAGCCGTTCCCGGGCTGGGAGGCGCGTCCCGAGCTGCTGCTCGGCCTCGTGATCGGCGCGGCCGGCCTCGGCAGCACGATCGGCATCACGCTCGGCTCGATCCTGCGCAACGTGCGCCCGGAGATCACCGTCGTCGTGGCGCTGCTCGCCGACGCCGTGGTCACCGTGGTCGTCGCGGTGTTCTACGGGCTGCCGACCGCCGTGCTCCTCGGCCTGACCGCCGGCCTGGCCCAGTCGTTCGGCAAGCTCTCCCTCGACGCGCTGATCCAGCGCGAGGTGCCCGAGCGCACCCGCGCGAGCGCGTTCGCCCGGTCCGAGACGCTGCTCCAGCTGTCCTGGGTGGTGGGTGGCTTCCTCGGCATCGGGCTGCCGCTGGTGCCCGAGATCGGCCTGGGCGTGACCGCCGCCGTGCTCGTGCTCTGGTCGGCGTTCGTGCTCAGCACGCTGCGCCACCGCGACCCCGCGCCGGAGCGCGAGGAACCGGTGGCGTCGACCCGCGGGGGTTAGAGCTCCAGCTCGTCGGCGAGCGCGCGCAGCAGCTTGGCCGTCGGCTTGGCGGTCTTCGGGTCGGGGTGCCGCCCGTTGCGGTAGCCCTTCTCGATGTTCTCCAGCAGGCGGTAGAGGTCTTCGACGATCGTGACCATGTCGGCCGGCTTGCGGCGCATCCCCTTCGACACCGACTGGGCCGGCTCGAGCAGCCGCACCTGGAGGGCCTGGTCGCCGCGCCGGCCCTGGGCGATGCCGAACTCCACCCGGGTGCCCGCCTTCAGCGTCGTCACGCCGGCGGGCAGCGCGTCGTTGCGGACGTAGACGTCGCCGCCCTCGTCCTGCGAGAGGAAGCCGAATCCCTTCTCGGCGTCGTACCACTTGACCTTGCCAGTCGGCACGGCGATGACCTCATCTGTTCTCGGTCCGCGGGGGTGCCGCGGAGTCGTGCGGGGGTGGAAATGCCTAGCGTACGGCGACCGGTGGCCGCCGTTCACCTGGGATTCGGGTGAGCTAGCGGTAGCGGTCGGGATCCGCGAGACGCTCGTTCATCGCGCCCGAGCGGAAGCCACGGGGGTCGAGCTCGACCGCGTCGAACCCGGCGGCACGGACCGCGGCGAGCACGTCGGGAGCGGCCTCGACGGCGGGCACCGCGGCGGCGTCGACCTCGAGCCGGGCCGCGTCGCCCAGGTCGCGCACCCGGAGGTCGCGCACCTCGATGCCGACGTCGGCGAGGGCGGCACGGGCCGCGACCTCGGCCCGCTCGACGCGGGCGAGCCGGTGCGGGGTCACCTCCACGCCGTACGCCACCCGCGAGGACAGGCAGGCCGCGGCCGGCTTGTCCCAGGTCGGCAGGTCCCAGGCGCGCGACGCGGCCCGCACCTGCGCCTTGGTGAGCCCGGCGTCGGCGAGCGGGGTGACGGCGCCGCGCTCGTCGGCGGCGCGGATGCCCGGCCGGAAGCCGGCGACCACGTCGTCGGCGTTGGTGCCCGTCGCGACGTGCGCGAGGCTGTGCTCGGCGGCGAGCGGCGTGAGCACGTCGAGCAGCTCGGCCTTGCAGAAGTAGCAGCGGTCCGCCGCGTTGGCCCGGTAGCCCTCGCGCTCCATCTCGTGCGTGCGTGGGGTCAGCACCCGGACGCCGAGCGACTCCGCGAACGCCCGGGCGGGGTCGCGCTCGGCCACGGGGAGCGAGTCGGAGTACGCCGTCGCGGCGGCGACGTGGCCGGGCCCGAGCGCGCGCACGGCCGCGGCCAGCAGGAACGCGCTGTCGGCGCCGCCGGAGAAGGCGACGAGCACGGACCCGCGCCGCCGCAGGTCCTCCTCGAGCGCGGCGAGACGCGTCTCGAGCACGTGCGCCTCCAGCCAGGCCGGGAACTCGTCGAGGCTCTCCAGCAGCACGTCCGTGCCCGCTGCGCGCAGCTCCTCGGCGGTGCAGCCCCCGCTGAGCACCGAGACGCTCAACGCGCCGGCGGCCCGGGCTCCCTCGACGTCGTGGACGTGGTCGCCGACGTACACGCGGGCACCGTGCTCGGTGAGCACCCCCGCCTTGCCGACGCCCCACACCTCGCCGACGACGTGGTCGACGTCGAACGCGAGCGCCTCGACGTGGAGCACGGCGTTGCGGGTGAACTTGCCGGTGACCAGCACCGACGTACCGCCGTGCCGACGGACGGCCGCGAGCGCGTCGTGCGCGCCGGCGAGCGCGAGGGTCGGCGGGACCGCGATGTCGGGGTAGATCTCCCGGAACCGGTCGATGAGCGGCTGCACCTGCTCGACCGGGAAGTACGGCGAGAGCAGGTGGTCGAGGGGCGGGCCGAGGTTCTCGCACATGCCGGCCACGTCCATCACGACACCGGTCTCGTCGCTGAGCGCCTGGAGGGTCGCCGCGAACCCGGGACGGGTGTCGATGAGCGTCATGTCGAGGTCGAACCCGACGACGAGGGGCGCGGCGGTCACGCAGCAACTGTAGGTGGCCGCCAGGCGCCCCCGGAGGTGCGGGCGGGCCACCCGTTGCTTACCAGTGAGGCCCCTGGGACCATAGGTGCCTCTCGAACGAAGGCACGCCCGTGGACCCCCGTCGTCGCACCCGTACCAACCGCGCCCTCGGCGCGGTCATCGGCGTGCTGCTCGCGGCCGGGGCTCTCGCGGTCCCGACGACGGCCAGTGTCCAGGCCGCCGCGCCCGCTGCCGGTCCGGTCCACGCCACCCGGCCGGGGCTGTACGTCGTCACGCTCGCCGGGCAGCCGGCGGCGGCCCACCGCACGACCCGGCCCGCGGCGGGCGAGCGGTTCGACCGCACCGAGCCCGGCGTGACGGCCTACCGGGCCCGGCTGCGGGAGCGGCAGGACCGGGTGATCGAGGCGATCGGCTCGCCCGAGGTCCTGTACCGCTACACGACCGCGCTCAACGGCTTCGCCGCCGTGCTCGACGGCGGCCAGGTCAAGGCGCTCCGCGCCCGCGACGACGTGCTGCTCGTGGAGCGCAGCACCACCCGGCGCACCGCCTCCGACGACTCGCGCTTCCTCGACCTCGACGATGCCGGCGGGGCCTGGCGGCAGGTCGGCGGCGTGCACGACGCCGGACGCGGTGTCGTCGTCGGCGTCGTCGACACCGGCCTCTGGCCGGACAACCCGAGCTTCGAAGGCCTCGCGCAGGCCCGGCCCGGCCAGGCCAAGGGCGTGCCCGGCTTCCACGGCGCGTGCGCGTCGGCCGAGCGCTGGAGCGCCTCCGACTGCAACGGACGGGTGGTGTCGGCTCGCTGGTTCGTGCGCGGCTTCGGCGTCGACCGGCTGGCCAGCACCGAGGTGCTCTCGCCACGCGACACGACCGGGCACGGCTCGCACGCCGCCTCGGTCGTCGCCGGTGCGCGCGACGTGGAGGTGACCGTCGACGGCCAGCGGTTCGGTCGCGACACCGGGGTCGCGCCTGCCGCGCGGATCGCGGTCTACAAGGCGTGCTGGACCGCGCCCGACCCCGGCGACGACGGTTGCGCCACCGCCGACACCGTCGCGGCCATCGACCGCGCGGTCGCCGACGGCGTGGACGTCCTCAACTACTCGGTCTCCGGCGCGGACGACCCGGGCGACTCGGTCTCGCGGGCATTCCTGGGTGCCACCGCCGCCGGCGTCTTCGTCGCCGCGGCGGCCGGCAACAACGGCCCCGACCCCGGCACGGTCGGCAACACGGCGCCGTGGGTGACCACCGTGGCGGCGAGCACGTCGCGCCTCCACCAGGGCGCCGTACGCCTGCCCGACGGCACGTCCTACGTCGGCGCCATGACGGCGCGCCGCTCGCTGCCCGAGACCCGCGTGGTGCTCGCCCGGGACGCGGCCGCCGCCGGTGCGCCGCCCGACGCCGCCGCCCGCTGCGAGGAGGGCCGGCTCGACGCCGCCACGGTGCAGGGTGCCGTCGTGGTCTGCGAGCGCGGCGTGATCGCCCGCGTCGACAAGTCCACGGCCGTCGCCCAGGCCGGCGGCGTCGGCATGGTGCTCGCCAACACGCATCCCGACAGCGTCGACGCCGACGTGCACGCCGTCCCCACCGTCCACCTCGACGCCGCCGACGCCGCGTCGGTCGAGGCCTACGTGCGCGACGCCGGCGACGACGCCCGGGTGGCGCTGGACGCGTCGGCGAGCGAGGACGTGCCGGTGCCGACCGTCGCCGGGTTCTCCGCGCGCGGCCCGGTCGCCGGCGGCGACGTGCTCAAGCCCGACCTGACCGCGCCCGGCGTCGCCGTCGTCGGCGCGACCGCCCCGCCCGGCGCGTCCGGCCGGCTGTGGGACCTGATGTCCGGCACGTCGGTCAGCACGGCGCACGTCGCGGGCCTCGCCGCGCTGGTGCGGGCGCAGCACCCGTCCTGGTCGCCGGCCCGGATCCGCTCGGCGATGACGATGACGGCGTACGACGTCCAGGGCGGCGCGGACACGTTCGCCCAGGGCGCCGGCCACGTCGACCCGTCGCGCTTCCTCGACCCCGGGCTCGTCGTCGACGCCGGCCCGGCCGCGTGGCGCGCGTTCCTGCGCGGCGACGTCCGTCCGCAGGACCTCAACGTCCCGTCCGTCGCCGTCGGCTCGCTGCTCGGCCGAACCAGCGTCGTGCGACGGCTCACCAACGTCGCGGAGACCACCGAGACCTACACCGCCTCGATCTCCGGCCTCCCCGGCGTGAGCGCCCGGGTCCGGCCGTCGGTCGTGACGCTGGGGCCCGGCGACTCGCGTCGGGTGCGGATCCGGCTGGTCGCCTCCCCCGACGCGCCGACAACCGACTTCAGCCGCGGCGCGATCACCTGGACCGGCCTCAGCCACCAGGCCCGGATGCCCGTCGTGGTGCGCACCGCCGTCGTCTCCGCGCCCGGCGAGGTCGGCTCCGACGCCCCGAGCGGCTCGCTGCCGGTCACCGGCCGCAGCGGACGCGGCACCCCGGTCGACGTGACCGCCAGCGGTCTCGTCGGCGCCAACCCGGTCGGCCTCAGCCTGCGGCCGGGCTCCTTCGACGCCGCGACGCCCGATCCGGACGCCGACACCTTCGCCACCGACGTCAGCGTCCCGGACGGCGTGGTCGCCGCACGGTTCGAGGTGACCGCGCGTAGCGCCGGCGACGACTTCGACCTGTACGTCTACCGCGACGGCGCCCTCGTCACGGCGACGACCAGCGGGGCCGCCGACGCGGTGGCCACCGTCGACGACCCCGAGCCCGGCACCTACCGCGTGCTCGTCAACGCCGCCCGCGCCGGCAACGGGTCCACCGCCACCGCCTCCCTGACGAGCTGGGTCGTCGGCGCGACCGGCGGCAGCCCGCTGACCGTCACGCCCGGGACCGCGCCGTCGCGCCCCGGGGACGAGTTCGGCTACACCCTCGGCTGGGACGGCCTCGACACCACGCAGCAGTGGCTCGCGGTCGTGCAGTACGCCGGCAGCGACCGCCGCACCTACCTGCGCATCGGCTGACGCACGATCGGCACCGCACAGGTGCCTGACCGGGTGCCGATCTTCCCCGGCCCCTCGCCCGACGCACGACCGGCACGTCGCGACGCCCTGCGCAGGACCGAACCGTGAGTCAGGCGAGGCCGAGCTTGTCGGCGGTCTCCTCACGCATCTGCACCTTGCGGATCTTGCCGGTCACGGTCATCGGGAACTCCTCGACGACCATCACGTAGCGCGGGATCTTGTAGTGCGCGAGCTTGCCGGTCGCGAACTCCCGCACGGCATCGGCATCGAGGGGGCGACGGGGACCAGTGCCGGCGTCCTTCATCTTGATCCAGGCGCAGAGCTCCTCGCCGTACTTCTCGTCGGGGACGCCGATCACCTGCACGTCCTCGATGTCGGGGTGGGTGTAGAGGAACTCCTCGATCTCGCGCGGGTAGATGTTCTCGCCACCGCGGATGACCATGTCCTTGATCCGGCCGACGATGTTGCAGTAGCCGTCCTCGCGCATCTCCGCGAGGTCGCCGGTGTGCATCCAGCCGTCGGCGTCGACGGCCTCGGCGGTCTTCTCCGGGTCGTCCCAGTAGCCGATCATCACCGAGTAGCCGCGCGTGCACAGCTCGCCCGGCTCCCCGCGCGGCACGGTCTCCCCGCTCACCGGGTCGACGATCTTGATCTCGACGTGCGGGTGGACCCGGCCGATGGTGGCGGTACGGCGGTCGAGGTCGTCGTCGCTGCGGGTCTGGCACGAGACCGGCGACGTCTCGGTCATGCCGTAGGCGATGGACACCTCGGCCATGTGCATGTCGTTCACGCAGCGCTTCATCACCTCGACCGGGCAGATCGAGCCGGCCATGACGCCGGTGCGCAGCGAGGACAGGTCGAACGAGTCGAAGTCGGCGTGGCTCAGCATCGCGATGAACATCGTCGGCACGCCGTACACGCCGGTGCAGCGCTCGTCCTGCACGGCCTGCAGCGTGATGCCGGGGTCGAAGCCGGGCGCCGGGATGACCATGGCCGCGCCGTGCGTGGTGCAGCCGAGGTTGCCCATCACCATGCCGAAGCAGTGGTAGAAGGGCACCGGGATCGCGAGCCGGTCCTCGTGCGTGAAGTTGATCAGCTCGGTCGTGAAGAACCCGTTGTTCAGGATGTTCCGGTGCGACAGCGTCGCGCCCTTGGGGAAGCCGGTCGTGCCGGAGGTGTACTGGATGTTGATCGGGTCGGTGTTCTCCAGCGTGGCCATCCGCTCGCCCACAGCGTCGGCCGGGAGGTCCTCCCCCGCCGCGAGCAGCTCGTCCCAGTCGGGCGTACCGAGGAAGACGACGCGGTCCAGCGCGTCCGCCTGCTCACGGACCTCGCCGACCATCGCGCGGTAGTCACTGGTCTTGAAGTCCGTCGCCGACACCAGAAGCCGCAAACCGGACTGGTTGAGGACGTAGGCCAGCTCGTGGGTCCGGTACGCCGGGTTGACGTTGACCAGGATCGCGCCGATCTTCGCGGTGGCGTACTGCACCAGCGTCCACTCCGCGCAGTTGGGCGACCAGATCCCCACCCGGTCGCCCTTGGCGATGCCGCCGGCGAGCAGTCCGCGCGCGACCCGGTCGACGTCGGCGTCGAGCTCGGCGTAGGTCCACCGCCGCCCGCTCGCGACCTCGACCAGCGCCTCGCGGTCGGCGTGCTCGCGCGCGATGCGCGTGAGGTTCGCTCCGATCGTCTCCTCGATCAGCGGCGGCGTGGTCTCTCCGCGCGCTTCGGACAAAACGGAGGACTCCGAGGTCGTCATGCTCCGAACCTAGTCAGCAAAGCGCGTCCACGGAACCGCAAGATCGGTCGGGCGTACGGCGGTCGCGGCGGGCGAGACTGGGTGGCATGACGGACCACGACCGGCTGCGCGAGCTGCTCGACGCGGTGCTCGACGAGGACAACCGCACGCTCACGGACATGGCCGGTGACGCGTACTCGTCGCCGTTCCACTTCTCACGGCTGCTCTCCCGTCGTGCCGGCGAGCCACCGGTCGCGATGCGCCGCCGGGTGATGCTCGAGCGAGCGGCGTGGCAGCTGCGCGAGGGCTCGTCGGTGACGGACGCGGCGTTCGCGGCCGGGTACGACAGCGTCGAGGGCTTCGGCCGCGCCTTCACCCGCGCCTTCGGCCACGCGCCCAGCGAGTCCCCGGCGTCGGGCGTCTCGCACTGGCTGCCGGCGCCCAACGGTATCCACTTCCACCCGCCGATGTCGTTGTGGGTGGACAGCCAGGAGAGCCGCGGCGGGACCGGCGCGGAGGTGACCGCGCTGATGGTGCAGCACGACCTCGACGACGTGCGCGACCTGCTCGAGGCCGCCAAGGGTCTCGACGACGAGGCCTGGCGCGCGGTCCGGGTCGAGGGCAGCAGCGCGCTCGCGTGGGACGGCCCGGACGAGTGCCTCGCCCAGGTGTTCAGCCACCTGGTGCGGACCAAGGAGATCTGGCTCGCGTCGGTCGAGGGCCGGACATTTCCGGTGTTCGACGTCGCGACCGACGACGTCGCGACGCTCACGGCCCTGCACCGCGAGCTCGCGCCGCGCTGGCTCGCGATGGTGCGCGACATCGACCGCCGGGGCGCCTGGGGCGACCGTCTGGTCGACGCGCTCTGCGAGCCGCCGGAGAGCTTCGTGCTCGGCAGCGTGCTCGCACACGTGCTGACCTTCTCGGCGCACCGGCGCCAGCTCGCCCGGCACATGCTGCGCCAGGCGGGCGCCGCCGCGCCCGACCCCGACCCGATCAACTGGCTGCGCGCGCAGCACAGACAGGAGCCCGGCCCGGCATGAGCACTCCCACGACCCGCACGACCTACTACACCGCCACCACGCTGGACGGCTACATCGCCGACGAGCACGACTCGCTCGACTGGCTGTTCGTCCAGGACCACCGCGACGAGGGGCCGCTCAGCTACGCCGAGTTCATCACCGGCATCGGCGCGCTGTGCATGGGCGCGACGACGTACGAGTGGATCCGCCACCACATGGCGACCACGGACGAGAAGTGGGGCTACGACGTGCCCGCTTTCGTGTTCTCGCACCACCCGCACGACAAGGTCGAGGGCGCCGACGTCCGCTTCGTCACCGGCGACGTCCGGCCGGTGCACGCGGAGATGGTCGCGGCCGCCGGAGGGAGGGACCTCTGGGTCGTCGGCGGCGGCGACCTGGCCGCCCAGTTCGCGGAGGCCGGCCTGCTCGACGACGTCATCGTCTCGATCGCGCCGGTGACCCTGGGCTCCGGGCGCCCGCTCCTCCCACGCCGCTTCGACCTCGCCCTGGTGGAGACCCTGCGCAACGGGGACTTCGTCTGCGCGCGGTACGACGTGGTCGTCCCGCGCACCTGACCGGGGTCACCGGCCTGGACCGCTCCTCACTTCGACGTATCGAAGTCGGACGTCGCACGCTCTTCCCACGACACGCGAGGGAGGTGCAGGGATGTCGCGACGTGCAGGGCTAGTGTTCCGGTCCACCGGTCGACGTAGTCAGGACTACGCGCCCGCCCTCCCCCACCTCGGACCGCGCGGGTCCGGCGGAACGGACATTCCACCGCGCGCTCAGCAAATATGCGTAGCCCGATCGGCGTGGACGGGCTACGTTCATCGACCCCTTGGGGCCCGCGTTTGGCCCGTTCGTGTCGTTCTGGGATTCAGGTCCTGACATGAACGCCAAACCGACATACGGTGACGCGCAGGTGCTCGGGGCTAGGCACCGGGGGACAAAACGGGGAGGGCGTCGCGGGGGCGACTGTACGGCCGAGTCGAGCAAAGGCTCGGAAGCAACCCCCACGCCGCCTGGGAAAACTTTGGGTGGGGTGAACAGCATGACGGAAGCTCGGATGGGGTCGAGCACCGATCGGGAGGGGCACGGCCGGCAGAGCAGGGGGGCAACAACCTCTGGGACAGGTTCTCGGGGAACAGCGGGGGGCAGTACGGGGGAAAGCGCAGGGGGGCCCACGGGGGAGCTCACGGAGCAGCGACTCCGGCACGACGTTCGGCAGTCGCTGAGCGCCGTGATGCTGCTGGCGGCGATCGTCGACCGCCAGCCGCTGGCGGGTCCGGTGGTCCACGAGACGCTGGAGCAGATGCGGCATGAGGTCGACTGGATGACCCGCGTGCTCGCACCGGCCGCAGGGTCGACCGAGGCCTTCGTCGACGTCGGTGAGGCGGTCGACCAGATGTGGCGTGGCGTGGCGACGGGCCGCGACACCGAGATGCGCCTGCTGCGCCAGGCCGACGTCTGGACCTTCACGGACCCGGTGGCCCTCGGCCGCGCGGTCCGCAACCTGATCGAGAACGCCATCCGCGCCGCCGGCGACGGCGTCGTCGAGGTGCGGGTCTGCGCCCGCAACGGCTGGGTCTCGATCGAGGTGCACGACAGCGGTCCGGGCTTCGGGCTGATCCGGCCACAGGAGCAGCTCGGCCTGATCACCGTCCGTCGCTTCGCCGCGGCGTACGACGGCCGGTTCCACATCGACTCGTCGCCGCTCGGCGGCGCGCTGGTGCGCCTCGAGCTGCCGCAGCTGTCACCCGTCACGGAGGTACCGCGCGAGCTGGTGCCCGAGCGGACGACGGCCTGAGGGCGGGCGGCATGCGAATCGTGATCTGCGACGACCACCACCTGCTCGTCCAGGCGATGGCCACTGCGCTCGGCGGCCTCGGCTACACCGTCGAGGCCGCCGTGTCGACACCCGAGGACGGCATCCGGGCCGTGGCGCTCCACGACCCGGACGTCCTGCTCGTGGACGTCACGTTCCCGACGGGTTCCGGTCTCGACGCGGCACGCGCCGTGCTGACCAACCACCCGCACACCAAGGTCGTGATGCTCACCGGCGGCGACTCCCCGGAGACGCTGCGGTCCGCGCTCGACCTCGGCGTGCACGGCTACATCCGCAAGGCGCAGCGCATCGAGGAGATCGCCGCGGCGCTCGACAAGGTCGCGTCCGGCCAGATGGTCGTCGACCAGCAGCTGCTGCACGGCTCGCGCACCATGCCGGCCGTGCCGAGGCAGCGCACACCGATCGACGAGCTGACGCCGCGCGAGCAGCACGTGCTCCAGCTGCTCGTGGACGGGTGCAGCACCAACGAGATCGTCGCGCACATGAACGTCACGCCGAGCACCGTGCGCACGCACGTGCAGAGCATCTTCGTGAAGATGGGGGTTCACTCGAGGCTGCAGGCGGTCGCCATGCTCAGCCGTGAGGGTCTCCTCGACCGAGTGGGCGGCATCCATGGTGACGGCAGGTGACCCGCCGGCCGGTGTCGACGTCCTGAGGGTCGCGCTGCACCACCCGATGCGGATCTGGGTGGACAGCATGGAGTCCTTGCTCCAGAGCCGGTGGGACGTCGACCTGGTCGCCGCACACACGAGCACGAGCTGGGTGACGCACGCCGTCATGACCGGCCGGGCCGACATCCTGGTGATGTACATGTCCGAGGCGAACAACGCCCTCGCGGACACCCTCACCGACCTGCGTGCCGTCAACCCCGACCTCAAGGTCGTCGGCCTCGGCGACAGCGACGACCCACGCCTGGTGGTCGGCGCCGTGCGCGCGGGCGTGCGGGGCTGGGTCGAGCCGACCGTCGGCCTCGACGACCTGATGGCGACGCTGCACGGCGTGGCCCGCGGCGAGACCTGGATCCCGCCGCGCCTGCTCACGCCGGTGCTCGACGCCCTGCTCACCGCCCAGGAGGCACGCGAGGAGCTGGGCTCGGCGCTCAAGGCGCTGTCGGCCCGGGAGGTCGACATCCTGTCCTGCCTGGTGCAGGGCATGTCACGTCAGGAGATCGCCGACCGCTACGTCCTGTCCACGCACACCGTCCGGACCCACATCAACAACCTGCTCCGCAAGCTCGGCGTGCACAGCACCCTGGCCGCCGTCTCGATCGCGCGACAGGTGGGACTCCCCGAGCAGCGAGAGAAGCCGTAGGTGGTGTTGACCCGTTCAGATGGCCTGTGGCCAGAATGGGTCAACACGCCCTAGCACCCGCGAGGTACCTCTTCCATGCCGCTGTCCCGTCTCACCGGCCCCCTGCTCGCCCTCGCACTCGCGGCCACCACGGCCGCCTTCGCACCCGCAGCGACCGGCACACCGGGCGACGAGCCGACGCCACGGGCCGCGACGCAGCGCAAGGCGTTCCCGGGCGCGCAGGGCTTCGGGACGGCCACCCCGGGCGGCCGCGGCGGCCGGGTCATCCTGGTGACCACGCTGGCCGACCGCGGGCCGGGCAGCCTGCGCGCGGCGCTCAGCGCGCGCGGCAAGCGGATCGTGGTGTTCCGCGTCTCCGGCACGATCACGCTGACGTCCGGGCTCGAGCTGACCTCGCCGTACGTCACCCTCGCCGGCCAGAGCGCACCGGGCGGCGGGATCACGCTGCGGGTCGGCCCGTGCAGCGACGACGCGGCCCTGGGCATCTACACCCACGACGTGGTGGTCCGGCACCTGCGGGTACGGCGGGGCGCCAACACCTGCAGGGGCGAGGGCGACTCGGCCGACGGCATCGTGGTCTACAAGGAGAACGCGCACGACGTGGTCGTCGACCACTCGTCGGTGTCGTGGGCGGTCGACGAGAACCTGTCGACGTACGACTACGCGAAGAACGTCACCTTCTCCTGGAACATCGTGTCCGAGGGACTGTCCCGCGCGACGCACCCCGAGGGCGAGCACTCCAAGGGCGTGCACCTGTCCGGTGACAGGAGCGGCCGGATCTCGTTCCACCACAACCTGCTGGCGCACAACATGGACCGCAACCCGCAGCCGACCAACCCCGGCATCGCCGACATCCGCAACAACATCGTGTACAACTACGGCGACAACGCGGCGCTGACGTCCAACAGCCACGGCGAGCCACACTTCAACTTCGTCGGCAACTGGTACATCCCGGGCCCGAACACCGAGCGCTCCGAGTGGGAGCTCGACGTCTACGACGGCACCAAGGGCGCCGGGTGGGCGTTCTACGTCAAGGGCAACCTCGGCCCGCACCGCAAGAGCAACGACCTGCCGCAGAGCCGCACGGTCTCGCCAGAGGGTCGCGGCTCGATGGTCTCCGCACCGTTCCCGGCTCCGGCCACCCTCACCACGTCCGCCACGACGGCGTACGACCAGGTGCTCGAGGGTGCCGGCGCCACCCGGCCGGTGCGCGACGCCGTCGACCAGCGCATCGTCCGCGAGGTCAGGGCCCGCGGCGGGCGGATCATCGACGACCCGTCGCAGGTCGGCGGATGGCCGAGCCTGCCCGCGACGTCTCCGCCGCCCGACTCCGACCGCGACGGCGTGCCGGACACCTGGGAGAGCGAGCACGGCACGAATCCGGGCGTGAAGGACTCCAACCGCGACGTCGACGGCGACGGCTGGACCAACGTCGAGGAGTGGCTCGACGCCCTGGCGCGTTGACCGTTCTCCCGAGCCTTCATCCGGGGACTAGTTCCACTCGTTCATCTTCCGTCCGTCTGGCGTAGGTGGGTTAGTCACCTTGCCCGATCCTGCCGGCGTCTCGGGTCCATAGCGTTCTAGGAGTCCCGTGGGGGGACTCGAGAACGGTTGGTGGGGGTGGCCATGACTTCGGCGACGTCGAGGGCACAACAGAGCGTCCCCTTCTCGCGTCCTGTCGTGGCACCCGAGACCGGGCCGGCCGTGGAGCGTGTGCTCCGCTCCGGCTGGCTCACCACCGGTCCCGAGTGCGCCGCGTTCGAGGAAGAGCTCGCTGCCTGGCTCGAGGTGCCGCACGCCGTAACGGTGGCGTCGTGCACGGCGGCGATCGAGATCGCCTTCCGCGGCCTCCGCCTTCCACGGGACGCCAAGGTCCTGGTCCCGGCGGTCACCTTCTGCGGGGCCGTCGAGGCCGTCCGGCACGCCGGCCTGGTCCCGGTGGTCGCCGACGTCGAGCCGGACACCGGCACGGTGTCACCCCGCACGTGCGCCGCGGCCGCTCGGGAGGCCGGTGGCGTGCAGGCGATGCTCGCCCTGCACTTCGCCGGGTACCCCGCCGACGTGGCGGCCCTGGCCGAGGCGGCCGGACTGACCCTCGACCAGGTCGTCGAGGA
The DNA here is from genome assembly GCF_004168035.1 of Nocardioides iriomotensis. Classification (GTDB taxonomy): domain Bacteria; phylum Actinomycetota; class Actinomycetes; order Propionibacteriales; family Nocardioidaceae; genus Nocardioides_B; species Nocardioides_B iriomotensis. The sequence goes on along the minus strand of NZ_SDPU01000020.1, from coordinate 25,303 downwards.
CGCCGCCCACGCGCTGGGCACGCGCGTCGGCGCCGAGCTGGTCGGCGGGCTCTCCCGGGCGACCTGCTTCAGCTTCTACGCCACCAAGAACCTCCCGATCGGCGAGGGCGGCGCGCTCACCACCCGCGACGAGGAGGTCGCCGCCCAGGCGCGCGTGACCCGGCTGCACGGGATGACCAGCGACGCCTGGCGGCGGTACCTCCCCGGCGGCAGCTGGCAGTACTCCGTCGAGGAGGCCGGCGTGAAGGCCAACCTCTCCGACGTGCATGCCGCCATCGGCCGCGCGCAGCTGCGCCACCTCGACGCCTGGCAGGTCCGCCGGCACCAGATCGCCGGCCGGTACGCCGCGGGACTCGCCGACGTTCCCGGCCTCGTCCTGCCGACCGACCCGGAGACCGGCGAGCACGCCTGGCACCTGTACGTCGTCCGGGTGACGCCCGAGAGCGGCGTGACCCGCGACGACCTGTCCCGGCTGCTCGCCGAGCGCGGCATCGGGACCAGCGTGCACTTCATCCCGCTCCACCACTTTCCGCACTTCCGCGACATCTGCGTCGTTCCTTCGGGCGGCCTGCCCGGCGCCGACGCGGTGTTCGCCGAGACGCTCTCGCTCCCCTTGCACCAGGGGCTCGCCGACGAGGACGTCGACATCGTGGTCGACGCCCTGCACGAGCTCGCACCCGGCACCACGTCGACGATGAACCGCTACCAGGAGGCACTGCCGTGACCATGCTCAACGAACGGACCGAGCCGCTGCTGCTGGCCAACCGCGCACCCGCGCGGCTGCTGCGCACGCTCGTCGTGGGGGCGGGCGAGGCTGGTCGTGCATTGGCTCGGGACCTTGCCGCCACACCGTCGTTCGGACTCGAACCGATCGGCTTCGCGGACGACAACCTCATCGAGCGCGAGCAGCCGGCACCCTTCCCGGTGCTCGGCAGGCTCGGCGACGTCCAACGGATCGCCGAGGAGGAGAAGGTCGACGTCGTCGTCATCGCGATCCCCGGCCTGGACCCCAACGTGTTCCGGCAGGTCGGCCACGCCGCCTCCAGCGCGGGCGCGAGCGTGCGGTACCTCCCGTCCTTCGTCGCCGCCCTGGAGCGGAAGGTGGTCGGCAGCGACATGCGCTGGCTCGACGTCGGCCAGCTGATCGGCCGCGAGGAGGTCCACGTGATCAGCCGCGAGGCCGCGGCGATGATCGAGGACCGGGTCGTGCTCGTCACCGGTGCCGGCGGGTCGATCGGCTCCGAGCTGTGCCGCCAGGTCTTCGGCTTCGCACCCAGGCGCCTGATCCTCCTCGACCACGACGAGTCCAACCTGCACCGGCTCCAGCTCGAGCTGTTCGGCCAGGGCCTGCTCGACAGCGACGACTGCATCGTCGCCGACATCCGCGACCGCGAGCGCATCGACCAGGTGTTCGCCGACGCGCGCCCGGACCTGGTCTTCCACGCGGCCGCGCACAAGCACCTGCCGCTGCTCGAGCGCCATCCGTGCGAGGCCGTGAAGTCCAACGTGCGGGGCACCGAGAACGTCCTGTGGGCGGCCCTGAAGTACGAGGCCGAGCGGTTCATCCTGATCTCCACCGACAAGGCCGCCGACCCGACGTCGATCCTCGGCGCGACCAAGCGTCTCGCCGAGCTGCTCGTCCAGCAGGAGCACGGCGGCACGACGAAGGTCGCGTCCGTCCGCTTCGGCAACGTCCTCGGCAGCCGGGGGTCGCTGCTCAGCGTGCTCGCCGAACAGCTCAACGCCGGCCTGCCGATGACCGTGACGCACCCGGACATGACCCGGTTCTTCATGACGATCGAGGAGGCCGCCGGCCTGGTCGTCGAGGCCGCCCGGCTCGCCGACCGCGGCGAGGTGTTCGTGCTCGACATGGGCGAGCCCGTGCGGATCGTCGACATCGTCCAGTCGTTCGCGAAGCTGATGAACCGCAGCGACGTCGACATCGTCTTCACCGGGATGCGTCCGGGCGAGAAGCTCAACGAGACGCTGTTCAGCGAGCACGAGACGCCCACGCTCACCGAGCACCCCCGCATCTACCGCACCGACGTCGCGGAGCCCGCCTGGGGCTTCCAGCAGAGGCTGCGCACGCTGTACCACGCCGCGTCCGCCAACGACCGCGACGCCGTCCGCCGGGGACTGACCGCACTGCTGCCGGACTACCACCCGCAGGTGCCGAAGATTCCCGCGCAGGCCGCGCCGTACCCCGATGACTTCTGATGAGCGGGGCACGACCGAGTCGAGCGCGCGGGTCCGTGGGCCCACCGCGCGGCCCTACCCGCGCCCCCGAGACCTGGACCAGCTGCTGCGCGAGCAGCGGCTTGTCATCGCCGACGTCATCGCCGGCGCCGCGCCCGGCACCCGCAGGCTGTTCCTCGCCGACCGTGGCACCGACGAGCTGCGGTTCGCCGTCGGGCTGGCCCACGGCCAGGGGGGCGACGAGGCCGTCACCAACGAGGTCCGCGCCCTGGCGGTCCTCGACGAGAGGCTTCGCGGCCGGCTCGCCGCGACCGTTCCACACGTCGTGGAGTGGGTCGACGGACCGGGCGGGAAGCGCGGCCTGGTCGTCACCGCGGTCCCGGGGCTCGCGTCCGTCGGCGCCCCGCCCGCGCCGGCCACCGTCTCGCGGGAGCAGTTCGTCACCGTGGTCGCCTGGCTCACCGACCTGTGGGAAGCCACGTCCGGTCCGCCCGGGCACGTGGAGCTCGGCCGCAGCGCGGTCGACCAGGTGCTCAGCCGGTACCGCGGGGCGGCCCACGTCCGGCCGGCGATCGGCGCGCTGCTGCGCGCGCGCAGCCGGCTCGCGCAGGTCGAGGTGCCGACGGCCATGACGCACGGGTGCCTGTGCGCCCGGCACGTCTTCGTCCGGAACGGCGACATCGGGGTCGACGACTGGAGCCTCGCGCGGGCGGACCACGACCCGCTGGGCGACCTCGGCCGGTACGCCGTGGAGGCCACCGGGCTGCGGCTGCCGGAGGTCGTCGCCGGACGCACGAAGTTCGCGACGTCGGTCAAGGCCGGGATGCACGGCGCGCTGGAGGCGCTGACCGTCCCGGGGCGCCTGTGGCGGGACGTCCTGCTGCTGGCGCAGTTCGAGGTCGCGCTCACCGAGCTCGGGCACGGCGACGCCGGCCGGCTCACCCTCCTCCAGCAAGCCGTCCACGCGATGCCGGCCCGCACCTGACCCGTCGCAGAGAGCACACAGCACCAGCACACGAGCACGACGACCTGGAGGGTAGTCATGAGAGCAGTCGTCACCGGCGCCGCCGGTTTCATCGGGTCGCACCTGAGCCAGCACCTGCTGGACAAGGGCGACGAGGTCTTGGGCATCGACTCCCTGACCGACTACTACGACCCGCGCCGCAAGGAGCGCAACATCGCGCACCTGCGGAACCGGCCGGGGTTCGTCGAGTGCCGGCTCGACCTGGCCACCGCCCCGCTCGAGATGCTCTTCGAGAAGGCGGACGTGGTCTACCACCTCGCGGGGCAGCCGGGCGTGCGTGCCTCGTGGGGTGAGGAGTTCGCGCCGTACCTGTCCCGCAACATCCTCGCCACCCAGCGGGTGCTCGAGGCGGCCAGGAACACCAAGGTCTACAAGGTCGTCTACGCCTCGTCGTCGTCCGTGTACGGCGACGCCGAGACCTACCCGACCACCGAGGACCTGACGCCGCGCCCGGTGTCGCCGTACGGCGTGACCAAGCTGGCGGCCGAGCACCTCTGCGAGCTGTACCGCACCACGTCGGGCGTGCCGACGGTCTCGCTGCGGCTGTTCACCGTCTACGGTCCGCGGCAGCGGCCCGACATGGCGTTCACCCGGCTGGTCGAGGCCGCGCTGTCCGGCGACCCGTTCCTGCTGTACGGCGACGGGCAGCAGAGCCGCGACTTCACCTACGTGTGGGACGTCGTGACCGCGATGCGGCAGGCGGCGCTCTCGCCCTGGGTCGGCGTCGCCAACATCGGCGGCGGGTCCCGCACGACGATGAACGAGGTGGTCGAGAAGGTGCAGGCGCTGGCCGGCCCGATCCACCTGGTCCGGCTGCCCAGCCAGCGCGGCGACGTCCGGCACACCGCGGCCGACACCACGACCGCCCGCAAGGGCTTCGGCTACCACCCCCGCACGACCCTGGACGCCGGCCTGGCCAACATGGTCGACGCCGCGCGGCTCGGCTGGGAGCAGGCCCACGAGGCGACGGCCGCGGCCGAGGCGGGCGCATGAGCCGCTCGGTCTGGCCCGCCGTCCCGCGCCGCATCGTGCCGAGGGCGCTGCTCCCCCGTCAGCCGGAGCTGCCCAAGGTCAAGGTGCTGCACGTCATCACGCGGTTCATCGCGGGCTCGGGCGGCAACACGCTGCTCTCGGCGGCCGGGATGGACCCCGACCGGTACGAGGTCTGGGTGGCCGCGATGCCGGGCGGCCCGCTGTGGGAGCAGGCCGAGGCGGCCGGCGTCCGCTGCGTCGACGTACGCCACATGAAGGAGACGATCTCGCCCAAGCACGACCTGCTCGCCTGCCTCGAGCTGGTCCGGCTGATGCGGCGCGAGCGGTTCACGGTCGTGCACACGCACTGCAGCAAGGCCGGCCTGATCGCTCGCGTCGCTGCCCGGATCGCCCGGGTGCCGGTCGTCGTGCACACGTTCCACATCTTCGCCGCGCACGACGGGCTGAGCCGTTCCCGCAGGCGCCTGTACCTCTTCCTCGACCGCGCGGTGCGGGGCATGGCCCACCACTACGTCGCGGTGGCGCCGCGCGTCGCCCAGGAGGCTGTGCACAACCGGATCGCCCCGCCCGGCAAGATCGTCGTCGTGCCGTCGGCGGTCGCGCTGGACGACATCCCGACGACGACGGACCCGGCCGTGCTCGCCGAGCTCGGGCTCGACGACGGCGCGCCGGTCGTCGGCACCGTCGGCCGGATCGTGGCGCAGAAGGCGCCGCTGGACTTCGTCCGGATGTGCGCCGAGGTGCACCGGTCCCGACCCGACGTGCACTTCGTGATGGTCGGGGACGCGACGCTGGAGTCGGCCGGGCTGGAGGCGCAGACCCACGCCGAGGCGGAGCGGCTCGGCGTGCCGATCCTGTTCACCGGGTTCCGGTCCGACGCACCACGCGTGGCCGCGGCGTTCGACGTCTACTGCGTGCCGTCGCGGTACGAGGGGCTGGGCCGGGCCGTCACGGAGGCGATGGCGTCCGGCCGCGCGGTCGTGGCGACCGCCGTCAACGGCGTCCCGGACCTGGTGGAGCCCGGCTGCACCGGCCTGCTCGCCACGCCCGGCGATCCGTCGTCGATGGCGCGCTCGGTGCTGTGGCTGCTCGACCACCCGACGGAGGCCGCGGCGATGGGCGCGGCCGGCCGCGAGCGGGTACGCGGGCACTTCTCCACCGACGTCATGTGCCGGGCTCTCGACGAGCTCTACAGCGACCTGGTGGGCCAGGTGGTTCCCGAGACCGCCGAGGCCCGGAAGGCGGATGTCCTCCGATCTGCGTAGGCCTTTTACGCACCAGCACGCGTGCCCGGGGGGCGGGCTCGCACCGAGGATTGCCGATGATTCGACTTGCAGGGGGCATGGATGAAGACAGGGGGCCGCGCTGCCACCACGGCGGCGCCCTCGCCGACCCGTAACCTGACCCGGCGCGCGTCCCTCAACGCAGTCGCCTCCGGGCTGGACTACGGTGCCCGCGCCCTCGTCGAGCTGGTCGTGAGCCCCCTCGTCGTCTCCGGGCTCGGCGCCGCGACGTACGGCGCCTGGCGGGTGCTCTGGCAGTGGTCGAGCTACGTGTGGGGTGCGAGCGGCCGCTCGGCCCAGGCCCTCCAGTACGCCATCGCCCACCGCCAGTGGACGGCCACCGACGCGGAGAAGCGGCAGCTGGTGGGCGCCGCGGCGCTCGTCTGGCTGCTCTTCCTGCCGCTCCTGCTCGTCGCCGGCGTCCTCGGCGTCTGGCTGGTGCCGCACCTGATGGAGGTCCCCGACAGCCAGGTCACCCCGCTGCGGGTCGCGGCCGCGATCCTGACCGTCGACGCGGCCGCGATGACGCTGCTGACGCTGCCGCGCTCGGCGCTGGTCGGCGAGAACCTCGGGTACGCCCGGATGGGCATCTCCACCGCCCTGGTCGTGGTCGGCGGCCTGCTCATGATCGGCTCCGTCCGGCTCGGCCTCGGCCTGCCGGGCCTCGCCCTCGCGACGTTCGCGAACACGCTGCTCACCGGCGTGGTGTTCTGGTCGATCACCCGCCGTCGGCTGGCCTGGTTCGGCCTCGCCCGCCCGAGCCGCACCCTCGCGCGCTGGTTCCTCGGGCTGTCCGCCTGGTTCCTCGGCTGGAAGCTCGTGCTCGAGCTGATGATCGCCAGCGACGTCCTCGTGCTCGCCCTGTTCGTGCCGCTCGCCACCGTCGCCGCGTTCGCGCTGACCAAGTGGGTCTGCGACGCGATGGCCCAGGTCCTCTCGATGGTCGTGCAGGCGACCATCCCCGGCATCGGCGGCTATCTCGGGTCCGGTGCCCGTGACAAGGCGGCCGTGCTGCGCGGCGAGGTGATGGCCCTGGTCTGGGTGCTCGGCACCGGCATGAGCGTCACGATCATGCTCTGGAACCACGCGTTCGTCCGGCTGTGGGTCGGCGACCACCTGTACGCCGGCGACACCGTCACGCTGCTCCTCGTCGTGCTGGCGTTCCAGCTCGCCCTGATCCGCACCGACACGTTCGTCATCGACGTCGCCCTCAAGCCACGCATCAAGGTCGTCGCCGGCGTGGTGGCGGCGGTCGTCTCGATCGGGCTCGCCGCCCTCGCCGCCGGTCCCCTCGGCGGCGGGGCCGTCGGCCTCTGCCTCGGGCTGGTGGCCGGCCGGGCTGTGCTGGGCGTGACGGCCCCGGTGGCCGTCGGCCGCTTCCTCGGCATCCCCCTGAGCCGGCAGGTCGCGTCGCTCGCACGTCCGGCACTGGCCACCGCCCTCCTGCTCCTGGCCGCCCGCGAGGTGGCACCGCAGGTGCCGTCGCTGGGCTGGCTCACGCTCGTGCCGGTCGTCGGCGCGACCGCGCTCGCGGCCACCGGCGTCTCCCTGCTGCTCGGCCTCAACGGTCCCCAGCGGCGGCGCCTCGTGGGCCGGGTCCGCGCCGTGGTCGGGAAGCGGGTCAGCCGATGAGCACCCGGGGGTTCGGCGCATGACGACGTACGTGACCCACCCGACCCACGCGACACCGCGGCCGGCCGTCGAGGCCGCCCCGCTGCGCCTGCCGGACGTCCTCGTCATCGGCGGCGCGATCGTCGCTCCGCTCAACCTGCTGATCGTCCGCAGCTTCAGCGTCTACGACCTGCTCGTCCTGCTGGCGCTGCCCTACCTGCTGCGCCAGCGCCGCTTCGTGTGGCCGCCGGCCGGCTACCTCGCGGCGTCGTACGTCTTCATCCTGGCCGCCCTGGTCAGCGCCTTCCGCGCCACGCACGCGACGGAGGCGCTCACCCAGGTGCTGCAGTACGCCTTCATCTTCTTCATCCAGGTGCCGGTGGTGATCGGCGTGGTCACCACGCGGAAGCGGGCCGTGACGTCGGTCGCGCTGCTGTGCTTCGGCACGCTCGCCGCGATCCTGCACTCCTACGTCTACCGGCCCACGCAGGGCGCCGGCCGCGTCGTGGTGTTCTACAGCGAGAACCCCAACCGGCTCGGCTACCCGGCCGCCTACCTGGTCCCGCTGCTGATCGTGCTGTGGCTGCTCAGCCGGCACCAGAAGCGACCGGTCCGGATCATGGTCACGCTCGCCCTGCTGGTCGGGGTCTACCTGAGCGTCTGGGCGATCAGCGCGTCCGGGTCGCGCAGCAGCCTGCTCGGCACCGGCGTCGCCCTGGTCGTGGTCATCGTGGCCCGCCCGGGCCTCGGGTTCCGGCGCGCGGTCGCCCGGCTGCTGGTCCTGGTCACGGCGTGCGGGCTCCTCGGTTTCGCGCTGGTGGCATCGGGCCAGCTGCCCAACACGCTCGAGGAGCGGATCAACCGCAGCCTCGACAAGTCCGACTCCAGCGCCCAGGCGCACCTGGTCGGCGACCGCGAGCACCTCGCCAACGCCGGCATGCTCGCGTTCCTCGACGCCCCGCTCGTGGGCACGGGTCTCGACAACTTCCGGTACGTCGCGCCGGAGTACGACGTCGAGGTGACCGCGCAGCTGCCGCACAACCTGTGGCTCCAGCTCGGCGTCCAGGTCGGCGCCATCGGCGCCGCGGCGTTCGCGGTCTGGCTGCTGCTGTGGGCCTTCGACGTGTTCGGCACGGTCAGACGCGCCCACCCGCCCGACGCACACCTGCTGTGGGGGATCTTCGCCGCCATGGCCGGGATCCTCACCGTCTTCATGTTCGCGCCCGAGATGCTCGACCGGCACTACTGGCTGATCGCAGCTCTGGGACTCGCCGCCGTCCGGGGATGCCGGACGACGTTCACGCCAGGAGGCCACCACCGATGACCGACGCCGCCGCCGGCCTGTCCGTCCTGCACGTGATCGTGCGGGCCGGGCCGACCAACAGCCAGTACAACGAGCACTGCCTGCCCGTCCTCGACACCCGGACGGTCACGGTGTGCTCCCTGTTCCCGGCCGACGTGACGCCGCCCGACCAGCTCCGGCTGTTCGAGGGCGACGGCTCGGTGCCCGGGTGCTTCCGGGCGCTGCGCCGGGCGCTGACCGCCGACGAGTACGACGTGGTGCACGTGCACGCGCCGGCCAGCGGCATCGTCACGCTGTGGACCTACGCCCGGCTGCGCCGGCCCCGCCGCGACCTGGTCTTCACCATCCACAACAGCTGGCAGAGCTTCCGCCGCCGCAACCGGATGTTCCTGCGGCTGATCATGCTGCTCTTCCCGCTCGTGGTGCTGTGCGGCCAGGCGGCGTACGAGTCGATGCCGAAGCGGCTGCGCCGGCTGCGCCACGACAAGCTGCAGGTGGTCCCGAACGGCGTCGACGTCGACCGGGTCGACCGCGCACTCGACGGCTACCGGCCGCACCGCGGCGCCGGCTTCCACGTGGCAGCGGTCAGCCGGCTGATCCCGATCAAGCACCCGCACACCGTGCTGGCGGCGTTCCTCGCGATGCGCAAGCGCGACGACACGCTGACCTTCATCGGCGACGGCCAGCTGAGGCTCCAGCTCAACGACCGGATCCAGCACGAGAAGCTGCTGCACACGGTGTCCATGCGCGGGATCATCGCCCGCGACGACGTCTACCGCGAGCTCGCCGACGCCGACGCGTTCATCACCACCTCGGGGGGCGAGGGGTTGCCGGTCGCCATGCTCGAGGCGATGGCCTGCGGCCGTCCGGTCGTGGCGTCCGACATCCCGCCGCACCGCGAGATCGCCCGCGCCGCCAAGGGGCTCCCGCTCGTGCGCGTCGGCGACACCGAGGGGTACGCCCGAGCGCTCGAGCGGCTCCGCGCCGTCGGGCCCGAGGAGCGCGCGGCGATCGGCCAGCGGCTCCGCGAGACCGTGGTCTCCCACTTCAGCGTCACGAGCATGAACGACGCCTACGGGCGTCTGTACCGGCAGCAGGTCCCCCGTGGCGCCGAGGTGGGCAGGACCCTGCGCCCCGCGTCACGGCTCGACCCCGAGACGGCCGGTCTCGGCGAGCGGCTGCGGCACCGGATCGGCTTCCTGCTGGCCCTGACCATCCTCGGTGGCGTCGTCGGCTTCGGGATCGCGTTCGTCCAGGCGCCGGTGTTCAAGGGCGAGACCAGCCTGCAGGTCGGCCGTGACCTCGCGGTCGCCGCGGACGAGAACACCCTCAACACCAGCGCGGCCCTGGCGGTCCGGTACGCCGACCTGACCCGGCGCGAGCCGGTGCTCGCTCCCGTCGCCGAGGACGGGTGGGCCGAGTCCTGGCGCGACCTGCAGCCCGACGTGTTCGCCCGGGTGGGCGACAAGAACCCGCAGCTCGTCGAGATCAGCGTCTACAGCGACAGCCGGGAGAAGGCCGCCGACCTGGTCAACGCCGTGGCGCAGTCGCTGCTGCGGGCCTCCCGCGAGGCGATCACCTCCTCGGACCGGGCGTTCATCGGCGAGCAGCTGACGTCGCTCGAGACCGACATCGCCCGCGGCAACCGCGAGCTGCTCCGCCTCGAGGACGAGCTGGTCGTCGCCGACGCGGCGACCCGCCCGACGCTCGCGGCCCGGATCACGAACCTGCAGGAGACGCTGGTCCAGCTGCGCAGCTCGTACGCCGAGCTCGACACGCTCGACACCTCCGAGGCCGGCGAGCTCGCCGTCGTCGACGCGGCCTGGACCACCCGCTCCCCGCTGCGTCCGACGCCCGTGGTGCTGGCCCTGGCCGGTGCAGCGATCGGCCTGACCCTGGGCATCGGCTGGATCCACCTGTTCGACCGGCGGCCACCGCGGACCCCGAACACGGCCCCGGTGCCCGCACCGGACATCCCCGAGCAGACGCACCAGCAGCGCCGCCAGCACGGCCGCGCCCGCCCCTCCGCGTGGGCGGCCAACGACCCGTCGTGGCCCGATCACGACCTGGAACGAAGGTGAGTGACCGATGACGACCGACGAGGCCGACCTCCAGGCCCTGATCTCGAGCCCGTTGCCCGGGATGCCGCTCGGCGCCCAGTCGCTGGCCCTCGCCCTCCGCGAGGAGCTGCGCCTGGCCGAGGTGCGGTACTGCCATTGGAAGAGCAACGACATGCTGCACAAGTCGGCGACGGGCGAGAACGACCTCGACCTGCTGGTCCACCGGCACGACGGGGTGCGCTTCACCGAGGTGCTCGCCCGGCTGGGCTTCCGTCACGCCAAGGCCCCGGGTGGTCGCGACCACCCGGGGGTCAGTCACCACTACGCGCTCGACGCGCCCTCCGGACGCTTCGTGCACGTGCACGCGCACTACAGCCTCGTGCTCGGTGACGACACCACGAAGAACTTCCGGCTGCCGATCGAGGACGCGTACCTCGCCTCGTGCCGGCACGACACGGTGTTCCCGATCCCGTCGGCGGAGTTCGAGCTGGCGGTCTTCGTGATCCGGATGATGGTCAAGCACGCGACCTGGGACGCCGTCGCCGTCGGCAAGGGCCGGCTCGGCGGCAACGAGAAGCGCGAGCTCGGCTGGCTCATCGAGCGCTCCGACCCCGAGGCCACGCTGGCCGTCGTCCGCGAGCACCTCGGGGGCATCGGCACGGACCTGTGGGAGCGCTGCCTGGCGACGCTGGTGCAGCCGGCGTCGCTGCCGAAGCGGCTCGCCGCCGGCCGGGCGACGCTCCGCGCGCTGCGCCCGCACGCGCGCCGCTCGTGGCCGCACGACCTGTGGCTGCGGATGTGGCGGCGCTTCACCTGGGGCTCGCGGGCCTACGTCCTCAAGCTCCCGGCCCGCAAGCGGATCACGCCGGTCGGCGCCACGATCGCGATCGTCGGCGGGGACGGCGCGGGCAAGTCGACCGCGGTCGCCGGCACGACGAAGTGGCTCGCCGGGCCGCTGCGCGTGAAGCAGCTGCACCTGGGCAAGCCACGCCCGTCGCTGCTCACCCTGGCCGTCAAGGGCCCGATGTACGTCGCCCGCAGCGCCGGGCTGCTCGAGTCCGCCTGGGCCTCGGTCGACCCGCGCAGTGCCACGCCCGAGGACTTCCCGGGCAACGCGTGGGCGCTGTGGCACCTGTTCACCGGCCGCGACCGGCTGCGCGACTACACCAAGGCGCGTCGCGAGGCCGACACGGGCGGCCTGGTGGTCACCGACCGCTGGCCGGTGAAGCAGATCGCGACGATGGACGGCCCGCGGACCACGTGGACGCTGCGCACCCCCGAGCGGTTCTCGCGGCTGACCCTGCGGATCGCCCGGGCCGAGCAGCGCATCTACGACCAGATCCAGCCGCCGGACGTCCTGGTGGTGCTGCGCCTCGACCCCGAGGTCGCGGTCGCCCGCCGGTTCGACGAGCCGAGCCGCTACGTCCGGGCCCGCAACACCGAGGTCTACGAGGCGGACTGGTCCGGCAGCGGCGCGGTCGTCGTGGACGCCACCCTGCCGCCGGACGAGGTGCTGGACGCCGTACGACGAGCGGTGTGGGAGCGGCTGTGAACGCGCGGCGCGGTGGCGCCGTCGTCGAGCTGCTCGGGGCTCCCGGCGCCGGGAAGTCCGGACTCGCCGACGCGCTCGCCGCGCTGGACGGCGTGACCGTCGTGAAGGACCACTCGCGCGGCGACCTGTCCGCGCTGGCCTGGTCGATGGCCCGGTCGTGGCCGGTCGCCGTCGCGCCGCCGCCCGACGTCGACCGTCGCCGCTGGGTCTCGTGGGCGGCCCGGGTGACCGCCGCGCAGCACGTCGCGCGCAACCGGATGTCGCAGGGCGCCCGGACGGTGGTCTTCGACCAGGGCGCCGCGTACACACTGGTGCGCATGATGCAGCTGCGCGACCGGCCGCACGGCAGCGCCTGGTGGACCCAGCGCTGCGTCGAGACCGCGAGCCTGCTGGACCTGCTGGTGATCGTCGACGCCGACACCGCCACCCTGGCGAACCGCGTGCGCGGCCGGCGCAAGCAGCACGTCACCGACGAGCTCGACAACGAGAGCCTGCGTGCCTACCTCGACAGCGAGCGCCGGCACGTCCACCGCGTCGCCGACGCGCTCGCCCGCGAGGGCGCCGAGGTGCTGCGGCTGATCACCACCGAGCTCACCGTCGAGCAGCAGGTCGGTCTCGTGCGGCAGGCCCTGCGCCAGCGCGCTCACCAGGCGGCGGGCTGACGGTGTCCGGACTCGTCGTCGAGCTCGCCGGTCTGCCCGGATCGGGCAAGAGCACGCTCGCCGACGCGCTCGTCGCCCGGTTGCGGTCCGAGGGACTGCCCTGCGAGGTCGGGGACGTCGGTGTCTCCGCGCGCGTGCGGCGCGAGGTGCGGGTGCTGCGCCGGGTCGGGCTCGCCGCCGCCCAGGCCGCCCACTCCCCCGTCTCCGCCGCGCGGTCCGCCGGCGTGGTCGTGCGCAGCGGGCAGTCCTCCCGGCGCGACACCGCCGCGGTGCTGGCCCAGTGGCTGGCCACCGAGCGGATCGTCGCGCGCGGCCGCCGCGCCCCGGGCGTCCGGCTCCTCGAGGAGGGCCTGGTGCAGACGACGTGGACCGCGCTGCTGCGCGCCCACGAGCTCGGTGCCGCCGACCTGTGGCCGAGCGTCCCTGCCGCCTCGCGCCCCCACCTCGTGGTGCTCCTCGACGTACCCCCGGACCTGGCGGCGCACCGCCTCGCCGCTCGGGCCTCCCAGCACAGCCGCGTGCAGCAGCTCGGCCCGCGCAAGCGGGCCGCGGCGCTGCGACGCGGTCAGCAGGTCCTCGACGACGTCCTCCAGGCCTGTCCGGTCCCGGTGCACCGCCTGCCGTCGTACGGAGAGACCGCCGACGAGCTGGCGGCGCTGGCTGCTGAGGCCGTACACGCGCTCGTCGGCGGCCCGTCCGCGGACTGACCGACCGAAGGTCCCGACCTGCGCTGAGGCTTCGTTGGGGGCAATGCGGGGGGCTCCCCAGCGCAGGTCGGAACGGTCCTCGGTCAGCCTGTCGACCACTCCACGTGCAGCAGTGGAGCGACGCTCGCGCCCGACTCGAAGGCGCGAGCCGTCCGGCGGCCGGTGCCGGACACCTGGAACGCGATCGCGTTGCCGGGCACCCAGCCGGACCGCGACACGACGGCGTTCACGAGGGGCGACAGGTCGGGCGTCCGCTGGGCGGTGGTGGCCTGCCCCACCGTCGTCCAGTCCGCAGGCGCCCAGGGCACAGACGCTGCGGTGGTCGCCCGACCTGTCACGGCGTTGACCGTCCCGGTGTAGGTGGCGGCGTTGTCGGCCGTCTCCGCCCTGATCGACAGCGCGGACGCGCCGGTCGACACCTCGTCGGTCGTGAACTGCAGGTAGGCGGCGGTGATCGTCGCCCCGGCCGGCACCGGCACGTTGGCGATCCGGATCCCCACCACCTGCTGGGTGTTGCCGTCCGTGGTGAGCTCGAGGTCGGAGCTCGACGTCTGGGTGCTGCCGGAGTTGACCGACTGCTCGACGTCGTCGCTGCCCGCCAGGACCCGGAGGTCGGCCGAGCCCGTTCCTCCGCCGCCCGCTGCCTGGGCGACCACGGTCATCTCGTCGAAGGCCGACAGCGCACCGTCGTTCGCGGTCAGCCGCAGCACGTACGTGCCGGCGGCCGAGAACGTCGCCGTCGTGTCGACCAGGCTCGCGTTCTGGAACGTCGCCGTGCCCGGGCCGGACACCTGGGACCAGGTGGTGGTCACCGCGCCGGGCGTCGTCGGCAGGCCGTCGTCGGTGACCGTGCCGTCCAGGGACGCGGCCGCCGGCAGCGTGACGCCCCGGTTGGGCCCGGCGTCGACCGTCGGGGCCTGGTTGACCGGGCCCGAGGCGCCGCCGCTGTACTCGACGTGCAGCAGCGGGGCGAACGTCGCACCGCCCTCGAACGCCTCCGCCGTACGCCGTCCCGTGCCCGAGACCTGGAAGGCCATGGCATTGCCGGCGGCCCAGCCCGTACGGTTCACGACGGCCTGCACGAGCGAGGCCAGGTTCGGCGTCCGCTGGGCGGCGGCCGCCGCCCCGACGGTCGGCCAGTCCGGCGGCGACCAGGCGACGCTGGCCGCGGTGGTGGCACGACCGGTCACGTTGTTGGTCGCCGTGGTGTACGTCGGCGTGTTGTCCGCGTTCTCGGCGCGCACCGTCAGTGACGACGCGCCGGTGGAGACCTCGTCGACCCGGAACTGGATCCAGGCGTCGGTCACCGTCGCACCCCGCGGCACGGTGACGCCGGTGAAGCGCATTCCGACCACCTGCTGCGCGGATCCGTCGGTGGTCAGCTCGAGGTCGCTGCTGGTGAGGTCGTTGGCGCCGGTGACGCGCTGCTCAGCGTCGTCGGAGCCGGCGGCCACTCGCTTCTCGAAGACCGTCGCGCCACCCGTGCCTCCGGCGACCGTCACGGTGACGTCGTCGGAGACCGACGCGGCGCTGTCGTTGGCGGTCAGCCGCAGCACGTAGGTGCCCGCCGCCGAGAACGACGCCGTCGTGTCCACGGCGTTGACGTTGCCGAACGTGACCGTGCCCGGACCGGAGAAGGTCGACCACGTCGTCGTGACCGTGCCCGGCGGGTTCGGCAGGCCGTCGTCGGTCACCGTGCCGTCCAGGGATGCGCTCGCGGGGAGCGTGACGCTCTGGTTCGTCCCTGCGTCGACCACCGGAGGTGTGTTGCCCGGCGCCTGGTCCTGCACCTGCACCGTGACGGTGTCGGAGGCCGTGAGCGCGCTGTCGTCAGCGGTCAGTCTCAGCACGTACGTCCCGCCCGTGGAGAACGACGCGGACGTGTCGACAGCGTTCGCGTTGCCGAACGACACCGTGCCCGGACCGGAGTCCTGCGTCCAGGTGGTGGTCACCGCACCCGGCGGGTTCGGCAGGCCGTCGTCGGTCACCGTCGCGTCCAGGGTCGCGTTCGAGGGCAGCGTGATCGTCTGGTTCGCACCCGCCTCGACCACGGGTGCCGTGTTGCCCGACGCAGCCGGCTGCACCGTGATGGTGACCGTGTCGGATGCGGTCAGTGCACCGTCGGTCGCGGTGAGCCGCAGGACGTGCATCCCGGCGGTCGAGAAGGTCGCGGTCGTGTCGACGGCGTTCGCGTTGCCGAACGTCACCGTGCCCGGACCGGAGTCCCGCGACCAGGTCGTGGTCACCGCACCCGGGGAGCTCGGCAGGCCGTCGTCGGTCACCGTGCCGTCCAGCGTCGCCGTCGCCGGCAACGTGATCGTCGCGTTGGTCCCGGCATCCACGGTCGGCGCCTGGTTGGTCTGGCCGCCGGTGCTGTACTCCACGTGCAGCAGCGGGGCCGTGGCCGCGCCGGACTCGACGGCGCGCGCCGTACGACGACCGGTGCCGGAGAACTGGAACGCCATGGCGTTGCCCGAGCTCCAGCCCGTGCGGTTGACCACGGCCTGCACCTGGGCGGAGAGGTCGCTGGTGCGTTGCGGTGCGCCGGCCTGGCCCACGGTCGGCCAGTCCGGCGGGTTCCACGGCACCCCGGCCGTCGTCGCCCGGCTGCTGACGTTGCTGGCCGTGGCGGTGTAGGGCGCCGCGTTGTCGGAGGCCTCGGCGCGGACCGTCATGGCCGACGCACCGGTCGACACCTCGTCGGTCCAGAACTGCAGGTAGGCCCGCACGATGGAGGCGCCGCGCGGCACGGTCAGGCCGGGGAACCGCACGCCGACGACCTGCTGCGTGTTGCCGTCGGTGGTGAGCTCGAGGTCCGAGCTGCCGATGTTGGTGTTGCCCGAGGTCGCGCCCTGCTCGGCGTCGTCGGAGCCGGCCACGGCACGCACCTCGCGGACCAGCGCGCCGCCCACGGGCGCGGCGAAGATCGTGACCTCGTCGGCGGTCGTGAGCGCCCCGTCGGTCGCGGAGAGCCGCAGGACGTAGCTGCCCGCCACCGAGAAGCTCGCCGTGGTGTCGACGGCACCGGGGTTGCCGAAGGTCACGTCGCCCGGGCCGGACACCTGGGTCCAGGTGGTCGTGACGGTGCCCGGGTTGGTGGGCAGGCCGTCGTCGGAGACGGTGCCGTCGAGGTTCGCCGAGGCGGGCAGAACGACGCTGCTGTCGGCGCCGGCGTCGACGTTGGGCGGCAGGTTCGACGGGCCGCCGCCGATGGGCGGCAGGCTCGCGGTGATCTCGTACATCCGGCCGTCGTTCTCGTTCGGGTTGCTGTCGTTGTCCTGACCGCGGGCCACGACGTAGTAGGTGCGCTGGCCGGACCCGCTGGACGCGGGCGCCACCGCGAGGCCGGCGGCCGCGGTCATGTTGGCGCTGCTCACGTCGATCGTGTTGATCAGGGCACCCGTGTTGCGGTCGAGCTCGTAGATCGTCTCGGAGCTGTCGTCGAGCAGCAGCGCCGTGCCGCGCACCTGGTCGAACCCCATGCCCTCGGGGTCCTGCGCGCCGAACACCGATGCGTTCCAGTGCTGCCACACGTCGTCCGAGGTGCCGAAGCGGCCGTCGCTCCCGGCCCGGACGCGGTGCACGTCGGAGGACTCGCCGCCGGCGAACCACAGCGCGTTGGTGGCGACGTCGTAGTCGACGCCCTCGGGGTCGTTGACGCCGCGAGCCTGCACGTTGAACCCGCTGACGGTGTCGTCGGGCGTGCCGAAGCGGTTGTCCGCCCCGGCGACGATCTCGAACAGCATCTTCTCGTCGTCGTCGGTGACGAACAGGTGGTCGTTGGACGGGTTGTAGCCGACGCCGACCGGCTCGTCGGACCAGGGCTGCGACACCCCCGTGCTCTGCAGCGTGCCGGTCCGGGTGGTCGCGTAGAGGTTCACGTTGCGGAAGATCGACATCTCGTCGACCTCGCCGTCGGCGATGAAGAGCTGGTCCCGCCCGGGGAGATAGGCGACGCCCGACGGGTCCGGCGAAGGCGGGCTGTACGACGAGGTCGCGACGGTCCGGATGCTCGACGGCGTGATCGCGGCGACGAGCTGGAGGTCGGTGGCGAACATCGCCTCGACGACCTCGCCGAAGTTGCCCGGGGCGCCGTTGTCGAGCACGTAGATGCTGAGCTCGGAGAGACCGTCCGTCGGGTCGTTGGAGGGCGCGAGCACCACGCCGCGCACGTCGTCGACGCCGAGGTCGCTGGCGTCGTACCGCGACGTGACCAGACCGTTCCTCGTCCCGAGGAGCTGGTCGGTCGTCGCGTCGTAGGTGAACACCTCGCCGGTCTCGGGGTGCGTCGCGCGTCCCCGCAGGTCGTGGCCGCGCGCGCCGAGCACGTCCCGCGGCGCGGCCTTCGCGTGCGCCGTACCGCGGAACCGGCCGAGGTCGGTGGCATCGGTGCCGACCGCCTTCGGCGCGTGGGGACGGGCGGCACCGGTGATGACGAGGGCGCCGAGGCGCCGGCTCCAGGCGAGCGACGTCGGGTGCGGGAGCCCGACCTCGAGCGTGGGGAAGGAGTGGATCTTCTGCAACGCGCCGTCGAGCACGGGCTCGACGGCACGGGGCGCCGGCTCGGGCGGAGCCGTGCGCAGGACGGGGCTGAGTGCCGCCGCGGCAACCAGTGCTGGTGCGAGGAGCGTCGTGGAGATGCGGGCGAGGGCCTTCATGCGGGTCTCCTGGTTGCCGAGCCGGGGAGGGTGTGTCGGTGCGATCCGGTGGCCCGGCCTGGCTGGCCGGGCCACCGGTGTGTGGAGGATGGTTCAGTAGCGGAGCGAGTCCGCCGAGGTGCCGATGCGGTCCTTCAGGACGGCCTTGCCTCGCTTGCCCCACATGTCCTTGGTGGCGAGGTAGAGGTGCCGTGCGCTGGACTTCCCGACGCCGGAGTGGAGTCGGATCACCGCTCCCGGCTTCAGGGTGAAGGCGGGCAGCCGGACCGACTTGCCGTTCTTCTTGTTCTTCAGCACCCAGCCGTCGAGGTCCACCGGTACGGCGCCGGTGTTCTTGACCTTGACAACGTCGCTCTCGTAGTTCACCCGCAGCAGGTCCGTCAGGTAGAAGCTGACGGAGAGGGTGTTGGACACGGCCTCGTCCAGCGTCGTCGTGGCCGGCGACACCAGGCGGTACTGCACGGCGCGACTCGTCTTGGAGCTGACCGTGAACCGGGCCGCGGAGACCGTCCCGCTCGTCACCTTGGCCGTGGCCTTGTCGACCCAGCCGGTACCCTTCCGCTGCTGCAGCTTGATCACCTGGCCGTCCTCGGCCGGCTGGACGGTGCCGGTGATGGTCGCCGTGGTGCCGGTCCGCAGGACCGTCGCGGACGTGGTGGCCGACAGGGTGGTCTTCTTCTTGCCACCGGCCGCCTTCACCCTGACCTGCGTCGTGTCGCTCGTGCTGAGCTGACCGTCGTTCGCGGTGAGCTGGAAGACGTAGTCGCCGGTCACGGACGGGCTCACCGTCGTGTCGACCGCCGCCGCATTGGCGAAGACGACGTCGCCGGGGCCGCTGACCTTCGACCACTGGACGCTGACGGGACCCGGCTTGCCGTCGTCGGACACCGTGCCGTCGAGCAACGCCGACTGGCCGACGTCGATGTTGCGGGTCGGCCCCGCGTCGACGAGCGGCGCCGTGTTCGTGGCCGGCGTCTTGAACTTCAGCATCAGCACCGGCGGGGTGAGGCCGTCCTTGGCCTCCGCCGTACGGCGGCCCGTGCCGGCGAACATGAACGCCAGGGCGTTGTTCTTCTGCCAGCCCGGCCGGTCGACGATCTCCTGGATGATGGCCTTCAGGTCCGGCGTGGCCTGGCCGGGACCGGCCTCGCCACCGTTGGGCTGGGCCGGCGCCGTCCAGGTGGGCGGACTCCAGGCGACCTTGGCCGTCGTCGCCGGACGCGTCGTGATGTTGAAGTTCTTGCCGTTCACGTACTGCGCCGCGTTGTCCGCCGCTTCACCGGCGATGGTGAAGCTGGCTGTGCCGGAGCTGCCCTCGTCCACCTTGAACTGGATGTAGGCGCTTTCGATCGTCGAGCCCTTCGGCACCGGGATGCCGGAGAACCTGATGCCGGTCTTGACGTCCTCGGGGGTGCTCGGGCCGTCGTTGCCGAGCTCGATGTCCGCGCTGGCCACGTCGGTGAAGCCGGTCGCGCTTCCCACGAGGATCTCGTGCGCGTCGTCGAGGCCGCTCACGACGGGCAGGGCGACGTCACGGGCCGCACCCGGTGTGAGCACCTTGACGGTCGCGTCGTCGGTGCCGACCGCGCCCTTCGGGTCCCGCACGGTGAGCCGGAAGACGTAGTCGCCGGTCTGTGAGACGGTCGCGGTGGTCGTCGCCGCGGTCGGTGCGCTGAACGTGACGGTGCCCGGCCCGGAGACCTTGCTCCACTGGTAGGTCAGCACGTCGGCTGCGTCGCTGTCGAGGCCGCCACCCGTGAGGGTCAGGGTCTCGGTGATGTCGACGACCTGGTCCACACCCGCGGAGGCGACGGGCGGGAAGTTGGTGATGGGCGCCAGGCTGGCCCGCACCTCGAAGACCTTGCCGTCGTTCTCGCCGGGGTGCGAGTTGTTGTCGAGACCGCGGTCGACGAGGTAGTAGCTGCGCCCGTTGCCGTCGGACGAGGGAGCCATGACCACGTCGGCGGCGTTCTGCGCACCCATCTGAGCGATGGAGATGGTGTTCAGGAGTGCGCCGTAGCGGTCCAGCTCGAAGATCGCCTGGCTGCCGTCGCTGGACACCAGGATGGTGTCGCGGACGGAGTCGTAGGCGATGCCCTCGGGGTCGATGACGCCGTACCGGGTCAGGTCGACCTCGGTCGGGATGTCGTCGCCACCCGGCGCGACGCCGTTGAAGATGCCGTCGACGCCCGGGTTCAGCCGGTAGAAGCGCGCACCGGTCTGGCCGTTGATCAGCAGCAGCTCGTTGCGCTTGGTGTCGAAGGCGACGCCCTCCGGGTCGGTGTTGCCGAAGGTCGACGTCTTGAACCCGCTCGTCAGCCCGGCCCGGAGCCTCGTCGTGGCGATCGTCCCGCTCAGTCCGGTCGATGCAGCGTTCGTGATCTCGAAGACGGACTTCTTGTCGTCGTCGGTGACGAACATGCTCCCGGTCGCCGGGTTGAACGCCAGGCCCGTGGGCTCGATCGACCAGCCCGTGGCGGTCGTCTTGGTCGTGGACGACTCCACGACCGTGCCGGTGCGCGTCATCGACCAGATGTTCTTGCCCTGGTAGCCACCCGGCTCCGTGGGACCGAGGACGATCTCGTCCACCTCGGCGTCGCTGACGACGATCTGGTCCTTGGAGGGGATGTAGGTGATGCCGGAGGGGTCCGGGCTGGGCGGCGTCCACACCGACGTGTCCGTGAACCGGACCGTGGTCGAGTTGACGTTCGCCGCCCAGGCGGCGCCTCCGGTCGAGAGCGCGAGCGCCGACGCCGTGACGAGGGCGACCCGCTTCCTGATGCTGACTTTCTTGTGATTTCTCACGGGGAACCCCCGAAGTCGAGGCACCGGCAGGGGTGCCGACCTACGACGTCCGGCTGAGCTGGCCGGACGTCCTGACAAACCGGCGCGGAGGACCGCGCCGAACCCGTGCTGGCGCTTCTCGCGCCGGCGGTCAGTGGCGCGCAATGGCGATCACCTGCCGGCAGAGAAGGCGCAGGTCGTAGCCGAACGAGCGCTGCTCGAGGTACGACAGGTCGAGGCGGACGCGCTCGTGGAGCAGCACGTCCCGGTAGTGGGCGTTCGGGTCCGCGTGGCCGGCGAGGCGCTCGGCCTCGTTCATGAACCCCAACGTGGACGGGCCCGCGAGCCCTGGTCGGACCGACAGCACCCGGCGCTCGTCCTCGCTGTAGAGCGCGACGAACTCCGGGGTCTCGGGCCTCGGTCCGACCAGGCCCATGTCCCCGCGCACGACGTTCAGCAGCTGAGGCAGCTCGTCGAGGTACCAACCGCGGAGGACGCGACCCACACGCGTCACACGGGGGTCGCCGAGCGGCGAGACCTCCGCCGACCCCGTCGCGCCGGTGTGGGTCATGGTGCGGAACTTGCAGATGCTGAACGGCCGGCCGTCCTTGCCGACACGAACCTGGCGGAACAGCACCGGTCCCGGCGACGTCGCCTTCACCAGGATGCTGATCACCAGCAGGACGGGACTGAGCAGGACCAACGCGACCGCAGCCACGCTGCGGTCGAAGACGTTGCGGAGAGCCTCGTTCATCCCCCGTCACCACCTCGCGGACCGCGCATGCCGGCCGTCGCCGACTCGCGCAGGATCATGAACGGCTCGGCCGCGAGCAGGCCCGAGGCGGCGCCGTGCCCCTGGGCGTAGGCGGTGAGTGCCTCGATGGAACGTGGGTGCGGGAAAGGCCTGACCTCACTGACGAAGGTCTCGGCGTACGCCTTCATGGCGGTGAGCTTCACGTCGAGCGTCTCGCTGATGTCGACGTACAGGTTCGGCGCGAAGACGCTGCCCGGGATCGGCGGCGCCCAGTCCGTCGAGGACGGGATCTGGAAGGCACACACCCGCGACACCGAGGTGCCGGGCACCGGGCGCGTCGCCACGAGCGTGGCCCGCGCAACCAGGCGGTGGTCCTCGTTGACGTCGCCGGGGAAGTGCGTCAGCACGACGTCGGGCTGCAGCTCCTCGATGACCTGCTCGATCGGCGTGATCACGTCGAGCAGGCTGAGCGTGTCGAGGCGCTGGTCCGGAAGCCCGACCATCACGAGGCGGTCCAGGCCGAGCACCTGGGCGGCGTTGCGGGCACAGGCGGCCTGCTGCTCGACGCGGCCGTGCCGCGAGCTGGCGCCGTCGGCCAGCACGCAGGCCCAGACGGTGTCGCCGCGGGCCGCGTGCCACGCCATCGTGCCGCCGGCCCCCAGCGTCTCGTCGTCCGGATGTGCCGCCACCGTGAGTAGCCGCATGCGCAATCTCCTCCCCCGACCTCAGGAACTGCGCAAAGCACACCGCGGGGGCCGTAGCGCCTACATCGGTCAATCGGCGTAGCGCAGGTCCGGGGAATGACGGGTCTGCGCAGGTCGCGGCGCTGTGAGGCTGGTGACTGGGCAAGCAAGCGAGGGGAAGGACCCACGATGAGGCCACGCATCACCGTCATCGGCTGCGGCTACCTGGGGGCGACGCACGCCGCGTGCATGGCGGAGCTCGGCTTCGACGTGCTCGGGCTGGACGTCGACCACGACAAGGTGGCGGCACTGCAGGAGGCGCGGCCGCCGTTCTACGAGCCGGGGCTCGAGCCGATCCTGCGCAAGCACGTGGAGTCGGGCCGGCTGCGCTTCACCACGTCGTACGACGAGGTGGCGGAGTTCGGCGACGTGCACTTCCTGTGCGTGGCCACGCCGCAGCGCGACGGCGAGCTCGGCGCGGACCTGCGCTTCGTCGACAGTGCGATCGCGTCACTCGCCCCGCTGCTGCAGCGTCCCTGTGTCGTGCTCGGCAAGTCGACCGTCCCGGTGGGCACCGCCGAGCGGCTCACCGAGGACCTCGCCCGGATGGCGCCGGTCGGGCGCGACGCGGTGCTCGCATGGAACCCGGAGTTCCTGCGCGAGGGCTTCGCGGTCGACGACACCCTGCGGCCCGGCCGCCTGGTGTTCGGGCTCCCCGAGGGCTACGGCCGCGACGCCGCCGACCAGGCGATGCGGGTCGTGTACGCCGAGGCGATCGCCGCCGGCACACCCGTCGTCGTCGCCGACCTGGCGACCGCGCAGCTGGCCAAGGCCGCCGCGAACTCCTTCCTGGCAACGAAGATCTCCTTCATCAACGCGATGGCGGAGATCTGCGAGGCGACCGGTGGCGACGTCACGGTCCTCGCCGACGCGATCGGACACGACCCGCGCATCGGCCGGCAGTTCCTCAACGCCGGGCTGGGCTTCGGCGGCGGCTGCCTGCCCAAGGACATCCGCGGCTTCATGGCGCGCGCCGGTGAGGTCGGCGCGGGCGACGCGCTGACGTTCCTGCGCGAGGTCGACGCGATCAACCAGCGCCGGCGCAGCCGCGTCGTCGACGTGGCCGCCGAGCTCGTCGACCGGCCCTGGCCGGTGGCCAACGTGGCCGTGCTCGGCGCGGCCTTCAAGCCAGACTCCGACGACATCCGCGACTCGCCCGCGCTCAACGTGGCCGGCCGGATCTCGCTCTTCGGCGCGCACGTCACGGTGCACGACCCGCAGGCGATCTCGAACGCCCGCAAGCTCTGGCCGACGCTGCACTACGCGGACTCGGTGATCGACGCCTGCCGTGGCGCCCACGTCGTGCTCGTGCTCACCGAGTGGTCGCACTTCCGGGAGATCGACCCGGTGGTGCTGGCCGAGGTGGTCGCGACCCGGGCGGTCGTGGACGGCCGCAACTGCCTCGACCGTGAGGCGTGGCGCGCGGCCGGCTGGACCTACCGCGCGCTCGGCAGGCCCTGACCGGCCAACCGCGCGACGTACGCGTCGACGGCCGCGTCGTCCCACCCGCGCGACTCCCGGAGCCCGGCGCGGAGGTGCTCGACGTACGCCGGGCTGGGCGGGTTGTGCGGGACGTGCTCCGCGCCGTGCGGTGAGGTGAACGTGAGCAGCGGCCGGTCGTCGACCTGGCCGACCTCGACCAGCGTCTCGTAGCGGCCGGGCCCGGCGGTGTGCCGGCCACCCGGCAGCGGAGCGGTGACGATCTGCTCGAGCGGGTCGCCGTGCTGCGGGACCCGGTACATCTCCTGCGCCGCGACGTCGGCGAACTGGGCGGGCGTGACGAGGTAGCCGCGCCCCACCGAGTCGCCCGGCGTCTCGTGGTCGTAGAACGCGACGCCGCCGCCCCACTGCGGCGACTCGCCGGCGAAGTAGACGGTGCCGGGGAGGTCCACCGGGATCGAGCGCAGTGGCGGCGTGGCGTCGCGGGCACCCGGGTTGTGCCGGCTCCCACCCGGCGGCAGACCGCCGCTCAGGTAGTAGCCGAACCGGTCCGCGGACATGTTCGAGCCGTAGCTGACGTACCAGACGTGCGTGGGGGACATCCCCGCCATCGTCGCAGAGCACCGGTCCAGGCCGGTTGCGGAGGGGAGCCGGTACGAACCAAACCGCTCCCCGGGCCCGGCCGAACCCCCCGTGTCCGCGCCGCGCAGGGCGGCGCGTTGGGAGCTTCGAGGAGCTGACATGCGAACCACCCGAACCGTCTCCGCCGTCGCCGCGGTCGCCACGCTCGTCGCCGGATCCGTGCTGACCACCACCCCCGCGCAGGCCAAGGCCGGGACGACCCCGCTGACCGAGGTGCTGGCCGCGGACGGGAACAGGTACGACCGGAGCTGGGACGACTTCGACGTCGCCGAGAAGGCCGTCCGTGCGGTGATCAAGGCCGACCCGAACAGCCCCGTCGCGGTGCTGGCGGACGGCGACACGGCGCTGACCGCGTTCGTGCCGACCGACCGGGCGTTCCGCAAGCTCGTCACGAGCATCGCCGGTGAGCGGCCGGCCACCGAGAAGGCGACGTTCGCCGCCGTCGCGTCGCTCGGCCTGGACACGGTCGAGGACGTGCTGCTCTACCACGTCGTCCCCGGCGCCACGGTCAAGTACGCCGCCGCGAAGAAGTCCGACGGCGCCCGCCTCGAGACCGCCCTGGGCAAGCACATCGGCATCAACGTCGCCGGGGGCGAGGTGCGCATCGTGGACGCCGACCGCAACGCCCGGAACGCGCGCGTCATCGCCGCCGCCAAGAACATCAACCTCGGCAACAAGCAGATCGCGCACGGCATCGACCGCGTGCTGCGGCCGATGGACCTCTGATCACGACCGACCACCTCTGACCGCTGCACCGGTGGCGCGAGGCCCCGCCCGGAGTCCTGGGACTCCCGGTCGGGGCCTCGTTGTTGTGCGGGCGCCCGGATGACCTGGCTGCAGGCCAGTCAACGACCCGGCCGCCGACCGGCTCGGCCCTCTTGCCACAACGCC